>NZ_FXUD01000001.1:483505-1385255 GCF_900182895.1 Serratia sp. CC22-02 | reverse complement strand
GATGACGGGCTCGAACCGCCGACCCCCTCCGTGTAAAGGAGATGCTCTACCAACTGAGCTAATCGCCCCGTCTTGTTGGAGTCGCATTATAGGGATAGTTCAAAGTGAGTCAACGGTTTTTAAAATGATTTCAATCGTTCGCCGCAAATTTAGGCAGGGCGCGATAATTATCGCCAACGGCGCCGATTCTTTGCGCAACGCTATGCGAAACTCGCCGCAAAACGCGCGAAATCGACCGGTGCAATATCGTGTCGGCGTTGAGGAATTAGCGCGTGGTGATACAATGTCGTCCACTCTTTTTTCAATTCCGAGCAATCGTCGGCAACCGCCGACACGCGTTGCGTAATAAGGCAGTGAACCCAATGAAAATCAAAACCCGTTTTGCACCAAGCCCGACCGGCTATCTTCACGTCGGCGGCGCGCGTACCGCACTTTACTCCTGGTTGTTCAGCCGCCATGCGGGCGGTGAGTTCGTTCTGCGTATCGAAGATACCGATCTGGAACGCTCCACCCAGGACGCGATCGACGCAATTATGGATGGCATGAACTGGTTGAACCTGGATTGGGATGAAGGCCCGTATTTCCAGACCAAGCGTTTCGATCGTTACAACGCGGTCATCGACGAGATGCTGGAGCAGGGCACGGCCTATAAATGCTATTGCTCCAAGGAACGTCTGGAAGCGCTGCGCGAGAAGCAGATGGAAAACGGCGAGAAGCCGCGTTACGACGGCCACTGCCGCGACAGCCAGTGCAGCCACACCGACGACGAGCCGCACGTGGTGCGCTTCCGCAACCCGCAGGAAGGCTCGGTGATCTTCGACGACAAAATTCGCGGCCCGATCGAATTCAGCAACCAGGAGCTGGACGATCTGATCATCCGCCGCACCGACGGTTCGCCAACCTATAACTTCTGCGTCGTCGTCGATGACTGGGACATGGAAATCACCCATGTGATCCGCGGCGAAGACCACATCAACAACACCCCGCGCCAGATCAACATTCTCAAAGCGCTGGGCGCGCCGGTGCCGGAATACGCGCACGTGTCGATGATCCTCGGCGACGACGGTAAAAAACTGTCCAAGCGTCACGGCGCCGTGGGCGTCATGCAGTACCGCGACGACGGCTATCTGCCGCAGGCGCTGTTGAACTACCTGGTGCGCCTGGGCTGGTCCCACGGCGATCAGGAGATCTTCTCCATCGATGAGATGAAAGAGTTCTTCACGCTGGAAGCGATCAACAAATCCGCCAGCGCGTTCAACACCGAGAAGCTGCAGTGGCTGAACCACCACTACATCAACCATATGCCGGCGGAAGAAGTGGCGGTGCATCTGGCATGGCACGTTGAGCAACTGGGCCTTGAAACCCGCAATGGCCCGGAACTGAAAGACCTCGTCAAGCTGCTGGGCGAGCGTTGCAAGACGCTGAAAGAGATGGCGGAGTCTTGCCGTTACTTCTACGAAGACTTCAGCGAGTTCGACGCAGACGCTGCCAAGAAGCACCTGCGCCCGGTGGCGCGTCAGCCGTTGGAAACAGTGCGCGCCAAGCTGGCCGCCATCACCGTCTGGACGCCGGAAAATGTGCACGACGCCATTCAGGGCACGGCGGATGAGCTGGGTGTTGGCATGGGTAAAGTCGGCATGCCGCTGCGCGTTGCGGTGACCGGCGCCGGCCAGTCGCCGGGCATGGACGTGACCGTGCATGCGATCGGCCAGAAGCGTTCGCTGCAGCGCATCGACATGGCGCTGGCTTACATCGCAGAGCGCGAAGCGCAAGCCTGATTCGCTTATACGCCATAAAGAAAAAGCCCCGTGGAGCGATCCCGGGGCTTTTTTCATGGCGGTACGTCAGGCTTGCTCGCTAGCCGGCAGCCCCGGGCGGTAGGCGAGGAAATACATCAGCCCGACAAAGCCGGCGCCCCCCAGCGCGTTGCCGAGAAATACCGCGATGAAATTGGGCAGATACTGCTCCCAGCCCATGCCGCCGGCAAAGATGGCCGCCGGGATGATGAACATATTCGCCACCACGTGCTGGAAGCCGATGGCGACAAAAGCCATGACCGGGAACCACATGCCGATCACTTTGCCCGGCACATCCTTGCTGGCGAAGGCTAACCATACCGCCAGGCACACCAGCCAGTTGCAGCCGACGCCGGAAATAAAGGCGTGCAGGAAGTCCGCATCCACTTTGGCCTGTGCGATCGCCAGCGTCTTATGCAAGAACGCGCCTTCGGTCAGGCCCAGCAAATGGCCGAAGAAGTAGGCGACGGCTACGCTGCCGGCGAGGTTGGCCAGAGTGATCCAAAACCAGTTACGCAGCACGGCGATGGCGGGGATTTCGCGGGCAAACCAGGCCATCGGCAAGGTCATCATGTTGCCGGTCAGCAGTTCGCCGCCGGCCAGAATGGTCAGGATCAAACCGATAGGAAAGACCGCGGCACCCAACAGGGCGCCGAAAGAGCCCCATTCGGCCGGCAGGGTGCCGATGACGTGAATATCCAGCAGAAAGCCGGTGGCGATAAAGGCGCCGGCGAGAAAGCCCAGAATCAACAGATTAGCGAGAGGGGCGCGGCTTTTGTTTACCCCGGCCTGAACGGCGAGGGCGGCGATTTCTTTTGGTGAATGCAAAGACATGACGGACTCGGTTTATAGTAATGAAGTTTATGGCGCGGGCAGTCTATGCCGCTCGGGAGTCCGACTCAAGCGCATTTCGCTAACATTCCGTTAATTAAAAATCAACGTGATATGCAGGGTTTTTTGCCATTTTGAGATGTAGCGCGCAAAATGGATGAACTCTGCGCAAAGTGATGATTTTTTGGTGCCAAACATGCTGATTTGGCGGCTTTTTCAACGCTTGATTCAGGAATTCAATTTAGCCGTTGACAGCTTTGAGTGGGTTTCATATTATGCGCCCCGTTCACAGCACAAAGTGATTGTGGAACGGGGCTATAGCTCAGCTGGGAGAGCGCTTGCATGGCATGCAAGAGGTCGACGGTTCGATCCCGTCTAGCTCCACCAACCTTATTCTCAGAGAGGTTGGGGAATACCGTAACGCCGGTCAAAGCGTACCACTTTTGTGGGGCTATAGCTCAGCTGGGAGAGCGCTTGCATGGCATGCAAGAGGTCGACGGTTCGATCCCGTCTAGCTCCACCACCATTTAAAAAGCCGACCTTAGGGTCGGCTTTTTGCTTTATGCGTGCGTCTAATGCTTGCCTGACGCTTGGAAAAATGACTCTGGCTTTTCGATAGCTCGGAGTTATGCCGCCAGCTCACCAAAACTAGCGATAGGATACGGTGAACTGCGCCACGGCATTGACTTCTCCCGGCGTAACTTTTTCTTCCGTTTGATAATATTGCACGCTGAGCGGGATTTCGTTTATACCTATCAACGTCTGGTTTAGCATGCCGGTTTTCGTCCCCAACTCAAAGGGAATGCCGTTACGCAGTATCTGCAGACCAACGCCGGTGGCCGCCTCTTTTGATGGGATAACGGCCAATACCTGACGATTGCCATTAACCATGTCACCGCGTATCTCCAGATCGACTTTAGTGTTGACATTGCACTCCATCGCGATGTTAAAAGGGGTATTTCCCGCCGTGGCCCCTATACCAGAGAGCGTCCGCCGGTTGATTTTTCCCAGAAAAACCTGTTTCGACGGCGTGCTGAGGCGGCAACCTTCCACTGCGATATTGACGGCAGGAAAATAGGTCTCACCCAGCCGTCTGGCGTTGGTTGCTCTCAAGCAGGTATAGTTAAAGGAGAAAGGGGAAAATGCAGACATGGCACCAGATTGTATGTCGCCGGTCTTGACCAGATAATATTTGAAGTTTCCGCCAAGAACATAGTTCACGGGTGTATTACGCGGCGCATAAATATCCCAAAGCCCCGGTTGGTCATTGAGCGACATGGCAATGCCGACCCCCTGCCAACCAGTCTGATAGACGGGAATACCGTGGTATTGTAATGCTGTCGCACTCAAGTGGGTATAGGCTTGCAACACCAGATCGCCGGGTTCGCCAAAGGAGAACTGTATGGCATTAGCCAACAGCCTGACGGAAAAGTAAGATTCCCCACGACCGATAAGATCGCCGACTTTAGCGTCTGCCGGGACGGTAATGCCGGATTGCTCGATTTTTAGCGGATGATGCCATATCGCATAGCAATCGCCTTCACTTTGGGCTGAAAAGGAAAATAATAAGGCCAGGATGCCAGCGATCCTGGCTATAGCTGTTGTTTTAAATAGCGTTGGCATATTCACTTTTCCTATTAGATATTGCTCGTACTGTGCATAGCGTTATTTTTACCATGTTATATGGCGGTATTGGCCGGAAAACTCTGCGATTTTATCCTGCATGTAACGCAATGTGCTTTTATCGATAATTCAATGCTATTTACATATCATATTGAGCATTTTTATTTTTGATTCAGACTCTTTAGCTGTAATAGCATAACTGCCTTGGCAGCGTTGCTTCCCCTCCCAATGAACCAACACCGTTCCTGAGTCAGGCATGCCGCTCATATAAACGCTATTATCATTTCCTACGATCCCCGTCGTTTCGTTTTCTCCCTGCAGCGTAGCGACGGCGCCGAATGGGATTGCGTCGGTATTGTGTTGCAGCTTTAAGATGATTCTATTGCCGATGTTAGATTTAAAGTGGGCAGCTACAACAGCGCCTTTGGTCGGGATGACAATCTTGCTGTTCTTTGCTATTTCAACGTCATCGCCAAAGCTTTGCGGATTTAAGGCAATCCGATTCTTATGATAACTGCTGATGTAAGGTACTACCGCATAGCCACGAGAGTCAGTTTTGACGCCGACACTGTTAATCACTTCAATATTATGGGCATTGGGTACTTTAACTAAAGCAACGGTATCACCCAGCGATTGCGATAATGTAATGCCGTTGCCATGGACGATGGCGCCGCCGCGTAGGCTGTAATTAACCCGCTGAATATTTTGATCAAAGCTGTATCCGGCCCCGACTTCACCATACCCGCCGCGATAGTAAGCGGAGCCGTTGCCGGAGGGGCCGGATCTGGTGCTGCTTTGTGAGGCCGAGACGTTATAACTGAGCTGATTATTTTCAAGAGCCGTTCCGCTTAGACCCAATTGCTGATTGAACTTGCCCTTGCTGTTCTTGCTGGCGGTATAGTTAGCCCAGCTGTTCGATTGCCATTTGTTCAGCGGGATCTGAACGTTAAGTGTGGCAATTTTGTCGGGTTTATCCGTATAAGGGCCGCTATTGTAACTCAAAGCAAGATTGTAGCTAATGCCACGCTGACTGCTTGAAAACCCAAGCAGAAAATTCTTCTCAACGCTGCTGTTATGCCAGTAGTTCTGTTGATAACCGTTGAGGTAGAAACTACCGAAATCGCGAATGGGTTGGTTAATATTGAGTACCAGCTTGCTTCTTTTTATGTCACGCGCAAGCCACTTTTTCTCAAGGTTGGTATTCATCTCGCTAAATTCAGAAAAGTTTAAATAACCCGATGTCGAGTATCGATATCCTGCAAGCGTGAAGTTCGTGCCCGTGGTTTCAAGGTTTTTTGCGTACTGGAGCCGATATTGTTGCCCCGAACGGGCAGTGCCCGTAATGAGCCGGCTTTTAGTATGGGTGACATCGGCTGAAAATGATCCGAGCTTTTTCAAGCTGCTGCCGATGCCGGAAGAGATTCCCTGGTGTTTTTCTGAGATGATTGCGCCCCCATAGAGCGTTTTATCGTCTCTAAGACCATAAATTAATGACTGCTGAAGAAATTTATATTTAGATTTATCGTGTTGCGCAGTGCGGTACTCGCCTAGCGTTAATTCATTTTTTTTCATGCCTTCTCGCAGCATGATGGGCACTGCGGAAAAGGGTTGAAAGAAACTGCGTTCTGAACCATCTGCCTCCTTGATGATTACTTGCAGCCCACCGCTGGAAGTGGTGGGGTAAATATCTGTTATTTCAAAACTTCCTGCGGGAACATGAGTTTGATAAATGATGTAGCCATTTTGCTTCACAATGACTTCGGCATTGCTTTGCGCGACGCCTCGCACCGTGGGGGCGAAGCCCCGTTGGCTGTCAGGGATCATTGAGGGGTCGCTCGCGAGTTTCAGGCCGCGAAATTGAAAGCTGTCAAAGACGTCGCCAGAGGTTGAACTATCACCCACGGTCAAAGTGCTTTTGCTGTCTCTAAACCCTCGCTCAGCATAGGAATTGATGCTTTTCCATTTGGTGCTGTTTTGGCTTGAGTAGGTGGAGTAGTTTCTCAATCGCCAGGCACCGAAGTTTGCACCGCTGCGCAGGTTCAAATATTGATTGTCACCCGTTTTCGCATTCCCATGTTGCCAAGACTCGGTGCCGCTGAAGCTGTAATCCATCAGGAAGGCGTTTATGCCATCATCCCAAAGCGTCGGGTTTAGCCAATCCCGCGGCTGGTTTTTAAGATAAGCCTGAGGAATGTTTAAGTCTAATCTTTGGCGATTGAAGTCAAACTTTGCGTAGCTACCCGGAATCATCTCATTGATAGGGTGAGCGGCTATGCTGTTTTCGCTCGTCGTTACTTTCAATGTGTCAAGTTGGATGCCGAAATTTTCAAGATCGTTTCGATGGATGCGAGGTTGCAAAGCACCGGCAACGCGGAAAAACTCCACTTTTTGATTAACAAAAAAAGCGTTGTTCAAATAGATATCCACCCAATACTCACCAGGCAATTGATCGCTCGGATTGTTGAAATGGGATAAGTCAGCAACTTTCTGATAATTTCTGTTTAATGCAGAAGGCTCAAAGTAGTCCTCTGCCAGTGCAACCGGTGAGGATAAAAAACAGAAAAATAGCACCGACTTTTTGTTGTTGGCGATACTTGGCATAATCATCTTTGCATCCCTTTACATGTTGTTATAACGATGCTTTTATTTCCTGGGTTACGCCTCCATAGTCGTTAATGGCTTGCCATTTTATTTCAGAGCTGCGTATTCCGTTTGGTATGGCCCATTGTTTTTTACTTTTTGGTGCGACCATGTCGGCTTCCTTAAGCTCTTTTCCGCCAACAACGAGAGAATAAAATGAGACATAAAACGGCGTTGGATTACTCACAGTCAACATGTTTTTTTCTCGTGAGAATTTGATTTTTTTGTATGCGTCACTTGCCTCTTTTTTTGACAGGGCGCTGGGCCGGTAGATTATTTTTATTCTGTTTTGTACGGTGATGAGTAGTTTATTTTCCTTGTTTCTTTTCGTTGATGGTATCGATCTTACGCTAAGCCAATATACAGTTTCTTCATGCTGTGGCAAAAGCTTGCCGGCATGGATGATTCTAATAATATTATCCTGTTCCGGTTCCAACCTGAACAATGGCGGGGTAACAATGAATGGGACTTCACTGCTATCCTCGGGACGGAAATTTTCTGCCCAGGTTTGGATGAGTACCGGTGAGCTGCTGTCTTGATTGCTTACTGAAATATTCGATTCTTTCTTATTTTCCTCATAAATAACTCGCGTTCCTCCCAAGGTTACGCTGGCGACAGTATTAAAAGAAAATAATAGCAGAAAGTAAAAGATTCTTTTTTTAATCATCGTTATTCCCGTGGGTGTTTTAATTATCTGGCCGGCGTTGTTACCGGCCAGATAAGAGGGCTTTATTAATTATATGAGATGCTGAATTGTGTCGTGGCATTTGCCGGGCCGACGGTAACCGTGCCGGATGTAGACATATATTTTGCGACATAAGTAAAGACGTTCCTGATGTCTTTTTGCACGCTTTGCGCATTAGAGAATGACGCCACTGGTATTTGCGTTGTGCCATCGGCCTCATAGAGCGCAACGCCGATGCCTGTAGCGGCGTTAGTTTCTTTATTGAGCGACAGCAGAGTTGTGTTGCCATCTGCGTAAATACCATCGAACTTGATAGACGCTTTTTTGACCGTGTCCGGACAACTGACTAAGGCGATATTGAATTTTGTCGGTAGCGCTGTATCGCCAATGCTTCTAAACGCTTTGGCGCTGACATTGCCCATTGGGATTGTCTGGTTGGCACTGCCCGCCTCAACCGTGCAGGTTTGGTCGGTCACCGTGCCGGTAAAGTTTATAGTACCGTCTGCGGCGTATGATGCAGATGATATGACTAGAGAGGCTCCTGCTAACAGCATGGTTATCTGGGTGCGTAATTTCATATTCTCTATCCTTTTATAACTGTATGTAAATCATAGTTTTTTAAATCAATCCCTATGCTTCTTGAATACGCGATAAAACTCCCTTTTTCAGGTGATTGATGCTTGAAAATGTGTGTTAGTTTGAATTTGAAATCTGCAATTATCACTTTTACTGGTTTTTAATGCTGTCAGATGATTTTTCTCCGGCCGCTATTTGTTAACGAAATTTAGTCTATATGAAAAAAATTTATTCAGTGGTAAAGATCATAAAAAGCGCTATTTTCAGAGTTAAATTCTATATTTATAGTTTTTTATGCTATTGGTTTGAGTGTGTATCCTGAATTTAAGCAATCCTAATAGTTTGATCCTCTGATTAATCTTGTGATTGTTAATGTGCTAATTAATGTTGGTGATGGGTATGTGTTGACATTGATATTGTTTTCTTGATGAAACTATTGTCATTGTTTCACCATCGTTGGATGAGGTTATCCATGAAAAAAAATAAAAATATCGCAATTGTTGGTGGTGGCGGGGTAACGGCGGTGATGACGGCCTTAGCCTGTGCGAGGAAAGGGATCTCCGTTGATTTTTTTCTCGATGAGATGGATTACGATGAGTTCAAGACCTCTTTGGGTAGCCATTGTCTATGGCGAAGCGTTCATGAAGATAATCTGCGCCTGAGTCGATTTGCGGCCCAGTCTCAATGGATATGGGAAAAATTTATTCTGGCCTCTAGCGGTGAGTTTGGCCGAAAAGAAAGAATGGTACGCGTGGTTGAGCGTGCGGAACTCAACCAACTGATAAAATTGTATGAGCTGTATAATTTACCCTATGAAGTGAAAAACTGTGGTGATGATGAATCAATTGTATTGCCACCTTTCCTTGATTGTAAGAATAAATTTGTCTTCGTGAGTTATGATTCTATTTTACTTAACGTTGCTGAAATATTTTCATATTTTAGTGATGAATTGGCATTTTTCACGAGTGTGAATGTTTTCAGAAATAAAAATATTGGTGGATTAGGTAGCATTGAAGGCGGTGTGATTTTTGTTGACGAAAAGAAACATCTGTATGATATCGTGGTTAAGTTTACAAATGATTTTAAAATCAATGAGATGAATTCTTTCGAGACCGTAGATGTCGAGGCTAAAACGATTTTTAAAGACTTTTATCTGTCAGACACCATCGGTCATTTAACACAGCCCATATGGATTTCTGAAAATGAGTTTAATATATCGCTCGTACCCTCTGTCGATGGACGTGTTATCAGGGTTGGCATGGATGTTCACTTCCCCCAATCGGCAGAGGTATTGGTGCGGAATTTAAACATTGATGCTTATTTATCAAGAAGTAAAATTGACATAATGTCCAGTTCGATATTTTCAATTAGCTCATGTGGCGTCTCTTCTGAAGATGCCAGGTCAGTGATTCCATGCTGGACAGTCAGTGATGACAATAAAAAGATAGTCGTCGTTGAAAGTGTGGACTCCTACTACAATGCCTCACCTGCTGTTGCGGAGGAGATCACTACGCTATTAACGCTGATTATCAACTGATTGTTTGTTTTATGGCGTGCGCACAGCTAAATGCAACACCGTATGGCGTATCAAAAGCGTTCTGTTGTAAGGACAAAAATCGACCTGTTCTGACTACGCAGATTGTTGCCATAGCCATTCCATTTTATGCAGAAGCATTATTATTGGGGGAAGTTTAGCCGAGCGACGAATGCTTATTTTCTGTCAGCATGCGCCAGTGCAGACGGCCAGGATACAGGCATAGAAAAGGCGCCCGCAGGCGCCTTGTTATCGCAGTCGGTTCGAGGCTTAGCCCAGTACCAGACCCGCGATGGAAGCGGACAGGATGCTGACCAGCGTAGAGCCGTACACCAGCTTCAGGCCAAAGCGCGATACCACGTTGCCCTGGTGTTCGTTCAGGCCCTTGATCGCACCGGCCACGATGCCGATGGAGGAGAAGTTGGCGAAGGACACCAGGAACACCGACAGGATCCCCAGGCTGCGCGGCGACAGTTCGGCAGACACTTTCTGCAGCTCCATCATTGCCACGAACTCGTTGGAAACCAGCTTGGTGGCCATGATGCTGCCAACCTGCAGGGCTTCGTGTTTAGGAATCCCCATGATCCAGGCGAACGGGTAGAAGAAGTAGCCGAGGATTTCCTGGAAGCTCAGGCCGAAGATGGCGCTGAACACACCGTTGAGCGCGGCGATCAGGGCGATGAAGCCGATCAGCATCGCGGCAACGATAATCGCTACTTTGAAGCCGGCCAGGATATATTCACCCAGCATTTCGAAGAAGCTCTGGCCTTCGTGCAGGTTGCCGAGGTGCAGCTCTTCTTCTTTATTGGTGTCGTACGGGTTGACCAGCGACAGCACGATAAAGGTGCTGAACATGTTCAATACCAGCGCCGCCACCACGAACTTGGCGTCCAGCATGGTCATGTAGGCGCCGACGATGGACATGGACACCGTAGACATCGCGGTCGCCGCCATGGTGTACATGCGCTTTTCCGACATCTTGCCCAGGATATCCTTGTAGGCGATGAAGTTTTCGGATTGGCCCAGGATCAGCGAGCTGACGGCGTTGAACGACTCCAGCTTGCCCATGCCGTTCACTTTCGACAGCACGGTACCGATAATACGGATGATGAACGGCAGCACCTTGATGTACTGCAGAATACCGATCAGCGCCGAAATGAAGACGATCGGGCACAGCACCTTCAGGAAGAAGAACGCCAGGCCTTTGTCGCCCATGCCGCCGAATACGAAATCAGTCCCTTGTCCCGCAAATCCGAGCAGTTTGTCAAACAGCGCGGCAAATCCTTTTACGAAGCCCAAACCCGCTTCCGAATGCAGGAAAAAGTAGGCCAGCAGTACTTCGATAACCAGTAGTTGAATAACATAGCGAATGCGGATGCTTTTACGATCGCGGCACACCAACAGGGCCAGGATCGCCACCACCACTATCGCCAACGCAAAGTGCGCAATATGGGACATGTTTGCTCCAAATTTGAGGCAGGCTGAATTTCGGCTGTCATTTTATGTAACGCTACGTTTAAAAACGAGACTTCTATTGCAAATATGGAAAATCATAGTGGGAGTTCTCCTAAAGTGTTGCGCAAAAGCATAAAAAATCAAGATGTTAAAGCAGCAATAGGAAATTCGTATTCTTGTGCTAACCTGTCTTTCAGGGGTATTGCAGCCCAAATCCCATCAGAAAAGCACGGAAATCGGCAAGCTCCGCGCTGAACCCTTCGATAAAACCGTTAATGTTGGCTATTACAGAGATAAGTTTTACCGCTCTAAATGCGCTTGATAATTATTATCATTTATATAGAGTGGAGATAAACGTAATTTCAGTAAGGGTTCAACATATGCTGAACAGTCGCGTGGTTGAAACCACCTCCGGGCGCTCCGCCAGAAAAATCAAACTCTCGCTGATGGGGCCCGCCTTCATCGCCGCTATCGGTTATATCGATCCCGGTAACTTCGCCACCAACATCCAGGCCGGCGCCTCGTTCGGCTACAGCCTGCTGTGGGTGGTGGTTTGGGCCAACGTGATGGCGATGCTGATCCAGCTGTTGTCCGCCAAGCTGGGCATCGCCACCGGGAAAAACCTGGCCGAGCATATTCGCGATCGCTTTCCGCGGCCGGCGGTGTGGGCCTATTGGGTGCAGGCGGAGATCATCGCCATGGCGACCGATCTGGCCGAGTTTATCGGCGCGGCGATCGGCTTCAAGCTGCTGCTCGGCGTTTCCCTGTTGCAGGGCGCAGTGCTGACCGGCATCGCCACCTTTTTAATCTTGATGCTGCAAAAGCGCGGGCAAAAGCCGCTGGAGCTGGTGATTGGCGGCCTGCTGCTGTTCGTCGCCGCCGCTTATATCGTCGAGCTGGCGTTCTCCCAGCCGCAGCTCACGCCGCTGCTGAAGGGCATGGCGCTGCCCGATCTGCCTAACGGCGATGCGGTATTTCTGGCCGCCGGGGTATTGGGCGCCACCATCATGCCGCATGTGATCTACCTGCATTCGTCGCTCACCCAAATCGGCGGCGAGCACGACAAGGCGGAGCGCTATGCCGCCACCAAAGTCGATGTCGCCGTGGCCATGACCATTGCCGGTTTCGTTAACCTGGCGATGATGGCCACCGCCGCCGCCGCGTTTCATTTCAGCGGCCACAGCGGCATCGCCGATCTCGATGTGGCTTACCTGACGCTGCAACCGCTGCTCGGGCAAGCCGCTGCTACCGTGTTCGGCCTGAGTCTGGTGGCCGCCGGCCTCTCCTCTACCGTGGTGGGCACGCTGGCGGGGCAGGTGGTGATGCAAGGGTTCGTGCATTTCCATATCCCGCTGTGGCTGCGGCGCGCGGTGACCATGCTGCCGTCGTTTATCGTCATCATGCTGGGGATGGACGCGACGCGCATTCTGGTGCTGAGCCAGGTGCTGCTCAGCTTCGGCATTGCGCTGGCGCTGGTGCCGCTGCTGGCTTTCACCGGCAATCGGGCGCTGATGGGGGAGATGGTCAACGGCCCAGTGGTGCAAAACCTGGGTAAGCTGATCGTGCTGGTGGTGGTGGGATTGAACGGCTATCTGCTGATCGGCAGCGTGCTGTAGGCAAAAAAAGCGCGGGCCGGCATGGTGCCGGCCCGTCGTCGTTAATCGCGGTCGTCATCGCCGTGGCGGCGCCAGCGATCGCGATCGTGATCGTGGTGGTGCTTTTTCTCTTTCTTCCAGTAATGCTTGTCGCAACGGCGGTCGCATTTGTAATAACGGCCATCGCGAGAGTAGTAGTATTTGCGCCAATAGTCGCGATCGCGCCAGCGATAGCCGTCCCAGTAATAGCCACGCGGGCTGCGGTCGCCGAGATAGCGGCCCTGATGGCCTTGCCACCAGTCACGATCGCGCCAGTCGTAACCGTCCCAGTAACGGCCGCGATTGTCCTGATCGCCGATGCGCAATGAAACGCCCGGCATCAGATCGATGCTGAGCCCTTCGGCGTGAGCCTGCTGTATGGCGGGCAACACCGTCGCCGCCAAGATGGCAGCCAAGAGCAGAGGTTTAAACATGACTTCTCCTTTCCGCTTGCGCGGCCTGGCCGTTAATCACTTTATGAAGCGCGTTCATCAGTTTAAAAAGCGGCCTTATCGTTATTTTTGCTGCAATATCGGCATCATAGCGCCGGCGCATAGGGTTGAATCTGAGAGCCACTCTGAAAACGGCGCCGCAGGCCGAGATTTGAGATTTTTCTGGGGGATCGCCGCTCGGTGGAGCGGCGGTATTTGTAAGCGATTACAGTAGGATTTGTTCGATCTGCACGAGCTCTTCTTCACTGAAATGACGATTGGCCAGCATGCCTACCGCGTCTTCTATCTGCGCATTCTTGCTGGCGCCGATCAGCACCGAGGTGACGCGATCGCCGCGCAGCACCCAGGCCAGCGCCATTTGCGACAGCTTTTGCCCGCGTTGCCGCGCCAGCGCATCGAGGCGGCGCACTTTGTCCAGCCGTTCGGCGGTCAGTTGCTCCGGCTGCAGGAAGCGGCTGCCGCTGGCGGCGCGGGAATCTTGCGGGATGCCGTGCAGGTAGCGGTCGGTCAGCAGGCCGCCCGCCAGCGGCGAGAAGGCGATCGACCCGACGCCATGCTCTGCCAATGTATCCAGCAATCCCGCTTCCGGCGTGCGTTCCAACATCGAATACTTCGGCTGGTGGATCACGCACGGCGTGCCGAGCCGCTGCAGAATGTCGAACGCCTGCCGCGCGCGTTCGGCCGGGTAGTTAGACAGGCCGACATACAGCGCTTTGCCCTGGCGCACCAGCAGATCCAGCGCCGCCATGGTTTCTTCCAGCGGCGTGTCCGGATCCGGCCGGTGGTGATAAAAGATATCCACATACTCCAGCCCCATGCGCTTCAGGCTCTGATCGAGGCTGGCGACCAGGTACTTTTTCGAGCCCCAATCGCCGTAGGGGCCGGGCCACATGGTGTAACCGGCTTTGGACGAGACGATCAGCTCGTCGCGCCAGGCCCGCAGATCGGCGTTGAGTATGCGGCCAAAGTTCTCCTCGGCGGCGCCGGGCGGCGGGCCGTAGTTGTTGGCCAAATCGAAATGGGTAATGCCGCGATCGAAGGCGCAGCGGATCAGGCCGCGGGCGTTGTCATACAGCGTGGCGTCGCCGAAGTTGTGCCACAGCCCGAGCGAGACGGCGGGCAGCTTCAGCCCGCTGCGGCCGCAGCGCCGGTATTCCATATCTTGATAACGCGTAGGGGAGGCTTGGTAGGACATAGTTATCCTTGTCGGCGGGAGGTGAAGTGCTTTGAGTGTATACGCTTTCACACCGCGCTGCCGGGGGAGCGATCACAGCGCCGGCATGTAACGCCAGGTTGCCGATCGAGGCAGGCGCGTTTGTTCGAAATTTGAACGGCATCTTCGATACTTAAGATAATCGCTCCAGCTGCAGACAGGTGATGATCATGACTCAGACCTATACGGTGGCCGATTATCTGCTCGATCGTCTGGCCCAAATCGGCATCCGTCATTTCTTCGGCGTGCCGGGGGATTACAACCTGCAATTCCTCGATCACGTTCTCGCTCATCCGCAAATCACCTGGGTAGGCTGCGCCAACGAGCTGAACGCCGCCTATGCCGCCGACGGCTACGCTCGCTGCAAACCGGCGGCGGCGCTGCTCACCACCTTTGGCGTGGGGGAGCTGAGCGCGTTGAATGGGGTGGCCGGCAGCTACGCCGAATACCTGCCGGTGATCCACGTGGTCGGCACGCCGGCGCAGCGCGCCCAGCGCGCCGGTGATTTGCTGCACCATTCGCTGGGGGATGGCGACTTTACCCACTTCGCGCGGATAGCCAAAGAGGTGACCGTCGCGCAGGCCGACCTGACCGCCGACAACGCCGCCGTGGAGATAGACCGCCTGATCGGCGTCGCCTTGCTGGAACATCGCCCAGTTTACCTGATGTTGCCCAGCGACGTCGCACAAGCGCCGCTGTCGGCCAAACCGGCGCCGCTGATGCTGCGTCAGGCCAAACTGTCGCGCAGCGCATTGCAGGCATTTATCGCCGCAGCGCGCGAAAAGCTGCTGCCGGCGCGGCGGGTATCGCTGCTGGCGGACTTCCTGGCCGATCGCTTCGGCGCCGAAGCGGCGCTGGACGAGTGGCTGCAGGCGGTCGACATTCCGCACGCTACGCTGCTGCTCGGCAAAGGCGTGCTGGATGAGAACCGAGCCGGGTTTGTCGGGACCTACTGCGGCGGCGCCAGCGATCCGGCGGTGAAACAGCTTATCGAAAACGCCGATGTGGTGATCAACGTCGGCGTGCGTTTGACCGACACCATTACCGCCGGTTTCACGCATCATTTGCCGGTGGAAAAATGCATCGACATTCAACCGTTCGAAGCCTGGGTCGGGCGGCAGCGCTTTAGCCGCATTCCGATGCGCGAGGCGGTGCAGGCGCTGCACCGCCTGAGCCTGTCGCTGGCGTCACGCTGGCCGTTGCCGCCGATCGTCCGCCCGACGCTGCCGGAAACCGATGGGGAAGGGCTGGATCAGCACGCCTTCTGGCGGCAGATACAGGATTTCCTGCGGCCCGGGGATATCGTGCTGGCCGATCAGGGCACTGCCTGTTTCGGCGCGGCGGCGTTGACGTTGCCGCGTGGCTGCCGCCTGATCGTGCAGGCGCTCTGGGGATCGATCGGCTATACCCTGCCGGCGACGTTCGGCGTACAGACCGCTGAACCGCAGCGGCGGGCAATATTGCTGATCGGCGACGGCGCTGCGCAGCTGACCGTACAGGAACTGGGATCGATGCTGCGCGACGGGCTTAAGCCGGTGATCTTCGTGCTGAATAATCAGGGTTACACGATCGAGCGTGCGATCCACGGGCCGGAGCAACGTTACAACGACATCGCGCGCTGGAACTGGACGCAGTTGCCGCCGGCGCTGGCCGGCGAGCGGCCGGTGAAGGCGTTGCGGGTCAGCGATCCGGACGGATTGCGCCAGGCGCTGCGCGAGGTAGCGGACGACGATCGGCTGGCCTTCATCGAAGTGATGCTGCCGAAGATGGACATGCCGGAACTGCTCGATACCGTCTCACGCGCCATTCAGGCACGCAACGCCGCCGCTTAAGGCAGGGTATCGCCCAGCAGGCGATCCAGCATCCAGAACCCCGCCGGGCCCGGCGGGGTCAGTTTGGACCAGACCGCATCCACCGAAATCAGTTTTGGCCAGCCGCGCGGCCGCAGCTGGGTGAGTTTGCCGTGGCCGTATTGTTGCACCAGCCAGTGTGGCAGTACCGCCCAACCGAACCCCTGTTCCGCCATCTCCAGCAACAGCAGATAGCTGGGCGCCGACCAGACCAGGCCACCCTGTCTGGCCGCTTCGGCGCCGGTGTAGGTATTCAGGATCAGCTGGCGGATGCTGGACAGCTGCTCCGGCGTTGGCGCGGCGACCTGGGCCAGCGGGTGCTGATGGGCGACGAACAGCCCCATTTCGGTCTGTTCAGGCAGCCGGGAGAAGGCGATATCCGGCGGATAACTTTTTTGCACTTCCACCATGCCCAAGTGCGCGCGGCCGCTTTGCAGCAGATCGATAACGTCGCCTTCTTCGGCGATCATCCATTCCAGCTCAATCTCCGGGTAGCGCTGTTCGAACAGCTGCATCAACCGATCGTGATGCTTGGGCTGGTAGGTATCGGAAAACACCATGCTCAGGCGCGGTTCAACCTCGCCCGCCAGCTGAATGCTCAGGGCGTCGAGCCGTTCGCTGGCCGCGAGGATCGCCTGCACATGCCCCAGTACCTTGCGGCCGGCGGCGGTGAGCACCGGCTGGCGCGCGCTGCGATCGAACAGCGTCAGCGCCAGATCGGCCTCCAGATTGGCGATGGCAGTGCTGACGGTGGATTGGCTTTTGCGCAGCTTGCGCGCGGCGGCGGAAAACGAGCCGAGGGCGGCGGCTTCGACAAACGCATGCAGCGCTTCCGGAGAATAGTGCATAACCTATCTGCTTTATCGATGGAATCTATTTTTAACCTACCCGAAAAAGCGATGATAATCACCTGGCTTTCGCAACAACTGTTGAAAAAAGGTGATGTATGCAACTGCAAAACAAGTCTCTCATTGAACGTATCGTCCACGCCGTCGGTTTCGAGGCCATCGCCGTGATGGTTTGCGCCCCGCTGGGCGCGTGGCTGCTGAACCGCTCAATGGTGCAGGTCGGTGCGTTGGCGGTGATGCTCTCCACCGTCGCGATGCTGTGGAACATGGTTTACAACACGGTGTTCGACCGCCTGTGGCCGGTCAGCCGGGTGGTGCGTAACCTGAAAGTGCGTGCGCTGCACGCCGTCGGCTTTGAAGCCGGTTTTATCCTGATCGGCGTGCCGATCGCCGCCTGGATGCTGAGCATCTCCTGGGCGCAGGCGTTTATGCTGGAAATCGGTTTCTTCCTGTTCTTCCTGCCGTACACCATGGCCTATAACTGGCTGTACGACACGCTGCGCCAGCGCTGGTTCGAAGCGCGCCAGCCGATCAATTCCGGCGCCAAATAAGGCGTCGTCAGCCCGGCGATTCTCAGGTAAGGTCAGAGGATCGTCGGAAATGCTGAGGAACGAATGATGAAAGTGTTGGGCTTGCTGGGTGGCATGAGCTGGGAATCCACCATTCCTTATTACCGCACTATTAACGAGCAGGTAAAGGCACGCCTCGGCGGGCTGCATTCGGCCAAAATCGTGCTCTACAGCGTCGATTTTCAGGAGGTTGAACGCTTGCAGCACCAGGGCGATTGGGACGGTGCCGGCCGGCTGCTGGCCGCCGCCGCAGTGGCTTTGCGCGCCGCCGGCGCCGAAGCTATCGTGATCTGCACCAACACCATGCACAAGGTGGCGGAGGCGGTCGAGCAGGCCAGCGGCCTGCCGCTGATTCACATCGCCGATGCCACGGCGCTGCAGGTGCGGGAAAAAAACATTCGCCGCGTCGGGCTGCTGGGCACGCGCTTTACCATGGAGCAGACCTTCTATCGCGGCCGCCTGCAGGAATTGCACGGCATCGACGTGGTGACGCCGGTCAGCGCCGATCGCGACATCGTACACCGAATCATCTATGACGAACTGTGCCTGGGTAAAATTCGCGACGCCTCGCGCGACGAGTATCGCCGGATCATCAGCGATCTGGAGCAGCAGGGCGCGCAGGGGATTATTTTCGGCTGCACCGAAATAGGTTTGCTGGTGAGCGAGCGTGATGCGTCGGTGCCGGTGTTCGACACCACCGCGATCCACGCCCGCGCCGCCGCGGCGTTCGCGTTGGCCTAATCGTCGTGCGGCGGCTGCCGGCGATTCACCAGCATCAGCGGTTTGCCCGCCAGCGCCAGCCAGGCGGGCAGCATCACGATGCACAGCACCGGCAGCAGGTGCAGATCCGGCACCACCGCCACCGCCATGAACAGGCTGAGCCAGCCGTCGCGCGTGACCACCAGCACCAGCCCCATGATGGCGCAGGAGACGGTGATCGCCGCCGGCACTGCGGGAACGTGCTGATGCAGCATCAGCCCCAGCGCCACGCCGACGAACACCGCCGGGAAGATACGCCCACCGCGAAAGCCGCTGGCGGCGGCGATCACCAGCGCCGCCAGCTTGGTCAGGGTAATGGTCAACAGCGCCGGCACCGAATAGCCGTCGTCTTGCGCGAGGCGCTTCATTTCATCCAGCCCTTTGAACAGGGTAATCTCTCCGCCCACCAGCGCCAGCAGGCCCAGCACAAAGCCCCCCAGCCCTAACATCAACACCGGATTTTTCATCGAATGGAACAGGCGGTGAACGTGCGGGAAGCACCACAGCGCCACCATGCCGAGCGCGATGGCGATCAGCGCCACGATGGCGCCGCTGAAGATGTCCGGCAGCCGAGTTACATCGTAGGCGTCGAGCTGCAGGGCGAAATTGGGCACGAAGAACATCTGGGTGGTGACCGCGCCGGCGGCGGCGGCAACCAGCGGGGCGAACAGCCGATCCCACAGCGGCGTTTCGTTATTGCCCGCCAGGGTTTGCGAGAAGATCAGCGCGGCGGCGACCGGCGTGCCGAACATCGCGCCGATGGTGCCCGCAGCCGCCAGGATGATCCAGTCCATGCGCGGCACCTTCGGCAGCAGGCGCGCTCCGGCGGCCGCTACCAGCGCGATATTGATGGCGGTGATCGGGTTCTCCGGCCCCAGGCTGACGCCGCCGGCCAGGCCGACGATCAGCGCTAACCCCAGTCCCGGCAGGGCGGAGAGCGGTAGGGGCATGCCGATCAACGATTCCGTCGCCGGGTCCGGCCCGGCGTGGCCCGGCATATAGCGCACGATAAGGCCGACCGCCACGCCGGTCAGCGTCAGCATCGCGACCGGCCACCAGGGCGACTGGGCGTCCAGGCTCAGCGCACCGGGCAGCGTCACCCACAGTAATTGCTGCAGTGCGGCGGCAATGTTCATCACCAACAGCAGCACCAGACTGGAAGCGGAACCGATAATCAGCGCAGGCAAAGCAAAGGCCAACATGGCATTGGCGCGCGGATGCAGCATGGATAATCCCTTGTCGATGCCTCCCGGCAGGGCAGGGAGAGCGGGTGGTTGAGCAGTGGCCACAGCTTGCCAGACTATCGGCGCGCAGGCACGCATTGATATTGCCCGGCGTCGATGACGGTTAACAGTCGCCGGGGGGCGTTTTTTGCCGCAATTTGTTTCAAAACGCGGCGCTGCAGGCCAGCTGAAACGTTTTTTGTGATCCGGATCGCTATTGGGGTGCAGATCCGAGGCGGGTGATTGTTGTTTTTGCAGCAGGATTTTACAGTGTGGGCAGCTTTTTATTTTTCATTTTGCGGAGACGAAATCAATGACCTATGCCCTCGTAGGTGATGTTGGCGGCACCAATGCCCGCCTGGCGTTGTGCACTGTTGCGACGGGTGAGATTACCCAGGCGAAAACCTATTCCGGCCTGGAGTTCGACAGCCTGGAGGCGGTGATCCGCCAATACCTGAAAGCGTGCGATATCGAGGTGCAGGACGCCTGTATCGCGATCGCCTGCCCGGTGACCGAAGACTGGGTGGCGATGACCAACCACAGCTGGGCGTTCTCGATCAAAGAAATGAAGGCCAGCCTGGGGCTGAGCCATCTGGAAGTGATCAACGATTTCACTGCCGTCTCGATGGCGATCCCGATGCTCTCGCCGGACGACGTGCTGCAGTTTGGCGGCGGCGATGCGCAGCCGGGCAAACCGATCGCGGTGTATGGCGCCGGCACCGGGCTGGGCGTTGCCCACCTGGTGCACGTCGATCGCCGTTGGGTCAGCCTGCCGGGCGAGGGCGGCCATGTCGATTTCGCGCCGAACAGCGAAGAAGAGGACATCATTCTGGAGGTGCTGCGCGCGGAAGTGGGGCATGTTTCCGCCGAGCGCGTGCTGTCCGGGCCGGGCCTGGTCAATCTGTATCGCGCCATCGTCAAGGCGGACAACCGCCTGCCGGAGAAATGGGAACCGAAGGACATCACCGAGCGGGCGCTGGCAGACAGCTGCATCGACTGCCGCCGCGCGCTGTCGCTGTTTTGCGTGATCATGGGGCGCTTCGGTGGCAATTTGGCGCTGAATCTGGGCACCTTCGGCGGCGTGTACATCGCCGGCGGCATCGTGCCGCGCTTTATGGAATTCTTCAAGGCCTCTGGCTTCCGCGCCGCCTTTGAAGACAAGGGGCGCTTCCGCGACTATGTGCGCGAAATCCCGGTGTTCATGATAACGCACGGCCAGCCGGGCCTGCTGGGTGCCGGCGCGCATCTGCGCCAGACGCTGGGCATGCACCTGTAAGCTCAGGGGCGGGGCAATAAAAAAGGGGCGCAACCCACAGGTTGCGCCCCTTGTCGTTTTCACGGGGTATCAGGCTTTGGCCAGCTCCGCCGTTTGGGTGGTTTCTGCCGTTTCCGCTTCCACCGCCTTCGGCGCTTTGATGAACAGCGTAATCAGCAGAGAGGCGGCGGACAGAACGCCAATCACCATGAAGGTGGCGTGGAAGCCGCCGAAGTATTTGGCGACGAACGAACCGGCCAGCGCGCCCAGGCCGAAGCCCTGGTAGATGATGCCGTAGTTTTTGCTGTGGTTCTTCAGGCCGAAGAAGTCGCCGACAATCGCCGGGAACACGGTGATGTTGCCGCCGAAGCAGAAGGCTACCGCGCCGACGCAGATAAAGAACAGCGTGTGGTTCAGGGTCATGAAGCTCAGCGCGACAATCGCCAGCACGGTAACCAGCATGGTGAAGCTGATGACGCGCATACGGCCAACTTTATCGGACAGCGTACCCAGGATGATGCGGCCGGCGGTGTTGAAGATGGCGACGGCGGACACGGTGTTGGCGGCGGTGGCCAAATCCATCCCGGCCAGTTGAACGCCCATGTCTTTCACGATGCCGATGAGGTACAGACCGCTCATGCAGGCAGCGAAGAAGATGGTGAACAGCAGGTAGGCTTCTTTGGTGGCCAGCATCTGACGCACGCTGTAGTCGTTGCCCAGACCGTTGGCGCCTTGCTGCGCGGCGTTAGTCGCCAGCACCGGCTCTTTCAGCAACAGGGAGCCGACGACGATCAGACCCATCACGATGGCGCCCCAGTAGAAGAAGGCGCCGGAAACGCCGACGTCGGCGATCAGGGCGGCGTTGACGTATTTGAACAGCAGGCTGCCGCTGCCGAAGGCGCCGACGGAGATGCCGGAAATCAGGCCTTTGTTGGCGGGGAACCACTTAATCAGGTTGGACAGGGTGGAGATGTAGGCGATACCGACCGCAAAGCCCACCACCACGCCGGCCAGCAGGTAGATCATGTCGAGCGAGCTGACGTGGGCGCTGGCGATAAGGCCCAGGCCGACCAGGATGCCGGAACACAGCGTCAGGTTGCGGATGCCGAAGCGTTCTTGCAGCTTGCCGGCGAACAGCGTGGCGAAGGCCAGGAAGAAGCTGGTGATGGAGAAGGTGGTGGCGACGTCCGCCAGTCCCCAATGGAACTTGTCGACCAGCGGCTGGTTGAACAGGCTCCAGGTGTAGATGGTGCCCAGGCCCATCTGACAGATGATGGTGCCGAGAACGATTAAGCTGCGATTTGCCGGTTTGGTGTTCATGGCCGGTCTCCTTCCTGTGTGTGCGTTGCCGGGCGTGAGCCGCTGGCTGAAATTTGCGGGGTGAAGCTGGGTTCCCGCGGTATGGGCTTATTATATGGCCGGCCCCCCCGGTGGGCGGCGGATCGGGAATGAGTTGCACGGCGGAAGGAATGAAATGCATGTTATGCGGCGTGAGTTGCCGTTTTTGCACCGAAAAGCGCGTGAAATGCCGTGGGTGGCACGTGATCTACATCAAAGATATCAACGATTTATTGTTAACTGCCGGTGAACGATTGTGGTGAAATTGTGAAGGATGCGTCTGAAAGGCGTAAATCGGCATTGCGCCTATAGAGCGGCGATGAGCGCGGGACTATGTTATCTGCGATCGGACGAGGTCCGCTCTGCAGGAGTCCATGAAATGAAAAAAACGCTGTTGTTACTGGCCGCGCTGCTGGCGCTGCCGCTGGCGAGCCAGGCCGACGTGTCCATCGGCGTGAACGTGCCGGGCCTGTCGTTGCATATCGGCGATCGCGATAATCGCGGCCACTACTGGGACGGCTATCGCTGGCGCGATCCGCGCTGGTGGGCCGATCACCACCGGTATGAACGCCCGCGCGGGTACTATTATGGCCCGCCGCCACGGGTGATTTACTACGGGCCGCCGCCGCGCGACTGGCGCGACCGGCCGCATTACCGCATGCCGCCACCGCCGCCGCCCGGCTATTACTACCGTCCGGGCCCGCGCTGGTAAGCGCTTACAGGCGCATCAGCTGGCGAAACTCTTTCACCTTGCTGCGGCTGACCGGCACTTCAAACTCAAGATCGCTCAGCCGCAGAATGTAGGTATTGTTGAACCAGGGCACGATCTCGCGGATCTTCGCCAGGTTAACGCAGTAAGAGCGGTGGCAGCGGAAGAAATGCGCTTCCGGCAGCCGGCCGTAAAACTCGGTGATGTTCATCGGCATCACGAACTCTTCCCGGCGGGTATAGACCCGCGTCACCTTTTCATCGGCGGCGGCGTAGTAGATGTCGTTGATGTCGGTAACGATGATCCGCTCGTCTTTGATCAGGTTGATGCTGTGGCTGCCGCGGCTCGGCGCGCTGGTCGGTTCCGCCCCACCGGCGGGGCGCTGATGCAGCGCCTCCAGTTTTTGCAGCATGGTGACGATGCGCGCCTCGTGATAGGGCTTGAGGATGTAGTCGAACGCCTCGATCTCGAACGCTTCCACCGCGTGCTCTTTATAGGCGGTGATGAACACGATCGATGGGCGATGCGCGAACTTGCTGATGTTTTGCGCCAGCAGCACGCCGTCCAGCGACGGGATGTTGATGTCGAGGAAAATGGCGTCGACCTGGTGGGTTTGCAGGTATTTCAGGACGTCGAGGCCGTCCTCGAAGCTGGCAACGATATCGATATTGCTGTGTTTCTTGATCAGGTAGCTGAGTTCTTCCTGCGCGAGGAATTCGTCTTCCACGATGATGGCTTTCATGAGGCCTCCCCGACCGGCGGCGCGCTCGCTTCCTGATGCAGCTTGCCGCCGTTTTTGCTGATGTAGAACGCGATTTCGGTGCCTGGCTCCAGGCGGCGAATATGCAGCCCTTCACCGTACAGCAGCGACACGCGGTGGTGCACGTTGAGCAGGCCAATATTGTGGCCCGGCATCTCGTTGCGCGCCACCCGATCGATGGTTTCCTGATTGATGCCGTGGCCGGTATCCTTCACCGAAATCTTCACCCGATCGCCCTGATCTTTCACCGCGATCACCACCACCCCTTTACCCTTGCAGGGCTGGATGCCGTGCACGATGGCGTTCTCCACCAGCGGCTGGATCAGCAGGCTCGGAATGCGCACCGAGACGTCGTCGTCGATGTCGTAAATCACCGTCAGCTTGGCGCCGAAGCGCGCCTGTTCGATGGCGATATAGTCCTGAATCTGATGCAGCTCCTTGCGGATATCGATCAGTTCGTCGTTCAGCTCCAGGTTGTAGCGCAGGTAGCGCGACAGGTTAATGATCAGTTGGCGCGCGGTGTCCGGATTCAGGCGGATAGAGGAAGAGATGGCGTTCAGCGCGTTGAACAGGAAGTGCGGGTTAATCTTGCTCTGCAGCGCACGCATTTCGGCCTTGTCCGCCATCTGGCGCAGGTGCTCGATGCGGGACACTTCCATCTGCGTGGAGATGATTTGCGACAGCCCGACCGCCATCACCTTCAGCGTGTTGGTGATCTGGTGAGCGTGGCAGTAGTAGATTTTCAACGCGCCGGTCACTTCGCCTTTTTCCCACAGCGGCACCACCAGCTGCGAATGGATCTGCGGCGCCGCCGGGTTTTCCAGGTTGTTCTTGATGATGATCTTGCCGTGGCGAATGCTTTCGCGGGTGACGCGGCTCAGCCCTTCGCGGCCGATCGGGTAGGCTTCGCGCCCTACGCCGACGTAGGCCAGCACCTGATGGGTATCGGTGATCGCTACCGCATCGGCGCGGATGTCCTGGCGGATGATATCGCAGATGGTGGCCAGCGATTCGCTGTTGATGTTGCGGAAATAGGGCAGCGTCTTGTGGGCGATATCCAGCGCCAGCTTGGCCTGGCGCGCGGCGATCACCTCTTTTTCATCCTCGACGCTCTGTACCAGCAGCACGATCAGGCCGATGCACACCGTGCCGAGGATCATCGGCAGGGCAATCTGCGACACGATGTCCAACCCAAGCTCGGTCGGCTTGGCCCACAGCACGATTAGCAGCATGGTGAGGGATTCGCACAGCATGCCGCCGACGATGCCGGCGCGCCAGCGCTGCTCTTTTTTCACCTTGAGGTTGATGTAGCCGGCGCTGATGCCGGCGATGATGCTGGTGATAAGACAAGGCACCGACGTGATGCCGCCGATATCGATCAGATAGCGGTGTACCCCGGCGACGATGCCGGTGACGATCCCCACCCAGGGGCCGAACAGGATGCCGCCGGCCATAATGGCGATGACGCGCACGTTGACCAGCGATCCTTCGACGTTGATGCCGGAGTAGGTGCTGAACAGCGCGAACAGCGAGAAGATCGCCGTGACGATGCCGAGCTCGAGCGGCGTATGGTCTTCTTTTTGCAGCAGTTGGCGGAACAGCCGGGTGCGGGTCAGGAAAAACAGACAGATCAACATCAGCGCGGCGCGATCAAACACCGCCAACAGCATTTCAAAAAAAGGGTGCACGACGGGTTCTCGCTGCGGCCTACGGATGGCGGCAGTATACCACAGCGAAAGGGGCCCGTGGCGCGCGCCACTGGCGGGGGGATCAGCCCATGCCGAGCTGCGTTTTGCCTAGCGGCGTCAGCAGGTCGGCGGTGGCGCGGCCGTCGAAATCCACCTCGAAATCGTCGGGGGCGAAGTCCGGCGGCGTTCTGCCGTCGATAAAGCTCGGCAGCTGGCGCTGCAGATAGGCGTCGTTTTTCTCGCAGCCCGGCGCGGCGGCGATGTACATCACGTTGCTGTCGAACTCGCCGTTATGCTCGTTCTCCACCGCGTGGATCACGTCGCAGTGCCAAAAGACCGTGTCGCCCGGCTCCAGATCGGGAATAGGGGAAATCCCACTTAATAAAAGGGGATGCCACTTTTCCGAGATCGACAGCGCGCGGCCCGGCGCCGCATCGCACAGATCGTCGTCGGCGACGTCGTCCTGCAGTGCGCGCAGCAGCACATAGGCCATGGCGTTGGCGATCGGCACCAGGTTCAGCGTGCCGGCGTTGGTGCGCTGCGGCGTCAGCGCCGTCCAGCCCTGGAAGGTACGGAACATCGAGCAGACCGCCGGGGAGGCTATCTCGCGCACCTCGGTGCGGCCGTCGGCGGCGAAGGGGTCGTACTGCTGCCAGTCGCCGGAGAAAACGTGGCGATACACATAGCGGAAGTTTTCGTCCAGCCAGCGCTCGATGGTGCCGCTGTCGACGTGCGGCGACAGGCCCAGCGACGAGGAGTTCGGCGGGCGGCGGCGGGTGCGATCGGCGTAAGTGGCGACGCGGGTCGGATCGAAATGCTGTTTGCCGTTGCTCTCGGTGGCCCACAGGCTGTTGAGGAACACCTGCACCGCATGCATACGCGCATCCTGCCGCGCCTCGACCTGCGGTTTCGACCAATAGATGCCGTAGATCTGCGGTTTGCTGGCGGCCAGCTTGCCGAAATAGTTGTCTTCGGCGGCGTTTTTCAACCGCTCGACGAAGTTGTTGCGCTCAAGGTAGTCGCCGATTTCCCGGTTCCAGCCCTCGGCCTTGGCGCGGGGAAACACGCCGCGAATGGCGCAGGCGCCGCGCTGTTTGATCAGCGCTATCTGCTGCTCGCTGACGCGCTGCTGCAGGATATCTTCCGCGTCGATCTGCGGCACCGGATTGTGGCCGGTGGCCAGCTCGCGGCGGATCTGTTCGACCTGGCCGCGGATGTTCTCTTCCAGCGCCAGAAACACGTCGCGGTAGTTCGGCAATGCCTGGCGCAGCTGGCGTTTGACGTTAACGATCGTTTGCGGAATATCGTCGATGACTAAAGAGGCCATGGTGTTCTCCTCGTGCCGCATGAGTGACTGCGGCGAGCGGTTGTAGGGAATCGGGCAAGACGTTATGGTTTTGTGGTTTTAACGTGAATGATTATCGGCAACCCATCGGGGAAAATAAAGAGATATCTTTCATTCGTAAGTTCCTCTTTTTCGTTTTTCGGAGATTTTATGAAGCTGGTCACTGAACGTCTGAGCTTGCAGTCGATAACCGCCGAGGATTGGCCGCTGTTTTTGCGCCTGTACCAAGATCCCGAGGTGATCCGTTACATCTCAGATCCGCGCAGCGAAGCGGAGATCCGCGCCCGGTTCGAGGAGCGGCTGCCGGCCTGGGACAAACACGGCGAGCAGTGGCTGTGCCTGGTGATGCGTGAGAAGCACAGCGCAGAGGCGGTGGGCATTACCGGTTTTCGCCCGCAGTGGGTGCCGTATCGGCAGGCGGAAGTGGGATACGGGAGTTTGCCTGCCGGGCAGGGCAAGGGCTATGGCAAGGAGTCGCTGCGGGCGGTGCTGGATTTTGCGGTGAACGCCTGCGGCTTTCACAAGCTGACCGCCACCGTGACCGCGGGCAACCTCGCTTCGCGCGGCCTGCTGGAATCGTGCGGCTTTCAGCTGGAAGGCACGCTGCGCGACAACTACCGTCTGGCGGGGCAGTGGTGCGACGACTGGCTGTTCGGGCTGCTGGCGGCGGAGTTTCAGGGCGGCAAATAAAAATATCGCGCCGGGTATCGACAAGCTCGTCGGCGCTGCGCTATGTTCGATATTCGGTCAGTTCGCTGGCCTGCGTCGCTCGGACGGTCCGGGCGCTAACGTCTATCGAGGAATCCCCTATGGCTGATAACAGTCCACAGCGCCGTTTCACGCGCATTGAACGCCTTCCCCCTTACGTATTCAACATCACCGCCGAACTGAAGATGGCCGCACGCCGTCGCGGCGAGGATATTATCGACTTCAGCATGGGTAACCCCGACGGCCCGACGCCGCCGCACATCGTGGAAAAACTGTGTGCCGTCGCCCAGCGCGACGACACCCACGGTTATTCCACCTCGCGCGGCATTCCGCGCCTGCGCCGCGCCATTTCGCGCTGGTATGCCGATCGTTATCAGGTGGATATCGATCCGGAAAGCGAAGCCATCGTCACCATCGGTTCGAAAGAGGGGCTGGCGCATCTGATGCTGGCGACCCTCGATCACGGCGATACCGTGCTGGTGCCGAACCCCAGCTACCCGATCCATATTTACGGCGCGGTGATCGCCGGCGCCCAGGTGCGTTCGGTGCCGCTGGTGGACGGCGTGGATTTCTTCGGTGAGCTGGAGCGCGCCATTCGGGAAACCATCCCGCGTCCGAAAATGATGATCCTCGGCTTCCCGTCCAACCCGACCGCACAGTGCGTGGAGCTGGATTTCTTCGAGCGAGTGGTGGCGCTGGCCAAGCAGTACAACGTGCTGGTGATCCACGATCTGGCCTATGCCGATATCGTCTATGACGGCTGGAAAGCGCCGTCGATCATGCAGGTGCCGGGGGCGAAAGACATTGCGGTGGAGTTCTTCACCCTGTCGAAAAGCTACAACATGGCCGGCTGGCGCATCGGTTTCATGGTCGGTAACCCTGAACTGGTCAGCGCGCTGGCGCGCATCAAGAGTTATCACGATTACGGCACCTTTACGCCGCTGCAGGTGGCGGCCATCGCCGCGCTGGAAGGCGATCAGCAGTGCGTGCGCGATATCGCCGAGCAGTATCGGCAGCGCCGCAACGTGTTGGTGAAGGGGCTGCACGAGGCCGGCTGGATGGTGGAAAATCCGAAGGCGTCGATGTACGTGTGGGCGAAAATTCCCGAGCCTTATGCCCACCTCGGTTCGCTGGAGTTCGCCAAACGCCTGCTGGCAGAGGCCAAGGTCTGCGTCTCGCCGGGCATCGGCTTCGGCGACTACGGCGATACCCACGTGCGCTTCGCGCTGATCGAGAATCAGGACCGTATCCGCCAGGCGGTGCGCGGTATCAAGGCGATGTTCCGCGCGGACGGGTTGCTGAAGCCGGGCAAGGCCGGCAGCGCCAAATAATGCTGTCAGGCCGGGCGTTCGCCCGGCCTTATTTTTTCCGTCCCAAGGTTTTCTTCATCATTTCCCCATTATGCTCATCTACGCTGAATTTTATTTTTTGGATAGAGTGTATGAGCAACCGCTACGCGCGATCGCAAATCGTTTTACATTGGCTGACGCTGCTGATGGTGATCCTCACCTATGCGGCGATGTTGCTGAAAGATTCAGTGCCGGAGGCGTGGGTGCCGATGGTCAAAAATCTGCACTTTAATTTTGGGGCTTCGGTCTTTGCCCTGATGCTGATTCGGTTGGCGGTGCGTTCTTTCCACACGCCGCCGCCGACCACGCCACCGCTGGAAGAATGGCAGGAGGTTGGTGCCAAGATCTTCCATTGGCTGCTGTACGTGGTTTTCCTGATGTTGCCGCTGCTGGGCATGTTAACCCTGGCCTACGGCGGGAAATCGTGGTCTTTGCTGGGCTGGCCGGTGCCGCAGTGGGTGATGCCGGATCCGGTGATGCGCAAGCTGGTCAAAACGGTTCATGAGACGCTGGCAAACATCGGCTACTTTATCATTGGCGCACATGCGCTGGCGGCGCTGTATCATCACTACCTGCGCAAAGACGACACCCTGCGCCGCATGATGCCGGGCAAATGATCGCAAGCCGAAACGACAAAGGGACGCTTGCGCGTCCCTTTGGCTGTGTTCCTGGTCTGGCTGCTGTCAGGCAACCATCAACATGAAGGTGCCAACCCAGGCAACCAGCATGAATGACACGCCCATCAAAAAATATTTCACTGAACAACTCCTGTCTGGAGTCCTCGCCAGCAATGATCCCGATTGTTGTGCTGAGTATTTTATGGGCAACCTGCCTGTCGGGTGGGTTCTTCCAAGCGAAAGAACAACGGCCCCACGTACGGGTTGTCCGGTTGTCGCGCCTCATGCTCCGTGAGGTAAAATCCGAACCGCGACAGGATCGGCGCTAATGTACTCTCAATACTGGTCTGATTTCAATACTGTGTTTTTGATCACAATTTTCGGCTGTTTTTTGCACAGCATGGACTGTTTTATAACGCTTTTTATGGGCAAGCGACAGGAAGTAGCCTGCCGCTGCGGGTTTTAAAATCGGGGTATTGCAATGCGGTGGCAGGCGTTCAAGCGACGGCGTTGATGCCGGTCACCAAAATGGCCCAAAAAACGAGACAAGACAGCAGAATAACGGCCCAAATATGACGGCGACTCCACTCCATTTTTAGCCTTCGTTGTTGCGACAAGTGATTAGGTAACGATCATATCGGCGCACAATGGGGAAAATTTAGCCCCATCGGATAATATTTCGCTTACCTGCCGCTAACTTATTGGCAAACTTCGCTTATTGTCACGCGCACTTCGTAGCCCAGCAGATACAGCGCCTGCTCCAACGCCTCAACCTTCGAGGCGTAGCCGAGATCCAGCAACCGCTCCATTTGCCCGCTGTTGAATCCCAGCTTGCGTGCCAGCTCCGCTTTGCCGGTGTTTTTGCGCAGCATGGCGTTGTGCAGTTCGATCTTCAGCGCCACCAGCACCGACAGGTGTACCCTCAAGTCATCGGTTTGCAGCGGGGAAGGAGCAGGCAGGGGCAGCCCTTCGTCCATCGCGGCGGCGATGGCGGCCAGCAGGCTTTCCTGCGCTTCCAGCTCGACGTCTTCGCGTTTATAGCAGGCCGATTGCCACTCGGGGAAGTCGTGGAAACCGATCTGCCAGGCGTCGCTGTCGCTATCGAAGGTGTAATGGGCGGGGTAGTGGCTGTACATGGCAATCCCTGATTGAAGCCTGAATGAGGCGCTATTGTGACGGCATGCCCGGGAGATAGCCAGCATGAACGTCGCCGTGGGGGAATTTAAATTGAAAGTAATAATTATTAGCAGGCAAATTTAATTTTCTTGTTAGCAATATTCTTATTATTTTTTACGGAAAGAAAGATTATTTAATTAGGTGCTTGGATTAACATCCCCATTAATGATTGATAATGAGAATTGAAATCAAATATCACGTCGGTTTTTATACAATTTCACACGAAGGGATGAAGATAAGAATATTGATCATGATAAAAATGTATATTTATGATTTTTATGGTTTTAATTTTTATTATTTCACTTTTTAACAATTGTGAAATTCCATTTTCATTCAGATATCACCTGGCTGCGGTATTCATCGGCAGATTTATAAAATACTCTTTTTAGGCAAAGGCGCATTCGATTCTATTTAAGCGTGCGCCAGACAGAAATATTCATTACTCCATGCTTATTACCCGACGGCCTTAGCCGATTTTTCGGGTGCCTGCTCGCATTTCCACTTTGCCAGGACAGCAGCTCACGGATTAAAGGAATACCTCGTGCCTAAAGTTAACTCGCGTTCGTTACGCTTTACCGAGCGCCACGCCACCAAATATGCGGCGTCATTGCTGTTTATCGGTTTATCCCTGCCGGCCGCCGCGCTGGCGGATGAACGCTATGACGCGCTGATCCGTCAGGCCAGGTCGGGTGATACCGCGCCGGTGCTGGCGTATTTATCGCAGCGGCGCGCTCAGGAGGGGTTGAGCCTGCAGCAGCGAGCCGATTATATCCAGGTGGCCGGCTGGGCCGGCCACGATGAAGAGGTGGTCGCGCTTTGGCGTGCCGACGGCGCTGCGCTGCAGCGGGATAGCGCCAGTTTGGCGACGGCGGCCCGCGCCTATCGCAACCTGAAGCAGTGGCAACCATCGCTGCGCCTTTGGCGTGCGGCGTTGCAGCTCGCTCCCGCCGACGGCGGTCTGCAGCGTGGCTATGTGATGACGCTGGCAGATGCCGGGCAGGATGTGCAGGCGCAAACGGAAGCGGCAAAAGCGGAGAAGCTGCTGGAGCCGGCGACGTGGTATCTGACGCGCGCCTATGTGGACCAGGCCGCCGGCCGCAGCTGGGCGGCGCTGGAAAACGCCACCCATGCTCGTGCGCTGGCGCCGTCCGACACCGGAATTCAGGCTTATTACGTGACGCTGCTGGCGGCGAATCGGGTCGCGGATCCGGCGCTGCGTGAAAGCCAGGGGCTGGCATTGCCGCCCGCGCAGCAGCGCCGCCTGCAGACGGATGAAGCCGCCGAACTGGTGCGGCTGTCGTTTATCGATGCTCGCGGCGAACAGGAACGTTTCGTCATCGCCGACCGCGCGCTGGCGCGCTATGACCAACTGCTGACGCAGTGGCGGCCGCTGCCGGAGGCACAGGACAGCTACCAACAGGCGCGTATCGATCGCCTGGGTGCGCTGCTGGCGCGTTATCGAATGGCCGACGTGGTGAGCGAGTATCAAACCCTGCAGGCGGAAGGGCGCACGGTGCCGGATTATGCCCAGCGCTGGGCGGCGTCCGCCTACCTCTATCTGCAGCAGCCGGACAAGGCGCAGGCCATTTTCGGCCGCCTGAACGCCGCCGCACCGCAGGCGGTGACCGCCGAAGACGAAACCGATCTGTTTTACGCGCAGGCGGAGAACGAACGCATCGATCAGGCGGCGTTGCTGGCGCAGCGCGTCAGCCAGCGCTATCCCTACGCGACCCGCCTGTACCAGCTGCCGACGCTGGCCTACAACGATGACTGGCTGGTCGGCCAATCGCTGCTGGCGCAGTCGCGGGTTTATCAACGCGATCTGGCCGAGGCCGAACGGCAGCTGACCCATCTGGCGCGCACGGCGCCGGGCAATCAGGGTCTGCGCATCTCCTTGGCCAGCGTTTATTTGGCGCGCGGCTGGCCGCGTCGCGCCGAGGATGAGCTGAAGCAGGTGGAAGGGCTGGAGCCGCGCAGCCTGCCGTTGGAGATCCAGCAGGGCTATGTCGCGCAGGCGTTGCAGGAGTGGCGCCAGCTGGATTTGCTGGCCGACGATGTCATCCAGCGCGCGCCGGAAAGCGTCGCCGCTCAGCAGCTTGAACGTTCGCGACGCATTCACCACATGTCTGAACTGCGCATCAGCGGCAATCAGGGCATCGATTCCGACGGGCCGGTCAGCGGCAGCCACGATTTTGGCATTCACGCCGCGCTCTATTCACCGCCGATCGACGACAACTGGCGGCTGTTCACCGGCTGGGGATTCAACACCGGCCAGTTTGACGAGGGCAAGGGCATCAACCGCGATCTCAGCGCCGGCGCCGAGTGGCGCTCGCGCGATCTGTGGCTGGAGGCCGAGGTGGCCAACCGCAACTACGGCCACGGCAATGAGCTCGGCCTGCGCCTCTCATCCTGGTATGACCTGAATGATCAATGGCGCCTCGGCGGTTCGGTGGCGCGCCTGTCGGCCGAGACGCCGCTGCGTGCGTTGACCAACGGCATCAGCGCCAACGGCGGCAACCTGTGGCTGCGTTGGCAGCAGAACGAAAGCCGCGAGCTGCGCGCCAGCGTGGCGCCTTCGCACTTCTCGGACGGCAACAACCGGCTGGAATACGGCCTGGAAGGGCGGCAACGGCTGCTCGCCGGCGCCCGCTATCGGCTGGACATGAACCTGACGCTGTCCGGCAGCCGCAACAGCCAGGAGAACGTGCCGTATTACAACCCGAAGCGCGACTTCACGCTGCTGCCGTCGTTAACGCTCGATCACACCCTGTATCGCCATTATCAGACCGAGTGGAGCCAGCAGTTCCAGGCCGGTGCCGGCAGCTATTGGCAGCGGGACTATGCGCGCAAGCCGATCACCCAGCTGGGTTACGGCCAGCGCATCAGCTGGAACGGGGTGTTGGACGCCGGCGCGATGCTGCAGTTTGAGAAGCATCCGTACGACGGCAAACGCGAGCGGAACATCGGCGTGACGTTTGATCTGAATTATCGTTTTTAAAGGAATAATCATGCTTATTCGATCCTCGCTTTTTGTGTTGGCCGCGTTGCTGACCACCGCCTGCAGCCAGGCGGACGTGCCGCGCTTCACGCCGCCGGCGGAGCGCCCCGTGGGGCCGATGGAACGCCCTTGGCCGGCCAACCGTTACGCGGTGCTGGCGTATCACGACGTGGAAGACGGCGCGGCGGACCAGCGCTACATGTCGGTGCGCACCAGCGCGCTCAACGAACAGTTCGCCTGGCTGAAGCAAAACGGCTACCAACCGGTGTCGGTCGAGCAGATCCTGCAGGCGCAAAACGGCGGCCCGGCGTTGCCGAACAAGGCGGTGCTGCTGACCTTCGACGACGGCTACCGCAGCTTCTACAGCCGGGTCTTCCCGCTGCTGAAGGCCTACAACTGGCCGGCGGTGCTGGCGCCGGTCGGCGTCTGGCTGGATGCGCCGGCCGGCAAGCCGGTCGATTTCGGCGGCCTGATGACGCCGCGCGATCGCTTCCTCACCTGGCAGCAGGTGCGGGAGGTGTCGGACTCCGGGCTGGTGGAGATCGGCGCGCACACCTACGCGTCGCATTACGGCGGCATCGCCAACCCGCAGGGCAATACCGAACCGGCGGTCGCCAATCGGCTGTACGACGCCAAACAGGGCCGCTACGAAAGCGAGGCGGAATATCGCCAACGCATCGAGAAGGACGTGGCGTTGATCACCCAGCGCATCACCGCCGCCACCGGTAAGGCGCCGCGCGTGTGGGTCTGGCCGTACGGCGCGGCCGGCGGCGTGGCGCTGGACATCGCGCGCAAGCACGGTTACCGCATGGCGCTGACGCTGGAGAACGGGCTGGGAGACGTCAACGCGCCTGAAAACGTGCCGCGCATGCTGGTGGCCGGTAACCCGTCGCTGACGAGCTTCGCCCAGCAGCTGACGCAGATACAGAACCGGCAGCTCATGCGGGTGGCGCACGTCGATCTCGACTACCTCTACGATCCCGATCCGCAGCAGCAGGCCAAAAACCTCGACAAGCTGATCCAGCGCATCTACGACCTGCGCATCAATACCGTTTTCCTGCAGGCGTTCGCCGATCCAAAAGGCGACGGCAACGTGCGCGAGCTCTATTTCCCCAACCGCTGGCTGCCGATGAAGGCCGACCTGTTCAACCGGGTCTCCTGGCAGCTCTCTTCGCGCACCGGCGTGGCCGTGTATGCCTGGATGCCGGTGCTGGCGTTCGAACTGGGCTCTGACGTGCCGCGCGTACAGCGCCTCGATCCGCAAAGCGGGCAGCTGTCGGTAGACGACAAGCAGTACCGCCGCCTGTCGCCGTTCAGCCCGGTGGCGCGCCAGCGCATCGGTGAGATCTACGAGGATCTGGCGGCCCACGCCACCTTCAAAGGGATCCTGTTCCACGACGATGCCCTGCTGTCGGACTTCGAGGACGCCGGCCCCGACGCCGTTGCGGCCTACCGCCAGGCCGGCTTCGCCGATTCGGTGGCGGCGATACGCCAGGATCCGCAGCAGATGGTGCGCTGGACGCGCTTCAAGAGCCGGGCGCTGATCGCGTTTACCCAGTCGCTGACCGAGCGGGTGCGGGCGATCCGCGGCCCGCAGGTGCAAACCGCGCGCAACATCTATGCGATGCCGGTGCTCGATCCCGCCAGCGAAGCCTGGTTCGGCCAGAATCTGGCGGATTTCCTGCAGGCCTACGACTGGGTGGCGCCGATGGCGATGCCGCTGATGGAAAACGTGTCGCGCGCCGACAGCGGCCGCTGGCTGGATCAACTGGTGGGCAAAGTGGCCGCTTACCCCGGCGCGCTCGATAAAACGGTGTTTGAGTTGCAGGCCGTCGACTGGCGCAAGGAGCGCCGGATCAGCCTGGATGACGGTCAACTGCTGGCCGAATGGATGCGTCGCCTGCAGCGCAATGGCGCTCAGAGCTTTGGTTATTACCCCGACAACTTCCTCGACGATCGGCCTAAGCTGGATGCCGTTCGCCCGGTGTTGTCCTCAGCCTGGTTCCCACTGCCATGACCGATCGTTTAATTGCCTTATTTATCCTGTGTCTGGTGTTGAGCGTGCCTTTCGGCATCGTCCTGCTGTTTACCGGCGAAGTGCTGCTCAACTTCGTGTTTTTCTGGCCGCTGTTCATGTCCGGTATCTGGATCGCCGGCGGCATCTATTTCTGGCTGCACCGCGAGCGCCACTGGCGCTGGAGCCCGGACATGCCCGCGCCGGTGCTGCCGGGCAACCCGTTGATCAGCGTGCTGATCCCCTGTTTCAACGAAGGGTTGAACGCGCGTGAAACCATTTCGGCGGCGATGGCGCAGCGCTATGAAAATATCGAAGTGATCGCCATCAACGACGGTTCCAGCGATGACACCGCCGAGGTGCTGGATCAGTTGACGCTGGAGTTCCCCCGCCTGCGGGTGATCCATCTGGCGCAAAATCAGGGCAAAGCGATCGCGCTGCAGGCGGGCGCGGCGGCGGCGCGCAGCGAGTTTCTGGTGTGCATCGACGGCGATGCGCTGCTGGATCGCGATGCGGCGGCCTATTTGGTGGCGCCGCTGTTGGCCAATCCGCACGTCGGCGCCGTGACCGGCAACCCGCGCATCCGCACGCGCTCCACGCTGATCGGCCGCATCCAGGTCGGTGAGTTTTCGTCGATCATCGGCCTTATCAAGCGCACGCAGCGCGTCTATGGCCGCCTGTTCACCATCTCCGGCGTGGTGGCCGCGTTTCGTAAGCAAGCGCTTACCGATGTCGGCTACTGGAGCCAGGACATGATCACCGAAGACATCGACATCAGCTGGAAGCTGCAGCTCAAGCACTGGGCTATCTTCTTCGAACCGCGGGCGCTGTGCTGGATCCTGATGCCGGAGACCCTGCGCGGGCTGTGGAAGCAGCGCCTGCGCTGGGCGCAGGGCGGCGCCGAGGTGTTTTTAAAGAATCTGCGCAACCTGTGGGCCTGGGAGCACCGGCATATGTGGCTGCTGTTCGCCGAGTATTGCCTCTCTACGTTGTGGGCGTTCACTTACCTGGTCAGCGTGCTGATTTTCCTGGTCGGGCTGGCGGTGCCGCTGCCGGAGGGCATTCGCATTCACTCGTTGCTGACGCCGGCGTTTACCGGCCTGGTGCTGGGCGTGGTGTGCCTGCTGCAGTTCACCGTCAGCCTGCTGCTGGAGAAGCGCTATGAGAAGGGCTTCGGCCGCTCGCTGTTCTGGATCATCTGGTATCCGCTGGTGTATTGGCTGCTCAGCCTGCTGACCACGCTGGTGGCGTTTTCCAAAGTGATGTTGAAAGCTCGGCGCGGGCGTGCGCGCTGGATCAGCCCCGATCGGGGCATTGGGAGGATCAAAGAATGACGGACGTCCTGATTTATTCCGAACGCGGCCTGCTGCCGCGCGTGGTAGACAGCCTGTTGACGCTTTTTGCCTGGTGCGGCTTCCTTTATCTGTTCAGCCGAGGCCTGATGTCGGTGATGGATCAGCACGGGGTGGGGTCCGCCCTGTCGCTGCTGGAGGTGATCTCGCTGTATATCATTGTGGCGTTGTTCAATGCCGTCACGTTGATCGCCTGGGCCAAATACAACCAGTATTTCTCCCGCCGCAGGGCGGCCGGCCGCTGGCGGAAACAGCAACCGAACACCCACATCGGCTATATCACGCCGGAGTTAACCCGGCAGCTGCGGCATTTGCCGATCGCCGTGGTGTCCCATAACAGCGGCGGCGGCATCAGCCAGGTCAGCGGCAGGCTGACGGCGGCCGAACCGGCAGCGAACAAGGTGGTGCAGCTGCGTTAGTCGTCAGCGTTGCCGTCCGGCTTGCGGCGCAGCCCGCCCGGCGGCAACAGCAGGGCGCAGATCATGACGGCCAGGCTGAACAGCGGCAGCCAGCGCGCCACCGGGCCGGGGGAGTAGTTGTTGAGCACCGAGCAAACATAGCACGCCACGGCCAGCGCCCAACCCGGCAGGCCGATATCGTTGAGCCGAAACGCGGTTTTGGCCATAAACCACGTCACCAGGCCGAAACAGAACAGCGCCCAGACCATAATGCACAGCAGGTACAGCAATACCGAGACGAATTCCTCGGTATCGCCGTGCGCATGGGCGCGAAAATGGTTTTTATCCAGGTAGGTCGACAGAAACGACAGCAACACGATGCCAACGGCGAAGATCGCCAGCGAGAAAACAAAGGGTTTGCGCGAGATGCGCCCACGGTAAAGATCTTTGGCGAGTTGTCCGAGAGATTCCATTACAGTCCATTGTTGTGATCATTGCGGCGATAGCCGGATGGCAAGCAGCCGGGCATTTTATCGGGGTAAAAGGGGGCGTCAAGGTGATAATTTTTCTCATTTAGTCGCGGTTGAGATTCCGCGCGGCCGCACCGGGCGTCCTTTCACCGTGCAAAACGTCACAATTTGGCACGTTTGGCTACCTGACGCGGTAATTGGCGACATAATCCAGTTTGTTCGCGCCGAACAATGCATTAACATAACTCCCACTTATCTCTTGCATGGTTATATGGATATCCGATGCGTCACCTGGTTGCGCTTTTACCGCTGATTACCTTGCTTGCTGCCTGTAGCAGCACGCCGAAACCCAGTCCCACCGCTACGCCGCAAGGCACCCCGGTAAAGGGCGGCTTTTTGCTGAGCCCGGCGCACAGCGGCGCGCCGCTGGGGGGTGATTTCGCCAATAACCCGAATACCGCGCGCTTTATCGATAAGATGGTGCAGGAACACGGCTTTGATCGGCAGCAGCTGCACGACGTGCTGGCGCAGGCACGGCGCTTGGATTCGGTACTGCGGCTGATGGACAGGCAGGCGCCGACGCCGTCGACCCAGGGGCCAACCGGGCCGAATGGCTCCTGGCTGCGCTACCGCAACAAGTTCATCACGCCGGATAACGTGCAAAACGGCGTGGTGTTCTGGAATCAATATCAGGATGCGCTGCAGCGTGCCTGGCAGGTGTACGGCGTGCCGCCGGAGATCATCGTGGGGATTATCGGCGTGGAGACCCGCTGGGGCCGCGTAATGGGTAAAACCCGCATTATCGATGCGCTGGCGACGCTGGCCTTCGACTACCCGCGCCGCGCCGATTACTTTGCCGGTGAGCTGGAAACCTTCCTGCTGATGTCGCGCACCGAAGGCGACGATCCGCTCGAACTGCGCGGCTCCTTCGCCGGCGCGATGGGCTATGGGCAGTTCATGCCTTCTTCCTTCAAGAGCTATGCGGTCGACTTCAACGGCGATGGCCATATCAACCTGTGGGATCCGGTCGATGCCATTGGCAGCGTGGCCAATTACTTCAAGGCGCACGGTTGGTCCAAAGGCGAGCCGGTCGCGATTCAGGCCAACGGCCAGGCGCCGGGGTTGGAAAACGGCTTCAAGACCCGCTACTCGGTCACCGCGCTGGCGGAAGCCGGCCTGAGCCCGCAGGGATCGCTCGGGGATAACCAGGAAGCCAGCCTGCTGCGGCTGGACGTCGGCACCGGCTACCAGTATTGGTACGGCCTGCCGAACTTCTACACCATCACCCGTTATAACCACAGCACCCATTACGCCATGGCGGTATGGCAGCTGGGCGAAGCGGTAGGGCGCTCGGCGCGCGGCGGTTTCTGACGCTGCGCCCATAAACGAAAAAGGCCGCTAGCGCGGCCTTTTTTACGTTCTGAGCAATCAGAAATCGTAGCGCAGACGCACCACGGTCATATCGCCGAGGTTGTCGGTGCTCGATGTCAGCACGTGCTCTACGTCAACGCGGAAGCCGTAGTCAAACTGCACGGTAACCCCGAGGCCGTTGTCGATGCGCTGGTAGTTGCGCCCGGTGACGTATTCCAGGCGATCGCCCATAAAGTACGGCATCACCGATTTCACCGCGTACTGGCCAACCGGCACGGTATAACCGGCCAGGTATTCGATACCCCACGCATCGCCGGCGAAGTAATTGTTGACGTCGGCTTTCTTGGTGGTCAGGAAGTCGTGGTAGTAACCGCCGCCGAAGGTGAGGGTCCAGTTGTCCGGTTTCCAGCTGAGGGCGGTGCCGACGATGTTCTGATCGTAGCTCTTGCTGCCGCTGGTGGACGGGTTGCGCATTTCGGCGCGGGTGTAGTTCCAGGCGGTGCCCCAGGTCAGATCCTGCGTGATGTGGTAATCCACGCCCAGTGAGCCGCCGCCTTTGCGCTTATAGCGCAGGCCGTTGCCCGGCAGGTAGTCGCTGTCGCTGAACAGGTACGACGCATAAACGTCCGCATCGCCGAAGCGGTTCTTGTACTTCAGCATCTTGCGTGAACGGTAAGAGCCGTCGTAGTCGCCGTTGATGCCGTTGCCCGGCGCCTGGGCCAACATGTCGTAGTCCCAGATATCGGTCTTGGCGCCAACCACATCATAGTAAACGCTGTTCTGCTGGCCGAAGGTCATCTGGCCCCAGGTGTTGCTTTTCAGGCCGGTGTACAGCATGCGGCGGCTGGTGTTTCTCGCGCCGTCGGCATAGTGATGATCCCAGTCGAACAGCGCCGGAATGTTTACGCCCAGCTCGTAGTAGCTGATCCAGCTGATATCGTCGAACAGGTAGTAGTCCGCCGCGAAACGGAAGCGGGTGCCGCCGTCAAAGCCGTTACGCTTGTAGGAACCTTTGTCGCCGTCGCCCGTCATGTTGTTGAACTGCGGACGGATGCTGCCGCCAACGGTGAAGTTCAGGCGGCTGAGCGGATCACCGGCCTGTGGATCCTGCTTCAGCAGGGTGATTTCCGCCTGAGCGGCGAACGACGCGCTGCCGATCGCCAGACCCAGCGCCACCGCTTGAGTCAATACGCGCAATTTCATTGCCATGTGTTATCCCTGTTTTATGTATGACCGCCCCCATCAGCGCCGCCATGCCGATGTTTTGCGCAGAACGCTGCGTTTTTGCGCATTTTGACGGTTTTTTTTGGTGTTTTAGCGGCGGGCGGCATTTGTAACATAAACAGGGACATAAATAATTACTTTTCTTGCTAATTATTGGCCGGTTTTTGACCATTCCGTGCGGTGCAAAGGGCCGCTGTTCATGTTTCTCGATTCGGATGAATTCATTTAACGCCAAGGTTTATATTTTTCATTTGTCAGTCACCGGCGCCAGCCTGTAATTTCATCCGTGCAAGAGGTAATTAATTTGAGCCTTTTACCGGTGTATTAACGTCAGCCTTTGTCTGCGTAATCGGCCGGCATGAATAAGCGATTGGGAGGTCGCCATGAGAAACCTGTTAATGTTGTTAGTGGGGCTGTTTTCACTGCCTGCGATGGCGGCGGAGTCGCACGTTTGTCATTCTCAAGCGTATGATTATGCAGAGGTTAGTAAGCTTAGGCTGTCGGATGACACCCTGTTCACCTGCCGCGGCGTGGGGCGCCTGACGATCCCTGAATTAGCGCGTAAAGGATGGAGGGTGATTCATCTGGCGCAGCAAACGGAATATACCGACTCTGCCGATAGCGATGGTGAGGTTATTAAGCTTTATCAGGAAATCGTGGTTTATAAAGAATAACGCGACGGTTGCCCGTTATTATTCTCACGGTGGCGAGAACCCTATTATGAATGCGAGAATCGGAATCGACGGCAGGGCTGCCGCCGCGATGGTGATGCTATGCGCCATCTGGGGAATGCAACAGGTGGCAATCAAGGCCGCCGAGCCGGATGTGTCGGCGGTGCTGCAAATCGCCATTCGCTCGGGTCTCGCCGCGTTGGCGGTTTACCTGCTGGCGCGCGGCCGCGGCGAGCGCTTCACCTGGGATCGCGCCACGCTGTGCGCCGGTTTGAGCGTGGGGGCATTGTTCGCGCTGGAGTTCTTTTTTGTCTCCGCAGGGCTGCGTTACACCAGCGCCTCGCATATGGCGGTGTTTTTGTACACCGCGCCGCTGTTTTCCGCCCTTGGCCTGCATTTTCTCCTTCCTCAGGAGCGCCTGTCGCCGGTGCAGTGGCTGGGCATGCTCATCGCCTTTGGCGGCGTGGTGCTGGCCATATCGGGCATGGCTGAGGGAAGCGGCGGAGCCGAACGGCTGAAAGGCGATCTCTACGGCCTGCTGGCGGGGATCGCCTGGGGAGCCTCTACCCTGGTGATCCGCACCACGCGCCTGGCGGAGTGCCCGGCCAAACAGACGCTGCTGTGCCAGCTGACGGGCGCCTGTGTGCTGTTGTCGTTGCCGGCGCTGGCGACGGGAAACCTGCATTTCACCCTGAGCCCGGTGGCCTGGTACAGCCTGCTGTTCCAGACCGTGGTGGTGTCGTTTTTCAGCTACCTGATCTGGTTTTCGCTGCTGCGTCGCTATCAGGCCTCCTCACTGGGCATTCTCACCTTTATGACGCCGGTATTCGGTATCCTGGCGGGGGGCGTTATTCTCGGCGAGCCGTTGCAAATTGAGTTTGTATTGGGGGCCGTGCTGATCGTGCTGGGATTAATCGTGGTGAGTTGTTCTTATCTTATTTATTTTGACCGAAGGGTGGCACCCAAAATATAAATTATGGATGTTGATGTACAGAACTACCAAATAAGCTGCGAAAGCCAATTCATTATCCAGCTGCAAATATCCCGCTATGCCTGGGGCGTGCCGCTGATCACGCTCAGCGATAACGGTGATTTTACCGTGATAAGAAGCCGAGGCTGGTCGAGGTTAGCTAATGGGATGCAATTGGAGGTTTATTATTTCGCCAATAATTCCCTGCTTACCTGGGATAAAAACCGCAAATATATCTCTTATTCAAAGGCCGGCCGGCTCTACGCCTGCGCGCTGCATTTTTCTTATTCCCCCAAAATAGAGCGCTAACCCTCTGGCCATCAGACCAGAGGGGCGATTTTCATGATCCACTGCTTAAACGCGAGGATTTTCGGCCACTGCCGCTCGGAGATGGTCGAGGTGAAATAGCAGTGCTCGCAGGGCACGGTCATGTCGGTGAACGGAATGATCAGCTCGCCGCTTTTGATCCAATCCTGCACCAGATTGAGCCGCCCCATGGCGACGCCAAGGTGCCGCGTGGCGGCCAGCACCGCGAGATCGGAGCGGTCGAACTCCATGCTCTTGCTGTCGGTATCCAGCCCCAGCGCAAAGTGTTGCGACCAGGTTTGCCACTCGTCTTCGCCGGAGTTGTAGCGATCGTGCAGCAGCGTGCAGTGGGCCAGGTTTTCCGGCGCATCGTACAGACTATGTGCGGCGGCATACTGCGGCGTGCAGATCGGCACCATCGATTCCTGCATAAAAGCCTCGTCCAGATGCCGCCCCGAGGGCAGTTTGCCGAAGTACATCGCCAAGTCCACGCCGCGGTTGGCCAGGTTGATGATCTCCTGCCCGGTCAGAATGTTGAGGTGAATGGTGGGGTGCTGGGCGATAAAGTCGCCGATGCGCGGCAGCAACAGGCATTGCACCAGAGAGGGGTGCGAATAGAGGGTCAACGTCCCCGTCAGCTCGCGATTTTTGATGTCCAGAATTTCCTGATTCAGCGTGTTGAAGGAGCTGTCCAGCGCCCATTGCATGCGCTCGCCCTCCGGGGTCAGGGTAATTCTGCGATGAAAGCGCTGGAATAGCAGGAAGCCCAACTCCTTTTCGAGCAGATTAATGCGGTGGCTTACGGCGCTGGGGGTGATCGACAATTCTTGCGCCGCCAGCGCAAAAGATAAATGACGGGCGACGCATTCGAAAGTATGCAGCCGGGAAAATTGATAGCTGGTCAGCGGGGTGGCCCGCTGTGAATGTTTTTTACTGGGGAACATGCTATTTCTCCGTGCACGTAATGCGCTAATATTAACACTTAATGGCATGAGTGATAAACCCAAGTTGATTAATATGTTCAGTTTATATATCAGGACCCTGTTTACTGATTACCGTCATAGATTTTAAGGATTAAGATGATGAGATAACATGAACCGGTAAATGACTTGTCTGCTGGCAGACTGAAATTAGAAATTGACGAGGTCTGACATAAACCTGTTAAAGATAAATGTGACGTAGAAGGAGAAACGGTGAAAAATAAGGCCGTTATTTCTTACGCACGTATCGGTCAAGTAGAGCTGTAGGTATGATGAAAAACTGGCTCGTCCAGTGACGTTCACTGACAGACGAAGGGAAAGCCAGTAGCAAGCCGAAGGGAGGCCATTGTGCAGTTGATTTATTTTATGTCGGAATCGTTGGCGCCGGAGAAATTCGCCCGCATCCTTAATCCCGCCGATGCGCGTTATGAGCTGGAGCGGCATTACCTGTTCGGCGGTTCGTCCATGTCGTCGATATCGAGCAGGCACACTATCACGCGCAATACGCAGTCCGGTATTGGCGTATCGAGTTACCGGGAAGATAGCGGCATGAAGCGCGGCGTGTTTGACGAACTAAAACGCGGCAGTTTGCTTGCCGTCGATGCAAGTATCGGTGCCTGGAGCCCCGTCAAATATCCGTTTTTCATCAATGCGCAAGGGCGCCTGCAGCGTTATCCCGGGACTGTATTACCGCCGCAGTACCCAGTCGAACGTATAATTCAACGTTATGAAGAGATGATCAGCCGATACGCCGCCAGGCCTAAACCAACGTCCTTACCCCCGAGACAAAACACCGCTAAAAATCCCCCGCTGATGCAGGCGGTGGTCGCCGCCGTTGGCTCAAGCCTTACCGTCATCAAAGAGGTCGTTCGCCCAATGAGCAAACAGGAGCGTTGGCAGGCGAGAAAATATCTGATTGGTCGGGGGGAGCGAAGTATCTATCCGGATGCGCGGATTGCGGCGCAACGCCTGGCGCAAAATAACGTCGCGGTGGAAAAGGCCAAGCTGGCGCAGAATGTCTATAACACGACCAATCCGTTGGCGGCTACGCCAGGCGTGCCGGAAGGATGGCGGGATGTGAGTAATGACGGCGGTTTTTTGGATGGTTTAGGGGTTCGCCGGGAAATGCTTTATGACAATGAGATATCACCGGGTTTTTTGGCAAGGGTTTATGCTCCGGATAAAGCCGTGTTTGGCGATGATATGAATCCGACAGTTGTTTTTCGCGGGTCAAGGATGCCTGAACTTCCTAATGGTAAACTGAATGCGGCGAAGAAGATATTTATCGATCGTGAACTGCCAGAGATAAAGAACCTGGAAGACTGGACGAATAACTTCAACCAAGGCAGAGGTGCTGAATCTGCATACTATCAAAGAGCTGTAGATATTGGCTCTTTATTAAAGGGCCGGGTAGATATCTCCGGGCATTCGCTAGGCGGTGGGCTGGCATCGGCGGCATCAATGACCAGCGGTAAATCTGGGTGGACATTTAATGCCGCGGGATTGAATTCGGGTACCGTGGAAAAGTATGGGGGTTCCTTGGTGGGCAGTGAGGATATTATCAACGCCTACCGGGTGAAGGGCGAAATTTTGACGAGGTTGCAGGAAGTCGATCTCAGGCAAGACTTTATCGACGTTAATGGCAACCTTGCATTATTGGCCGCGAAGGAAAAAATATCGTCACATTTGCCGGATGCTGTTGGTGTTAAACACACGCTTGATGGCGGTGTGGGAAATATGGGGGACCGACATGGCATCCAACAAGTGATAGACTGCATCGAACAGGAAAAAGACGATGATATCGCCACAATCGGTCACAGGATATAGAAGCTCGATGAGACAAGTTTTTAACGTGTTCGCAGCGCTGTTCATCGCGATTGGATTGGTGTTTACAACCGGATGTAAGGAGAAAGGAATGGACTTGCCGCCAGAAGGTTACTTTACAGGTCAACAGCTTGTGTTGGCTAAGGCTATCCGCGATGGGAATATCGGCAACATCAAACGGCTGGCGAAAGAGACGGATCTGAACAGCCCCGGTGAACACGATATGACATTATTGTTTTATGCCCTGGCGACGTCGACTCATGACAATGCCACGCCGGAACGGCTGCAGATTGCGACCGAGTTGGTAAAGGCCGGAGCCGATCCACTGCAACCTCGCCCCAATGGCGGTGCCAGTCCTGCTGAATGGATGGCAAAATTAGACAACGGTATTTGGTTAAAGGCATTGCTTGATGGGGGATTGTCTCCTAATGCAAGAGGCAAACTTGATGATCTACCAATAATATTTCAGACAATTAAATCCAGTAATACAGAGACAATGGCGACACTGATAAAATATGGTGCGGACATTAACATTCAGGATAGGTTAAAGAGAACACCATTAGTGGAGTGTGCTTATTTGGGGCGAATTGACCATATGAATCTTCTGCTTAAACATGGTGCAAATCCGTTTATTGAAGATAGATTTGGTGAAAACTTTGTTGATTTACTCGATGATAAAATCAAGAAAACGGAGGGTAATGATTCATTGCATACTCGATACCTTGAATTAAAGAAACTGCTGAGAGTTCAATAACAAATCGGGCCTGCATCGCCGAAAAGAACCGCGCCCGGTGGTGACCCTCCGGGCGCGGCATTCAGGGAAAAACGGTATGCTTGTCGGCGCGCATCAACGGCGGCGCAGCAGCAGGCCGGCCAACAGGCCAGCGCCGGCAATGAGGGCTAATGCAGCGAGGGGGTTTTTCTTCATCATGCTGCCGGCGCAGCTCAGGGCGTCGCCGTATTTTTCTTGCAGCGCGCCCGCTGCATAGCGCGTGGCGCCTTCGGCCTGCAAACGTTCGTTTCCGGTGACGTCGCCCGCCATTTCCTGCGCTTTGCCCGCCACTTTTTCCATCATGCCATTGGCCTTTTCGCTGTTCATTATGATGCGCTCCTAATGTTCGATCCGTTTGGCTTCCGCACAGGGCGAAAGCCTGCATTTGCACCTCCATGTTATGCACTTCACGTTGTGCCTATAAGGGGCGTTTGCATCGGTACGGATAGTGCATTTGCAGGCTACTTGCCGTTCCTGGTGGCCGGCCCGCCGGTAAAAAGACCGCGCTCCCTGGCCCAGACGATGGCTTCGCTGCGGCTATGCACGCCCAGTTTGGAATAGACCGTCGCGACATGATTGCGAATGGTGTTGAGCGCCAGATTGAGGCGCGCTGCGATTTTCTTGTCCGGCAGCCCCTCGCAAATCAATTCCAGCACATCGCGCTCGCGCGGCGTGAGATCGCTGGCGTTAAATCCGGTCTGATCGGGCCGGTTGATGCTTTTCACGTTGGCCAGTTTTTCAATCAAGGTTTGGCTGAACCAGGAAGCGTCCTGCATCACTTCCTCGATGGCGCTCACCAGCTCCAGCTCCGAGCGTTTGCGTTCGGTAATGTCCATGAGCACCAGCAGGTAGCAGGGCGCATTGTGAATGCTGACGGCATCCGCCGAGGCCACGCAGTCGATCGGCTCGCTCCCTTTCTTGCGTACCCGGATGTCCAGTCCTTCGACGTTACCGCTTTTTTCCAGCGCGGCAAACAAACGGCGGTTCGCCTCGGGATCGTCAATAAATTGGATCTCATCGACCGTTTTGCCGATCAAGGCTTCGGCGTCGTACTCGGTGGTGCGGGTGAAGGCTTCGTTGACGTCCAGCACGCGCCGCTCGTGCGCCGTACACAACAACGTCGGCACCGGGCTCAGGCGAAATGCCTTGGCGAACCGCTCTTCACTTTCCCGCAGCGCCGATTCCGCCTGACGCCGGGGTTCGAGATCGGTAAAAGTGAACAGCATGCAGTCGTCTTCATTGATGTCCAGCGGTTGGCCGGCAACCACCACCAGCTTGCTTCCGCCACCGGGCAGTTTCAGCTCGGCCTCCATTTGTGGAATGGTTGCGCCTTCCCCCAGGCGCTGAATCGCCAGCTCTTTGTGCTCAGCCTGTTCCAACACGTCGAGTTCATAGACCGAACGCCCCATGACCTGTTCACGCTGGTAACCGGTCATATCGAGGAACCCCTGATTGACCTTGACGTAACGCAGGTCGCTTAGCCGACAAATGACCGCCGGCGCTGGATTGGCGTTGAAGGTTTTTTCAAAGCGCTGTTCGGCGCTGGCCCACTCCGTCGCGTCGCTCAGGATCAGCGCCAGCAGCTCCGGCTGCCCCTGCGCATCGGTGATAATCAGGCTCCGCAGGCGGTGCACCCAGAAGCTGTCCGGATCGTCGACCTGCCGAACTTCCACTACCACATCGGTGAAGGTCTCGCCATCGGCAACCCGGTTTAGCGGGTACTGTTCCAGCGCCAGCGGGTGGTTGTTGCGATAACGCAGGGCAAACCGCGCCGCGTACTCGTCGGCATTGGCCCCCAGGGCTTTCTGGTGGCTCACGCCATGCATGGCCAACGCGGCTTCGTTGGCCCAAAGCAGCGTTTGATCGGTATCCGTCAGGATCACGCCGTCGGACAAGCCGGAGATGATTTGCTGCAGGTGGCCGCGGTGGGTTTCGCTGGCCAGGACGGATGGGTTCATGTGCTCTCCGCTAGACAGAAGGGGGAGCGGCCTCTGACGGGGGCCGCGGGTTACGCTACTCGCTGAGCAGCTTAGTGCATAACGTGCGTATTCGCAGGGTGTGAATGCACTAGTCATTCTGGCGCAAATGAACCGGGACGGCCGACGGCGCCGCGCGGCAGACTGGATTTGTCTGCGCGGTTATCCGCCGTGCGTGCAATCACTTGTCCAGAAAATATAAGGAACAACGATGACCACTGTCTATGAATCAAATCGCTTTGCGTTTCAGGTGTCATGGGGCTCGATATTGGCCGGGAGTGCCGTGGCGCTGGTGACTTATCTGATCTTCAGCGTGCTGGGTACGGCTGTCGGTGCCCAGGCCGTGGATATGATGCAAAAGGGCAACCCGCTGAGCGGCTTTGGCACCGGCACCGGGATCTGGCTGCTGGTTTCAACGCTGGCCTCGCTGGCCGCAGGCGCGTTCGTCGCCGGCCGCACCGCACCGAATCGCGGCGGCTTGCATGGCCTGCTGAGCTGGGCGATCACCACCTTGCTGACCACCTGGCTGGTGGTTTCATTGGCGAGTGGCGTGGTGGGGCTGGCGGGTAGCGCGGTGGGCAAAGGGCTTTCGCTGGCGGGCAGCGGCCTGGCGGCGGCAGCGCCAAACGTGGGCGAAGGCCTCAAGCAACAGCTGGATAAAAAAGGCATCAGCCTTGACTGGGGAAGCCTGGAAAACCAGTTGAACGCCACGCTCAAGCAGACCGGCAAGCCGGAACTGGATCCGGCTCGGTTGGAACAGAAGGCCGATAGGGCGACCGCCGACGGCAAGCAATCGGCCATGGACGCGGCGGCCGATCCGGCGCGGGCCGCCTCCGAGCTCAAGCAGTGGTTCGACCGCGTCAAGCAGTCCGGTGAGCCGACGTTGAGCGCGGCCGATAAGGGTGCGTTGGTGAATATCGTTGCGGCGCGCACCGGCAAGAGCCGTGATGAAGCGAGCCAAATCGTCGATAACTACGCTCAGGCTTACCAGCAGGCGGTGCAGAAAGTGGAGAAACTCAAGGCTGAGGCCGAGCAGAAAGCGCGTGAAGCGGCCGATGAAGCGGCTAAACAGCTGTCGCGCGCCGCATGGGGGTCGCTGTTGGTGCTGCTGTTGGGCGCCGCGCTGAGCGCCGGCGTGGGGCGGATTGCCGAATCAACTCGCCGCACCCTCGCGGTAAGTTGAGATGAAAAAAAACCTGTCGTGCATTTCGCTGAATTATCGAAAAGTAGCCGGGGCCTCTGCGCCCGTGCTCGTCATCGATTTTTGCAACGAGAACAACGAGCGCTATACCCTGCGCTACAACCTGCCGCCGGATACCCCGGAACGCACCGAGCGGCGGGTGTCTTTGCTGCTGTATCTGTTGCGTAAGCACAGGTCCGCAGAGATCGACAACCTGGCTGATTGAGCAGCCCGTGAATGAAAAGCCCGGCTTTGCGAGCCGGGCTTTTTGCTGCGCTTGGTCAATAAAGCGTGGCACAAGCAGACGCGGCACTGTTACGAGGGAAGGGGAGGCGGTTCAGCGGGGGACCAGTGGCGATCCCATTGACATGGAGGGAAAATAGGGCATCGAACAGGGTGTGTTGAAACGTCGATTCTTCACCGTGCGGGAGAAGATAAAAAAGAAACTCGCAATGACGATCTGCGATTATCGGGCCCGAGGTTAAGATCTTGCGCTTATCCGCCGCATCTTCCTTCGCCACCGTTCATACTTTTTCGTATTCGGCTCAATAGTTTTATCAACCGGCCAAACAATAAAACACGATTTAATTTGTGATGATGAAATTCCTATTCGGCCATGCCCGTGGAGCGTAAAAAAACACTTTAAGATAAAACAATTAACATAAAGTGTGATTCACCCTGGCGGGGCAAATGCATCTTTAATGGATGCACTTTGCGTGGCGCATTTTTTATTCACGGATTTTTCGCAAGCGTATTTATATAACATGATCATTTTCAGTTATTTATATGATGACTTTTCCTATGCCGTAAAAATTGCATTGGCAGGGTGATTTTTTTTAGGATTAATCTTAATGACTTGATTTGAGAGGTTAACGATTTTAATAAAAAGGACACAATCTTTATAAAGGCAGGGAGCGCTCATGGATTATAGAAAGGATATTCTTGTACAGGTCTTGGAGTATATGGAGAAAAATATTATAGAGGGGCTTTCCGTTGAGAAGGTTTCCATTATCTCGGGTTACTCTAAATGGCATTTACAGCGGTTATTTAAACATTATTTTGGCATTACGTTAGGGACTTATATCAGGAATAGAAAGCTGAGCCGGTCCGCTGTCCTGCTCAAACAGCATCAAGGTAACATATTGGATGTTGCCCTGGCATCCGGGTTTGCTTCTCAGCAATGCTACACGCGGGCATTCAAACGTTTCTTTGGCGAAACGCCCAACAGCTTTAGGAACAGCCGGGGATGGGATTTCTCCACCCAGATTCCACCGTATGGCAGCGACAATAAACCCTATTTTTATCATACGGTCATGCCGGATGACATCGACATGTTGAAGCAGTACAAGGCATTGATTTTCCACTCCGTCAGGAAGTACAGAGATGCCAGTGACATTACCCAGACGAATGATAAATGGCTAAGTAAAAATGGGAGGGCTTATAGCGTAGAAAAAAGAAAAGGGGGGCGGCCGCATGCCAACGGCAAGGAGCAAGAGGTTTTTCATTCCATATTTAACTTCTATATACCCATGGGGAAATATATTGTCATTCCCTTTATCGGGGAGCTGCCTGAGTATATTGCCTTTTTTGAGGGTATCTATGACGCCCATCTGCCGGCTATTAATGTCAAAATGAGGGAGAGCTTTTTCATCGAATTATACAGGCACGAGCATTTAAACAGTAAGATCATCAATGTCGATATACTTATTCCTGTGGCGTAGTGTTGAGGAAAGGAGGCATCATGAGTAAAGAAAAATCCTCTGGCTCGATTAATAAACACCGCCGCGCGCTCTTTATGCTACCTTTAACGTTGCCTGCCTTTGGCAGAGTGAACGTTAAAGGTTTAGCCAGGCAGGCTATTCAATTAGCGCTGGCATTAACGCTCTTCATGTTTTCAGGAAATGCGATGGCAAATAATCGGGAACAGCATCAAATAGCGTTAGTCGGCACCTGGACCCATATTCCGGATGCGCCAACGGTGCAGAAACCGACGCGCCCCAGTGAAGGGCTCTATCGTCTGGCGGTTAATGGCGACGGCACGTTAACGCTGCTCGATGTCATTAAAATGAAAAGCCCGTCGTGGATCGTCACATCCCGCGATGGCCGCTTCGCCTATGCTACCAATGAGGAGGACGCGGGAACGGTGACCGCCTTGGCGATAGACCAGGCTGGCAGCCTGCGGGTGCTGAATACGGTGAGCAGCGCGGGTCGGCAGCCGACGCATGCCACCCTCAGCCCGGACGGCAAGTTTCTGTTGGTCGCCAACTATTCCGTCGCCAAAGGCGGCGCGGGAGTGACGGTATTGCCGATTGGCAGCGACGGCAGGCTGGGTGAACGCGTACAGCATTATCCGTTTACGCCCGGCTCCGGCATCGTGCAGGGGCGCCAGGAAGGCGGGCATGCGCACTCCACCACCTTCAGCCGCGATGGCCAATACCTGTACGCGGCGGACCTCGGCGGCGATAAGCTGCACGCCTACCGCTATCGTTCGGATAACGCGCAGCCGTTGCAGGCGGATGCTTCGCGCGATGTCGCCTTTGCGCCCGGCGCCGGCCCAAGGCACATGGTGTTCTCGCCGGCAGGCGACTATGCCTATGTCATCACCGAAATGGCGGGCGAGATCGAGGCGTTTGCCGTTAACGACAATCGATTGACGCGGCAAGGGAAAGTGAAACTGAACGGCGGCCTCGATTCGGCGGAGGCGAAAAGCGGTGGGGCCATTATCCTGAGCCCGAGCGGCAGATATCTTATTGCCACCCATCGCGGTACCGATAACCGCCTGCTGGTATTAAAAATAGGCAGGGACGGTCTGCCAGGCGTGCCGACGCGCTATGAGGCCGGCGGCATTGAGCCGCGTGCGCTCGCTTTCGATGCCGGGGGTAACCATCTCTATGTGACGAATGTATTCACCAATAGCGTGACGCTGTTCGATTTCGATGATGAGAAGGGCGAATTGCAGGCCAGAGGTGAAGCTGCGGCGATTTCAACGCCGACGGATATTAAGTTTTTTTACTGATGCCAACTGGGTACCTGAAATATCTGGCGGGTTTGATTATATTGCTTTTGACATGATACCAATTAGAGGGAGGGCATGAGTTATTTTTATCGAGCTGGATGAAAAACGCCAATCTGCAATGTATAATTGTCATAAAAATAAACGTTGTATTTAAAATTATTTCTTGTTGTTATTATTTTTTTGGCAGGTACTACACATGTGGCAAAAAAAAATTCTAAAAGAGCGGTGTTCAGAGTGGGTGATTCGAAGCTCTCTCTATTGGATAACGGCATATACACGCTGGAAACTTGATGAAGATGAGCTGAATTGGGTTATCACATTTGATGTTTTTACCGAAGAGAGCCAGTTCGAGTTTGAGCGGTTGCTGAATGACTATAAGATCAGGGAGTCACTTCAAAGACAAACTGGCCAAGTTAGGGCGTCGATCATAGATAACGTATTGAACAGTATCGATAAGAGGTTAGCGGAATGAAGCTCATGCCGTTCAACTTCGACCGGATAAACGATGATACGGTGTTCTTAAGCAACCTTGCAGGCTTTCATCAGCTCATTTCTGAGGACAGTTTCTCGCAACTTGTCAGACACTCACTTCCAGAAGACAAGAGTCTTGCTGATGCCCTTGAAAGTAAGCTCTTCATTTCTGAGGATGATGAACAGGCGTTTACAACTTCTGTTCTGAGTTCGGGCTTTGCAAAACGGATTATGAGTGATTTGGCCGTAAATCCAATCTTTATGATCGTTCCAACATTGAGATGCGATCACACCTGTAAGTATTGTCAGGTAAGCCGTGCTGCTGTTGGCGCAAATAATTATGACCTCGACCCCGCTCTAATTCCCGCAATCGTAAACCAGATCAAAAAGCTATCAGTTCCACCGTATAAAATTGAAGTGCAGGGTGGTGAGCCTCTACTACGCTTTGATCTCGTGAAATTACTTTATGAGCAATGCGAAGAGAATTTGGGCGCTGATGCATTTGAAATGGTTATTGCTACAAGCCTATCGTTACTTGATTCATCGATCCTAACTTGGGCGAAAGAGCGTAATATCACCTTTTCTGTATCATTGGATGGCAGCGAAACTATTCACAACAAGAACCGTGTGCTGACTGGCAATGAGTCGCATTCAAAAGCTGTGGAGGGGATTCGGCGAATTAAGGAGGATTTGGGCAATAGTCGAGTTTCTACGGTAACGACCGTAACGAAAGAACTTATTAAAAATCCATCTTCTATCATCGATGCACACCTGGTATTGGGGTTAACCGATCTTTTTGTCAGGCCTGTAAGTCCGTATGGTTTTGCACATAAAGACAATTTTTCATTTTCTATGGATGAGTACTATGGTTTTTATGAAAAACTCATAGAAGACATTGTGGAACATAACAAAAATGGGATACCTGTTGTTGAGCATTCTGCAGCGATACATCTGAAACGGATCTTCAACCCAGGCTTTAGCGGTTATGCCGACCTGAAATCTCCCAGCGGCGTTGTTCTTAACTGTATCCTGTTTAATTATGACGGCCGGGTATATGGAAGCGATGAAAGCCGTATGCTCCAGAAAGTGAATAGCGATGTTGACTTCAGTGCAGGGGAAATCGCCAGTATGTCGTTTTCAAAAAGCGACTACTATCGAACTGTTTTGACTTCGTCATTCAACTTCGCTTTACCTGGATGCGATACTTGTGCTTATCAGCCCTTCTGCGGTTCAGATCCTTGCCAAAATATCAGCATGCAAGGAGAACCTGTTGGAGACAGGAGTAAATCAACTTTTTGCCAATACCATAAAGGGATGTTCCGATTCCTGATAGACAAACTGGCAAAAGGTGGGGAAGTCGCTGATGTATTGAGAGGGTGGGCTTATGTCTGACGTTATCAGGAACGATATTTTCAGATATAATAGTGAAGATGATGTTCCGCCAGGCTTCTATCGTTTATGTAAACAAAAACCAGTGAATCCACAGTTTTATTTACCTAATCTCTTGGTAAGGGAAGAGTTTAAAGCGGAGAACATACTTCCTTGCTATAGCGCTTGCATTGAGAGTCGAGGCCTTTTCAACGCAATTGATGATGGAGACATTGCTGTTGTTAACAATGGTAATATGCTCAGAGTAATTCTGTCTCGCCGGGCTAACCATAACACTGTTTTGGTGACTGAAAGATGCAATAATCTCTGCTTATTCTGCTCACAACCCCCAAAAAAAGCGAATGATGATTGGTTGTTGACTCAATCCGCGTTAGCGATTGCTGCATTCAATCTTGATGGTGTCGTAGGTGTTAGTGGTGGTGAGCCTCTATTATATGGTGATGATTTTCTTGAATTTCTCGATTATGTTGCTGAAAACTCACCTGAAACATCACTACATGTACTCACTAATGGTAGAGCATTTGCAGATGGCAACTTCGCCAAACAAGTAAAGCAACGATGTGATCAGGTTAAAATTACGTTCGGTATTCCTTTGTATTCTTCTCGACAAACTGTCCATGACCAGCTTGTAGGGAGCGATGGAGCTTTCAAAGAAACTGTTTGCGGGTTAATTAATGCAGGGAACTTGGGTATCAATATTGAATTGCGAATAATACCAACGAAAGCCAACTATCTTGAATTACCTGACATTATTGAGTATGTAGGCCGCGTTTTTTCCAATATAAATCAAATATCAATCATGGGATTGGAGTCAATAGGGTGGGCAAGGAAAAACTGGCAAGACATATTCATAGATAATAATGAGGTTGCTAGTTATTTATTGGCGCCGATTGAAGTAGCATCCAGATCTAGGTTAGACGTAGTGATCTTTAATTATCCACTATGCCATTTACCCTATGCTCTATGGAAATATTCGGTACAATCGATTTCTGATTGGAAGAACTACTATCCTAAAGAGTGTGATGCTTGTACTGAAAAAAATAATTGCGCAGGATATTTTAGCTCGTCAAAAGGACGATTTCATCAAGATCCGAGACCAATACTATGAAAAAATTTAATTTCGCAGCATTACTTCCTGGGTTTTTAGCTCTAAATAATTCGGTGTGGGCAAGCGATTCCGCTATGGACATAGGGGATATCTCCAATATGTCCGTGAAAGATAATAATCTTATACTAGCGCCTCTGAATACTGATGTTCCGTTCTATATTGCTGGGCATCGTAGTCATAGTTCCCACAGAAGTCACAGTTCACATCGTTCGTCTTCAGGTGGTGGTTATTATAGCTCGCCGTATTACCCAAAGACGACAAGTTCATCATCAACGACTCGCAGTGGAAATTCATCTTCATCAAACTCGAATTCAGGAACATCTTCGTCTGTACGTTCATTCAGTTCTAGCAATGAAGCATCAAACGCTGGGGCGTCTAGATCTACAGCTACAACATCAGTAATGGGTACGGTAACAGCGGATAAAGAAAAACGGCGTAGATTGATAATGCGGGTTCAATTCGCCCTCTTCGATAAAGGCTATTATGATGGTGTAATTGACGGGGTTATGGGGCCAGCTACTAGAACATCAATAAGAAGCTTTAGAGTTGATAAAGGACTGGCACTTCCTCCATCTGAAACATTAGATGCGCAATTACTTAATGCTTTGGGTGTCATGGCTCGTTGATAGACGTAACATTAATGAATGAAAGTTTATGGAGGGGGATTTCCCCTCCTTGGGTGCTTGCTAAAGACAATGAGTCTTATACGGTAATGGATCCGATATAAAATCCAAGCTCTGTATCTTGAGCGTTTTCGTTATCAAACTTATTATTTGGATAATTTTCACTGGAAACATAGAAGTGAACTTTATTGCCGACGCAATCCATAGTGATATCACCGGCACGATTCTGCGTGATTTTCTTGTAGCCCGTGTAGTAGTTTAAATTACGGGAGGGGGCCTCGCCGATAATGATCACTTTAGGTTTGATTTTATCTAGCCAGGAGTTGGGTATTTTCCCCGAATCTCTACCATGATGAGACGCGAAAACGACGGTGGTTTCCTGTAATTCTACATCATTAATGATGTTTTCCATAAACTCTGTTTCCAGATCGCCGAGCCACATCACGCTGGCACCATCGTTCAGTTTATAGCGCACGACCGCCGAAATATTATTGTAACTTTCACCGCGCTCGCTGGCGTTCAATGCTTCAGCAAAATGCGGGTTGTCTATTTTTGGCCAAAGAATAGACAGGCCTGAGCTATCTCGCTGATCATCGCTAACGTTCATCCACTTGCGTGAACAGTCTTGTGATATATAGAACGCTTTCTCACCGTCTCGTAATGTACAGTATCGTTCAAATGAAGGGGTGCTATCCTCTTTGATGGCTTTGTTCTTGACCACATAGAAGTTGTATATCTTCATTGCGTCGTCGAGAAGATGAATTCCGCCGAAGTGATCCTCGTCAGGGTGCGTGCTGATAAATCTACTGATCCCTTTTCCTTTAGCCTGTGCTTGCATTTCTTTGATGATCGCATCTGCATTATCTTCGTTGATATAGCAGTCAATTATCGTGAAGTTATCACTGTTGTGTTTTATATAAAACATGTCGCCATTGCTGACGGAGAAGCTCTTTATTAATGACATGGACGTTCCTTTTTCCTGTAGGGTTATTTTTTCGAGGCCTCAATCGCCAGCGCCGTGCAGACCAGGCGGATGCCCATCTGCTGAGCGGCGATTGCGCTCATGAGATATTGAATCAGAAAGACGAGAATAATCGGCCAGACCGTCACTTCCGTATGGGTAGCGCGCAAGATCAATGGCAGAATAATGAGAAATAAAAACGATATTGTCGCCAGGTCGCGAAAAAGCAGAAAGCGTTTATTGATATCCTGAATGGCACCTTCATTATGATGCTTTCTGTAAATTCTATACCACTCAACATTTTGCTCTCTGGCTGTGGAAGGCAAGGGGATGATGTTTTCTCGCAGCCATCGGTCATCAATACGATTGTCACTATGCATATATTTGCTGAATGCCCGATGGCCCGGCAAGGCATGTTTAAGCCGCCAGAAGGCGAGTGATGCCTTGGCGTTCGGTGGGATCACCGTGGATAGCAAAAGCAATAAGGGCGGCGCTAAGAATGTACTGGCTATTTTGGCTATCTCTATACTTTCCGATAGCGAAACTTGTTGTAGCATGACTGAAGCCAATATGCTGATATCAAAGGCTAGGAATGCGCCAAGCCAGCCAATGAGTCCTTTCTTGATCGACATTTAAATACCAATGGTGTTTTAATGGGGGATATTTATTGCGGGAATATATCAGCGGGGCGTTTTTTTTCAATGAAATAAATCAGGTATTTTAAATTAAGGATTTAATTTTATCGCGGCCGTTTTTGGCTTGTTGTTAAATTTGGTTTTTAGCCGTTTGCTTTAGATTTCGACTATTTTTTATGGTGAAGGTGAAACTTAATTTTTTCTTTATGTTTTATTTGTCATGGTTAATTTGTTAATTAATTTTAAATTATTATGCTGTTCTCTTATTTATTATCTTGGTTTATTTTTCTGCCGTGAAATCATCGGCAATTTTAATGTTTTTTTCGTTAGCCTGATGTACGGTGAATTCTCTAAGGGGTATGTGTGGGCAGTATACGCCGGGATGCAGAGTGGTGATGGCCAGACCAGGGAATGGAAGGGGTATGGCAAGAATGGTGTCCCCGACTGGAATCGAACCAGTAACTAGCCCTTAGGAGGGGCTTGTTATATCCGTTTAACTACGGGGACGCTGCGGGCCGGCAACTGAAGCTGCCGGGGCATTATACCTTTTTTTACCCGCAGAATAAGCGCTTAGCGGCGCGTTTGCTCAATACCTCGCCAGTTCACGCCGAAATTTCCTCGGCTAACCGACCGCGATCACGGTTTTTCCCCGCCGTGGCGCCGCTTTTCCTCTTGCCGACGCGCGGCCTGGTTTTTGGCGCTCAAATCGTTGCGGATCTGCGCGTGGCTTATCAGCGCAAAGATAAAGGTGCCGCCGATGATGTTACCCGCCAGCGTCGGCAGAGCGAACGGGTAAATGAATTCTTGCCAGCCAATCGCGCCGTTGAACACCAGATACAGGATCTCGACCGAACCGACCACGATATGGGTCAAATCGCAAATCGCCACCAGGTAGGTCATCAGCACGATCACCCAGATTTTCGCCGCGCCGGCGGCCGGGAACATCCACACCATGGTGGCGATGATCCAGCCGGCCAGGATGCCGTTGGCGAACATTTCCCGCGGCGTATGGCGCATCACCTCTTCGCCCAGGCTGACGAAGGCGCCGCGCGTTTCGGTGTCGAACAGCGGCATATGGGTAAACGCCAGCGCCGCCAGCCCGGTGCCGATCAGGTTGCCGAGCAGCACCACGCCCCACAGGCGCAGCAGGATCAGCAGGTTGCGCGGCGTGGGCTTATGCATGATTGGTAATACCGCCGTGACGGTGTTTTCGGTAAACAACTGCTGGCGCGCCATGATGACAATGATGAAACCGAAGGTATAGCCGAGGTTCTCGATGAAAAAGCGGCTGGGATCGTCCGGCAGGCGGGCGTGGAAAATGCCTTTTGCCGCCAGCGAGGCGCCCATCGACAGCCCGGCGGCGATCGCCGACCACAGCAGCGCCAGCCCGTCGCGCTCCAGCTCTTTTTCGCCTTCCATCCGGATCTGTTCATGCACCGCCGCCGCGCGCGACGGCAGATTCTCTTCCCTGACTTCGATTTCGCGCTTGCCCTGTTCCTGCTCCTCGCTCTCTACCTGCATCGTCTCATCCGGCTCGTGATCCTGGCGTTGCTGCTCGCTCATGCTGTAGCTCCTGCTCATTAAAGGTGAGTTCACGTTATTAAGCGTAGTTGCCCGGCCCAAATGCGGCGAAATACAGAAAAAAGTAACAAGAGTTAAAATCCGCCGATTTTTTCCACGCATTCTTGATCCTGCTCGCCATATTGGTCCGTCGGCGCGCCCGCCGCGGGCTGCGTGCGGGGAAAGGCTTATGCTATGATTCGCTATCCCAAAGAAAAATATGAGTTCCCCGATGCTGGAAGCCAAAAGTCTGAGTTGCGTGCGCGATGAGCGCATCCTGTTTAGCGAGCTAAGCTTTTCAGTTCAGCCGGGCGATATCATTCAGGTAGAAGGGCCGAACGGCGCGGGTAAAACCAGTTTGCTGCGCATTCTCGCCGGCCTGGCGCGGCCGGACGGCGGCGAGGTGTGCTGGCGTGGGCGCAGCACGCTGCGCGATCGTGCGGGTTACCAGCAAGATTTGCTGTTTATCGGCCATCAGCCCGGCATCAAAGCCGTATTGACGCCCTTCGAAAATCTGCAGTTTTATCAAGCGGTGCGCGGCACAACCGATCATCCGGCCATCTGGCGCGCCCTGGAGCAGGTGGGGCTGGTGGGCTACGAAGATCTGCCGGTGGCGCAGCTGTCCGCCGGGCAGCAGCGGCGCGTGGCGCTGGCGCGGCTGTGGCTCAGCGCGGTGCCGCTGTGGATCCTCGATGAGCCGCTGACGGCGATCGACAAACAGGGCGTAGCCGAGTTGATTAGCCTTTTTGAACAACATGCACAGCGGGGCGGCATGGTATTGTTGACCACCCATCAGGATTTGGCCGGCGTCAGCCAAACGGTAGGTAAAGTTCGTTTGGCGGAACATGACGCGGGGAGCCTGTGATGTTTTTGACCCTGGTGCGCCGCGAACTGAAGATCGCCTGCCGTAAAGGTTCGGATATCGTCAACCCGCTGTGGTTTTTCCTGATTGTGATCACGCTGTTTCCGTTGGGGATTGGCCCGGAGCCGCAGCTGCTGGCGCGCATTGCGCCGGGCATCGTGTGGGTGGCGGCGCTGCTGGCCTCGCTGCTGTCGCTGGAGCGGCTGTTTCGCGACGACTTCCTCGACGGCTCGCTGGAGCAGCTGTTGCTGCTGCCGACGCCGCTGCCGATGACGGTGCTGGGCAAAGTGTGTGCTCACTGGGTCGTGACGGGTCTACCGCTGCTGATTCTGTCGCCGCTGGTGGCGCTGCTGCTGTCGCTCGATATGCAGACCTGGCTGGCGGTGGCGGGGACGCTGCTGCTCGGCACGCCGACGCTGAGCCTGATCGGCGCTATCGGCGTGGGGCTGACCGTCGGCCTGCGCAAAGGGGGCGTGCTGCTCAGCCTGCTGGTGCTGCCGCTGTATATCCCGGTGCTGATCTTCGCCACCGGCGCGATCGACGCCGCCTCGATGGGCATGCCGATCGACGGTTACCTGGCGATACTCGGCGCGATGCTGGCGGGCAGCGTGACATTGGCACCGTTTGCCACCGCGGCGGCGCTGCGAGTGAGCGTGCACTAGCTAACGTATTGAATGAACAGACGGGGCAAGGCCGACAAGAGCGTACCCCGCAGAAGATTTTCGCCGTTTCGATCGCTCGGGGCGGCCGACGCATAAAAATTACCGTGAGCACTGACGACAATGTGGAAATGGTTACATCAACTGGCGCGGCCTGAACGGCTGTATCACGTCTGCGGCCGCTTTATCCCCTGGCTGGGGCTGGCGGCGGCGGCCTGCCTGCTGCTTGGCTGGGCATGGGGCTTTGGTTTCGCGCCGAAGGATTATCAGCAGGGCGACAGCTTCCGCATCATTTATATTCACGTGCCGGCGGCCATGTGGTCGATGGGCATCTACGCCTCGATGGCGGTGGCGGCGTTTATCGGCCTGGTGTGGCAGATGAAAATGTCCGATACCGTGGTGGCGGCGATGGCGCCGATCGGCGCGGTGTTCACCTTTATCGCGCTGGTGACCGGCTCCGCCTGGGGCAAGCCGATGTGGGGCACCTGGTGGGTGTGGGATGCGCGTCTGACCTCCGAGCTGGTGCTGCTGTTCCTTTATATGGGCGTCATCGCGCTGTACAACGCCTTTGAAGACCGCCGTCTGGCGGGCCGCGCCGCCGGGATTCTGGTGCTGGTGGGCGTGGTGAATATCCCTATCATCCATTTTTCGGTCGAATGGTGGAATACGCTGCATCAGGGCTCGACCAATATGCAGCAGTCTATCGCGCCAAGCATGCGCACCCCGCTGCGCTGGGCGATCCTCGGTTACCTGCTGCTGTTCGTCACGCTGACGCTGATGCGCCTGCGCAATCTGATCCTGTTCCAGGAGCGCCAGCGCCCGTGGGTCGCCGGGCTGGTGAATAAGGAGCGTCAGTCATGAATGCCGCGTTCGATTCCTGGTCGGCGTTTTTCGCCATGGGCGGTTACGCCTTCTATGTTTGGCTGGCGGTCGCCGCCACGCTGATTTCGCTGTTGGGGCTGGTGGCGCACACCGTCTGGCAACGGCGGCAGTTGCTCGCCGAGATCGGCCGCCGTCAGGCGCGCGAGCGGCGCATTCGCCATGCGCAACAATCAAAACAAAAATCCGCCGCACCGCGGGAGAAATCATTGTGAATCCACGTCGTAAAAGCCGCCTTTATCTGGCGATCGTTGTGCTGATCGGCATCGCGCTGACCGCGACCCTGATGCTGTACGCGCTGCGCTCCAACATCGATCTGTTCTATACCCCGGGTGAAATCCTGCAGGGCAAGGGTGAAAATCATGAGAAGCCCGAGGTCGGCCAGCGGCTGCGCATCGGCGGCATGGTGATGCCGGGCTCGGTGAAACGCGATCCCAATACGCTGCAGGTCAGCTTCAAGATTTACGACGCGCGCGGCGCGATCGGCGTGACCTACACCGGCATTCTGCCGGACCTGTTCCGCGAAGGGCAGGGCGTGGTGGCGCAGGGCGTACTGGGCGAGGGCAACGTGGTCAATGCGCGCGAAGTGCTGGCCAAACACGACGAGAAATACACGCCGCCGGAAGTGGCCGACGCGATGAAAGAGAACCACAAAGGCCCGGCGGAAGCGTATAACGCGCCGCAGGCAGAGGGCACCAAGTCATGATGCCGGAACTGGGCAGTTTTCTGCTGTGCCTGGCGCTGGCGATTGCGCTGCTGCTGAGTATTTACCCGCAGTGGGGCGCGGCGCGGCAAGACAGCCGCATGATGGCGGTCGCCCGCCCGCTGACCTACGGCATGTTCGCCGCGATTGCGCTGGCGTTCCTGTGCCTGGTGCACGCCTTCGTGGTCAACGATTTTACCGTCGCCTACGTGGCCACCAACTCCAATACCCAACTGCCGGTGTATTACCGCATCGCCGCCACCTGGGGGGCGCATGAAGGTTCGCTGCTGCTGTGGGTGCTGCTGCTGAGCTGTTGGTCGCTGGCAGTGGCGTTGTGCAGCCGGGCGATGCCGCAGGATGCGGTGGCGCGGGTGCTGTCGGTGATGGGGATGATCACCGCCGGTTTCCTGCTGTTCATTATCATGACCTCCAACCCGTTCACTCGCACGCTACCGAATTTCCCGATCGACGGCAGCGATCTCAACCCGCTGCTGCAGGATATCGGCCTGATCTTCCACCCGCCGCTGCTGTATATGGGCTACGTCGGCTTCTCGGTCGCCTTCGCCTTCGCCATCGCCTCGCTGATGGCCGGCCGGCTCGACACCGCCTGGGCGCGCTGGTCACGCCCGTGGACCACCGCGGCCTGGGTGTTCCTCACGCTCGGCATCGTGCTCGGATCGGCCTGGGCCTACTATGAGCTGGGCTGGGGCGGTTGGTGGTTCTGGGATCCGGTGGAGAATGCCTCCTTTATGCCGTGGTTGGCCGGCACCGCGCTGATGCACTCGCTGGCGGTGACCGAAAAACGCGGCACGTTCAAAGCCTGGACGGTGTTGCTGGCGATCACCGCCTTCTCGCTGTGCCTGCTGGGCACCTTCCTGGTGCGCTCCGGCGTGCTGGTCTCGGTGCACTCCTTCGCCTCCGATCCGGCGCGCGGCATGTTTATCCTCGCCTATCTGGTGATCGTGATCGGCGGTTCGCTGCTGCTGTACGCGGTCAAGGGCGGCCAGGTGCGCAGCCGGGTGCAGCACGAGACCTTCTCGCGCGAGACCTTCCTGCTGGGCAACAACGTGCTGCTGATCGCCGCCATGCTGGTGGTGCTGTTGGGCACGCTGCTGCCGTTGGTGCACAAACAGCTGGGGCTGGGCAGCATCTCGATCGGCGAGCCGTTCTTCAACACCATGTTCACCTGGCTGATGGCGCCGTTGGCGCTGCTGTTGGGCATCGGGCCTTTGGTGCGCTGGCGCCGCGATGAGCCGAGCAAGCTGTGGCGCCGCCTCGGCGTGGCGCTGTTGGCGACGCTGGTGCTGTCAATCCTGCTGCCGTGGCTGCTGCAGGACAGCATCGCCGGCATGACGGTGGTGGGCCTGATCATGGCGCTGTGGGTGATCATCCTGACGCTGATGGAGCTGCATGAGCGCGCTACCCACCGTCACGGTTTCTGGCGCGGCCTGCGCCAGCTGTCCCGCAGCCACTGGGGTATGGTGCTCGGCCACCTCGGCGTGGCGGTGACGGTGATCGGCATTGCCTTCAGCCAGAACTACAGCGTAGAGCGCGACGTGCGGATGAAGGCCGGCGACAGCGTGGATATTCACAACTATCACTTCGTGTTCCGCGACGTGCACGACATTCGCGGCCCGAACTACAGCGGCGGCGTCGGCATCATCGACGTCACGCGCAACGGCAAGCCGGAGGCGACGCTGCACGCGGAGAAACGCTACTACAGCGTGGCGCGCAGCATGATGACCGAAGCGGCGATCGACGGCGGTTTCAGCCGCGATCTGTACGCGGCGCTGGGCGAGGAGCTGGAGGACGGCTCCTGGGCGGTACGCCTGTATTACAAACCCTTCGTGCGCTGGATTTGGTTCGGCGGCGTCTTTATGGCGATCGGCGGCCTGCTGTGCATCCTCGACCCGCGTTACCGCATGAGCAAAAAACTCAAGCGCGAAGGCAAGCTGGAGGCGCAACCATGAATCGTAAGCTGCTGTTTATCCCGTTGGTCCTCTTCCTGCTGCTGGTGGCGGCGCTGATGGTGCAACTGACGCGCAACGCCGGCGGCGAAGATCCGACCATGCTGGAATCGGCGCTGATCGGCAAACCGGTGCCGACCTTCAGGCTGGAGTCGCTGGATCAGCCCGGCAAAACCTACGATCAGGCGGTGCTGCGCGATGGCAAGCCGATATTGCTTAACGTCTGGGCCACCTGGTGCCCGACCTGCCGCGCGGAACACCAGTATCTCAATACGCTGGCGGCGCGTGGCGTGCGGGTGGTTGGCCTGAACTATAAAGACGATCGCGCCAAGGCGGTGACCTGGCTGAATTCCCTCGGCAATCCCTATGCCCTCAGCCTGTACGACGGCGACGGCATGCTGGGGTTGGATCTCGGGGTCTACGGCGCGCCTGAGACCTTCCTTATCGACGGCCAGGGGATTATTCGCTATCGCCACGCCGGCGACATGAATGAGCGCGTTTGGCAGCAGGAAGTGCTGCCGCTGTATAAAAAGTACGGGGGTGAGGCATGAGGCTGATTGTCCTGCTGTGCGCCGCGCTGCTGAGCTGGAGCGCTGCCGCGGCGATCGATACCTATCGCTTCAACTCCGTCGAGCAGGAGCAGCAGTATCGCGAGTTGACCGAACAGCTGCGCTGCCCGAAATGCCAAAACAACAGCATTGCCGATTCCAATGCCATCATCGCCGCCGACATGCGCACCAAGGTGTACGAGCTGATGATGCAGGGGCAAAGCAAGCAGCAGATCATCGATTACATGGTGGCGCGCTACGGTAACTTTGTCACCTATGAGCCGCCGGTAACGCCGGCGACGCTGATCTTGTGGATCGGCCCGCTGCTGTTCGTGCTGATCGGCGGGGCGGTGGTGATCCTGCGCACCCGTCGCCGGCCTGGCGCGGTGGTGGACGATGAATTCTCCGAACGGGAACGGCAGCGCCTGGCGGCGCTGTTGCAAGAGACTGACAGGAAGAAACCCTAATGGCTTTTTGGCTGATTATTTGCGTGTTGCTGGCCGGCGCCGCCGCGTTGCTGGTGGTGCCGGCGATGCGCCACGGCAAGCAGAGCGCCGCCACGCGCGATGCGTTGAACAAGGCATTTTATCAGGATCGCCTCAGCGAGCTGGAGCAGGACGAGCAGCAAGGCGTGGTGGCCGAGCGCCCGGAGCTGGTGAAAGAGCTGCAACAAAATCTGCTGAACGACATTCCCGTCGAGCAGGCGGCGCAGGCGAAGCCGATCAATCGCTGGGCGCTGGTGCCGGGCGTGCTGTTATTGCTGGCGGTGACCGTTGGCTTTTATCTGAAAACCGGCGGGTTGGCGCAGGTGCTGGACTGGCGCCTGGTGCAGGCGCAAATGCCGGAATTGCGCGAGCGCGTCGCCAATGAGCGCGCCAAACCGCTGAGCATGGAAGAGATCGCCCGCCTCGGGCTGGGGCTGCGCACCGCGCTGCAGCAGGACGATCGCAACATCAACGACTGGATGATGCTGGGGCGGGTCGGCATGGCGCTGAACAACGCCACCACCGCCACGCAGGCGTTTGCCCATGCTTATCAATTGGATCCGAATAGTCTGGAAGTGCGGCTCGGCTATGCCGAGGTCTTGACGCGATCCAACGATCCGGAGGATAACAAGCAGGCGACGCAGCTGTTGCGGCGCATGATCGCGGAAAATCACGGCGATCCGCGGGTGCTGAGCCTGCTGGCGTTCAATGCCTTCGAACAGGGCGACTTCAAGCAGGCGATAGGCGCCTGGCAGGTGATGCTGCAGCTGCTGCCGGCCAACGATCCGCGCGCGGAAGTGATAAAGCGCAGCATTGCACAAGCAAAAGCCCAGGCCGGCGGAGAAACTGTTAAACTGAATGTGACCGTTTCGCTGTCACCGCAGGCGGCGAAAGCCCTGCCGACGCAGGGGACGCTGGTCATCTCGGTGACCGACGGCGTCAGCCCGGTGCCGGTGGCGGTAAAACAATTGCCGCTGAGCCGTTTTCCGCTGTCTTTCTCTCTGGATGACAGCAACGCCATGATGCCCGAGCGTCTACTCTCGGCACAGCATCAGGTGCAGGTGCGTGTGCGCCTCTCACAGGACGGATTGGCCACGCCGCAGCCGGGAGACTGGTTCGGCGAAAGCTCGCTGCAGACATTCAGCGGTAAAGAGCAGGTTAGCGTTCAGATAAACAAGCAGGTCAATGAAAAATAAGACCGAACGTGTTTTTATGGAGAAAAATATGAACTTTCGCCTGACTGGGGTGGCATTCGCAACGGTATTACTGGTGGGCTGTGCCAGCGCGCCAGACAAAGATCCGCAAGGGCGTTCCGATCCTTTGGAAGGATTTAACCGGACGATGTTCGACTTCAACTACAACGTCCTGGATCCTTATATCCTGCGCCCGGTCGCGGTGGCCTGGCGCGACTACGTGCCGATGCCGGCGCGTAACGGCATCAGCAACTTCACCTCTAACCTGGAAGAGCCGGCCAGCATGGTCAACGCCTTCCTAAAGGGCGATCCTTACCGCGGGATGATCCACTTCAACCGTTTCTTCCTGAATACCCTGCTCGGGATGGGCGGCCTGATCGACGTGGCCGGCATGGCCAACCCGAAACTGGCGCGCGAAGAACCCAACCGCTTCGGCAGCACGCTGGGCCATTACGATGTGGGTTACGGCCCGTACGTGATGTTGCCGGGCTACGGCAGCTTCACGCTGCGTGACGAAGGCGGCGACTTTGCGGATACGCTGTATCCGATGCTGAGCTACCTGACCTTCTGGATGTCGGCGGGCAAGTGGGTGGTCGAGGGGATCGAAACCCGCGCCCAGCTGCTGGATTCCGATGGTCTGCTGCGCAACTCTTCCGATCCTTACATCATGGTGCGCGAAGCTTACTTCCAGCGCCACGATTTCATCGCCAACGGCGGTTCGCTCAAGCCGGAAGAGAACCCGAACGCCAAGGCGATTCAGGGCGAACTGGACGAGATCGACTCGCAGTAATCACGGGCGTTACGCCAATGAAAACCCGCCGTCAGGCGGGTTTTTTTATGCCGGCGGCAAGCGGCGGGCAAAAAAAAGCGCCCCGAGGGGCGCTTTGGCTTCTTTCTCAAGCGAGATTAGAAGCGGTAGTTGAAGTTGGCGCCGTACAGCCAGGCCTTGCCTTCGGAAGTGAAGGTGTAAGGGCCTTCGTTGATGGTGACTTTTTGGCCGTGCATGTAGGACACGCCGACGTCGACCGACGCATCTTTGTTGAACGCATAGGTGGTACCGGCACTCAGCCAGAAACGGTCCTGATCCGGAATGGAGATCGAACGGTTTTGGGCGGGCACCGGGCTGTCATCGAAAGCGATACCGGTACGGAAGGTCCAGTTGTCGTCGTAGAAGTAGGTGGTGCCCAGCGCGATGCGGTAAGCGTCTTTGAAGCCTTCATGCTTCTGGAACAGGGTCTGGCCGTTGTTGCCGGTGGCTTTCAGCTCCTGGAACTGGCTCCAGCTGGTGTAGGCCAGGCTATAGTGGATAGCCCACTGCGGCGCTACTTTGTTGTAACCGGACAGCTCCCACATTTCCGGCAGATGCAGGCTCAGAGAACCCGGAATGGTGGTGCCGTTGGTACCCCACGGAAGACCTTGAGAGGCCAGCAGCGGGTTGAAGGCTGAAGGCAGACTGCTTTTGTAATCGCCGTCGAAGTCGATTTTCACTTCTGAGCGATAGGTGAAGCCGTAACGGTTGTTTTCATCCACTTCGTACAGAATACCGGCGTTCCAGCCGAAGCCCCATTCGTCGCCTTTCAGGTGAGAAATTTGAGTATCTGCCGGGATCTGCGAAACCGGGCCGGCCAACTGTGGCGGCAATTTGCCTGAACCGGCGATCAATTTTGGCAGGTCGCCGGCATAACGTTCGAGTTTAGCCTTGGCGTAGACGGCGTCAAAACCCAGACCGAAGCTGAAGTTTTTGTTCAGGCGATAAGCGCCGCTCAGATTCAGGTTCAGGGTTTCCAGATCGGTTTTGCCGCCCATGGAACCCGCCGCATAACCGTTGTTGTATTCGGTCGCCAAACCAAAGTTGCTGGTGACCGAGCCGCCTACGGCGAATTGATCGTTAATCGGGTGAACATAATGCAGGTTCGGCACCCAGGCGGTCGGCGCGATGTTTTTCGCATCCAGGCTGGCGCCGGAAGGGGATTGGCCACTGATATCGACGTCCGGATCGATGAAGACTGCGCCGAAAGAGAGTTCCGGACGGGTATACATCATCAGCAACGCCGGGTTGCGGCTCGCGGAGGCCGCCGTATCCGCCATGGCGCCTTCGCCAGAATACGAACGTCCTAAACCAGCTGATGAGAACTCATTCAGCTGGAATCCTGCGGCAGACACGTTTGAAGAAATAATTGCCACTGCAGCTGCGAGAGCTGATTTAGTCAATAGGTTTTTCTGGCTCATGACCAAAACCTCATTATGTGTTTATTATTTAAACTATGTTACGCAAGGTAACAAGGAGCGCGGGATTGTAGGGTCCGTTATCATTCAGACAAATCAGACCAGTGGCTGAAGTATAGGTCTGACCTGTGAAAATGTTGCAAGTTTGTTTTTGAAATATTTCCAACCTGATATCAAAAAAGAGATCTGCTTAACAAAAAGCCAGCGGTAAATAACAAAATTCTTACCATTCCTTAGCAGGCGCTCATTTTTATTTGTGATTTCCATCACTTAAAACACCCAGTAAAAGTAAGTGCTAGTGATTGCTGGCGCGGAAGCGTAAAATACCTGCAGAATTTTGTGGCTTTGTGCCGGTGAGTAAAACGGCAATTTGGGCTGATAACCGAGGCCCTTGAGGAGAACCAATCATGTCAGATGCAATTAATAAATGCAGCGCCCAGGAAACCGCCGCGTGTTGCTGCGTGGATGTCGGCACCGTGATGGATAACACCGATTGCACCGCGTCCTACAGCCAGGTGTTCAGCAATCAACAAGATGCGGAAGCCATGCTGGCCGCCCTGAGCGAAAAGGCGCGCGCGGTAGAATCCGACCCTTGTGACATCAGCAGTAGCATTAAACCGGTTGACGGCGGCGTGCAGTTGGAGGCCGATTTCACCTTCGCCTGCCAGGCGGAAACCCTGATCTTCCAGCTCGGCCTGCGTTAATCCCCGCTTTACCCCCGGCGCCGCCTGCCGCGCGTCGGGGATTGCCTTCCCTACATCGCCCCCCGATAGAAAGTGCGCCTGCTCGCAGTTTTGATCTCTGCCGGTTTGCCAAATGTAACCGTTTGGTTAACAATGACCTCATCAGGTCAGACCTCTTTCTGCCCATTGCGCTGACGTTATTTTCTTCAGGAGCATTTATGAGTAAGGCACTGCCGTTGGTGACCCGTCATGGTGACCGCATTGCGATTGTGAATGGACTACGTACCCCCTTTGCCAAACAGGCGACTGCCTATCACGGCATTCCGGCGGTGGATTTAGGGAAAACGGCGGTGAGCGAGCTGTTGGCGCGCAGCGGTATCGATCCGCAGCTTATCGAACAGCTGGTGTTCGGCCAGGTGGTGCAAATGCCCGAGGCGCCGAACATCGCGCGTGAAATCGTGCTGGGCACCGGCATGAGCGTCCATACCGACGCCTACAGCGTGTCGCGCGCCTGTGCCACCAGCTTCCAGGCGATCGCCAACGTGGCGGAGAGCATCATGGCCGGCAGCATCAGCGTCGGCATCGCCGGCGGGGCGGACTCTTCTTCCGTCTTGCCGATCGGCGTCAGCAAGGCGCTGGCACGCACGCTGGTGGACGTCAACAAGGCGCGTACGCTGTCGCAGCGTCTCAAACTGTTCAGCCGGCTGAAATTCCGCGATCTGATGCCGGTGCCACCGGCGGTGGCGGAGTATTCCACCGGGCTGCGCATGGGCGATACCGCCGAGCAGATGGCGAAGAGCCACGGCATCACCCGCGAGGCGCAGGATGCGCTGGCGCACCGTTCCCACGAGCTGGCGGCCAAGGCCTGGCAGCAGGGGTGGCTGCGCGACGAGGTGATGACCGCCTACGTGCCGCCTTACCGCGCGCAGCTTTCTGAAGACAATAACATCCGCAAAGACTCCAGCCTGGCGTCCTACGCCAAGCTGAAACCGGCGTTCGATCGCAAGCACGGTAGCGTCACCGCGGCCAACAGCACACCGTTGACTGACGGCGCGGCGGCGGTGTTGATGATGAGCGAGTCGCGCGCCAAAGAGCTGGGGCTGCAGCCGCTGGGCTATTTGCGCAGCTTCGCCTTCGCCGCCATCGACGTGTGGGAAGACATGCTGCTGGGGCCTTCCTACGCCACGCCGCTGGCGCTGGATCGCGCCGGTATCGGCCTGGCCGATCTGACGCTCATCGACATGCATGAAGCCTTCGCCGCGCAAACGCTGGCTAACCTGAAGATGTTCGCCAGCGAAGAGTTCGCCCGCGAGAAGCTTGGCCGCAGCCAGGCGATCGGCGAGGTGGACATGGACAAATTCAACGTTCTGGGCGGTTCCATCGCCTATGGCCACCCGTTCGCCGCCACCGGCGCGCGCATGATCACCCAGACGCTGCATGAGCTGAAACGCCGCGGCGGCGGGCTGGGCCTGACCACCGCCTGCGCCGCCGGCGGGTTAGGGGCCGCGATGATCGTGGAGGTGGAATGATGAGCTTTGAAAACGCATTGCATGAACAGCGCGCCAAACCGTCGGCCTTTCAGCTGACGATTCGCCCCGACAACATCGGCGTGATCGCCATCGACGTACCGGGCGACAAGGTGAATACGCTCAAGGCCGAGTTCGTCGAACAGGTGAACGACGTGCTGATCCGGGCGCAACAGCATACCGCGCTGGAAGGGTTGGTGATCGTTTCCGGCAAGCCGGACTCGTTTATCGCCGGCGCCGACATCACCATGATTGCCGCCTGCACCAGCGCCAAAGAGGCGGAAACGCTGGCCAAGAAAGGGCAGAGCACGCTGGCGCAGATCGCCGCGTTCCCGGTGCCGGTGGTGGCGGCCATTCACGGCGCCTGCCTGGGCGGTGGGCTGGAACTGGCGCTGGCCTGCCACGGCCGCGTCTGTTCTCTCGATGACAAGACCGCGCTTGGGCTGCCGGAAGTGCAGCTGGGCCTGCTGCCGGGCTCCGGCGGTACGCAGCGCCTGCCGCGCCTGGTCGGCGCTGCCAAGGCGCTGGACATGATCTTGACCGGCAAGCACATTCGTGCCCGCCAGGCGCTGCGCATGGGGTTGGTGGACGACGCCGTGCCGCAGTCGATTCTGTTGCAGACCGCTATCGAGCGGGTGAAACAGGGCTGGAAACATCAGCGCGAGCTGCCGTGGCAGGATCGCCTGCTCAACGGCCCGCTGGGCAGAAATCTGCTGTTCAGCATCGTGCGCAAGAAAACGTTGGCGAAAACCCACGGCAACTACCCGGCGGCGGAGCGCATCATTCAGGTGGTGCGCACCGGGCTGGATCACGGCAGCGCCAGCGGTTATGAGGCCGAAGCGCGCGCCTTCGGCGAACTGGCGATGACGCCGCAGTCGGCGGCGCTGCGCAGCCTGTTCTTCGCCTCCACCGCGCTGAAAAAAGAGCGGGGCGGCAATGCTCAGCCGCGCGCCCTGCACCGCGTCGGCATTCTCGGTGGCGGTCTGATGGGCGGCGGCATCGCCTGCGTCACCGCCACCCGCGGCGGTTTGCCGGTTCGCATCAAAGACATCAATGAAACCGGCATCAATCACGCGCTGAAATACAGCTGGGACGTGCTCGGCAAGCGGGTGCGCAGCAAGCGCATGCGCCCGGCCGAGCGGCAAAAACAGATGATGCTGATCTCCGGCTCTACCGATTACACCGGCTTTGAACAGGTGGATGTCGTGGTCGAGGCGGTGTTTGAAGATTTGGCGCTGAAGCAGCAGATGGTGGCCGAGGTCGAAGCAAACTGCGCGCCGCATACCGTGTTCGCCTCCAATACCTCCTCGCTGCCTATCGGCCGCATCGCCGAAAAAGCCCAGCGGCCGCAGCAGGTGATCGGCTTGCACTACTTCAGCCCGGTGGACAAGATGCCGCTGGTGGAAGTGATCCCGCATGCCGGCACCAGCGAAGAGACCATCGCCACCACCGTGGCGCTGGTGCACAAGCAGGGCAAGACCGCCATCGTGGTGGGCGACAGCGCCGGTTTTTACGTCAACCGCATCTTGGCGCCGTACATCAACGAAGCGGCGCGCTGCCTGCTGGAAGGCGAACCGATGGAGTCGCTGGACAAGGCGCTGGTGGACTTCGGTTTCCCGGTTGGCCCGATCACCCTGCTGGATGAAGTGGGCATCGACGTCGGCACCAAGATCATCCCGGTACTGGTCGAGGCGCTGGGGCCGCGCTTCGCCGCGCCGGCTGCGTTCGATGCGGTGCTGAAAGACGGGCGCAAAGGGCGCAAGAACGGCCGCGGCTTCTATCTCTACCCGAGCGAAGGGCAGCAGCGGCAGCGGCGCAAACGTGCGGATACCTCATTGTATACGCTGCTCGGCGTCACGCCGAAGGCGCACATGCTGCCGGCGACCGTCGCTCAACGCTGCGTGATGATGATGCTGAACGAAGCGGCGCGCTGCCTGGACGAAGGCGTGATCCGCAGCGCGCGCGACGGCGACATCGGCGCAGTGTTTGGCATCGGCTTCCCGCCGTTCCTCGGCGGCCCGTTCCGCTATATGGACGAGCTCGGCGCCGAGAAAGTGGTGAAGACGCTGGACTACCTGCGTCAGCAGCACGGCGAGCACTTCGCCCCGTGCGAACGCCTGCAGCGCATGGCGCAGCAGGGCGAGCGCTTTTACCCGCTGGGGAGCTGAACGCAGGGCGGCCCGATTTGCACTATAGTTGCAACAGGGCCGCGTTGTGATCGCCATCACTCCTTGCAACAGCGTCAGCCGGTGAGGCTGTACAGCAAGGCGCAGGCAGCGGTAAGTTAGCTTGACCGCCATCAATAAATTTCATGGCGGCAAGGTTAAAATTTAACCCGTTGAATTGCTTGTTCTGTGAGCAATCGAGGTTTGCCCGGAGAGGATTGCTGTAAAAAACAGCGTTTTCTTTACGCAAACTTTCAGGCAAAATGCCCGGCCGCCATAAAGAGACGGCGCGTTATCGTTTTAAAGCTTTGGCTTTGGGTTGTAAAACTCGGCGGTACAGCACGCACGGCGTTTCTGTATAGCGTTACTTTGTCAACAACAGCGGTGCAATATGCAAGTTTTGATTATGCGTCACGGAGAGGCGGCGCTCGAGGCAGCCAGCGATGCGGTAAGGCCCCTTACCCTATGCGGCCGCGACGAGTCCCGTCAGATGGCGGCCTGGTTGAACACCAAGTCTGTGGATATTGAACGCGTGCTGGTCAGCCCCTATCTGCGGGCCGAACAGACGCTGGCGACGGTGCGTGAAGCCTTGACGCTGCCGGAGGGCGAAGAAGTGCTGCCCGAGCTGACGCCGGGCGGCAACGCCGAACAGGTCGGCAGCTACCTGCAAGCGCTGGCGATGCAAGGGGTGAGCTCGGTGCTGATCGTGTCGCACCTGCCTCTGGTGGGCTATCTGGTGGCCGAACTGTGCCCGGGTGAGTGCCCGCCGATGTTCGCGACCTCGGCGATTGCCAACGTCGATCTGCCGGCGGACGGCAGCTACGGCAAGTTTGAATGGCAGGTCAGCCCGTCGCAGGTGATGGCCAAAGTGTGAGCCGCGGATGCGGTGCGGAATAAACTCAGGGCGATGTCTGACATCGCCCTGAGTCGTTTCTGCGGGTCTACTCGGCCAGCTCCACCAACAGCAGGATGGCGGCGTTGCCGCCCCATTCCTTCGGCGCCTGGTGGAACGCCAGCACGTCGGGATGCTGCGCCAGCCACAGCGGCGTTTGCTGTTTGAGAATGTGCTTGCCGTGCCCGTGCATCACGCAGGCGCAGTGCACGTGTTCGCGTTTGCAGGCGGCGATCAGCGCCCCCAGCTCCTGCTTGGCCTGCAGCTGGGTCAGGCCGTGCAAATCGAGAAACAGCTCCGGCGAATAATCGCCGCGTCGCAGCTTCTTCAGCTCATACGGGCTGCTGCCGGGGCGCACGTAGCGCGTCGGGCCTTCCTCTTCCAGCTGCGGCTGGTATTCATCTGAAAAATAATAGCTGGCATCGACCTGCTCCTGCAGCAGCCGCTGCGGGGCAATCTGTTTGACCTTGGGTTTCGGCGGGCGGTGGACGATGGTGTCCTGGCGCAGCTTTTTCGCGCCCGCCACCGACTCTCTGAAGAGCTGTTGTTCGTCTTTGCTCAGAGGGGGCTTGTTCTTCATGCTTCATTCACCGGAAATCGTTTATTTCGCTAGTTTACCTTGTGAACGAGCGCTGTCGACGCAAAACTCGGGCCAGAATGAAAAGCGCGAGGGGCAAGCGTGATTTGTCGCGGGCTTCATGGCAAACTATGCGGCTAAATCATGAAACACAGCGCCTGCCGGAGGGCAAATTGGACAAAATTTTCGTCGACGAAGCAGTGAACGAACTGCACACCATTCAAGATATGCTGCGCTGGACGGTAAGCCGTTTCAACGCCGCCAATATCTACTATGGTCACGGAACCGATAATCCGTGGGACGAAGCGGTGCAATTGGTGCTGCCAAGCCTGTTCCTGCCGTTGGATATTCCGGAGGACATGCACACCGCCCGTCTGACCTCCAGCGAGCGCCATCGCATCGTTGAGCGCGTGATCCGCCGCGTCAACGAGCGCATCCCGGTTGCCTACCTGACCAACAAGGCCTGGTTCTGCGGCATGGAATTCTACGTCGACGAGCGCGTACTGGTGCCGCGTTCGCCGATCGGCGAGCTGATCAACGATCGCTTCAGCGCGCTGATCCCACACCCGCCAAGCCATATCCTCGACATGTGCACCGGCAGCGGCTGTATCGCCATCGCCTGCGGCTACGCTTTCCCGGAGGCGGAAGTGGACGCGGTGGACATCTCCAGCGAGGTGCTGGCGGTGACCGAGCGCAACATTCAGGCGCACGGCGTCGAACATCAGGTGATCCCGATCCGTTCCGATCTGTTCCGCGACGTTCCCGCGATCCAGTACGATCTGATCGTCACCAACCCGCCGTACGTCGATGCGGAAGACATGTCCGATCTGCCGCAGGAGTTCCGCTTTGAGCCGGAGCTGGGCCTGGCGGCGGGCAGCGACGGCCTGAAGCTGGTGCGCCGCATCCTGGCCTGCGCGCCGGACTACCTGACCGACGACGGCGTGCTGATTTGTGAAGTGGGTAACAGCATGGTACACCTGATGGATCAATATCCGGACATTCCGTTCACCTGGCTGGAGTTCGAAAACGGCGGCGACGGCGTGTTCATGCTGACCAAACAGCAGCTGGTGGATTGCAAGGAACACTTCAGCCTCTACCGCAGCTAAACCGCATTTCCAGGGCCCGCACGGCGGGCCTCATAACGATAAAAGACTAACGGTAAGGAGCCGTGATGGCAGGAAACAGTATTGGGCAGATTTTCCGCGTCACCACCTTCGGTGAATCTCACGGGGTGGCGCTGGGTTGTATCGTCGACGGCGTGCCGCCCGGCATTCCGCTCACCGAAGCCGATTTGCAACACGATCTGGACCGCCGTCGTCCGGGCACCTCGCGTTACACCACCCAGCGCCGCGAACCGGATCAGGTGCGCATTCTCTCCGGCGTATTCGAAGGCGTGACCACCGGCACCAGCATCGGTTTGATCATTGAGAACACCGATCAGCGCTCGCAAGACTACAGCGCCATCAAAGACGTGTTCCGTCCCGGGCATGCCGACTACACCTACGAACAGAAATACGGCCTGCGCGACTATCGCGGCGGCGGCCGTTCTTCGGCGCGTGAAACCGCCATGCGCGTCGCGGCGGGCGCTATCGCCAAGAAATACCTGCAGCAGAAGTTCGGCGTGCAGGTACGCGGCTATCTGGCGCAGATCGGCGACGTGACCTGCGAGCTGAAAGACTGGGATCAGGTCGAGCAGAACCCGTTCTTCTGCCCGGATCCGGACAAGCTGGAAGCGCTGGACGAACTGATGCGCGCGCTGAAAAAAGAGGGCGACTCCATCGGCGCCAAGGTCAGCGTGATCGCAGAAAACGTGCCGGTTGGCCTGGGCGAGCCGGTATTTGACCGTCTCGACGCCGATCTGGCGCACGCGCTGATGAGCATCAACGCGGTGAAAGGCGTTGAGATCGGCGACGGGTTTGCCGTGGTGACCAAACGCGGCAGCGAAAACCGCGATGAAATCACCCCGGAAGGCTTCCAGAGCAACCATGCCGGCGGCATTCTCGGCGGCATCAGCAGCGGCCAACCGGTGGTGGCGCATCTGGCGCTGAAGCCGACCTCCAGCATCATGGTGCCGGGCCGCACCATCAATCGCCAGGGCGAAGCGGTGGAAATGGTCACCCGCGGTCGCCACGATCCGTGCGTGGGCATCCGCGCTGTGCCGATCGCCGAAGCGATGATGGCGATCGTGCTGATGGATCACCTGCTGCGCCAGCGTGCGCAAAACGGTGATGTGGTTTCCGACGTGCCTCGCTGGTAATCGCCATGAAAAACTGGATGTTGGGCCTGGTGGCCCTGACGGCCTCCGCCTCCGCCATGGCGCTGACGCCGTGGCAGAAAATCGATCACCCGGTGGCCGGCGCGCCGCAGGCGGTGGGCGGTTTCGCCAACGGCTGCATCATCGGCGCGCAGCCGTTGCCGCTGAACTCACCGAACTACCAGGTGATGCGTACCGACCAGCGCCGCTATTTCGGCCACCCGGATCTGCTGGCGTTTATTCAGCGCCTCAGCAGCCAGGCGAACCAGAAAGCGCTGGGCACGGTGCTGATCGGCGACATGGCGATGCCGGCCGGCGGCCGCTTCAGCAGCGGCCACGCCAGCCACCAGTCGGGGCTCGACGTCGACATCTGGCTGCAGCTGCCGCGCCAACGCTGGAGTGCGCAGCAATTGCTGAAACCACAGCCGATCGACCTGGTATCAGGGGACGGCAAACAGGTGGTGGCCAGCCAATGGCAGCCGCAAATTGAGTCGCTGATCAAGCTGGCGGCGCAGGACGCGGAGGTGACGCGCATCTTCGTCAACCCGGCGATCAAGCAGCGCCTGTGCCTGGATGCCGGCGCCGATCGCGCCTGGCTGCACAAGGTGCGCCCGTGGTTCGGCCATCGTGCGCACATGCACGTGCGCCTGCGTTGCCCGGCCGGCAGCCTGGAGTGCCAGGAGCAGGATACGCCGCCGCCGGGTGACGGCTGCGGGGCCGAACTGGCGAGCTGGTTCGTGCCGCATCAGCCTAACGCCAAGCCGGGCAAATCCGTGCCGCCGCCGTTACCGCCGACCTGTCAGGCATTGCTGGATCACCATTTCTCAGCGGAATAACACATGGACTGGTTTGTCATTGGCCCCGAGATGCTCGGGGTGTTGTTTGCGGTAGCGCTGCTGGCGGGGTTTATCGACTCCATCGCCGGCGGCGGTGGGTTGCTGACGGTACCGGCCCTGCTGGCGGTGGGGGTTCCCCCGGCGCAGGCGCTGGCCACCAACAAGCTGCAGTCGGTCGGCGGCTCCTTCTCCGCCAGCCTGTACTTTATTCGTCGGCGCGCGGTGAACCTCAATGACCAAAAGCTGACGATATTTCTGACGCTGATCGGTTCGATCGCCGGCGCCATTCTGGTGCAGCATATGCGCGCCGATTTGCTGCGGCAGATGTTGCCGTTGCTGGTGATCGGCATCGGCCTCTATTTCCTGCTGATGCCGCGGCTGGGTGAGGAAGATCGTCAACGCCGCCTCGGGGCCTTGCCGTTTGGGCTGGTGGCCGGTGGCTGCGTCGGGTTTTACGACGGTTTCTTCGGCCCCGGCGCCGGGTCTTTCTACGCGTTGGCCTATGTGACGCTGTGCGGTTTTAACCTCGCCAAGTCCACGGCGCATGCCAAGGTGCTGAACTTCACCTCCAACGTCGGCGGGTTGGCGCTGTTCATCATCGGCGGCAAGGTGGTGTGGAGCATCGGTTTGGTGATGCTGGTGGGGCAGGTGCTGGGGGCGCGTCTGGGGGCGCACATGGTGCTGACCCGCGGGCAGAAGCTGATTCGGCCGATGATCGTGATCGTCTCGCTGGTGATGAGCCTCAAGCTGCTGTACGACAATCACGGCGCGGAAATTCAGCAGTGGTTGACCGCCCTGGTACACGGTTAAAGATGAAGAGGGGGCGTTGCTTACGCGCCCTGTCTTATCGGGTATAATGGCCTCTTTATTTTTGTGGTTATAGAGTTTTTATGTCAGACATGCAGACCCGCTATCACTATGAACAGCTGATCGAGATCTTCAATCAGTGCTTCAGCGATGATTACAACACCCGCCTGGTGAAGGGCGACGACGAGCCTATCTACCTGCCGGCCGACGACGAACTGCCGTATCACCGCATCGTGTTCGCCCATGGCTTCTACGCCAGCGGCCTGCACGAAATCTCGCACTGGTGCATCGCCGGCGAAGCGCGCCGCCAGCTGGTGGACTTCGGTTACTGGTATTGCCCGGACGGGCGCGACGCGCAAACCCAGAGTGAATTCGAAGCGGTAGAGATCAAACCGCAGGCGCTGGAATGGATGTTCTGCGTGGCGGCCGGTTTCCCGTTCAACGTCAGCTGCGACAACCTGAACGGCGACTGCGAGCCGGATCGCATCGCGTTCCAACGCAAGGTGCGCGCCCGGGTATTGGCGCTGCTGGAGCAGGGAATACCCACACGGCCTGCGCGCTTTATTCAGGCGTTGCAATCGTTCTACAATACGCCACCGTTGGCGGCCGAGCATTTTCCGTACCCGGAAGATCTCAACTGACGCCACAGCCCGCTATTTAATGAGGAAATTTGATGATCGCAGAATTCGAAGCGCGCATTTTGGCGCTGATTGATGACATGGTAGAGCACGCCAGCGATGATGAACTGTTTGCCGGTGGCTACCTGCGCGGTCATCTGACGCTGGCGGTGGCCGAAGCGGAAGAGCAGGGTGAGCACACTGCCGAAGCGCTGAAGGCGCGGGTGGAAGAGAGCCTGCACAAGGCGATCGCCGCCGGGGAACTCTCGCCGCCGGATCAGATCCTGGTGCGCGGCATGTGGGAAAACCTCTATCAGGCCGCCACGCCTGCCGCCTGACCGCCATGCCGGGGCGCATCACCGCGCCCCTCATTCATGAATTAAACCGCACGCCCTTTCAGCAGCTTTCGTACCCACATCCGATTCGGATTCAACGCCGCCAGCAGACGCGCATCGCCCGGTAACGGTTCGCCGAACAGCTGCGCCGCCAGAATTTCCGCTGCGAGCGGCGCCGAGCACAGCCCGCGCGATCCCAACCCGCCGATAGCAAACAGGCCGGGATAGACCGGCGCATCGGCGACGGTTTCGCCGCGCTGGTTCTGCCGCTGCAAATCCTGATACTGCGTCACCGTGGCCTGATAGTCCGGCAGCGCGCCGACCATCGGCAGATGATCGCGGGTGGCGCTGCGCACGCCGCAGCGCGCCAGGCGAGCGCTGACGTCCACCTGCTGCGGCCAGGCCTGTTCCGGCAGGCAGCGCAGCAGGCGCTCGCGGTTTTCCTGTTGCTCCTGCTCGCGGTAGTCGGTGGCGGTGTCGCCACGCTGGTAGCTGGCGCCGATGCAGTGTTGGCCGTTGTTGGCGTTGACCGGCGTCAGGTAGCCGTCGTAGCACAAGACCTGTTTCAACTGACCGAGGGCCGGCGAGCTTGGGATGTGCGACACCTGCCCGCGCACCGAGTACAGCGGCAGGGCTTGCGTCGGCGCCAGCTCGGCCAACCGGTGCCCGTTGGCCAGGATCACCGTCGCATGGCGGTGGCTTTCGCCGTGGGTGAAGTCGATACGCCAGCCGTTTTCTTCACGCGCCAGCGCCTGCGCATCGTGCCGGTAGCGGCAGACTAGACCCTGCCGCTGCGCCAGCGCGATAGCGCCGCGCGTCAGCTCGGCCGGGCAGAGCCAGCCGCCCTGCGGGTAGGTGATGCCGCCAAAGCCGGTATCGACGCCGCACAGTTCACTGAGCGTCTCGCGGTCGGCCGCCATCGCCAGCGCCGGCGGCCAGTCGGTTTTCAGCATATTGGCGATCTTGGCCCCACTCTTTTCGTCGTAGGCCAGCTGGCTGACGCCGCACCACTGGTGATCAAAGGTGACGCCTTGTTGCAAGAGGGTGTCGTATTGACGACGGGCGAAGGGAAACGCGGCGCTGAAGAAACTCTCCAGCGCGTCGCCGCTGCCGTTCAACAGAGGATAAATCGCCCCCTGACGGTTGCCGGAAGCGCCCTCGGCCGCCTGCTCGTCGGCGCAGTACAGCGTGACGCTGGCGCCGCGCCGCAATAAGGCCAATGCGGTGAGCGCGCTGGCGACGCCGCCGCCGATCAGGGCGATGTCGGCGGTGTTGTCCGCCGCCGGACGCCGATACCAGGGCGCCGGGTGGGGTGTAGGCTGCGTATCGGCCGGCAGACCGCCGGCGAGCATCTCACGTTTTTGGCCAAAGCCTTTGCAACGGTTGACCTGAAAACCGGCCTGCTGCAAGCCGCGGCGCACGAAGCCGGCGGCGGTAAAGGTGGCGAAGCTGCCTTCTGGCCGGGCGAAACGCGCCATGGCGGCGAACAGTTGCTCGGTCCACATGTCGGGATTTTTGGCCGGTGCGAAGCCGTCGAGGAACCAGGCGTCGACCTGGTTATTCATGCTGGCGTCGAACTGAGGCAGCAATTCGTTGACGTCACCGAACCACAGATCGAGCGTAATGCGGCCTTCGGCCAACAGCAGGCGATGGCAGCCCGGCAGCGGCAGCGGCCATTGGGCGCGCAGCTCGTCGGCATAGGGAGCCAGCTCCGGCCAGCGCGCATGCGCCGCCGCCAGATCGGCCTGCTGAAGGGGGAATTTTTCAAAGCTGATAAAGTGCAGGCGTTGCAGCGCGGCGTCCGGCTCGGCCTGGCGGAAGCCCGCGAAGGCCTGCCACAGCGTAAGAAAATTGAGCCCGGTGCCGAATCCGGTTTCCGCCACCACCAACAGCGGGCGCGGGTGAGTGGCGAAACGCTGCGGCAGCCGGTTGCCGTGCAGGAAGACATAGCGGGTTTCTTCCAGCCCATCCTGATTGGAAAAATAGACGTCATCAAACTGTTTCGAAACAGGTGTACCCTGTTCGTTCCAGGTTAGCGTTGCGGTTTGGATGGGGGCGTGGTTCACGGTCAATAGCTCGAAATTCAAGGGATGCCGCGAATTCTAACGGCGCTGGCGCCCAGGCGCAAACTGGACAACAATAAAGCTGAAAAACGCTGATCGGACTTGTTCGGCTTACATCTGTACGCTAAAGTGCGATGCAAAATCCCGTAGGTAAATAGTGGAAGAGGTATTGAATGAAACGTGCAGTGATTACTGGCCTGGGAGTTGTCTCCAGCATTGGTAATAACCAGCAGGAGGTCCTGGCGAGCCTGCAGGAAGGACGTTCTGGGATCACTTTCTCCCAGGAACTGAAAGATTCCGGCATGCGTAGTCACGTATGGGGGCAAGTTAAGCTCGACACGACCGGCCTGATCGACCGCAAGGCGGTGCGTTTCATGAGCGATGCTTCCATCTATGCCTTCCTGGCGATGCAAGAAGCGATCGCTTCTTCCGGCCTGAAGGAAGAAGAGTATCAAAACAACCCGCGCGTGGGCCTGATCGCCGGTTCCGGCGGCGGTTCTCCGCGCTTCCAGGTGTTCGGCGCCGATGCGATGCGCAGCCCGCGCGGCCTGAAAGCGGTTGGCCCGTACGTGGTCACCAAAGCCATGGCTTCCGGCGTTTCCGCCTGCCTGGCGACGCCGTTCAAAATCCACGGCGTAAACTACTCCATCAGCTCCGCTTGCGCGACCTCTGCACACTGTATCGGTAACGCGGTTGAGCAAATCCAGCTGGGCAAACAGGACATCGTGTTCGCCGGCGGCGGCGAAGAGCTGTGCTGGGAAATGGCCTGCGAGTTCGACGCGATGGGCGCGCTGTCCACCAAGTACAACGACACGCCGGAAAAAGCCTCCCGCACCTACGACGCCGATCGTGACGGTTTCGTCATTGCCGGCGGCGGCGGTATGGTCGTGGTTGAAGAACTGGAGCACGCGCTGGCGCGCGGTGCGCACATCTATGCAGAAATCGTTGGCTACGGCGCAACGTCCGACGGCGCCGACATGGTTGCGCCATCGGGCGAAGGCGCAGTACGCTGCATGAAGATGGCGATGCAGGATCTGGATGCGCCTATCGACTACATCAACGTGCACGGCACCTCCACGCCGGTAGGCGACGTGAAAGAGCTGGGCGCGATTCGCGAAGTGTTCGGCGACAATACCCCGGCTATCTCCTCCACCAAGGCGATGACCGGTCACTCGCTGGGCGCCGCAGGCGTGCAGGAAGCGATCTACAGCCTGCTGATGCTGGAGCACGGCTTTATCGCGCCGAGCATCAACATCGAAACCCTGGATGAGCAGGCGGCCGGCATGAACATCGTGACTCAGCCGACTCAGCGCGAGCTGACCACGGTGATGTCCAACAGCTTCGGCTTCGGCGGCACCAACGCCACCCTGGTGATGCGCAAACTGGCGAAATAATTCCGCCTGAGCTTCATCTCGCCATCAAGCCCGCGTTTTCGCGGGCTTTTTACCGTTCAAAGCCCGCCGGGCGAGCGCTCGGAGTTTTCCCAAATCACATCCCCTGACACATCATTACCTCGCCATTACACGCGTTGGGCATACAATAGCCAGGTAGCGTGATTATCGCTCGGCGTGGCTTTCTAAAGTGATCGAACATTGAGGCAAGAAGTATGAAAAAGTTAATTGCGGTTGGGTTACTGTCGGCCGTGTTGGCCGGATGCGCCACTGATTCTCCCTGCGTTCCGGTCTACGATGACCAGGGGCGTCTGGTGCACACCAACACCTGCATGAAGGGCACCACTCAGGATAACTGGGAAACCGCGGGCGCGATCGCCGGCGGCGCGGCGGCAGTGGCCGGTCTGACCCTCGGCATCATCGCGCTGACCAAGTGATCGGCGCGGCGCCTGCGGGCGCATGCAACCAGCCCGGCCATTGCGTGCCGGGCTTTTTTATTTCACTGCACCAAAAACGCCTTGAACTGCGGCGTCATCACGGCGCTAAAGCCGTCGTCGGTTTTACTGATCAGGTAGACCGCCAGCCCTTTCTCTTCAGCAAGTTTCAACGCTTTCTCCGTGCCCAGCACCATCAGGCCGGTATCCCAGCCGTCGGCCTCGAGCGCGGTGGGGGCGATCACCGTGGCGGAAACCAGCCGGTGGTTGATCGGCCTGCCGGTGGTCGGATCGATGACATGGGAGTAGCGCTGGCCGTTTTGTTCAAAGTAGTTGCGGTAGCTGCCGGCGGTGCTGATGCCGTAACCGTGCAGATCCACCAGCGCCTGCACCGCGTTTTCACGGTCGGTTGGCTTTTGGATTGCCACCCGCCAGGGTTTGCCCTGGCCGTTGACGCCGCGTGAAGAGACCGCGCCGCCGACCGATACCAGGTAGTTGGTAATGCCGTTGCGGTTCATCAGGCGCACCAGTTCATCGGCACCGTAGCCTTCGCCCAGCGTCGAGAGATCGACGTACATGTCCGGCAGATCTTTTTGCAGCCACTCCCCGCGATTGTCGCTGATAAGCTTCAGGTGCTGCAGGCCGATGCGCTGCTTCGCCGCGTCGATCTGCGCCTGTTCCGGCACCTTGACCGGGTGCTTGTCGGGGCCGAATCCCCACAGGTTCACCAGTGGGCCAACGGTGATGTCCATGGCGCCGCCGGTATCGCGGCCGATGCGCTGGGCCATCAGCACGATGTCCGCCATGCCGCGCGGGATCGGCTGCGGTTCGAGGCTGGCGCTACGGTTAAATTGCGACAGCACCGAGTCGGCGCGGTAGGTGGAGATATCGTCGTTGGCCCGTTCGAGCACCGCGTCGATCTGCCGCTGCAGTTCTTGCTTGCCGATCGCGACGTCACCGCTGACTTTAACGCTGTAGAAGGTGCCCATGGTCTTGCCGTCGATAGCGATTTGCGGGCGGGAGGAGGCATCGTCGCAGGCGGCGAGCAGGGCGCATAAGGCGCTGAGCAACGCCCCTTTGGCGAACAGGGAAGCCATAACATGTCCTTTGAAAACGAGAAAGCCGCTACAAATAAAGTAAAGCGCGGCAAATGGAAAGCGGATAAAGGTAAAATAGCATTTTGCTGGCGTTGCGGCTGCGCCTGAGCTAACGTCTCGCTCATGCTTTTCGCTGAGGTTTCAAGCTGCCACCATGAGTGCAACCGCCATTTCCCGGCTTATCCATCCCTTTGTCAAAGACCGTTTCCTGCATGCGCTGTTGCTGGCCGGCGTGGCGATGTTCGCCTTTCATCCGCAGCCGCTGGCGGCGCTGGGCGGGTTTATCGACGGCCGCACCCTCATTACCCTGTTGGGGCTGATGCTGCTGACCAAAGGCGTCGAGGTCAGCGGCTACTTCGACTTCGTTGGCCGCAAGATTATCAACCGGCTGCATAGCGAACGGCGGCTGGCGCTGTTCCTGGTGTTTTCCGCCGCGCTGCTGTCGTCGTTTCTGACCAACGACGTGGCGCTGTTTATCGCCATTCCGCTCACCATCACGCTGAAAAAGCTGTCGGCGCTGCCGGTTGGCCGTTTGATCATCTTTCAGGCGCTGGCGGTGAACGCCGGTTCGCTGCTGACGCCGATCGGCAACCCGCAAAATATCCTGCTGTGGAGCCGCTCCGGCCTTTCTTTCCTCGGCTTCATCGGCCAGATGGCGCCGTTTGGCGCCGCGATGATGCTGAGCCTGTTGGCGTTGACCTGGTTCAGCTTCCCAGCGCGCGACATCGTGAAAACGCCGAATACCGAGGGCTACCCCTATCAACGGCCGCTGTTGCTGAGCTGCGTGGGGTTGTATGCGATCTTCCTGCTGTGCCTGGATATCGGTTTGCCGCTGTATGGGCTGCTGGCGGTGTTCGCCGGCTTTTTGTTGCTGGCGCGCCGGGTGCTGTTGCAGATCGATTGGAGCCTGATTTTCGTGTTCGCCGCCATGTTTATCGATGTTGGCCTGTTTACCCGCCTGCCGCCGCTTCAGCCGGCGTTTGCTGCTATCGCCGGGCTGAGCGACGGCGGGGGGTATGCGCTGGGCGTCGGGCTGTCGCAGATCGTCAGCAACGTGCCGGCCACCATTTTGCTGCTCAACTATGTGCCCTCCAGCGCGCAGTTGGCCTATGCGGTCAATGCCGGCGGCTTTGGGTTGGCGATCGGCTCGCTCGCCAACCTGATTGCGCTGCGCATGGCGGGGGAGCGCAAGATCTGGTTGCGCTTCCACTATTACTCGCTGCCGCTGCTGGCTTGGGCCGCGCTGGTCGGCTGGCTGTTGAGCTAGCCCGGATTACCGCTCTGCCGGGCGGCCAACAGGCAAATGCTGCGGGTTACCTGGTAGGATTTCACAAAGGCGCTGACGGGTAAAAACTCGAAGCGCGAGTGGAAGTTATGCGCGCCGGTGAAGTAATTGGGCGTCAGGATGCCGCGGCTCGAGAGCGCCGCGCCGTCGGTGCCGCCGCGCATCGGGATCACCTTCGGCGGGATGCCGTGGGCGGCAAGGGCGCCAAAGATCAGATCGATGGCGCGCCGATCTTCGCCGATGGCGTTGCTGATGTTGCTGTAGATGTCGCTGATGCTGCAGCTGACGTTGGCGCGCGGATAGTTGCCCGCCACCTGACGCACCGTCTCCTCAAGGCGGGTTTTGCGCGCCTCGAAGGTGGCGCGATCGAAGTCGCGAATCGACACCTTCAGCGTCGCCTGATTGGCATTGGCGGCCAGATCCGTGAACCAGAAATAGCCCTCGCGCCCGTCGGTGTGTTCCGGGGTATCCTGCACGTCGAATCGGTTGATGATGTCGTTGGCGATGCGTATCGGGTTGATTAACACGTTTTTCGCCGACATCGGGTGGGCGGTTACCCCTTCGATGCGGATCTCCGCCGCCGCCGCGTTGAAATTCTCGTAAACCACTTCACCCAGTTCGCAGCAGTCGATGGTGTAGGCGAAATCGACGGCGAAACGCTGCAGATCCAGCGCCTTGGCGCCGCGCAGGCCGATCTCTTCATCCGGCACGAATGCCACCACGATATCGCCGTGGCGATCGGCGGCGGTCAGGTTGGCCAGCAGCGTCATCACCACGGTGACCGCCGCCTTGTTGTCGGCGCCCAGCACGCTGGTGCCGTCGCTGAACAGGATCTCTTCGTTCCGGTAGGGCAGGATCTCCGGGTGCTCGGCGGTGCGCAGCCAGATATCTTGCTCGGCGTTCAGGCATAAATCTTCGCCGGTGAAGCGCAGGCGCTGCGGGCGAATTTCGGGCGACAGGCCGACGTCCACGGTGTCGATATGGGTGATGAAGCCGATGCGCGGCGCGCCGGGTTGGGTGCCGGGCTTGCGGGCGGTGACGGTGGCGTGGTCGTCTATCTGCACGTCGGCCAGGCCGAGCCGGCGCAGCTCTTCCGCCAGCAGCTGTGCCATCTCATGCTGCCCCGGCGTGCTGGGCAGGGTGGTTACGGCGGCGTCGCTCTGGCTGGTCACCGCCAGATAGCGGAAGAAACGTTCGGTGAGCTGTTCGGCAATCGGGCTGGTCATCGGAACTCCTCGCGGTTGGCAATCTACCGGTTTTAAAACGAAATCAGCCGTTTGTCCAACGATGCAATGCGTAAACCGCCAGAATGCGAAGCATCGCGCAGAAACAAAAAATAGCGGTGAAACTAGGAAATCGTCGCAGGTTTCTGCGGCAAAATCGGTGTTAGCTGTGGGCCGGGAAGCGCCCGCATAACACTTATCTGTTCCTCAAGGAGAATTCATGCACACCGGTCACGCTCTGCTTATCACCATACTGTCCCTTGGCCTCTCTCCCAGCGCCTGGTCCTCTGCCGACACCGGACATGCCAACAGCAACGCCAACAGCCGCGAAGTGGCCAGCGCGCTGGGCGGCCTGAAAAACAAAACCTACGAACTGGAACAGGCGCCGAAGATCCGCGTCGCCAGCTTCAATATCGCCGCCGGCAAGGTCAGCGACATGACCGCCATCGCCAAGGCGATTCGCGCGATGAACGTCGACGTGGTGGCGCTGCAAGAGGTGGATAAGCTCACCGCCCGCAGCGGCCGCGTCGATCAGGCGGCGGAGCTGGCGAAGCTGACCGGCATGCAGGCGGTGTTCGGCCGGGCGATCGACTTCGACGGCGGTGAATATGGCCTGGCGTTTCTCTCCAGGTATCCGCTGCACGACGCCGTGATCTATCCGCTGCCGTCCGGCCAGCGCGAACAGCGCATTGCCTTCAGCGCCAAGGTCGACGTGCCGGAGTTCCCGGCGCCGATCACCCTGTTCAACACCCACCTCGATACCAAGGAAGACCCGACAATGCGCCTGGATCAGGTGCGGGAGCTGAACGATCGCACCATAGAAGTGCGCGGTATCAAGCTGCTGTTCGGCGACATGAACGATGTGCCGGGCAGCGTGACCTGGCTGGAATTGAGCCGCTATTGGAACGACATCATGCCTAACGGGCAGGATGGCCGCAGCTGGCCGGCGGAAAACGCCGAGATCAAGGTGGATTACCTCTTCACCGGCAACGCGCAGCGCTGGCATCTGGACAGCCTGACGGTACCGAACGCCAGCGGCGACTGGAACGGCGTGCATTGGCCGGCGGTGAGCGACCACCTGCCGCTGGTGGCGGAAATGCGCCTGACCGAGCAATAAGCCGGTCGGCATTCCGTTGGGGCCGGGCTAAGCCACGGCGATCTGCGCCAGCCGCTCGACGGCGCTGCGGATCTCGCCCGGCGTCAGGGCCGAAAAGCCCAGCAGCCAGCCGTCGCGCTGCGCCTGAGCCGTCTGGTATTGTGCCGTCAGCCGGGGCGTGAGGATGCCGAGTCGCTGCGCCTGTCGGCTGAGCGCCGCCTCCTGGCCGGGCGGCAGCCAGACGCTGAGCTGCAGGCCGCCGGCGGCGGGAGCGGGCGTGGCGAAGTGGCCGAGTTTTTCGCGAACTTCCGCCAGCAACACATCGCGCCGGCTGCGGTAGAGCTGGCGCATATAGCGGATATGCGCGGCAAAGTGCCCCTGGCGGATGAATTCGGCGGTGACCGCCTGCATCAGCTGCGCGCTGTGGCCGTCATACACCGTGCGCGCGGTGACGAACGCGTCAACCAGCGTGGGCGGGACGATCAGGTACGCCAACCGCAGCGAAGGGAACAGCGATTTGGAGAAGGTGCCGAGGTACAGCACCCGGCCACGGCGATCCAGGCCCTGCATCGCCGGTATCGGCAGGCCGTCGTAATGAAACTCGCTGTCGTAATCGTCCTCGACGATCCAGGCCTGCTGCCTGTCCGCCAGCGCCAGCAGCGCCAACCGGCGTGCCAGGCTGAGCGCTGCGCCGGTTGGGTATTGGTGCGAGGGCGTCAGATAAATCAAACGAGGGTCGGGCAAGGAGGGGTCAGCGCGCAGGCCGTCGCCGTCCACCGCGACCGGCGTCAGGGCGGCTCCGGCGCTGATAAAGGCGTTTCTTGCCCCGGTGTAACCCGGTTCTTCCATCCAGACGCTGTCGCCGCTGTCCAGCAGCAGCGTGGCGATCAGCTGCAGCGCCTGCTGCGAACTGGTCAGCACGATAACCTGCCGTGCATCGCAGATCACGCCGCGCGTTTGATTGACGTGGGCGGCAATCGCTTCACGCAGCGGCAAATAGCCCTGCGGGTCACCGTAGCGCAGCAGGCTTTCTCCCTGTAGCCGCAGGCGCTGTGCGGTCAGTTGCTTCCACAAGGCCAGCGGAAACGCGCGCAGATCCGGCGAACCGGCGGCAAACGCCCGTGGCTGCTGCGGATCGCGGCAGCCGCCGGTTTGTACGATCTGTTGGCCGCGCTGCGAAAGGCGCGGTATGCCGGCAGCGGTCGCCGGCGGCGGTGATTTGGCGATGATAATCGCCACAAAGGTGCCCTGGCCGACGCGGCGCTGCAGATATCCCTCCGCCTCCAACTGACCGTAGGCCGCTTCGACGGTCACTCGCGAGAGGCCCAGATCGCTGGCCAGCACCCGGCTGGAAGGCAGGCGTTGCCCCACGCTCAATGCCCCTTGGTGGATGGCCTGCCGTAATGCGCCGCACAGGCGATCGCGCAGCGTGCCGGCGGTGTGGGGCGATTGCTGAAACAACGTGACCAGCGAGTGCCGCATAATGGGTCTTATCACGGTTGGAAAATGGGTATCAATCATAAGACCAAAATGGGGCACTATTGTCATCTGTCTTGATGCACGGGAGTGAATGGTATGTCGAAAGAATCATTGGTGCTGGCTTTTTCTCCGGCGGCGCCGGAAGAGAGCCTGGCCTACCTGGCGGCCAAACTGAGCCGCTATGCGGATGCCTGGGACGTGGCGGAGGATCTGCGCAATGGCGTGGAGGGGGTGATAGTGATCGACACCCGCGCGGAGGCGATGTACGCCGCCGGGCATATTCCCGGTGCGCTCAGTTTGCCGCATCGTCTGATGGATGAAGCCAGCACGGCGCAGCTGGATCGCGAAAAAGTGTATGTGACCTACTGCGACGGCATCGGCTGCAACGGTTCCACCAAGGGCGCTTACAAGCTGGCGAAGCTGGGATTCCGGGTGAAGGAGCTGATCGGTGGGCTGGACTTCTGGCTGCGCGACGGCCATCCGTTGGCCATCGGCGAACAGCCGGGATCGTTGCGCGATCGGGCGGCTGTTGAGGACTGCGGCTGCGCCTGAGGCGTTAAAACACCAGCGCCAGCACGACGGCCAGCGCCAACAGCAGCAGGATCAGCGCGACGGCGGGTTTGCTGAGCGCTTTTTGCAGCGGCAGCGGCAGGGCGGCGATCAGCGGGTTGAGCAGCGGCTGCGGATCGACAGGGTGGCTGACGATAGCCTGAGCCTGGCCGGCTTTTTCCAGGCGGCGGGCAAACAGTTGATGAATGGCGTCGCTCATTTGCGGATGCGTCAGCGGCGCATTGGCACCGCAGTTGAAGCGCGCCTGGCAGTAGTCGTTCATCTGCTGCAGCTCTTGCTCGTCCGCCGGCTGCTTGAGCGCCGCCAGCAGATTGTTCAGCGTCGGCGCGCTCTGCGGGCTGAGGGCCACCTTCACTTGCAAGAATTGGTTTAACAGCTGGAAGTGGCGCGCCGGCAGCGGATCGTTGGTTTTCACGCCCGCCAGATCAAACAGCGTTTGCCAGATTTTAGCCGGCGCTTCACCGGTGGCCGCGCTAAGTTTGGTGATCTGCTGCTGCAGGCTCTGATGCTCTGCGGGCAGCAGCGGGCGATCGCTGGTAGCGGTTTGCTGCGGCTGAGGAATGGTCAGGCCGCCGGTCTGCAACAGATTCAGCACCTGCTGCAGCTGTGGTGGGCTCAGCTGGCTCAGTACCGTGTGGCCGAACTGCTGGCGAATAAAGTCGCTGACCGCCTGGCGGTTGTTGCCCTGCGGCAGCAATTCGGCCAGCTGTTGCAACAGCTGGCGCCCGGCGTGGTTTTGCTGCGCCTGCGTCAGGCGCGTTTGCAGCAGCTGTTCCGCCGGTTGAAAATGGCGCGCCAGCAGTTCACCGCCGTTGTCGGCGCCGAGCTCGTGGCGCAGAGTCGCCCAGATCTCCGCCGATTTTGCCGGGCTGAGCGTCATGATTTTCACGATCAGCTTTTCCAGCGTCGTGCGCTGTGCCGGAGAAAGGGGTTGATCGTCAGTGGCCGCCGTTTTGCCCGGGGAGGGAGGGCGTTCGCCGGCGATTGGGGTGCCCGGCCCACTCAAAGGTTGCATATCACCAGTCCTTCGCTGTGTATCCCCGCAGAATGCCTGGAGGAGAGAATCATCATCGTACCCGGCGAAAAGCGCAGGCTTACCCGCTATGATACCTGTAAATTGCCGCCATCAATACCGCCGCTCAGACATTTCTTTACCGACAAAACGTTGCTAATCGCGCCCGCGTCGCTAAGATAACCCCAGACCCGAACATGAGGATGGCATGGTTAAACGGCAGCGGATTGCAAAATGGTTTTTATGCCTGGCTTGCCTGGTGGTGCTGACGTGCATGACCCAGCGCATGGCGGGCCTGCATGCGCTGCAGCAAACGCTGGGGATCCCGGCCGCCACCGCCGTTCAGTCCAGTGACACCGCCGCCGAAGCGCAGCCGACGCCCTGTGAACTGAGCGCCAAATCATTGCTGGCCGCGCCGCCGGTGATGTTCGAAACCGTACTGTTCGGGCTGGGCCTGCTGCTGGCGCTGTTGGCGCCGACCATTGCCGCGCGCCTGCGTATTCCTCCTCCTCGCGCCATTTCACCGCCCACCCTCAGGGTGCACCTTCGATTATGCGTTTTCCGTGAATGAGTTAATCGCCCGTTTTTCGCGGTGAATTAATCATTTATGGAGAATTAACATGTTGAAAATTATCAGGCTGGCCTGCGCTTGCCTGTTTATGCTGTGGCTGCCTGCCTTGCAGGCGGCGGACAGCGGCTGGCTGCAAAACCCGGCCAACGATCATGCCAAGGTGCGGCTGCGTGCCGACACGTCACAGCCGGGGGAGACCCGCCTGCTGCTGTCGGTCGAGCTGCAAAAGGGCTGGAAAACCTACTGGCGTTCCCCAGGCGAAGGCGGCATCGCGCCGGCTATCGTCTGGCAGGGCAACCCGCCGCCAGCGACCTGGCACTGGCCGACGCCGCAGCGTTTCGAGGTGGCCGGCATTTCCACCCAGGGCTATCACGATCGGGTCACGCTGCCGATCGTGATGTCAGGCCAGGTATCCGGCCCGCTGGCGGGCACCCTGACGCTATCCACCTGCAGTAACGTCTGCATTCTGACCGACTACCCGTTCAGCCTGGATCTGACGACGCCGAACGATCCGCAGTTTAACCACGACTTCGCGCAGGCGATGGGACAGGTGCCGATCGCCGCCGGGGTGGCGGAGGGCGTCAAGGCCGGTTACCGCAACGGCGAGCTGCAGATTTCCGCCGAGCGCGCCGCCGGTTGGCAGCAGCCCGCGCTGTTCTTCGATACGCTGGCGGATGCCGATCTCGGCAAGCCGCAGGTTGAGACCGACGGCGCTCAGCTGTTGGCGCGAGTGCCGGTCAGCGATGGCTGGGGCGATGCGGCGCCGGATCTGCGCGGCAAAACGCTGACGCTGGTGATCGACGACGGCGGCATGGCGCAGCAGATTACGCTGCCGATTGGCGATCCGCTGGCCGCGCCCGCCGGTGCGGCGTTCCCGCTATGGCAGGCGGTATTGATGGCGCTGGCGGGCGGGTTGATCCTCAACCTGATGCCGTGCGTGCTGCCGGTGCTGGGCATCAAGCTCGGCTCCATCCTGCAGGTGGAACGGCGCGATCGGCGCAGCGTGCGTTTGCAGTTCCTGGCGTCGTCGTTGGGTATCGTCGCCTCGTTTATGGCGTTGGCCTTGCTGATGACGCTGCTGCGGCTCGGCAACCATGCGCTCGGCTGGGGTATTCAGTTCCAGAATCCGTGGTTTATCGGTTTTATGGTGCTGGTGACGCTGCTGTTCAGCGCCAACCTGTTTGGCCTGTTCCATCTGCGCCTCTCGTCCGATCTGAATACGTCGCTGGCGACCCATAATGGGCACGGTCTGAGCGGCCATTTCTGGCAGGGCGCGTTTGCCACGCTGCTGGCGACGCCGTGCTCGGCGCCGTTTCTCGGCACGGCGGTGGCCTTCGCGCTGGCGGCGTCGCTGCCGGTGCTGTGGGGCATGTTCATCGCGCTCGGTATTGGCATGAGTCTGCCGTGGCTGCTGATCGCCGCCTGGCCATCGCTGGCGCTGCGCTTGCCGCGCCCCGGCCGCTGGATGAATACCGTCAAGCTGGCGATGGGGCTGCTGATGCTGGCGTCGTCGCTGTGGCTGCTGAGCCTGCTGAGCAACCATATCGGCGTGCAGGCCACGCTGTGGCTGGGGGCGTTGGCGCTGCTGACGTTGCTGCTGGCGGTGTGGCGTCAGCAGGGCCCACGGTTGGCGGCCAAGCTGGCGGCGGGCACGTTGGTGCTGGCGGGCGTGGCCTTGCTGGCCGGATCGCTGACCGCCGGCCTGTGGCGCCAGCCGTTGCAGGATCGGGTGCAGTGGCAACCGCTGAGCGAGCAAGCGATTACCGAGGCGCTGGCCCAGCATAAGCGGGTGTTCGTCGACGTGACCGCAGACTGGTGTGTGACCTGTAAAGCCAATAAATTCAATGTGCTGCTGCGTGATGACGTACAGCGCGCGCTGAGCGCCGACGACGTGGTTGCGCTGCGTGGCGACTGGAGCCGCCCGTCGGCCGACATCAGCGCCTTCCTGCAAAAGCGCGGCAGCGTCGCCGTGCCTTTCAACCAAATCTATGGCCCCGGCAGCCCGGACGGCGAGGTGTTATCCCCGCTGTTGACCCGTGACGCCGTGCTGCAAACGCTTTCCCATGCCAAAGGAACCGAACAATGAAAAAGCTACTGATTTTACTGATGATCATCGCCGCCCCGGTGTGGGCCGCCGAGCCTTTCACCCCGGCACAAGAGGCGCGTATCAAAGAGATGATCCGCGAAACGCTGGTGTCCAACCCGGACATTCTGGCGCAGGCGGTGGACGCCTGGCAGCAGCAAACCGCCGGCCAGCAAATCAGCCAGGCTATCAAGCAGAACGCCAAAACGCTGTACCAGGATCCGGCCAGCCCGCGCCTCGGCGCCGCCAACGCCAAACTGACGCTGGTGACCTTTACCGACTATAACTGCCCGTACTGCAAGCGTTTTGATCCGATGCTGGAGAAGATCGTCAAGCAATACCCGGACGTGGCGCTGGTGGTGAAGCTGTTGCCGTTCAAGGGCGAAAGCTCGGTCAGTTCGGCGCGCGTGGCGCTCACCACCTGGCAACAGCACCCGGATCAATTCTGGGCCCTGCACCAGCGGCTGATGGCGAAAAAGGGCTTCCACGACAACGCCAGCATCGCCGCCGCGCAAGAGAAAACCGGCGTCAAGGCGGTGGCGCCCAGCGAACAGAGCATGACCACGCTGCGCACCAATATGGAGCTGGCGGAACAGCTGGGCGTGCAGGGGACGCCGGCGACGCTGATCGGCGATCGGATGCTGCCGGGGGCGGTGTCGTATGAAGAGCTGGAAGCGATGGTGAAGCAGCAGCTGGCGAAGGCCAACCATGGCTAAGCTCAAGCGCTGGGGGCGCGAGTTGCTGCTGCTGGCGCTGATCGCGCTGGCGGTGGTGACGGTGATGGATTGGCTGAACGCGCCGCAGGCGCCGCCGGCCTTCGATGCTCAGACGCTGACCACGCTGGACGGCGAGCGCGTGTCGTTGGCGCAGCTCAGCCATGAGCGGCCGCTGCTGGTTTACTTCTGGGCCAGCTGGTGTGGCGTCTGCCGCTTCACTACGCCGGACGTCGCCCGTTTGCAGGCGGCAGATGGCAACGTGCTGACCGTCGCGCTGCGCTCGGGCGACGATACCCAGGTGAAACACTGGCTGGCGCGCAAACGGCTGGCGCTGCCGGTGGTCAACGATCCGGCCGGTACGCTCTCGGCGCAGTGGCAGATTGGCGTGACGCCGACCTTCGTGGTGGTTTCGCAGGGCAAGGTGGTGCAGAGCACCACCGGCTGGACCAGCTACTGGGGGATGAAGCTGCGGCTGTGGTGGGCCGCCGTCTAACCGGTGTTTTTCTCCGTTATCACCTCCTCAATCGCCCGGCACAGCCGGGCGATACCTTCTTCAATCTGCGGCGGTGAGTTGGCGGCGAAGTTCAGCCGCAGGCCGTGCGCGCCCAGCTGTTCCTGCGCATAAAAGCATTCGCCGCGTGCGAAGGTCACGCCGTGCCGCCAGGCGACCGGCATCAGTTCGGTGGTGGTCACCGTCGCCGGCAGCGTCAGCCAGATAAATAAGCCCCCCTGCGGCGTTTCGAAGCGGCACCCCGGCGGTAGCCGCCGTTGCAAGGCATCAATCATCACCTCCAGATGGCGGCGGTAGACGCGCCCGGCGCGCCGCAGCTGCTTGTCGTAACGGCCGACGGTGACGAACGCGTCCAGCGCCCGCTGGATCAGGCTGGAACTGGTGAAGCTGTCGACGTGTTTCAGCCTGGCGAAACGCTGATAGTGTTCGCTGTCCGCCACCAGATAGCCGATGCGCATGCTGGGCAGCAGCATTTTGGAGAAGGTGCTGACGTAGATCACCGCGCCCGGCCGCGCCAGCGCGCGCAGCGACGGCAGCTGTTTGCCCTGGTAACGCAGATCGCCGACGAAGTCGTCTTCCAGGATCACCACGCCGGCCTGTTGGGCGACAGTCAGCAGGCGTCGCCGCCGCGCCTCGCTCAGGCAGCGGCCGGTCGGGTTGTGGAAATTGGGGATGGTGTAGATCAGTTTGGGACGGTGGCGTTCCAACAACTCCGGCAGCAAATCCACCCGCATGCCGTGGCGGTCGCCCGGTACGGTGACGATATTGATGCGGTGCTGGCGCAGCAGGCCCAGCGCTTCGGCGTAGGTCGGTTCTTCGACGATCACCGTATCGCCCGGCGCCAGCAGGCTTTGCACCACCAGACTGATGGCGTGCTGCGAGCCGTTGGTGATCAGCACCTGTTCCGCCTGCGTGGGGATGCCCTGCGCGCTGAGAATGCGGCTCAGCGTATCGCGCAGCGGGTAGTAGCCGCAGTATTCGCCGTAGCTGAAGGCCTCTTCTGCATGGCGGCTGAGCACCGACAGCAGCACTTTGCGAAACGCCTCCAGCGGAAACACCTTAGGGCTGCCGACGCCGGCGGCGAAGTTGATCAGCCCCTCCGGCAGCGGGGCGTCGGCGTAGCCGTCCAGCCGCGAGGTGAGGGTGGTGAAGCTCTCCAGCGGGAATGGGGCATCGCTGCTCGGCCGGGCCGGGCGCGCCTGCGCTTGCGGGTGCGCGACATAGGCGCCGCTGCCGCGCCGCTGATGCAAAAAGCCCTTGGCCGCCAGTTCGGCGTAGGCGTTATCCACCGTTAAACGGCTGACCGCCAGTTCGGCCGCCAGCGTGCGCGTCGAGGGCAGTTTGTCACCATCGACGAACACGCCGGTGAGGATGGCGCGCCGCAGCGCTTCTTCGATCTGTAAATAGAGCGGAACGTCCTGCTCGCGATCCAACGGGATATGCATGCGAAATTGGCCCGGTTATGGAGAGTGATTTTTACTATACCCCATGTCAACAGGGCTTCAAGCGCAGAAAAGTGGCCTGCATGACAACGCCGTAAAGTGGCTATAGTGAGAAAAAATGGCCGCGTTACACTGTCCGCCTGAGCATTAACGTCGCCATTTCTCCGAGGATCTCATGTCATTACCGTCAGGCGTTTCCGCCCGGCCGGCGTTGCCCGGCGCGCGCCTCTTTCAGGGCAGCCACCAGGGGTACGTCATCGCCATTATCAGCGCCATGCTGCTGGCCTTTACCGCCATCATCATTCGCGCGCTGACCGAGTACTATCACCTGCCGACCTTCGTGCTGGCGTTCTGGCGCGCGGCGCTGGTGGCGCTGGTGCTGTTGCCGCTGCTGTTGCTGGTGAAACCGCAGTGGGCGCGCCTGCGCCGTGAACAGGTGGTGTTCTACGCGCTTTACGGGCTGCTGCTGGCGCTGTTCAACAGCCTGTGGACGCTGTCGGTGGCGCTGAACGGCGCGTCGGTGGCGACCATTCTGACCTACTGCTCGGTGGGCTTTACCGTGTTCCTCGGCTGGGTGATGTACAGCGAACGCCTGACGCTGCGCCAATTGCTGGTGATCGCCATCAGCCTGGGCGGTTGCTTCCTGGTCAGCAACGGCGACAGCATGGGGAACAGCCACTTCGATCTGCTGGGGCTGCTGGTCGGGATGCTGTCGGGCATCGGTTATACCCTGTATACCCTCGGCGGGCGGGTGGCCAGCGAACGCGGCTATCCGGTGTGGAACACCATCCTGTACGTGTTCGGTTTTTCGGCGCTGTACCAGCTGGTGTTCAACGCGGCGCTGACGGCGTTCCCGCTGGCGGCGTTCCACGGCATGGCCGGCTCTCTGTGGTTCCTGTCGCACGGCGCACAGGGCATCCAGTGGAGCGGCTGGCTGTTGCTGCTGGCGCTGGCCGCCGGGCCGACGCTGCTGGGCTTCGGGCTGTACAATATCAGCCTGAAAACGCTGCCGCTGGCGGTGGCCAACCTGATCCTGTCGCTGGAACTGGTGTTCACCGCGGTGATCGCCTATTTCCTGCTGGGGGAGAGCATGAATCAGCTGCAGCTGCTGGGCAGCGCGCTGGTGATGGGCGGGGTGCTGCTGTTGAAAAGCAAGACCGCCGAGGCGTGATCGGCTACCATTACGCCTCGCAAGAGAGGCCGTAAGATGAATAACCCGAGATTGAAACGAGCGCTTATCGCTTGAATGGCCGTGTTGAGTGAACGACAACACGGCCACAGACATTCCGTTCCGTGGCTTTTATTCCCGTAACAAGAGAATACGCCATGTCCGAAAAACACTGGTCCAAAACCGAGCTGCTGCATCAGACGGTGACCAACCCGAATATCATCATCAAAGGCACCCACAGCTACTACAGCGACTGCTGGGATAACGGCTTCGAGCGCTCGGTGGTGCGCTATCTGCACGGCGACGCGGTCAGCCGGCAATGGCAGCCGCTGGGCGAAATAGACCGCCTGCTGATCGGCGATTATGTGTGCATCGCGGCCGAAACAGTGATCCTGATGGGCGGCAACCACACCCATCGTATCGACTGGCTGAGCCTGTATCCGTTTATGGCAACCATCAAACGGGCGTACCGCCCCAAAGGCGACACCCGGCTGGGGGACGGTTGCTGGATTGGCATGCGGGCGATGTTGATGCCGGGAGTCTCGATAGGCGAGGGGGCGATCGTCGCCGCCGGCAGCGTGGTGGTCGGCGATGTTGAGCCTTATGCCATCGTCGGCGGTAACCCCGCGCGGTTTATCCGTTGGCGGTTCGCGCCGGAGGTCATCGCGCGGTTGCTTGCCTTGCGCCTCTATGACTTGTCCGAGGCGGACTTTGCGGTGATTCAGCCCCTGCTCGCCGATGACGATATCGAGGCGTTGGAAAGGGGAATTGCGGCCCTACGCCGTTAAACACAACGGGCGGGGGATCCCCGCCCGTTTCGCGTTACTCGGCTTTGGCCTCGGCCGCCGGTTGGCGGCGTTTGCGCATCAGGCGCAGCAGCGGCGGCAGCGCCAGTACCGCAACCGCCAGCACCAGCAGCGTTTGCGCGATGCTGCTGCTCCACAGAATGCCGAACTCGCCGTTGCTGATCGACAGCGCGCGACGCAGATTCTGCTCCAGCATCTCACCCAGTACGAAGCCCAGAATCAGCGGCGACATCGGGAAGTGCATTTTGCGCAGGATGTAGCCGAACACGCCCAACCCGACCATCAGCAGCAGGTCGAAGGTGGTGCTGTGCACCGCATAAACCCCCACCGCCGACACCGCGGCGATCGCCGGCACCAGGAACCACAGCGGGATGGTCAGCATGCGGGTGAACAGGCCGACCAGCGGCAGGTTCATGATCAGCAAAATGACGTTGGCGATCAGCAGCGCGGCGATCAGTCCCCAGACGATGTCCGGCTGTTCGGTGAACATTGCCGGGCCGGGGGTGATATTGTACAGCGTCAGCGCACCCATCATCACCGCCGTGGTGCCGGAACCCGGCACCCCCAGCGTCAGCATCGGAATGAACGAACCGCAGGCCGAGGCGTTGTTGGCCGCTTCCGGCGCCGCTACGCCGCGGATGTCGCCCTTGCCGAAGGTGTCGCTGTTGCCGCTGATTTTCTTCTCGGTCATGTAGGTCAGCGCACTGGCGATAGTGGCGCCGGCGCCTGGCAGAATGCCGACGAAGAAGCCGATCACCGACGAGCGCAGGGTAGGGCCTGCGCACTGCGCCGCCTCTTTGCGGTTGAACAGCAACCGGCCGGTTTTACGCACCAGCTTTTGCCCGGCGCTGGTGCTTTCCAGCATCAGCAGGATTTCGCTGACCGAGAACAGGCCGATCACCACCACGATAAACTGCACGCCGTCGGAGAGGTGCACGCTGTCAAAGGTAAAGCGGTAAACGCCGGTGTTGGCGTCGACGCCCACCGTCGCCAGCCCCAGGCCGATCAGCGCCGCCAGCAGCGATTTCAGCGGGTTTTGGCTCATCATGCTGCCGAGGCAGGCGATGGCGAACACCATCAGAGCGAAATACTCCGCCGGGCCGAAGGCCAGTGACCAGCGGGCCAGCAGCGGCGCGAACAGGATGATGCCGCCGATGGCGATCATCGATCCAACGAACGAACTGACCGCCGAGATGGACAACGCCACGCCTGCGCGCCCCTGCTGCGCCATCGGGTAGCCGTCCAGCGCGGTCATGATCGCCGCCGCGTCGCCCGGTACGTTAAGCAGAATCGACGAGATGCGCCCGCCGTACTCGCAGCCGATATACACCGTCGCCAGCAGGATCAGCGCCGATTCGGCCGGCAGCTTGAGGGCAAACGCCAGCGGCAGCAGGATCGCCACGCCGTTGATCGGCCCGAGGCCCGGCAGCAGGCCGACGATGGTGCCGACGAAGCAGCCGATCAGGGCGATAATCAGGTTCTGCGGCACCAGCGCCACTTCGAACCCTTGGGTCAAATACATCCAGGTATCCATCATCGCTCCCGTTAGCTCAGCCAGGCGCCGAGCGGCAGTGTGACATCGAGAAGTTGGTCAAAGGCGTAATACAGCGCTGCACCCATGACGACGCCGGAGATAGCCGCCGCCGGCAGGCTGGCTTGAAACAGCAGGCCGATGCTGAACGTCAGCAGCGCGGTCGCCAGCGGGAAGCCCAGCCATTCAAAACCCCAGGCATACAGCACCAGGGTGATCACCAGCACCAGCAGCCGCTGCAGCACCTTGTTGTGCGGCCACTCCACCGCCTGCGGGCGGCGCAGCAACAGCAGGGCCGCGCACAGCGCCATCAGGCTGAGGATCGCCAGCGGAAACGGGCGCGGCCCCAGCGGTTCATAGCTGTATTCGCTTTGGATGCCCCAGCCGATGAACAGCCCGCCGATACACAGCAGCAGCCAGAAGCCGGCAAAAATACGATCGCTCATGGTTTTCCCCTGCGGTTATTTGGCCAGGCCGAACACTTTTGCCTGCTCACGGTATTGGGCAACCTGATTCTTCACGTAGGCGTCCAGCTCTTTGCCGGTCATGTTGAATTCGAACAGGCCGCGCAGATCGCGCTGTTGCTTGAATTCGTCGGTCGCCATCATTTTCTGGAAGGTGTCGATCCACCACTGATACTCTTCATCGCTGACTTTCGGCCCGACGTAGAAGCCGCGAATGATCGGCCACACCAGGCTGTATCCCTGCTCTTTGGCGGTGGGAATGTCGGCCAGCTGGCCCGGCAGACGTTGCTCGGCATACACCGCCAGCACGCGGATCTTGTCGCCCTGCAGATAAGGCACCATCTCGCTCAGGTCACCGGAGACCGCCTGGATATGGTTGCCGAGCAGCGCGGTTACCGGCTCACCGCCGCCTTCGAATGCCACATAGCGCATCTTGCGCGGATCCACGCCGACTTCGCGCGCCAGCAGCGCGGTTTTCATCCAGTCCTGGCTGCCGATGGAGGCGCCGGCGCCGAACACCACGCTGTTGGGATCTTTTTGGAAGGCGTCCATCAGGTCTTTCAGGGTTTTGTAAGGCGAGTCGGCGCGCACCGCGATCATGCCGTAGTCGGTACCGACCGCCGCCAGCCATTTCACGTCGTCTACGTTATAGCGGCCGAACTTGCCCTGGGCCAGATTGAGCAGCGAGCCGCCGGAGAAGGCCACCACGGTGCCGAACTCCGCCGGGCGCTGCGCGACGATGGCGTTGTAGGCCACTGCGCCGACGCCGCCGGGCATATAGGTGACGCGCATCGGCTTATCGATGGCCTTGGTGTCCTGCAGCGACACCTGAATCAGCTTGCAGGTCAGATCGAAGCCGCCGCCGGGCTTGGCCGGCGCGATGCATTCGGTGCGTTTGGGCGCTTCCACGGCAAAGGCCTGATTGGCCGCCAGCAGCAGGGCGGCGGCGGTAAAGGTACGGGTCATTATTTTTTTCATTGTGACTTGCCCTCGGTATTGTTCTGGTTGTGAAATCCCGCCGGGTGCGGTTGCAGGATTGTTAAAACAACAACCTTTCATTTACCTTTCAGCGGCCGGAAAAGTTTCCAGTCTGTGATTGGGGTCTCTCGATAACGCTGAAACAGAGGAGGTACGCGCGGTACACCACATAATTGTGTGCCAGCTCCCAAAACGGGCGGCGCGGCGCTCTTTTATCCCCTTATTTTCCATGCCATTCTCTGTTATCGGCCTGTTAACGGACGCCGTGTCGGCGCCAGGTTGTTCAGGTAAATCAATGGAATGGAAACATGCGACTGTTATTGGTTGAAGATCACCCCGAGCTGTCTCACTGGTTGCAAAAGGCGCTGACCGGCGCCGGCTTTGCCGTCGACGTCGCCCCGGACGGCGTGGCGGCCGATCATCTGTTGCTCAACGAACGCTATGCGCTGGCGGTGTTGGATGTAGCGCTGCCGCGTTTGAACGGCCTGGATTTGCTGGCGCGCCTGCGCAAGCGCGGGCAGGATCTGCCGGTGCTGCTGCTGACGGCGCGCACCGACGTGGCCGATCGGGTGAAGGGCCTGAATCTGGGGGCGGACGATTACCTCACCAAGCCGTTCGAACTGGACGAGCTGGAAGCGCGCATTCGGGCGCTGCTGCGCCGCAGCGTCGGCGCCGCGCAGCCGGCGTTACAGTACGGCGCGTTGACCTATCACGACGAAGGCTATTTCCTGCTGGAAGGCAAGCCGCTGGCGCTGACGCCGCGCGAACTGGCGGTGTTGACCGCGTTGATGCACCGCCGCGGCCGCCCGGTGGCCAAGCAGCAGCTGTTTGAGCAGGTGTTTACGCTGTCCGACGAGGCCAATCCGGAGAGCATCGAGCTTTACGTACACCGTTTGCGGAAAAAGCTGCAGGGCAGCGACGTGGCAATCATCACGCTGCGCGGTCTGGGTTACAGCCTGGAGCGGTGCAATGCGGTGGTTTAACGCGCCGCGTTCGTTGTTCTATCAACTGCTGCTGTTTTTTGGCCTGCCGCTGGTGGCGTTGGGCGGCATCTCGATCTACACCCACTATTTCAGCGCCATGAGCGCCGCCACCCTGGCTTACGATCGCACGCTGCTGGCGTCGGCGCGCACCGTGGCGGAGCGGCTGGTGGTGCGCGATGGCAAGCTGGCGGTCGATGTGCCCTATGTGGTGCTCGACAGCTTCGAGCGCAACATGAACGATCAGCTCTATTACGAGGTGATCTCGCCGCAGGGGAAAAGCATTTCGGGCTATGACGATTTGCCGTCGTTGCCGCCCCATATCCCGCGTTCCACGCTCTACCCGGCGCTGGTGCATTTTTACGATGCGGAATACCTCGGCCGGGCGATCCGCGTGGCGGCGCTGTTTCAACCGATCAACGAGTCGGGCGTGAGCGGCATGGCGACCATTCTGGTGGCGGAAACCCTGGAGTCGCGCCGTTACCTGGCGCGACAGATGATGATCGCGGCGCTGTTGAGCCAGGGCACGGTGGTGGTGTTGACCCTGATTCTGGCGTTCGCGCTGCTCAAGCGGGTGTTGAAGCCGATGCGCAAGCTCTCCGGCATTATGCTGCGGCGCGATCCGGGCGAGCTGACGCCCCTGCCGCGGGTATTGCCGTGGTCGGAGATGCAGCCGCTGCTGGTGGCGTTCAATCGCTATATCGAACGGCTGCGGCTGATGGTGGCGCGCCAGGAGCGTTTCAGCGCCGATGCTTCGCACCAACTGCGCACGCCGCTGGCGGTGTTGAAGACTCAGGTTGGGGTGGCGCTGGCCAGCGACCGGCCGCAGCAATGGCGCGAAAGCCTGCAGGCGATGAGCGCGACGCTGGATAATACCGTGGCGCTGACCGACCGCCTGCTGCAGCTCTCACGCCTGAAGGCCAGCGAGCACCAGGCCGAACGCCAGCTGCAGCCGGTCAATCTGGCGCAGGTGCTGCGCGACGCCTGTTTTTCCCGCTTGCCGCAGGCGCGCAGTAAACAGATCGATCTCGGATTTGAAGGCGAGGCGGCGTGCCAGGTGGCGGGGGAACCGCTGCTGTTGGCCGAACTGTGCGCCAACCTGCTGGACAACGCGCTGAAATACACGCCGCGTCAGGGCGTGGTGACCGCGCGCCTCACTCAGGATCAGGCGGCAGGGGAAGGCGTGCTGGAGATTGAAGACAGCGGCCCCGGCATCGCCTTGCAGGACAAGGCGCTGGCGCTGCAGCCGTTTCATCGGCTGGACAACGTGGGCGATCAGCCGGGCGCCGGCCTGGGGCTGGCGCTGGTGAAGGACATCACCGCGTATCACGGCACCCGCCCGGAGCTGCTGAGCTCCGCCGCGCTGGGCGGCCTGTTGGTGCGGGTGCGTTTCAGGCTGCTGCCTTAGGCCTGTTCTTTGCAGGATTCGACGTCGGCCGCCGGGGCTTTGGCTTTACGCGTCAGCGGCGTGCGCAGCCGCTGCGACAGAATAACGCCCAGCAGGGTGATGCCGCCGCCGATCAGGTGGTAACCGTGCAGCTGCTCATGCAGGAACAGCACGGCGATAGCGGCGGTAAACACCGGCGCCAGGTTCATAAAGATCGAGGCGGTATTGGCGCCCAGGCGCATCACGCCCTGGATCCACAGGAACGGAGCGATAATCGAAGCCGGAATGCCGGCGAACAGCACCAGCGGCAGGTTATGGCCGTTCAAGCCGACATCCTGCGCCATCAGGAAATTAGGCAGCAGCAACAGAACGCCGAACAGGATCTGCACGTACAGCGATTGCCAGTTCGGCAGCGCGATGGCCCAGCGTTTGGTCAACACGCCATACAGCGCGTAAGAGGCGGTGGCGAGCAGCATCATCAATTCCCCCTTGCCGATACCGTGCTGCAGCAGCACGCCGGGCTGACCGCCGCTGACCAGCCAGATCAGGCCGCAGAAGGAGAGTATGCTGCCGAGCAGCACGCCGACGGTTGGTGCAATGCGCAGCAGTACGATGCTGATCAGGATGGTCAGCAGCGGGATCAGCGATACGATGATGCCCATAAACAGCGCGCTGACGCTGTGTGCGGCGTAATACGCCAGGCTTTGGTACAGCACCATGCCCAGCAAACCGAGGATCATCAATTTCCACCAGTTGGCGCGCACCTGCGCCCAGTTGCGCAGCACGCCCGGCAGCACGAACGGCGTCAGGGCAATCAACGCCAGCAGCCAGCGGTAGAGCGAGATGGCCGCCGGATCGATGGCGGTGGCGGAGAGTTTGCTGACGACGGCGTTAATCGACCAAATCAGCACGGCCAACAGCGGGAAAAGCATATTCATGATAATTATTCTCAATAACGTCCAACATGCTGGCTAGTCTACGCGTGTCCGGTTTATCATATATAGCGATATCCAGACAAAAATCGGCGTAAACAAGACAAATCACGGGACGAAACCATGCCAGAAATCCGCCATTTCCCCGAGTCGCTGATCCCGGCGCCGAAGCCGGTGCAGTTCCGCTGCGAGGAGTTCAACGCGCGCACCGAATTCCAGCCGCACAGCCACACCTGGGGCCAGTTGATGTGGGTCAAAGCCGGGGTGATGGTGCTGCGCATCGGCGGGCAGCGCTTTCTGGCGCCGCCGGAGTTCGTGCTGTGGGCGCCGGCCGGCATCGAACACTCCTGCTATAACCAGCGGCTGGCGCAGTGCCGCATGGTGGACATTACGCCGGCGCTGTGTGCCGGCATGCCGGCCGACCCTTGCCTGGTGAGCGTGACGCCGATATTCCGCGCCATCGCCGAGGATTTCTATGCGCGTAAGCAGTACATTCCGCAAACGGAAGAGGATTTGCGCCTGTGCCAGGTGCTGATCGACCAGCTGCGCCTGTCGCCGCGCCAGCAAACCTATCTGCCGTCGTCGGACGACAAATTTTTGGCGCCGGTGCTGGAAGCGCTGGAGCACTGCCCGGCGGACAACACCTCGCTGGCGGCGTGGGCGGCTCGGGTCTACACCACCGAGCGCACGCTGTCGCGCCGCTGCCAGCAGGATCTGGGCATGTCGTTCAGCGAATGGCGCCAGCGCCTGCGTTTCCTGCATGCCGTGTCGCTGCTCGAGCAGGGCAAGACCGTGCAGGACGTGGCGCTGGACGTCGGCTACAGCTCCGCGTCGGCGTTTATCGTCATGTTCCAGCAGATCGCCGGCACCACCCCTGAGCGCTTTCGCCGTGCCTGATTCAGTGGCACACTATTTCGCAGACAAATAGCCGTAAACCGTCGGAGAACGCAGTGAAAATTCTGGTTGATGAAAATATGCCGTACGCGGCCGAGCTGTTCAGCCGCCTGGGCGACGTGCAGGCAGTGCCGGGCCGCCCGATCCCGCGTGAGGCGCTGGCGGATGCCGATGCGCTGATGGTGCGTTCGGTCACCAAGGTCAATGAAGCGTTGCTGGCCGGCAGCCGCATCGGCTTTGTCGGTACCGCCACCGCCGGCACCGATCACGTCGATGACGCCTGGCTGCAACGGCAGGGCATCGGCTTTTCCGCCGCACCGGGCTGCAACGCCATTGCGGTGGTCGAGTATGTGTTCTCTGCCTTGATGCTGCTGGCCGAACGCGATGGCTTCCATCTGCGGGATAAAACCGTCGGCATCATCGGCGTGGGCAACGTCGGTTCCCGCCTGGACGCGCGCCTCAAAGCGCTGGGCGTGCGCACGCTGCTGTGCGATCCGCCGCGTGCCGATCGCGGCGACGCCGGGGAGTTTTGGCCGCTGGAGAAGCTGGTGGCCGAGGCCGACGTGCTGACCTTCCATACGCCGCTGAATAAATCCGGCCCATACCATTCGCTGCATCTGGCGGACGCCGATCTGTTGGCGGCGCTGCCGGACAACCGCATTCTGATCAACGCCTGCCGCGGGCCGGTGGTGGATAACGCCGCGTTGTTGCAGGCGCTGGAAAAGGGCAAAAAGCTGAGCACGGTGCTGGACGTGTGGGAACCGGAGCCGGATCTCTCCTTGCCGCTGCTGGCGCGGGTGGATATCGGCACTGCGCACATCGCCGGGTATACGCTGGAAGGCAAGGCGCGCGGCACCACTCAGGTGTTCGAAGCGTTCAGCCGCCATCTGGGGCAGCCGCAGCAGGTGGCGCTGGCCTCGCTGCTGCCGGTGCCGGAGTTCAGCCAGATCCGCCTCAACGGGCCGCTGGATGAAGCGCGGTTAAAACGATTGATGCACTTGGTGTATGATGTGCGCCGCGATGATGCGCCGCTGCGCAAAGTCGCCGGGCAACCGGGCGAATTCGATCGCCTGCGCAAGCACTATCAGGAACGCCGCGAGTGGTCGTCGCTGGCCGTGCAATGCGATGACAGCGCCAGCGCCGAGCTGCTCGGCAAGCTGGGTTTCAGCGTGGCATAGCGCGTAAGGTTGTCTTAAGCCAACGCCGCTACAGTGAGCGGCAAAGATTATCGGGCGGTGATTGCACTGCCCGTCTGCTTTTATGAATGAAATACTCTGGAGAAAACCCGATGTCTGACGGCTGGAATATCGCGCTGCTCGGCGCCACTGGCGCGGTAGGTGAAGCGTTGCTGGAATTGTTGCAGGAACGCCAGTTCCCGGTGGGTGAGCTCTATCCTCTGGCAAGCGAACGCAGCGCGGGCGCCAATGTGCGCTTCAACGGCAAGTCTCTTCTGGTGCAAAACGCCGAAGAGTTCGACTGGTCACAGGCGCAGCTGGCCTTCTTCGTCGCCGGCAGCGAAGCGTCCGCGCGCTATGCCGAAGAAGCCGGCAACATGGGCTGCCTGGTGATCGACACCAGCGGCCTGTTCGCCATGGAGCCGGATGTGCCGCTGGTGGTGCCGGGCGTTAACCCGCAGGTGCTGGCGGATTACCGCAACCGCAATATCGTGGCGGTGGCCGACAGCATGGTCAGCCAGCTGCTGACGGCGATCAAGCCGCTGACCGAACAGGCGGGGCTGTCGCGTCTGCACGTCACCACGCTGATGTCGGTATCGTCGCGCGGCAAGGTGGCGGTGGACGATTTGGCCGGCCAGAGCGCGCGCCTGCTGAACGGCATTCCGGCCGAGGAAGGCGTTTTCGGCAAGCAGCTGGCGTTCAACCTGTTGCCGCTGATTGCCGACGAGCAGGGTAGCGTGCGCGAAGAACGCCTAATCGTCGATCAGGTGCGCAAGGTGCTGCAGGATGAAGGGCTGCCGATTTCGGTGAGCTGCGTTCAGTCGCCGGTGTTTTACGGCCACGCGCAGGTGGTGCACCTGGAAGCGCTGCGCCCGCTGTCCGCCGAAGAGGCGCGCAGCGAGCTCGAAGAGATCGAGGACATTCAGCTGAGCGAAGAGGACGATTACCCGACTCAGGTCACCGACGCCTCCGGCAGCGATGCGCTCAGCATCGGTTGTCTGCGTAACGATTACGGCATCCCCGAGCTGTTGCAGTTCTGGACGGTGGCGGACAATGTGCGCTTCGGCGGCGCATTGATGGCTATCGAAACCGCCGAGCGTTTGGTGCAGGAGCAGATGTACTGATGTCTGAGGTGGTCTCGCCCGTTCAGCCAACGCTGAAAATTGCGCTGGGCATCGAATATGACGGCAGCCGATACTACGGCTGGCAGCGGCAGCAAGAAGTGGCCAGCGTGCAGCAACGCCTGGAGCAGGCGTTGAGCAAGGTGGCGGATGCGCCGATTAGCGTGCTGTGCGCCGGGCGTACCGACGCCGGGGTGCACGCCACCGGGCAGGTGGTGCATTTCGAAACCACCGCGCGCCGCAAGGACGCCGCCTGGACGATGGGGGTAAATACCCATCTGCCGCCGGATATCGCGGTGCGTTGGGTGAGCCCCGTTGCCGACGATTTTCACGCGCGTTTCAGCGCCACCGCGCGCCGCTACCGCTATATTATTTTCAACCATCGCTACCGGCCGGCGGTGCTGCAACAGGGGGTGACGCATTTTTATCACCCGCTGGACGCCGATCGCATGCATCGGGCGGCGCAGGCGCTGCTGGGCGAAAACGACTTCACTTCGTTCCGCGCGGTGCAATGTCAGTCGCGCACCCCGTGGCGCTGCGTAAAACACGTTAAGGTTACGCGCTACGGCGAATATATTGTGGTAGATATCAAGGCGAATGCCTTCGTGCATCACATGGTTCGCAACATCGTCGGCAGCCTGATGGAGATCGGCTGCGGCAATCAGGATGAGAACTGGATGGCCGAGTTGCTGGCACTGAAAGATCGCAACCTGGCGGCGGCGACGGCGCGAGCGGAGGGGCTGTATCTGGTTTCCGTGGACTATCCCGACCACTTTGGCATACCGCGGCCGCCGATGGGGCCGCTGTTTTTACCCGACGATTAAACGCCGGCACGCCTGAAAGCGTCGCTCCCTTGTGCTTCTGCCGGGTGACTGAAACACCCGGCATCAATGAGAGAATTTATGGACATCATCAAGTTTATTATTGATTTCATTCTGCATATTGATGTGCACCTGGCCGAACTGGTCGCACAATACGGCATGTGGGTCTACGCTATTCTGTTCCTGATCCTGTTTTGCGAAACCGGTCTGGTGGTGACGCCGTTCCTGCCGGGGGATTCTTTGCTGTTTGTCGCCGGTGCGCTGGCGGCGTTGCCGACCAACGATCTGAACGTGCACACCATGGTGGCGTTGATGGTGGTGGCGGCGATCCTCGGCGATGCGGTGAACTACACTATCGGGCGGTTGTTCGGCGAGAAGCTGTTCAGCAACCCGAATTCGAAAATTTTCCGCCGCAGCTATCTGGACAAGACGCACCAGTTCTATGAGAAACACGGTGGGAAAACGATTATTCTGGCGCGATTCGTGCCGATCGTGCGTACTTTTGCGCCGTTCGTCGCTGGTATGGGGCATATGTCCTATCGCCACTTCGCCGCCTACAACGTGATTGGCGCACTGGTTTGGGTGCTGCTCTTCACTTATGCTGGCTACCTGTTCGGCGATCTGCCGGTGGTGCAGGAGAACCTGAAACTGCTGATCGTCGGGATCATCATCGTTTCGATTCTGCCGGGCGTGATTGAAATTTGGCGCCACAAGCGCGCGGCCGCCCGCCAGCAAAAACAGTAAAAACATTGTTTAACCTGTCGGTTCGACCAGTTTTTTGTCCACAGCGTCGGGCCGATATGGTTTAATGAGCGACATTATGGTCTGTTCCTGCGAACAACCCTGAAGCCGATGCCTCAGTCGCCGCGCTTGCCGCGCCGCGAACGGGCATTTTTTCATTGGGGTGTTTTCGGGGGGATTGTTAAAGCATGAACAGCGGACTGGCGTGTGCCAGGTTCAAACAGAAAGGTCATCGATGAGCTGGATTGAACGAATTCTTAACAAGAGCAATATCACACAAACCCGTAAGGCGAGCATTCCTGAAGGGGTCTGGACCAAATGCGACAGCTGCGGCCAGGTTCTCTACCGCGCCGAGCTGGAGCGTAATCTGGAAGTGTGTCCGAAGTGCGACCACCACATGCGTATGGGCGCGCGCGCGCGTCTGCATACCCTGCTGGACGAAGGCAGCGAAGTGGAGTTGGGCAGCGATCTGGAGCCGAAAGACGTTCTGAAATTCAAGGATTCCAAGCGCTATAAAGATCGCCTGGTCGCCGCACAGAAAGCGACCGGCGAGAAAGACGCGCTGGTGGTGATGAAGGGCACGCTGTACGGTATGCCGATCGTCGCGGCCTCCTTCGAATTCGCCTTCATCGGCGGCTCGATGTCTTCCGTGGTCGGCGCGCGCTTCGTGCGTGCGGTTGAGCAGGCGCTGGAGGACAACTGTCCGCTGGTGTGCTTCTCCGCCAGCGGCGGCGCGCGCATGCAGGAAGCGCTGATGTCGCTGATGCAGATGGCGAAAACCAGCGCGGCGTTGGCCAAAATGCAGGAGCGCGGCTTGCCGTACATCTCCGTGCTGACCGACCCGACCATGGGCGGCGTTTCTGCCAGCCTGGCGATGCTGGGCGACATCAACATCGCCGAGCCGAAAGCGCTGATCGGTTTTGCCGGCCCGCGCGTCATCGAGCAGACCGTGCGCGAGAAATTGCCGCCGGGCTTCCAGCGCAGCGAGTTCCTGATCGAAAAAGGCGCGATCGACATGATCGTTCGCCGTCCGGAAATGCGCCAGACGTTGGCGAGCATTCTGTCCAAGCTGACCAACCAGCCGCAGCCGCATTTCGATGAGGCCGCGCCGGTCATTGAGCCGGAGCCGCAGGCCGACGCCTGAGGCAAAGACAGATCCCGCCCGGGTTCAGCCGCCACTTTGTGGCTAAGTGACGGCTGATGTCCGTTCCCTGCCGGCCGCAGCCCATCTCGCTGCGGTTTGCAGGCTGGCGGCAGTCACGAAGCGCATCGCCTTTACCGCGGTGAGGGTGGTGCCCTGATGGATTAATGAACCCAAGTTCAGTGATGGGACTCATGCAAAACCACCAAATTCCCCAAGCCACGTCGCCATTGAGCTCGTGGCTTTATTATCTGGAACGTCTGCACAGCCAGGCGATCGAACTCGGCCTTGAGCGCGTACAGCGCGTCGCGGCGCATCTGGATTTACTGACCCCCGCTCCCACGGTGTTCACCGTTGCCGGCACCAACGGCAAAGGCACCACCTGTCGTACCCTCGAAGCCATTCTGCTGGCCGCCGGCCTGCGCGTCGGCGTCTACAGTTCGCCGCATCTGGTGCGCTATACCGAACGCGTGCGCATTCAGGGGGAAGAGCTGAGCGAAGCGGAGCACAGCCGCTCGTTCGCCGCCATTGAAGCCGGCCGCGGCGAAACGTCGCTGACCTATTTCGAATTCGGCACCCTGTCGGCGCTGCAGCTGTTCAAACAGGCGCGGCTCGACGTGGTGATCCTGGAAGTGGGGCTGGGCGGGCGTCTCGACGCCACCAACATCGTCGATCCGAGCGTGGCGGTGATCACCAGCATCGCGCTCGATCACACCGACTGGCTGGGCAACGATCGCGAAAGCATCGGCCGCGAGAAGGCCGGCATTTTCCGCAGCGGCAAGCCGGCGGTGGTGGGCGAACCCGACATGCCGGACAGCATTCGTCAGGTTGCCGAAACGCTGGGCGCGCCGCTGTATCGCCGCGGCGAAGCCTGGAGCTTCAGCGAGCAGGGCGATCGCTGGCAGTGGCAGGGCGGCGACACGCTGCTGACCGATCTGCCGACGCCGAACGTACCGCTGGCCAACGCCGCTACCGCGCTGGCGGCGCTGAACTGCTCCCCGCTGGAAATCGACGAACGCGCGATCTTCACCGGGCTGCAACAGGCGACGCTGCCGGGGCGTTTCCAGATCGTGCGGCGGGAGCCGACGCTGATCCTCGACGTGGCGCACAACCCGCACGCCGCCGGCTATCTGGCCGGGCGCCTGGCCAAACTGCCGCGCGACGGCGGCAAGGTGCGCGCGGTGGTGGGCATGCTGTCGGACAAAGACATCGCTGGCACGCTGGCCTGCCTCAGCGAGCAGGTGGATGAATGGTACTGCGCACCGCTCGACGGGCCGCGTGGCGCCAGCGTCGAACAGCTGGCGCAACATCTGACGGAACCGCGCCGCTTTAATGATGTCGAAACTGCCTGGCGGCAGGCTATGCAGGATGCTGATAAACAGGATATTGTGATCGTCTGTGGATCGTTCCACACCGTGGCGCAGGTGATGGCGGCGTTAGACGAGATGCGGGGAGTGTGAGTGGCGAGTAAATTTCAGAACCGACTGGTCGGAACCGTGATTCTGGTGGCGCTGGGGGTAATCATCCTGCCAGGGCTGCTGGACGGCAAAAAGAAGCATTACGAGGATGAATTCGCGGCCATTCCGTTGGTGCCGAAGGCGGGCGATGTCGAAGAGAACGACGTGCTGCCGCCGGTGACGCAGCCGCTGCCGGCACAGCCGCCGGAAGGGGCGGGCGCGCTGGTCGAGCAGCAGGCGGCCAACGAAGCGGCGGCGCAACAGGCGGCGCGGCAGACTGCTCAGCAGCCGACGCAGGTGGCACCACCGCCGGTCGAAACGCGTCCTCAACCGGTGCCGCAGCCCAAGCCGAAACCGGTAGAAACCAAACCGGTAGAAGTGAAGCCGAAGCCGACACCGCAACCGAAGCCGGTGGAAGTGAAGCCGGCGCCGAAGCCGGAACCAAAACCTGAACCGACGCCGAAGCCTGAACCGGCACCGCAGCCGAAACCGGCGGAAGAAAAAGCGCCGGCTGGACAAGCCTATGTCGTGCAGCTCGGGGCGTTGAAAAACGCCGCCAAGGCGAACGAGATTGTCGCCTCGCTGCGCCTCTCGGGCTATCGCGCCTTTACCGTGCCGTCAACGCCGGTGCAGGGGCAGATCACCCGCATCTACGTTGGCCCGGACGCTTCCAAGCAGAAGCTGCAGGCGGCGCTGCCGTCGCTGAACTCGATCAGCGGACTGAGCGGGCAGGTGAAGCCGTACGGCCGTTAAACCCCGCGGGGGCGCAGCACGATGCGCCCCTGAATTAAGGAGTGGTGGAGAGAAAGCGAGAAAAACCGCGCCTTTTACAGGCGAAATCACCTATGTAGGCGCGGCGATTGGGAATTTTTTGATCGCCGCTTTTTATTTGTAACGTGGTAGGAAATCCCCTACGCAAACGTTTTCTTTTTCTGTTAGAATTCGCCGCGAATTGGATGCAGGGGCGATTCATCATTGGAATAGTTCATGGTCTGGATTGATTACGTCATTATAGCGGTGATTGGATTTTCGGCTCTGGTGAGCCTGATCCGAGGGTTTGTTCGCGAAGCATTGTCACTTGTGACATGGGGATGTGCGTTTTTTGTTGCCAGCCATTTCTACTCTTACCTTGCGGTCTATTTCACTCGTTTTGAAGATGAACTGGTGCGAAACGGCATCGCGATCGCGATTTTGTTCATCGCGACCTTGATCGTAGGGGCTATTGTTAACTATGTGATTAGCTCACTGGTAGAGAAAACCGGGTTGTCGGGCACCGACCGCGTGTTGGGCATCTGCTTCGGCGCGCTGCGCGGAGTGTTGATCGTCGCGGCGATCCTGTTCTTCCTGGATACCTTTACCGGCTTCTCACAAAGCGCCGACTGGAAACAGTCGCAGCTCATTCCCCAGTTCAGTTACGTCATCAGGTGGTTCTTTGACTACCTGCAGAGCACGTCGAGTTTCTTGCCGACCCAATTGCCGGGGCGGTAGCGCTGATGAGGAAAAGACAACATGTGCGGTATTGTCGGTATCGCCGGTTTCATGCCGGTAAACCAGTCGATTTATGATGCGCTGACGGTGCTTCAGCACCGTGGCCAGGATGCCGCAGGCATCGTCACCATTGACGCCCACAACGGGTTCCGTTTGCGTAAAGCCAACGGCCTGGTGAAGGATGTGTTTGAGGCGCGCCATATGCAACGCTTGCAGGGCAACATGGGCATTGGCCATGTGCGTTACCCGACGGCCGGCAGCTCGAGCGCCTCTGAGGCCCAGCCTTTCTACGTCAACTCGCCGTTCGGCATTACGCTGGCCCACAACGGCAACCTGACCAACGCCCATGAGCTGCGCCAAAATCTGTTCGAAAGCGGCCGCCGCCATGTCAACACCACCTCCGACTCGGAAATCCTGCTGAACGTGCTGGCCAGCGAGCTGGACCGCTTCCCGCACTACCCGCTGGAGGCCGACAACATCTTTACCGCGGTCGCCGCCATGCATCAGCAACTGCGCGGCGCTTACGCCTGCGTGGCGATGATCATCGGCCACGGCCTGCTGGCGTTCCGCGACCCGAACGGCATTCGCCCGCTGGTGATCGGCAAGCGCACGCTGGAGGATGGCCGCAGCGAGTACATGGTGGCCTCCGAGAGCGTGGCGCTGGATACCCTGGGCTTTGAGTTCCTGCGCGACGTGGCGCCGGGCGAAGCGGTGTACATCACCACCAAGGGCCAGCTGTTCACCCGCCAGTGCGCGGAGAACCCGAAAACCAACCCGTGCCTGTTCGAATACGTTTATTTCGCGCGCCCGGACTCCTTTATGGACAAGATCTCGGTCTACAGCGCCCGCGTGCGCATGGGCCAGAAGCTGGGTGAGAAGATCGCCCGCGAGTGGGAAGATCTGGACATCGACGTGGTGATCCCGATTCCGGAAACCTCCTGCGACATCGCGCTGGAGATCGCGCGCATTCTCGAGAAGCCATACCGCCAGGGCTTCGTGAAGAACCGCTACGTCGGCCGCACCTTCATCATGCCGGGCCAGCAGGCGCGTCGCCAGTCGGTGCGCCGCAAGCTGAACGCCAACCGCGCCGAGTTCCGCGACAAGAACGTGCTGCTGGTGGATGATTCCATCGTGCGCGGCACCACGTCGGAACAGATCGTCGAGATGGCGCGCGAAGCGGGCGCCAAGCGCGTGTACCTGGCTTCCGCCGCGCCGGAAGTGCGCTTCCCGAACGTCTACGGCATCGACATGCCGAGCGCCAACGAACTGATCGCCCACGGGCGTGAAGTGGATGAAATCCGCCAGATCATCGGCGCCGACGGGCTGATTTTCCAGGACCTGGACGATCTGATCGAAGCGGTGCGCGAAGAGAACCCGGACATCACCCAGTTCGAATGTTCGGTGTTCAACGGCATCTACGTGACCAAAGACGTCGACCAAAGCTATCTGGAATACCTGGAGTCGCTGCGCAGCGACGACGCCAAGGCGCTGCGGGTGCAAACCGAAGCGGAAAATCTGGAACTGCACAACGAAGGCTAACCGCCTGCGTTGATCCCTCAGGGTGCATCGCCGCGTCTGCGGCGGTGCACCTTGCTCCTCTGACTTGCTTATCCCTCGCCATTGCGGCAAAGTCTGCCTGATCTTACTTTTTACGGCAGAGGCCATTCTTCATGAAACGACTCATCATCGGCATTTCCGGCGCCAGCGGCGCTGTCTACGGCGTGCGCCTGTTACAGGTTTTGCGCGACGTCGCAGAGGTGGAAACCCATCTGGTGATGAGTAACGCGGCAAGACAGACGCTGGCGCTGGAAACGCCGTACAGCCTGCGTGAAGTGCAGGCGCTGGCCGATGTGGTGCACGACGCGCGCGACATCGCCGCCGGCATCTCCTCCGGCTCCTTCAAGACCCTGGGCATGGCAATCCTGCCTTGCTCGATCAAAACCCTGTCCGGCATCGTCAACAGCTACAGCGACGGGCTGCTGACCCGTGCCGCCGACGTGGTGCTCAAAGAGCGCCGCCGTTTGGTGCTGTGCGTGCGGGAAACGCCGCTGCATTTGGGGCACCTGCGGTTGATGACCCAGGCGGCGGAGATGGGGGCGGTGATCATGCCGCCGGTGCCGGCGTTTTACCACCAGCCGACAAGCGTGGAAGACATCATCGATCAGACCGTCAATCGGGTGATCGATCAGTTTGATATCGAACTGCCGATCGACCTGTTCACCCGCTGGCAGGGTGCTAATTAACAGTTTTATCCCTAAATTGGTACATTTGTGCAACACCGCACTGAATTGGGGCGGAGTATGCACCATAATGATCCCACTTCATCACGCTCACTGTTTCATGGCGCCGCCTTGTCGCGGCTGCCAGTGGCGCGGCCCCGACCGGCCGATTTAATTTTGCGGTTATCGTCCCAGGAAACAGTATTGTGAAGGCCGGAGCCGTTCCCTCCGCCCGTAGCACCGAATGTGGCACGATTACTGCAAATTGATTTGGTGGGGAAAGTAATGCCCGTAGTGGCATCAAAAAAATCAATTTGAGGGTAATTTATGAAAAAGCGGGTTTTGATTTTGCCGTTAGTTCTGGCTTTGAGCGCCGCCAGCAGCGCCTTTGCCGCCATTCCTTCCACGCTGAAGATTGGCACCGATCCGACATACGCGCCGTTTGAATCCAAAAACGCCAAAGGCGAGCTGGTCGGCTTTGACATCGATTTGGCCAAAGAGCTGTGCAAACGCATCAATACCCAATGCACCTTCGTGGAGAGCGACTTCGACGCGCTGATCCCATCCCTCAAGGCGAAGAAGATTGACGCCATTATCTCTTCGCTGTCCATCACTGAAAAACGCCAGCAGGAAATCGCCTTTACCGACAAGCTGTATGCCGCCAACGCGCGTCTGATCGCGCCGAAGGGCTCCAAGCTGCTGCCAACCGCCGAAGCGCTGAAAGGCAAGAGCGTGGGCGTGCTGCAGGGCACGACCCAGGAAGCCTACGCCAACGCCATGTGGCAGCCGAAAGGGGTGACCGTCGTGCCTTACCAGAACCAGGATCTGGCTTATGCCGACCTGGCCTCCGGCCGTATCGATGCCGCCTTCCAGGATGAAGTAGCGGGCAGCGACGGCTTCCTGAAACAGCCACCGGGCAAAGACTATGCGTTCGCCGGCGAATCGGTGAAGGATGACAAGTTCTTCGGCGTCGGCACCGGCATGGGGCTGCGCAAGACCGATACCGAGCTGAAAGCGGCGCTGGACAAAGCCTTCGCCGAGATGCGTAAAGACGGCACCTACGACAAATACGCGAAAAAGTACTTCGACTTTGACGTCTACGGCGGGTAATCCGCTTCCCGTTCCATGCTGTGACTGCGGGGCCGGTGCGCCGGCCCCGATGGTTCGGATCCTAGACCACAGGGTGAAGTAGATGCTGCAAGGCTATTCCCAACTGATTTTCGAGGGGGCTCTGGTGACGTTGGAGCTGGCCCTCAGTTCCGTGGTGCTGGCGGTGGTGATCGGTCTGATCGGCGCCGGTGGCAAACTGTCTCATAACCCCTTAATCTCCGGCCTGTTCGGTGCCTATACCACGCTGATCCGCGGCGTGCCCGATCTGGTGCTGATGCTGCTGATCTTTTACGGTTTACAGATCGCGCTGAACAACATCACCACGCTGCTGGGCTTCGCGCAGATCGATATCGATCCGCTCGGCGCCGGCATCATTACCCTCGGCTTTATCTACGGCGCTTATTTTACCGAGACCTTCCGCGGCGCCTATCTGGCGGTGCCGAAAGGGCAGATCGAAGCGGCGACGGCCTACGGCTTCAGCGGCGCGCAGATCTTTCGGCGCATTCTGTTCCCGGCGATGATGCGTTTCGCCTTGCCGGGCATCGGCAACAACTGGCAGGTGATCCTGAAGGCGACGGCGCTGGTGTCGATCCTCGGCCTGAACGACGTGGTGAAAGCCACGCAGCTGGCGGGGAAAGGCACCTATCAGCCGTTCTTCTTCGCCATCGTGGCCGGCGTGGTTTACCTGATCTTCACTACCGTTTCCAACGGCGTGCTGCTGTGGCTTGAACGGCGTTACTCACTGGGCGTCAAGAGGGCCGAGCTATGATTGAGATCCTGCAACAGTATTGGCAGTCGCTGCTGTGGAGCGACGGCTACCGCTTCACCGGCGTGGCGGTAACGCTGTGGCTGCTGATCGCCTCGGTGGTGATGGGCGGGCTGCTGGCGATCCCGATGGCGGTGGCGCGCGTCTCTTCCATCCGCTGGGTGCGTTTCCCGGTGTGGCTCTACACCTATGTGTTTCGCGGTACGCCGCTGTACGTGCAGCTGCTGGTGTTCTACTCCGGCATGTACAGCCTTGAGATCGTGCGCGGCAGCGAGTTTCTCAACGCGTTTTTCCGCAGCGGGCTCAACTGCACCATCCTGGCGCTGACGCTCAACACCTGCGCCTATACCACCGAGATCTTCGCCGGGGCCATCCGCTCGGTGCCGCACGGTGAAATCGAGGCCGCCAACGCCTACGGTTTCTCGCGCTTCAAGATGTATCGCTGCATCATTTTACCTTCGGCGCTGCGCACCGCGCTGCCGGCTTACAGCAACGAAGTGATCCTGATGCTGCACTCCACCGCGCTGGCGTTTACCGCCACCGTGCCGGATCTGCTGAAGATCGCGCGCGACATCAACGCCGCGACCTATCAGCCGTTCTACGCCTTCGGCATCGCGGCGGTGCTGTACCTGATCATCTCCTACGTGTTAATCAGCCTGTTCCGCAAGGCTGAAAGACGCTGGATGGCACACGTTAGTCACTGATAAATGACGGGAAGAAAAACCATGTCTGAGAATAAATTAGCCGTCACGGAACTGCATAAACGCTATGGCGACCACGAAGTGCTGAAGGGTGTCTCGCTGGCGGCCAACGCCGGGGATGTGATCAGCATCATCGGCTCCTCCGGCTCCGGCAAAAGTACCTTTCTGCGCTGCATCAACTTCCTCGAGAAGCCGAGCGAAGGCTCGATCAGCCTGAACAACGAAGACATTCGCATGGTGCGCGACAAAGACGGCCAGCTGAAGGTGTTCGACAAGAAGCAGCTGCAGCTGCTGCGCACCCGCCTGACCATGGTGTTCCAGCATTTCAATCTGTGGAGCCACATGACGGTGCTCGAGAACGTGATGGAGGCGCCGGTGCAGGTGCTGGGGCTGAGCAAGGCCGAAGCGCATGAGCGCGCGGTTCGCTATCTGGATAAGGTGGGCATCGATGAGCGGGCGCGCGGCAAATACCCGGTGCACCTGTCGGGCGGCCAGCAGCAGCGTGTTTCTATCGCCCGCGCGTTGGCGATGGAGCCGGAAGTGCTGCTGTTTGACGAGCCGACGTCGGCGCTGGATCCCGAGCTGGTGGGCGAGGTGCTGCGTATCATGCAGAAGCTGGCGGAAGAGGGGAAAACCATGGTGGTGGTGACGCACGAAATGGAGTTTGCGCGCCACGTTTCCAACCACGTGATTTTCCTGCACAAAGGGTTGATTGAAGAGCAGGGGCCGCCGGCCGAGCTGTTCGGCAACCCCAAAAGCCCGCGCCTGCAGCAGTTCCTGTCCGGCGCGTTGAAGTAACTTCAGATCAGCGGGCTTCGGCCCGCTGATTAATCACGTCATCCAGCGCCTGTTCCAGCTCCAGATAGCGGAAGTGGAAGCCGGCCTCCTCCAGCCGCTTCGGCACCGCCCGCTGGCCGCCGAGCACCAGCACCGCCGCTTCCCCCATCAACAAACGCATGACGAACGCCGGCACCCGCAGAAACGCCGGGCGATCGAGCACGTTGGCCAATTGGGCGGCGAACTGTTCGTTATGCACCGGGTAGGGAGCGACCATGTTGAACGGGCCGGTCAGCGTGGCGTGATCCAGCAGATAAATAATGGCGTTGACCATGTCTTCGAGATGGATCCACGGCAGGTATTGGCGACCGTCGCCGATCGGGCCGCCCAGCCCGAAGCGGAACGGCGGCAGCATTTTAGCCAGCGCGCCGCCCTGTGGCGCTAGCACCACGCCGGTGCGCAGCAGGCAGACCCGGGTGGCGTCGCTCTGCGCCTGCAGCGCCAGCGCTTCCCAGCGTTGGCACAGCTGGTGGGTGAATTCGTCGTGCGGCGGCTCCTCTTCGGTGACCACCGCCTGCCCCTGGTCGCCGTAGTAGCCGACGGCGGAACCGGAAATCAGCACGCCGGGCGGCGTGCTGCCGGCCTTGATAAGCTGCGCCAACCGCTCGGTCAGATCCCAGCGGCTATGGCACAGCCGCTGTTTCTGCTGTGCGCTCCAGCGCTTGTCGGCGATAGGTTCGCCGGCCAAATTGATCACCGCATCGAAGTCATCCAGCGACTGCCGGTCGTCCAGCGTTTGCCAATAGCTCGGTTGGTCGCCCAGCCTGGCCCGGGCTCGCCGTTCGTCTCGCGTCAGCACCGTAATGTGGTGAGAAAGCGCCAGCAGCCTGGCCGTCAGGCTGCTGCCTATCAATCCCGTTGCGCCGGTGATCAGGATCCGCATGGTCGACCTCCCTGAGTTAGTCCCGGCGGTAGCTCATGGTCATGGAGACCGAATCGGCGTAGCGCAGGGCCAGAAGTTTATCTATCTCCACTTCAGCATAGGTTACCCAGGCATGTTCTTTTACGATATCGAGCACATCCTGCGTTAATTTTTCCAGCAGCGCGAAACGGTTATCTTCCACATGGCGGATGATCGCTTTGGTGATGGTGCGGTAGTTGAGCGCGTCGGCGATGTCTTCGCTGTTGCGCGCCTTGTCCGCCGGGTAGTGGATCACCACGTTAATCAGGACGTCCTGTCGGTTGTTGATTTCTTCTTCCTTGATACCGATGAACGTGCGCAACCGCAGATTTTTAATGCGAATAACGGCGTCGGGTTGACTGAAAGACATCAGAGATTCTCCATAGGTCTGATTATTGGCGTTCAGAATACACGGAAAGTAGGGAAATGATAACGCAGGGGCGATGTGACTCCCCGGCGGCGGGGAGTCGGGGAGCGGGGGTTAGCCCTGTTCAGCCAGCTTATAGGCGCGCTCGGTCGCCGGGCGGTTGCTGATGCGCTCGAACCAGTTGCGCACCGCCGGGTAATCCGCCAGATCGATGCGCTGGCGCGGATGCGACACCACCCACGGGTAGGTGGCGATATCGGCGATGCTGTAGTTGTCGCCGCCCAGGTACGGGTGTTTTTGCAGTTCGGCTTCCAGCACGCCATACAGCCGCTTGGTCTCCAGCTGATAGCGCTCGATGGCGTAAGGCACCGGCTGCGGCGCGTAGTGGTTGAAGTGGTGATTCTGCCCGAGCATCGGCCCGAAACCGGCCACCTGCCAGAACAGCCACTGCAGGGTGGCGGCGCGTTCGCGCAGGCCCTTGCTCAACAGCTTGCCGGTTTTCTCCGCCAGATACAGCAGGATTTCCCCGGACTCGAACAGGCTGATTGGCGCGCCGCCGTCCACCGGTTGCTGATCGACGATCGCCGGGATTTTGTTGTTGGGAGAAATGCTCAGAAAGTCCGGTTTGTACTGCTCGCCGGCGCTGATGTTTACGCGATGGATACGGTAGGGTAAGCCGACCTCTTCCAAAAACAAGGTGATCTTGTGACCATTGGGAGTAGGCGCGTAATACAGGTCAATCATGTTGCCTCCTGCGGTAAGGTGATCTGTAATTCATTACACGTTGCTGCGGTCTTCGCCGCGCACAAAGGTATATCAGAGATCCAACAATAGCAGCTAAGGATAGCAGGCTATGTGGGATTCGTCCGATGCTATCTGCGCGGTTGGATCACAATTCTCCACCGGGGCGGACGGCGGTTTGCCGCACGGCGCCGGCGCGGTAAAATGGCGCTTATTTCCCTCTATAGGACAAGGTTATGAAGCTGATGTTCGCCTCGGATATCCACGGCTCGCTGCCGGCCACCGAACGCGTGCTGGAATTGTTCGCACAAAATGGCGCCGACTGGTTGATTCTTCTGGGTGATTTGCTGAATCACGGCCCGCGCAACGCGCTGCCGGCCGGGTATCAGCCCGCTCAGGTTGCCGAACGATTGAATCGCTATAGCGACAAGATCATCGCCGTTCGCGGCAATTGCGACAGCGAGGTCGATCAGATGCTGCTGACGTTTCCCATCGAGGCGCCCTGGCAACAGGTTTTACTGCAAAAAAGACGATTGTTTTTGACCCACGGTCACCTTTATCATCCCTCGGCACTGCCGCCGTTATCCCGCGGTGACGTCCTGGCCTACGGCCATACGCATCTGCCGCAGGCGGAGCGGCAGGGTGAGATCTATTGCTTCAATCCGGGCTCGGTCAGCATTCCCAAAGGGGGCTTTCCGGCCAGCTACGGCATGTTGGATCGGGGCACTTTGCGCGTGCTGACGCTCGACGGCGGCAAGGTCGTCGCGGAAGTGGCGTTAACACGCTAAACGCACTAATTTATACACACACAATAAAAATCTTTGAAAAACACTCATTGATTAACCAGCGCGCGGGATGCATCGCGCCAAAATAGAAGGTTTTAGAGGATGGCGGAACAGGGTCAGGCTGCAGATACCGAATGGGTTGATATCGTCGACGAGCAAAACGAGGTGATCGCGCAATCCAGTCGTCAACAGATGCGGGCGGAGCGGCTGCGCCATCGTGCTACCTATATTGTGGTGCATGATGGGATGGGAAAAATTCTGGTGCAGCGTCGCACCGAGATCAAGGACTTCTACCCGGGCTGGTTGGACGCAACGGCGGGTGGCGTAGTGCAAAGCGGTGAAAACGTGCTGGATTCGGCGCGCCGCGAGGCGGAAGAAGAGCTGGGCATCGCCGGTGTGCCTTTCGCCGAACACGGTCTGTTCTACTTCGAAGAAGAGCAGTGCCGGGTGTGGGGCGCGCTGTTCAGCTGCGTATCGCACGGCCCGTTCGCGCTGCAGGAAGAAGAAGTGGCCGAGGTGTGCTGGCTGACGCCGGAAGAGATCACCGCGCGCTGCGACGAGTTTACCCCGGATTCGCTGAAGGCGCTGTCGCTGTGGCTGACGCGCAACAACGAACAGGATTACGGTAAGCCGCTCGACAACCACTGAGACGCCAACGCGTGAGAAAGCCGGTCATCGACCGGCTTTTTTTATGGCGCGGATTCAGCAGCTGTCGCGGCGGCACAGCGTGGCGGGCAGGGAGCCTGCCGGCAGCCAGGGCTGCTCGTTCAGGCGCGCCAGCAGCGCCTGGCCGGCCTGAATGCCGATGTCGCGATGCGGAATGGTCATGGTGGTCAGCGGCGGCTGGCAGACCCGGCTGAACTCGCTGTTGCCGAACCCCACCACCGCCAGATTGTCCGGCACCTTGATGCGCCGTCGCTGGCATTCATACAGCGCGCCGCCGGCCAGTTCGTCCGAGGCGCACACCAATGCGTCCAGTTCCGGCCAGGCCAGCAGGAATTCCGGCAGCTGCTGCGCGCCGGTGCTGAAGCTGGCGGGCTGTGCGGCGTTGATCACCCGATGCGGCGACATATGGTTGCGCAGCAGCGCCTTGTGCCAGCCCTGCAGGTGCTGCTGGAAGATCCACTGTTCCTGATTGGCGCACAGCAGCCCGATGTTCTGATAGCCGCTGGCGATCACCGTTTGCGTCAGCTGATACATGGCCGCCACGTAGTCGATGCCGATGCTCATGTCGATCGGATCGGCGCGCACGGCGCCGATCTCCACCACCGGAATGTTGGCGGCGATCAGCGCGTTGCGGGCGTTTTGCGAATGCTCGACGCTGAGCAGCACCGCCGCCGCCAGGTTGTAAGAGAGCAGGGTCTCCAGCAATTTCTCTTCGCGCTCCAGATGGTGCTGCGACTCCGCCAGCATGATGTGATAACCGGCCGGCTGCAGCACTTTCTGCAGGCCGGCGAACATCTCGGCGCAGCCGGATTCGGACAGGCTGGGCACCACCATGGCGATGGTGTAGGACGAGGCCGACGCCAGCGAACTGGCGGCCAGGTTGGGCAGATACCCCAGTTCGCTCACCGCGGCTTCAATCTTCTCGCGCAGTTTGTCTGAAACCTGCTCCGGCGTGCGCAGCGCGCGCGACACCGTCATGGTGCCGACGCCCGCCAGCTGCGCTACGTCAGCCAACGTCACCCTGCCCGTGCTGCGTCGTTTTTTACCGATCGACATGCCTAATCCCGACTGAAATGCGCGCGCGGCGCATAAAAATGGTGAGGGTGGGAAGCCGACGGCGCGGCTTCGACGATCCCCGTATGCGGCACATTCTACCCCGTTACCCGAAAGAGCGAGAAAAAATTGTGGTTAACGCCATGCCGCGGCGCGGCGTTTTGATAGCGCTATCACAGATCTGCATGATAGCGCTTTGGTAGCGCTATCTTTGTGATATCCATCACTGTGTGGCCGGGTGGGGTTGATTAAAGTTTTACCGTCGTCGGTGAATTAATCACCGGCCGAAACCATCAACCTTTAGGAGGGTAACGTGCTGAAAGAGTGGCTGACCGCCGATCATATACAGCTGTGCGAACGGGTGGAGGACTGGCGCCAGGCGGTAACGCTGAGCGCGCAGCCGCTGCTGCAAGACGGCGTGATCACGCCGAATTACCTGACGGCCATCTTTCATCAGCAGGAGAAGCTCGGGCCTTACTTTGTCCTGGCGCCGGGCATCGCCATGCCGCACGCCCGGCCCGAAGAGGGCGCCAACGCGTTGGGATTATCGCTGTTGAAGATCCATCAGGGGGTGAACTTTCATTCCGCGGATAACGATCCGGTTCAGGTGGTGGTGATGCTTTCGGCGCCCGACGGCGACAGCCACATCGAATTGATTTCGCAACTGGCGGAATTATTTTCAGACAATCAGGCCATGGAGGCGTTATTTTACGCCAAAGATAAACGGCAAATCGAGGATATTATCGCCCGCTATTAACGCTTAATCACCAGGAACACTATTAATGCTAACAACGCCGGGAATATGACCGGCGGCGCTACCCTACACGCTAAATTCAACAGGTGGATATTATGAAAATCATGGCGATTTGCGGTTCCGGTCTCGGCAGCAGTTTTATGGTGGAAATGAACATTAAAAAGGTGCTGAAAAAGATGGGCGTGGAGGCCGAGGTCGAACACTCCGATCTGTCGTCCGCCACCCCCGGCGCCGCCGACGTGTTCGTGATGGCGAAAGACATCGCCGACAGCGCCAGCGTACCGGCCGAGCAGCTGGTGGTGATCAGCAACATCATCGACATTAATGAGCTGGAAGCCAAGCTGCGCGCTTACTTCGAAGCCCACTCAATCATCTGAATAAAACGATTGGCGAGGTGGATATGTTTATCCAGGAAACGCTTAAGTTTGTGGTGGATATATTAAAGGTGCCTTCGGTATTGGTCGGGCTTATTGCGCTGATCGGTTTGCTGGCGCAAAAAAAATCGTTTTCCGACGTGGTGAAAGGCACGGTAAAAACCATTCTCGGCTTTATCGTTTTGGGCGGCGGCGCCACGGTATTGGTCGGATCGCTCAATCCGCTGGGCGGCATGTTCGAACACGCGTTCAATATTCAGGGCATCATTCCGAATAACGAAGCCATTGTCTCCATCGCGCTGGAGAAATACGGCGCCTCCACCGCGCTGATCATGGCGTTCGGCATGGTGGCGAATATCGTGGTGGCGCGCTTCACCCGGCTGAAATACATCTTCCTGACCGGCCACCACACCTTCTACATGGCCTGCATGATCGGCATCATCCTAACGGTGGCGGGCTTCGAGGGCGTGCAGCTGGTGTTTACCGGCGCGCTGACCCTGGGGCTGGTGATGGCGTTCTTCCCGGCGATCGCCCAGCGCTATATGCGCCGCATCACCGGCAATGACGATATCGCCTTCGGCCACTTCGGCACCCTGGGCTACGTGCTGTCCGGCTGGATCGGTTCGAAGGTGGGCAAAAACTCGCGCTCGACCGAGGAGATGAACCTGCCGAAAAACCTCAGCTTCCTGCGCGACAGCTCCATTTCGATCTCGATGACCATGATCGTCATCTACCTGATCCTGGCGATCTGCGCCGGGCGGGCCTATGTGGAAAGCGAGCTCAGCGGCGGCCAGAACTACCTGGTGTATTCGATCATTCAGGCCATCACCTTCGCCGCCGGGGTGTTCATCATCCTGCAGGGCGTGCGTTTGATTCTGGCGGAAATCGTGCCGGCGTTCACCGGCTTCTCGGAAAAGCTGGTGCCGAATGCGCGGCCGGCGCTGGATTGCCCGGTGGTCTATCCCTATGCCCCCAACGCGGTGCTGATCGGCTTCCTGTTCAGCTTCCTTGGCGGATTGGCCGGGCTGTTCCTGCTGGGGCAGCTGAAGATGGTATTGATCCTGCCCGGCGTGGTGCCGCACTTCTTCACTGGCGCTACCGCCGGGGTGTTCGGCAACGCCACCGGCGGGCGGCGCGGCGCGATGCTGGGCGCCTTCGCCAACGGGCTGCTGATCACCTTCCTGCCGGTATTGCTGCTACCGGTGCTGGGGGCGCTGGGCTTTGCCAACACCACCTTCTCCGACGCCGACTTCGGCGCGATCGGCATCCTGCTGGGCAATATGGCGCGCTTTATGTCGAAGGAGATGATCATGCTGGCGATCGTCGCCGTGTTCGCGCTGCTGGTGGCGCATAACTTCCTGGGAAAACGCAAAGGCGCGCCGGCCGCTGACCGCGTCGAGAAATAACGAGGGCAGACTGATGAACTACACAACGAGCGAAACGGAAATTGAAGAGCTGCATACCCTGGCGCGGGCGATCCGCCTGGAAACGCTGAAAGCGCTGACCGGGCTGGGCTTCGGCCACTACGGCGGCTGCATGTCGGTGGTGGAGACGCTGGCGGTGCTGTATGGCAGCGTGATGCGCATCGATCCGGCGGATCCGGACTGGCCGGAGCGCGATGACTTCGTGCTGTCGAAAGGGCACGCCGGCCCGGCGCTGTACAGCACGCTGGCGATCAAGGGCTACTTCCCGCTGGCGGAGCTGAAGACCCTCAACCAGAACGGCACGCGTCTGCCGAGCCACCCGGACCGGCTGCGCACGCGCGGCGTGGACGCCACCACCGGCTCGCTGGGGCAGGGCGTATCGATCGCCGCCGGCATGGCGTTGTCCCATCGGCTGGCGGGGCGCCGCAATCGGGTGTTCAGCATCCTCGGTGACGGGGAACTGAACGAAGGGCAGTGCTGGGAGGCGTTCCAGTTTATCGCCCACCACAATCTGAACAACCTGACGCTGTTCATCGATTACAACAAGCAACAGCTGGACGGCGCGCTGGACGAGGTGATCCAACCGTTCGATCTGGCCGCCAAGTTCCGCGCCTTCGGTTTTAAGGTGCAGACCATCAAGGGCGATGACATCGCGGCGCTGCTGGCGGCGGTGGCGCCGGCGCGCGGCGGCGAACAGCGGCCGCTGGCGATCGTGCTCGACAGCATCAAAGGGCAGGGCGTGGCCTATCTGGAAAACCTGTCGAACTCTCACCACCTGCGCCTGACGCCGGACGTGCAGCAGGAAATCGAAAAAGCCATCGCCGAACTGGAGGCCGCCCATGTTTAACGTAGTGACGCAGTTGGAAAACGACGCCGTCGAAATGCGCAAAGTCTACGCCGGCGCGGTGCGTCGGCAGATTGAGGCGGGCGCGCCGATCATCGCGCTGGAGGCGGATCTGATGAGCTCGATGGCGATGGATGGCGTGCACAAGGATCACCCGCAGCACGTGATCAACTGCGGCATCATGGAGGCCAACGTGATCGGCGTCGCCGCCGGGCTGTCGCTCACCGGCCGGGTGCCGTTCGTGCATACCTTTACCGCCTTCGCCAGCCGCCGCTGTTTCGATCAGCTGTTCATGTCGCTGGATTATCAGCGCAACAACGTCAAGGTAATCGCCTCCGACGCCGGGGTGAGCGCCTGCCACAACGGCGGCACCCACATGTCGTTCGAGGATATGGGCATCGTGCGCGGGCTGGCGCATTCGGTGGTGCTGGAGGTAACCGACGCCACCATGTTCGCCGATATTCTGCGCCAGCTGATGGATCTGCGCGGCTTCTACTGGGTGCGCACCATTCGCAAGCAGGCGACGCGCATCTACCAGGAGGGCTCGCGCTTTACCATCGGCAAGGGCAACCTGCTGCGCGACGGAGACGACATTACGCTGATTGCCAATGGCATCATGGTGGCGGAGGCGCTGAAGGCGGCGCAGATGCTGGCGCAGCAGGGCGTCAGCGCGGCGGTGATCGATATGTTCACCCTCAAGCCTATCGACCGTGAACTGATCAAAACCTATGCGGCCAAAACCGGGCGCATCGTCACCTGTGAAAATCACAGCATTCATAATGGGCTGGGATCGGCGGTGGCGGAGGTGCTGGCGGAAGAGTGCCCGACGCCAATGCGGCGCGTGGGGGTGAAGGAGCGTTACGGCCAGGTGGGCACCCAGGCATTTCTACAGCAGGAGTACGGTCTGACCGCCGAGCATATTCTGGAGGCTGCCGGGCAGCTGCTGCAAAAACAGTTCTCGAGTCAATAACAACTGCTGTAACGAATGAGGTCTGGTGCTCTGGATAAAGCACATACCTTCCTGACCAGTATCTGAGTTATGACTCACACGTTATCAACTGAGAAGCCCCTTAAGGGGCTTTTTGTTTTTAATGGATAATAGATGGCCAATGCTAGGGTAAAAAGAGATAATAAAAATAGTTCAATAAATACAATAAGTTATATTCATGGAGTGAATAATGATAACAACAAGAGGCTCGTTCAGAAGGCTGACGCTAGGCGAGATCACGCTATCCCGCTCTTTCTATACCCTCATCATGATGATGTTGCTCAGTGGCTGTATCCTTGAAAAGCAACGTTTTTACGCTGCGGATATTACGCTGCGGGGAAATGATCTCTGTTTCTCTTTACCACAAACCTACCCAACACAGAGTGGCAGGGTCAGTCTGGTCAGTATCGCTATTGAACAACGGTTGGATAGCCAAACGCATGAACTCTGGCGCAGGAGCACTCTACCACTGAATCCCGTTGAGACGATTACGCCCGGCCAATGTATCCCATACTCGTTCAAGGCATTTGAGAGCAATGTGCCATACACCGTGGCAATCAGTACCGTGGATCCTCAGGATGCAGATTCCAAACGTTTCTGGCAGCGTAGTTTCTCGCTGAAAATCAGCGACGGCCAGATTTTGCAGGTTATTGCCAGCGCGGAGTAATAAAGCCAAAGAGGGATGAATGAAATGACAAGGACGGCAATGTGTGTGAAGCGAAGTGATAGGCATAACGCTTGAGAGAGTGCCGTTGGGTTTCTGCACCATAAATTACATTCGGCTCTCAAGGAGGAGATTATGGCCGTGATTCCATTACTGCCGCCAGGCGGTTTTACTGTTCTTGCCAGAAACTTGCGTGAGGCGCGCAGGCAGGGGCAACCACGCAACATGGCGTTGCCTGGTACTTACTATTGGTTCTACCATCAGGTAAAAAATCGGGGCCCTTGGGATTACAAGCAGCAAAATCGCGCATTGGCTAACTTTGGTAATTTCAATTATGGTGCAACCGGTACTGCGGCTGGAATTCCCGCAGATATTTTGTTGATGGGCGCTGGATTTGCTCAGTCACGGGCAGGAACATCGCGGCCAGAATGGAGTCATTGGTATCAACGCCCGCCGTATGGTGATGACCCTCAGGATCAATATTGGATCAAGCAAGGAATTGATTATGCAAATCGGCATGGTTACTAAATGGGCTCATCGGCTGCTGACGGCAATTTTGTTGGTTATTGTCGTCGGATTGGCGGGGTACTGGTATGCCACCCGCGATACTTATGACGATAAGCTCTATAGCAAAAAGCAGTTGACCGACGATATTTGGCTCTACATCACCGAGTACCAGAATGCGGGGGCTACCGACACGGATGTGTATCGTTACTATTTGAACAGAAGCCTGGATGGGGACCCTATCAAAGTGCTGGGGCAAAGTGCGCCAATCTTGACGGCGGATCGGGCTGATGCAACTATCCGTGGTGAGGGTAACCGCATCACCATCAATTTTTCCGGCAAGGTGTATTCCTTTACGAATTCGGCATTTTTCTATGCCACGAACAGCCAAACACCCATCATGCCTACCATTGATTTTTCTGCACGGGGCGTCAACGCCTGGCGATGATGGTGGGTGCAGCGGATTTGGCGGGTATTGTCTAAAACAGCATAATCACCAAGAATATCAGGCATAAAAAAGCCAGTCAGGATTACCTGACTGGCTTTTTTTAACGGTTTATTACGCCTTGGCGGCAGCGTCAGCCTGGGAAGACTGGATCGCCGTCAGCGCAACGGTGTAGACGATATCGTCAACCAGTGCACCGCGCGACAGGTCGTTCACCGGCTTGCGCATGCCTTGCAGCATCGGCCCGATGGAGACCAGGTCAGCGGAACGCTGTACCGCTTTGTAGGTGGTGTTGCCGGTGTTCAGATCCGGGAAGATGAACACGGTCGCCTGGCCGGCTACCGGTGAGTTCGGCGCCTTGGACTTGGCAACGTCGGCCATGATGGCGGCGTCGTACTGCAGCGGGCCGTCGATGATCAGGTCCGGGCGTTTTTCCTGCGCCAGACGGGTCGCTTCGCGCACTTTCTCGACGTCGCTGCCCGCACCGGAGTTGCCGGTGGAGTAGGAGATCATCGCTACGCGAGGCTCGATGCCGAAGGCCGCGGCGGAATCCGCAGACTGGATGGCGATCTCAGACAGCTGCTCGGCGGTCGGATCCGGGTTGATCGCGCAGTCGCCGTAGACCAGTACCTGGTCAGGCAGCAGCATGAAGAACACGGAGGACACCAGCGAGCTGCCCGGCGCGGTTTTGATCAGCTGCAACGGCGGACGGATGGTGTTGGCGGTGGTGTGAACCGCGCCGGAGACCAGACCGTCGACTTCGCCTTGTTCCAGCATCAGGGTGCCGAGCACCACGTTGTCTTCCAGCTGCTCGCGCGCGACCACTTCGGTCATGCCTTTGCTCTTGCGCAGCTCAACCAGACGCGGCACGTAGTTTTCACGTACGGCGACCGGATCGACGATTTCGATGCCTTTGCCCAGCTCAACGCCTTGCGCTGCCGCGACGCGCTGGATCTCGTCCGGGTTGCCGAGCAACACGCATTCCGCGATGCCGCGTTCGGCGCAGATGGCTGCCGCTTTCACGGTGCGCGGCTCGTCGCCTTCCGGCAGCACGATGCGTTTGCCGGCTTTACGCGCCAGCTCGGTCAGCTCGTAACGGAACGCCGGTGGAGACAGACGGCGTGAACGTTCGGAGGTGGCGGTCAGCGAGTCGATCCACTCGGTGTTGATGTGGCTGGCCACGTAGTTCTGCACTTTCTCGATGCGCTGGTGGTCGTCCGCCGGCACTTCGAGGTTGAAGCTCTGCAGGCTCAGCGAGGTCTGCCAGGTGTTGGTGTCGACCATGAACACCGGCAGGCCGGTCTGGAAGGCGCGTTCGCACAGCTTCTTGATCGGCTCGTCGATGGCGTAGCCGCCGGTCAGCAGGATGGCGCCGATTTCCACGCCGTTCATCGCCGCCAGGCAGGCGGAGACCAGCACGTCAGGACGGTCTGCGGAGGTCACCAGCAGAGAGCCCGGGCGGAAGTGTTCCAGCATGTGCGGGATGCTGCGCGCACAGAAGGTCACGGACTTCACGCGGCGAGTCATGATGTCGCCTTCGTTGACCACGCGGGCCTTCAGGTGGCGAGCCATGTCGATGGCACGGGTGGCGATCAGATCGAAGCTCCACGGCACGCAGCCCAGAACCGGCAGCGGGCTGTTGGCGAACAGCTGCGCAGGATCGACGTGGGCGATGCTGGCTTTGGTGGAGTCGTCGAAGATTTCGGACAGGTCAGGACGGGTGCGGCCCTGATCGTCGACCGGTGCGTTCAGCTTGTTGATGATTACGCCGGTGATGTTTTTGTTCTTGCTGCCGCCGAAGCTGGTGCGCGCCAGTTCGATGCGCTCTTTCAGCTGCGCCGGCGAGTCGTTGCCCAGCGCCAGCACGAAGACGATCTCGGCGTTCAGGGTTTTGGCGATCTCGTAGTTCAGCGCGTTGGCGAACTGATGCTTGCGGGTCGGCACCAGGCCTTCGATCAGCACCACTTCCGCGTCTTTGGTGTTCTCGTGGTAGCGCGCCACGATCTCTTCCATCAGCACGTCTTGCTGGTTGGAGCTCAGCAGGCCCTCAACGTAGTCCATGCGCAGCGGTTCGGCCGCCGTAATGGTGGAGTTGCTGCTGCGGATGATGGTGGTGGTCTGGTCGAGCGCGTTGTCGCCGGTGCGCGGTTGAGCGATAGGCTTGAACACGCTCAGACGAACGCCTTTTTGCTCCATGGAGCGGATGACACCCAGGCTGACGCTGGTCAGGCCGACGCTGGTGCCGGTGGGGATCAACATAATAGTACGTGACACAGAATAGTCCTCTTCACGATTAACATGAGGCTAAAACAACACCGTCAGCCTGGGCTGACGGTGTTTTGAGAGCATTACGCGGTCAGGCGGGATGCGTCCTGCGCGATGACCAACTCTTCGTTGGTCGGGATCACCAGCGCCAGGCGGCTGCCGTCTTTGGTGATGGCGCCGGATTTGCCGAAGCGAGCGGCCATGTTGCGGTCGTGGTCGATTTCGAAGCCCAGCAGGCCCAGTTTGTTCAGGGTCAGCTCACGCACCATGCCGGCGTTCTCGCCGATGCCGCCGGTGAAGATCACCGCGTCCAGACGGCCTTCCATCAGGGCGCTGTATGCGCCGATGTATTTGGCCAGACGGTGGCAGAACACGTCCATGGCGCGTTTGGCGTCGGCTTTGCTGTCGTAGTTGTCTTCAACGTAACGGCAGTCGCTGGTGACTTCGGTCAGGCCCAGCAGGCCGGATTCTTTGGTCAGCATCTTGTTGATCTGGTCAACGCTCATGCCCAGAGAATCGTGCAGGTGGAAGATGATAGCCGGATCGATGTCACCGCTGCGGGTGCCCATCACCAGGCCTTCCAGCGGGGTCAGACCCATGGAGGTGTCAACGCACTGGCCGTTGCGCACTGCGGTAACGGAACCGCCGTTGCCCAGGTGGCAAGTGATCACGTTCACTTCTTCTACCGGCTTGTTCAGCATCTTCGCGGCTTCCTGAGTCACGTAGAAGTGGCTGGTGCCGTGTGCGCCGTAGCGGCGAACGCCGTGGTCGCGGTACAGGCTGTACGGCAGGGCGTACAGGTAAGATTCTTCCGGCATGGTCTGGTGGAACGCGGTGTCGAACACGGCAACGTTCTTGTCGGCCAGGTTAGGGAAGGATTTCAGCGCTTCCGCGATGCCGATCAGGTGAGCCGGGTTGTGCAGTGGTGCAAACGGCACGGAATCTTTGATACCCTGCAGAACTTCGTCGTTGATCACGGCGGAAGCGGTAAACTTCTCGCCGCCGTGCACGATGCGGTGGCCGATAGCGGTCAGCTGCGCAGAAAGCTCTGGTTTTTGTGCCAGAATAGTATTAACAATGAAGTTCAGCGCTTCGCTGTGTGCAGCGCCGGCCCCCAGGGCAGCTTCGTGTTTGGCGCCGTCCATTTTCCACTTGATGCGAGCTTCAGGCAGGTGGAAACACTCGGCCAAACCGGAGAGGAATTCGTCGCCGTTAACGGCATCGATGATGGCGAATTTCAGAGAAGAACTGCCGCAGTTAAGAACCAGTACTAGCTTACTCGACATGGAAGTACCTACTTAAATAGTCGTGTTGTTAAAAGAAAATCGAAAACACGTGGTGAATTAATCGTCAATCAGACAACAAGCGTAGCGCATAGTGCCGATGACATTTATGATTAACATCATGTGAAGTGCACAAATCACAGGATGATGGAAAAACCGATGATTTCTCAGCGGTTTAAATAATCTTGATTTTTATAGGGCTAAAAGTTGACAAAATTTGCGTCATCTTCTACCGGCCACAAGGCCGGCTTAGGATACCGATAGCCCGGTGCAAACACAAAATAAATTTAAAGCTTCAAATTTTTTAGTATGGTCTCTGGCAGCACGCTTTTAGTTTCTTTACGTGACGTTGAGGTACGCAATGACGAGCAAACCGTCCGGTTCCGTAAGCTGGTTTCAGGTCTTCCAGCGCGGGCAGCATTATATGAAAACCTGGCCGTCGGACAAACGTCTGGCACCGGTCTTTCCGGAGAACCGCGTTGCGCGTGCCACCCGTTTCGCTATCCGTTTCATGCCGCCGTTGGCGATTTTCACGTTGACCTGGCAGATCGCGCTCGGCGGTCAGCTCGGCCCGGCGATCGCCACCGCGCTGTTCGCCTGCAGCCTGCCGATGCAGGGACTGTGGTGGCTGGGGCGCCGTTCGGTCACGCCGCTGCCGCCGACGCTGCTGCAATGGTTCCATGAGGTGCGCAACAAGCTGACGGAAGCCGGGCAGGCGGTCGCGCCGCTCGAAGGCACGCCGACCTATCAGACGTTGGCCGATCTGCTCAAACGTGCTTTTAAGCAGCTGGACAAAACCTTCCTCGACGATCTGTAACTGAGAAAAGGCCGCGTTGATGCGGCCTTTTTCGTCAAAGCGCTAATAACCCCGGTTTAAATCAAAGAACGGTCGAGTTGTGATTTCCTGCGTTCTTGCGCTGTGCGATGCTCCCGCCATCACACAGAAATGAGGAAATCCTGATGGAAATGACCAACGCCCAGCGGCTGATCCTGTCGAACCAGTACAAGATGATGACCCTGCTCGACCCGGACAACGGCGACCGTTATCGCCGGCTGCAAACCATCGTCGAACGCGGCTTCGGGTTGCAAATGCGCGAACTGGATCGCGACTTCGGCGAACTGAGCGAAGAGGTGTGCCGCACCATCATCAACGTGATGGAGATGCACCATGCGCTGCAGGTTTCCTGGGGCAACCTGAAAGAGAAGCAGGATCTGGACGAGCGCCGCCTGGCGTTTCTCGGCTTCGACGCCGCCACCGAAGCGCGCTACCTGAGCTACGTGCGTTTCCTGGTCAGCACCGAGGGGCGTTATACTCACTTCGATTCCGGCAGCCACGGTTTCAACGCCCAGACCAAAATGTGGGAAAAATACCAGCGTATGCTGGCGATCTGGCTGGCCTGTCCGCGCCAGTATCACCTGAGCGCCGTTGAGATAGCGCAAATCATCAATGCTTGATTAAGAAGAGGTTTTCTGTGGAGTGTAAGGGTTTTCTGTTCGATCTTGATGGCACCCTGGTGGATTCATTGCCGGCGGTAGAGCGCGCCTGGACGCACTGGGCCGAGCGCCGCGGTGTCAACCCGCAAGCGGTGCTGGATTTCATTCACGGTAAACAGGCCATTACTTCTCTGCGCCACTTTATGCCGGGCGAAAGCGAAGCGGAAATTCAGCGCGAGTTCGAGTTGCTGGAGCAGGCCGAAGCGCAGGATACCGACGGCGTTCGCGCGCTGCCGGGCGCGATTGCGCTGCTGGAGCGCCTGAACGCGCTCGGTATCCCTTGGGCGATCGTCACCTCCGGTTCGGTGCCGGTGGCCGGCGCTCGCCGCCAGGCCGGCGGTTTGCCGCAGCCGGAGGTGTTCATCACCGCCGAGCAGGTTAAACACGGTAAGCCACAGCCCGACGCCTATCTGCTGGGCGCCGAGCGCCTGGGGCTTGCGCCGCACGAGTGCGTGGTGGTTGAAGACGCGCCGGCCGGCATTCTCTCCGGCCTGGCGGCGGGCTGCCAGGTGATTGCGGTCAACGCGCCGGCGGATGCGCCGAAGCTGGAGCAGGTCGACCTGCGGCTGGATTCGCTGGCGCAGATCGCCGTCGATAAAACGGCGCAGGGCGCGATCGTTCGCCGGCTGGCCTGAGCGGCATTATCTTCACCCTAATTGATTAGACCCCGCTTCGGCGGGGTTTTTTTATGCTATTTTTTAGACCCTTGGACATTTGCCGGATGAGGCCGTTTTGAACAGCGAATTACTGTGGGTGCTGAGTTTACTGCTGATTGCCATCGTGCTGTTTACCACCAACAAGCTGCGCATGGACGTGGTGGCCCTGTTGGTGATCATCGCCTTCGTGCTGAGCGGCACGCTCAGCCTGCAGGAGGCGACGGTCGGTTTCAGCGATCCCAACGTGATTTTGATCGCGGCGCTGTTCGTGATCGGCGAAGGGCTGGTGCGCACCGGCGTGGCCTATCAGGTGGGGGACTGGCTGGTGAAAGTGGCCGGCAGCAGCGAAACCAAAATGTTGATGCTGCTGATGGTGACGGTCGCCGGGCTGGGGGCGTTCATGAGCTCGACCGGCGTGGTGGCGATCTTTATCCCGGTGGTGCTCAGCGTGACGGCCAGAATGAAGATCGCGCCGGGGCGGCTGATGATGCCGCTCAGCTTCGCCGGGCTTATCAGCGGCATGATGACGCTGGTGGCCACGCCGCCCAACATGGTGGTCAACAGCGAGCTGGTGCGAGAAGGCATCCATGGTTTCGGTTTCTTCAGCGTGACGCCCATTGGCCTGGTGGTGCTGGCGCTGGGCGTCGGTTACATGCTGATCGCCCGGCGTTGGCTGGGCAGCGGTGAAACGGGCAAAGCCGGCGATGACTGGCAGCGCCGTACCTTCCGCGATTTGATCCGCGACTACAAGCTGACCGGTCGCGCGCGGCGGCTGGCTGTCCGCAGCGCTTCGCCGCTGATCGGGCGTTCGCTGGATGAACTGCACCTGCGTGCGCGTTATGGCGCCAACGTGGTGGGTATCGAGCGCTGGAAACGCTTCCGGCGGGTGATGGTCAGCGCCTCTGGCAGCACCGAGCTGCGCGAGGGCGACGTTCTTTTGATCGACATGTCGGACAGCCAGGTCGATCTGCGCGAATTCTGCGGCGAGCAGCGGCTGGAGCCGATGGTGCTGCGCGGCGATTACTTCTCTGAACAGTCGCGCAACGTCGGCATGGCGGAAGTGTCGCTGATCCCGGACTCGGCGCTGCTGGGCAAAAGCCTGCGCGAAGCGGCGTTCCGCAGCCGCTACGATCTCAACGTGGTGGGCATCCGCCGCCACGGCGAGACGCTGGGCGGCAAGCTGGTGGACGAGCCGCTGGAGCTGGGCGACATTTTGCTGGTGATCGGCGACTGGAAGGCGATCCGTCAGCTGCAGGCCAAAACCCACGACTTTATCGTGCTCAACTTGCCGGCCGAGGTGGACGAAGTGGCGCCGGCGATCACGCAGGCGCCGCACGCGCTGTTTTGCCTGGCGCTGATGGTGGCAATGATGTTGACCGACGAAATCCCCAACCCCATCGCGGCGCTGATCGCCTGCCTGCTGATGGGCAAGTTTCGCTGTATCGATATGGAGAGCGCCTATAAATCGATCCATTGGCCGAGCATTATTTTGATCGTCGGGATGATGCCGTTTGCGCAGGCGCTGCAAAAGACCGGCGGGGTGGATCTGATCGTCAGCGGGCTGATGGACGTCGCCGGCGGCGCGGGGCCGCGCGTGATGCTGCTGTGCCTGTTCGTCTTGTGCGCCACCATCGGCCTGTTTATTTCCAACACCGCGACGGCGGTGCTGATGGCGCCGATCGCCATCGCCGCCGCGCGCGAAATGGGCGTCTCGCCATACCCGTTTGCGATGATTATCGCCATCGCCGCGTCCGCCGCCTTTATGACGCCGGTCTCTTCACCGGTCAACACGTTGGTGCTGGGGCCGGGCAATTACAAGTTCGGCGATTTCGTGCGTCTCGGCGTGCCGTTCACTCTGCTGGTGATGGCGGTCAGCGTGATTGTGGTGCCGTGGCTCTACGGCTTTTAACGGCGCAGCGAGGCTGCGCCGGCGGGGTTACAGCGAACTGTCGAGGCTGATTTCGTCCAATGACAGGCTGAAGCTGGGAATGAACACGTCCATGAAGTAGTCCATTTCCGGGCTGCGGCGCTGTTCCAGGGTTTTATCCAGCCGCGCCTTGGCCAGGGTGAATTCGTTGTTGCCGGCAGAGAGTTCCTCCAGGCATTTCAGGTAGGCGCACAGCGCGTCTGCCTGCTTCACTACCTGCTTTTCATCTTCGCTGTAGTAGTGCTCATCGAGAATGGTGCGGAAATCGTTGCGCAGCTCCGCGGGGATCATGTCCAGCAGCTTTTGCTGGGCGATCTTTTCGATCTTCTTGTATTCATGGGCGATCTGCGGATTGTAGTACTTGATCGGCGTCGGCATGTCGCCGGTGATCACTTCGCTGGCGTCGTGGTACATCGCCAGCAGCGCAACGCGGTCGGCGTTGAGGTTGCCGTTGAATTTGCGGTTCTTGATCACCGCCAACGCGTGGGCGACAAAGGCCACCTGCAGACTGTGTTCGGAGACGTTCTCGGTACGCACGTTGCGCATCAGCGGCCAGCGGTTGATCAGTTTCAGGCGGGACAGATGGGCGAAGAAATGGCTCTGGCTCATGGTGCTCTCTTTAACGGCAAGTGAGGGCCCCATTGTGAAGCAGTGACGGCGAATTTTGCAACCGGGCAATGAGAGAAGGGCGCAGCAAGGCGCTGCGCCCCAGGCGATTACTGGTGGTAACCTTCCAGGAAGCGGCCCAGCTTGCCGACCGCCATTTCCAGTTCATCTACGCGCGGCAGGGTGACGATACGCACGTGATCCGGGTAAGGCCAGTTGAACGCGGTGCCCTGCACCAGCAGCACTTTTTCCTGCAGCAGCAGGTCCAGCACCAGCTTCTGGTCGTCGTGGATGTTGAAGCGCTTGGCGTCGATGCGCGGGAACATATACAGCGCGCCCTGTGGCTTCACGCAAGAGACGCCCGGGATGTCGTTGAGCAGTTCCCAGGTGCGATTGCGTTGTTCGTACAGGCGGCCGCCAGGCTGAATGAATTCGCTGATGCTCTGATAACCGCCCAGCGCGGTTTGAATGGCGTGTTGCATCGGCACGTTGGCGCACAGGCGCATCGAAGCCAGCATCTCCAGCCCTTCGATATAGCCTTTGGCGTGTTTCTTCGGCCCGTTCAGCACCATCCAGCCCTGGCGGAAGCCCGCCACGCGGTAGGTTTTCGACAGGCCGTTGAAGGTCACGGTCAGCAGATCCGGCGCCAGCGCGGCGATCGAATGGTGCTCGGCTTCGTCATACAGGATCTTGTCGTAGATCTCGTCGGCGAAGATGATCAGGTTGTGTTGACGGGCGATCTCGACGATCTGTTCCAGCAGCGCTTTGCTGTAAACCGCGCCGGTCGGGTTGTTCGGGTTGATGATCACGATGCCGCGGGTGCACGGGGTGATCTTGCTGATGATGTCGTCCAGATCCGGGAACCAGCCGGCCTGCTCATCGCACAGGTAGTGCACGGCCTTGCCGCCGGACAGCGATACCGCGGCGGTCCACAGCGGGTAGTCCGGCGCCGGCACCAGCATTTCGTCGCCGCTGTTGAGCAGCGCCTGCATGGATTGGACGATCAGCTCCGAGACGCCGTTGCCAATGTAGATATCCTCAACGGTCACGTCACGCATGTTGCGCGCCTGGTAGTGCTGCATGATCGCTTTACGCGCCGAGAAGAGGCCTTTGGAATCGGAGTAGCCTTGCGCCGTGGGCAGATTGCGGATCACGTCGACCAGGATTTCGTCCGGGGCGTCGAAACCGAACGGGGCAGGGTTGCCGATGTTCAGTTTCAGGACTTTATTGCCTTCTTCTTCAAGACGTTTAGCTTCTTTAAGCACCGGGCCGCGAATGTCATAGCAGACGTTGTCCAGTTTGCTGGATTTCTCAATGGGGGACATAAAAAGTTGAGCCTTTTGCTGGGATAGGGGCGCTCCTACCGTGGGACGCCGCAACCCGCCCAATGTACTCCTGGCGTAGTTGCTTTTGAAGGGTTTTGCACGCCTTTGGTGCAAATGCATGTCGTAACGGGGGATTTTAGTTATGATAAGCAAAGGTAAAGTTATTTTGTGGTCCATAATTTCATGAACTATAATTTTACTAGGGTTTTGTTCTGTAAAATCCCGCCTCGATAAACGCGACGTGCCGGCGATCGTGGCTGGCAGCAGTGAACTGATAAGCCGAAAGGGAGAATAGGCTTCAATAAACTGTAAAGGAACGATAATACCGGAGTTGTCTGATAGCGGGGTGTCAGTTAGCGCACCACACTAAGAAAAATGACATATTTACATTAGCTTTACTTTATATTTTACCTTAAGCATTGTTTATGTGGTTATAGGATTATTATTTAAAGCAAAAATCTTACTGATTGAATTTATTAAATTCATTGAGTGGTAACACGAAGTCGGTACCGTTAATTATTTATCTTTTTTGCTCTGTAATGCAGTCTGAACGCCGGTTGATAAGGGTTCTCAGTAGCACGAATGGAGTGGAAATTAGGCAGTATGAATGAGTAAAATCTCAGGTTCGGTGGGGGTTTTCCCTTTTCACCGGTATTCAGTCCCCCGCGTTCTATAAGCACCATCGATAGATCGCATTTTAAAAAGCGATAGAGGTAACGAATCATAAGTAATTTTTTTGCCCTCCACTTATGAGTGGGGTACTGTCATAACAGGCTCCGTCCTTTTCAACGGCGTCTGAGAAACACACCAGGGTAGTAGTTCGTAAATTAGAATTTAAAAAAGTGAAGAATACACTATGACAACTGCAAATCGTCCGATACTTAATCTCGACCTCGATCTGCTAAGAACCTTTGTTGCGGTTGCTGATTTGAATACCTTTGCGGCGGCGGCGGTTGCCGTATGCCGTACTCAATCAGCCGTCAGTCAACAAATGCAGCGATTAGAGCAACTGGTCGGCAAAGAACTGTTTGCCCGCCATGGGCGTAACAAACTCCTGACTGAGCATGGTATTCAGCTTCTCGGTTATGCCAGGAAGATCCTGCGCTTTAACGACGAAGCCTGTACCTCGCTGATGTACAACAATATTAAAGGTGTTCTGACCATCGGCGCTTCCGACGACACCGCCGATACGATTCTGCCTTTCCTGTTGAACCGCGTGACCGCCATCTATCCGAAGCTGGCCATTGACGTGCGCGTAAAGCGCAGCACGACGATGGTCGATCTGCTGGAAGAGGGCGAGATCGATCTGGCGGTGACCACGGCCGATCCGGCCGGACATCCGCATATCGTGCTGCGCACATCGCCGACGCTGTGGTACTGCGCCGCCGATTACCACTATCAGGCGGGCGAACCGATCCCGTTGGTGGTGATGGATGAGCCAAGCCCGTTCCGCGCGCTGGCGATCAAGCAGCTGGACGAAGCCGGTATCCCGTGGCGTATCGCCTACGTCGCCTCCACGCTGTCCGCGGTGCGGGCGGCCTGTAAGGCCGGCCTGGGCGTGACCGCGCGGCCGATCGAGATGATGAGCCCCGATCTGCGGGTGCTGGGGGCGGTGGAAGGTTTGCCGCCGCTGCCGGATACCCAGTATGCGCTGTGCAAAAACGCGCAGTGCAGCAATGAGCTGGCGATGGCCATCTTCAGCGCAATGCAGGGCGGCAATGACGGTTATGGCTTCAACGGCGCGGAAGCCGGTCTCCAGGGCGATCAGGATGACGCCAGCCTGGTGGACGAAGAAGAATAACGCCGCGGCGTTAGATCTGATGAAAACCTCTGCTTCGGCGGAGGTTTTTTTTGCCCTTTTTTTGGCGATTTTTACTGTTATAGGGATTTAATGACGATTTTGTTATGAGTTGGCTGTTTTATTAACTTTTAAGCGTTACTGAAAAGAGAGTTTGGCCGGGTTTAAGACGCTGAGTTTGTTTTTTGAGCAATAAGATTGAATGGGTTAAAGGCATGGTAATAGCAGGGTTATTTTGTTAGCTTATAGCGGCCGTTTTTGCGGCTTAATTTGAGGAAAATTGTTAAAGGGCCACACTTTTTTTGAGGATTTATGCTGAAAACGTGTCCTGGATCAAAAAAATACCCCTAGGTAGTGAGTGGAAGAACAGGGAATTCCTGAGACAATGGTATAGTAAAACTGAAATGTGCACGTTGGTTTATATCTATCTGTTTCTACACAAAAATTAACTGACACGATTTAGCCAGCCCCTGGCGCATCAAATGTTAATCAAATGATACGTATGTAAACTAGTGTGTAGATACTTTTGTCAAAGTTGACAAAAGGTTATAGAAAGGAGTAAAAAGCCCACAGAAAAACGCTGCCTAACTCGCTGTAAAAGCAGTTTGTTTGTGTGGTTATTTATCCTTCCCTTAAATCGATGTGGCGCACTAACTGCCGGTGACAAGAGCAGCGCGATCGACGCCACTTTTGATGAGTAAGCATAGAGTATGTCAACAACCACTGAAGTTATCGCTCATCACTGGGCGCTCGCCGTATTTCTCGTCGTGGCTATCGGGCTTTGCGGCTTAATGCTGCTGGGTGCGTTCTTCTTGGGCGGGAGAGCCCGGGCGCGCGCCAAACACACCCCGTTTGAATCAGGCATCGACTCGGTCGGTACGGCGCGCATGCGCTTGTCCGCCAAGTTCTACCTGGTGGCCATGTTCTTCGTTATTTTCGACGTTGAAGCCTTATACCTGTATGCCTGGTCGGTCTCGGTTCGCGAGAGCGGTTGGGTAGGCTTTATCGAAGCCGCCATTTTCATTTTGGTGCTATTGGCCGGTCTGGTTTATCTGGTGCGCATCGGCGCGTTGGATTGGACTCCGGCGCGTTCCCAACGCCGCAGCAAACCGAGCACGATCACTAACACCAACAGTCATCCGCAGTAACAGCGAGGCATTAAGATGGACTATACGCTCACCCGCATAGACCCGAACGGTGAGAACGACCGTTATCCCCTGCAAAAACAGGAGATCGTCGCCGATCCCCTGGAACAACAGGTCCACCGCACGGTTTACATGGGTAAACTCGAACATGCGCTGCATGACATGGTGAACTGGGGGCGTAAAAACTCTATTTGGCCGTATAACTTCGGCCTTTCGTGCTGTTACGTGGAGATGGTGACGTCGTTTACCGCCGTTCACGACGTGGCGCGTTTCGGTGCGGAAGTACTGCGCGCCTCCCCGCGTCAGGCTGACCTGATGGTGGTGGCCGGTACCTGTTTCACCAAGATGGCCCCGGTCATCCAACGCCTGTACGAGCAGATGCTGGAGCCTAAGTGGGTGATCTCGATGGGCGCCTGCGCCAACTCCGGCGGCATGTACGACATCTATTCCGTGGTGCAGGGCGTGGACAAGTTCCTGCCGGTCGACGTGTACATTCCCGGCTGCCCGCCGCGTCCGGAAGCCTACATGCAAGCGCTGATGCTGCTGCAGGAATCCATCGGCAAAGAACGTCGCCCGCTGTCGTGGGTTGTCGGCGATCAGGGCGTTTACCGCGCCAATATGCAGTCTGAAAGAGAGCGTAAACACGGCGAACGCATCGCGGTGACCAACCTCCGGACGCCTGACGAGATTTAAGACGTTCATTTAACGTCCATCTTAGTGCGCTATTGGTTAACACAGCGAAAAGTGAAACTTGCGGCGAATAACCCTTTAGTGTGGTGAAAAAAAATTATGACAGATTTGACGACGCACGACGCCTTGCCTGCCTGGCAGACCCGAGATCACCTTGACGACCCGGTGATCGGCGAACTGCGCAACCGTTTTGGGCCGGAAGCCTTTACTGTTCAGGCCACCCGTACCGGCATGCCCGTGGTATGGGTTAAACCTGACCAGTTGCTGGAAGTAATGACGTTCCTGAGAAAACAGCCGAAGCCGTATGTCATGCTGTTCGATCTGCATGGCGTGGACGAACGTCTTCGCACCCACCGCGACGGCCTGCCCGCTGCGGATTTCTCCGTTTTCTACCATCTGATTTCCATCGAACGCAACCGCGACATCATGCTGAAGGTGGCGCTGTCTGAAAAAGACCTGCACGTGCCGACGGCGACCAAGGTGTTCCCGAACGCCAACTGGTACGAGCGCGAAACCTGGGAAATGTTCGGCATCACCTTCGACGGCCACCCGCACCTGTCGCGCATCATGATGCCGCAGACCTGGGAAGGGCACCCGCTGCGCAAGGACTACCCGGCGCGCGCCACCGAATTCGATCCTTTCGTGCTGACCAAGCAGAAAGAAGATCTGGAGATGGAAGCGCTGACTTTCAAGCCGGAAGACTGGGGCATGAAGCGCGGTACCGAGAACGAAGACTTCATGTTCCTCAACCTCGGCCCGAACCACCCGTCCGCGCACGGTGCGTTCCGCATCATTCTGCAGCTGGACGGCGAAGAGATCGTCGACTGCGTACCGGATATCGGCTATCACCACCGCGGCGCCGAGAAGATGGGCGAGCGTCAATCCTGGCACAGCTACATTCCGTACACCGACCGTATCGAGTACCTCGGCGGCTGCGTGAACGAAATGCCTTATGTGCTGGCGGTCGAGAAGCTGGCCGGCATCAAGGTGCCTGAGCGCGTCGACACCATCCGCGTGATGCTGTCCGAGCTGTTCCGCATCAACAGCCACCTGCTGTACATCTCCACCTTCATTCAGGACGTCGGCGCGATGACCCCGGTGTTCTTCGCCTTTACCGACCGTCAGAAAATCTACGATCTGGTGGAAGCGATCACCGGTTTCCGTATGCACCCGGCCTGGTTCCGCATCGGCGGCGTCGCGCACGATCTGCCGCGCGGCTGGGATCGCCTGCTGCGTGAATTCCTCGACTGGATGCCGAAGCGTCTGGACTCCTACGTGAAAGCGGCGCTGAAGAACAGCATCCTGAAAGGCCGTTCCATCGGCGTAGCGTCTTACAACGCCAAAGAAGCGCTGGAGTGGGGCGTGACCGGCGCCGGCCTGCGTGCCACCGGCGTCGAGTTCGACGTGCGTAAATGGCGTCCGTACTCCGGCTACGAGAACTTCGACTTCGAAGTGCCGGTCGGCGACGGCACCAGCGACTGCTACACCCGCGTGATGCTAAAGGTGGAAGAGCTGCGCCAGAGCCTGCGCATTCTCGAACAGTGCCTGAACAACATGCCGGAAGGCCCGTTCAAGGCCGATCACCCGCTGACCACGCCGCCGCCGAAAGAGCGCACGCTGCAGCATATTGAAACGCTGATCACCCACTTCCTGCAGGTTTCCTGGGGCCCGGTGATGCCAGCCAACGAATCATTCCAGATGATTGAAGCCACCAAAGGGATCAATAGCTACTACCTGACCAGCGACGGCAGCACCATGAGCTACCGCACCCGGGTACGTACGCCGAGCTTTGCGCACCTGCAGCAGATCCCATCGGTCATCCGTGGCAGCCTGGTTTCCGACCTGATCGTCTATCTGGGTAGTATCGATTTTGTAATGTCAGATGTGGACCGCTAACTATGCATGATCAAAAAGACAATCACGCAGTCAATGATGCGCTCGAGCCCATCAACGCAGCCGCTCCTCAGAGCGGCGTTGATGCATTTGTACTGAGCGCGGAAGAACGTGATGCGATCGAGCACGAAAAGCACCATTACGAGGATCCGCGCGCCGCTTCCATCGAAGCACTGAAAATTGTGCAGAAGCAGCGCGGCTGGGTTCCGGACGGTGCGATTTACGCCATCGCGGAAGTGCTGGGCATCCCCGCCAGCGACGTAGAAGGCGTGGCCACGTTCTACAGCCAGATTTTCCGTCAGCCAGTAGGACGTCACGTGATCCGTTATTGTGACAGCGTTGTTTGTCACATCACCGGTTACCAGGGCATTCAGGCCGCTATCGAGAAGAAGCTGAACATCAAGCCGGGTCAAACCACCTTTGATGGCCGCTTCACGCTGTTGCCGACCTGCTGTCTGGGCAACTGCGATAAAGGGCCGACCATGATGATTGATGACGACACTCACAGTCAGCTGAAGCCTGAAGATATCGAGACGCTACTGGAGCAGTATCAATGACCAAGCACATTGTACGCACTCCCGAAACGCATCCGCTGACCTGGCGTCTGCGCGATGACAAGCAGCCGCTGTGGCTGGACGAGTACCGCAGCAAAAACGGCTATGCCGGCGCAGAAAAGGCCCTCAAAGGCCTGGCCCCGGACGAGATCGTCGGCCTGGTGAAAGACTCCGGGCTGAAGGGCCGCGGCGGCGCGGGCTTCTCCACCGGTTTGAAGTGGAGCCTGATGCCGAAGGACGAATCCATGAACATCCGTTACCTGCTGTGTAACGCCGATGAAATGGAGCCGGGCACTTATAAAGACCGCCTGCTGATGGAGCAGCTGCCGCATCTGCTGGTGGAAGGCATGTTGATCTCCGCGTTCGCGCTGAAAGCCTACCGTGGGTACATCTTCCTGCGCGGTGAGTACATCGAAGCGGCGGCGCACCTGCGTCGCGCCATCGCGGAAGCCACCGAAGCCGGCTATCTGGGCAAGAACATTCTCGGCACCGGGTTCGATTTCGAGCTGATCGTGCACACCGGCGCCGGCCGTTACATCTGCGGCGAAGAAACCGCACTGATCAACTCGCTGGAAGGCCGCCGCGCCAACCCGCGTTCCAAGCCGCCATTCCCGGCCAGCGCCGGCGTATGGGGCAAGCCGACCTGCGTCAACAACGTCGAAACGCTGTGCAACGTGCCGGCCATTTTGGCGAACGGCGTGGAGTGGTACACCGGCATCTCCGGCAGTGAAGACAAAGGCACCAAGCTGATGGGCTTCTCCGGCCGGGTGAAAAATCCGGGCGTCTGGGAGTTGCCGTTCGGCACCACCGCGCGCGAGATCCTGGAAGACTACGCCGGCGGCATGCGCGACGGTCTGCGCTTCAAAGCCTGGCAGCCGGGCGGCGCGGGGACCGACTTCCTGACCGCCGATCACCTCGATCTGCCGATGGAATACGGCGCGATCGGCAAAGCCGGCAGCCGTCTCGGCACCGCGCTGGCGATGGCGGTAGACCACGAGATCGGCATGGTGCCGCTGGTGCGTAACCTGGAAGAGTTCTTCGCCCGCGAGTCCTGCGGCTGGTGTACGCCATGCCGCGACGGCCTGCCGTGGAGCGTGAAGATCCTGCGTGCGTTGGAAAACGGCGAAGGGCAGCCGGGGGATATCGAAACCCTCGAACAGCTGTGCCGTTCCCTCGGCCCGGGCAAAACCTTCTGCGCCCACGCGCCAGGTGCCGTAGAGCCACTGCAAAGCGCGATTAAATATTTCCGTGAAGAGTTCGAGGCGGGCATCGCCGTGCAGCACTTCGGCAACGCCCATGCGATTGGCGGCATTCAGCCGAACAATCTGCTGAAGCAGCGCTGGTAAGCCGACTCGCCCGAACACGGCCAGAATTTTTGATTAACGCCTGCCGCAAGGCAGGCCACTTGGAAGCATGCTGACTATGGCTACGATTCATGTAGACGGCAAAGAGTATGAGGTAGACGGAGCGGACAACCTGCTGCAGGCTTGTCTTTCCCTCGGCCTTGATATTCCTTACTTTTGCTGGCATCCGGCGCTGGGAAGCGTCGGCGCTTGCCGCCAATGTGCGGTAAAGCAATACCAAAACGCGGAAGATACGCGCGGCCGTTTGGTGATGTCCTGTATGACCCCGGCATCCGACGGCACCTTCATCTCCATCGATGACGGTGAAGCGAAGCAGTTCCGTGAAAGCGTGGTCGAGTGGTTGATGACCAACCACCCGCACGATTGCCCGGTCTGTGAAGAAGGCGGTAACTGTCACCTGCAGGATATGACGGTAATGACCGGCCACAGCTTCCGCCGCTACCGCTTCACCAAGCGCACCCACAACAACCAGGAGCTGGGGCCGTTTATCTCGCACGAGATGAACCGCTGCATCGCCTGCTACCGCTGCGTGCGTTACTACAAAGACTATGCGGACGGCACCGACTTCGGCGTGTACGGCGCGCACGACAACGTCTACTTCGGTCGCCCGGAAAGCGGCACGCTGGAAAGCGAGTTCTCCGGCAACCTGGTGGAAGTGTGCCCGACCGGCGTATTCACCGACAAAACGCACTCCGAACGCTACAACCGTAAATGGGACATGCAGTTCGCGCCGAGCATTTGCCAGCAGTGCAGCATCGGCTGTAACACCAGCCCGGGCGAACGCTATGGCGAGCTGCGCCGTATCGAAAACCGTTACAACGGCAGCGTGAACCACTACTTCCTGTGCGACCGCGGTCGTTTCGGTTACGGCTACGTCAACCAGAAAGATCGTCCGCGTCAACCGCAGCAGCTGCGCGGCGATGACTGGATCACCCTGAACGCCGAGCAGGCGATGCAGGGCGCGGCGGACATCCTGCGTCAGGCGAAGAAAACCATCGGCATCGGCTCCCCGCGCGCCAGCCTGGAAAGCAACTTCGCACTGCGCGAGCTGGTCGGCGCCGAGAACTACTACACCGGTATCGCTCAGGCGGAGCAATCACGCCTGGCGCTGATGCTGAACGTGCTGAAAAACGGCGGTGTCCATACGCCGGCGCTGCGTGAGATCGAAGATTACGACGCGGTGCTGGTGCTGGGCGAAGACCTGACGCAAACCGGTGCGCGTATCGCGCTGTCCGTGCGCCAGGCCGTCAAGGGGAAAGCCCGTGCGATGGCGGCGGCGCAACGCGTGGCCGACTGGCAGATCGCGGCGGTGCAGAACATCGGTCAGCACGCCAAGTACCCGCTGTTCACCACCAACGTCGACAACACCCGTCTGGACGACATCGCCGCTTGGAACTACCGCGCGCCGGTGGACGAGCAGGCGCGCTTCGGCTTCGCCATCGCTCACGCGCTGGACAGCGCGGCGCCGGCGGTGAACGATCTGGCTGAAGGCCTGAACAAGAAAGTCGATATCATCGTGCAGGCGCTGACCGGCGCACGCAAACCGCTGATCGTGACCGGCAGCAACGCCGGCAGCGAAGCCATCATCGAAGCGGCGGCCAACATCGCCAAAGCGTTGAAGGGCCGCGGTTCCGATGTCGGCATCACCTTCGTGGCGGGCGCAGCCAACAGCATGGGCCTGGCGATGATCGGCGGCGGTTCGCTCGATCAGGCGCTGGAACAGCTGGCGAGCGGCGCAGCAGACACCGCCATCGTGATGGAAAACGATCTCTATCGTCATGCGCCGGCGGCGCAGGTGGATGCGGCGTTGGCCAAGGTCAACAATCTGATCATCGCCGACCACCAGCGCACTGCGATCATGGACAAAGCCAACCTGATCCTCTCCTCGGCCAGCTTCGCCGAGAGCGACGGTACGCTGATCAACCAGGAAGGCCGCGCGCAGCGCTTCTTCCAAGTATACGATCCGGCTTACTACGACGACGCCAAGAAGAATCAGTTCACCGTGATGCTGGAAAGCTGGCGCTGGATGCACTCGCTGCACTCCACCTACACCAGCCGCCACGTGGACTGGACCCAGCTCGATGACGTGATCGCCGCTTGCGTTGCCGCGTTGCCGCAGCTGCAGGGCATCGTCGACGCTGCGCCGGACGCGACTTTCCGCATTCGCGGTCAGAAGCTGGCGCGTTCGCCGCACCGCTCCAGCGGCCGTACCGCCATGCGCGCTAACATCAGCGTGCACGAGCCGCGTCAGCCGCAGGATAAAGACACCATGTTCGCCTTCTCGATGGAAGGGAACAACAGCCCGCTGGCCGATCGTCAGCAGATCCCGTTCGCCTGGGCGCCAGGCTGGAACTCACCGCAGGCATGGAACAAGTTCCAGGCCGAAGTGGGCGGCAAACTGCGCCACGGCGATCCGGGCGTGCGCCTGATCGAAGCGGGGGAGGGCAGCCTCGGTTACTTCGATCGCGTGCCTGCCGCGTTCAATCCGGTCGACGGTTGGCGTGTCGCGCCTTACTACCACCTGTTCGGCAGCGACGAAATGTCGCAGCGCTCTCACGTGATCCAGCAGCGCATGCCGGAAGCCTACGTGATGGTCAACCCGGCCGACGCGGCGACGCTTGGCGTCAACGCGGGCAGCCTGGTGGAGTTCAGCTGTGCGGGACAGACCCTGCGTCTGCCGGTGCGTCTGAGTGAAACCCTGACCCAGGGCCAGGTTGGTTTGCCGCTCGGCTTGCCAGGGATCCCGCCGATCTTGGTGGGTACTAAGGTAGACAATCTGCGGGAGGCAGCACGATGAGCTGGTTTACCCCTGAGGTGATCGACATTCTGATCGCCATTCTTAAAGCGGTCGTGATCCTGTTGGTGGTCGTGGCGTGCGGGGCATTCATGAGCTTCGGCGAACGCCGTCTGCTCGGCCTGTTCCAGAACCGCTACGGACCGAACCGCGTAGGCTGGGGCGGCTCGCTGCAGCTGGTCGCCGACATGATCAAAATGTTCTTCAAGGAAGACTGGGTACCGAGATTCTCCGACCGGGTGATCTTCACCCTGGCGCCGATGATCGCCTTTACTTCCCTGTTGCTGGCATTTGCCATCGTTCCGGTCAGCCCGACCTGGGCGGTGTCCGATCTCAACATCGGTATTCTGTTCTTCCTGATGATGGCCGGCCTGGCGGTGTACGCCGTGCTGTTCGCCGGATGGTCGAGCAACAACAAATACTCGCTGTTGGGCGCGATGCGCGCCTCCGCGCAAACCCTGAGCTACGAAGTGTTCATCGGCCTGTCGCTGATGGGCGTGGTGATGCAGGCGGATTCGTTCAACATGCAGGCCATCGTTGAATCCCAGGCGCACGTCTGGAACGTCATTCCGCAGTTCTTCGGCTTCGTGACCTTCGCGATCGCCGGCGTGGCGGTGTGCCACCGTCACCCGTTTGACCAGCCGGAAGCCGAGCAGGAACTGGCCGACGGTTACCACATCGAATATTCCGGCATGAAGTTCGGTCTGTTCTTCGTGGGGGAATACATCGGTATCGTCACCGTGTCCGCCCTGATTGTGACGTTGTTCTTCGGCGGCTGGCAGGGTCCGTTCCTGCCGCCATTCATCTGGTTCGCGTTGAAAACGGCCTTCTTCATGATGATGTTCATCCTGATCCGTGCCGCGCTGCCGCGTCCGCGTTATGACCAGGTGATGTCCTTCGGCTGGAAAGTGTGCCTGCCGCTGACGCTGCTGAACCTGCTGGCAACCGCCGCGGTCATTTTGTACAACGCTCAATAAGGGGTGAATAAACCATGACATTGAAAGAGTTAGTGGTTGGTTTCGGCACCCAGGTGCGCAGCATTTGGATGATTGGCATGCATGCCTTCGCCAAGCGCGAAACCCAGATGTATCCGGAAGAACCGGTTTACCTGCCGCCGCGCTACCGTGGCCGCATCGTGCTGACGCGCGATCCGGACGGCGAAGAGCGCTGCGTCGCCTGTAACCTGTGTGCGGTGGCCTGCCCGGTCGGCTGTATCTCGCTGCAAAAAGCGGAGCAGAAAGACGGCCGTTGGTATCCGGAGTTCTTCCGCATCAACTTCTCGCGCTGCATTTTCTGTGGCCTGTGCGAAGAGGCTTGCCCGACTACCGCTATCCAGCTGACGCCGGATTTCGAACTGGGTGAGTACAAGCGTCAGGATCTGGTATACGAAAAAGAAGATCTGTTGATCTCGGGGCCGGGTAAATATCCGGAATATAACTTCTACCGGATGGCCGGTATGGCGATTGACGGCAAAGCCAAAGGCGAAGCCGAAAACGAAGCCAAACCGATCGACGTCAAAGGTCTGTTGCCCTAAGGAGCCAGCAAGCATGGAAATTGCATTTTACCTGGCAGGTTTGATTGCGGTGGCCGCGACGATTCGCGTGATCACCCATACCAACCCTGTACATGCGCTGCTGTATCTGATCGTCTCGTTATTGGCGATCTCGGCAGTCTTCTTCTCGCTCGGCGCCTACTTTGCCGCCGCGTTGGAAATCATCGTCTATGCGGGCGCCATCATGGTGCTGTTCGTGTTCGTGGTGATGATGCTGAACCTCGGCAACGTGCAGCAGCAAGAGCGCGACTGGATGAAGCCAACGGTGTGGATCGGGCCTGGCCTGTTGTCGCTGGCGCTGCTGGTGGTATTGATCGTCGCGATCCGCAGCGTATCCGACCAGGGTATCAGCGGCGAGATGGTCGACGCGAAGGCGGTGGGCATCAGCCTGTTCGGGCCTTACGTATTGGCGGTTGAGCTGGCCTCAATGCTGCTGTTGGCGGGTCTGGTTGTCGCCTTCCATATCGGCCGCGAGCACAAGCCTGGCGAGGTGCTGAGCAACGCGCCGGCGAGTGGCGAAATGGCGAGAAGAAAATCGGAGGAGCAAGCATGATCCCTCTTCAACACGGCCTGATCCTGGCGGCTATCCTGTTTGTGCTCGGGCTGACCGGGCTGCTGGTGCGCCGCAACCTGCTGTTTATGCTGATCAGCCTGGAAGTGATGATCAACGCTGCGGCGTTGGCGTTTATCGTGGCGGGAAGCTACTGGGGCCAGGCGGACGGTCAGGTGATGTACATCCTGGCGATCAGCCTGGCGGCAGCCGAGGCCAGTATCGGCCTGGCGCTGCTGCTGCAGCTCTACCGTCGTCGTCATACCCTGAATATTGATACTGTCAGTGAGATGCGCGGATGAACCTATTATATTTAACAATTCTGCTACCGCTGATCGGGTTCCTGCTGCTGGCATTTTCCCGCGGTCGTTGGTCTGAGAACACGGCGGCTACCGTCGGCGTGGGCTCTATCGGCCTGGCTGCGCTGGTCACGGTGTATGTGGCGATGGATTTCTTCGCCCAGAAAGCCGCCGGCGTGCAGCTGTTCGAGCAAAGCCTGTGGACCTGGATGGCCGTCGGCAACTTCAATATCGGCGTGACCCTGGTGCTGGACGGCCTGTCGCTGACCATGCTGTCGGTGGTCACCGGCGTCGGCTTCTTCATCCACATGTTCGCCTCCTGGTACATGCGCGGTGAAGAGGGCTACTCGCGCTTCTTCGCTTACACCAACCTGTTTATCGCCAGCATGGTGGTCTTGGTGCTGGCGGACAACCTGCTGCTGATGTATCTGGGTTGGGAAGGCGTGGGCCTGTGCAGCTACCTGTTGATCGGTTTCTACTACAAAGATCCGGCCAACGGCGCGGCGGCGATGAAAGCCTTCATCGTGACCCGCGTGGGTGACGTGTTCCTGGCGTTCGCGCTGTTCATCCTCTACAACGAGCTGGGCACGCTGAATATCCGCGAGCTGATGATCCTGGCACCGCAGAAACTGGCGGTGGGCGATACGGCCATCACTTGGGCGACCCTGATGCTGCTGGGCGGCGCGGTCGGTAAATCGGCGCAGCTGCCGTTGCAAACCTGGTTGGCGGACGCGATGGCGGGCCCAACCCCGGTTTCCGCACTGATCCACGCGGCGACCATGGTGACCGCGGGCGTCTATCTGATCGCCCGTACGCACGGCCTGTTCCTGATGGCGCCGGAAGTGCTGCACCTGGTGGGCATCGTCGGTGCGGTCACTCTGCTGCTGGCCGGCTTCGCCGCACTGGTGCAGACCGACATCAAGCGCGTGCTCGCTTACTCCACCATGAGCCAGATCGGTTACATGTTCCTGGCGCTGGGCGTGCAGGCATGGGACGCGGCGATCTTCCACCTGATGACCCACGCGTTCTTCAAGGCGCTGCTGTTCCTGTCGTCCGGTTCGGTGATCCTGGCTTGCCACCACGAGCAAAACATCTTCAAGATGGGCGGCCTGCGCAAGAGCATCCCGCTGGTGTACGTCTGCTTCCTGGTGGGTGGCGCGGCGCTGTCTGCGTTGCCGCTGGTCACGGCCGGCTTCTTCAGTAAGGACGAGATCCTGGCGGGCGCGATGGCCAACGGCCACATCAACCTGATGGTGGCCGGCCTGGTCGGCGCGTTCATGACCTCGCTGTACACCTTCCGTATGATTTTCATCGTGTTCCATGGCGAAGAGAAAATCAAAGCGCATGCCGGTAAAGGCATCACTCACCATCTGCCGCTGCTGGTTCTGCTGGTGCTGTCCACCTTCGTCGGCGCGATGATCGTGCCGCCGTTGCAGGGCGTGCTGCCGGATACGACCGAGCTGGCGCACGGCAGCGTGCTGACGCTTGAAATCACCTCCGGCGTGGTAGCTATCGTCGGCATTCTGCTGGCGGCCGCGCTGTGGCTGGGCAAACGTAGCCTGGTCAACAGCATCGCCAACAGCGCGCCGGGGCGTTTCTTCTCGACCTGGTGGTTCCATGCCTGGGGCTTCGACTGGCTGTATGACAAAGTGTTCGTCAAGCCGTACCTGGGCATTGCGAAGCTGCTGCAGCGCGATCCGCTGAACTCGCTGATGAACCTGCCGGCCGTCTTCTCCCGCTGGGGGAACCGCGGTCTGACGGTGAGCGAGAACGGTCAGGTGCGTTGGTATATAGCGTCTATGGGTGTGGGTGCAGTGGTCGTATTGGCTCTGTTGATTTTGGTTTAATTGAATAATTTAAACAGACGCATTTTTCGGGCGTAGCGCCGGGCAGGCGCTACGTACAAAGTTTGAAATTATTCGTATAAGGGACACAAAACGCCATGCTATTACCTTGGCTAATTCTTATCCCCTTTATCGGCGGTCTGCTGTGCTGGCAGCTTGAGCGCTTCGGTACTAAGGTGCCGCGCTGGATAGCGCTGATCGCAATGGGGCTGACGTTGGCGCTCTCTCTGCAGCTGTGGATGCAGGGCGGCTATACCTTGACCACGCCGAAAGGCATTCCGCAGTGGCAGAGCGAATTCCTGCTGCCGTGGATCCCGCGCTTCGGCATCTCCATCCACCTGGCGCTGGACGGCCTGTCGCTGCTGATGGTGGTGTTGACCGGTCTGCTGGGCGTGCTGGCGATCCTCTGTTCCTGGCGTGAAATCCAGAAGTATCAGGGCTTCTTCCACCTCAACCTGCTGTGGATCCTGGGCGGCGTTATCGGCGTGTTCCTCGCCATCGACATGTTCCTGTTCTTCTTCTTCTGGGAAATGATGTTGGTGCCGATGTACTTCCTGATCGCGCTGTGGGGCCACAAGGCGTCGGACGGTAAAACCCGTATCACCGCAGCGACCAAGTTCTTCATCTACACCCAGGCCAGCGGTCTGGTGATGCTGATTGCGATCCTGGGCCTGGTGTTCGTGCACTACAACGCGACCGGCGTGTGGACCTTCGATTACGAAGACCTGCTGCAAACGCCGATGTCCCACAACGTGCAATATCTGTTGATGCTGGGCTTCTTCATCGCCTTCGCGGTGAAAATGCCGGTGGTGCCGCTGCACGGCTGGTTGCCGGACGCGCACAGCCAGGCACCGACCGCAGGTTCCGTCGACCTGGCGGGCATCTTGCTGAAAACGGCGGCCTACGGCCTGCTGCGTTTCAGCCTGCCGCTGTTCCCTGAGGCTTCGCACGAGTTTGCGCCAATCGCCATGTGGCTGGGCGTGATCGGCATCTTCTACGGCGCCTGGATGGCGTTCGCGCAGACCGACATCAAGCGTCTTATTGCCTACACCTCGGTTTCGCACATGGGCTTCGTGCTGATCGCCATCTACACTGGCAGCCAGCTGGCTTACCAGGGCGCGGTGATCCAGATGATCGCGCACGGTCTGTCCGCCGCCGGTATGTTTATCATCTGCGGCCAGCTGTATGAGCGTCTGCATACCCGCGACATGCGTCAGATGGGCGGCCTGTGGGGGCGTATCAAGTTCATCCCTGCGCTGTCGCTGTTCTTCGCCGTGGCTACGCTGGGGATGCCGGGTACCGGTAACTTCGTCGGCGAATTCATGATTCTGTTCGGCAGCTACCAGGTGGTGCCGGTGATCACCGTGATTTCTACCTTCGGTCTGGTGTTCGCTTCGGTTTACTCGCTGATCATGATGCAGCGCGCTTATTACGGTGCGCCTAAATCCGACCAGCCGCTGCAGGGCATGACCGCGCGCGAGCTGTTCATCATTCTGCTGCTGGTGGTGTTGCTGGTTCTGCTGGGGGTTTACCCGCAGCCGATTCTGGATACTTCCAACGCGGCGATGAGCAACGTGCAACACTGGTTTGGTTCGTCAGTTTCAGCAATTTCAACAACAAGGCCGTAATTCGCCATGACAATAACTCCTCAACAACTGATCGCACTGCTGCCGCTGTTGATCGTCGGATTGACGGTGGTGGTTGTGATGCTAGGCATTGCGTGGCGACGCGACCACTTTATCAACGCCACCCTGACCGTGATCGGTCTCAACCTGGCGCTGCTTTCGCTGTACTTTGTCGGCCAGGCAGGCCCAATGGACGTCACCCCGCTGCTGCGGGTTGACGGTTACTCGATGTTCTACACCGGGCTGGTGCTGCTGGCGAGTCTGGCGACCTGCACCTTCGCGTATCCGTGGCTGGTCGGCTATCCGGATAACCGCGAAGAGTTCTACCTGCTGGTGCTGATCGCCGCCATGGGGGGCATCCTGCTGGCGAGCGCCAACCATCTGGCTTCGCTGTTCATCGGTATCGAGCTGATCTCGCTGCCGCTGTTCGGCCTGGTGGGCTACGCCTACCGCCAGAAGCGCCCGCTGGAAGCCGCCATCAAGTACATGCTGCTGTCCGCCGCCGCGTCGTCGTTCCTGCTGTTCGGCATGGCGCTGCTGTATGCCGAGTCCGGCGATCTGTCGCTGGCCGGCCTCGGCAAGAGCCTGCAGGAAAACATGATGCACCAGCCGCTGATCCTGGCCGGTATGGGCATGATGATCGTCGGTCTGGGCTTCAAGCTGTCGCTGGTGCCGTTCCAACTGTGGACGCCGGACGTGTATCAGGGCGCGCCTGCGCCGGTCTCGACCTTCCTGGCGACCGCCAGCAAGATCGCGATCTTCGCGGTCGTGATGCGTCTGTTCCTGTATGCCCCGGCCGCCGACAACGAAGCGCTGCGCATGGTGCTGTCGATCATCGCGTTCTGCTCTATCTTGTTCGGTAACCTGATGGCCATCAGCCAGACCAACATCAAGCGTCTGCTGGGCTACTCGTCGATCGCTCACCTGGGCTACCTGCTGGTGGCGCTGATTGCGGTGCAAACCCATCAGCTGTCGCTGGAAACCGCCGGCGTTTACCTGGCCGGTTACCTGTTCAGCAGCCTGGGCGCCTTCGGCGTGGTCAGCCTGATGTCCAGCCCGTACCGCGGCCCGGATGCGGATTCGCTGTTCTCTTACCGTGGTCTGTTCTGGCACAAGCCAATCTTGTCTGCGGTGATGACGGTGATGATGCTGTCCCTAGCCGGTATCCCGATGACGCTGGGCTTTATCGGTAAGTTCTTCGTGATCGCGATGGGCGTCAGCGCACACCTGTGGTGGCTGACCGGCGCAGTCGTGGTAGGCAGCGCCATCGGCCTGTACTACTACCTGCGCGTGACCGTCAGCCTGTTCCTCAGCGCGCCGGAATCGCTGCAGCGCGATACCCCGAACAACTGGGCGTTGACCGCCGGTGGCGTCGTGGTGCTGATCTCAGCCGCGCTGGTGCTGCTGTTGGGCGTCTATCCGCAGCCGCTGATTTCGCTGGTGCAGATGGCTCAGCCGACGTTCTGATAACGCTTCAGACGGTAAAAAGGTCGCTTCGGCGACCTTTTTTTATGTGCAGGGGAAAGAAGCTATTACAACGTCATTTGTGCCGGTTGGCAGCGATAGAGGACAGCCAGCTTTTCCCGGGTTTTCTTTTGTGGTTTTGAGTGAGGGGCTTCCCATTGGGAAACGGCGGATTGTGTCGTGCCCAATTTTTCCGCTACATCGTATTGCGAGAGGCCACGGAAAATTCGCCAAGCGGCAATCAAGCTGACGTCTTGATCCAGCATGATGGAAACGACTTCATGGGGGACGGTTTCATCATCATGCTTATCGGCATGGTAGGGAAGAGGCTCGTAGTCCTCTTGCTGTCTCACAAGCCTTTTATACTCATCGAGCGGCAATACCACATAGAGCGGCTGGCCGGAGTCATCATGGATATACTGTAACTTCGCCATTCGGCATACCTCTGACTTTCAATAAGTTGTCGATGTTCTGCGTTTTACCTGCTGAATCAGGCACACGACAGGTTCATCATCGACGATCTCAAAAATAATGCGGTAGTTCCCTGCGCGTAGACGGTACTGGTTATCGGTACCGTGCAGCTTTTTAATGTCCAGTCTGACGGTCGGGAAAGTGCCCAAGAGTTCAACCTTGTGCGCAATGGCCAACCGGTTCTGAGAAGGCAGTGTCATCAATTGTTTCAGTGCTTTACGTGACCAGCTGATCTTTGCCATTGTTCCCTCGGGCCGAATGCACGTCCTGTGCAGTGATTAGATAATAAGCTTTATATCTTATTATTTCAATCTTGGACGAAGAAGGATACGTGAGACATCAGCGATGTTTCTCCACGTGTCGGCACTCAACCGTAATGGGCGCTAAACGACGTTTCCAGCGCTTGTACCACCGCGCGCACGCGGGCGGCGCGTTGCAAATCGGGATGCAGCACCAGCCAGATATCCACCCAGTCTTTGTTCTCCGGGAGCAGGCGCACCAGCTCCGGGTCTTTGTCCGCCAAAAACGCGGAGAGCAGGCCGATGCCCAGCCCGTTGCGGGTGGCGGAGCGCAGCAGCAGCTGTGAATTGCATTGCAGCACGACGTTGGGCTCGTGCAGGGCCTCGCCGCAGAAATTGTTCCAGTGGCGCGGCACCAGCTCGCGCGGGAACATCAGCAGATCGTGGCCGCGCAGCTGCTCGCCCCTGACCGGCATGCCGCGCCGCGCCAAATAGTGCTGGGTGGCATACAGGCCCATTTCGATGGTGGCTAACCGTTTGATGATCAGCTCATCGTCATCGGGGCGGGCGCCGCGGATCGCCAGATCTGCGCCGTGGTAAGAAATATCGGCGATGTTGACCGCCGTCAGCAGCGTGACGGTGATGGCCGGATAGCGTTCCCGCAGATCTTGCAGTGCCGGTATCACGAAGGCTTCGGCCAGGGTGTCGGTGGTGGCGATGCGCACGTTGCCGCACAGGCTTTCGTCACCGCTGGCGGCTTTACGGTTGATCGCCTGCACCGCATTTTCCATCTTCATCACGTCCGCCAGCATTTCCTCCCCCAGCGGGCTGAGGGCGAAGGATTTCGGCGTGCGGATAAACAGCTTGGAGCCGAGCGCATCTTCGAAAGCGGACAGCCGTCGACCGACGGTCGCCTGATCGACATGCAGCTGGCTGGCGGCTTTGCGTAGCGTGCCGCAGCGCGCAACGGCCAAAAAGAAGCGCGCGTCGTCCCAATTCATCATGCCATTTCCTCTCTGCAGATTTGTCGGCGCCGTGGGGCACGGGCCGGTGCGGGCGAACGATAACGGTTTCTATCATAAAGTGTTGTTCCGCCCGGGGGGAGACAAAGACGGTTAACGGCCTGCACATCGGCGGTTATTTCTCCGGTGATGCAAGAATGCATCAGGGTGATTCATTCTTGACGATACTTCGCCCGTCGCCGTAACGCTATGATAAGCGCCGTTCCCGGCTCGTCGGGTGAGGAAAAACGTCGATGGCAGGCCGCCACCTGCCGACTTTGGGAGTTAAAGCATGTCAGAAAATACCGCCATCCAGGACACGGTGCCGAAAAACGCGCAGGCATCGCGCATGGGTATTCTATTGTTCCTGGCATTGGCACTGATGTCGGCATTGCTGAACAGCAGTGCGCCGACGCCGCTGTATCCGCTGTATCAGCAGCAGCTTGCGCTGAGCTCCGTCAGCCTGACCGTTGTTTACGGCGCTTACGCCGCCGGCGTGCTGATCGCTTTGTTCGGCGTCGGCAATCTGGCCGGCAAAGTGAAGGATTTGCGCAGCATGATCGTGCCGGCATTGCTGGTGGTGTTGAGCGGTGCGCTGCTGTTCGCGCGGGCTGATACCTTTGCCATGATGCTCATGGCGCGACTGTTAGCCGGGGTGGGCACCGGGGCATTGACCGGTGCGGCAAACATCGCGTTGGTGCGTTTTGGGTCACGAGACGGCGGTAAAAACGCCGCGCTGATCGCCACGTTGTCCTTTACCACAGGATTGGCGCTGGGCCCGATCTTCAGCGGCATCGCTTTGCAGACCGGTTTTCATCCCACGACGCTGCCGTTCGTTTTCATCATGGTCATTGCCGCCGTGGCTGCGTTGGGCGTGATGTTCTCGTGGCCGCGTGGCGTGGTTACGGCGCCGACCCATGCTGCGCCGGCTGCGACAGAAAAAAGCTCGCTGCTCGATGGCCTGCGCGCCACCGGCGGTAAATTCTATGTCTGTGCCGGGGCGCTGTTTATCTGTTGGGCCCTGGCCGCCAGCATTTTGGCTATCGGCCCCAGCGTGGCGGAAACGCTGTTAGGCCTGCACGCTCGAGGCGTCTTTGGCTATGCGATTGCGGTTTATCTGTTGATCGCCGGTATCAGCCAGATCCTGAGCCGCCGCCTTAACGCCCGCCATTCGCTGTTGTTCGGTTGCCTGGCGCAGGTGCTGGCGGCGGTGGTATTCGCCGTGGCGATCCAGTGGCATTCACTGTGGCTGGCGGCTGCGGGGCTGGTGGTGGCCGGCTATGCTTACGGCGCCATTTTCGTTGGCAGCGCGACCCTGGTAAACCTGATTTCGCCGCCGGCCAGCCATGCACGTTTGCTTTCGCTGTTTTACGTTATCGCTTATATCGCCAACTGGGTGCCTATCTTGCTGGGGATCGTGGTTGACCGTGTCGATCTACAGCAGGCAACCCATCTGCTGTTCCTGAGCAGCACCACGGTATGCCTGTTGTTGGCATGGATGACGGTACGTGCTGGGTTCCCACGTTAATAGTTTTGTGATTGAAGTCTCTTTTATTTAATTAATTATTCTTTAATTGCATTTATATTGTGATTTTAATCACATGAAATGACCGGCTTTCGGGTAAACTGCGCGCTTTCTTTTTGCCGCGGGTCACTTTATGAACGTTCTTTTCGCCATTGCCGTTACTACCGGGATCCTCTCCGGCGTGTGGGGCTGGGTTGCCGTCAGCCTGGGGCTGATCGGTTGGGCCGGTTTTCTCGGCTGCACGGCGTATTTCGCCTGCCCGCAGGGTGGGTTGAAAGGGCTGGTGATCGGCGCGTTGACCTGCTGCAGCGGTGTCTTCTGGGCAATGGCGATCATCCACGGCAGCGAACTGGCGCCGCAGTGGAATTTGCTGGGGTATCTGCTGACCGGCGTCGTGGCATTCCTGATGTGCATTCAGGCCAAACAGCAATGGCTGGGGTTTGTGCCCGGCACCTTTATCGGCGCCTGCGCGACCTTCGCCGGCGGCGGCGATTGGCCGCTGGTGACGCTTTCCCTGCTGGTGGGCCTGCTGTTCGGCTATGCGATGAAAAACAGCGGTCTGTGGTGGGCGGCGCGCAGCGAAAAAGCCCGCGCTACGCCGCCGATGGGCCCGAATGCCGGCTCAAACGGTGCCGCCGAGTGAGAGGCGGTAATGCAGATCGTGGCGCTCGGCGCAAGGTTCGCCCGCGATCCGCAACAGCAGCATTTCGGCGGCGGTTTTCCCCATGTCAAAGCGCGGCGTGATCACGCTGGCGATGCTCGGCGTGGTCGCCTGGCCAATATCCAGGCCGTGAAATCCCGATAACGCAACCTCCTGCGGCACGCGCACGCCAAGACGCAGGCAGGCCTGCAACACGCCCACCGCCAGATCGTCGTTGGTGCACAGGATTCCGTCGAGCTGCGGATAGCGCTCGCGCGCCATCGCCAGCATGTCGGCGCCGATCGACACCGAAGAGACCCGATGCGGCGCGATCTGACGCGGCATTTGCCCCTGAGCCGCCATGGCGCGGCAGTACCCCCGATAGCGTTTATTGTCGCGGGCGTCCGACATGGCGCCAAAGTAAACGATATGCCGTTTGCCGCTGGCGAGCAGCGCTTCGGTCATGTCATACCCCGCCTGTTCATTATCGAACCCCACCGCAATCCGCCCCGGCGGCGCGTCGAGATCCATCACCTGCGCGAGGGGGATTTTGGCGGCGCCGAGGTAGGTCTCTGCGCGCAAGGTATGCGCAGAATCGGTGAGGATCAGCCCGGCGATCGGGTAGCTCAACAGCTGCGCGATCTGCTCTTCTTCCCGTTGCGGGCTGTAATCGTAGTTCATCACCAGCGTTTGGTAACCCCGCGCTTGGGTAACGGATTCGATGCCGGCCAGCAGATCGGCGAAGATCTGGTTGTTGAAGGAGGGGACCAGCACGCCGAGACGCGGTTTTCTGCCGGCCTGTGCGGCATCGGCGCCGGTGACGTTCAGCTCCCGCATGACCTGCGCAATGCGTTCGGCGGTGTCGGCCGCCACTTTTTCCGGCGTGCGAAGGAAGCGGCTGACGGTCATTTTGGTCACGCCGGCCAATTGTGCGATGTCCTGTAGCGTAACGCGGGGGTGTTTCATTCGGTGGCCTTCACGGGCGGCGCGGCAAGGGCGGATAGCGGTATGTTAACAAATCGATTTGGCGATAACAATGAATGCGCCTCTATTGAAAATAGCCATTTTTCAATTGGATAGCTGATTTTTACCCGCGTGCTGCCTGCGTGAGATCACGTTAAGGGTAACAGGGTTTCGTAACATGATTTTCAGTGATTTCCATCACGTTTTTACCGGTAACAATCGGCTGAGATAGAGGCCTGTCCGATTGGAGGCCTGATGGCCGGGAATCACCATGAACAATCTGTTTTCACTGGATAACAAAATCGTCTTGATCACCGGCGCATCGCGCGGCATCGGTTTTCTGCTGGCACGCGGCCTGGCGCAGCAAGGCGCACATATTCTGGTCAACGCCACCACCGAAGAACATGCCCGGCACGCCGCCGAGCGCCTGCGCGAAGAGGGCCTGCGTGCCGATGCGGCGGCGTTCGACGTCACCGATTCCCAGGCGGTGCAGGCCGCCATCGGCCGTATCGAAGCGGATATCGGCGCGATTGACGTCTTGATCAACAACGCCGGCATCCAGCGCCGCCACCCGTTCACCGAGTTTCCGGAGCAAGACTGGGACGACATCATCGCCGTCAACCAGAAGGCGGTCTTCATTGTGTCGCAAACCGTGGCGCGTTACATGGTGCCGCGCCGGCGCGGCAAGATAGTCAACATCGGCTCGATGCAAAGCGAGCTGGGGCGGGACACCATCACCCCTTATGCGGCGTCCAAGGGGGCGGTGAAAATGCTGACGCGCGGCATGTGCGTGGAGCTGGCACGCTACAACATTCAGGTCAACGGCATTGCCCCAGGCTATTTCAAAACCGAGATGACGCAGGCGCTGGCCGACGATCCGGCCTTCACCGCCTGGCTGACCCAACGCACACCCGCCGCGCGCTGGGGCGATCCGCAGGAGCTGATCGGCGCGGCGGTGTTCCTGGCCGCCGACGCCTCCGCCTTCGTCAACGGGCAGCTGCTGTTTGTCGATGGCGGCATGTCGGCGGCGGTGTAACCTTTTTTCGTGGAGTCTTGAGATGAAAATTCAAACTCAGTCCTGTGTGGTCAATGGCAAACGAGACGTGGCGGTGATCGCGCAAGAAGTGGATTACCGGGGGCAGGGAACGCTGGTGAAAATCAGCCGCGGCGGCATCTGTGGTTCCGATCTGCATTACTTCCAGGAAGGCAAGGTCGGCAATTTTCAGGTGCGTCAGCCGATGGTGTTGGGCCATGAGGTGATCGGCGAGGTGGTCGCCAGCGATTCACCGCGGCTGCCGGTCGGGCAGAAGGTGGCGCTCAATCCCAGCAAACCCTGCGGGCAGTGCAAATACTGTCTGGCGCAGCAAAGCAATCAATGCGTCGAGATGCGTTTTTTCGGCAGCGCGATGTATTTTCCGCACGTTGACGGCGCTTTTACCCAATACAAAGTGGTGGATAGCGCGCAGTGTGTCCCTTACGGTGCCGATCGCGACGACAGGGTGATGGTGTTCGCCGAACCGCTGGCGGTGGCGATCCACGCAGCGAAGCAGCCCGGCGACGTGACGGGAAAAAAGGTCTTCGTGTCCGGCGTCGGCCCGATCGGCTGCCTGTTGGTGGCGGCGCTGAAAGCGCTGGGCGCCGCCGAGATTGTCTGTGCCGATCTCAGCCCGCGCTGCCTGGCGATCGCCAGGCAAATGGGGGCCGATCGGTGCCTGCATGCCGCGGACGACGATGTTAGCGATTATCAGCAGGACAAGGGGTATTTCGACGTCGCCTTCGAAGTGGCGGGGCATCCGCAGTCGCTGCAGCGCTGTCTGGAGATCACCCGCGCCAAAGGCACCGTGGTGCAGGTGGGCATGGGCGGCAGCTTCCCCGATTTCCCGCTGATGTTGTTGATCGCCAAGGAGTTGAACCTGCTCGGATCCTTCCGCTTCGTGGCGGAGTTTGCGCTGGCGGTGGCGTGGCTGGCCGACGGCGTGGTCGATCCGCTGCCGTTGCTGTCGGCGGAGTTCGCCAGCGGGCAGCTGGCGCAGGCGCTGGAGTTTGCCGGCGATAAGCGCCAGGCCGCCAAGGTGCAATTGGTGTTTTAGGGTAAAAGTCCGATGGCCGCAGGCGGCGATCCTTGTCTATAGTGTAGGAACGCTTAATTTTTCAACCACGGAGATCTCACGATGGCAAGACATACGGATGCTGAGCAAACTACGCTGGATGACGATCTGAGAATGCTGACCGAGACGCTGGAAGAAGTGCTGCAATACACCGGCGATCGCGCGGATCAGGCTTACGTCGACATCAAGTCGCACGCCGAGCAGGCGCTGAGTGAGGTCAAGGCGCGCTGGGCGAACACCGGTGAATCCTACTACGCGCGCGCCAAAGAAGCGGTACATCGCACCGACGACTACGTGCGGGATAAACCCTGGCACAGCGTAGGTATCGGCGCCACCGTTGGGCTGGTGCTGGGGCTGCTGCTGGCCCGTAAATAAATGACGGCATCGGGGCGGCGCAGGCCGCCTCGTGCTTTTCTGCAGACTGTGTTGTTCATCTCGCTGTTTCCCCGCTGGCTTTCCCTTATCCCGCCTATACTTCCCGCTAGCCGTCGTCGGAGCGCCTCTATTTCCCTTGTTTTTGTATGGACGGATTGAGCCAGCGTCGCCGCAAGTGTAAAGTATTTGTGTTTTTATTGTTTATTTTTTGTTCTAAATCAAATAATTATCTGGTGTAAACACCCAGGGATATACGGCGTTCTTGCGCTGGCGCAAAAGCCGTGAAAATAACACCTCATATAATACAGAGCGTAACTACAGGCGCGGCGTCCGTCGGCTGCGCCGGAGACGATCTCTGCTAACTGACTTGTGAGCGAACTATGTCGACAAGTGTTTTTAATCGCCGGTGGGCGGCTGTGCTGCTCGAGGCGCTGGCCCGCCATGGGGTACGGCATGTTTGTATCGCTCCGGGATCGCGCTCCACGCCGCTGACGCTGGCCGCTGCGGCCAACCGATCGTTTATCTGTCATACCCATTTTGATGAGCGCGGGCTCGGCCATCTGGCGCTTGGGCTGGCGAAGGCGGCGCGTGAGCCGGTGGCGGTGATCGTCACGTCCGGCACCGCGGCGGCCAACCTTTATCCCGCGTTGATCGAAGCTGGCCTGACCGGTGAGCGGCTGGTGTTTCTCACCGCCGATCGGCCGCCGGAGTTGATCGACTGCGGCGCCAATCAGGCGATCCGTCAAAGCGGCCTCTACAGCAGCCACCCGACGCTGGCGATCGATCTGCCGCGTCCTACGCCGGATATTCCGGCCGCGTGGCTGGCCTCCAGCGTCGACAGCGCGATGGCGCGCCTGCAGCACGGCGCTTTGCACATCAACTGCCCGTTCGCCGAGCCGCTGTACGGCGGCGACGAACGTCACTATGCCGATTGGTCCGCCGCGCTGGGCGACTGGTGGCAGAGCGATCGCCCGTGGTTGCAGGAAAGCGAGACGCATGCGGCGCCATTGCCGCAGCCGGACTGGTTCTTCTGGCGGCAGAAACGCGGCGTGGTGCTGGCCGGGCGCATGAGCGCGCAAGAGGGCGCTCAGGTGGCCGAATGGGCCGCAACGCTGGGCTGGCCGCTGATCGGCGACGTGCTGTCGCAGACCGGGCAACCGCTGCCCTGCGCCGATTTGTGGCTCGCTCACCCGCAGGCGCAGCGCGTACTGCAAGATGCGCAACTGGTGGTGCAGTTCGGCGGCTGCCTGACCGGCAAACGCCTGCTGCAGTGGCAGGCGCAGTGCCGGCCGGAAGAGTATTGGGTCATCGACGAGCTGCCGGGGCGGCTCGATCCGGCCCAGCACCGGGGGCGGCGCCTGCGCGCCGGCGTGGCGCAGTGGTTGGCGCAGCACCCGGCACAGCCGCGCGCGCCGTGGGCCGCCGGGCTGGCCGCGCTGGCGGATAAGGCGCTGACGGCGGCATCCACGCATCTGCACGATAACTTTGGCGAAGCGCAGCTGGCGCATCGCCTGCCGGAACTGCTGCCGGAGAACGGCCAGCTGTTTCTCGGCAACAGCCTGGTGGTGCGACTGATTGACGCGTTAACGCCATTGCCCGTCGCCTACCCGGTATTCAGCAACCGCGGCGCCAGCGGTATCGACGGCCTGGTCTCCACCGCCGCCGGCGTGCAGCGCGCTACCGCCAGGCCGACGTTGGCGGTGGTGGGCGATCTTTCCGCTCTGTATGACCTCAATGCGCTGGCGCTGCTGCGCCAGAGCTCGGCGCCGACGGTGTTGATCGTCGTCAACAACAACGGCGGCCAAATTTTCTCGCTGCTGCCGACGCCGGAAGAGGATCGTCAGCGCTTTTACTGCATGCCGCAGAACGTAGAGTTCAGCCACGCGGCGGCGATGTTCCAGCTGGGTTACGCGCGGCCGGAGAACTGGAGCCAGCTGCAACAGGCGGTTGAACAAGGCTGGCGGCGCAGCGGTGCCACGCTTATCGAACTGCAGGTGCCGCCGAGCGCGGGGGCCGAAAGCCTGCAATACCTGGTGCAACAGATGGCGGTGCAATGATGCTGGCGACGCGAATTTTGCAACAGGGCGAAGCGGGCCGCCCGTGGCTGGTGTGGCTGCATGGCCTGCTCGGCAACAACAATGAATGGCGGGTGATCGCCGCACGCTGCCCGGAATGGCCGTCGCTGGCCATCGATCTGCCCGGCCACGGCGATTCCGTGGCGGTGAGCTGCCACGGCTTCGACGACATCAGCGCGCAGATTGCCGCCACGCTGCAGCTGCGCAATATCGAACGCTATTGGCTGGTGGGCTACTCGCTCGGCGGGCGCATCGCCATGTATCACGCCTGCCACGGCCGCCATGCCGGCCTGCAGGGGGTGATCGTCGAGGGCGGCAACCCGGGGCTGGAGGACGAAGAGCAGCGCCGCCGGCGCTGCGAACAGGATGCGCTGTGGGCGGCGCGTTTTCGCAGTGAGCCGATCGCCGAGGTCCTGGCGGACTGGTATCAGCAGCCGGTGTTCAAAGAGCTTAGCCACGTGCACCGCCAGGCGCTGATCGCCGCACGCTCGGTCAACAGCGGCCCGGCGATCGCCGACATGCTCGAAGCCACGTCGCTCGGGCGGCAGCCCTATCTGGCGCCGCAGCTGCGCCAACTGAGCGTGCCGCTGCAGGTGCTGTGCGGTGAGAACGACCCCAAATTTCAACGGCTGGCGCGCGACGCCGGGTTGCCGTTGCGCATCGTGCCGCAGGCCGGGCACAACGCGCATCTGGCCAATCCGCAGGATTTCGTCGCCGAGCTGCAGACCTTTCTCGTTAACCCTGGTTAAAGGAACCGAACATGCTTTATCCGAATGAAGAACAGCTGTATGCCGCCATCGCCTGGCAGGATTGCACCGGCGATTTCGAAGACATTCTGTATCACAAGTCCGCCGACGGCATCGCCAAAATCACCATTAACCGGCCGCAGGTGCGCAATGCGTTTCGCCCGCAAACGGTTAAAGAGATGATCGACGCGCTGGCCAACGCCCGTTACGACGACGGCATCGGCGTCATTATTCTGACCGGAGCCGGCGATAAGGCCTTCTGCTCCGGCGGCGATCAGAAAGTGCGCGGCGACTACGGTGGCTATCGCGACGACAGCGGCGTGCATCACCTCAACGTGCTGGACTTCCAGCGCCAGATCCGCACCTGCCCAAAACCGGTGGTGGCGATGGTGGCCGGTTATTCGATCGGCGGCGGCCACGTGCTGCACATGATGTGCGATCTGACCATCGCGGCGGATAACGCCATCTTCGGCCAGACCGGCCCGAAAGTGGGCTCGTTCGACGGCGGCTGGGGTGCGTCTTACATGGCGCGCATCGTCGGCCAGAAGAAGGCGCGCGAAATCTGGTTCCTGTGCCGCCAGTACGATGCCGCTGCCGCGTTGGACATGGGCCTGGTCAATACCGTGGTGCCGCTGGCCGATCTGGAAAAAGAGACGGTGCGCTGGTGCCGAGAAATGCTGCAGAACAGCCCGATGGCGCTGCGCTGCCTGAAGGCGGCGCTGAACGCCGACTGCGACGGCCAGGCCGGTTTGCAGGAGCTGGCGGGCAACGCCACCATGCTGTTCTACATGACCGACGAAGGGCAAGAAGGGCGCAACGCGTTCAACGAGAAGCGTCAGCCGGACTTCAGCAAATTCAAGCGTAACCCGTAATGAGCGGGGTAAACCGCAGTGCGGCGCTTTACCGTTACAGCCTGCCGATGGAGGCGGGCGTGGTGCTGCGCAATCAGCGGTTGAAAACGCGTGACGGATGGGTGGTGCAGCTGCGTCAGGGCGAGCGTGAAGGCTGGGGCGAGATCGCGCCGCTGCCGGAATTCAGCCAGGAAACGTTGGCGCAGGCCGAACAGGCCGCGTTGGACTGGCTGCAGGCCTGGTTGGCGGGCAACGAACCGGATGACAGCACGCTGCCCTCGGTGGCCTTTGGGCTCAGCTGCGCGCAGGCCGAGCTGGAGCAGCGTTTGCCGACGCAGGCGGATTTTCGCAAGGCGCCGCTGTGCACCGGCGATCCGGACGAGCTGTTCGAGATATTGAGCGCCTTGCCGGGCGAGAAAGTCGCGAAAGTGAAGGTGGGGCTGTATGAGGCGGTGCGCGACGGCATGATCGTCAACGTGCTGCTGGAGGCGCTGCCGGATCTGCGGCTGCGGCTGGATGCCAACCGCAGCTGGACCCGCGCCAAAGCCGACGGTTTCGCCAAATACGTCAACCCGGCGTGGCGCGATCGCATCGCCTTTTTGGAAGAGCCCTGCAAAACTCGTGATGAATCGCGCGATTTCGCCCGGGCGACCGGCATTGCCATAGCCTGGGATGAGAGTGTGCGTGAGGCGGACTTTGTGGTGCAGGCCGAGCCGGGCGTGGCAGCCATCGTGATCAAGCCGACGCTGGTCGGCAGCCTGACGCGCTGCCGGGCGCTGGTGGCGCAGGCGCATGCGGCGGGGCTGACGGCGGTGATCAGTTCCAGCATCGAGTCCAGCCTGGGGTTAACCCAGCTGGCGCGCATCGCCCGCTGGCTTACGCCGGACACCGTGCCGGGGCTGGATACCCTGGGGCTGATGCAGGCGCAGGTGCTGCGGCCTTGGCCGGGCAGCGCATTGCCGCTGCTGGATATTTCGGCGCTGGAGTGCCTATGGCGCCGTTAAGCGATTGGCCGTGGCGACACTGGGCGCGCCTTCAGCCGCAGGCGACGGCCCTGTTGCTCGGCGAACAGCCGCTGAGTTGGCTGGCGTTGCAAGGCCAGGTGGATGAGCTGGCGGCGGATTTTCAGCACCAGGGCGTGGAGCCGGGCTGCGGCGTGGCGCTGTGCGGTAAAAACAGCTATCCGCTGCTGTTGGCCTATCTGGCGCTGCTGCAATGCGGCGCGCGTCTGTTGCCGCTCAATCCCGCCTTGCCGACGCCGCTGCTGACGCAGCTGTTACCCGAATTAGACATCACCTTTGCCTTCGGCCCGGATCCGTTGCCGGCGCTGCCGGAAGAGGTGATTCGATTGACGCCGCCCTCGACCGAGCCGCGCTGGCCGAACCTGCCGAGGTGGGATGTGCGGCGTCTGGCGACGCTGACGCTGACCTCGGGCTCTAGCGGCATGCCTAAAGCGGCCGCACACAGCTACGCCAACCATCTGGCCAGCGCCGACGGGGTGTTGCGGTTGATGGATTTTCAGCGCGAGGATTGCTGGCTGCTGTCACTGCCGCTGTTTCACGTCTCCGGCCAGGGCATCGTCTGGCGCTGGCTGGCGGCGGGTGCGCGGCTGGCAGTGCGCGAAATGCATCCGCTGGCCGAGGCATTAGTGGGCTGCACGCATGCCTCGCTGGTGCCGACACAGCTCTGGCGGCTGCTGGCGCAACCGCTGACGGGCACGATGCTGAAAGAGGTGCTGCTCGGCGGCGCAATGATCCCGGTGGCGCTGACCGAACGGGCGGAGGCGGCGGGGATCCGCTGCTGGTGCGGCTACGGCTTGACCGAACTGGCTTCCACGGTGTGCGCCAAGCGCGCCGATGCGCGGCCGGGCGTTGGCCTGCCGCTCGGCGGCCGCGAGATCAAACTGGTGGACGAAGAAGTCTGGATCCGGGCCGACAGCCTGGCGCTCGGCTACTGGCGTCATGGGCATCTGCAGCCGCTGGCCGATGAACAGGGCTGGTTTGCGACCCGCGATCGCGGCGCGATGGCCGAGGGGGAACTGCGTATTCTCGGCCGGTTGGACAACCTGTTTTTCAGCGGCGGTGAAGGGGTGCAGCCGGAGGATATCGAACGCGTGCTGGCGGCGCATCCGCAGATCACGCAGGCGTTTGTGGTGCCGGTGGCGGACGCCGAGTTCGGCCAGCGGCCGGTGGCGGTGATCGACGGCGAACCGTCGCTGTCGCTGGCGGCGTTGCTCGCCTGGTCGCAGGATAAGCTGGCCAATTTCCAACGCCCGGCGGCGTTGCTCCCGCTGCCTGAGGAGCTGAAAAACGGCGGCATCAAGATTTCGCGCCGCCAGTTGCAGCAGTGGGTGGCGCAGCGTCTCTCTCAGGCATAAAAAAGCCGCCCGACAGGGCGGCTGAGCGGATGGCAGCAGGGGGTTATTTCAGCCCCAGCGCCTTGGCGACGCCGGCGCCGTAGTCCGGGTGCACCTTGGTGAACAGCTCGACCTGACGGCGCTGGATGTGTTCCGGCACCTGCGACAGTTCGCCGGCGATGCGGGTGAACATGCGCTGGTGCTCTTCGGCGCTCAGCAGGTTGAACAGCGCGCGCGGCTGGCTATAGTAATCGTCGTCTTCACGATGATTCCAGTGGTCGGCCGCGCCCTCAATGCTCAGCGGTGGCTCGCTGAAGTCCGGCTGCTCCTGGAACAGGCCGAAGCTGTTCGGTTCGTAGGTGGCGCCGTTGCCGCTGTTGCCGTCCACGCGCATCGCGCCGTCGCGATGGTAGTTGTGGAACGGGCATTTGGCGCCGTTCACCGGGATCTGGTGGTGGTTGACGCCCAGGCGATAACGGTGCGCATCGCCATAGGAGAACAGACGGCCCTGCAGCATTTTATCCGGAGAGAAACTGATGCCCGGCACCACGTTGGCGGGGTTCATTGCTACCTGCTCAACCTCTGAGAAGTAGTTGTCGGGGTTGCGGTTCAGCTCGAAATAGCCAACGTCGATCAGCGGATAGTCGCCGTGCGGCCACACCTTGGTCAGATCGAACGGGTTATATGGCGTCTGCGAGGCTTCGTGTTCCGGCATGATCTGAATTTGCAGCTTCCAGCGCGGGAAGTCGCCGCGTTTGATCGCGTCGAACAGATCGCGCTGTGAGCTTTCGCGATCCTTGGCGATGATCGCTTCTGCTTCTTCATCCATCAGGTTTTCAATGCCTTGCTCGCAGCGGAAGTGGAATTTCACCCAGAAACGTTCGTTGGCGGCATTGATAAAGCTGAAGGTGTGGCTGCCGAAACCGTGCATGTGACGGTAGGATTTCGGAATGCCGCGATCGCTGAAGTCAATGGTCAGCTGGTGCAGCGATTCCGGCAGGTGGGAGAAGAAGTCCCACTTGTAGACGGGGTTGCGCAGGTTGGTATGCGGATCGCGTTTCACCACGTGGTTGAGATCGGGGAACTTCAGCGGATCGCGCAGATAGAACACCGGCGTATCGTTGCCCACCAAATCCCAGTTGCCTTCTTCGGTATAGAACTTCATGGCGAAGCCGCGAATGTCGCGCTCGGCGTCGGCGGCGCCGCGCTCACCGGCGACGGTGGAGAAGCGGATAAACATGTCGGTCTGTTTGCCGACCTCGGAGAAGATCTTGGCGCGCGTATAGCGGGTGATGTCGTGGGTAACGGTAAAGGTGCCGTAGGCGCCGGATCCTTTGGCGTGCATGCGGCGCTCGGGGATAACCTCACGGTCGAAGTGGGCCAGTTTTTCCAGGAACCACACGTCCTGCAACAGCATCGGGCCGCGTTTGCCTGCGGTGATCACGTTATTGTTATCGACAACCGGGGCGCCGGCTGCGGTGGTCAGTCCTTTCTTGCTCATCACTTGCTCCTTATCGTAGTGCAGTTAAGTAAAGACTCGGGCGGTTTAAGCGTTCATCAGCATAGTCCTTTGGCGGGGCTTCTTCCCCTGACCTTGGTCAAAGCCACTACTAGTTGTAGCCCTATTGGCGAGCGGCGGCAAATAGGTCTCGGTTATCGTTGGCATCGCCTTGACGAATATAGAATCTTGTTTGCAAATATTTACATTTATTTGATTATTGAAGAATTTTTTCGCTTTTATCCCTTAAATACTCATTGCGCTTTGGTATAGACTCGTGACGTTATTATTATGCGTTGATTCAATCATTCGGTACGGATGACAAACCAGAGGGAAAGATGATGAAAAAGACTTGGGTCGCGTGCGCGGCAGGATTGCTGTTTGTGACCGGTGCGGCGAACGCCATCAGCGTGTCGGGCGAAGCCGGGCAGCACTACACCAACCTGGGCGTCGGCATGAGCACCGGCTCTTCAGGCCTGGGCCTGACCGGCAACTGGGCGCGCAGCGACCACGACGGCAACGTCGGCAGCCTGGGGCTGAACTTCGGCGTGCCGCTGGGGCCGTTGACGGCGACCGTGGGTGCCAAAGCGCTGTACCTCAGCCCGAAAGACGGGAAGAGCGGCGGGGCGGTGGCGCTGGGCGGCGGCCTGGAGTGGGAGATTAACCGTTACTTCAGCCTGCACGGCGAAGGGTACTTTGCGCCTGAATCCTTCACCAGCGGCGTGAAAGCCTATAACGAAGCCAGCGGCGGCCTGCGCTGGAAGTTCCGTCCGCTGAGCGTGGACGTGGGCTACCGTTACATGCAAATGGAAGGCAAAGACGGACGTCGTGACAATACGCTGGCCGATGGCCCTTATGTCGGTGTCGGCCTGAGCTTCTAAGGTCGGCTGACGGGCTGTGGCCCATCGCGTTTTCCGAATCCCTCGGTCATTGGCCGGGGGATTTTTATTTGTGCCATCAACGGGAAATCCATCCGGACTCTGAATGGCAAAAGATTAAATAATTTAAAGACTCGACGATCGGCATCGCCATATGGGGGCACATGCCGTAAAATTCGTAATATAAATACTTATATAACGATATGGACGTCATGACTTACCGAAATCCACTGGCGGCGCTGATGCCGCTGTTTGCCTCACTCTTTCCTTATACCGCTGCGGCGCAGGTCGATCGTGACGAGGTGTTGACCGTCACCGGCAGCGCGTTATCCCCCGCGACGGAAAACGCATCCGGCGCCGGTTTTAAAACGCCGGAGATTGAACTTGGGCCGCTGGGCACCAGGGCGTGGATCGATACGCCTTATTCTTCTACCACCGTGACCCAACCGATGATCAAAAATCAGCAGGCGAAAAGCGTCGCCGAATTGCTGAAATATTCACCGAGCACGCAGATGCAGGCTCGCGGCGGCATGGACGTCGGGCGGCCTCAAAGCCGCGGCATGCAGGGCAGCGTAGTGGCGAACAGCCGCCTGGATGGGTTGAACATTGTCTCCACCACGGCCTTTCCCGTTGAAATGCTGGAACGGCTGGATGTGCTCAACAGCCTGACCGGCGCGTTGTATGGCCCTGCGAGTCCGGCCGGGCAGTTCAACTTTGTGGCTAAACGCCCGACGCCGCAACCGTTACGCGAGGTGACGTTCGGGTATCAGAGCCGCAGCGCCTTTAGCGGCCACGTCGATCTCGGCGGCCATCTCGACGACGACAATACGTTTGGCTATCGCATCAATGCCCTCAACGAAGAGGGGGAAGGCAGCGTTGACGACAGTACCTTGCGCCGTCGGCTGTTGGCCGTGGCGTTCGACTGGAATATCAAGCCGGGCACGCAGCTGCAGCTGGACGCCAGCCATTACGAATTCCTGCAAAAGGGCTACCCCGGCGGCTTCAGCTATGGGCCGAATGTTCCGTTGCCCTCCGCCCCTAATCCGCAAAATAAACACCTGGTGCTCGAGACGGCGGGCAACGATTTAACCACCGACACCCTCAGCACGCGCCTGGTTCATTACTTCAATGACGATTGGTCAGTCACGGGCGGCATAGGGTGGCAACAGGCGGATCGTGCCATGCGTTCGGTATCCAGCACTCTGCTAAACGGCAGCGGCGATATCAAACGGTCGATGAGCGACTCCAGCGCTTCGGGGCGATTTCGGGTGTTGAGCAATACGCTGGCGCTGAACGGCCATGTCGATACCGGTTCGGTGGGGCATGAGTTGGCGCTCGCCACGACGGGCTACGTCTGGTCTATCTACAGCGGCAAGGGGGCCAGCCGGCGCTACGATTTGGGCATCGACAATATGTACCATCCGTCGGCGCTGCATGAGCCGGGCGACGGAAAAATCCCCAAGAACGGCGCACGCTATAAATCCAGCGAGAACAGCCAGCAGAGCGTGACGTTCGGCGATACGCTGACCTTCAATCCACAGTGGTCGGCGATGCTCTATTTAAGCGAAAGCTGGTTGCAAACGCGCAACTACGGCGCCGACGGCAAGAAAATCGAAGAGGACAATCAACAGGGTTTGAGCCCGGATGCGGCGTTGATGTACAAAATTACCCCGATGCTGATGGCCTATGTCAGCTATGCCGACTCGCTGGAGCAAGGCGGTACGGCCCCGTTGGGGGAAGGCGTGAAGAACGAAGGGCAGACGCTCAAGCCCTATCGCAGTCGGCAATATGAGATTGGCCTGAAAGCCGACGTCGGGGAGATGAACCTCGGCGCCGCGCTGTTCCGCCTCAAGCGGCCGTTCGCTTATGTTGACGCCGAAGACCGGGTGTACAAGGAGCAAGGCGAACAGGTGAACAATGGCCTTGAGCTGACGGCCGCCGGGCGCGTGGGTGACGGGCTGAGCCTGTTTGGCGGCGTCACGCTGCTCGATCCGCAACTGAAAGAGACGGTTTCCGACAGCACGCGCGGCAAACGCGTGGTCGGTGTGCCGAAGGTGCAGGCCAATATGCTGGTGGAGTACAGCCTGCCGTCGATGCCGCAATGGGTCTATAGCGCCAACGTGCACTATACCGGCAAGCGAGCGGCGAACGACACCAACAGCGCCTGGGCTGACAGTTACACCACGCTGGACTTGGGGGCCCGCTACGTCACCCGCATTCATTCCGTGCCTGCGACCTGGCGGCTGGCGGTCAATAACGTCACTAACGAACATTACTGGGCCTCTATTTTCCCCTCGGGCACGGATGGTAATGGCGGTTCGTCGAGCGCCTTTCTCGGCAACGGCCGTGAAGTGCGCGCATCTGTCACGTTTGACTTCTGAGGGCGCTATGAGGATCGCATCGTTGTCTGCATGGGTACTGTTGGTTGGCGTGTTGTTGCACGGCGATTTGTGGGCTGCATCACCTGCGAGCGAAATGCGCATTGCCTCGCCGTGGCCCGCGCAAAACGCCATCATCGCGATGCTGGGTTATGGCGATAACATCGTCGGCACCTCGAATGTCGCGAAACAGATCCCGCTGTTTCGCCAAAGCCTGCCGCGCATTGACGCCGTTCCGGTGGTGAGTGTGAATAGTGGGCAAGCGTTGAATCCGGAACAAATCATCGCGCTTGGCACTCGGCTGCTGTTTGTGCCTGACAGCATGAAAGTGCCGCAATTGGATTTACTCGAACGGGCTGGGGTGCGCGTATTGGCGTTTAAAGCCAATTCGATGGCGGCTCTGCGCGCGCGAGTGTTAAAAACGGGGGCCGCGCTGGGGCCGGATGCACAGGAAAAAGCGTTGGCTTACGAGCGCTATTTTTCTCGTAATGTGGCGCGCGTCGCCGAGCGACTGAAGGATTTACCGCCAGGGCAGCGCATTCGCGTTTATCACAGCATGGGCAATCCGCTGACCACCTCAGGGCGACCGTCGCTTAACCAGGATTGGATGGATCTGGCCGGCGCCGCCAACGTGGCGGAAACGTGGTTTGGTCTGAAAAAAGAGGGGGCGGGCGAAGTGGCGTTGGAGCAGATCGTGGCCGCCAATCCGCAGGTGATCGTGGCGATGAACAGGCGCGATGCCGAAGAGATACGCACGTCCGCGCAATGGCAGGGCATCGATGCCGTTTTGCGGCATCGGGTCGTGGTCAATCCCAAGGGGATGTTCTGGTGGTGTCGCGAGACCAGCGAAGAGGCGCTGCAGTTTTTATGGTTGGCGAAAACGCTGTACCCGGCACGTTTTGCCGACATTGACATGCGGGAAGAGACGAGAAGTTTTTATCGGGACTTTTTCGGTCTGTCGCTCACTGCGGCGCAGATTGACGCTATTCTTAATCCACCCGCTTGAACAGATTCGGGGGCCCAAACGGCCCCCGAATGCGTTACCCCACCGCCGGCAGCATGCCGCTGGCGATGCCCAGTTGAATCGCGATGACCGTCACCCCGCAGACAAACACCAACGCCAGCGCCGGCGTACCGCCCCAGACGCGATACTGCGCCTGATGTTTTTGGCGCGTTTTCCACACCAGCAGTGAAGGCAACAGCAGCGCCAGCACCGACAGGGCGATGGCGGCGAATCCCAACGCCAGCACGAAGCCGCGCGGGTAGAACAGCGCAAAGGCCAGCGGCGGCAGGAAGGTGATGGCGCCGGTTTGCAGGCGGCCACGCACGTTGTCTTGCCGTTTGAACAGGTCGGCCAGGAAATCGAACAGCCCGAGCGCCACGCCGAGGAACGAGGTCGCCAGCGCCAGATCGGCGAACAGGTGCACCGCCAGTTCAACGTGCGGCGAAGCCACCGCATCGCGCACCGCCTGCAACAGGCCGTTCAGCCCGGCCTGCTGCGCCAGAATGCCGACGAAGGTGTCGGAGCTGATGCTGCCCAGCGTCGCCAGCTGCCAGAAAATATAGGCGATCAGCGGGATCGCGCTGCCGATGATAAACACCCAACGCAGTTTGCGAATGTTGCCGCCCATGTAGTTGACGATGCTCGGCACGCTGCCGTGGAAGCCGAAGGAGGTGAAAATAACCGGAATGGCCGACAGCGCCAGGCCTTGCTCCAGCGGCAGCGTCATCAGATTGGTCTGGTGGATATTCGGCAACATCAGGCCGAGCATCACCACCAGAAACACCACTTTGGCGCTGAACAGGATGCGGTTGAACAAGTCGACCGAGTGGGTGCCGATGCACACCACGCCGCCGGCCACCAGGGTGAACAGCAGCACGCCGAGTGACACCGGGAAGTCCTGCGACGTCCATTGGCTGATGCTGGTGGCGAGCAATTCGCCGGCGCCGCTGATATAGGCGGCGGTGAGGGCGTACATCAGGAACATCATGCTAAAACTGGTCAGCCACTGGCCGCCGCCGCCGAGATAACGTTTGGCGAGCGTGCCCAGACCGGTATCCGCTTGCTCATGCTGGTAAACCTCCACCAGCAGCAGCGCGGTGTAACACATCAACAGCCACAGCCCGATCAGTAAGGCCAGCGTGACGCCGAAGCCGACGCCGGCTGCCGCCAGCGGCATCGCCAGCATCCCGGCGCCAATGGTGGTGCCCGCCACGATAAAAACACTGCCAAGAGTGCGATTCTTCACGTTTTTTCTCTACCAGCCGAAAGATTTTGAAAATTATAGGTAACGATTTATGAGGATGGCAGGATAGTGGAAGCCCTAATTTGTGTCAAACCGGCGTTACGCATGATGTACAAAAATGTTTACATTGCGGCGGGCTGCATGGCGCATGAGGAACGGGCCCATGGCTGAAATTATCCGCAGGCGGCTAGTGAAAAGTTATTTACGGGCTTCTATAGTGGAATGACCAAAAAATGTGGGAGAGATCAATGTTAAGGGTGGAGATGCTCAGCACCGGCGATGAGGTGCTGCACGGGCAAATTATTGATACCAACGCCGCCTGGCTGGCGGACTACCTGTTCCAGCAGGGGGTGCCGATGAGCGGGCGTGAAACGGTCGGGGACAGCCTCTCTGCGTTGATCGAGATCCTGCAGGAACGAAGCCATATCGCCGATGTGCTGATCGTCAACGGCGGCCTGGGGCCGACCAGCGACGATCTCAGCGCGCTGGCCGCCGCGAAAGCCTGTGGCGTCGAGCTGGTCGAACGGGCCGACTGGCTGGCACGCATGGAAGCCTATTTCGCCGAGCGCGGGCGGCCGATGGCCCCTTCCAACCGCAAGCAGGCGCAGATCCCGGCCAACGCGGAAATGCTGGATAACCCGGTAGGCACCGCCTGTGGGTTTGCGCTTCAGCTGAACCAATGTCAGATGTTCTTCACCCCCGGCGTGCCGTCGGAATTCAAAGTGATGGTCGAACAGCAGATCGTGCCGCGCCTGCGCCAGCGCTTCACCTTGCCGGCGCCGCCGCTGTGCCTGCGCCTGACCACCTTCGGCACCTCCGAGAGCGATCTGGCCGCCGAGCTGGATGGCATGTCGCTGCCGCCGGAAGTGGTGCTGGGTTACCGCTCATCCAGCCCGATTATCGAGCTGAAGCTGACCGGGCCTGAAAGCCGGCGTGCGGAGATGGAGCAGGCCTGGCGGCGCGTGCGCGAGGTGGCGGGGGACAACTGCATCTTTGAAGGCACCGCCGGGTTACCGGCGACGCTGACGCAGCGTCTGAATCAGCAAGGGCTGAAGCTGGCGTTGAGCGAGCAGTTCAGCGCCGGGTTGATCAATCTGCAGCTGCAGAGCGAAGGGGCGCCGCTGGCGGGGGGCGAGCTGCTGCCGGCGCACTGCATCGAAACGCTGGAAACGACGCTGGCGCGCGCCCGTTCGCTGGCGGAATTGACCGGTGCGCCGTTGGCGTTGGCGGTCAGCGCCATGCGCGACGAGCAGGTGAGCATTGCGCTGCATACGCCGCGCGGCGGGATTGGCCAGACGGTGCGTTATCGGGCGTCGCGCCACGGCCTGCGGCTGCGGCAGGAGTCGGTGGCGATGCTGGCGCTGGATATGCTGCGCCGCTGGCTGAATGGGGGCCAGGCGTGCGGTAAAAACGCCTGGCTGGAGGTGGTGGAAATTATCGAGTGACGGTCATGACGCTGAGTCGCCGGCGTCACGGTTTTGCTGCAGCCGTTCGGACGCCAGGCGTGAAAGGCGTATCGCCGCCGCGCCCCGCGTTTGCAGATCTGCACCATAGTCCTTGAGCGCCTGCGCGGCGCTGCCGGCCTGCGCCAGATGCATCGCCAGGCTGGCGGCGTCCGCCAACGCGGTGTTGGCGCCGAGCCCGCCCGCCGGGCTCATGGCGTGCACGGCGTCGCCGAGAAAGGCGATGCGTTCGCTGTGCCACACCGGCATCGCCTGCGTGACCTGCACCGCCCGCACGCTGAGTGACTGAGGATCCGCCAGCGCTAACGCCGTTTGCAAAGCGGGGGCCCATCCCTGCGAGATATGCCTTACGCGCGCCTGCAGCGCAGCGCTTCCCTCCGCCCGCGCCGGCCCGCCGATCCGTTCAGCCGTTCCGATACAGGCCCAATAGAGATAGTCGTCGACCGGCGTGAGGGGGCAGTCCGGCGCATAGTCGGCTGCCAGCTGCGCCATGGGCGCCTGAAAGCGCATCGGTTCAATCACCAGCGACAAGCCGTCGGCGAAGACGACCGACACGCCGCGCAGCAATTCGGGGGCCAATTGGGCACGGGTCGCCGCATCGAGCGGCGTTTTGCCGTAGAGGGTGACCGCGCCGCTGTCTTCGGGCCCCGCCTCGGGCAGGCAGCGCCGCCGCACCAGCGAGTTGACGCCGTCGGCGGCGATCAGCACATCGACCCGCACGTGTTCGCCGTTGGCGAACTGAAGCTCCACGCCCTGCGGCGTTTGTGCAAATTCACACAGGGTATAGCCGAAGCGCACCCGGTCTTGCAGACCGGTGAGCAGGATTTCGCGCAGCGTTTGCCGATGAATGCCGAGATCGCCGCTCGGTTCCTGCGCCTGCCGCGGGCTGGAGGGCAGCCAGTGCTCGGGGCGTCGGGCGTTGAGCGGGGCAAGCTGCGGATCCCATAGATTGCTCTCGCCGCTGTTTTGCGCGCTGCTGGCGCAGAGCAACCGGTAATGCGCCGGCGGCAGACAGGCGGCCAGTGCCTGCTGGCCCGTCGGATCGATGCGCAGCCGGTAGCCCTGATCGCGCGCTTGCGGCGTGGTGTCACGTTCAAACACCGTGGCGTGGATGCCGAAGCGATGCAGTCCCTGAGCCAGACACAGGCCGCCGGGCCCGGCGCCGATAATGCCAATGCTGAGTGTTGTCATCATGTTCCCTCGTGAGTCAGTGGCCACAAACGGGAGCGGCCGGAAGCATTTCATTATGTCGGCGCAGGAAAAGGTTGATATAACGGTATCTGGACTAAAAATAGTGATAAGTGGCCAATATGAACGATAATCCTCACTTCGCCGACGCTGACTGCAGCGAATGGCGGGCGGGCCCCTGGCTGATCGCCCTTGGCGGCCGCGACGCGGCAGGCCGGGAGTATCGGTTGGGCACGCGCGAATACGGCTGGCATCAGCATGTACGCGGGCAGCTGTTGTGCGTCGAAAGCGGTTTGCTGCATGTGCGCACGGCGCACGGCGATTGGGTGCTGCCGCCGCAGCGGGCGGGGTGGATCCCGCCGGCGACGCAGCACCGGGTGCAGGTCTGCGGCGCGCTGAGCGGCTGGAGTTTGCTGCTGGCGCCGGAGACCTGCAACGACCTGTCGAATGCACCCTGCGTCATCGGTATTAGCCCCGTGCTGCAGGCGCTGGCTCTGCGAGCAGAAGGCTGGGATAAACGCAGCGCGCTCACCCTGGAGCAGGATCGCATGGCGCAGGTGATGCGGGACGAGATACGTCTGGCGCCAACGGAGCCGCTGCATTTGCCGATGTCGTCCCATCCGCGCCTGGCCGGTGTTCTGCAGGCCTTGCTGGCGCAGCCGGGGAGCGAGCGTTCGCTGGAAGCCTGGGCCGAATGGGGAGCGATGTCGCCGCGTACTCTGCGGCGGCTGATGATCGGCGAAACGGGGCTGAGTTTTGCCCAGTGGCGCCAGCAGGCTCGGTTGTCATATGCATTGGCGAAGCTGGCCGAAGGTGAAACGGTGTTGCAGATCGCGGAAACGCTGGGGTATGCCTCGCCGAGTAATTTTATCGCCATGTTTCGCAAAGCCTTTGGCGATTCTCCGGCGCGTTATTTTTCCGCATCGGCAGGAAAGGGGCGCTAAGCGAAATACTTTGAGGATGGTTATATATCCCTTATTAATCATAATCTTATAGGGGATATTCGCGACGAGGGAATGCTGTTACTCTTTTGGCGGGTGCTTGAGACTGTTCGTCTTGGGCATTGTGTGACAAGGCGGATAGATGAAAGCCCCAGACTGACTCTCAATCAGAATGGGGCTGCACATACCGCCTAGACACCGGTATGGTAGCCCCTTCACAGCAAGGAGGCAAGCATGCGCTTAAGGCATGTGTTTCATTCGCTAACCGTTGTATGTATTACGGTTTTGTTATTTATCTGGATGATAAGAGACTCGCTGTGCGAGCTGAAAATCTACCAGGAAAATATCACTATCCTGATCAGGTTGGCGTGTGAGGTGAAGCGGTAATCATAGGGCGGGGGCAACCCCGCCTTCTGGTCTCCAGGCGCGGTTTCCGGCACCCGACTTTACATTTCCAGCTCGATGTCCGTCAGCGGCATACAGCAGCAGGGCAGGATCTCGCCGGCATTGATAAACGCCAACGGCTGTTGGCGGTAGGCCACTTCGCCTTTCACCAGCTTCAGGCGGCAGGCGCCGCAATAGCCGGAGCGGCATTGGTACTCCACCTGCACGTCGTGCAGTTCCAGCACGTCGAGCAGGCAGTTTTCACTGTTGGGGCAGGAGAGCTGCGTGCCGGCGGCGCGCAGCGTTACGATTGGCGTCGCCATCGCTTACAGTTCGAAGTCGCTCAGGTCGTCGGCGTTGATCTCCGAGTCGATCTGGCCAACCAGGTAGGAGCTCACTTCAACTTCCTGCGGCGCTACCTGTACGTTGTCGGATACCAACCAGGCGTTGATCCACGGGATCGGGTTGGAGCGGGTTTCGAACGGCAGACCGAGGCCGACCGCCTGCATGCGGATATTGGTGATGTACTCCACATATTGGCACAGGATGTCTTTGTTCAGGCCGATCATCGAACCGTCGCGGAACAGGTATTCCGCCCACTCTTTTTCCTGCTGGGCGGCCAGCACGAACAGATCGTAGCACTGCTGCTGGCATTCTTCGGCGATCTCTGCCATTTCCGGATCGTCGGCGCCGGAACGCATCAGGTTCAGCATGTGCTGGGTGCCGGTCAGGTGCAGCGCTTCGTCGCGGGCGATCAGCTTGATGATTTTGGCGTTGCCTTCCATCAGTTCGCGCTCGGCGAACGCGAAGGAGCAGGCGAAGCTGACGTAGAAGCGGATCGCTTCCAGCGCGTTCACGCTCATCAGGCACAGGTACAGCTGCTTCTTCAGCGCGCGCAGATTGACGGTGACGGTTTTACCGTTCACCTGGTGGGTGCCTTCACCCAGCAGGTGATAGTAGCTGGTCATCTCGATCAGATCGTCGTAGTAGCCGGAGATGTCTTTCGCGCGCTTCTTGATCTCTTCGTTGGTGACGATGTCGTCGAACACCAGCGCCGGATCGTTGACGATGTTGCGGATGATGTGAGTGTAGGAACGGGAGTGGATAGTCTCGGAGAACGACCAGGTTTCCACCCAGGTTTCCAGCTCAGGGATCGAGATCAGCGGCAGCAGCGCGACGTTCGGGCTGCGGCCCTGGATGGAGTCCAGCAGCGTCTGATACTTCAGGTTGCTGATGAAGATGTGCTTCTCGTGCTCCGGCAGCGCCTGGTAATCGATGCGATCGCGGGAGACGTCAACTTCTTCCGGGCGCCAGAAGAAGGAGAGCTGCTTTTCGATCAGTTTTTCGAAGATTTCATGCTTTTGCTGGTCGAAACGCGCAACGTTTACCGACTGGCCGAAGAACATCGGCTCTTGCAGCTGGTCGTTTTTGGTCTGAGAAAAAGTGGTGTAAGCCATAAGCCTGAATCCATCGTAACGTGGCTAAATGAAGGGGCCGGAAAATTCCGGCCCGCTAGGTCAAACTTTAGATCTTGCAGGCGCCGCTTTCGCAGTCGTCATCGCCGGCCTTGGCAGGCTGCAAATCTTCCTGGGCGTCTTCCGCACCGTCGCGGGTGTTTTGGTAGTACAGCGTTTTCACGCCGAACTTGTAGGTGGTGAGCAGGTCTTTCAACAGCTGCTTCATCGGCACCTTGCCGCCCGGGAAGCGGGTCGGATCGTAGTTGGTGTTGGCCGAAATCGACTGGTCGATGAATTTCTGCATCAGCCCCACCAGCTGCAGATAGCCGTCGTTGCTTGGCATTTCCCACAGCAGCTCGTAGTTGTCTTTCAGACGCTCATACTCCGGCACCACCTGGCGCAGGATGCCGTCTTTCGACGCCTTGATGCTGATGTGGCCGCGCGGCGGCTCGATGCCGTTGGTGGCGTTGGAAATCTGCGAAGAGGTTTCCGACGGCATCAGCGCAGACAGGGTCGAGTTGCGCAGGCCGGTTTCCTGGATCTCTTTACGCAGGGTTTCCCAGTCGTAGTGCAGCGGCTCGTTGCAGACAGCATCCAGGTCTTTCTTGTAAGTGTCGATCGGCAGGATACCCTGCGAATAGGTGGTCTCTTTGAACCACGGGCAAGCGCCTTGTTCCTGAGCCAGACGGTTGGAGGCTTTCAGCAGGTAGTACTGAATGGCTTCGAACGTTTTGTGCGTCAGGTTGTTGGCGCTGCCGTCGGAGTAGCGCACGCCGTTCTTCGCCAGGTAATAGGCGAAGTTGATGACGCCGATGCCCAAGGTGCGGCGGCCCATCGCGCCACGGTGTGCGGCCTTGATCGGATAATCCTGATAATCCAGCAGGGCGTCGAGCGAGCGCACCGCCAGGGTTGCCAATTCTTCCAGGTCGTCCAGGCTGTCGATCGCGCCCAGGTTGAAGGCGGACAGGGTACACAGCGCAATCTCGCCGTTTTCGTCGTTGACGTCTTCCAGCGGCTTGGTCGGCAGGGCGATTTCCAGGCACAGGTTGGACTGACGCACCGGCGCGATCTGCGGATCGAACGGGCTGTGGGTGTTGCAGTGGTCGACGTTCTGGATGTAGATGCGGCCGGTAGAGGCGCGCTCTTGCATCATCAGCGAGAACAGCTCAACCGCTTTCACGTGCTTCTGGCGAATGCTGTCGTCTTTCTCGTACTGGGTATACAGGCGTTCGAATTCGTCCTGATCGGCGAAGAACGCGTCATACAGCCCCGGCACGTCGGACGGGCTGAACAGGGTGATGTCTTCGCCCTTGATCAGACGCTGGTACATCAGGCGGTTCAGCTGCACGCCGTAGTCCATGTGACGCACGCGGTTGCCTTCAACGCCGCGGTTGTTTTTCAACACCAGCAGGCTTTCCACTTCCAGGTGCCACATCGGGTAGAACAGCGTTGCCGCGCCACCGCGCACGCCGCCCTGCGAGCAGGATTTAACGGCGGTCTGGAAGTGTTTGTAGAACGGAATACAGCCGGTATGGAAGGCTTCACCGCCACGGATTGGGCTGCCCAGCGCGCGGATGCGGCCGGCGTTGATGCCGATGCCGGCGCGCTGCGAAACGTATTTCACAATGGCGCTGGAGGTGGCGTTGATGGAGTCCAGGCTGTCGCCGCACTCGATCAGTACGCAGGAGCTGAACTGGCGGGTTGGGGTGCGCACGCCGGACATGATCGGCGTAGGCAGCGAAATCTTGAAGGTGGAAATCGCGTCGTAGAAACGTTTGACGTAATCCAGACGAGTTTCACGCGGGTAGTTGGAGAACAGGCAAGCGGACACCAGCATATACAGGAACTGGGCGCTTTCGTAGATCTCGCCGCTGACGCGGTTCTGCACCAGATACTTGCCTTCCAGCTGCTTGACGGCGGCATAGGAGAAGTTCATGTCGCGCCAGTGATCGATAAAGGAATCCATCTGCTCGAACTCTTCAGCGCTGTAGTCTTCCAGCAGATGCTTATCGTATTTGCCCATCTCGACCATGCGAGTGACGTGGGCGTGCAGCTTCGGCGGCTCGAACTGGCCATAAGCCTTTTTGCGCAGGTGGAAGATCGCCAGGCGAGCGGCCAGGTACTGATAGTCCGGCGCATCGCGGGAGATCAGATCGGCTGCGGCTTTGATGATGGTTTCATGAATGTCGGCGGTTTTGATGCCGTCATAAAACTGAATGTGTGAACGCAACTCTACTTGAGAAACCGAGACGTTGTGTAATCCCTCTGCGGCCCAATCGATGACCCGGTGGATTTTGTCGAGATTGATGCGCTCTTTACGGCCATCGCGTTTAGTTACAAGCAGACTTTGGTTCATGTGGTGTTTTACCTGTCCGTATGGTGCCCCTAAGCAGAAGTGTAGTCGCTCTGCTCAGTATGTAAACACTATATATAGGGGTTGTATGTCGGTGAGGTAACAAGATAGTGAGAAAAAACGGCGTTTGCAAGTGAACAAAACCGGCCTAATTTGTGGATAACTTGGGGGTGAAATGTAACTTGCCGCGCGAAGCGCGCGCCGTGACTGGCGCGACAAGCTTGTCAATAAGCGCGATCAGATTTTACTGAAAAACTGAAAAAACCGATCGTTTGGCGCTTTATTAAACGTTAGAAAAAAACGGCATATTGATCTGATTTAATATTCTAAAAAACTGTTTACAACGGCTATTTTGATCGAAGTCGCGGAAATTAGGTATTTTTCCGAATGCTACGCCGGCGCCGCCCCCCGGTAATGCAGGGCCGGCGCGGTTTACAACGCTTAGCCTTCGTGCTGGGTGTGCACCATGTAGTTCACGTCAACGTTGCGTCCAAGCTTGAAATGATCGGTGATCGGGTTGTAATGCAGGCCGATCATGTGCTTTTCGCGCAGCGGCGTGCCGTCGACCCAGCCGATCAGTTCGGAAGGGCGAATGAACTTCTTATGATCGTGGGTGCCCTGCGGCACCATCTTCAGCACGTACTCCGCGCCGATCACCGCCATCAGCCAGGCTTTGGTGTTGCGGTTGATGGTGGAGAAGAACACATGGCCGCCCGGTTTCACCAACTGGGCGCAGGCGCGCACCACCGAGGCCGGATCCGGCACGTGCTCCAGCATCTCCATGCAGGTGACGACGTCATAGCGTTGCGGGTTGGCCTGAGCGTGGCTTTCCACCGTCTCCTGCACGTAAGTGACGTTCATGCCGCTTTCCAGCGCGTGCAGCCGCGCGACCTGCAGCGGCTCCGCGCCCATGTCCAAGCCGGTGACCTTGGCGCCTTCGCGCGCCATGCTTTCCGCCAGAATGCCGCCGCCGCAGCCCACGTCGAGCACCTGCTTGTCAAAAATGCCGTCGGCGCGTTGCATGATGTAGTTCAGGCGCAGCGGGTTGATGCGGTGCAGCGGTTTGAACTCGCCTTCCAGATCCCACCAGCGGGAGGCGACGGCCTCGAACTTGGCGATTTCCTGGTGGTCAACGTTTTGCACTCGGCTGGATGATTCTGCGTTCATGGGCTTGTCTGGCTCCTTGTTCTCGTTGCGCGGATTATACATGTTCCGGCGCGGCATCGTCTGCGCCGATGCGTTTTTAGCGCACTTATCTGCACAATTTCCGTGAAACAGCGGCGGTTATTTTCCCGTAAAGCGTGCTTTGTGATATAGTTTTACACCTTTGCCACTATGGCAGCGGGCAGATGAATCATTAGTAGAGGGATAGCAGCTCCATGAGCGACCTTGCCAGAGAAATCACACCGGTAAACATCGAAGACGAGTTGAAAAACTCGTATCTGGACTATGCGATGTCCGTTATTGTCGGACGTGCGCTGCCAGATGTTCGTGATGGACTGAAGCCGGTTCACCGCCGCGTTCTGTACGCGATGAGCGTACTGGGTAACGACTGGAATAAACCATACAAGAAATCGGCCCGTGTCGTCGGGGACGTGATCGGTAAATATCACCCACACGGTGACAGCGCGGTTTACGACACTATCGTGCGTATGGCCCAGCCGTTTTCACTGCGCTACATGCTGGTGGACGGCCAGGGTAACTTCGGTTCCGTCGACGGCGACTCCGCCGCGGCGATGCGTTATACCGAAGTGCGCATGTCCAAGATTGCTCACGAACTGTTGGCGGACCTGGAAAAAGAAACCGTCGACTTCGTGCCTAACTATGATGGCACCGAGCAGATCCCGGCCGTCATGCCGACCAAGATCCCGAACCTGCTGGTCAACGGCTCGTCGGGTATCGCCGTGGGCATGGCCACCAATATTCCACCGCACAACCTGGCGGAAGTCGTCAACGGCTGCCTGGCCTATATCGACGATGAAAACATCAGCATCGAAGGGCTGATGGAACACATCCCGGGGCCGGACTTCCCGACGGCGGCGATCATCAATGGCCGCCGCGGCATTGAAGAGGCCTACCGCACCGGGCGCGGCAAAGTCTACCTGCGCGCGCGCGCGGAAGTGGAAGCCGACGCCAAGACTGGGCGCGAAACCATCATCGTTCACGAGATCCCGTATCAGGTGAACAAGGCGCGTCTGATCGAGAAGATCGCCGAGCTGGTAAAAGAAAAACGCGTGGAAGGCATCAGCGCGCTGCGCGACGAGTCCGATAAAGACGGCATGCGCATCGTGATCGAAGTCAAACGCGACGCGGTCGGCGAAGTGGTACTGAACAACCTGTATGCGCTGACGCAACTGCAGGTCACCTTCGGCATCAACATGGTTGCGCTGCATCAGGGCCAGCCTAAGTTGCTGAACCTGAAAGACATCCTCGAAGCCTTCGTGCGTCACCGCCGCGAAGTGGTTACCCGCCGCACCATCTTCGAACTGCGCAAGGCCCGCGACCGCGCCCATATCCTGGAAGCGCTGGCCATCGCGCTGGCCAACATCGATCCGATCATCGAGCTGATTCGCCGTGCGCCGACCCCGGCCGAAGCGAAAGTTGCGCTGGTGGCGCAACCGTGGGATCTGGGCAACGTCAGCGCCATGCTGGAGCGCGCCGGTGACGACGCCGCCCGCCCTGAGTGGCTGGAGCCGGAGTTCGGCATCCGCGACGGAAAATACTACCTGACCGAGCAGCAGGCTCAGGCGATTCTGGATCTGCGCCTGCAGAAACTGACCGGCCTGGAGCACGAGAAGCTGCTGGACGAATATAAAGAACTGCTCAACTTTATCGCCGAGCTGATCTTTATTCTGGAAAGCCCAGAGCGCCTGATGGAAGTGATCCGCGAAGAGCTGGTGGCAGTCAAAGAGCTGTACAACGACGGCCGCCGCACCGAGATCACCGCCAATACTTCCGACATCAACATCGAAGACCTGATCAACCAGGAAGACGTGGTGGTGACCCTGTCTCATCAGGGCTACGTGAAGTATCAGCCGCTGTCCGACTATGAAGCTCAACGCCGCGGCGGCAAAGGCAAATCTGCGGCGCGTATTAAAGAAGAAGACTTTATCGATCGCCTGCTGGTGGCCAACACCCACGATACGATCCTGTGCTTCTCCAGCCGTGGCCGCCTGTACTGGATGAAGGTGTACCAACTGCCTGAAGCCAGCCGTGGCGCGCGCGGTCGCCCAATCGTCAACCTGCTGCCGCTGGAAGCCGATGAGCGTATCACCGCCATCCTGCCGGTGCGCGAGTATGAAGAAGGGCGCCACGTGTTCATGGCCACCGCCAGCGGTACCGTGAAGAAAACTGCGCTGACCGAGTTCAGCCGCCCACGCAGCGCCGGCATCATCGCCGTCAACCTCAACGAGGGCGACGAACTGATCGGTGTCGATCTGACCGACGGCAGCAACGAAGTGATGTTGTTCTCCGCCAACGGTAAAGTGGTACGCTTCCCGGAAACGCAGGTGCGTTCGATGGGCCGTACCGCAACCGGCGTGCGCGGCATCAACCTCGGCGAAGGCGACAGCGTGATCTCCCTGATCGTGCCGCGCGGCGAAGGCGACATCCTGACCGTGACGCAAAACGGCTTCGGTAAACGCACCGCCGTGACCGAATATCCGACCAAGTCACGCGCCACCCAGGGGGTTATCTCCATCAAGGTGAGCGAGCGTAATGGCCAGGTGGTCGGCGCCGTACAGGTGGAAACCAGCGACCAGATCATGATGATCACCGATGCCGGCACGCTGGTGCGTACCCGCGTTTCGGAAGTCAGCGTGGTGGGCCGTAACACCCAGGGCGTGACGCTGATCCGCACGGCGGAAGACGAAAACGTCGTCGGCCTGCAGCGTGTGGCCGAGCCGGTGGAAGACGAAGAGCTGGACAGCCTGGAACCGGGCGCGGAAGCGGTGGAAGAAGACACCACGCCGCTGGACGATGGCGACGACGCGGCTGAGCCGATGGACGACGACAACGTTTAAAGCAAGGTGAGGGCGTCGGCATGCCGACACCCTAATGCACTGAGACAGAAGGGCCTGGCAGCGATGCTAGGCCCTTTTTCAGTTATATGGTTTAATTGGCGCACCGAGCCGCCGGCTGCCGCGCCGGCGAATGCGTGCACCGCCACTGACTTTCGTATGGTATCCGATTGAAATACTTAGCCTCTTTTCGAACTACGCTGAAGATATCCCGCTATCTGTTCCGGGTGCTGGCGATTTTGCTGTGGTCGTTGGGAGCTCTGCTCACCACCTTTTATATTCTGAATATCCTGCATCAGAAAGAGTCGGATATCCGGCAGGATTACAACCTTAACTTCGATCAGGCGCAGGGCTACATCCGCCATTCCGCCGACATCATCCGCGACATCAAGTATATGGCGGAGAACCGTCTCAACGGTTCGGTCAGCAGCCTGGACATGTTCAGCGGCGTGTTTCCCGGCAAGGGCAGCCCGCCGCAATTCTTTCCGCTGTACCCGGAGTCCAACTGCACGCTGAGCACCACCTACCGCAGTTCGCTCGATTCGCTGAGCGGCCTGATCCAGTATTGGAAAGAGAACTTCGTGGCGGCCTACGATCTCAACCGGGTGTTCTTCATCGGCGGCGACAGCCTGTGTATGGCGGAGTTCGGCGGCGGCAACGCGAGCGCCAATCGGGAAAACGTGCTGAAGTCGCTGCACGAGCGCATTCTGAAATACCGCAACGCCAAGAATCTGGACAAAGACAACAACCTGTATTGGATCAGCCCCAGCGCGCAGCGGCCGGACGTCGGCTATCTGTATGTGCTGACGCCGATTTATATCGGCAACAAGCTGGAGGCGCTGCTGGGCATCGAACAGACCGTTCGGCTGGAGGATTTCGTTACCGCCGGCAACCTGCCGATCGGCGTCACGCTGCTGGATGAGAACAACGAGCCGGTGCTGCGCCTGGCGGACGGCGATCGCTATGCCGCTTCGCTCAACAGCTATCCCGCAGAGCACGCCTACTTCGGCTATGTCGACAATTATCGCGATCTGATCCTGAAGAAAGCGCTGCCGCCTTCTTCGCTGAGCATCGTCTATGCGCTGCCGGTGAAAAGCGTAGTAGAACGCTTCAAAATGCTGATCCTCAACGCGCTGTTGTTGAACCTGCTGTCGGCCATCGTGCTGTTCACGCTAGCGTGGCTGTTTGAACGTAAAATGTTCCTGCCGGCGGAGGACAACGCCTTCCGCCTGGAAGAGCACGAGCAGTTCAACCGCAAGATCGTCGCTTCGGCGCCGGTGGGTATCTGTATCCTGCGCATCAGCGACGGCACCAATATCCTGAGTAACGAACTGGCACACAACTACATCAACCTGTTGACCCACGAAGATCGCGATCGCATTACGCGCATCATTTGTGAACAGCAGGCGAATTTCGTCGATGTGATGACCAGCAACAACAACAACCTGCAGATCAGCTTTGTCCACTCGCGCTACCGTAACGAAGAGGTGGCGATTTGCGTGCTGGTGGACGTCAGCGCCCGCGTGAAGATGGAAGAGTCGTTGCAGGAAATGGCGGCGGCGGCGGAGCAGGCCAGCCAGTCCAAATCGATGTTCCTGGCCACCGTCAGCCATGAGCTGCGCACGCCGCTGTACGGCATTATCGGCAACCTCGATTTGCTGCAAACCAAGGCGCTGCCGCAAGGGGTCGATCGGCTGGTCAATGCGATGAACAACTCTTCCGGCCTGCTGCTGAAAATCATCAGCGATATTCTCGATTTCTCCAAAATCGAGTCCGAGCAGCTGAAGATAGAACCGCGCGAGTTCTCCTGCCTGGAGGTGATCACCCATATCGCCGGCAACTATTTGCCGCTGGTGGTGAAGAAACGTCTGGGGCTGTACTGCTTTATCGAACAGAACGTGCCGGAGCGCATTTTCGGCGATCCGGTGCGGCTGCAGCAGGTGCTCTCCAACCTGGTGAACAACGCCATCAAGTTCACTGATACCGGCTGTATCGTGCTGCAGGTCTGCACTCGCGGCAGCTATCTGGAGTTCAGCGTACGCGATACCGGCGTCGGTATTCCGGAGAAGGAAATTTCGCGCCTGTTCGATCCGTTCTTCCAGGTGGGCACCGGCGTGCAGCGTCATTTCCAGGGAACCGGCCTGGGGTTGGCTATCTGTGAGAAACTGATCAACCTGATGGACGGCGATATCGCCGTCGAGTCTGAACCGGGTCTGGGCAGCTTGTTCAGCATCCGCATTCCGCTGTTCAACGCTCAGTTCCCCATCCCGCAGGCCAGCGATACCTGGCAGGGCCGTCGGCTGTGGCTGGATATCCGCAATCAGCGGCTGGAAAGTTACCTGATGGCGATTCTGGGGGGCTACGGCGCCGATATCCAGCGCTATGACGGCCAAGAGACCGCCGCCGGAGAGGTGATGCTCAGCGATCATCCGCTGATGCTGGACACGCCGCTGCTGGCTCAGATCCAATTCTCTACCGAACATATCGGCCCATCGCTGGAAACCCGGCCGGGTTATTGGATGCACAGTACCTCCACGCCGCGAGAAACGCTGAGCTTGCTCAACCGGTTGTTCGGCGTCGGCAGCGGCGCGGCAGAGGCGCTGGTGCAGCTGCCGGTGCCCGCCAAGGCCAGCGCGGCGGACAACGGCGATATTCATCTGCTGGTGGTTGACGATCATCCGATCAACCGTCGCCTGCTGTCCGATCAACTGGGATCGCTGGGGTATCAGGTGGTGACTGCCAACGACGGCGTCGACGCGCTCGGCGTGCTGAAACAGCACCACGTCGATATTGTGCTGACCGACGTCAATATGCCGAACATGGACGGCTATCGCCTGACGCAGGAACTGCGACAGATGCAGTTCAGCGCGCCGGTGATCGGCGTGACGGCGAATGCGCTGGCGGAAGAGAAGCAGCGCTGCCTCGAGGCGGGTATGGATAACTGCCTGTCGAAACCGGTCACGCTGGAGACGCTGGAACAGACGCTGGCTTACTACAGCCAACGGGTACGCTACAGCCGCAGCGAGGCTTGAAAAGCAAACAGGCACGGCGAATGCCGTGCCTGTTTGGTGCTAACCTGCCGTGAGGCGGGCTTTAGTCTTTGTCCAACGGCGTCATGCTGACGGAGGAGAGGTAGTTGAGCAGGGCGATGTCGTTCTCGACGCCCAGCTTCATCATCGCCGATTTCTTCTGGCTGCTGATGGTTTTGATGCTGCGGTTGAGTTTCTTGGCGATTTCGGTCACCAGGAAACCTTCGGCGAACAGGCGCAGCACTTCGCTCTCTTTCGGCGACAGGCGCTTGTCGCCATAGCCGCTGGCGCTGATCTTCTCCAGCAGTTTAGAGACGCTTTCCGGCGTGAATTTCTTGCCTTTCTGCAGGGCGGCCAGCGCCTTCGGCAGATCGGTCGGCGCGCCTTGTTTCAGCACGATGCCTTCGATATCCAGATCCAATACCGCGCTCAGGATCGCCGGGTTGTTGTTCATGGTCAGCACGATGATCGACAACTGTGGATAGTGGCGCTTGATGTATTTAATCAGCGTGATGCCGTCGCCATACTTGTCACCCGGCATCGACAGATCGGTGATCAGCACGTTGGCGTCCAGCTTGGACAGATTGTTGATCAGTGCGGTTGAGTCTTCGAACTCCCCAACGACATTCACCCATTCAATTTGCTCAAGTGACTTCCGGATGCCAAACAGTACGATAGGATGGTCATCAGCAATAATTACGTTCAGGTTATTCATGTTGTTGGCTACCTTGCTTCAGCAGTCTGCTGACGAAAAAATCAATCTGACTGATGTTATTCTCGATCTCGGGCGCATCACCTTCTGCGATGCGCTGTTCTAACGATTCGCACAGCTGCTTGCCGGGAAGCAGATTTAACATGGCAAACACGCCTTTCAGGCGGTGTGCGGTTTGTGACAGCGCATTGAAATCACTGCTGCCCGCCTCAGTATACAGTTTTTTGACATCGTCGGGTACTGTATCGACAAACAGCCCATAGTAATCACTTGATTTCAATTGTTTTTCATAGAGTTGGATATCTTCTGAGCTCAATGAAAGCGGGCTTTCTTCCTGTTCCAGCGCGGCCATTTGCTGTTCGATCAGCATCAGCACGGCGTCGATTAATGCGCCGTTCAGATTATAGTTCACCCGAATGTAGCGTTTCTCCAGCGCTTGCCAGCCCGGCTCATCGGTCGCCAACAACAGGGTGTAGTCATCGGCGCGTTGTGGGTTATCGGTCAGCAGCACGTCATAATCGCGGTTGACCGCGCGATCTTCGGCGACGAGACAGTCGGCGCCGTAGGCCTGCAGCAGACGGGTCACGATGCCGCGCACCTCATCCGACGTGACGTCCAGCAGGGCGGTGACGCCGTCGAGCAGCTTTTCCTGCTCCTGCGGCTCTTTTTTCTCCATCTCCATGGCGACGCGAATGGTATAGCGAGTGCCGATATCCACCTTGCTGCGAATGTCCAACTGGCCATTAAGTTTTTTGCACAGCTGGTTGCACAGGAAGAAGGTGAGCCCGGAACCGTGGTTGAAGCGGTCCACCAGCGTCTGGCTGAGGAAGGGATAGTTGAGGTTGCTGATCTCTTCGTTGGAGATGCCGGAGCCGGTGTCATTGATTTGGAAAATCAGGCGATCCGGGTGCTCGGGCTCATGGTCGATAACCAGCGAAATCTTGCCGCAGGCGGTGGTGATAATGGCGTAATGCACCAGCAGCGCAATCACTTTGCGCAGCGCGTTGGCGTCGCCGATATAGTTCTGCTCGACGTCCAGCTGGAAATGCTTGAACAGCGCCAGCCCCTTCTGGTTAAGGGCGGGCAGGGCCTCCAGCAGCAACTCGTCGACCATCGCCGCCGGGTTGAATGGTTCGCGCGTAGGCTGCCAGTCCTGGGTTTCCAACCGGGTCAGCAGGGTAATGTTATCGATCAAACCCAGCACCGAAGCCGACTCCGCGGTTAACTGGCCCAACAGTGCCTGCTGCTGCTCCTCATCCGGCCGGTTACGCAGACGATCGACCAGATCGTGCATATGGCGTACCGGCTGATTGAGCTCGATGCCCAGGTTGTGCAGCATCAGCTTGCGTGCCTGAACGTTCTTGTCATATTCGCGCCGCGCCTGCTGCAGCCGCTTGTTCACCATCACCTCTTTATCCTGATCGTGCATCAGGAACAGGTAGGTGTCCGGCGACAGCTGGCTGCGGAAGATACGGATTTCATACACTTCATTGTTGACCGTCGCCTGGATCACCCCGTGATGTTGTTCGGCCATATGGGCGATTTTTTGCAGGCTGAGGTGCGGCAGCAGGTGTTCGGCGATTTTGTTGCTGGCGATCACCGTATTGTTGGCGAAGCTGTAGACCAGCAGGCCGGAAGGCAGGCTGGAGACGATCTCCTGATTCAGTGCGCGCTCGGCTTCCAGCTCCACCGCCATGTTTTCGCTCGGGCGAATGTACTGGCGGCGGATAAAGTAGATGCTCAGCATCGACAGCGCCAGCAGCAGCAGGTTGATCGCGATCAGCCAGATGTTGTTGCGCAGCAGATCGATGGCCAGATTGATGGCCGAAACGCGATACACCACCTTCAGCGGCGCATTGGGCAGGGCGGCGCTGAACTCGACCCAACCGCCGCTCATCGTCGCATGGGTACCGAGAGCCGTTTCCGCCGGAATGGCGCTGTCGTCGAGATCGACATCGTCCGGCAGCAGCAGGAAATTGGCGCGGGCCAGATTGGCCGGAATGATGTCGTTGATCGGCAAGTCGAAGGCGATCACCGTCGCCAGATGTCCCGGCTGATTAAAGGTGGTGCGAATCGAGAACGAATAGGCGTTCTGGAAACGCTGCTTGCGCAGATCGGAAAAGCTCTCGCGCTCGTCGAGCATGTTGGCCTGTTGCAGCATCTCGGCGCGGCGTTCGTCCGCCGAGGTGGTCAGGTAGCTCTCTCGAAAGCGCGAAGCCAGCTCTTTGAGCGGCTGGGTGGTGATCAGACTGAGGCTGTTGTCCTGGCCATTGAGGTAATACATGGCGTAGTTCTCGGTCTTGGCACCCCAGCGAGTGTCCAGGTAGTCCGAGATGTTGGCGATCATAGCCAGCGTGTTCTCGTCATGGCTGCCGAAGATCACCGCGTCGGTTTTCTTGTGCGGCTTCTCGACATAATAGACGTCGGGCCGCAGGCGGGTTTCCTGCAAACCGGGATCGCTGTTCTGTGCCGGCGCATTGCCGAATTTGTCATAGACCTGGTAGGTCATATAGCGGTAGGTATCGATACGCTTTTGCAGCGAACCGGCAATGCTGTTCAGCGTGTACTTCTTTTCCGCCAGCCAGGCGTTGGTGTAGTTGTAACCATACAGGCCAATGCCGATCGTCAGCAGCACGATAAACAGCAGGAAGCAGCGGGTAATGTTGCTGGAGCTGATGGTCAGTTGTTTATTTTGCATAGTGGCTGCGCATTCCTGAATCAGCGAGTGACGGCCTTGGCGCTGGCGGTGACCGCCAACAGCAGGGCGGCTACGCAGGCGAAAGCCACCGTCAGGCTGGAAAACTGAGCGATAAAGCCGATCAGCGCCGGGCCGGCCAGAATACCGGCATAGCCGACGGTGGTGACGGAGGCGATCGCCAAATTGGCCGGCATGTCGCGCTGGTTGCCCGCCGCGCTGAACAGGATCGGCACGACGTTCGAGGCGCCCAGGCCGACCAGCATGAAACCGACCAGCGACACGGTAGCGTGATTGAAGGCGATGGCCAGGCTCAGACCGAGTGCGGCGCACAGGCTGCCCAGCAGCAGCACTCGGTAGCGGCCCAGCGAGTTCACCACCCGATCGCCATTGAGCCGGCCGAGCGTCATGGTGATGGAAAACAGCGCATAGCCCAGGCCGGCCTGGCTATGTTCGACGCCGCGCAGCGTGGTGAGGAACAGCGCGCTCCAGTCGAGCATCGATCCTTCCGCCAGAAACATGATAAAGCACAGGATGCCGATGAACATCACCCAGCCGCGCGGCAAAACGAACATCGGCCCGCCGTCGTCGGCATCGCTCTCACGCAGCAGATGGCGGCTGGCGAGCGCCAGCAGCGCTACCACTGCCAGTACGGTAAGCAGGGTGGATTGCAGCGGCGTCAGGCCCAGCCACAGCAGCGCGCTGACGCCACCGGCGCCGGCAATGCCGCCGATGCTGAAGAAACCGTGAAAACCGGACATCATCGCCTTGCCGCTGGCGCGTTCGACGATCACCGCCTGAACGTTCATCGCCACGTCGATCATGCCGATCGCTGCCCCGAACAGCAGCAGCGCCACGGCCATGCCGCCGAGGGAATCCATCAGCGCCAGTAGCGGCAGATCGATGCATAACCCGAGCCCCGCCATCAGGATCACCGCGCGGCAGCCCAGTTTGCCGGTCAGGAAACCGGTCAGCGGCATCGCCAGCATGGAACCGGCACCGATACAGAGCAGCAACAGGCCGAGCGAGCCGTCATCGATACCGATGCGCGTTTTGGCGAAGGGCACCAGCGGCGCCCAGGCGGCCATGCCGAGACCGGCGACGAAAAAGGCCAGGCGGGTGGCGATCTGTTGAGGAACGCCGGGCGTTTGCTGTTCATTGCACAAGGTGGCTGTCATGTAAGCGTCAGGATCTTGGGTCAAAAGAGTGGCGAAAGTTACTGACAGTTTTTATCACAATCCGCGATCCGGGTCGAAAAGATTCGCGTTTGGTTCCTCTCTGGCACCGCCTCTGCGCACCAGCCACAGGGCGATCGCCTGGACTATATACGCCTTTTGCCGTTGGTCGAGCGCGATACCCTGCGGTATGCCGTGCCACTTTTCCAGGCAGCCGCGGCAGCAGGTGGCGGTGGCGTGTTGGGCGACAAACACCGGGTGGCCGCGCATCGGCGTTTGCTTACCGTCATTTTTAGGATGGGCGGCGGCCAGGCGACTGTCGATGAAATCGCGGGCATGGCTGAGGATCAGCGGCAATCCCTTGTCGTCAAGGTAGGTTTGGTCTTTGGTATTTAAACGGAAACGGGCGCGGAAGGGGGAGCTTTGCAGCCGCTGCCACAGCACGTCGGGTTGAAAGGGCATCATGACTTTACTCGCTGAGGGTGAGCTTTTTTTCAGGCTATCAGAAGTGAAACTCCGCGGCTAATTATGCCTGCGGCGAGAAATAACGGACGGGATAAAGCACGAAATGAAAAGCAAACTCAATTTGTAGACTAAAATAACAGAAAAAATTAGCAATTAGTGCGGAAGTGAATTAGTGAAACTATATCATGAGGTTATTTATTTGCTTGCTATTTGTACGAGCTGAAATTGTGAGGAGAGTGTGGAGGAAAATAAAAAACCGGCCAGAAGCCGGTTAAAGGAATGCTGAAATTATCTTCGGGTAATGAAGGTAATAATGAAAATAATGATGATAGCGAGGTGATTATAGCGGCTGCGTGCGGACAGCGTTTTGGCACAATGTGCTTATTGCCCGATTCAATTGTATGGTTGCCTTTTTTTTCTTAAAGATATGTATAACTACATGATTTTTTATCAATTAATCTATTCTTTGTCTTTAAGTGCTTTATTTTGTTTGTCTGTAATGTTTTGTGAAAGTTCGCGCGTATTTACATTTTGAAACCTTTATTAATTACAATGAAACACTATCGGATACTTGGTATCATTTTCTTTCTGGATTAATATAACCCTTGTTACCAGAATGGTAATGCACAGTCGTGCTAATAATGCTCGAAAAGGGCAGTGGCCGTAGCTCGACATAATTAACGAGGATAATAACGATGAAACTTCGAGTACTCTCTCTGATGGTACCCGCACTGCTGGTTGCAGGCACAGCAGGCGCGGCGGAAATCTACAACAAAGACGGTAATAAACTGGATTTGTACGGTAAAGTCGACGGTCTTCACTATTTCTCCAGCAATGATGGCGCGGACGGCGATCAGTCTTATATGCGTTTTGGCCTGCGTGGCGAAACGCAAATCAGCGATCAGCTGACCGGTTACGGCCAGTGGGAATATCAGGCTAACCTGAACCACGCTGAAAACCAGGACAACAAGAACTTCACCCGTTACGGCTTCGCCGGTCTGAAATTCGGCGACTACGGTTCCTTCGACTATGGTCGTAACACCGGCGTGCTGTACGACGTCGCGGCTTACACCGACTTGCAGCCTGAGTTCGACGGCTCGACCTACGGCGCTGACCAGTTCATGTTCCAGCGCTCCAGCGGCCTGGCGACCTACCGTAACAACGGCTTCTTCGGTTTGGTTGACGGCCTGAACTTCGCCCTGCAGTACCAGGGTAAGAACGGCAGCCCAGAAGAAACCAACAACGGCCGTGACGTTCTGGGTCAGAACGGTGAAGGCTACGGCATGTCGATGAGCTATGACATGGGCTACGGCATCAGTGCCGCCGGTGCCTTCTTCAACTCTCGCCGCACCAGTGAGCAGAACGGCGGTGGCGGCTACCAGAACATTATGGGCCGCGGCGACAAGGCGGAAGGTTACTCCGGTGGCCTGAAATATGACGCCAACGACACCTACCTGGCCGTGATGTTCACCCAGTCCTACAACGCGGCGCGCTTCGGTAGCTCTACCAGCGATGCTTTCGGTTACGCCAACAAGGCGCAGAGCTTTGAAGCCTACGCGCACTACCAGTTCGACTTCGGTCTGCGTCCATTCGTGGGCTATAACCAGACCAAAGGTAAAGACCTGGGCCGCGCCGGTAACGGTAAGGACTACGGCGATGAAGATCTGGTCAAATTCGTCGACCTGGGCGCGACCTACTTCTTCAACAAAAACATGTCCACCTATGTTGACTACAAAATCAACCTGCTGGACAACAACGACTTCACCCAAGCTGCCGGTATCAACACCGACAACGTGGTTGCCGTGGGCCTGGTTTACCAGTTCTAAGCACCTCAGTGTGAACGTCATCACGCGGCCTTCGGGCCGCGTTTTTTTTGCCTGTAAAGCACGGATTGATCCGTTGTCGGCACGGAAAGCGCTTCGGATCTCCCCCGCTGGGCCTACGCTGTCAGAACAGCAAACAGAGCGGAGGTGATATGGAACTCAAGATCGACAAGGTGATCGAAACGGTGCTGTACGTCAGCGATATTGAACGCGCGGACGCCTTTTATCGAGAGGTGCTGCAATTGCCGGCGATGGTCGCCAACGAACGGTTTCGCGCCTATAACGTCGGCGATCGAAGCGTATTGTTGCTGTTTATCGAGGGCGACTCGCTGCGTGGGGCGCACTATCCGACCGGGTTTATTCCCGCGCACGATGGCGTGGGGCCGGCGCATATCGGGCTGGCGGTAGCGAAAGACCAACTGCCGCATTGGGAACGGCATCTGATGGCCAACGGCGTGGAGATAGAGGGGCGGATGCGCTGGGAACACGGCGGGGAGAGCATTTATTTTCGCGATCCCGACGCTCATCTGCTGGAGTTGGTGACGCCGGGCATTTGGGCCAATTACTGATCGAACCCGCCTTGCGCCAACATGTCCAACGTAGCATTCAGCACCTGCAGCGCGGCCTGCGGTTGCCGCTCTGTCTGCACTCTGACGATGGCGCCGTCGATCAGCATCGCCAACATCGCTGAGTGCTGTTCCCGCTGTGGGCCGGCGGGCAGGTGACGTGCCAACTCGTCCGCCATCTGCCGCTTATGCTGGCTGGCGATGTGCAGGCTTTCCGGCAGCAGGTCGGCAAGTTCCACCGCCGTATTGATAAACGCGCAGCCGCGAAAGCGCGGATCGTCGAACCATTCCGCCAGGCAGGGCGCCAGCGCCGCCAGCAACCCGCCGGTTTGCGCCACATGCCTGGCCAACGCTGTGCTGAACCAGGCTAGCCACTGCTGGTGGCGATAGGCCAAAAACGCCGTAATCAAGTCGTTCTTGCTGGGAAAATGGCGGTAAAACGTCACCTTGGTTACGCCAGATTCCTTGATGATGCGATCGATGCCGGTGGCGCGGATCCCCTCCTGATAAAACAGATCGTGCGCCGTCAGCAGGATGCGCTGGCGGGTGGGCAAGGCGTTGAGATCGGCGGTCATCATTTTCTCCTGGGCTATTTCCGACTGATTGTAGACAACTCTGTCTACATGCGCTAGCGTAATGTTGTAGACAGAGTTGTCTACATGCCTTCACTCAGGAGATGAACATGAGCATTAAACCCCCATTGCCGCCTTTTACCCGCGAATCCGCCATCGAGAAGGTGCGGCTGGCGGAGGATGCCTGGAACAGTCGCGATCCCGAACGCGTATCGCAGGTATATTCCCTCGATACCCATTGGCGTAACCGCGCGGAGTTTGTCGAAGGCCGCACAGCGGTAGTCGGTTTTTTACAACGCAAATGGGCGAAAGAACTGGAGTATCGGCTAATTAAGGAACTGTGGGCGTTTGATGGCGCGCGCATCGCGGTGCGTTTCGCCTATGAATGGCGCGACGATTCCGGCAACTGGTATCGCAGCTTCGGCAACGAAAACTGGGAGTTCAATCAGGAGGGGCTGATGATCAACCGCCATGCGTGCATCAACGACATGCCGATCCGCGAACAGGATCGGCGTTTTCACTGGCCGCTCGGCCGGCGGCCGGACGATGTCCCGGCCCTGAGCGATTTCGGTTTTTGAATCTGACGTCGCGCCCGCGATGGCCGCTCGTGAGGAAAAGCGCACCGATCGACAAAGGGGAATTTGTAGAAAAGCCTTTCCACTTCTAGACTTAGGGGACAACAAACGCACTCCAAGAGGACAAGCTATGACGAAGAAGTTGGTTTTGGCCGTCGGCACTGCGGCGGTATTTTCCATTCTTGCCGGCTGCACCGCCTATGACCGCGCAACCAGTTATGTCAATGAGCCGGTGGTCAGCGATGTCAAAGTAGGGATGACCAAGCAGCAGGTGCGGGCTATCGCCGGTCCGCCGTCGACCACCGCCACGCTGGTTCATGCGCAGGGCACTTGCGACACCTATGCGGTGGCGCCGCGCGACGGCAAAGTGCAAACGTACTTTGTCAGCTACAACGACACGGGCCATGTCATGAACAAGGGCTATCAAACCTGTTCAGACTACGATTCTCAGCCGAAATAATCGCGTTTCGGCCGACACAAAAAGCCTCGCTTGCGCGGGGCTTTTCATTTTTTAAGCGTTTAAGGCCTGAAGTTTAGGCAACTGCACCGGTTGTGCCATTTTTTTGCATGAAAACGATAGACATTTCATAACGGTATCGCTAATATCAGCGCCCATTGGAAGGATGGCCGAGTGGTTTAAGGCAACGGTCTTGAAAACCGTCGAGTGTAACAGCTCCCAGAGTTCGAATCTCTGTCCTTCCGCCAAATTCAGCCGGCTTAGCTCAGTAGGTAGAGCAACTGACTTGTAATCAGTAGGTCACCAGTTCGATTCCGGTAGCCGGCACCATGATAAAGCAGTACCGGCACCCTGAGTGCCAAAAAAACCGCCAGCCGCAAGGTTGGCGGTTTTTTGCTTTATGCCGTTCCCAACGCGGCGTGTACGGGGCTAGGGCAGCCAGGCGCCAAGCACCACTCCGATAATCGCGTACTCATCGGCATTCAGCGCCGGGCAGTCCGGCATGCTCCCCTTAAGCCATCGATGCCCTGCTTCCTCAACATACTTTCTAAAGGTGAGCTCAGCATTGTCGCAGCGTTTCGCTATCACCTTGTCGCCGGAGACGAGCTCGGTTATGCCGGCCGCAGTGGGTTCGACAAGTATCAAGGCGCCCTTCGGGTAATTGGCGCCGGTAGAGCCACTCATCGTGTCATCCCGCACGGGCAGCCAGTAGGCCTGAACGCTGCACTGCACCATCGCCGGGTAGTGGACGGCCGTCCCTTTGTTCAGCTGTTCGTGAGACAACGGCAGTGTCCACGCCAACAGCGGCAGCGTTTTACCCGGGGCCTGCGCGGCCTTCTTCCTGGCGGGGCGTAGCCCGGTTTGCTCCAGGCCGTCCAGCCAGCCGATTTGCACGGCGAAGTACTGTTCAATCCTTCGCGCCATATCGCCACTGATGCCTTTTTTTCCTTTCTTGCCCGACGGGTAGAGCAGGCGAGAGACATAGTCAGCTGCAATGCCGAGCGCCTCGGCAAGGCGCTTTTGGCCTCCGACGCCGAGGTTGTCGATCAGGATGATCAGGCGCTCTCGCCGCATCTCCTGCAGGTGCAATTTTTGCTCGTTTTTCATGAGGCCATCGTACCTAAATTTAGCTGCAGGTAAATGGCTTTTCGCTATTGAAAAAAAGATACCTCTGGGTATACTTGATACTGTTTATTTATACAGTATCTGGTGCGGCATTCCTCGGCGAGCACGCCGAGCAGCACAACGGCTCGACCGACGTCGGTAAGCGACATGGAGCCCTGGCGATGTGGCAAACGCCCAAAGGAGGTGGAAGCATGAGAGATATGAATGAAGTGTTGGAGCGATGGGGCGTATGGGCCAGGGATAACAGCGGCATTGATTATTCCCCCATTGCCGCCGGATTCAAAGGGCTGTTGTCCTATAAATCGAATGGCGAGCTCTCCTGCTGCGATGATGACGGCCTGGTGATCGACGGTTGCGTGGGCAGATTGAAGAAATACAAACCCGAAGAGTTCGATCTCATCATTGCCCACCATGTTTATGGCATATCTCTGCGCAAGATTGCCCTGAAAAGGAAATGTTCAGACGGTACGATACGTAAAGAGATGCAAACGGCGGAGGGATTTATCGGTGGATGCCTGGCGATGCTGGATATAACGTTGAGTATGGATCGCTGAAAAGGCTGCCGTTGAAATTGAAGAGGGCTTATTTTTCGCCTCCTAATGATATAAGGAATAATAAGGGCGAGTAAAATATCTTGCGCGTCGCCATAATTAAAAAAGCTCACGCGTACGCAAATAAGCCGGTAATATGATAAAACTGAGTCGTTGCCGGCGCCGCCGCACGATAGATAAACCTCGCTCCGGCGGGGTTTTATTTCTTTATCATAAAAGACTCACGCGTACGCAAATAAGCCGGCAATATGATAAAACTGAGTCGTTGCCGGCGCCGCCGCACGATAGATAAACCTCGCTCCGGCGGGGTTTTATTTTTTTATCATAAAAGACTCACGCGTACGCAAATAAGCCGGTAATCTGATAAAACTGAATTGTTGCCGGCGCCGCCGCACGATAGATAGACCTCGCTCCGGCGGGATTTTTCATTTTTAGCCTCCTTGTCAAAACGGTCAATCACTCACTGAATAATGACTGTCGTTGAATGACCACGACGGGAGGCTAATCCCTCTTCTTTATAAAACAGCGCAATCTTATTTATCTGCCCAGGCTCAGCAGAGCGAATAAGCCATTTTCAACAGCGTAAATGGCCGCTTTTTAAATGGAACAGGAATGACGGGGAGAAGTGCCGCATTTAGCGGCTCTTTTCCATGACTCCCGAAGATCGGGCTATGCCCCGGCAAGGGGAGGGTGATGATTATGCCTTGGAAAAATGAACCAAACATTCTTTCAATGCTGCTTGCTTTCGGCATGACGCTGCTGGGGGCGATCGCCAGCTATTCCTTCAAGGTCTTGAACGGCGAAACCTTTAGCTGGAGGACGCTGTTCTTGCAGCTGTTCGTTTCTATTTTCGCCGGTTTGACCATGGTGATGATTGCGCTGCATTACGACTGGCCTTCGGAGGTGATGGGCGGCGTATGCGGCATGGCGGGGTGGTCGGGAGCATCGCTGATCAAGGGATTGGAACGCCGATTTCTCAATAAAGCGTCAGGAGGAAACCATGAAGATAAGTGACGATGGCATAGCGCTGATCAAGCGTTTCGAAGGTTTGCGATTGCAGGCTTATCAGGACTCGGTCGGCGTTTGGACCATCGGTTACGGTTGGACCCAGCCGGTCGCAGGACGAAAAGTGGGTGCCGGCATGGCGATCGATGCCGCAACGGCCGAGCGTTTGCTGCTGTGCGGTATCGCCCAATTCGAACAGGGCGTCGAACGGCGGGTGGCGGTGACGATCACGCAGGGGCAGTTCGATGCGCTGGTGAGCTTTGCCTATAACCTGGGCCTGCGCGCGCTGGAGAACTCGACGCTGCTGCGCCGGTTGAACGCCGGCGATCGGCAGGGAGCGGCCGACCAGTTCGGTCGATGGGTCAATGCGGGCGGCGTGCGGCTCGATGGGTTGCTTGCCCGGCGCGCGGCGGAACGCGCGCTGTTCCTGTCCTGATGCCCGAATGCGTCTGCACAACGATTCCCCCCTCAAAACGACGGAGATCTTGCCCAAATGATTGAAGATGAAATCCAACGCTCGCTGGCCACGCTAACCCATCTGGCGGCTTACCCGCTGATCTTGCCGGATCCGCAGCAAGAAGGCGTGACCTATCAGAAGATCAGCGATCTGAAAGTGAACACCGGTCTGGTTGACAGCTCGCTGGTGCAAAGCCGTTTTCAGATCGTGCTGTACGTGATCGACGATTACTCCCGGCTGATCGCTCTGGATAAGGCGGTTTTGAATGCCTGGGAAGGGGTTCGGCATGGCCATATCGGCCAATGGCCGGTACAGGCTGTCGCGCGCAGCACCCTTTTGCAGAGCGCCACGCCCCTGGCAGATGACCGCGTTCAGTATCGGATGGCGCGCGATTACCTCATCACGCATTCCGAGGTGGCGGTGTGATCGCCATGAAGGTTTCCGGCATGGCGGAATTGACTCGCCGGTTGGAAACGATTCGGCGCGAGGTCACCAGCCACATTCTGCCGGAAGCCGGCCACGCCGCGTTAGCCCCGGTCCTTGGCACGATGCGGCAGTGTGCCGATCGGGGGGCGCCAAACAGCGAGCCATCGCTGAGCGCCGGCATCGCGATACGCCCGATCGTTACCGGATGGAACGCGGTGACGTTGCGCGTCGGCCCCAGTAAACAGCATTACCACCGAGCCCTGGCGCAGGAGTACGGCACGGCAACGCAAGCCGCCGCCCCGTTTATTCGCCCTGCGCTGGATCACCATAAGCACCAAGTGTTACGCATCCTGGCGGCTAACGTCCGCTATGGCATCGAAAACCGGTAGCGACCGCTACCATCCTTCATCAAAAAAGAGAGAGAAAAACTATGGCTGATAAAACTTCGCCAGAATACGCCATGCTGCCTGCCGGCACTATCGTCAAATGGGGCACCGTTGGGGCTGCGCCCACGGCCATGAAGGCGCTGACCAACTGTAAAGCGGTGGGTGAAATGGGGCAAACCGGCGGTTTTGTCGATTGCACCACGCTGCTGGATACCGCCAAGCAGTTTATTTCCGACCTGCCGGAAGGCGCGGAGAAATCCATCGGTTTCATCGACGATCCGTCCAACGCCGATTTCGCGGCGCTGCTGAATGCGGCGGACAAGCGCGAAACGGTACAGTTTTACGTCGAGCTGCCGAACGGCCGCACTTCCACCTCCATCCTGTCGCTGTCCGGCTGGAAAATGAATGAGATCACCGCCCCGGCGAGCGAAGTCATTCAGATTACCGTTCAGGGCAAGCAAAACAGCAACACCTGGGGCTCGGTTACCCCGAAGGTGTGACGAACCGACGAGCGCGCTGGCTTAACGCCTGAGGGCGCTCGACGCGATCGCTTCCGCCGCGGGCCATGTGGCCTGCGGCAATTTTCTTCATGCAGAGCACATTATATGAACAAGGAAAAACCGATGACTGAGAAATACGATCTGAAAGCGCTGAAAGCGGCGCTGCTGAAATCCGACGACCACGTGATCGAAACGCAGATCTTTGGCGCCAAAGCCTTTATCCGCCGCCTGAAAGCGGCGGAACTGCAGGAAAACGAAGACGGCATGAAGGCCGCCATCGACAGCGGTGATATGAACAAAGCCGCACAGCTCAACGTGCAGCTGCTGCTGTCTTGCCTGATGACGCCGGACGGCAAACGCATCCCGGCCGGCGCCTTGCCGAGCGTTGAAGATCTGCTGGCGGCGCACGACAACCCGACGCTGGTCGAAGCCATCGGCGCCGTTAAGCGCCATGCGGTCGGCAGCCTGGAGGAAGCGGAAAAAAACTGACTGACTCGCCCTGGCTGATGTTGGTGTTCCAACTGGCCGATCGCTGGGGTGAGTCGGATCCTCGCAAGATCGCCGCGCTGCCGGCGCACATCCTGAATCACTGGCGGGCATACTTCAAACTGCAAGGCATGACGGCCGATGCGGCGGAGAGTGCCCCCGTTCATCAATCCGGTCAGCCCGCGCAAAGCAGTATTGATATGCAGTGTGCTGACGTTATGCGAGTGCTGGGAAATGGCTGATACCGCACAGTTGGTCGTCGGGTTGCAACTGAATGACACCAACTTTAAAAACAAACTGACGGCGGCTTACCGTACCGCCGGGGAACAATCCGCCAAATTTAACCGCCAGGCTCAGCAGGACGCGAAGAAGACCGACGAGTCGTATCAACGCATCGGCGGCACGCTTGGCGGCCTGGCGGGGAAACTGGCGGGGCTGGCCGGCGTCGAGCTGTCGCTGCAGGGGCTCGCCGCCACCTCGCGCCAGTATGGGCAGGCGCTCACCGAACTTGCGTCCATCACCGTCGCCGCGACAGCGCAGATGAAGCAGTTGGACGACGCGGCTCGCCAGGCAAGCAGCGCCTCCGGCGAAGGCGGTAGCCGGGCGGAGGAGATGCTGAAACTGGCCGGCGGCCTGAATGACAGCGCGGCGGCCTGGCGCGATCAGGCGGCGGCGGCGCGCGGGGCGGCTCAGGCGACGACCGGCGTCGGTTCTGCCTCTCGCGTCGCCAACGTCGCGCTGGGGGTTCTTGGCGGCCCGATCGGTGTCGCCATCCAGGCGGGATTGGCGATGGCGTACTTCCATGAGCAAAACCAATTGGCCCGTGAGTCGGCTTTGGCATTGAAAGATGCAGTAATAGAGACCGTCCCGACATTGGCTAAGATGTCTAATAAACAGTTAGCTGTAAAGCAACTGGATTATAGAGATCAGCTTCAGATGCTTTTTGATGAAAAAAAGCAGCTGCAACGTAATGAAACATATCTGAAAACACGGATAGAGCAGGCTAATAAAGCGGGGTGGATTGGCAGTCTCTTGTTTGGTAAGCCGGAGGACAGGAAGGAGGAGTTGATCAGAACGGCGGCGGATATGGAGTCGATGGATAAGGCCATCGAAACTGCTAAACGTAATCTTGACAATGTAAATGATGCTCGCTTTTTGGCTTATACAGAGCTTGGCCAACGTATTAGCCAGTTTCAATCTGATATTAATGCAATGGTAACTCCTGAGCAGCCTAAAGATGATCAGTCAGCTGCTGGTAGGTCAGGGGCAGATAAGAGTGGACAAGAAAAGCAGCAGGAGCAGTACATGAAGCTGCTTCAACAGCTCGCGGAACAATACGCGCCTGGGCAGACGACGGTACGCAAAGAGCAGGAAGCCAGCGAAGAACTGAAAACGCTTTATGGTAAGCGACTGTCGAACGAACGCGAATATCAGATCGCCAGTCTGGCGCAGCAGCAAGAAAATATGCGCCAGCGATTGAAAGCTGAAACCGACGCGAAACAGCTGGAGTACTCCAACCGGAACGCACAAATGACTTTGTCGCCTGAAGCCTATGATCAAATGGTCGCAGAGCAGCAGATCAGAGAGTCGTTCCATCAACGTCGCCTGCAGTTGGACAAGGAGGTGGCAGATAAAAATTCCGAGCAATATGTGCAACAGGCAGACATTCTCGCGAGTGAACAGCAACGCCAACTGGATATTGTTCGCGATGCCGAACAGAAAAAAGCGGCGATTAAAGGGGATTATGTCGCCGGGTTGAAAAAGGGCCTGTTGGCTTGGACGGGTGATAGCGGTAACGTTTTTGAGCAAGTCAAAAACATAACGACCCAAACGTTTGATGGCATGGCCAACGCCTTGACTAACTTTGTCACCGTCGGCAAAGCCAGTTTCGGTGATTTTGCCAAATCCATCCTGAACGACCTAACCGGTATGATGATTAAGATGGCGATGTTTAACGCCCTTAAAACCGGTATGAGTTTCTTTTTGCCTACCGGTAACGATCCGGGGCCTGTGCCGATGTTCCTTAACGCCAAGGGCGGCGTGTACGCCTCGCCTTCGCTGAGCGCATTCAGCGGCCAGATCGTCAGCAATCCCACATTGTTCGCGTTCGCCAGAGGCGCCGGCTTGATGGGCGAAGCCGGGCCGGAGGCCATCATGCCGCTCAAACGCGGCGCGGACGGTTCGCTCGGCGTGCGGGCGATCGGCGGTGGCCAACAGGCTGCGGCGGCGCCGAATGTCTACATCACCATCGAGAACGGCGGCACCGTCAGTTCGCAGGCCGATCCCGGATGGGGCGAGTTCGGTAAACAGATGGGGAATATCGCCGCGCAGGAAAGCCAGAAGGTGATCAACCGCAACCTGATGCCTGGCCAGCCGATTTGGAAAGCAATCAAGGGGATGTAATGGGCATTCAGACATTTGAATTTCCGGCGCGCGTCAATGCCGCCGGCGATATGCGTTTTCGCGTCAGAAAGGCGCAGTTCGGCGACGGCTATGCGCAGGTCTCCGGCGACGGCATTAACCCGATCGTGCGCTCCTGGGATCTGACCTTTGTCGGCAAGTATGACTACATCACGCCGATCATCGTCTTTCTGGAAAACCATCACGGGGTGAAGTCCTTCCAATGGACGCCACCGACGCAGGTTACCGGCCTGTACCGCTGCGAGGGCTATAAGCCGGTCGCCATGGGCGGGGACAACTATTCACTGACGGCCACGTTTACCGAGGCCTTCCACGTTTAACCGGGGGAGACGATGCTGAATTCAGATTTGCAAAAGCTGGAGCCGGGCAACCGCATCCGCCTGATTGAGGTAGACGGCACCCGGTTTGGCGCCGATATTCTGCGCTTTCACTGCGATACCCTGCCTTTTACGCCGCAAGAGCTGGCCGCCGCCGGCGGTGATGAAACCAAACTGCCGGCGAAATCGGTCTGGTGGCAGGGGCAGGAGTACGGCCCGTGGCCGTTTAGCGTCGAAGGACTGGAGATCTCCGCCGACAGCCAGGGCAATGCGCCTAAGCTGTCGGTCGCCAATATCAATGGCCTGATCAGCGCGCTCTGCCTGCAGTTTGAGGACATGGCGCAGGCCAAGGTGCGGATCCACGACACGCTGGTACACTACCTTGATGCCCGCAACTTCCCGCAAGGGAACTCTTCGGCCGATCCGCTGCAGGAAAAGCTGCAGGTGTTCTACATCGATCGCAAGGCGACGGAAAGCGACGAAGCGGTGGAGTTCGAACTCTCGAGTCCGGCTGACCTGCGGGGATTGCGCATCCCGACCCGGCAAATCCACAGCCTGTGCACCTGGTGCTCGCGCGGCGGCTATCGCACCGGCAAGGGCTGCGATTACGCCGGTAGCCGTTACTTTGACGACAAGGGCAACCCGGTGGATGACCCGAGCCAGGATCGCTGCGGCGGGCTGTTGAGCGACTGCCAAAAACGCTTTGGCGAGCACGAGCCGCTGCCGTTCGGCGGCTTCCCCGGCGCGGCGTTGATCCGGCAGTAGGGGGCGAGCATGAAAGAAAAAACCGCGGCGGCCATTATGGCCCACGCCAGGGCCGAGTATCCGCGCGAATGCTGCGGTGTGGTGGCGCAAAAGTCCCGCGTGGAGCGCTATTTCCCGTGTCGCAACCTGGCGGACAACCCCACCGAGCAGTTTTATCTGGCGCCGGAAGACTACGTGGCCGCCGCCGAATGGGGCACCATCACCCTTATTGTGCACAGTCACCCGGACGCCACCACGCAGCCGAGTGAATTGGACAAGGCGCAGTGCGACGCGATGGAGTTGCCCTGGGCGATAGCCAGCTGGCCGGAGGGGGATTTACGCACCCTCTTGCCGCGCGGCGAACTGCCGCTGGTGGGCCGCCCGTTCGTGCTGGGGCATACCGATTGTTGGGGGCTGGTCATGAGCTACTACCGGCAGGAGCACGGCATAACGCTTCAGGATTACCGCGTTGATTATCCGTGGTGGGAGCGGGGTGAAAACCGCTATCTGGATAACTGGCATGCCTGCGGCTTTCGCGAGTTCGATGGCCCGCCGCAGCCGGGGGATATGGCGATCATGCAGGTTTCGGCGCCGGTGGCCAACCACGCCGGCATTCTGCTGGCAGATGGCCTGTTGCTGCACCATATGTACGGCATGCTCAGCCAGCGGGTGCCTTATGGTGGGTATTGGAAGGAGCGAACGGTGAAGGTGTTGCGGCACAAAGCGCTGATGTGATGCTATCATTCCACTTTTCAGCTTAAGGAAAAGGGTAATGAAGAAAATAATCTCTGCGCTGGCTTTGTGTTTTATGACTTCTTTTTTTGCTAATGCAACTACACTGGATGCATATCTTAGTCATCATAAAGAAATAGACGAAGATCCAATTCTTGGTGAGTATGTAAGGAAGTGGGCTTGGTTTATGGCATTAATGGATGCTCAGCAAAAATATAATACGGCAGACTCAAAAAAAATTAACGAACTACTTGATGCAAAAGGTGATAGATATGGTGCGTTGAGTATTAGAAAACTTTCAACAGACTGTAAAAATGGAACCACAGCGCTAGGTGGTATTGAACTTAATAAGCGCGAATGTAAAATAATAATAAATAGCGCCCGCAAGTAAATATACAGCCCCATTCTAGTGGGGCTTTTTATTGGAGGTTGTATGGATTTTATTGATATTCCTCTCAGAACCATTCGTTTTCATGGTCCCATGATTAAGGTTTTCGGCCGCGAATTTAAATATCGGGCGCCAACGGTGCCAAAAGCGATCGATGCGATGAAAAATCTGCTTCCAGGCTTTGAACGCTACATGCTTGAAGCGCACAAACGCGGCCTGACATTTTCTATTTTCGTTGGTAAACGCAATGTCGGGCAGGATGAGCTGGAGCTCACCAAAGGGACGGAAGATATTCACCTTGTTCCCGTCGTGATTGGGAGCAAGCGCGCAGGATTATTCCAGACCGTGCTGGGCGTGGCGCTGGTTGCCGTGGCCATGTATGTTTCTGCGGGTGCAGGGACGGGGGCTCTGGGGGCATTTACGGCGGGTGGGGGAACTGGCATGGCGGCGATGGCCGGTGCTTCCATGGCCCTCGGTGGCATTCTCCAAATGCTCTCCCCGCAAATGGGCGGGCTGCGCATGCGGCAAGGCCCGGAAAATAAACCGAGCTATGCCTTTGGCGGGCCGGTCAATACCACGGCGCAGGGCAACCCCGTCGGCGTGCTGTACGGCACGCGTGAAATTGGCGGGGCGATTATCTCCGCGGGCATTTATACCGAAGACCAGCAATAACCATCATCCGTTTGAACAGACAGCCGCAATAGCGGCTTTTTTTATGGGCGAAATATGGCACAGAACATGATCCGTGGGCGAAAAGGCGGCGGCGGTGGCGGCCACACGCCGGTAGAATCGCCGGACAGCATTCAGTCGATCGCCAGAGCGAAGATGTTGTTCGCATTGGGCGAAGGGGAGTTTGCCGGCGGGCTGGATGGCACAAACATTTTTGTTGACGGCACGCCGGTATTGAGCAGCGACGGAACGGAAAACTTTCCCGGTTTCCGCTGGGAATTCCGCCCTGGTTCGCAGGCGCAGGAATATATCCAGGGCATACCCGCCGTTGAGAATGAGATCTCGGTTGGCAGCGAACTGAAAAGCGGCGCGCCGTGGGTGCGTTCCGTCTCGAACCTGCAACTTTCCGCCGTTCGCCTGCGCCTGGGGTGGCCCATGCTGCAAAAGCAAGCGGACAACGGCGACGTCAACGGCTATCGCATCGAGTATGCCATCGACGTGGCGACCGACGGCGGCAGCTACCAGGAGGTGCTAACGGCGGCGATCGACGATAAAACCACCTCGCTGTATGAACGCTCGCACCGCATCAACTTGCCGAAGGCCACCACGGGATGGCAGCTGCGCGTGCGTCGGTTGACGCCTAACGCCAACAGCGCCCGGATCGCCGACCGCATGAACATCGAGGCGCTGACCGAAATCATCGACGCCAAGCTGCGCTACCCGAACACTGCGCTGCTTTACGTGGAGTTCGACTCAAAGCAGTTCCCCAACATCCCGAAGATCAGCTGCAAACCGCGCGGCCGCCTGATCCGCGTGCCGGACAACTACGATCCGCAAACGCGCAGCTATACCGGCATCTGGAGCGGCGGCTTTAAGTGGGCCTACAGCGATAACCCGGCTTGGGTGTTTTACGACATTATTTTGGCCGAGCGCTTTGGCCTGGGCGACCGCATCGACGCTTCCCAGGTCTCCGAGTCCGAGCTGTATCGCATCGCGCAGTATTGCGATCAGCCGGTGCCGGACGGGCGCGGCGGCGAGGGCATGGAGCCGCGCTTTACCTGCAACGTATATTTGCAGTCGCGGGAAGAGGCCTGGACGGTACTGAGCGATTTGGCCGGCATCTTCCGCGGCATGACCTATTGGGGGCAAAACCAAATGGTCGCCCTGGCGGACATGCCGCGCGATATGGACTTCACCTACACCCGCGCCAACGTCATCGACGGCAAGTTTACCTATTCCTCCGCCAGCGAACGTACCCGTTACAGCACCGCGATGGTCAGCTGGTCCGATCCGGGCAACCATTACGCCGATGCGATAGAGGCGGTATTCGACAGCGATCTGGTGCGCCGCTATGACGTGAACCAGACCGAACTGACGGCCATCGGCTGCACCACGCCGAGCGAAGCGAATCGCCGCGGCCGTTGGGCGCTGTTGACCAACAGCAAGGATCGCACGGTCAGTTTCTCCGTGGGGCTGGACGGCATGATCCCCATGCCGGGGCATATCGTCGGCGTGGCGGACCAGATGCTGGCCGGGCGGGTGATTGGCGGGCGCCTCAGCGGCGTGGACGGCCGTAAACTGACGTTGGACAGAAAGCCGGGCGCCAAAGCCGGCGATCGCCTGATCGTCAACCTGCCATCCGGCCGGGCGCAGGCGCGCACCGTGCAGGCGGTGAATGAATGCGTAGTGACCGTCACTACCGCCTACAGCGAGACGCCGGCGCCGGAAGCGGCCTGGTCCATCGACGCGGACGATCTGGCGGTGCAGCTTTACCGCGTGGTGGGCATCGCCGATAACGGCGACAACACCTATACCGTCAACGCCGCGGAACACGATCCGAATAAGTACGCCCGCATCGATACCGGCGCGCGTATCGACGATCGGCCGATTTCCATCATTCCGCCCGGCGTGCAGGCGCCGCCGAAAAACATCGCCATCGACAGCTACTCCTCGGTGAGCCAGGGGATCGCCATTACCACCCTGCGTGCCGCCTGGGGCGCGGTTGAAAATGCCATCGCCTATGAGGCGGAATGGCGCAAAGATAACGGCAACTGGGTGTCGGTACCGCGCACCTCGGCGCTCGGCTTCGAAGTGCCGGGGATTTACGCCGGTCGTTATCGGGTGCGCGTGCGGGCCATCAACGCCAGCAATGTGTCGTCCATCTGGGCGACCTCGATGGAAACCTACCTCAAGGGCAAAGAGGGTAAGCCGCCGATGCCGGTCGGCTTCAAGGCATCGCCTTTGCTGTGGGGCATTCAGCTCGACTGGGCGTTCCCGTCCGGCGCTGAAGATACGCTGAAAACCGAAATTCAGTATGCGGACAACGCCGCCGGAAATAACGCGATGCTGCTGGCCGATATCCCGTACCCGCTGCACACCCACGCCATGACCGGGTTGAAGGCCGGCCAGGCCTTCTGGTTCCGTGCGCGGCTGCAAGACCGCACCGGCAATCAGGGGGACTGGACGGGTTGGGCCGCCGGGCAGGCGAACGCGGACGCCGGCGATTATCTCGAGAACATCGGCGACGATCTCCTGACCGCGAAAGACGGTGAGCGGCTGGTGGGCGATATCGACACCAATATCGACGCCATCTTGCAGAATGCGCTGGCCAACAATGCGACGGTGGATCACCAGTGGGCGCAGTACGGTACGGTGCGCGCCGATATCATGGTGGTGAAAACCACCATCGCGGAGGTCGATCGCGGGCTGGCCGAGATGAAAACCCAGGTGCAGGCGCAGATTGACGACGTCACGGCGGTGCTGGAAGACAAACTGACGGCGACGGTCGACGCCGACGGTGCCACGGCCATCCATACGTTGAAAGCGGGTGTGCGGGTGAACGGTGCCTTCTACAACGCGGGTATGTCGATCGCGGTATTGGCGGAAAACGGCAGGCCGGTCACCACCCGCGTGGGCTTTAACGCCAATCAGTTTGTGCTGATGAGCGGCAACAACAGCAATCAGTATTCGCCGTTTGCCGTGGTGGATGGACAGGTGTTTATTAGCGATGCGTTTATTCGCAATGGCACCATCGATAGCGCCAAGATCGCACAGCATATCCAGTCTTCTAATTGGATAAACGGGCAGCGTGGCTGGGCGATAAATAAAGATGGCGGGGCACAATTCAATAACATTAGCGCCCGTGGAGCTATATATGCCGACACCGGTGAGTTTAAAAATGGCGTAATTGGCAATTGCCGGATCCTCGAGAATTGCTCCATTGAGGGGAAACTTTCCGCCGCGAATATCGAAGGCGCGATCATGGATGGCTCGATGTTAAGCTGGGGGTCAGGATATACAAATGATAGCCGCGCCTTAAAATTTAGTGGTAATAGTGTAATACCAGTTCGTGTGTTTGGACGGATACAGATAACAAGATACGGTTCTCCATATCCTCATTTTTATGGTGGTGTAAGAAAAAACTCAACAAGTGGCAGTTATTTACCTGAGTCGACAGGTAGTTCTGATTCTGGTAAGTCGGTGTCAATTGTTTTTATTGATGAATACCTTGGTAAGGGACAGTCTGTTTTTTGGCAATTGGCCGTTGGGCAGGTAGATCAGTCATCTTCTGCCAGACAGTCAACAAGCTTTTTAGTGGAGCTATTTTCATCGCCTCAGTATACGGCCTTCAGTTTAGATTAGTTAACAGTCATTTATAAAGGAGAGCACTATGCCCGCAGGCACTCTAACCCTAACGAATAATTCCGCCGTAGTGAAAGGTACGGGGACGGCATTCAATACCGAGCTGAAAGCCGGTGATTTCATCGTGAGCGTTGTCGGTGGCGTCACCTATACGCTGCCGGTAAAAACGATTGATAACGCCACTCAGGTAACGCTGGTTAAAGCCTATGACGGCCCGGCTCAGCAAAGTGTTGCCTGGAGTGCCGTGCCGCGTGACACGATGAACGCCATCACCGCCCAACTGGCCACCGAAACGGCGAAAGCCTTGCGTGGGTTGAATTTCGATAAAGAGAACTGGCAACAGGTCTTCAGCAGTAGCGGAAACATTACGGTGACGTTACCTGACGGCAGCACTTACACCGGCCCTGCCTGGAATAGTTTTACCGCTGCATTGAATTTGAAGGCGGATAAAACAGAAGTCGATAAAAAGGCCAATAAAAGCGACCTCGGTAACTCGGCGTCCCGTGATGTTGGTACTACCGCAAACACTGTGGCCGCTGGAAACGATAATCGCCTGGGTACTATCAATGGGAAAACTGGTGGATTGATAAACGGGATAGTAAAAACTCAAGGGGTTAATGGAATTGTCGTTGATGCGTGCACTGCCATTGGTTGGGATGGTTCTACCGGTATAAGTGAACTTGTCAATAACCGAGGCGTAGGTACTGGCGGGTTTAGATACCGGATAGCCAATCAGGCTGGCGGGTTGGTTACTCAGTTTGAAATGCGCCAAGATGGTTCTTTCGCCGCACCTCTTGGATCATACTCCGTTGCTGGACGAGTACGGGCATTTTCCGCAATTGGTAATGGTTATCTTGAAGTATCAATTGATGGTTCTCAGAAGGGAATAAATTTCTTTGATTCAGACGAAACAATCAAAGAAAAAATTAATCCCGTAGAACCGGGTGCTGCATCGGCGGTGATACGTCAAATTCGTCCAGTGTCATACAAATTTAAAGATACTACTTATGACGGCGGGGTAACTATAGGTGCTACGCATGATTTCGGTGTGATTGCGCAGGAAGTCGAGAAAATATTACCTAATGGTGTTACGACATTATCCGATGGAAAAAAATCTCTTAATCCACTTGAGCTTTTTGGCCTTTTATTGACAGCGAATAAGGAAATGCTGGAAAGAATAGATCGCCAAGATGAATTAATTAACTTGCTAATGGGGAAATAAATAATGGTGTTAGTCAGCGGGGTGTTAAAGGGGCCTTACGGTGATTCTCGTTCTGGCGTAACTATTACGATGCGCTCAGTGAAAACATCATCCACGGTGTTAAATTTGGCAAAGTCGCAATCTGTCACCGATGATACGGGCCGGTATTCGCTTAATGTAGAGCCTGGTGCCTACGAGGTAATTGTATCTGTCTACGGTGCTCAACCAGAGCGTGTAGGCACAATAGAGGTTTATACCGACTCCCTCCCCGGTACGCTCAATGATTTCCTGCGGCGTCCAGGTGAAAGCGACATCACACCTGAGATTGTGCAAACCGTCGATCGCCTGCGCGCCGAAGCCGCGTTGTCCGCTGATAAATCAGCGGCCTCGGCAAAGGCTGCAAAAGTTAGTGAAAACAATGCGGCGGCTACGCTAGCAAGTGCGTTAAAGCCTGGGGATTATGGGATAGGTGGGAAGGGGGTAAATACTGGGTGGGATATAGCGCTTTCTTCAGCGAAGGGGCAGTTTTTAACTGCGGGAAATACCGCGACAAACGATGGCCCAGCCCCCACTACCTCGGCGTTTATGGGGATCAATATAGCGCATACATCGCTTGCTAACTATGCGTTTCAGATTGCATCTCGCGGGAATTTTGGTCTGCATTACAGAACGAATGAAAACGGCACTGTAGCACCGTGGGCCAGGGTTTGGGACACCAGAAATACAACCGTTGACGCCAATGGCTTCATCAAAAAAGCGTCTCCGATCGCCAGGTTGTCTGGCGCGCCGGAAAAGATGGCTGATGACTACCTGGACGACTTTGCACTGTCAGGCTATGCGGCTGTTAACAGTGAGGCTGCGGGGGTATCTGCTGAACGTGTTTCAGTTGGCGTTTACAAAGTCACCGGCGCGTTAGGTTTTGCGGAAGAGGGCTGGACGATCGAAGTACCGCAGGACGCGAACGGTAACCGCCTGTGCTTTGTGGAAACCGCCACCGACAGCGACGGCGTGATTACGGTGAAAATCAGCAAACGTCGTTTTGACATCAGTAGCGCAACGATCGTGGCCGGCGAGGCGATGGATATCCCTGAAGGGCGCTGGATCGATCTGCGCCTCACCATGCCGGTGCATGAAGCGGTGGAAGTGTTGCCGCCAGAGGCGCTGGTATCAAACGATGAAACGCCATCGGAAACCAACGCGGCTTCATAAATAAAGTGGATGCCAGGTAAATAATGCCGGTGCAGTAGGTTTCTGGCCGCCTATTGCATCGGCGCCGGCATTATCACCGATAGGCTCGGGCAGAACGACTGCCCGTTCTGCGATGCAGGGTTCCCGCTGGGTGGGAGTCTTCTCCCTGCGAATCCCGTTTTTCCCCGTCAAATATCCGTGACCAGCCACTGATCCGCTTCTTCGAACATATCTTCCAACATTCGGTTCAGCTTCTCACGATCGCTTTTGCTGGCGTCGGAGTTCAGGCCGTTGGCCTGCATCGGTTTTACGCGCACTTCGGCTTCAGGAAACAGCGCATGCACGCGTTTTTCCAGCTCGTTGCGAATAATCTCGGCGGCGTTGGGTAGCCCAGCGACGTTGCGCTTGTCGTACACTAATTCTACAAACATGACTCACCTGTAAATACTGATTTAATGTACAGTATTCTGGCCTGAGGAAGGCGGGTTGGCAAGAGTGGGAAAGCAATTTTGCATGAGGCGTTCATTCTTGCTTGCGCTACGGGGGGCTAAGCCTGCCGCAGAATCATTTTCTTACGTTTGGCCAGTGGCCTGCATTTTCCCCGCTCACTTCGCGCGTGAATCTTCAAAGGGCGTGATCATTCCCGCAGCCTGCATTTTTCACCCTTAAAAATCAATACGTAAGGCAGGCGGTGGCGTCGGGCCGGGGCTCCCTGGTGTTGGAGGCCCGGCGCCACCTTTCTGGTCGCCGTTCTTGGCATAATGTTGCTCAACGCAGGTATGCGCCGGAACTCAGTGCTACGGGCGCTGATGCCGCGTCTTCGCGTTCTGATGGAGAAAAAATCCCGAGTGTTGGGCAATAGTCGCTCTATGAGCGCTGAATAAGGCATTCATCTCATTTCGTTTAAAATTAAACCGGGATGCGGTTTGCTCTCCAGGTGGGCTTTCTTGCACTAAATTGCTGCGAGGTTAATGATCAGTATTTTAGGTTTCTCCCGCGGCAGCTATGGCGTGAATGCGATGAAGATATCCCGGGCGTTGTCAAGCGCCTCTGAAGCTTGATGAACGGGATATGAGTTAGCCTGCTTAGATAGTTTTTTATAAGTAAAATGAATCATTTCAATAAAAACCAGTCACGTTCATCAAGAACGATGATTTGCAATAAAATCATTTTATTACAATAGGTTTTTTGTGTTTTTCGTCCGTCGCTCGCCCAGGATTATTGTCATGGCCACCTTTTAAGTGGTTTAATGTTTTTAATTCACTTTAATGACGCTAAAGTATAGGTTTAAAACATTATAATGCAACCAAACAACATTAAAATATCAGAAGAAAATGGTATGTCATTGAAAATGATAGGCGAAAACCTCACTTACCTCATGCGCATGCACGGGATTGACGCCAGTCGGTTGAGCAGCGAAACAGGGATAGGTATTGCGACCATCAATAATCTGAGGAAAGGGGTGGGGAATCCCACGATCGCCACGCTTGCATCCATTGGTGAATTTTTCAGCGTAAAAGTAGGGGAGCTGACTGACAAGGATTTAAGCGTCACAGGGGAGGCCAAACACAATGTGAGATCGCTGCCGCTCATTAGCTACAGCGATGTAGAGCGTTTTCTGGCCAACACGATCAGAACGGCAGATACCTATACGACAGAAGTCGATGACATGACGGACGATTCGCTGTTTGTGGCAGAGATAACGAATAATTCACTGTCGCCTGAATTAGACCGTGGAACGTATTGTGTGATCTCCCTCAAGGAGCCATTTTGTGATGGGGATATCGTCCTGGTTAAGCTGAAAAATTACCCAATATGCTTAAGGCGAGTTTTTGTTTCTGACGACGACTTGTTGTTTACAAATATCTCATTAGATTCAGATAGCAGCGTGAAGTCCTATAGCGATTATGCGATCGTCGGTGTTCTATTGAAAACGATAAAGAGGCTGAAATAAATGGATTTATTTAACATAATGAGAAGGCTAAGAAAAATATACTCTCCCAGTTACCTCTATACGTTAGATCGCAGTGTGATCCGAACGGCGGATGGATATTGGCTTTTCAAAGAGTTTGGCACCCATACTTTCGTGAAAAAAAACTGGGCGCAACTCATCGAGGGCGATTTTCTCAGGCACGTTAACCCGAAAGACATCGCTTTTATCGCCGAGACCGAGTCTAAAATAAAAATCGCCTCGGCCAAACTGTCGATTCATGAAGAAAAAAGAAACTGTATGTGGACGTTGAAAAACGACGTTGACTCGATATCAATATCAGGGGCGGATTTCCTAAAGGATCGCGATCTTGTCGACAAAACCGAGTCCTTGGATGCGACGAAAATAGCCTTTTATGCCGGGGTAAAAGAAGGCAGAGCACTCTCTGCCTCTTTGAAAAATACAAAGAAAATCGACAAGTCTAAAAAAACAATACTGACGTTGATTAAATAAACCAGGGTTCGACGTGAATATGCTCATCGAACGTAATTACGCTGAAAGCCGAGTTGTCTATGCTGCTGACATCGCTTGTGCCGTTTTTCCATTGCGAACAAATTGCCGGGGAAACAGAGATTAAGGTTTCCCCCAGCTTTCTTTGGAATAACGTATGCGCATGGCCTGAGCCGATAAACTTAACGTTTAATCGTTGGCAGAGGCTCAATAGCTCCTCAGCATTGTTTAACATACAGCTATCAACAAGGGGCGTGCCTACCGGAATAGGGTGATGATGCAAGAAGACGGCGACCTTTTTATTGCCACTTGCGACGATGGCTTTTTCAAGCGTGTCGAGCGCATGCGTCGAGACCCTGCCGAAATCTTCGTTATCAACCACCGAGTCGATGCTGAGCATGCACCATTCGTCATCTTCAAACGAGTTTATATCGTAGATGCCACCCTGCTTACGGGCTGCATCGTCCAGGTTCTTTTTGTTGTCGTGGTTGCCTGGGAAAAAATAGAAAGGTAAGGAAGTGCGGTTCATTATCTTAAAGAAGCGCTCATAAGAGGGGATATCGCCATCATGAGAGATGTCACCCGTCACAATGATCAAGTCGGCATTGATTTTATCGGCATTGGCATTAATGAAGTCAATGGCCCTGTCGAAATTAGCAAGATGCTTCGAAGCCAGCGCGCTTTCATTAGGCATAATATGTATGTCGCTAATCTGAATTACTTTCATGCTAGACCCTGTTGATATTACTTAAATGGATTGTATGAGGTGCCCCAATCATAGTGATCGGTGTTTTCTATCTTCTTCACCCACTCGACTAAGGCGATGGCGAGCGGCAGCAAGACAATGGAGACGACAACTTTATAAGACCAGGTTGTACTTATGATGTTAACCAACTCCATGAAGGTATATTTTCCTGAAAGACTGATCGGATAGGCTGTCAGCAACAGGGCGGCCTGTGTAGACATGGAGCCCACAATATATCGGATAAAGAAGTATTTGCCGGAGAAGATAATCTTCATCTTTGAAATAATAAAACCATTGACGAAATAAGCGACCGGAACGGACACCCAGGTACCGATCATGACTCGCCAGAATTCGTGGTACAAAGAATAATAGTGCGTGGCGATATCGTTGTTTTCTGGCTGAATAACGGCTGAGAGATTAAGTATGATGACATATAAGCTTTGACAGAAGACCATGATCCATATTGCTCTGACCGACAATTTATAGCCGTAAACCTCAGTAAGCAATGTGGAGATCAAGAAACACAGGGAGAATACAATGCCGCTGGCCGTTATTTTAAAACCATAGATATCAAAGACCTTATAAACCAACGTGTCGCAGGTGATCATAATGGTCACCGTCAGGCCAACAAAAAGGCCATAGAGCTTGAGATTTCCTTGCATTTTTATTCCTTATTTAGTCCGTGTTCTTCTGTTATTCATAATCCATACTTATTTAAAACGTCAACCAAGCGGCCAGATAGTGGCGCAATGATGCTTGAGTCATGTCGCATGGCCATCGTTTCTCTTTATTCAAGGCAACGCCTCTCCTTTCCCTCACGGGGTTCCTGAAGGCGAAAGCGCTACGCTGGGTTTTGCGAAGAATGCTGATGGCCTGTTGGTTGAGAACAGATGACTTTACCGTAATTCATTAATATTTCTAATGAATATATTACCTGGATTGCGCTGTGTCAATCATGGGAAGAGGAATACGGGACGTTAGCTTGATGAGGGCTTTATACGTTCACTCCCGGGGCGTGGGCGGCAGAGCCTGCAGCTGAATCACCAATTCCGCCAGGCTAGCGGCCTGCATTTTCTCCATCACTTTCGCCCGGTGAACCTCCACGGTGCGCAGCGCGATATTCAGCCGCTCCGCCATTTCCCGATTCATCATGCCTCGCACTACCAGCTGCGCGATGTCGCGTTCTTTCGGCGTGAGCGTGCGGTAGCGGCCGTAAGTTTCATGGCGTTGCCAGGCTACGGCCGAAACCCGGTGCGCGCGTTCGAGGGCGGCGATCAGCGGTTCAGCGGCGATCGGTTTTTGCAGGAAGTCCACCGCGCCGTACTTCATCTGCTCCACCGCCATCGGCACGTCGCCATGGCCGGACAGGAACACCACCGCCAGCGTGCTGCCGAGGCGGCGCAGCTCAGCGTAGGCCTGGTGCCCATCGAGTTTCGGCATCCTCATGTCCAGCAAGACGATCCCGGTCTGAAACAGGTCGGCCTGCGCCAAAAAGTCGGTGCTGTCATTCCAGCACTGCACGTCGTGGCCGAGGCTGGTCAGCAAAAAATGGCAGGCGTCGGTGACGGCGACGTCATCGTCCACCAGATGAATTAGCGACATGGTTTTCCTCATCGTTCAATATGAAATGCAGCGTTACGCACAGCCCATTGCGGCTGTCGGGGGAGGGGCGGTTAGCCAGGCGGATTTCGCCGCCGCCATAGCGGGCCAGGCGCCGGCAAATGGCTAACCCCAGCCCCATGCCGCCGGCTTTGGTGGTGTTGAAGGGGCGAAAAGCCTGTTCCAGCCCGGCCATTGTCATGCCGCCCGCGTTGTCCTGCAGATGCAACTCGATCGCCCGTTCGCTCTGGGTGGCGGAAAGCCAGACGGCATTGGCCCCGGCCTGCGCCGCATTCAGCAGCAGGTTCGCCAGCAGCTGTTCCAGCAGCGCCGGCGGCAGGGTTAGCGTCAGCGAAGGCGCCACGTTGTTGAACAACGTCAGGTCGGGATAGCGCTGCGTCAGGCGCAGCAGCGCCCACACCCGCTCGGCGGTTTCGCTTACCGCAGCGGGCTGCCAGCGCGTTTGGTCTATCGCCTCTGCGGTGGGCTGTGCCCACTGGCGCAGGTTATGAATCGTCTCGCCGCCGCGCTGCGCCTGTCGGTCGATATTTTCCAGCGGCCCCAGCAGCGGATGCCCGGCGTCCGTGTTGCGCAGTTGGATCAGGCATCCTTGCGCATAGTGGCGAATAGCCGCCAGCGGTTGATTGAGCTCGTGTGCGAAGCCGGAGGCCATCTCCCCCAGCACGTTCAGCTGCCTGGCGTTCTCCAGCGCCTGCTCCTGCCGCCGTAGTTGCTCTCCGGCATGGAGCAACTGCCGCCCGCGCCGGCGTACCAGCAGCGCGATCCAGATGTGGTTGACGATCAACAGCGCCAGCACCGCCAGCGACAGGCCGACGGCCGTCTGATGCTGGATCAGCCAGCTTTTGATATCCAGCCACAGCCGCCGCTGTTCCGGGTGCTGATTGACGGCGCGCAGCAGCGCTTCCACCTCGCTGGTCGAGGCCGGTGCGCCCCACAGGAAGGGTGACTGCGGCGGTGCGGTCAGCAAGGCTCTTGCCACCGCATCCACCAGTGAGTTATCCAGGCCGGGTAGGGCGGCGAACGACCAGTTGGGGTAAAGCGGCGTGCTGGTAACGCAGGGAACCGACGCGGCCTGTTGCAACAGCGGGCGAAAATCCGCCGGATTGATCAGGCCTTCCTGATCCATTTTCTCCAGCAGGCAAACGGGGACGATGGCGGCCTGAATGGCGCGTTCGCGCAACAGATAGAGCAGGGCGTCGGCAGGGAAACCGGTAAAGCGCAGGTGAAAATCGCGCTCGGGCCGTATGCCGGCATCGCTGAGCACCTTATAACCGGTCAGATAGCCGCCGAAGGCCTGCGGATCGATGGCGCCCACCGTTTTGCCCATCAGCGCCTGCGGCGTCGTAATGCCGCTGTCGCGCCGCACCAGAATCACGCTGCCGATGATGTTGCACGTTGCCCGGTCGCCGTTGGCGGCGCGCAACGACGCCAGCCAGCGCAGATGATAGTGGCTGTTCAGCTGCACAAACTGCGCCGGATTGGTGACCACGAACTGCACGCTGCCCCGATTGACCGCCTCGCGCATCTGCGCCAGATCGAGCGGCCGCAGGCGGAAGCGTTCACCGCCGACGCTGCCGTTGAGCCTGTCGATCAGCGGCTGCCAGTCACGCGCGGTCGCCGCATCGCCGCGCATCGCCAGCACGCCGACCGACCACTCGCCCGCCTGTGCCGCCATCCCCCAGCCGAGACTGAGCAGCAGTAATAACACGACCCTCACGGCCCCTCCTGATGGGCAATCTGCCTGCCGTCACTTGTTTTAGATCAACGTTAGGTTCGGTATGTGGTTAACCACAATAGAGCTGAGCCCAATGCCATTTTTACACTGTAAATCATCGACATTGTTTATTCATCTAACGGGCATCAATAGCGTGATCGGGGTGATGCCCAGGGTGTGGGAGAGGCGCATGGATTTCGGTAAACGGCAGTTTTTGCAGCGGCTGGGCGTGTTGACGGCGGGGGCCTCGCTGATCCCCATGGCGGAAGCCGGGCTGACGTGGGCGCCGACGCGGCGCGAGGGGGATGTTCGCCGACGCTATGCGATGCTGATCGACCTGCGGCGCTGCGTCGGGTGCCAGGCCTGTACCGTGAGCTGCGCCATTGAAAACCAGACGCCGCACGGGGAGTTTCGCACCACGGTAAACCAGTACCAGGTCAGCCTCGAAGGCGAAGCGGTGGCGACCAACGTGCTGCTGCCCAGGCTGTGCAACCACTGCGACAACCCGCCCTGCGTGCCGGTATGCCCGGTGCAGGCCACCTTCCAGCGCGAGGATGGGATCGTGGTGGTCGACAACAAACGCTGCGTGGGGTGCGCCTATTGCGTGCAGGCCTGTCCGTACGATGCCCGCTTTATCAATCACGCCACCCAAACGGCGGACAAATGCACCTTCTGCGTGCACCGGCTGGAAGCGGGATTGCTGCCGGCGTGCGTGGAGTCGTGCGTGGGCGGGGCGCGGATCATCGGCGACATGCGCGATCCGCACAGCACGCTGAGCAAGCTGCTGCGGCGCCATGAGGCCGAGATCAAAGTCCTCAAGCCGGAGAATCAAACCGCGCCCCACGTCTTTTATCTGGGGCTGGATGACGCCTTCGTCACGCCGCTGCCGGGCCGGGCGCAGGTCGCCTTATGGGGGGAGGGACGATGAGCCGCCAACTGATGATCGCAGAAGTGCTGAGCCAGCCGCAGGCGGTGAGCTGGCTGCCGTGGGCCGTGCAATATTTCTTCTTTATCGGCATCGCCGCCTGCGCCGCGCTGCTGGCCTGCGTGTGGCGCTGGCGCGGTGGAGATAACGCCGCGCATCTGGAGCGCATGGCGCTGTTTATCGGGCTGACGTGCGCCATCACCGCGCCGCTGGCGTTGACCGCCGATCTGCATCAAACCGCCCGTTTCTGGCATTTCTACGCTTATCCGACGCCCTGGTCGTGGATGCCGTGGGGGGCGCTGTTCTTGCCGCTGTTTACCTTGTTGATCGGCCTGTGGTTTATCGCGGTCGAATTTACGCGGCTGACGGGCAGGCGGGTGGCGCTGCTGCGTGGGATAGCGCCCGCTTGTGCGCTGGTAGCTATCGGCCTGCTGTTGTACACCGGGCGTGAGGTTTCCGTCGTGCGCGCCCGCCCCATCTGGTTCAGCTATGGATTTCCGATCGTGATGTTCCTCAGCGCGCTGCAGGCGCTCTTGGCCCTGTTGCTGTTGGCGATGCGCAAACGGCCCGGACTGCAAGCGCCGCTGGCGCGCGGGATGCTGCTGACGCTGTTGCTGCTCGGCGGGGCGATCCTGCTGTGGGTGTGCGGCGATACGCTATCCGGCGCGGCGGTACGCCACTGGCTGCAGACGCAGGCGACGGCGCGCCAGTATGCCGCCGGGTGGATCGCGCTGTGGGCACTGGCGCTGGCGTGTGCCGCCTGGGCCGCCTATCGACGTTTGCCGCGCGGCGGCGCGCCGCTGCTGGTGGCCGGCGCGCTGGGGCTGAGCTGGCTAATGCGCTGGACGCTGTTGATCGAGGTGCAAACCCTCCCGAAATACAACGCGTCTTATTCCCTCTATAGCCTGCCGCTGGGTACCGACGGCTTGCTGGCGATCGTCGGCACTTTCGGGCTGTGGCTGGCGTTAATGATCATGGTGCGTGAAGCACAGGCGTTTTTATTGCGGAGAAAACAACATGGCTAAACTCACCCGGCGTCAGTGGTTGAAAGTGGGCCTGGCCTTCGGCGGGTTGTCCGCTTTTGGCCTGAGCTATCGTGAGGTCGCCAAACGGGCGATCGACGGCTTGATTCACGGCACCTCAGGGCGGGTGACGTTGGATCGCATCAACGGCAACTCTCTGCTGCCCGAAGGGCGGGCAATGCCGGAATGGCAAGGCAATCCGCAGCAGGCCATCTCAATGACCCAGTGTTTCGGCTGCTGGACGCAATGCGGCGTGCGGGTTCGGGTGGACAGACAGACCGATCGGGTATTGCGCATTGCCGGCAACCCTTATCATCCGCTGTCTCAGGAACGGCACGTCGACTCGGCGTTGCCGTTGCAGGAGGCGTTGGCGCAGCTGGGCGGCGAAAGCGGCCTCGACGCCCGTTCCACCGCCTGCGCGCGCGGCGCCACGCTGCTGGAGGGGCTTTACAGCCCGCTGCGCGTGCTGGAGCCGATGAAGCGCGTCGGCAAGCGCGGCGAGGGCAAGTGGCAACGCATCAGCTTCGAACAGCTGATCGCTGAAGTGGTGGAGGGCGGCGATCTGTTCGGCGAGGGGCATGTGGACGGCCTGCGGGCGATCCGCGATCTGGAAACGCCGATCGACGCCCGGCGGCCGGGGCTGGGGCCGAAAGCCAACCAGCTGCTGGTGACCAACGCCGGTGACGACGGGCGCGACAGCTTCCTGCGGCGCTTCGCCCAGAACAGCTTCGGCAGCAAAAACTTCGGCGCACACGGCGCTTATTGTGGGCTGGCCTACCGTGCCGGCTCCGGTGCATTGATGAACGATCTGGACAAGAACCCGCATGTGAAACCGGACTGGGAACAGGTCGAATTCGCGCTGTTTATGGGCACCTCGCCGGCGCAGTCCGGCAACCCGTTCAAGCGCCAGGCCCGGCAGCTGGCCAGCGCCAGATTGCGCAGCGAGTTTCGCTATGCGGTGGTGGCGCCGGCGCTGCCGCTGACCACCACGCTGGCGGACGATCATGGCCATTGGATCCCGATATTGCCGGGCACCGACTCGGCGCTGGCGATGGCGATGATCCAGTGGATCCTCGACAACCGGCGTTATCAGGCCGGCTATCTCGCCATCCCGTCGGAGGCCGCCATGCAACGCGCCGGCGAGAAGAGCTGGACCAACGCCACGCATCTGGTGATCGCCGAGAGCGAGCACCCGCTGGCGGGGCAGCATCTGACGCTGGCCCATCTGAACGGCGCCGAGTCGGTGTCGCCGCTGGTAGTCAACGGCGCGGGGGAGCTGGTGCCGGCCGAGGCGTGCGACCGTGCCGAGCTGTGGGTAACCCGCACGGTGACGCTGCACGACGGCGCGCAGGTGGCGGTGAAGAGCGGTTTCCAGTGTTTGAAAGAGGCCGCCGACAAACTGTCGCCGGAGGCGTACAGCCGGGAATGCGGCGTGCCGGTGGCGCGCATCGCGGCGCTGGCCGAGGCCTTTACCGCCCATGGGCGCAAGGCGGCGGTGATCGCCCATGGCGGGATGATGGCGGCAAACGGGTTTTACAATACCTGGTCGGTGATGATGCTCAATGTGTTGATCGGTAATCTGAGCCTGGCGGGCGGGGTGTTTGTCGGCGGCGGTAAATTCAACGGCTTCGCCGAGGGGCCGCGCTATAACCTGGTCGAGTTTCCCGGCCTGGTAAAACCGAAGGGGCTGAATATCGCGCGCAGCAAGGCCGCTTATGAAACCTCCGACGAATACCGCGAAAAAGTGGCGGCGGGCATTTCACCCTGGCCGGCCAGGGCGCCCTGGTATCCGTTCGTCGCCGGGCAGTTGACTGAGCTGCTGACGTCGGCGCTGGCGGGGTATCCGTACGCGCTGAAAGTCTGGATCTCGAACATGACCAACCCCCTGTACGGTATCGCCGGGTTGCGCGGCGTGGCGGAGGAACGATTGAAAGATCCGGCGCGTTTACCGCTGTTTATCGCCATCGATGCATTTATCAACGAAACGACGGCGCTGGCCGACTATATCATCCCGGATACCCATAACTTTGAGAGCTGGGGATTCAGCGCTCCCTGGGGCGGCGTCGCCAGCAAGGCCACTACCGCGCGCTGGCCGATAGTGACGCCGGCGACCGCGAAAACGGCGCAAGGGCAGCCGATTTCCATGGAGACGTTTTGCATCGCCGTCGCCAAACGCCTGGGGCTGCCGGGGTTTGGCGATCGCGCGATCGGCGACGGCCAGGGCGGGCTGCTGCCGCTCAACCGCGCCGAGGATTATTATCTGCGCGCCGCCGCCAACGTGGCGTTTGCCGGCAAGGCGCCGGTGCCGGCCGCGAGGACGGAAGAGCTGGCGCTGTGCGGCGTCGATCGCTTGTTGCCGCAGCTTGCGCAGACGCTGCGCGCCGATGAAATCGACCGCGTGGCGTTTATCTACAGCCGCGGCGGCCGCTTCGCCGATCATGACAGCGGCCGCCGCGACGGCAGCGTGGGCAACCGTTGGGAGAAGCCGCTGCAGATCTGGAATGCGGAAGTGGCAAAGCACCGCCATGCGATCACCGGCGAGCGTTTCAGCGGCTGTCCCACCTGTTACCCGGCGCGTTTGTCGGACGGCCGCGCGGTGGAAGAGCTCTACCCTGAGCGACAGTGGCCGCTGCGGCTGATGTCCTTCAAATCCAATGTGATGAGCAGCTCCACCGCGGTGATCCGGCGCCTGCACGACGTGAAGCCTGTGAACCTGGTGGCCCTGAACCCGGCGGACGGGGTGCGTTTCGGCATTCAACACGGTGACTGGGTGAGCATCAGTACGCCGGGCGGCAGCCGGGAGGCGCAGATCAGTTTGCTGGCGGGGGTGATGCCCGGTGTGATCGCGGTGGAACACGGTTACGGCCACCGGGAGATGGGCGCCAGCCAGCACTACCTGGACGGCGAACCGCTGGCGATGGATGAGCGCATCGCCGCCGGCATCAACCTTAACGATTTGGGCTTTGCCGATCCGACGCGCGAAGTGCCGAACACCTGGCTGGATTGGGTAACCGGTGCGGCGGTGCGCCAGGGCATTCCTGCGGCGATCGTCAAACTTTCCGCGTAAACGGCAGACGAAAAAAAACCTGCTGTAACAGCAGGTTTTCTTGAGCTTGGTCGGCATGAGAGGATTATGCGCATCTTCGATGCTTGCCCTGCGGGCCGTTGCTAAAGCAACGTGGTCTCACTGCGCTCGGCTCAAACCTCCTTCGGAGATTCTCATCCTCTCAGCGTGCAGACGAAAAAAAACCTGCTGTAACAGCAGGTTTTCTTGAGCTTGGTCGGCATGAGAGGATTCGAACCTCCGACCCCCGACACCCCATGACGGTGCGCTACCAGGCTGCGCTACATGCCGACGCTATGAAAATTCATACTACCGATTCCCGATGTTAATGCAAGCGCCTCGCCACTTGATTGCTTTAGTTTTAAGCAGTTAGTTGGCGATAAAGCGTTTTACATCGGTCAGCACCTGCAACAGCAGAGCAAGCTGCGGTTTCTCGTCTTTTATTTCATCGCCGTTCTGATCGTAGACGCGATAGTTGCCGCTGTTGTCCAGCATCAGCGTCTGCGTCGGCGTGGTGATCACCAGCTGATTGCCATCGCCGGTGGCGATCCAGTTGTTGCGGCGCTGGGCGGTGAACAGATCTTCGCCCTGCGAATAATCTTTCGGCGCGGTCTTCACGTGCAGCAACCGTTGCATCAGGGTGCGCATCACGTCGTTATGGCCGGTCAGCTTGCTGATGGTCTGGGCCGGGGTGCCCGGCCAGTGGATCACCAACGGTACCTGCAGCTGCGCCTGGTTGAAGCCGTTGCCGGCCCCCCATTGGCCTTTGCCGCTGTCGTTGAATTCGACGCCGTGCTCGGCGGTGATCACCACCACGGTTTTGTCCAGCAGGCCGCGCTGTTTCAGGGTGTCCAGCACCAGGGCTATCTGGGCGTCCACGTCTTGCACGCCGGTACGATAGCGCTGGATAAAGTCGGCCGGCGCCGGGGTTTTGGCACCTTCGGCCGGCTCGGCGCCGCTGAAGTTGATATAGGAGAACCACGGCTCTTTATCGCCCTGATCCGTCAGCCAGCGCTGCCATTGCTGCGTGGTTTGCGCGTCGCTTTGCGGCGCCGGCGTCGGCAGCGAGAAGTCGGTCAACAGGGCCTGACGGTACAGGCTGGCGTTGAAGCCGTCGGAGGAGAACAGCCCCAGCTGGTAGCCCTGATCGCTGAGCGCATTGATCAGCGCCGACGGCTTGCGCCCGGCGAGCACGCTGTCCAGATAGGTCGGGGAAATGCCGTAGAACAGGCCGAACAGCCCGGTATCGGCATGGTTGCCTGAACTGTAATGATCGCTGAAACGCACGTTTTCCTGGGCGAAGCGCGTCAGCGCCGGCATGTCTTGCGCCACGTCTTTGGCGCGAATGCCGTCTACCACGATCATCAGCAGGTTATAGCCGCTGCCTTTATCGCCGTAGCTGAGATCGCTGAGCGGATATTCCACCGCCACCGCTTCCGGATTGCCTTGTTGCACCAGGCGGCGCTCATACTCTTGCTGGTCGAGCAGGCCGTGTTTTTCGAGGAACTTGCGCGCGGTCATCGGGTACGAGAGCGGCAGGTTGGCTCGCTGCATGGTGATCGGGCGATAGAAGTTGGCGTCGGCCCAGATATAAATCAGGTGCGACGCGAAAAAGGCGCTGATAAACAGCGCCGCCAGCGGCTTGCCGAAACGGCGGCGATTCAGGCTGCGCAGCTTTTGCCAGCTCCAGGTGCCGAACAGCATCTCCACCAGGAAGATCACCGGCACGCAGATAAACATCAGCTGCCAGTCGCGCGAAAGCTCGCTTTGGTCCGGGTTGACCACCAGATCCCACACCACCGGATTGAGGTGCAGGTGGAAATGGGAGAACACTTCGCTGTCGACCAGCAACAGCGTGAGCCCGGCGGTGGCCAGCGCGGCGGAAATAAATCGCAGCAGCCGCTGCGACATCACCACGAAGGTGAGCGGGAAGATCACCAGCAAATAGCCGGCGAACACGATAAAGCTGAAATGCCCCAGCAGGCTGACCAGAGCATAGACGCGGCCCAGCAGGGAAGCGGGCCAGTCGGTGACAAACAGGTAGCGGCTACCCAGCCCAAGGGCGAGCAGAATGTTGAATAAGGCGAACCAGTGCCCCCAGCTGATCATCTGGGAGACTTTTTCACGATAACGCTGACGGTTTGTCACCATAAGTCAATATTAATGCGCTTTATCTTCACGGACAGAAGCCTGCAGGGCTTCCGCGAACGATCTCGCCAGGGTTTTCCGCTGCGCGGGGGCAACGCTGGTGTTGATCAAATTAGTGACCATGTTGCCCAGCACCATCAGGGAAAGATCGGTGGGGGTATGGTGTTTTTCCAGAACATTGACCAGCTCTGAGAGCAGTTGTTCAACGTGTTCGTCACTGTAACGGGATGATTGTGGCATAAAATTGCGCTTAGTAATCTGCAAAGTGCTCTATCTTACCGTATAGGACAGTGATTTTCCGCTCTTTTATCACTTCCTGTCATTCGGGAAATCGTTCGCCCGCGCCGGGGCGGCCCCTCGCTGCGCCTTTCCGGTTTGCCGCAGTTTTTTAGTATTGCAGGGCGGGGCCTTCAGTGTTTGAATACGCGCCTAAAGAACAGGAGGATTTACCATGAGTCTGGATATCGACCAGATCGCTCTGCATCAGTTGGTGAAACGCGACGAGCAAACGCTGGACGTGGTGCTGCGCGATTCCTTGCTTCCCGCCAACGCGGCGGTAGAAGAAATGATGGCGGAATTGCATCGCGTCTACAGCGCCAAGAGCAAGGCCTTAGGCCTGTTCAACGAAGGCAGCGAACTGGCGGAAGCGCTGCGCACCTGCCGCAAGGACGATAAAGACTTTCTGGCCTTCAGCCGCGCGGCGACCGGCCGCCTGCGCGACGAACTGGCGAAGTATCCGTTCGCCGAAGGCGGCGTGGTACTGTTCGGCCAATACCGCTATCTGGCGGTGGAGTACCTGCTGATCGCGGTGTTGAACAGCCGTAACAGCATGCGCGTCAACGAAGAGCTGGATATCAACACCACGCACTATCTGGACATCAACAACGCCGATATCGTTGCGCGCATCGATCTGACCGAGTGGGAAACCAACCCGGAATCGACCCGCTACCTGACCTTCCTGCGCGGGCGCGTGGGCCGCAAGGTCGCCGACTTCTTCATGGACTTCCTGGCGGCGTCCGAAGGGTTGGACACCAAGGCGCAAAACCGCGGGCTGCTGCAGGCGGTAGACGACTATTGCGCCGATGCGCAGCTGGACAAGAACGAGCGCCAGTCGGTGCGCCAGCAGGTGTACAGCTACTGCAACGAACAGCTGCAGGCGGGCGAAGAGATTGAACTGCAGGCGCTGTCGCAGGAGCTGTCGCCGGTCGGCGAGAAAGACTTCATGCAGTTCTCCAGCGAGCAAGGGTATGAGCTGGAAGAGAGCTTCCCGGCGGATCGCGGCACGCTGCGCCAGCTGACCAAATTTGCCGGCAGCGGCGGCGGCATCAGCCTGAACTTCGACGCCATGCTGCTGGGCGAGCGCATTTTCTGGGATGCGGCCACCGACACGCTGACCATCAAAGGCACGCCGCCGAACCTGCGCGATCAGCTGCAGCGCCGGACCGGCAGCGGCAAGTAAGCTTGCCGAATCGCAGACAATAAAAAACGCCGCAATTGCGGCGTTCTTTATTTCGGCGTCCCGAAAGGTTCGAAAACGTAGCGATTAAACGCGAACGAAGTCGATGTGAGCCAGTTTTGGCTTGAACGGGTGACGCTGTACAGCCTGAACCTTAACTTTGGTTTCTTTACCGTCGATAACCAGAGTTACTGCTTCGCTGTAGAATTCTGGTTTAGCTTCCATGTTCTTAACAGAATCATGGTCCAATTCGATGGAAACTGCAGCTTCTTTGCCACCGTAAACGATAGCTGGGAATTTGTTTGCTGCACGCAGGCGGCGGCTCGCACCTTTACCCTGGTCTTTACGTACTTCTACATTGATAGTGAACATTGTTTTTTCTCTTAAAAGAAAATTTACCCTGCTACAGGCGACCCAAGTAGCAAGTTCGGAAACCCGCTTTAACGCTGGGCAGGCCCAGGTAAAGCGCGCGGCATTTTAACGGAAAGCCGCCCGCAGGGCAACGAAAACCTGCCCAGGTTGGGGACAGTTCGCTCAGGCCAATTGATTGGCGCGGCGGAAACGGCCTTGATAATCGAACACTTTCTCGCGCACCTGCCAAAACTGCCCGCGTTTGCGCGCCACCACGAAATCCGGATGGCGCAGCGCCTGCTGTTGCGCCAGCACGTCGGCGGCGGTGTGCCAGGCGAACGGCACGCCCGGCGCGCGCTGATGCGGGCGCAGGAACAGCATCTCGAACGCTTTGCGCTGCGCCGGCGTCTGCAGACGGAAGCGCTCGCTGGTGCTGGTGCCGTCCTCGTCGTAATAGGTGGCCTTCAGCCATTCGCCCTTGTCGTCGCGGCCGCTTTGCAGTTCCATGCCGCCGCAGCGCAGCACCAGCGCATCTTTCAGCTTCAGCGCCGCTTTCAGCATGTCGTCGGGATCGACCAGCACTTCCTGGCACTGATGGCAGCGGCGCGCGGCGATGTCGTTCTCCGCGCCGCAGTGCGGGCAGCTCTTGAATCGGAAGCGGTAATCGCACTGCTCGCGGTGGCCGTCGTCGTCCTCCAGCCAGCCCTGACAGCGGCGGCCGTAGTGCTCGATGATGTCGCCGTTTTCGGTGCACTTGCCCCAGAACAGGTTGGCGAAGCCGCAGGCCGGGCAGAACACCTGCACCGGTTGGCTGTCACCGTGCGGCTTGCTGACGCCGACCTCCGGCGTGAACAGGTCGTGCGGGTTGCCGGCGTAGTCGAGGATCAGGCAATCCTCCTTGCCGGGCGCCAGCCGCAGCCCGCGGCCGACGATCTGCTGATACAGGCTGACGGACTCGGTCGGGCGCAGGATCGCGATCAGATCGACGTGCGGCGCGTCGAAGCCGGTGGTCAATACCGCGACGTTGACCAGATAGCGCAGCCGCTGCTGTTTGAACGCCTCGATCAGCGCATCGCGCTCGGCGGGCGGTGTTTCGGCGCTGACCAGCGCGGCCTCGCCGGTCGGCAGCAGGCCGTGGATCTCGCGGGCGTGCTCGACGGTGGCGGCGAAGATCATCACCCCTTTGCGGTCTTCGGCGTACTCCACAATCTGGCTGATGATATGCGGCGTGACGCGGTTTTGCCGCTTCAGCTCGCGGTTCAGATCCGCTTCGCTGAACAGGCCGTTGCTTCTGGCCTCCAGCCGGCTGAAATCGTACTGCACGATCGGCATGTCCAGCCGCTCAGGCGGCACCAGGAAGCCGTTCTTAATCATGTAGCGCAGCGGCAGCTCGTAGATGCAGTCGCGAAACAGGCTGGCGCCGTCGCCGCGGGTGAAGCCGTGGTAGTGATACTGGTAAATCCAGCCCTTGCCTAGGCGATAGGGCGTGGCGGTCAGCCCCAGCAGCCGCAGCTGCGGGTTGGTTTTCTGCAAATGCTGGATGATTTGCTGGTACTGGCTGTCGTCGTCGTCGCTGATGCGGTGGCATTCATCGACGATCAGCAGCGAAAAGGCGCCGTCGAACAGCGGCAGATTGCGCGCCACCGACTGCACGCTGCCGAACACCACCTTGCCGGCGCTCTCTTTCTGCTGCAGGCCGGCGGCGAAGATGTCCGCTTCCAGGCCGTAGGCGCAGTATTTGGCGTGGTTTTGCGCCACCAGTTCCTTGACGTGCGCCAACACCAGCACCCGCCCGCGGGCGCGCTTCGCCAGCTCGGCGATCACCAGGCTTTTGCCGGCGCCGGTCGGCAGCACGATCAGCGCCGGTTCGGGGTGCCGCCGGAAATGATTGATGGTGGCTTCGACCGCTTCCAGTTGGTAGGGGCGTAGGGTAAAGGCCATAATGAACGCCGTGGGTTGAGATGGGCCGTCGGGAAGCGGCTTTGTCACCGCTGCTCTCACAGAAACCGTGACATTCTACTCCCCGGACAGCCGAAAAATTTCTATTATTATGCCTTCTACGCGCGCGCGCTGCGAGGAGCGTGAAAATTACCTCTGTCGGGCAACGCGTTGTGCCGCTATACTCGTGTGACAGCAATCGCTGTTCCCCCACGCGATTCCCCCCCTGAACCTGCCATTTGCACCCGGTGCAACGGCGGGCGTCATATTTTGGCAATACGATCAATGCGATCATAACAACGACAGGCAAAGCAGATCCCATGCGATTGGACAAGTTTTTATCTCAGCAGTTAGGCATCAGCCGTGCGCTGGTTGCGCGCGAACTTCGGGCTAAACGCGTCACCGTGGATGGTGAGGTAGTGAAGAGCGGGGCGATCAAACTGACCCCGGAGCAAGAAGTGGCGTTCGACGGCAATCCGCTGCAGCAGCAGAACGGCCCGCGCTATTTCATGCTCAATAAACCGCAGGGCTACGTCTGCTCCACCGACGATCCCGATCATCCGACGGTGCTGTATTTTCTCGATGAACCAGTCGCGTACAAGCTGCACGCCGCCGGACGGCTGGATATCGACACCACCGGGCTGGTGTTGATGACCGACGATGGCCAGTGGTCGCACCGCGTCACGTCGCCGCGCCACCACTGCGAGAAAACCTATCTGGTGACGCTGGAGCACCCGTTGGCGGAAGACACCGCGCAGCGTTTCGCCGAAGGGGTGCAACTGCACAACGAGAAAGACCTGACGCGCCCGGCGACGCTGGAGCAGGTCGACGAGCGCGTAGTGCGCCTGACCCTCAGCGAAGGGCGCTACCACCAGGTGAAGCGGATGTTCGCTGCCGTCGGCAACCGGGTGATCGAGTTGCACCGTGAGCGCATCGGCGCCATCGTGCTGGATGACGATCTGGCGCCGGGCGAATACCGCCCACTGACCGAAGAAGAGATCGCCAGCGTGGGCGCGCCGCACCTGCAGGACTGAAAACCGATCATCGATTGCGGCTGATTAAGGAGTCGTGGAACGTGCAACAGAACCGAACCTCTCATCTCGGTTTGATTTTCATTTTGGGCCTGTTGTCCATGTTGATGCCGTTGGCCATCGACATGTACCTGCCCAGTATGCCGGTGATCGCCGCCCAGTTTGGCGTCGAGTCCGGCAGCGTGCAGATGACCCTCAGCGCCTATATGCTCGGCTTTGCCTTCGGGCAGCTGTTCTATGGGCCGATGTCGGACAGCCTCGGCCGCAAGCCGGTGATCCTGTGGGGAACGCTGATCTTCGCCATCGCCGGCTGCGCCTGCGCCATGGCGCAATCGATCGATCAGCTGATCGGGCTGCGTTTCCTGCACGGCCTGGCGGCGGCGGCCGCCAGCGTGGTGATCAATGCCCTGATGCGCGATATGTTCACCAAGGATGAGTTCTCGCGCATGATGTCGTTCGTCATTCTGGTGATGACCATCGCGCCGCTGCTGGCGCCGATGATCGGCGGTGCGCTGTTGCTGTGGTTCAGCTGGCACGCCATCTTTTGGACCATGGGCGCTGCGGCGCTGATCGGTTCACTGCTGGTGGCCCTGTTCATCAAGGAGACGCTGCCGAAAGAGCGCCGACAACGGTTCCACCTGCGCACCACGCTGGGCAACTTCGGTTCGCTGTTCCGCCATAAGCGGGTGCTCAGCTACATGCTCGCCAGCGCCTTCTCGTTTGCGGGCATGTTCTCGTTCCTCAGCGCCGGGCCGTTCGTCTACATCGAACTGAACCACGTTTCGCCGCAGCATTTCGGCTACTATTTTGCGCTGAACATCGTCTTCCTGTTCCTGACGACGCTGATCAACAGCCGCAACGTGCGGCGGTTCGGCGCGGTCAAGATGTTCAAGCTGGGGCTGTTGGTACAGTTGGCGATGGGGCTGTGGCTGGTGGCGGTGAGCGCCGTCGGCCTGGGCTTCTGGGCGCTGGTGATCGGCGTTGCGGTCTATCTGGGGTGCATCGCGATGATCTCCTCCAACGCCATGGCGGTGATCCTGGATGACTTCCCGCATATGGCGGGCACCGCGTCTTCGCTGGCCGGCACATTGCGCTTCAGCATCGGCGCGCTGGTGGGGGCGGTCCTGTCGATGGCGCCGGGTAAAAGCGCGTGGCCCATGGTTACCTCAATGGCGCTGTGCAGCATCGTGGCGGTGCTGTTTTATCTTTACGCCAGCCGGCCACGCGATCGCGCGGCCTGACGTTCTCCCAATGCGGGGCGTGTCGCCCCGCATCGTCATAGGGTTGCGCCCTGCCAATTCAGGGTGCAACTGGCAATTGAAATTTTGTTGCTAAATATACGCAAGCTAATCAATTGGCCATTTTCCCCTCTGTGTGTTTTTTGTTAAAAAATTCCGCCGCCGCACCACCCCATATTCCCCGGGAGGCGCGGCGTTCTGCCGGCTGAGCGCGGCGGGGGGTTTGTATTAGGATTGATGTAAATCAAGGCATTAGCAGGGAAGGCTGCGCTAACGTGGTGGGGAAAATGTTTCTTCATTGTAAAAATATGGCGACGGAAAAGTAGTCGCATTGCAAGAAAAAAGAGTTGAGATCGCTGCGGGAAAGGGTTACATATAACGCAAAAATGCGAGCTGAGTCGCAAAATGCCGTGAAATAACACCGCACGGCGCGCCAAAAAATGGCACGGCATCGGCAAGCACGGGGTCTGGTTAATGGCTAGCGGCAAAATTTACATTTAAATAACATTTGTGCGCGGCAGAGTCGGGAGTCAGCGGCTATAACTTAGTAACCCTGTCAGGTAAAAGTGTTTCACCTTTTCAATCTAGGGATTTCATGTGGAGAGTATCCAACTTTCGGTAGTGCATCGCTTGCCGCAAAGTTATCGTTGGCTATCTGGTTTCACCGGCGTGAAGGTTGAACCGATTCCGTTTAACGGAATAGACGAAGATAACAACCTGATTGGGCTGAAGTTACTCAGCCATGAAGGGGCCGAGGCCTGGCAGGTAATGCAACAGCTCAATCTGTCGCTGCAGGAGATTCAGGTCGATTGCGCGATCGTCGAATGGGAAGGCGAGCCTTGCCTGTTCGTGCAGCGCAGCGACGAGAGCGCCACCATGTGCCGCCTGAAAAACGTCGGCGCCGCGATCGCAGAACCGCTCAGCGCGCAGTACCCCTTCTAGAATTCGCCGCTAATCCGCCAACTGCAGCAGTTGACGGGTATAGTCGGCTGCGGGCGCCGCGAAAATCGCCCGGCAGTCTCCCTGTTCAACCACTTCTCCCTGTCGCAACACGATGACCTGGTGGCATAGCGAACGCACCACCTGCAGGTCATGGCTGATGAACAGATAAGCCAGCCGGTGGCGTTGCTGCAGCGATTTCAGCAGCGTCAGGATCTGCGCCTGCACCGATTTATCCAGCGAAGAGGTCGGCTCGTCGAGGATCAGCAGCTGCGGCTGCAGGATCAGCGCGCGCGCGATGGCGATACGCTGGCGTTGCCCGCCGGAAAACTCGGTGGGATAGCGATGGCGCAGCTGCGGATCCAGGCCGACTTCCTGCAACACCTCGATCACGCGCTGTTCCCGCTGCTCTGCGCTAAGCCGCTGGTGCACTTCCAGCCCTTCGGCGATGATTTGCTGCACGTTCAGGCGCGGGTTCAGGGCGGAGTAGGGATCCTGGAAGACGATTTGCATCCGGCTGCGGTAGGGCAGCATCTGCTTCATCGTGAGCGGGTGCAGCGGTTCGCCGTCGAACCAGATGGCGCCCTGTGAGGCCAACAGGCGCAGCAGCGCCAGCCCGGTGGTGCTTTTACCCGAGCCGGATTCTCCCACCAGCCCCACGCTTTCCCCGGCGCGCAGCTCGAAACTCAATGATTTCAATGCATAGTGATAATCCACCGTGCGGCGCAGCAGGCCGCGGCGAATGGGGAAGCGCACCTGTAGATTTTCCACCTTGAGCAGCGGCCGCTCGTCGTCGGGGCGCCCGTTGGCCGCGGCAGGCAGCGGCAGCGGTTCACCGACGTCCTCGGCGGCCAGCAGCTGCTGCGTGTAAGGATGCTGCGGCCGGCTGAACAGCTGCGCACGGCCGTTTTGCTCCACGCTGCGGCCCTGGCGCATCACCGCTACGTTGTCCGCCAGGCGGCGCACGATATTCAGGTTATGGGTGATGAACAACAGCCCCATGCCCATCTCCTGCTTCAGCTCTTGCAGCAGCGTCAGGATCTGCGCCTGGATAGTGACGTCGAGCGCGGTGGTGGGCTCGTCGGCGATCAGCAGTTTCGGGCGAGTCAGCACCGCCATGGCGATCATCACCCGCTGGCGTTCACCGCCGGACAGCTGATGCGGGTAATCCTGCAGCCGGCTTTTGGCCTGACGGATGCCGACGCGCTCCAGGCATTCGACGATCTCTGCGCGCGCGGCTTCGCGCCGCAGGCCGCGGTGCAGCATCAGCACTTCCGCGAGCTGTTTTTCGATGGTGTGCAGCGGGTTAAGCGACACCATCGGTTCCTGAAAGATCATCGCGATCTGATTGCCGCGCACCTTGCGCAGCGCCGCTTCCGGCGCATGCAGCAACGAGTCGCCGTTGAACAGGATATCACCGGCAGGGTAAACCACCGGCGGCGCGGGCAGCAGGCGCAGTATCGACAGGGCGGTGACGCTTTTGCCGGAGCCGGATTCCCCCACCAGCGCCAGCGTTTCCGCCGGTGCGATTTGCAGCGAGAGTTCGTTGACCACCGGCGTGACGGTGTCGCCCTGGCGAAAGGCGATGCTGAGATCCTGAATAGCGAGCAAAGGAGTGGCCATATCAATGCGCCTTGCTGGGGTCAAAGGCGTCGCGTACCGCTTCGCCGATAAAGATTAATAACGACAGCAGCACCGCCAAGACCAGGAAGGCGGTGATGCCGAGCCACGGCGCCTGCAGATTGTTTTTGCCCTGCAGCAGCAATTCGCCGAGCGACGGCGAGCCTATCGGCAGACCGAAACCGAGGAAATCGAGCGACGTTAGGGTGGTGATCGAGCCGCACAGGATAAACGGCAGGAAGGTCAGCGTCGCCACCATGGCGTTAGGCAGCATATGGCGGGACATGATCACCCGATCCGGTACGCCCATGGCGCGCGCGGCGCGGATGTAGTCAAAATTGCGCGTGCGCAGGAATTCGGCGCGCACTACCCCCACCAGGCTCATCCAGCCGAACAGGATGGTGATGCCGAGCAGCCACCAGAAATTGGGCTGGACGATGCTCGACAGCAGAATGATCAGAAACAGCGTCGGCATGCCCGACCACACTTCGATAAAGCGCTGCCCCCACAGATCGAAACGCCCGCCGTAATACCCCTGGGTCGCGCCGACGCACACGCCGATCAGGCTGGAAAACAGCGTCAACGCCAGGCCGAACAGCATCGAGATGCGAAAACCGTACAGCACACGAGCGAGCACGTCGCCGCCGTTGCTGTCGGTGCCCAGCAGGTTGTGGCGCGAAGGCGGCGAGGGGAAGGGCACCTCGGTGGCGAAGTTGATGGTGTCGTAGCTGAAGCGGATCGGCGCCCAAACCGCCCAGCCGTGCCGTTCGATCTGCCGCTGTACGAACGGATCCTGATAGTCGGCTTCGGTGTTCAGCTCGCCGCCGAAGGCGGTTTCGCTGTAGTTAATCATAAACGGTAGGTACAACCGGCCTTCATAACGCACCAACAGCGGTTTGTCATTGGCGATCAGATCGGCGGCCAGGCTCAGGGTGAACAGCACCAAGAAGATCCACAGCGACCAGTAGCCGCGGCGGTTGCGGCGAAAACGCGCCCAGCGCGCCTGGTTGATCGGGCTAAGGCGGCTCATTGGCGGGCCTCGAAGTCAATGCGCGGATCGACCAGGGTGTAGGTGATATCGCTGAGGATATTCAACAGCAGGCCGATCAGGGTGAAGATATACAGCGTGCCGAACATCACCGGGTAGTCGCGCTGCAGCGTGGCGTCGTAGCCCAGCAGCCCCAGGCCGTTGAGCGAGAACATCACCTCAATCAGCAGCGAGCCGGTGAAGAACATGCTGATAAAGGTGGCCGGAAAACCGGCGATCACCAGCAGCATGGCGTTGCGGAACACGTGGCGGTAGAGGATTTTTTTCTCATCCAGCCCTTTGGCGCGGGCGGTGGTGACGTACTGCTTGCGGATCTCGTCGAGGAACGAGTTCTTGGTCAGCATGGTCAGGGTGGCGAAGCCGCCGATCACCGTCGCCAGCACCGGCAGGGTGATGTGCCACAGGTAGTCGGCGATCTTTGCCGGCCACGAGAGGGTGTCGAAGTTGCTGGACACCAGGCCGCGCAGCGGGAACCAGTCGAGGTAGCTGCCGCCGGCGAACAGCACGATCATCAGGATGGCGAACAGGAAAGCCGGAATGGCGTAGCCGATGATGATCAGCGTGCTGCTCCAGGTATCGAAGGCGCTGCCGTTGTGGACGGCCTTGCGGATGCCGAGCGGGATCGACACCAGGTAAATGATCAGCGTGCTCCAAAGGCCCAGCGTGATGGAGACCGGCAGGCTCTGGCCGATCAGCTGCATCACCGAAGCGCCGCGAAACAGGCTGTCGCCGAAGTCGAAGCGCATATAGTTCCACAGCATGGTGAAGTAGCGTTCGTGCAGCGGTTTGTCGAAGCCGTAACGTTGGGTGATCTCGGCGATCACCTCCGGATCCAGGCCGCGCGAACCGCGGTATTGGCCGTCGCCAGCCGCGATGCCCGCCCGGGCATGACCCAGGCCTTCACCTGCGCCGCCGCTGCCAAAACCGCTGCCGTGCCCCAGCTCAATGGCGGCGATGGCTTGATCGACCGGACCGCCGGGCGCAATTTGCACGATAAAAAAGTTGATGGTGATGATCGCCCACAGCGTGGGGATCACCAATAACAGTCTGCGTATCAGATAGGCCGCCATTCCGACTCCTTATTGCCGTTGAGCCGGTAAACGCGCCGCCTTGTTGACGTCGTACCACCAGTTATCGAAGCCGATCGCATAGGCCGGGCGGATCGGCGGCGTGGAGAACTTGTCCCAATAGGCGTAGCGATCGTGGTTGGAGTACCACATCGGCAGCATGTAGTTGTTCCAGGTCAGCACCCGGTCCAGCGCGCGGCCGAGCGGCAGCAGGGCTTTTTCGTCGCCCTGATGGGCGGCGATTTGCCTGACCAGGCTGTCGACCGCCGGATCTTTGACGCCGGCCGTGTTGTAGCTGGAATCGATGTACTGCGAATCCCACAGGATTTGCAGATCGGCGCTGGGGAACGGCATCGCCATGTACACCGTCGACATCATGTCGAAATCGCGCTCGCGCATGCGGCGCGTATATTGCGAGGCATCAACCTCGCGAATTTGCATCTCGATGCCCAGCCGCTGCAGGTTGTGGCGGAAGGGTAATACGTACTGGAAGTTGCTGCCGCTCAGCAGCATCAGTTCGAAGGTGAACGGCTGACCGGTTTTGGCGTTGACCAGCTTTTGATTTTTGACCACCCAACCGGCTTCTTTCAGTAGTTGAGTCGCTTTCAGCAGATTTTGCCGATCGTTGCCGCTGCCGTCGGAGGAGGGCGGCTGGTAGATGCTGGTAAACACCTCCGGCGGTATCTGGCCTTTGAGCGGTGCCAGCAAGGCCAGTTCGGCGGCGTCCGGGTAGCTACGGGCGGCGTAGGCGGTGTTTTGGAAATAGCTGTCGGCGCGCTGATAAGCGTTGTAATACAGCGCCTTGTTCATCCAGTTGAAGTCGAAAGCCAGGCCGATCGCTTCCCGTACCCGGCGATCGGCAAACAGCGGTTTTTGCAGGTTGAACGCCAGCCAGCGGGTATTCTGCGCCGCCTGGTTGGTCTCGTCCTGCTTGATGATGTAGTTGCGCGCGAAGTTGCCGCCCTGGTACTGGGTGGCCCAGCTTTTGGGCGACGGCTCGATGCGGAAATCGTAAGCCCCGGCCTTGAAGGCTTCCAGCGCCACTTTATCGTCCAGGTAATAATCGTAGCGAATGCTGTCGAAGTTATAGCGGCCGCGATTCACCGGCAGGTTGGCGGCCCAGTAGTCGCGCACTCGCTGGTAGGTGATGTACTGGCCGAGGCGGTAATCGCCGATTTTATACGGGCCGCTGGCGAGCGGCGGGGTGCTGAGCGGTTCGTTGAGCTTATGGTTTTTCCAGAAGCTTTCCGGCAATACGCGCAGGCTGAGCAGGCTGAGGATTTGCTCACGGTTGGCTTTAGGCAGCTCGATGCGCACCGTCAGCCGGGAAATGGCCTTGACCGTGACGCCTTTGTAATAGGAGCGAAACTGCGGCACGCCTTCGGTCATGAATTTATTGAAGGTGAAGGCCACGTCGGCGGCGGTGATCGGGCTGCCGTCTTGGAAGCGGGCGCGCGCGTTGATATCCAACTCCATCCAGCGCATGTCGGCCGGGAAACGGGCCGATTCGGCAATCAGCGGATAATAGCTGCCGGGTTCGTCGTCGGAGTTGGTGAACAGCGTATCGTACAGCTCCATCGTGCGTTCACCGGGTACGCCACGGGTGGCGAAGCGGTTGAAGTTGTCGTAGGTGCCGATGGCCGCCAGCCGTACGTCGCCGCCCTTGGGCGCCGCCGGGTTGACGTAGTCGAAATGGCTGAAGTCGGTGGCGTATTTCGGTTCACCGAGAAGGGCGAAAGCGTAGCTTTCGTTGAGGGCTTCGGCCTGCAGACCGAAGCTCAGTGCCGAGAGCACCAGAGCAGCGAAAATGCGCACGGACATCGGACGGTAAGCTCCTGCTGTGGAATAAAGTACAACCTGCGCCCAGCATAACATTCTTCGGGTGGGCGCAGGGTAAAGATGCTTAAAGATTAACTATTTTTTTGCCTGATAATCAAAGACCTGATGAGCATTGCAGTAGGCGACGAAGTTGTCGATGCTCAGCGGCTTGCTGAAGTAGTATCCCTGCATGAAGTTGACGCCGTGTTCTTGCAGGAACTGCATCTGCTCGGCGGTTTCGACGCCTTCGGCCACCGTCAGCATTTTCAGCTTTTTCGCCAGCGAGATCACCGCATCCAGCACCGGCGCGGTGACCGTGTCCTGGCCAATGGTGTTGACGAAGCCACGGTCGATCTTCAGGTAATCCATGGTGAAGCGCTCAAGATAGATCAACGCGCTGTGCCCGGTGCCAAAATCGTCTACCGCGATCTCGATGCCCTGTTTGTGCAGCCAGTCAAACTCCGCCAGCGCGCTCTCTTCTTCCACCATGCCGCGCTCGGTGATTTCAAACACCAGCGTAAAGTAATCACCCGGCAGCTGCGCCAACAGTTCATACACGTCCTGGTGGAAGGACGGTGCGCTAAGGTGGGCGGGGGAGATGTTGAGGCCGACTTTACCTCCCCGTGGCAGCGCTTTGGCAAGCTGCGGCGCATCTTCGGCGATCAGCCTGAACAGCTGGCGGGTAAGCGGCACGATCAGCCCGTTGCTTTCGGCGTAGGGGATAAAGACATCGGGCGGGATGCGGCCCTCGATCGGATGCTGCCAGCGAATCAGCGCTTCCAGCCCGCCGATGCTGTTGCTGTCGGTGTGGAACACCGGCTGGTATTCGATAAAGAACTCGTTGCGCTTGATGCCGCGCAGCAGCGCGCGCTCCGGGCTTTGCCGCAGCAGCAGCATGTAGTAGCAGAGTACGCCGATCATCAATGACAGCACCAGGCTGCCCAACAGCGTCAGGCGAATGTCGTTGGGCGTCAGCTTCTCGTTGTAGAACATGATGGTCAACGGCAGATTGGGCAGCGTCAGGTTATCCGCCTTGCCTTTCGGCAGTTGATCGACCGGCATCAGGTTCGGGCTGAAAGTGGTCAGCGCGCGATTGCCCATCACGATGGCGATGCCCGGCGCCTGTTCGTCGTGCGAGGTGAACAGCAGATAGGGCATCAGATCGATGTCCAGCGTAGCGAGGATGCCGGTGGCCTGCTCGCCGGGATGCCGCAGCCAAACCGCAACCGCAGGCTTATTTGGCACGATCGGCGTGCCCTGCTGCAGCTTGAGATCCAAAGGCAGATCCCAGTCGATGTCCTGATAGAGGTTTTTCATCGGCAGCATCATGTCGCCGGTGGCGGAGGAGCAATAGGCGTAGCCGTCTTTCACCAACAGAAAGGTGCGCACGCCGCTGGTAAAGGCCGCCTGGTAGGTAATGTCCGACTGGCTGGAGAGGCAAGGCTTGTCCAACAGCGGCATCATTTGCTGCATCACGGCCGTCAGATGCGAGATATAACCCAGCGTGAACTTTTGCGTACGCGCTTCGACTTTATGTTGATATTGCGTGCGCTGGTGGTTGATCAAAGAAAGCGTGACCGCGGTGAATAGCGTAAAAAATACCAGAGCGGCGACGCCGCTTTTAGCCAGGCTGCGCTGTCGGTGAGAGACGCTGCGGGCGAAAGCCCTTTTCAAGCCCATAACCGAGTCCTCTGCAACAGGGCGTCAGGGGTGTCGCACAGCCAGTTAATGGATTGTACCAACGGCTTTTTTTTCATTTTTGCCTTTTTATCCCGTACCAACCGGCGGCGCCGTTTAAATACGCGGCGTCGCCGACAGAAATATAATGCGCCTATTCTAAGCGGAAACGTTTTAAATAACGCCGGGGCGCCGTTGCCGTCATCTGACGATAATAGGCGAGTTTTTCCTCGACGGCGCGATTTCCTGCCAACAGTTTATCAAAATAATGGCGTGCGGCGGCGTTAAGCGGGGAGAGGTGACGATAAGCCAGGGACCAAGCGCGAGGGCACCTGTTCAACCGCCAAAAAAAACGCCGCCCGTAGGCGGCGCTTATCGCTCGTTTGGTATTCGGAATCTTCAAGGCGATGCGCCGTCAGCCGCTGGTCAGCACCCGGCGCGCTTCTCGATAACGTTTGTCCCAATAGTTATCGGTCAGCTTGGAAATCATGACACCACTGCTGGTGGAGGCGTGAACGAATTGATCGTTGCCTAAATAGATGCCGACATGGCGACCGGTAGAGCCGGCGCGGAACAGCACCAAATCGCCGGCGCGCAGCTTGGTGCGCTGGATTTTCTTGCCGAGATCTTCCTGTTCATAGGTAGAGCGCGGTAAATCCATGCCGAACTGTTCGCGGAAGGTACGCTGCACAAACGCCGAGCAATCGATGCCGCGCTTGGTGTCACCGCCTAAGCGGTAGCGAACGCCTTTCCAGTCCGCGTACTGATCCATAATCTTTGACTTGACGTCAACGTTGCGGACCATCGCTTCGAATTCATCCTGAGAGGCTTGCAGTAAAAGACCGTCTTTGTCATTAACTGCACGCATCTCAGTTTGTGCGTTATTCAAGTTCGAAGTGTGAGTCGAGCTGCACGCTGACAGCATAACCGCCGCGGCAATTGCAGGGACTACCCGCAAAAAATATCTCAGAAACGGTTGAGATTTGACCATTGTTGTTGTTTTCCCTTGAAGTCCTTAACGACGAAAGTCGCTACCTGAAAAATGCCAAACGGAACGAGCCTAGTCCGCACCTGTTGCATCGACAACCAGTTACCGTTGAAAACGTGCGAGAACGCACATTTTTATCGGATTCCATACTGATTCGACTTAAACCAGGCACAAACGCATCTGAGATTACCGGAACAAATAGGGGATTGCGAGCCTTTTTCCCGTCTTTTTTATATGAATTTGTGATGTAACATAATGTAAATCTTCATATAAAAAACGCCAATTGTCCGATGTATGAATCTGGCGTGAAATCAGGTTGCAAAAGCGTTAACGGGCGGCGGTGAAATTTTGCGCGCGGCGCGGGGGGAGAGCACGGGAGGCGTGGGCCTCCCGGCATGAGTCATAGACGCAAGTTATGGTTGGCCGGGGCGGTGCTTGCCGGGCAACAGGCGATTCAACCGATCGACAATCCAGTCGCTGCAAGGCGTCATCAGCACCCAGCTGGCGCCAACCAGCACCACGGACAGCGAACCGACGGCGATATCGGTAAACCAGTGGGCGCCAATCATCACGCGTGGCAATGAAAAGACCAGCGTAATCAGCAGGGCGACGGCGAAGGCACCGCGGCCGAAATAGCGCAGCATAAAGCAGGAAAAAATAATCAGCATCATGCCGTGGTCGCCGGGGAAGCTGTCGCCGGAAGCGTCCTTGGTCGGGATGCCGGTCAGCTCGCTGACGCGATGGATATTGTCGAAGGTCAGGGTAGGGCTCGGATGTTTCACCGGCAGCAGATGGCCAAGCTGATTCAGCACCACGGCGGTCAGCAGCATCACCACGCCGGTGATCACCAGGCGGCGGCGGCCGGCGGCGTCCTGCTTCAGGTAGAAGTACAGATACAGCAGACCCATGGCGAGCAGCGAAATGACATCAAACGCGCGGTTATTGGTGATGGCGACCAGATGCAAAAATGCCGGGTCGGTAGCCAGATGGCGGTTAAAGAAGAAAAAAATCGCCGAATCCAGGGTAAACCAGCCGCCGTGATTGGCCGGCAGGAACCAGGACAGAAACAGCGCAACGCCCAGTAAGTTAAAGAAGAGAATGAAGGGTAAATTGCGGCGTGTCATGACATAACCTGTTGAAAAAATGAAAACGAAACAAAACCCGGCCGCCCTGCGACAACCGAGGGGGCAACGGTACGGGGTTTAACTTAAACGAATCTTAAACAAGGCGGATTGCAGGGCGTTCCAGTCGGTATTTTCGCTGTGGATCAGTTCAATCCGGCTGTCGAGCGGCGCGAGCGGGCGGGTTTCGATGTTGAGATCCTGCCCCTGACGATTGATCAGCAATGTGCCTTCGGGAATGCGCACCACGCCTTTGGCGCGTTCGACCGGCGCGAGTCGTACCCACTCCATAAAGCCGACGGTGTCGAACTGGGTGTCGGCGTCAAAAATCCAGCCGCAGCTGGTGAAGCCTTGCCCCTCGTTCAGCGCTCGCCGCCAGCGGGCGTGCTCCGGCAATCGCAGCGCTGCCAGCCCCTGCGTTTTCGCCTGACCATGATGATGCTGCGCGTCCGGTAATTCTGCACGATTCGTGCGCGGGAGGGACAACAGCGCGACATCCGCTTGGCCTTGCGCGATGGCGTAGCAGGGCCGCTGCAGCGGATCTTGCGCCCTCCAGGCTTCCAGCGCCCGCCTGTCTTCCGGCTGATAGGTATCGCTTTTGCTGGCCAGAATAACATCGGCCGCGGCCAGCTGATCGCGGAAGTTTTCGTTGTCGCGGTAGCGGGGTTGGCTGAGCTGGCGGGCATCCAGCAGGCACAGCGTGGCCTGCAGATCGATCCAGCCGGCATAGCTCTCCTGGGTCAGCAGCGACAGGATTTGCTTCGGGTGTCCGAGCCCGGTCGGCTCAATCAGCAGCCGATCCGGTTTGGCCTGCTGCAGTAGCATATTCAAGCCCACCTGCATCGGCAGGCCGTTGACGCAGCACATGCAGCCGCCGGGGATCTCTTTGAGCACCGCGCCGCTGTCCGCCAGCAGCGCGCCGTCGATGCCTATTTCGCCGAATTCATTGACCAATACCGCCCAGCGTTCCTGTTCGGGCTTATGAGCCAGCAAATGGCGGATGGTGGTGGTTTTACCGCTGCCGAGAAAGCCGGTAATCAAATTGGTTTTGGTCATTAATAATTCCTGGCGTAAAAATTAACTTGCTTAATAAATGAGTTACCCTGCCTTGTCGGTGAAGCGGCCGCAATTTAATTTGTGCTCTATCTCGCAAATTTTGCACGTCACCCTGCGCTTTTCAACCGGCAAAAGCCACCTTTAAAAGCAAGAAAATTCTTAGATAAAACCCTGTATTAGATGCGGTTAACTTTTGTTAGTAGCTTGTTTTTACATTGTTAATGACGCGATTAACGATCAAATCCTGTCCCTTTCCTTGCGATTATTCCTAACAAGATCCTCTATGGTTAAATTGGCTTAACTAAAAATGAGGTTGCCATGAATACCTTTCGGTTATTTTTGATCGTAGGAATGTTGTTTTCATGGACGGCAGTGAGTCATGCAGGAGTGGCCGGCGGGGTAATTCGCTTCGTCGGTTCTATCGTTGAAAGTCCTTGCACGGTCAATATTGCAGATTCTAAGGCGAATACGCAATGTTACCGCAACGGCCAGCGTTATCAGGCCCAGCAAGCGTTGTCAGGTTTTGATGCTACACGCAAAGAACTTCCGCTAAATCTAGGCACAACCGAAATGAAGTGGGTAGACCAACAGAAAAAACTTGCTGTTATGACGGTCGTTTATCGTTAAGTCGTTCCGCCATGCCGGCGTAACGTTACGCCGGCATGGTTATTCTCGGCCCTGCAGGCTCCTCACCGCATCACCCACTCCTTCACCGTTTCACGCGCCCCGCGATCGCGCAGGGACAAATAGGCTTGCGTTACCGCTTCGGTAAACGCCGCATGCGCCGCCAGCGTTTCGCCGAACACTGATTTCAGCGCCAGCAACGCCGTTACGCGTCGCCGATCGTCCGTTGTGGCGGCGATCGTCTGTTGCAACACGTCTGCCAGCGGATCGCGAATGTCGATCGGCTGACCGGCGTCATCGACGCCGCCGACGTAACGCATCCAGCCCGCCACGCCCAGCGCCAGCCCGCTATAGTCACCGCCGTGCCGCAGATGCCAGCGCACCGCGTCCAGCAGGCGCTGCGGCAGCTTCTGCGAGCCGTCCATGGCGATCTGCCAGGTGAGGTGTTGCAGCGCCGGATTGTTGAAGCGCGCGATAAGCTGTGCGGCGTAGTCGGCCAGACTGATGCCGGTGACGCTCAGCGTCGGGGCCTGTTCGTCCAGCATCAACCGCAGGGCGGCGCGGCGGTAGTGCTCATCCGCCATGCACTCGTTGATATAGCGGTAGCCGCCCAGGTAACCGAGGTAAGCCAGGAATGAGTGGCTGCCGTTCAGCATGCGCAGCTTCATGTGTTCAAACGGCAGTACATCGCTGACCAGTTGGACGCCGGCCTGCTCCCACGCCGGGCGTCCGGCGATAAAGTTGTCTTCCACCACCCATTGGATGAAGGGCTCGCAGGCGATGGCGCATTCGTCGCGCACGCCGCCCAGCGCGGCGGCGATCTCATCCAGCATGGCCGGCGTGGCGGCCGGCACGATGCGATCCACCATGGTGCAGGGGAAGGTGGCGGCGGTGGCGATCCAGTCGGCGAGTGCCGGATCCCGCGCCTGCGCCAAATCGAGCACCGCCCGGCGCAGCACGTGGCCGTTCTCCGGAATATTGTCGCAGGAGAGCAGGGAGAAGGCGGGCAGGCCGCGTTCGCGCCGCAGCCGCAGCGCTTCCACCAAAATGCCCGGCACGGTCTGCGGCTGATGCGGCCACGCCAGATCGGCGACGATCCCCGAATGCTGTCGATCCAGCCGCCCGCTGCCGGGCTCGATGCAATAGCCTTTTTCGGTGATGGTCATCGAAACGATCGCCACCTGCGGCTCGGCCAGCTTCTCCAGCACCGCGGCGATGCCTTCCAGCTTGCGATGCAGGCTCTCATGCACCGCACCGACCACGATGGCCTGATGGCCGTCCGCGCCTTTCTCCAGCACGCTGTACAGATGATCCTGTTGCCGCAGCGCCTCAAACAGCGGCACGCCGCCGGAAAGACTGATTTCGCAAATGCCCCAATCGCCGCCTTGGGCGTTCAGCACCCGATCGGTCAGCAGCGCCTGATGCGCGCGGTGGAACGCGCCGAAGCCAAGGTGCACGATGCGGCTGCGCAGGGCCCGGCGGTCATAGTCCGGCTGCCGGACGGCGCTCGGCAGCGGGGTGTTGGCAATCGTTTTCATCTCATCTCCAAAACGGGTAAGACAGCTGGCGGGCCACTTGCGCCAAGTTAGCAGACCAGTTTTTCGCCGCGCAGGCTGGGTGGCACCGGTGATAAAAAACTGCGACCAGTGTAAGGATGTCGGCCAGTTAAAGGAATTGGTCAGTCCAAAATAAGCCAGAATCGTGAAGTGGATCAACCAATGAGGGGTTCGGTTTTGACAGCGCAGGGCGAAAGAGTAAGTTAAAGATAACTGACATCTAAATTAAACTGGTATAACAGCATTGCGGTGCGAGACAGGCATAAGGACAAAACATGGAACAAACATGGCGTTGGTATGGCCCGAACGATCCGGTTTCTTTGGACGATGTGCGTCAGGCCGGGGCGACCGGGGTGGTGACGGCGCTGCATCATATCGCGAACGGTGAAGTCTGGCCGATCGACGAAATCCGCGCGCGGCAGGCGCTGTTGGCGGAAAAGGGGCTGGTGTGGTCGGTGGTGGAGAGCGTGCCGGTACATGAGGAGATCAAAACCCACAGCGGCGACTGGCGGCGGTACATCGCCAATTACCAGCAGTCGCTGCGCAACCTGGCGGCCTGCGGCATCGACACCGTCTGCTACAACTTCATGCCGATCCTCGACTGGACGCGCACCGATCTGGCCTATCCGCTGCCGGACGGTTCCAAAGCGCTGCGTTTCGATCAGATAGCCTTCGCCGCGTTCGAGCTGCATATCCTGCAGCGCGCCGGCGCCGAGGCGGACTATACGCCGCAAGAACGCAGCCAGGCGGCGGCCCGTTTCGCCGCCATGAGCGAGGAGGAGAAAGCCACGCTGACCGGCAACATCATCGCCGGGCTGCCGGGGGCGGAAGAGGGCTACACGCTGGAACAGTTTCGCCGCCGGTTGGCGGAATACGACGGCATCGACAAGGCGCAACTGCGCGAAAACATGGCGGTCTTTCTGCGCGCCATCGTGCCGGTGGCGGAAGAGGCCGGCATCCGGCTGGCGGTGCACCCCGACGATCCGCCGCGGCCGATCCTCGGCCTGCCGCGCATCGTCTCCACGATTGAAGACATGCAGTGGCTGAAGCAGACCGTCGACAGCATTTATAACGGCTTCACCCTATGCACCGGTTCATACGGCGTGCGCGCCGATAACGATCTGGTGCGGATGATTGAGACCTTCGGCGATCGCATTCACTTTACCCACCTGCGCGCCACCTGCCGCGAGGAGAACCCGAAAAGCTTCCACGAAGGGGCACACCTGCAGGGCGATGTGGACATGGTGGCGGTGATCGAAGCGATCCTGACCGAAGAGCTGCGTCGGCAACGGGCAGGCGATCGGCGGCCGATCCCGATGCGCCCCGATCATGGGCATCAGATGCTGGACGATTTGAAAAAGAAAACCAATCCGGGCTATTCGGCCATCGGGCGGTTGAAAGGGCTGGCGGAGCTGCGCGGCGTCGAGCTGGCGCTCAAGCGGCGCTTTTTCCCGGAATTGCCGTAGCGGAAAAGGGAACGGGGCCGAGACTCGGCCCCGCTGGCGTCGACTAGTCGGCGCGGCTCATGTAGCGGCGTTCGGCGATATGAATGCGAATCTTGTCGCCGGCGCTGAGGTATTCCGGCACGTGGATCACCAGGCCGGTCGCCATGGTGGCCGGTTTGTTGCGGGCGCTGGCGGAAGCGCCTTTGATGCCCGGCGCGGTCTCGACGATTTCCATATCCACGGTCTGCGGCAGCTCCAGCGCCAGCACCTGGCCGTCCAGCGTCAGCACCTGCATGCCCGGCAGACCGCCTTCCGGAATGAACAGCAGCTCGTCTTCGATCTGGTCTTTCTTGAAGATGTACGGCGTGTAGTCTTCGTCATCCATGAACACGTATTCTTCGCCGTCGATATAGGAGAAGTTCACCTTGCGGCGCGACAGGGAAATGGTGTCCAGGATATCGTCGCCCTTGAAGCGTTCTTCCACTTTCAGGCCGGTGCGCACGTCGGAGAAGCGCATTTTGTACAGGGTGCTGGCGCCGCGGGCGCTCGGGCTCTGCACGTCGATATCTTTTACCAGCAGCAGTTTGCCGTTGTAGCTGATCGCCATGCCGCGCTTAATTTCGTTAGCTCTTGCCATTTCAATTCATCCGCAATGAAGAGTATTAGAGAAGTTGCGACAAGGTACTCGCGCCGCTGATTTCAGGCAATAGCCCGGCGTAAAAACAGTGCGGGAAAGGGAGAGCAGATGCTCTCCCTTCGGGGATTAGTGAAAGACCGGCAGCAGACCGAACAGCGACAGAATATGCGCGGTGGCGTTGATCAGCCCGAACAGGATGACGAACAGGATCACGCCGTTGCCGCCCGGTGCGCGGTATCCCGCCTGCGGATAGCGGCGGCGGCTGGCGCGCGCCATCAGCGCCGGCACGATCACTGCCCAAATGGTGGCCGCCAGCCCGGCGAAGCCGATGGCGTACAGGAAACCGTTCGGGAACAGCAGCGCGGCCAGGGTCGGCGGCACAAAGGTCACCAGCGCGGTCTTGCTGCGTCCGACGGCGTCGTCCTTGAACTTGCAGAAGTCCGCCAGGTAATCGAACAGGCCCAGCGACACGCCGAGGAACGAGCTGGCCAGCGCCATATAGGAGAAGGCGTTCAGCAGTTGGCTGACGGTCTGGCTGCTGGAGACGTTGCCCATTTGCTTGAGCAGGCTGCCGATATTGCCGCCCTCGGCGATCACCTGCTTGAAGGCGTCGCGTGCGATATTGCCCTGAATCACATACTGCCACAGGATGTAGATCGCCAGCGCCAGCAGGGTGCCGTACACCAGGCTGCGCACGACGGAGCCGCTGTCCTTGTGGTAGTACTTTACCAGCCCGGGAATGTTGCCGTGGTAACCGAACGAGGTCAGCAGGTAAGGCAACGCCGCCAGGGCGTAAGGCAGATAGCTGGCCTGATCATCGCCGGTGTTGAACAGCACCGCAGGCTGCACATGGGTGAACATGTCGCCCACCGACATCACGAAGGTGATCACCATACCGCCGATCAGAATGGTGCTCAGGCGATCGACCGCGCGGGTGGAGAGCCAGACGATAAACGCCACGACCAGCGCGAACACCAGGCCGGCGGTGGTCTGGCCGACGCCGACGATGCCCTCCAGCGTGTGGGCGATGATCGAGCCGCCGGCGGAGATATAGGCGTAGGTCAGGATATACAGCACAAACGCCACCGACAGGCCGTTCACGGCGTTCCAGCCTTTACCCAGCAGATCCTTGACCATGGTGTTGAAGCTGGCGCCGCTCGGATAGTGCAGCGTGGCTTCGAGGATCATCAGGCCGGAAAGCAACATGCAGGCCCAGGTATACACCAGCAGCGCGACGGAGCCGCTGAACCAGACACCGGAAGTGACGATCGGAATGGAAAACATGCCGGCGCCAACGGCGGTTCCGGCAATGATCATCGCGCCGCCGAGGACGGAAGGGCGGGCCAGCTTCTGGATGGTGTCCGTAGACATGCGTGCTCCTGATGGAAAAGGTTCTTTTGTACTAGCTCAATGGTACATGGGTGTATGGCGCATGTAAAGCGGGGGAATTGCACGTTTCACGCGTTTTTGTCTTTAAATCAAGGTGTGTTGGGCGTTTATTCGCCATAGGATGACGCCGGCCGGCGCAGGGCGGTGAGTGTAAAGATCGCCGGAGCGCAGGGATTCTGCTGGCGGCCGCCGCGCGCGGCTGCTATTGTCGCGCTTCTTTTCCCCAGCCCACCAGGAGTAGCGCTGATGGACTGTCGCAGCGACTGCGGCGCCTGCTGTATCGCGCCGTCAATATCCAGCCCGATCCCCGGCATGCCGAACGGCAAGCCCGCCAATACCCGCTGCATTCACCTGGATGAACGGCTGCGCTGCGGCCTGTTTCATTCGCCGCTGCGGCCGAAAGTGTGCGGCAGCCTGCAGCCGAGCCGCGACATGTGCCACGATCACCGCGATCAGGCGCTGATTTATCTCGCCAGGCTGGAAGCGGACACCGCGCCCTAAGCGTCTTTCAACCGCCACAGGCACAGCGTGGCCCCCACCGTCATCGCCAGCGCGGCGTAAAACACCGCATGGTAGTTCCAGATTTCCGCCACCGCGCCGGCGATCGAGCCGGCGATGATCCAGCCCACCCGGGTGGTGTTGGTGAACAGCGTGGTGGCCGCGCCGGCCTGGCCGGGCATCAAATCCTGAAAATAGAGCATGCCGATCCCCGCCAGCACGCCGATAAACGCCGCATTCAGCAGCTGCAGGGCGATGAGCTGCCAGCTGCCGGTGATAAACAGCAGGCCGCAGTAGAACAGCACGCCGGCGACCACTGCCCCGCGCATCAGGCGGCGTTTGCCGCAGCGCTTCGCCGCCAGGCCGGCGAGCAGCATGACCGGGATCTCCAGCCCGGCGGCGGCGCCCATCAATATCCCGGCCAGCCGCTCCGGCAGCCGCAGCTCGTGCACCACGTACAGCGGCATGTTGATCAGGTACATGCTGTTGGCGGTCCACATCAGGGTGCAGGCGACGAACAGCAGCAGCGAATCGCGGCGGTGCTGCCGCGGTGCGGCCAGGGGCGCGTTCGTCGCCGCGGTTTTCGGCATCGAGGGCAGCCGTTTCCACACCAGCAGGCCGCACAGCACAAAGGCCGCCGCGCCCGCCAGATACATGGCCTTAAAGCCGAAGCCCAACGCCAGCGCGAAGGCGATCGGCGGGCCAATGACCCAGGCCAGGGAGACCTGGGCGCGCATGATGGAGGTGAACATCACCGCCTCGCGGCCGGTACGGTCGGCATGCTCACGCGCCAGCGCAAACATCTGCGGGTTGGCGGTGGAGCCGAAGCTGGTAAGCACCACGCCGACGATCAGCAGCAGATAGTAGTTGCGGCTCCAGGCGAACAGCGTGAACCCCAGCGCACCCAGCATGCAGCAGAGGAAGATCAGCGATTTGCGGTCGCCTTGTTTATCCGAACGGCCGGCGAGAAACTGGCTGACCAGAATGCCGATCACCGCGCTGCCGGTAAAGAACAGCCCGACCAGCGCCGGCCGTACCTTGACCTCGGTTTCCAGAAACAGGCTCAGCGTCGGGGTTTGCAGGGCGCCGGCGATGCCGGTCAGGAACGCCACCGCCAAAAAGGCCAGCGAAGTGAGATCGGGCGCGCGTCGCGTTACTGCGGATGAAGTCGGCATGGTGGTTGAGAATTCGTCGAAAAAGGAAGGTCGCGCGCATCATACGCCCGTTGAAATGAAACGCAAACCGCTCCCTTGCGGTGAAGGGTAAACGGATATGTCGCGCGGCGACGAGAAAAAAGGGGCGCGTCGCGCCCCCCAGACCGTTGACAAAGGAGGAAAAAACGTGGTTTTTCCTCCTTTGTGGTCATCAGCCGAAAATCAATTTATTGATTTTCCCTGTTTGTTATCCGCTGCTTTCTGCAAACCGGGCAATGACATGAGGTTTGTCATCAACCTCAGGGGCGCGTTGCGCCCCTTTGCTTGCCGGTAAATCAGGCGCCTTGCGGCACCGCGTGCGCGGTATTTTTCAATACCGGCCCCCGATACTTCTCGATCTGCAGCTGCGCCATCTGCCCGCAGTTGCCCTGCGCCAGGCTGGAAGAGCCGATGTCGAAGGTCAGGCAGTTGACGTTGCCGTTCTTGCACAGCGAGCCGGGCTGCGCCGGATCGGCCGGATCGAACCAGGCGCCTTCGCTGATGCGCACCACGCCCGGTCGCACGTCTTCGCTGACCACCGCGCCCACCAGGATCTGGCCGCGATCGTTGAACGCCCGCACCAGATCGCCGCCGCTGATGCCGCGCGGCTGCGCGTCCTGCGGATGGATCAGGATAGCTTCACGATCCGCTACCGCGTATTTCTCGCGCAGCGGCGTGTTGTCGAGCTGAGAGTGCAGCCGGTTGGTCGGGTGCGCGGTATTGAGCGACAGCGGATATTTGGCCGCTTCCGGCCCGCGATACCACTCGTGCGGCGGCATCCAGGTCGGGATGCCGGGGCAATCCTCGTAATGCATTTTGGCGATGGCGTCGGAGTAGATCTCGATCTTGCCCGACGGCGTGCCCAGCGGGTTCAACAGCGGGTTATCGCGATAGTCGGCGAAGCGCACCCACTGCGTGTTGGCCTCCGGCACCGGGAAGCGCACGTAGTTGTTGGATTGCCAGAACATGTCGAACGGCGGCAGCGCCACCCGGGCCGCGCGCGCCTGGTTCTTCATGTCGTCGTACATGCCTTTCAGCCACTGGGTTTCGTCCTTGCCCTCGGTAAAGGCTTCCTGCACGCCCAGCCTGGCCGCCATCGCCGAGAAAATGTCGAAGTCGCTGCGCGACTCGTGCTGCGGCGGCACGCATTGATGCATCGGGAACACGTAAAGCTGCGAATAGTCGCCGCCCATTTCCAGATCGTTGCGCTCGTAGCTGGTGGTGGCCGGCAGCACGATGTCGGCATGCTTGGCGGTGGCGGTCCAGTAAGGCTCGTTGACCACGATGGTGTCCGGCCGCTGCCAGGCTTTGACCAGGTTATTGGTGTCCTGATGCTGGTGGAAGGTGTTGCCGCCCGCCACATACACCATTTTCACCTCAGGGTAAGTGACCTTGGCACCGTTGAAGTCGATGGTTTTGCCCGGATTGCTCAGGCATTCGGCGATGCGCGCCACCGGGATCGGCGCCGGGGAGTTCTTCGGCGCGTTGCCGGCGGAGATGCCGGCGATGATGCCGCCCTTGGCGGTCGGGCTGCCGCCGGAGGAATAGTGGTAGCTGAAGCCGAAGCCGCCTCCCGGCAGGCCGATCTGGCCGAGCATCGCCGCCACCGTCACCAGCAGCCAGTGCTGCTGTTCGCCGTGGTGCTGGCGCTGAATGCCCCAGCCGCCCATGATCATGGTGCGATGCTTCGCCATCTCGCGCGCCAGACCGCGCAGCGTGTCGGCATCGACGCCGCTGATGTCGGCCGCCCATTCGGCGGTTTTCGCCACGCCGTCGCTCTCGCCCAGCAGGTAGGCCTGGAACTTGTCGAAGCCGACGGTGTAGGTTTTCAGGAAGTCCGGGTTATGCAGCTTCTCGGTCAGCAGCGTGTGGGCGATGCCGATCAGCATGGCGCCGTCGGTATAAGGACGCGGGGCGATCCACTGCGCATTGACGAATTTGGCGCTGTCGCTGTGCACCGGATCGATGCTGATCACCCGGGTGCCTTTCTTCTTCAGCGCCTCGAAGCCGGTCTGGCCGACGTGATCCGGCACGTTCCAGCTGTTTTTCAGCGTGACCATCGGGTTGCAGCCCCACAGGATCACCAGCTCGCTGTTCTCGATCACGTTCGGCCAGGCGGTCTGCTGTTCGTAGACCTCCATCGAACCGACCACGTGCGACATGATCACCTGCGCCGCGCCGGTGGAGTAGTCGCCGGCGTAGCCGAGGAAACCGCCGGTCAGGTTCATCAGGCGCTGCAGCAGCGTGCGGCTGTTGTGCAGCATGCCGACGCTTTTCCAGCCGTAGGAACCGGCGTAGATCGACTGCGGCCCGTGATCTTTTTGCAGGCGAACGATCTCATTGCACACCAGCTCGGTCGCTTTGTCCCAGCTGACGCGCACCCACTCGTCGCGGCCGCGCAGCTCGGTATGGCTGCCGGGGCCGCCTTCCAGCCAGCTTTTACGCACCATCGGGTATTTGATGCGGTTCTCGGCGTGCACCTGATAAGGCGCCATGGTGATCAGCTCATTGGGGTACGGATCGTCCTGCACCGGCTGCACGCCGACCATCTTGCCGTCTTGCACGATGGCCTCGAATGCGCCCCAGTGGGCGCCGGTCAGAATGCCTTTTTGCGCCTGACGCAAGACGATGAATTGCGGCAGCGCTTCGCTGATGGCCTGCGCCAGCGCCGCTTTGGGCCATAAGCCTGCCAGCAGCGGGGCGGCGGCCAGCGCGGCGGCCCCGGTCAGGAAGCGGCGGCGGCTCATTGTTAACGGTTGTTGGTTGCTCATTGCGCTTCTCCCTTAAAGCTTGGCCGGTGCGGCAGGTGGCATGTCGCTGGCGTGTTTTTGTACGTATTGCGTCAGCACGCGCAGCTGTTCCTGCGTCAGCGAGGTGCGCGGCGCCATGCCTTTGATGACGCCGATCCATTGGTTGGCGTTGAAGCGATCGAGCGCGGTCAGCCCGTGGCAACCGGTGCAGTTGGCCGACATCATGTCCGCGGCGTAGCGCCAGATTTTTTGCTGATCGTCGATCAACTGTTTACGCGGCAGCCACACCTGCAGAGAAACCTGATGCCAGACCAGGCCGGTTTCCGCATCGGTCTGGGTGGAGGCGGTCTTCAGCTGTTGGCGCGCGTCTTCACCCAGCAGCACGCTGAGGATGCGTTTGCCCTGCGCGGCGTAGAACACTTCGCTGACGCCGTCCTGCTGCCAGCCGCTGACGGTGGCCAGCACCTTGTCGCCCTCTTGCTTCACCACCTGCACTTCGGTGGACGGCATCAGGTTGCCGGCGTTATGGCTGTCGTTGGCGCCGAGGAAGAACGGCTCGGTGGCGATGGTGTAAAGGGTGGTGGCGTCCGGTGCGGTCAGCGCCGCGGCCTTCGCCAGCTCGGCGGCGCCGGCCTGGGTTTCGCCGCTCATGTCCGGCAGGATGTGGGCCACGCCCTTATGGCAGTCGATGCAGGTCTCGCCCTGTTTGATCGCCACCGGGTGCTGCAGGCGCGCCTCAGGGCGCTGGGCGGTGATGTCCATGGCGTCGTAGCTGTGGCAGGAGCGGCAGGTGGCCGAGTCGTTCTCTTTCAGCGTTTTCCAGACCGACTGCGCCATCGCCAGCTTGTGCGCTTCGTATTTTTCCGGCGTATCGATGGTGCCGACCATCTCGCCGTAAATGTCTTTCACCGCGCGGATTTTGGTCCACAGGTAATCAATCGGCTGGTGCGGCACGTGGCAGTCGGCGCACTCGGCGCGGATGCCCTTGGTGTTTTGGAAGTGGACGCTGCCCTGATATTCGGCCAGCGGTTGTTGCATGGTGTGGCAGGAAACGCAGAAGGCGGTATCGCTGGTTTTATGGAAGACGGTGGCGGTCCCGGCCAACAGCGCCGCGCCGAGGATAATCCCCAGCAGCAAAAGCCATAGCCACCCCCACCGGCGCTTTTTTTCAAAGCCAGTCAGTTTTTTGCTCATGGTAAACCCGCTTATAATTATGAATTTAAAATAAAATCTTGCCAAAAGGCCGCCGACCGGAGGTCAGAATGCCACGTCGATTGCAGGGGTAATAATAGAAGAGGGTTAACCCCATAGGGTTATCCGTAGTCAAAAAAAGGGCATATATCGCAAAAAATAGCGTTATATTCTAATTTATATAGCGGTGAGGCGGTGCAGCAGAGGAAGCGAGCGCAACATGCGCTCGCGATGGGTCAGGCCGTGGGCACATAGGCCTGGCCGCTCAGCCACAGGCGGATGGCGGTGCGGCTGGCTTCGAAATGCGGCTCCGGCAGGGCGTCTGGCGCGCACCAGCGCCACTCGGCGCACTTTTCAGGTTCTTTCAACTCGGCGCTGCCGCCGGGATGATCCACCTGCAGGCAAACAGACACCGTGTGTTTGCCTTCGGCGCGCCAGGTTTGCAGATTGTTGCTGACGCCCACGAAGCGCGGCGGGTCGATAAGCAACCCGGTCTCTTCGGCGATTTCGCGCTGGGCGCACTGCTCGAAGGTTTCGCCGACCTCCAGATGCCCGCCGGGGATCGACCAAAAGGGCGCGTGCGGGCCGCAGCGTTTGCCCAACAAAATCTCGCCCTGCGGGTTGACGATGATCACCCCGACGCCCGTCACTACGTTCATGCTTTTCTCCGTCAGCAAAGTTTCAGCACAGTATGTCATTTTGCCCCGGCGCTGACCAATGCGCCGGCGAAAGTGTGCGTAAGCTCAAAAATCTGCAATGGCGAAAGGGAGAAAGCTTGCTTTCACCTTGCGCTGCTTACACACTCCTTGAAACGTTTCAGCGTTATCCGGCCGCTTGTGGCGAGCGGGTAACGCTCCTTTTTCTCAATGAAGCTGAAACGATTCAATTCAGCAGGAGAGGAGAATCATGTTCCAGTTGTCACCGCAAGACATTCATCTGGGCGCCGCTGCCGACGGTAAGCAGGAGGCCATCCGCCAGGTGGCCGCCGCCCTGACCGAAGCGGGCTGCGTCAGCGCCGGTTACGTGGACGGCATGCTGCAGCGCGAACTGCAGACGTCCACCTATCTGGGCAACGGCATCGCCATTCCGCACGGCACCACCGATACCCGCGATCTGGTGCTGAAAACCGGCGTGCAGGTATTCCAGTTCCCGCAGGGCATCGCCTGGGGCGAAGGCCAGACCGCCTATGTGGCGATCGGCATCGCCGCCCGCTCCGACGAGCATTTGGCGCTGCTGCGCCAGCTCACTCACGTATTGAGCGATGACGGCGTGGCGGAGCGGCTGGCGAAAACCACCTCCGCGGAAGAGCTGCGCAGCCTGCTGATGGGCGAACAGCAGAGCGCCGAATTCCAGTTCGACGTTTCGCTGATTGCGCTCGACGTTGCGGCCGACAGCCTGATGACGCTGCAGGCGCTGAACGCTGGCCGGCTGCAAAAGGCCGGCGCGGTCAACGCGCAGTTCGTCAGCGATGCCATCACCCGCAAGCCGCTGAACCTGGGGCAGGGCATCTGGCTGAGCGACAGCGTCGAAGGCAACCTGGCCAGCGCGGCCACCGTCAGCCGTCCGGCGCAGGCTTTCGTGGAAGACGGCGAGCCGGTGGCGCTGCTGCTGACGGTGTCGGTCGCCGATGCGCAGCCGCTGGCGGTGCTCAACTACCTCAGCGACCTGCTGCTGGCCAACAAAGCTGAACGCCTGCTGAAGGCGGATGCCGCCGGGGTGCTGGCGCTGCTGACCAGCGAAGTGGCCGAGGAAAGCAGCGTGCTGAGCGCCGAGTTTGTGATCCGCAATGAGCACGGCCTGCACGCACGGCCGGGCACGGCGCTGGTCAACGTGATCAAAAGTTTCAACAGTGACATCACCGTCACCAACCTGGACGGCAGCGGTAAGCCGGCCAACGGGCGCAGCCTGATGAAGGTGGTGGCGCTGGGCGTGAAGAAAGGGCATCACCTGCGCTTTACCGCCAATGGAGAAGATGCTGAAGCCGCGCTGAAGGCGATCGGCGAAGCGATTAATGAAGGACTGGGCGAGGGCGCAGCATGAGCAGAAGAGTAGCAACGATCACCTTGAACCCGGCGTACGATCTGGTGGGCTTCTGCCCGCAGATCGAGCGCGGGGAAGTCAACCGGGTAAAAACCGCCGGCCTGCACGCCGCCGGTAAGGGCATCAACGTCGCCAAAGTGTTGAAGGATTTGGGCATCGACGTCACCGTCGGCGGTTTCCTGGGCAAAGACAATCAGGACGGTTTCCAGCTGCTGTTCAGCGATCTGGGGATCGCCAACCGCTTCCAGGTGGTGCCGGGCCGTACCCGCATCAACGTCAAGCTGACGGAAAAAGACGGTGAAGTGACCGACTTCAACTTCTCCGGTTTTGAAGTGACGCCGCAGGACTGGGATCGCTTCGTCAGCGACTCGCTGAGCTGGCTGGGCCAGTTCGACATGGTGGCGGTGAGCGGCAGCCTGCCGGCCGGTGTCGATCCCGATGCCTTTACCGACTGGATGACCCAGCTGCGCGCCAAGTGCCCGTGCATCATTTTCGACAGCAGCCGCGAAGCGCTGGTCGCCGGGCTGAAGGCCTCGCCGTGGCTGGTGAAGCCGAACCGCCGCGAGCTGGAAATCTGGGCCGGCCGCCCGCTGCCGACGCTGGCGGACGTGGTCGAGGCCGCGCATGCGCTGCGCGAACAGGGCATCGCCCACGTGGTGATCTCCCTCGGCGCGGAAGGCGCGCTGTGGGTTAATGCGTCCGGCGCCTGGATCGCCAAACCGCCGTCCTGTGAGGTGGTCAGCACCGTGGGTGCCGGCGATTCGATGGTCGGGGGCCTGATTTACGGCCTGCTGATGCGCGAATCCAGTGAACATACCCTGCGTCTGGCCACGGCGGTAGCGGCGCTGGCGGTCAGCCAGAGCAACGTCGGCGTGACCGATCGTCCCCAGTTGGCCGCGATGATGGCGCGCGTCGATCTGAAACCTTTCAATCAATAGCAGGAGGCAGAATGAAAACGCTGCTGATGGTAGACAGTTCGCTGGGGCAGGCCCGTGGCCACCTGGCGAAACGCATGCTGGAGGCTGCCGCGGCCAAAACCGGCCTGACGCTGGTCGAGTCGCTGCAGGACGCCGAACTGGTGGCGGTGGCGGGGCAGTCTGCCCCTGCTGACGCCGGGCTGAACGGCAAATTGGTGTATGTGGGCGACGTAGAGCAGGCGGTGCGTGAGCCGGAGGCTTTTCTGGCGCGCGCCAAGGCCGAAGCTGAAACCTATCAGGCACCGCAGGCGGCGCCGGTGAAAGCCGATGGGCAAAAACGCATCGTGGCGATCACCGCTTGCCCAACCGGCGTGGCGCACACCTTTATGGCGGCCGAAGCCATTGAAAGTGAAGCGAAGAAACGCGGCTGGTGGGTGAAGGTGGAAACGCGCGGCTCCGTCGGTGCCGGCAACGCCATCACCCCGGAAGAAGTGGCGGCGGCGGATCTGGTGATCGTCGCGGCGGATATCGAGGTGGATCTGGATAAGTTTGCCGGTAAGCCGATGTACCGCACTTCCACCGGCCTGGCGCTGAAGAAAACCGCCCAGGAACTGGACAAGGCGCTGGCCGAGGCCGAGGTGTTCCAGCCGCAGCAGCGCGGCAGTGCGGCGCCGGCGGGTAAAAAGAAAGAGGGCAACGGCCCGTATCGCCACCTGCTGACCGGCGTGTCCTACATGCTGCCGATGGTGGTGGCCGGCGGTCTGTGTATCGCGCTGTCGTTCGTGTTCGGCATCAAGGCGTTTGAAGTCAAAGGCACGTTGGCGGCGGCGCTGATGCAGATCGGCGGCGGCTCCGCCTTTGCGCTGATGGTGCCGGTATTGGCCGGTTTCATCGCCTTCTCCATCGCGGATCGCCCGGGCCTGACGCCGGGCCTGATCGGAGGCATGCTGGCCGTGAGCACCGGCGCCGGGTTCCTCGGCGGCATCATCGCCGGTTTCCTGGCGGGTTACGTCGCCAAGGCGATCAGCAGCAAGCTGCGTCTGCCGCAGAGCATGGAAGCGCTAAAGCCAATCTTGATCATTCCGCTGGTGGCCAGCCTGATCACCGGTCTTATCATGATTTACGTGGTCGGCACGCCGGTGGCGAAAATCATGGAAGGCCTGACCCATTGGCTGCAGTCGCTGGGCACCGCCAACGCGGTGCTGCTGGGGGCGATTCTCGGCGCGATGATGTGTACCGACATGGGCGGTCCGGTGAACAAAGCGGCCTACGCCTTTGGCGTGGCGCTGCTCAGCTCCTCGGTGTATGCGCCAATGGCGGCGATCATGGCCGCCGGCATGGTGCCTCCGCTGGCGATGGGGCTGGCGACGCTGCTAGCGCGCCACAAGTTCGAGAAATCCGAACGGGAAGGCGGCAAAGCGGCGCTGGTGCTGGGCCTGTGCTTTATCTCTGAAGGGGCGATCCCGTTCGCCGCCCGCGATCCGATGCGCGTGCTGCCTTGCTGCATCGCCGGCGGGGCGCTGACCGGTGCGCTGTCGATGGCGTTCGGCGCCAAACTGATGGCGCCGCACGGCGGGCTGTTCGTGCTGCTGATCCCGGGCGCAATCACGCCGGTGCTGCTGTATCTGGTGGCGATCGCCGCCGGTACCCTGCTGGCGGGCGTGGCTTATGCCCTGCTGAAGCGTGCTGAAACGTCGGTGCCCGCCGCGGCGTAACTGACGTCGGTATCGCCAAAACGCGCAGCCCTGGGCTGCGCGTTTTTGTTTGTGGTTTAGGCCGTTAGCACGATTTACCTCTGGCCAAAAGCCACACCGCTTTCTAAGCTGACAGCGCGACTTTGTTCATGCGAACAAGGAATGACTCAAGGAGATTCATCCGTGGCTAAAAAAGTGGCGATCGTACTGGCATCCGGTTTCGCCGATTGGGAATACGCGCTGATTGCCGGCGTTGGCGGCCCGTTTTATGGGCTGGAGGTGGCGTTTTTTGCGCCGCAGCCCGGAAAGTTTCGCTCGCAGGGCGGGCTGACGGTAGAGGTTGAAAAAAGCGTGGCCGAATTGGCGGATTGGCGCCCCGAGGTGCTGGTGGTGGTCGGCGGTACCCTGTGGGAAACCGAACGGGCGCCGGACATCAGCGCGTTGCTCAACGAGCAGTTTCAACGCGGCGCAACCTTGACGGGCATTTGCGGTGGAACGTTGGCGCTGGCGCGGGCCGGCCTGTTGAACGGCAGGGCGCATACCTCCAACGATGCTGGGTTTTTGACGCGCCATGCTGAGGGCTACACCGGGCAGCGCCATTTCGTTGCGAGCGCCGCCGCCGTCGTGGATGACCGTGTCATTACGGCACCGGGATCGGCGCCGGTCAGCTTTACCACCGCCGTGTTCAGGGCTGCGGGCCTGGATGAAGAGACGCTGCGCCAGCTCAGCGCCATGCTGGCGGCGGAGCACGCGGTGGGGGAAACCGCTCGCGCCTAGGCGAGCGGCCAGAGGTGGGTTACTGCTGTGCCTTCAGCCAGGCGATCTCTTCCGCCCAGATATCCGGATTTACCGTTTCCAGAATCAGCGGGATATTGTCGAAACGCGGATCGCGCATGATGTAGCTGAACACCGTTTTGCCGATGTTGCCCTCTCCCAGGCTGTGGTGGCGGTCGACGCGGCTGTTGAACTCGCTCTTGGCGTCGTTCAGGTGCATGCCGCGCAGGTAGTTGAAACCGACGATGTCGCCAAGCTGCTTAAAAGTGCGCTCGCACTCTTCTTCGGTACGCAGATCGTATCCGGCGGCGAAGGCGTGGCAGGTGTCGATGCAAACGCCGACGCGGCTCTTGTCTTCCACGCCGTCGATGATCGCCGCCAGATGTTCGAATTTGAAGCCCAGGTTACTGCCCTGGCCGGCGGTGTTTTCGATCACCGCCGTCACGCCGGCGGTTTTGTCCAGCGCGATGTTGATCGATTCGGCGATGCGCGCCAGGCACTTGTCTTCATCGATTTGCAGCAGGTGGCTGCCCGGGTGGAAGTTCAGCAGCGTTAGCCCCAGCTGTTCGCAGCGCTGCAACTCGTCGATAAACGCCTCGCGCGATTTTTCCAACGCCTCGGCCACCGGGTGGCCCAGGTTGATCAGGTAGCTGTCGTGCGGCAGGATTTGCCCCGGCCCGAAGCCGTACTGCGCGCAGGCGCTCTTGAACTTATCGATCACGTCGGCGGCCAGCGGCGCGGCCTTCCATTGACGCTGATTTTTGGTGAACAGGGCGAACGCGGTCGCCTCCAATTCGTGCGCGCGGATAACCGCCTGATCCACGCCGCCTGACGCGCTGACATGTGCACCGACAAACTTCATCTTCATTCTCCTGTGTTATCGGTGACATTATGGCATTGATGGCGGGCGGATTGAATGATGAAAAGCGGCGGCCCGCCGAAGCGGGCCGCTGAAGGGGATGATTAGAGCCAGTGTTGCACCAGCTGGTTTATCGCGCCGCCGCCGACCAGCAGCCAGACGAACAGCAGCGTGGCCAACAGAATCGGTTTCATCCCGGCCTGGCGCACGGCGCTGATGTGGGTGGTCAAGCCCAGCGCCGCCATCGCCATCGCCAGCATCCAGGTGTCGGCGGTGATCAGATGGTGCACCAGCGTGGCCGGCAGCAGGTTGAAGGAGTTCAGCCCGGCGACGGCGATAAACAGCACGGCAAACCACGGAATGGTGATGGCGGATTTTTCCGCCTTGCCTGCGCTGCCGCGGCTGATGTAGCCCGACAGCAGCAGCAGGAACGGCGCCAGCATCATCACGCGGATCATCTTGGCGATCACCGCCGCATTTTCGGCGTCCGGCCCAATGGCGTGCCCGGCCGCAACCACCTGAGCCACTTCGTGGATGGTGGAGCCGGCGTAGATGCCGAAGGTTTCCTGGCTGAACGGCAGCCACTGGAAGTGTTCATTCAGCTGATACAGCCATGGGTAGGCGAAGATCGCCAGGGTGCCGAACACCACCACGGTCGAGACCGCCACCGCCACTTTGCTGGAGTCGGCCTTCAGCACCGGCTCGGTGGCCATCACCGCCGCCGCGCCGCAAATGCTGCTGCCGGCGCCGATCAGCATCGCGGTCTGGCTGTCGATGCCAAACACTTTCTTGCCGAGCCAGCAGGCCAGCAGGAAGGTGGTGGTCAGGGTCAGCGCATCGATGATGATGCCGCTGGCGCCCACGTCGGCGATTTGCTGAAAGGTCAGGCGGAAGCCGTAAAGGATAATGCCCAGACGCAGCAGGCGTTGTTTGGCCAGCTGTACGCCGCCGTGACAAACGGTTTGCCAGCGGGGATACAGCGTGTTGCCCACCAGAATGCCGAACAGGATCGCCAGCGTCAGCGCCCCCAGGCCCAGCTCCGCCACCCAGGGAATGTCGCCGGCCCAGACGGCCAGCGCGGTGAGCGCGCCGGTGAGCGCCAGCCCCGGCACCAGGCGCGGCAGGCCGAACAGCGGAAAGCGTCGCTCGGGATAAGTGTGAGTGGTATCAGTCGCCATAAAAGTCAGTCCTTCAGTCTGTTTCTTGCTGCTAAGAGTACGTTTGGGCTGAATAAAAGAGAAATTGATTATATATTTATAACCTATCTGAATAAGTGGTATGGCGTCAGGCATTGGCATAAAGCCGCATTGCGGCTAGGGTGAGGAGGAGCGGCGAGCCGCCGTCAACTTTCCAACTGAACAGGAGCAGGCGATGGATACCGACGATCAACGCAGAGAGCAGATAGACCAGGAAGTGGGGCGCGCGGTGCGGCGGTTGATTGAAGAAAACAAGGTGGTCGATCGCGATCGCCTGGTGGCGATGCTGCAATTAATACAGCGGGACGAAGCCGGCACGCCGCGCGAGGCGGTGCTGGCCGCGGCGGCGCAGCTGGTCGCCTTGGGCAAGTAACGCGCCGAATTGGCCGTAAACCGGGTAGCCTCGCCGGGCTACCCACATCATGTTGACATCATTTTGTGGTTCTCTGGCAGAACCCTTTTTCACTACCGGGACGGCTATGCATATCACGTTGCGTCAACTGGAAGTCTTCACCGAAGTGCTGAAAAGCGGTTCGACCACTCAGGCCTCGGTGGTGCTGGCGCTGTCGCAGTCGGCGGTCAGCGCGGCGCTGGCGGATCTGGAGGGGCAACTGGGCGTGCAGCTGTTCGATCGCGTCGGCAAACGGCTGGTGATCAACGAGCACGGCCGGTTGCTGTATCCCAAGGCGCTGGCGCTGCTGGAGCAGGCGGGGGAAATCGAGCAGCTGTTTCGCCATGACGGCGGGGCGCTGCGCATCGCCGCCAGCAGCACCATCGGCAACTACATGCTGCCGGAGATGATCGCCCGTTACCGCCGGGACTTTCCGGCCACGCCGCTGGAGCTGAACGTCGGCAACAGCCAGGACGTGATCGTGGCGGTGGCGGATTTCCGCGTCGATCTGGGGCTGATCGAAGGGCCTTGCCATATGCCGGAGCTGGTGACGCAGCCGTGGCTGGAGGACGAGCTGGTGGTGTTCGCCGCGCCGGACAACCCGCTGACCCATCAACCGCCGACGCTCGAGGCGTTGGCCAATGCGCCGTGGATCTTGCGCGAGCGCGGTTCGGGCACCCGCGAGGTGCTGGATCATCTGCTGTTGGCGCACCTGCCGCACTTCCAGCTGGTGATGGAGCTCGGCAACTCGGAGGCTATCAAGCACGCGGTGCGGCACGGCATCGGCATCAGCTGCCTGTCGCGGCGGGTGGTGGCGGAACAGCTGGCCAGCGGCGCGCTGGTAGAACTGCCGGTACCGCTGCCGCCGCTGCGGCGCACCCTGTACCTGATCCGCCATCGGCAAAAGCACATTTCCAACGCATTACAGCGTTTTCTCAGCTATTGCGCGCTGTAATCGGCAGCGCGTCACGCCCTCTGCTGCCGCGCAGGCCGGAAAAAGCATAAAAACCTGCGCGCGCTCACATTAATGAGAGTAAGTAAGGCCATAAGGGCCGCGGCTAATAATTGCCTCTGAATTATGAAGCTATCTTATATCAGTGCAATGTTGCTAGTTCACCGGCGGGTATTTGTTACAATCCGCCCTCATTTTTCAAAGAGCAAATAGGGTACGAATGGCTCAGCAGGATATAAAAACATCGGGGCAGCAAGCACCCGGATTGCGCCGCGAGCTGAAAGCCCGGCATTTGACCATGATCGCCATCGGCGGCTCCATCGGCACCGGCCTGTTCGTCGCCTCGGGCGCCACGGTTTCTCAGGCAGGCCCCGGCGGAGCGCTGCTGTCTTACGCGCTGATCGGTTTGATGGTGTACTTCCTGATGACCAGCCTGGGCGAACTGGCGGCCTTTATGCCGGTCTCCGGTTCATTCTCCACCTACGGCGCCAAATACGTGGAAGAAGGCTTCGGCTTCGCGCTGGGCTGGAACTACTGGTACAACTGGGCGGTGACCATCGCCGTTGACCTGGTGGCCTCGCAGTTGGTGATGAGCTACTGGTTCCCGGACACCCCCGGCTGGATCTGGAGCGCGCTGTTCCTCGGCCTGATGTTCCTGCTGAACTACATTTCGGTGAAAGGGTTCGGCGAGGCGGAATACTGGTTCGCGCTGATCAAGGTCAGCACCGTGATTATCTTCATCGCCGTCGGCGTGCTGATGATCGTCGGCATTCTGAAGGGCGGCGAGCACGCCGGCTGGCAGAACTGGACGATAGGGGACGCGCCGTTCGCCGGTGGCTTCTCGGCGATGATCGGCGTGGCCATGATCGTCGGCTTCTCGTTCCAGGGCACCGAGCTCATCGGTATCGCGGCCGGCGAATCGGAAAACCCGGGTAAAAACATCCCGCGCGCGGTGCGTCAGGTGTTCTGGCGTATCCTGCTGTTCTATATCTTCGCCATTCTGATCATCAGCCTGATCATTCCGTATACCGATCCGAGCCTGCTGCGCAACGACGTGAAGGACATCAGCGTCAGCCCGTTCACCCTGGTGTTCCAGCATGCCGGCCTGCTGTCGGCGGCGGCGGTGATGAACGCGGTGATCCTGACGGCGGTGCTGTCGGCCGGTAACTCGGGCATGTACGCCTCTACCCGCATGCTGTTCACCCTGGCGTCGGAAGGCAAGGCGCCGCGCATCTTCGCCAAGCTGTCGAAAGGCGGCGTGCCGCGCAACGCGCTGTACGCGACCTGCGTGGTGGCCGGGCTGTGCTTCCTGACGTCGATGTTCGGCAACCAGTCGGTTTACCTGTGGCTGCTCAATACCTCGGGTATGACCGGTTTCATCGCCTGGTTGGGCATCGCTATCAGCCACTATCGCTTCCGTCGCGGTTACATGCTGCAGGGGCGCGATCTGAACGACTTGCCGTACCGTTCCGGGTTCTTCCCGCTGGGGCCGATCTTCGCCTTCGTGCTGTGCCTGATCATTACCCTGGGCCAGAACTACCAGGCCTTCCTGCAAGACAAGATCGACTGGTACGGCGTGACCGCGACCTACATCGGCATTCCGCTGTTCCTGCTGATCTGGTTTGGTTACAAGCTGTCGCGCGGCACCCGCGTCGTGAAGTACAGCGAAATGGAATTCCCGAAGATGGACGTGAAGTAATTTTCGGAGAGTGAGACGCGGCGGGGGTTCCCGCCGCGTGTGGTTTTACTTTTTCCCGCCTTTGGCTTCCGCCAGCGCCTGCTGCGCCGAGCTCATCAAATCTTCCACCGTCGCATAATCCTGCGTCAACGCCAAAATGCCGGCGTTGAGCTGCATGTTCACCTCGCCGAATGCGCCAAAATCGTAGGGCGCCTCCAGCGGCGGCACGATGCGCGCGAGGAACTCGCTTTCCGCGCCGTAGGGCAGATCGTGCACCAGTATCAAAAACAGGCCGCCGGTATAGCGGCAGACGTAGTCGCTGGGGCGGATCAGCGTCTTGAGGCGCTCGCCGACGGTGCGCAGCACGTCATCGCCAATCTGGACGCCGTGGCTTTGGTAGAGCGCAGCCAGCGGACCGAACTCAAGAATGAACAGGTGGGAGATCGTCTGCGCCGCTGCGGGGCGGCAGATGCTGCGCATCACCACCTCGCCGCCCGCTCGGTTGAGGAAGCCGGTCAGGCGATCGCGGTGCGACGCCTGCTGCTTCTCCCAAGCCAGCGTGACGTGCTGTACCCGCTGACGGTGGTAGCGAGCGATCATGCCATGGGCTAGCACCAGCCACAGCGGCGCGAGGTCCGCCAGGACAAACAGGTTTTGCACGCGCGACAGCGGTGCCGCCAGCAGGTAGGGCAGCGTCAGCGCGATCACCTCAAGCAGCGCGAAGCGCGGCGCGGCGGCGTGGCGCTGCATCAGCCAGCAGGCCAGGGCGGTGATCGTCAGCCCGGCGAACAGGATTAAAACGAAGCGGCCTGACAGCATCGCCAGCGCGGCGCTGGCGCCGACCAGCAGCATCCACAGCAGCACTGTCACCAGCATGGCGTCCGGCCAGCCGGGTTGGCGCCGCTGCGCCAACCCGGCGCGTCCGGCGGTTAACAGCAACAGCAGCAGCAGCAAACCGATGCCGACCAGCCGTTGGTTCAGCCAGGCGTATCCCACCAACAGCGCCGCCGGCCCCACGGCATTCAGCCAGGGGGTGAGGGGAGAGGGCGTCAGCGTGAGCCGCAGCTGGCGTTGAAACGGCTTGTCGTCGGCGTGCAGCGGGCTGTACAACAGCCAGTTCAGCAGCGCCGGGCGTTTGGGCGTTACCGCCGGAGATGGACTTCTCATTACAGCCTCGTCAATAAAGGCCGCTCTTGCGGCGGCCTGAAGGTTTTTTGCACGCGCGGTGCTGTGCTTTTGGATTCTAAGTGGTTTTTTCGTTATTTGTCAGAGTCTGGTCGGATCAGGAATAACTTTCAGAATAATGAACCTAATGGCCGTTGGCGGGGTAAAGGCGAGGGGATGAAAAATGGCGATAGAAAACAATTTATTACATTTTCTTAACGCCGTTTTCACCTATTGATATGATTGATAAGTATTATCGTTTGCTTTATTGTTAACGGCTGCGCGCAGGCTGTCGCCACGCGCTTTCCGGTTTACGGCGGACGCTTTCGCGCCGCTGTCATGATGGTTGTAACAGGTATCCTAACTAATGAGCGTATCCACCGATCCCATGACTGAAGCCAAGGGGCAACCCGACGCCGGCGTGATGGGGCGTTATCAGCATATTCTTCGCCATCGCCTGTTGATGATGGGCGTGTTGGCACTGGCAATCCTGGGCTCGCTGCTGCTGGATTTCACCATGGGGCCGTCCGGGCTGTCGCTGTCGTCCTTATGGCAAACGCTGCTCGATCCCGCCGCGGCCGATGCCGGCACGCGGGTGATCGTCTGGGACATCCGGTTGCCTTATGCGCTGATGGCGGTGGTGGTGGGCTTTGCGCTCGGCCTGGCCGGGGCGGAAATGCAGACCATCCTGAATAACCCACTGGCCAGCCCCTTTACCCTCGGCGTGTCTTCCGCCGCGGCCTTTGGCGCCGCGCTGGCGATCGTGCTCGGCATCGGCATTCCGGGCATTCCCGATCAGTGGTTCATCTCTGCCAACGCCTTTATCTTTGCGCTGTTCGCCGCGCTGATGCTCGACGGCATCACGCGTTGGACGCGGGTCGCCACCTCCGGCGTGGTGCTGTTCGGCATCGCGCTGGTGTTTACCTTCAACGCGCTGGTATCGATGATGCAGTTCATCGCCAGCGAGGACACGCTGCAGGGGCTGGTATTCTGGACCATGGGCAGCCTGGCGCGCGCCTCGTGGGGCAAGCTGGGCATCCTGTTCGGCGTATTCGCCGTGCTGCTGCCGCTGTCGATGATGAGCTCGTGGAAACTGACCGCGCTGCGTCTGGGTGAAGATCGGGCGGTGAGCTTCGGTATCGATGTGCGCCGTCTGCGGCTGGCCACGCTGCTGCGCATCAGCATTCTCTCGGCGCTGGCGGTGGCCTTCGTCGGGCCGATCGGCTTTATCGGCCTGGTGGCGCCGCACATCGCCCGCATGATCTTCGGCGAAGATCACCGCTTCTATCTGCCGGCCAGCGCGCTGATTGGCGCGCTGGTGCTGTCGATGGCCTCGGTGGCGTCGAAAAATCTGGTGCCCGGGGTGATCATTCCGGTGGGCATCGTCACGTCGCTGGTCGGGGTGCCGTTCTTCCTGAGCATTATTCTGCGCCACCGGGGGAACGTATGATCCAGGGCTTACGAATAGAAAACTTCTCGGCGGGCTACCCGAAGCGCCCGGTGATCGACGATCTCTCGGTGCCGATGCTGCCACGGGGGCAAATCACCGTGCTGCTGGGGCCGAACGGCAGCGGCAAATCGACGCTGCTGCGCTCGCTGGCCGGGCTGAACCCGGCGCAGGGCAAGCTGTGGCTGGACGACGGCGATCTGATGCAGATGCCGTTCGCCCGTCGGGCGGAGAAAGTGGTCTATCTGCCGCAGTCGCTGCCCGCCGGGGTGCATCTGCACGTGCTGGAGTCGATCATCGTGGCGCAGCGCGCCTCGGGCGGCCGCAGCAACGCCGGCAGCGAAGCGGAAGTGATGGCCCTGCTGGAGCAGTTGGGCATCGCGCACCTGGCGCTGAGCTACCTCGATCAACTGTCCGGCGGCCAGAAACAGCTGGTGGGATTGGCGCAGTCGCTGATCCGTCAGCCCTCGCTGCTGCTGCTGGATGAGCCGCTGAGCGCGCTCGATCTCAACTATCAGTTCCACGTGATGGATTTGGTGCGCCGCGAAACCCGCAAGCGCAATATCGTGACGGTGGTGGTAGTGCATGACATCAACATCGCGCTGCGCCACGGCGACCACGTGCTGATGCTGCAGGATGGCGATCTGATCGCCGACGGTGCGCCGGAGCAGGTGATTACGCCGCAGAGCCTGGCACGGGTCTACGGCGTGCGCGGGCGCATCGAACGCTGCTCGCAGGGCACGCCGCAGGTGCTGATAGACGGCCTGGTAAACCAGCCGACGATTTAACCCAAGAAAAAGCCCGGCATCGCCGGGCTTTCTTTATCGCGCAGTGTGGTTCAGCGCCTCGCTCACGCGTTCGACGACGTGCTGGGCGGTGACGATGCCGCCGGACAGATACACCTCGGCCGCCGGCAGGTAAACCACCTGGCCTTTTTTCACCGCCGTGGTTTTCTTCAGCGCGGTACCGGTAAGGATTTTCTGCGGTGCCACCGCGTTCGGCCGTCCGGTCGCGGCGTCTCTGTCGATAACGAACAGCCAGTCCGGATTCAGTTTGGCCACCTGCTCAGGCGTCAGCTTGTTGCCGCGCACGTCTTTTTCGTCGGACTGCAGCGCAGACGAGAAGCCGAGGGCGTCATAGACGAAGCTGAAACGGCTCTTGGGGGCGTAGGCGCTGATCTTGCCGCCGGAGAACAGCACCACCAGCCCGCGCCCGGCCTGAGCGGCCTGTGGTTTGACCGCCGCGATCTGCGCATCCAGCTTATCGACCGCCGCCTGCGCCTGCTGCCGCTTATCGAACAGCTCGCCCAGCTGCAGCGTGCGCTGTTTCAGGCTGCCCAGCTGATCCTGCGGATCGACGGACATGTTCAGCGTCGGCGCCAGCGCGTTCAGCTCGTCATAGGCTTTGGACGCCCGGCCGGCGATCAGGATCAGATCCGGCTTGGCGGCGCGCAGCACGGCCATATCCGGCTCGAACAGGGTGCCGGCATTGAGGTATTTGTCATCCTGATAACGCTTCAGATTATCCGGCAAGTTCTTGCGGTTGCCGGGCAGCGCCAGCGGCTCGACGCCCAACAGCTGCAGCGTTTCAAGCGAGGCGTAATCCAGCACCACGATGCGCTGCGGGTGCTTTTTCACCTCGGTGCTGCCGTTCAGGTGCTGGACGTTGACGGTGGCCGGCGCCACCGGCGCGTCGGTTTTGCTGTGGCAACCCGCCAGCGCCATCGCGGCCAGCAGGGCGATCATCAGGGGGGAGCGGCGTAATCTCATGGGGCTTCCTCACGGTGATGGAATGAAAAGGGCGCGCAGCGCGCGCCCAGGGGCATCAGAAGTTGTAGGTCATGCCGACGGTGTAACGGCGGCCGTCCAGCGTGGTGCGGTAGTGGTCGTAATCCACGGTTTTGTCGAGGATGTTGTAAACCCCGCCGGTCAGCTGCAGGTTCTTCGCCGCCTGATAACTCAGGCCCGCATCGACAAAGGTGTAGGATGGGGTGCTGGTCTCCATCGACGTGCGGCTCAGGTAGTCAGAGGTGCGGCTGCGGAAGTTGACGCGCGACCACAGGCTGAGGTCCTGCGTGGCCTGCCAGTCCAGCACGGTGTTGAGCATGTGCTTCGGCATCTGGTTGAGCGCCTTACCCTGGAAGTCGCCGCTCTTCTGTTCGGAAGCGGTGTAGGTGTAGTTGGTGTTCCACTTCCAGTCTTTGTTGATCTGCCAGCCGAAGGTGGCCTCTACGCCGCGCATATTGGCTTTGTCGACGTTGACGCGATCGCTGATAAAGTCATAGACATCGTTGCCGATCTTGCAGTCCGGCGTGTCTTCGCAGCGGCGTACTTCGGTGATCTTGTTCTTGAAGTCGGTGTTGAAGACCGTCACGCCGGCGTTGACGCCTTTCAGGCTATCCCACATCAGGCCGATCTCTTCGCTCAGGCTCTTCTCCGGCTGCAGATCCGGGTTGCCGACGATGATGCCGTTACGCACGCCGCCGCCGGTGACCTGGCCCCAGCTGGCGGAGGATTGGCGCAGATCCGGCGAACGGTAGCCGGCGGAGACGCCGCCTTTCATCGTCCACTGCTCGGTCAGGTGCCAGACGCCGTACATGCGCGGCGACCAGTGGCTGCCGAAGTTCTGATCGCGGTCCATACGGATGCCGCTGGTCAGGCTGAAGTCGTTGGTCAGCGCCCATTCGTCTTCGGCGAACAGCGCCCAGCTCCAGCGCGTCAGCTGGTTGACGTCTTTCGCCGAGCTCAGCTGGTTGCCGCTGTCGCCCAATTTCTCATAGCGGTATTGGCCGCCGAGGTTCAGCATATGGGAACCCAGCTCGAACTGGTTCTGGGTGTTGAAGATGGTGTTATACATCTTCATCTTGCGACCCGGGTTATTGGTCTCTTCCCGCTGAACGTAGCTGGTGGAGTTGCCGAAGTCGTAATAACCGTTGTGGGTCAGCGAGTAGTTGGTGCGCGTGTAGAGATCTTCGCTGCGAGAGGTAGGTTTGCACTTGCCTTTGCTGCAACGCTCTGCCACCACCGATTTGCCCGGTGTGCTGTTGCGATCCTGCAGCGAGCGGCCGATTTCGAAGTCGAATTCGTTTTTCTCGTCCGGCGTCAGGGTGAACACCGCGGTGCCGCTGCGCATGCGCTGTTCGTTGTAACCGTTGGCGATTTTATCTTCGGCGCGGCGCGACAGCAAGCCGTTGACCCGCACGCCGAGCAGGCCTTCAATCAGCGGGCCGGAGGCGTAGGCGTTGGTCTGGAACAGATCGCCGGAATCGCGGTTTTCCTGAAGGGTGGCGTCGCCGTGCAGCGAGCCTTTCCACTCGGTGCGGGAGGTCTTGCGGGTGATGACGTTGATCACGCCGCCCATGGCGTCGGAACCGTACAGCGAAGACATCGGCCCGCGCACCACTTCGATACGCTCGATGGCTTCCATCGGCGGCAGCCAGCCCTGTTCGATGCCGGCGTTGTCGCTGTTCGGACGGGTACCGCGGGTGTCAACGCGCTTGCCGTCCACCAGGATCAGCGTGTACTTGGAGGACATGCCGCGGATGCTGATGTCACTGCTGCTGGCGCCGCCGGTGACCACCACGCCCGGCACGTCTTTCAGCGCGTCGGTCACGTCGCGATAGGCCTTGTCTTCAATTTGCTGGCGTGGGATCACCGAGATGGAAGCGGCGGAGTCCTGAATTTTTTGCTGGAAGCCGGAGGCGGTGACGACCATGGTGTCCTGGGTGTCATCCTGCGGCGCGGCCAGCGCGGCGGTGGCGCTGAGTGAGGCGACGACCAGAGCGGCGAGCTTGCTGTAACGTGGCGTTTCCATGAGGTAAACCTTTCCTGGATTGAAGTGAAAGTAATTAACCAATTGAATTTCTAATGAAATTATTCATCGTTCGCTGAGAAATACTTCGCTTCGTCAGCGTTGCGTGAGGGTATTGTAAGGATTTTTTACTGAATGTAAACGCTAATGATAATTCATATCATTTGTATGCTTGTTCTGCTGACGGGAAAGGGTAACCGGATGAATTAAAGGGAAAAGCGGCGCAGCGAGCGTGCGCCGGGGAGGATCAGCGTTTCTGGATGTAGGTGATGGCCAGCGCCAGCGCCAGCACCAGGCCTTTGATAATGTCCATGGCGTAGTAGGGGACCGACAGCATCACCAGGCCGTTTTGCAGCACGCCGAGGATCACCGCGCCGATCAGGGTGCCGAGCGCATTGGGTTTACCGGACCCGGCCAGCGAGAAGCCGATATAGGCCGCCGCCACCGCGTCCATCAGATAACCGCCGCCGGCGTTGACCTGCGAAGAGCCGATACGTGACGCCAGCAAAATGCCGCCAAGGGCCGCCAACCAAGAGGAAATGACGTAAGCGGCAACCCTGTAACGCACGGTGCGGATGCCCGACAGACGCGCCGCTTCGGGGTTGCCGCCGATGGCATACATGCGGCGGCCATGTTTGGTCAACGACAGGAACAGCTGCACCGCCACGGTGACCGCCAGCATGATCAGCACGATCACCGGCACCTGGCCGAGGGCGGAAAACACCTCCGGGATCAGGCCTTCCGCCATGTCGCCATTCGGCAGCACCATGTTTTGGGTGATGGATCCGCCGTAGCTGTAGGTCATCGCCACGCCCTGGATCACGAACAGGCTGGCCAGCGTTGCCAGCATATCGGGGATTTTTAGCACCACGATCAGCAGGGCGTTGAACAGGCCGACCAGCGTGCACAGCAGCAGCGTTACCACGATGGCGCCGGTGGTGCCGAACCCGTGCCAGACGAACAGTGAAATCACCAGCGCGTTGGCCAACGAGGCGGTTGAGCCGACCGACAGATCGAAACCGCCGACCGACAGCGAGATAGAGACGCCGATGGCGATCACCGTCACGATGGCGATCGAGCGCAGGATATTGATGATGTTGTTGGCATCGAGAAAGTTGTCCGATGCCAGGCCGAACAGGGCGATCAGCGCCGCCACGGTCAGCAACATGCCCCATTTGTAGAGGAAATCGTACAGCTGTTGGCGCCAGGGCAGCGCAGGCCGCAGGGCTAATTCTTTACTCACGCAGGGGTTCCTCCGGTGGAATAGAGCAATAAGGTTTCTTCGTCGATGTCGGCGGCGTTCAACTCCGCCACGATGCGGCCGTCCCACAGCACGCAGATGCGATCGCACAGGCCAACCAGCTCGGCGAACTCGCCGGAGGCGTAAATCACGCCTTTGCCGGCGCGCGCCAGGCCGTCGATCAGGCCAAACAGCTCTTGCTTGGCCTTGATGTCCACGCCCTTGGTCGGTTCATCGAAGATCAGCACCTCGGCGTCGCCGCGCAGCCATTTGCCGATCGCCACTTTTTGTTGATTGCCGCCGGACAGGCGCGCCAGCCGCTGTTGCGGGCCCGAGGCGCGAATGTTCAGGCGCTGCATGATCTCGCGCGCCCAGCGCAGCTCTTGCCGCCGGCTGAACAGGCTCCAGCGCGAGAAGCTGTCGTCGGCGCTGACGCTCAGGTTCATCGGGATCGCCTCATCGATGAAGATGCCTTCTTTGCGGCGCTCTTCCGGCACCAGCGCCAATCCTTGTTCGACCGAGAGGTGCGGCGCGCGCGGCGCCCAGGGTTGCCCGCGCAGCTCGCCGCGCTCAAGCTGCACGGCGCTGGCGCCGAACAGCGCTTTGCACAGCTCGGTTTTGCCGGCTCCAGCCAGCCCGGCGATGCCGAGAATTTCGCCCTCATGCAGCCGCAGCGAAACGTCGCGCAGCTTGTGGCGATCGCGCAAGCCTTGCACCTGCAGCAGCGTTCGCTTGGCGTGCGGCGGGCGCGGCGGCGGGAAAATGTCGTCCAGCCGATGGCCGAGCATCTTCTCGACGATCTGCTCGCCGCTCAGCCCGCGCATGGGGTCTTCACTGACGCGCCGGCCATCGCGCAGCACCGTCAGCCGATCGCAAATGTCGCTCAGTTCGTGGATGCGGTGGGAAATAAACACGATGCCGATGCCTTCGGATTGCAGGCGGCGCACCACGTTAAACAGGCGCTCGCTCTCGGCGCGATCGAGCGGCGCGGTCGGTTCGTCGAGCACCAGAAAACGGCAGCGGTGCGACAGCGCGCGCGCCAGCAACACCTGCTGTTTTTCCGCCAGCGTGCAGTCCGCCAGCCGCCTGCGTGGGTTGAGCGGCAGCGCCCATTGCTGCAGCAACTGCGCGGCGCGGCGATGCAGCTCCGCCCAGTTCAGCCAGTGGCCCGGCTCATTCAGCCAGTCCAGCATGATGTTTTCCGCCACCGACAGCGTGGGGATCAGCGCGACGTCGACCTCTTGCTGCACCACGTGAATACCGTGGCGGCGCGCCTGCAGCGGGGAGTGGATCGCCATCGCCTGGCCGTCGATCAGGATCTCGCCGCGATAATGATCGTGGGCGCCGGAGAGGATCGCCATCAGCGTCGACTTGCCCGCGCCGTTGGCGCCGACCAGCGCGTGGATTGAACCGCCCTGCAGCGTGAAGTCCACGTCCTGCAGCGCGTTGAAGCCGGAGAAGGCGATCGAGATATTGCGCATCTCGAGGCGTGAAGGCGTTGCGGTTGACATTGCGTAATAAGGCCGTTTAGATGTTTAGATGGCTGTTTTGCTCTGTTGTAACACAGATTGCGGCGTTGGCAACCAACAAAATGGCATAACGGTGATGAAAAATGCGTTGGCGGGCAGGGGCGCAACCCGCGTCAGGCTGCGCCGGAGCGATAAGCGGTCAGAAGGTGGTGGGGGTGTGTGCGCTGACGATGCGGCAGATGCGCGCCGAGGTATTGCTGAAGCTGTGCGGGATGCCGGTGTTGATGGCGTAACTCTGGCCGGCGGTCAGGCAGTAGCTCTGGCCGTTGATGGTCAGCACGATCTCGCCCTCCAGCAGGGTGCCGATCTCTTCGCCCTGATGCTTGATCTTTTCACCGGTGGTGGTGCCGGGCTGGTAGGTTTCCAGCATCATCGCCAGGTTGCGCGTCGGGCTGCCGTTGTGCACCAGCTTCATCGACACCCCCTGGCTGCCGATCTCAATCAGATCCTCGGCGTCGATCACCACGCGCGGTTCGTCGGCGGCTTCCGGTTCGGCAAAGAATTCAGACAGCGACAGGCCATACACCTTCAGCAGCTTTTGCAGCGTGCTGATGGCCGGGCTGACCTTGTCCTGTTCGATGGTGCTGATCGCACTGTGGGTTAACCCGGACAGTTCGGCGACCCGGCGCTGCGACAAACCCAATTGCTGACGGATCTGCGACAGGCGTTTGCCCGGTGCCAAGCTGGCTTCGCTCATAGCGGTACTTCCTTCTGGTAGGGGCGACAGGCAGACATGAATATCGCTATCGGGCGCCTGTCTGGGCGATAACGATGCTGCATGATATCGGTAGTTAGGGCAGGTTTGGAAAATATATTGCCCATGTTCACTCTCGGTGCGTTGGACGAAATAGTTGACGTAAAAAGGACGGCAAGGCCTTTTCGGTCAATATTTTATCAATTTAGCAGCCGGTGGCGAATAATCAAACAGGATTGTAACATTTGCAAACCTATTCTGTTAAGGCTATGTTTCATATTGTGGATGTTATTTTGAGCGCCCAGCAGCGGCGCGGCCTGGCGAGAAATCCAATCATGTGTTGAATCGAACGGCGGACGGGCGCCAACGCGCCTTAAGAGCATAATGGCGGGTGACGTATGCAAACCAATAGCGCAGCAGTTGAACATTTTGCACAGCATCATGAAGAGAGGCGAAGTAGCGCGTTCCAAAATGAGGTTGCTCATTATTTGGAACGCCATCCCGCCACGCAGTATGTCGATATCCTTCTCACCGATCTCAATGGTTCCTTCCGCGGCAAACGCATACCCGTCTCAGGGTTGAAAAAACTGGAAAAAGGCAGCTACTTCCCCGCGTCGGTGTTCGCCATGGACATCCTCGGCAACGTGGTGGAGGAAACCGGTCTTGGGCAGGAGCTCGGCGAACCGGACCGCGTATGCCTGCCGGTGCCCGGCTCGCTGACGCCGTCGGCCGCCGATCCGGAGCATATCGGCCAGGTGCTGCTGACCATGCTGGATGAAGATGGCACTCCCTTTGACGTTGAACCCCGCAATGTGCTGAACCGCGTGTGGCAGGCGCTGCGACAGCGCGGCTTGTTCCCGGTGGCAGCGGTAGAGCTGGAGTTTTATCTCATCGATCGGCAGCGCGACGCGGAGGGCGATCTGCAGCCGCCGTGTGCGCCCGGCACCCAGGAGCGCAACACCCAAAGCCAGGTGTATTCCGTCGATAACCTGAACCATTTCGCCGAGGTGCTGAACGACATCGACGCGCTGGCGAAGCTGCAGGGGCTGCCGGCGGACGGCGCGGTGGCGGAGGCGTCGCCGGGGCAGTTCGAGGTCAACCTGCGTCATACCGACGATATCTTGCTGGCCTGCGACCACGCGCTGGCGCTGAAGCGGCTGGTGCGGCTGGTGGCCGAGAACCACGACATGCACGCCACCTTTATGGCCAAACCCTATGAGGATTACGCCGGCAGCGGTATGCACGTGCATGTCAGTATGCAGGACGGGGCGGGCAACAACCTGTTCGCCGACGCCGAAGGCGAGGATTCACCGCTATTGAAACAGGCGCTGGCCGGGATGATCACCCTGATGCCGGCGTCGATGGCGCTGCTGGCGCCGAATGTCAACGCCTACCGGCGCTTCCAGCCGGGGATGTATGTGCCGATCCAGGCCGCCTGGGGCCACAACAACCGCACCGTGGCGCTGCGCATTCCCTGCGGCGAACCGGAGAACCACCGGGTGGAGTACCGCGTGGCCGGTGCCGACGCCAATCCCTATCTGGTGATGGCGGCGATCCTGGCCGGCATGCTGTACGGGCTGGACAACGCGCTGCCGCTGCCAGAGCCGGTGACCGGCAACGGGCTGGAGCAGGAGGGGCTGCCGTTGCCGATCCGCCAGAGCGACGCATTGTACGAGTTCGAACACCAGCACGCGCTGACCCATTATCTGGGCGAGCGTTTTACCCAGGTTTATCACGCCTGCAAGACGGACGAACTGCTGCAGTTTGAACGGCGGGTGACGGAAACCGAGATCGACTGGATGTTGAAAAATGCCTGAATGGGCGTATAAAGTAAGAGGTATGTGCGGGCGACCGGCCTGCCGGTAGCGGATTAATTCGCCTGCCGGGCTGGTTTTCCGTTCGATCGACAAAAAGAATTTGTATTTGAGGGCTTCCGGATCTTGTCATCCGGAGGCATTCTGGTGCAAAATATCTCAAATGCAGATAGCCGACGTTTTGAAAGCGTCGGTTATTTTTTTTGCATTAAGTTTTACCAACGTAGCGTTTCATACACCAAGCGAGGCCGGACACCGATCCGGATAGATAAATAGTTTCGTGCACGATCAAACAAAACTTTATGGTCGTGACTCATGAGGATTAGAAAGATGGGGCAATTTTTCACTTTAGCACCGGTGCCCGCCGGTTTCCGCTGTGGCCGCAGCGACTATGGAGCAGCCGAGGTTTCCTCGACCCGTTATCCAGCTTACAATCCCCTTCTTTTAGAATTAAGTCGCTCGTTGCGAAGTTTCCCCGCAACCTTAAGTCTTGGCGTGTCCGCCATCCGCAAGGCTCAAGGTAAGGGGGGGCTGAACAATGTCCGATAATACCCTCAACGCCGCTCCGGCTCAGCGCACCCAGCTGCGCAAAACCCTGACTTTGGTTCCGGTAGTGATGATGGGCCTGGCTTATCTGCAGCCAATGACCATCTTCGATACCTTCGGCATCGTATCCGGCCTGACCGATGGTCACGTCGCGACTGCGTACGCCTTCGCTCTGCTGGCGATCCTGTTTACCGCCCTGAGCTACGGCAAGCTGGTGAAGAAGTTCCCTTCCGCCGGTTCTGCCTACACTTACGCCCAGAAAGCCATCAGCCCGCACGTCGGCTTTATGGTGGGCTGGTCATCGCTGCTGGACTACCTGTTCATGCCGATGATTAACATCTTGCTGGCCAAGATTTACCTGGAAGCGATTTTCCCGGGCGTCCCGTCCTGGATCTTCGTGGCGGTGCTGGTCGGCTTGATGACGATTTTCAACCTGCGCGGCATCAAGCTGGTGGCTAACCTGAACTCCATCATCGTGGTGGTGCAGGTGGCGATCATGATCGTGTTCCTCGGCCTGGTGATCAACGGCATTTACCACGGCGAAGGCGCCGGTACGCTGGTCAGCAGCCGTCCGTTCTGGTCCGATAACGCCCACGTGGTGCCGATGATTACCGGCGCGACCATCCTGTGCTTCTCGTTCCTGGGCTTCGACGGCATCAGCTCGCTGTCTGAAGAGACCAAAGACGCAGAGAAAGTGATCCCGAAAGCCATCTTCCTGACGGCGCTGATCGGCGGCATCATCTTTATCGTGGTGTCTTACTTCGTGCAGCTGTACTTCCCGGACATCTCGCGCTTCAAGGATCCTGACGCGTCGCAGCCTGAAATCATGCTGTACGTGGCGGGCAAGTTCTTCCAGTCGGTGATCCTGGTGTTCTCCTGCGTGACGGTATTGGCGTCTGGCATGGCGGCACATGCGGGCGTTTCGCGTCTGATGTACGTGATGGGCCGCGACGGCGTGTTCCCGACTCGCTTCTTCGGCTATGTGCATCCGAAGTGGCGTACCCCGGCGCTGAACGTGCTGCTGGTGGGTGCCATCGCGCTGTCCGCGGTATCGTTTGACCTGGTGACCGCGACCGCGCTGATCAACTTCGGTGCGCTGGTGGCCTTCACCTTCGTCAACCTGTCGGTGATCTCGCAGTTCTATATCCGCGACAAGATGAACCGCACCGTGAAGGACACGTTCAACTACCTGATCCTGCCGGTGATGGGCGCACTGACCGTCGGCGCGCTGTGGGTCAACCTGGAAGCCAGCTCGATGACGCTGGGTCTGGTCTGGGCGGCTATCGGCCTGATCTACCTGGCCTTCGTCACCCGCAGCTTCCGTTTGCCGGTGCCGCAAGCGAGCGAAGACGCCGCCTAAGCGCGAGCCGTCTCCTCTGCCACCAAAAAGGCCGCATTCGCGGCCTTTTCCTTTTCTGCTTGCAGCGGGTTTTACCCCACCAACTCTTTGCCGTAATCGAACAGCGCTTTCAGCAGGGCGGTTTTCTCTTTGTCGCCTTCGTGCAGGTTATACAGCGATTCGAGCTGCAGCAGGTAACTCTGCACGCGCTCCGCGCTTAACGCTTCCTGGCGGTGCTGCAGCCAGCGGCGCTGCTCGGCATCGTCCAGCGTATTCGGGTAGTTGCGCGCGCGGAAGCGGAACAGCAGCTCTTTCATGCGGCCGTCGCTGAAGGCCAGATCCAACGCCGGCAGGTTTTGCGGCTTGGTCTGCTGAATAATCCTCATTGCCGCCTTGTCGGCGTCGCTGAAGAAACCGTCGTACAGCCGGGCGTCGACGTCGTCGGAGCCTTTGAACGGCTCGGCTTCGGCGAACAGCGCCACCACTTTCTCGCGCACTTCCGGGTGCTGTTTCAGCAGCTGCAGGTTCTGCAGGCAGGCCTGGCGATCGATGCCCAGCCGCTCGGCGTTCTCCGGCAGCAGGGTTTTGGCCGGTGCCAGCACCGGGCATTTGTTGATGTGCACCAGCTTGATCGGCACCGGCGCCTGATCCGGCGCCAGGTCGTCGCGGCGGGTATACAGGCGTTCACGCAGCTGCTCGGCGCTCAGCGTCAGCAGCGGCGTCATATCGCCGGCGAGATCGCACATGATCACCGCGTTCTTGTTGTCCGGGTGCCAGGCCAACGGCGACACCCAGCTGGTGTTGCCGCGCGCTGCGCCGAACATACCGGAGACATGCACCAGCGGCGTCATTTCGGCGACGTCGATCAGGGCGTTCAGCTTGTGCTTGTTGCGGTGCTGCAGCAGGAAATCGAACAGCCGGGGCTGCGCCTGCTTGACCAGTTTGGCCATGGCGATGGTGGCGTAAACGTCCGACATCGCGTCGTGAGCCTGCGTGTGCTCGACGCCGTTGGCGCGCGTCAGGTGTTCGAGGCGGAAGCTGGGGAAGCCGTCTTCGTTTTCCGGCCAGACGATGCCGTCGGGGCGCAGGGCATAGCAGGCGCGCATCACATCCAGCAGATCCCAGCGCGAGTTGCCGTTTTGCCAGCTGTAGGCATAGGGATCGTAGAAATTGCGATAGAAGATATTGCGGCTCACTTCGTCATCGAAGCGGATGTTGTTGTAACCGAGAATGCAGGTGCCGGCCACGCTGAAGGCCTGATGGATTTGGCGGGTGAACTCGGCCTCGTTAACGCCTTTGGCGCGCGCCACCTGCGGCGTGATGCCGGTGATCATCACCGCCTCGGGTTCCGGCAGGTAGTCGTCGGCCGGGGCGCAGTAGATGACCAGCGGCTCTTCGATAATGTTGAAATCCATATCGGTGCGCACGCCGGCGAACTGCGCCGGGCGATCCAGCGACGGGCTTTTGCCGAAGGTTTCGTAATCGTGAATATAAAAGGTGGCCGTTGCCTTGCTGCTCAAAATCGCGTCTCTTCAGTGGCGGATACAAGATGCCCCTATTGTAACGGCGTGGGGAGCGATGCCAAGCGGCGGTTAGCGAAATGCGCGCAATTACGCACGGCGATAATAATCCAGCCGTTGATGAAAGTAGGGGAGCAGGTGGTCGGGGATCTGTTGTTCCGTTTCCGCCTGGGTCGAGGCGATGCCGTAGCGCTCGTTGTAGATCACGCTGATGGCCAGCAAATCGGTTTCTATTTTTTCGCGTTGTGCCTGCGGTAAGCTATCCAGCTTTCGAGCCATCGTTATCTCCCTGTTAACCTTAGGGCATAATAGGATCGTTAGCGGGTCTTGTCCCTACCCATTCCGGGGGGCGGTGGACGCCTGAGCGCCTTGCTGCGAGCAGGGGGCCAGACTGTGGCGCGCGGCGAACTCGCTCTGCGGCTGGTGTGCATTGAGGCGATCCGCCCGGTTATACAGCGAACAGGCGCCGCCGATGACCGCCACCCAAAACAGGGTGCACAGCAGCAAAACCCCCAACCAGGCTTTTTGGTTATAGGTCATAAGTCCTCCAGGGACGAGAAGAGAAATAACATTGACCGTTAAATTAAATCAGGGGCTACATCAATGGTATTTAAACAGTAGGGATTAATCGCAATGCGTGCCCGACTCTTTTGTTACGAAATCCATGATGGATGTTTCAAAAGATTCCTTAAGATAATATTAAGAAAATTGAGTAGGGGCGCCGTAATTCTATTTAATATTTGTTTAATTATCCGCAGATACAATCTTCCACATTCAATGCCAATGTGGGTGACAATTATGAAAACGCTACTGTTGACCGGCGCTACCGGCTTTCTCGGTGGTGCAGTTCTCGAAAAATTATTGATTGAAAATCAGTCTATTAATTATCTTTTGCTGGTGCGCGCCGATGATGCGCAGCAAGGGCTGGCCCGTATTCGCACGAATATGGAAAAGTTTAATATCGATGCGAACCTGCTGTCTAAAATTACGATAGAAAATATATTGTTGGGCGACCTTTCCGAGCCGGCCGACTTTTTAACTGACGCACGTATTAACAATGTCACGCACGTTATTAACTGTGCAGCCGTTGCTTCATTTGGTAATAACCCGCTCATTTGGAAGGTAAACGTAGAAGGCACTCTGGCCTTTGCCGAAAGAATGGCGCAGGTGCCGGGATTAAAACGTTTCCTGCACGTCGGTACCGCCATGTCTTGTTCGCCGGAGCCGGGTTCGCTGGTGGCGGAGAGCGGCGAGTTTGAGGAAGACGCCGAGCACCTGGTGGAATATACGCGTTCCAAATCCACCATCGAACAGCTGATGCGCCAACGCTGCCCGCAAATGCCGCTGACCATCGCTCGTCCGTCGATCGTGGTGGGGCACACCCGCCTGGGCTGCCAGCCTTCCAGCAGCATTTTCTGGGTGTTCGGTATGGCGCTGATGCTGCGCAAATTCATGTGCTCGCTGCAGGACAATATCGACGTGATCCCGGCGGACTACTGCGCGGATGCGCTGGTGATGCTGATGAACAGCGAAACGCTGGAGAACGACGTGTATCACATCTCCGCCGGCGTGGAGAGCAGCGTCAGCTTTGCCGAAATCGACAACGCCATGGCGGCCGCGCTGGAAAAAGCGCCGGTGGGCGATGAGTATGCGCAGGTGACGTATGACGCGCTGGTGAAAATGCGCCGCCAGCTGAAAGACATTTTCGGCCCGTGCAACGAGCGGCTGATGCTGAAAGCAATGCGCCTGTACGGATCGTTCGCCATGCTCAACGTGCGTTTCAGCAACGAGAAGATCCTCAAGCTGGGCATGCCGAAGCCGCCGCGCTTCACCGACTACATCGCCGGCTGCGTACAGTCGACCCGCGGGCTGTCTATCCAGCAGCAGATGGTGGTGGACTTCAAATAACCGCCGGGCGCAGCGGGCGCCCGAGGTTGTTCCGCTACCAGGACGAAGAGGACCAGAAGACGCGGCCGAGCACCACCAGTTGCTCTTTGCGCTGCTGATAGCTGAGGTGCTCGTCCTGGTACTCTTCCCGGTTGAGGGAGCGGATGATGACGCCGCCGTCCGGCTGCTCGATCAGCACCTTCACCCGCAGCAAATTGCCGTGGCGGATGGCGTAGGTCTTGCCTTCCCGGATGCGCGTGTCGTCGGTGTTGATGCCGACCACGTCGCCGTCCTGCAGGCGCGGCTCCATGCTGGAGCCGGAGATGCGAATGATGCGCGCGGCGTTGACCGCCACCCCCATCTTGTGCAGGTAGTAACGGCGGAAGATCAGCGAAAACTCCTCGCGATCGACGATTTCGTAGCAGCCGTCGCCGGCGGAAAAATCAATATCCAGCAGCGGGATCTCCACAAATTCTTCCTTGTCCTGTTCGGTATCTTCCCATACCACCGGTTTTAAACGGGCGGGCTGGAAGTCCGACTCCGCCGCCACGTTGTCAAACGGGCGCACCAGCTGCTTTTCGTGAAACACGTCGAACCAGCCCTTGGGCAAATTCAGCCTGGCCTCGATCCGCCTGGCCAGATTGTCGCCAAGATTGCGGGAGGATTTTTCCCCGATGATTTGGCTCAGCGTCGGCGCGGAAGACTCAACCAGCGTGGCGAACTCATTCTGGTTGACGCCTTGCCGGGCGTAGCGGGCCATCAATTCGCGCAGATTGTTGCGCCTGATTTCTTTAGTTTCCATTGTTCGATGATCGCACTCTTTAGCAAAAAGGTAAATAACGGTTTTGCTAAAAAACGCTTGCGCATAATTTAGCAATTAGCTAAAACAAAAAGGGTGAGCCAAAGGTTCACCTGTGCGGAGCGGCCTGTCATGATGAGAGGCCGCTCAGTGAAATCAAACGAGAGAGGGACTTTACGATGTACAAGATTGATTACAATAGCTACCGATCGGTCGCCAGCTTCGGCCACCGCGTGCGCTTTCTGGTGCTGCACTACACGGCGCAAAACTTTGCCGACTCGGTGAAGTCGTTGACCGGAAAATCGGTCAGCGCGCACTATCTGGTGCCGGATCCGGCCGAGGCCACCTATCAGGCCGCCGGCTTTAGCGGCGTGCGCATTTTCAACCTGGTGGACGAGAACGAGCGCGCCTGGCATGCCGGTACCAGCCAGTGGGGTACCCGCAGCAATATCAACGACACCTCGATCGGCATCGAGATCGTCAACCTGGCGAGCGGCGACGGTGAAAACATCACCTTCCCGCCGTTTAACCCGCAGCAGATCGAGGCGGTCACCCAGCTGGCGCAGAATATCCTGCAGCGTTACCCGGACATCTCGCCGGTGAACGTGGTGGCGCACTCCGACATCGCGCCGGGCCGCAAGAGCGATCCGGGCCCGCAGTTCCCGTGGCAGCAGCTGTATCAGGCCGGCGTCGGCGCCTGGTATGACGAGGCGACCAAGCAGCAGCGCCAGCAGGAATACTGCCACCAGGGGCTGCCGGCGCAGGCCGAGCTGCTGAAGCTGTTCGCCCAATACGGCTACGACACCTCGGCGGCCAATACCGCAGAAGGCTATCGCCAGCTGGTGCGCGCGTTCCAGCTGCACTTCCGCCAGCAGAAGTATGACGGCGTGATGGATGTCGAAACCGCCGCCGTTCTGCGCGCGCTGGTCGACAAGTACGCCGCCTGAGCCTGACCGCGAATGGGGGACGCCTCATTCGCCTTTTCCTTGCCGGGCTTCCTCCGCTAAAATAGCGGCCTGGCTGGTCTTTATCGGAGGCATCGTGCGCCTCGATCGAAAAATCTCTTCCCTTGAATTGCTGACCTACCGCCACTATCGCATCGTCCACGGCGTGCGCATCGGGCTGGCGTTTATCCTGACCTTTCTGCTGATCCGCTTGCTGGCGGTGCCCGAAGGCACCTGGCCGCTGATCACCCTGGTGGTGGTGATGGGGCCGATCTCGTTTTGGGGCAACGTGCTGCAGCGGGCGCTGCAACGCATTGCCGGCACGGTGTTCGGCGCCGCGTCCGGCCTGATCGCCCTGTATCTGGAACTCTATTCGCTGCCGCTGATGCTGGTTTGGTGCGGCGTGGTGATGTTCGTCTGCGGTTACCTGACGCTCGGCAAACGGCCGTATATGGCGCTGCTGGTAGGGATCACGCTGGCGGTGGTGTGCGGCGCGGGCGCCGGCGACATGCATACCGCGCTGTGGCGCAGCGGCGACGTGATCTTCGGCTCGCTGCTGGCGCTGCTGTTCACCAGCATCTACCCACAGCGCGCCTATATTCTGTGGCGCATGCAGATGGCGGACTGTCTGCAAACCGCCGCCCGCCTCTACGGCGCGTATTTTTCGCCGAACGTCATTGAGCGGCCGCGGCTGGAGCCGCAGCTCAAGGACCTGCTGAATCAGGTGGTGAAGCTGCGCAGCCTGATCGTGCCCGCCAGCAAGGAAACCCGCATCCCCAAAGCGGTGTTCGAGGCGGTGCAAACCCTCAGCCGCAATCTGGTGTGCACGCTGGAGCTGATGGCCGACGCCTACTGGGCCTCGCGTGAAACGCACTTCATCATGTTGAACGCCCACACGCTGCGCAGCACCCAGCTGCTGACGCTGAGCTCGCTGGAATCGCTGGCGGTGCTGATGCGTGAAGGGCCCCAGGCGCAGCGGCAGGCGGCGGCGGGGCAGCTGGCGGAGATCGCCGGCGAGCTGAAAACGCTGATGCAAGAGGTCAGCCTCGGCCAGCACGGCGAAGCGCCGATTTACGGCTATGTCTGGCTCAGCATGGAGCTGGCGCAGCAGCTGGAAGAGCTGGGGGATCTGCTCCAGGTCTGCACCGCCGCCGGGCGCGAATAAGGGGTCAGATCATGAAGGCGGCGCTTTGGGTTTTGGCCGCCGGGGCAAAGTGGGTAAGATAAGGCAATCACTGTTGTGCCGGACCGCCACAAACCTGTATCTTGGTGCCATGTGGCCGTAAGCAAATGAATCTGTGTATTACTAAAGCAAGGGTATAAAGATGGATAATGCAAATAAGCCGAGTTTTCAGGACGTGCTGGAGTTTGTGCGTATGTTCCGCCGCAAAAACAAACTGCAACGCGAGATCGTCGACAACGAAAAGAAAATTCGTGATAACCAGAAGCGCGTGCTGCTGCTCGACAACCTGAGTGAGTACATCAAGCCCGGCATGAGCATTGAAGACATTCAGGGCATCATCGCCAACATGCGCAGCGACTACGAAGATCGCGTTGATGACTACATCATCAAAAATGCCGATCTGTCCAAAGAACGCCGCGAGCTGTCCAAAAAGCTGAAAGCGATGGGCGAAGTGAAGTAACCCGCTTTAGCGGGCCGAGCGTCCTGCCTGGCCCGCATCTTTATCCCGCCTGATTTTCCGTTCTTGCCGACACTGCCGTTTCCGTTGGGGCGTTCCCCGGCGGCCGAAGGCGCCTCCCCATCCTGCAGGATCTGCAGGTGACCGCCGGGGAACGCTTGTTACTGCTCCGCGCCGTACATGTCGAAGTCGAAATACCTGTCGTTGATTTTCTTGTACGTGCCGTTGGCGCGGATCGCCTGCAGCGCGGCGTTGAAGGCGTTCAGCAGCGCGGTATCGTCTTTGCGCACCCCGATGCCGTCGCCGACGCCGAAGTATTTGCTGTCGGTCAGCTCGGCGCCGATAAAGGCGAAATCTTTGCCGCCGGGCGTTTTGAAGAACTCGCTGGCGCTGACGCTGGCCAGCAGCGACGCATCCAGCCGGCCGTTGGCCAAATCTTCGTTCACTTCCTGTTGGCTTTGGTAAGCCACCACGTTAACGCCGGCCGGGCGCCACAGCGCGTTGGCGTAGGCCTCCTGGCTGGAGCCTTGCTGCACGCCGACCGATTTGCCTTTCAGGGAGGCGACGGTCGGCTGCAGGTTGCTGCCCTTATGCGCCACCAGCCGCGCCGGGGCGTTGGAGACCTTGCTGGAGAAGGCGATCTGCTGCCGGCGCTGCGGCGTGATGGTCATCGACGAGGCGATGGCGTCGAACTTCTTCGCCTGCAGGCCGGGGATCATGCCGTCCCAGCTGCTTTCTACCCACACGCATTTGGCCTGCATCTGGTCGCACAGCGCCTGGGCGATATCGACGCCGAAGCCGGTCAGCTTGCCCTGCGGGGTTTTATATTCCAGCGGTGGAAAGGTGGGATCGATGCCCAGCTTGATCACTTTGCCGCTGAATTCACCGCTCAGCGCGGGAAAGCTCGCGGCCAGCGGCAGCATCAACAACAGCCCTTTGATGGTTTTCATGTCATTTCCTCAGCGTTGGCGATTAAACCGCAGGGCGAGCCAAAAAGCGCTCGACCAATTTGACCCAGTAGGTGGCGCCCAGCGACAGACTGTCGTCGTTGAAGTCATAACCGGGGTTGTGCAGAGAATTGCCCGGCGTGGTGGGGCCGTTGCCGATCGAGATGTAGCTGCCCGGGCACTTCTCCAGCATAAAGGCGAAATCTTCGCTGGCGGTAAACGGTCGCAGCGTGGGGATAACCCGGCTCTCTCCGGCCCATTCCAGCGCCACGGCGCGCGCCAGCTCGGTTTCTGCCGGGTGGTTCACCAGCACCGGGTAGCCGTGCTGATAGTCGATCTCCGCGCGGGCGCCGAAGCTGGCGGCCTGCGCCGTGACCAGCTCGGTGATGCGCTGCTCCAGCCGCTCACGCACCGCCGCCGTCAGCGCGCGCACGCTGAGCGTCAGGGTGGCGGTCGCCGGGATCACGTTGGCGGCCTGGCCGGCCTGCATCGCCCCCACGGTGACGATCGCCGTTTCCTGCGGATCGATATTGCGCGCCACGATGGTTTGCAGGCTCATGACGATGGCCGCGCAGGCCACCACCGGATCGACGGTGCTCTGCGGCACCGCGCCGTGGCCGCCGTGGCCGTGCAGGGTGATGTGTACCGTATCGGCCGAGCACATGAAGGGGCCGCTGGCGAAGCCCAGGTGGCCGGTGGGGAAGCCGGGCACGTTGTGCATGGCGAACACCGCGTCGCAGGGGAAGCGCTCAAACAGGCCGTCTTCAATCATCACTCTGGCGCCGCCGCCGCCTTCTTCCGCCGGCTGAAAGATCAGGTGCAGCGTGCCGCTGAAGTTCGGCTGCTGCGCCAGATAGCGCGCCGCCGCCAGCAGCATGGCGGTGTGCCCGTCGTGGCCGCAGGCGTGCATCACCCCGGCATGGGTGCTGGCGTGCGGCAAGCCGGTCGTTTCGGCAATCGGCAGGGCGTCCATGTCGGCGCGGATGCCGAGCGATTTTCCCGGCCCGCGCTGCAGTGTGGCGACAACGCCGGTTTGTCCTACGCCGCGCGTGACGCGGTAACCCCATTCCTCCAACCGCTGCGCCACCAGATCCGACGTCGCGAACTCCTGGAAGCCCAGCTCCGGGTGGGCGTGAATGTGGCGGCGAAGCGCGACCATCTCATCATGAACGGCGGCGATCTCAGGCAGTACGAGTGAAGGGTTCATCACGGTCTCCGGCAAAAGTGTCCCGGCCAACGGGCGGGGAATGGGGCAGAGGGATAGGCATCGAGACTAGCAAACTCCGTTTTTGCCGGGTAGCCGCCGTTCGGTTATGCTGACAACCAATGATTGTCAGGAGGTGAACATGAAACTGCACCAACTGCAGGCGCTAGTGGCCAGCGCCGACAGCGGCAGCATTCGCGCGGCGGCGCGGCATCTTGGGCTGTCGCAGGCGGCGGTGACCCGTGCGCTGCGCGAACTGGAGCAGGAGCAGGCGCTGCCGCTGCTGATCCGCACCCCGACCGGGCTGGGCTTTACCCCCTACGGCAAAACCCTGCTGGCGCACGCCCGGCTGGTGTTGAATCAGCTGGAGCAGGCGCAGGGAGAAATGGCGGCGCTGCGCGGGCGGGCGGCGGATCTGGTCAAGGCGGCGATCACCCCCTGGCTGATGCTGACGGTGCTGCCGCCGGCGGTGATGACGTTTCGCAGCAAGGTGCCGGCGGTGCGGCTGGAACTGTCGGAAAGCCTGATGGCCAACGCCCAGTCGCAGCTGCGCGAGGGCACGATGGATTTCGCCATCACGCCGCTGCCGGCGTCGTCGGCGCCGCAGGAGTTCCACTGCGAGCCGCTGCTGGAGTATGAAACGGCGTACATGGTGCGGCGCGGCCACCCGCTGGCGCACAGCACCTCGCTGCATCAGCTGCTGGAGCAGGATTGGGTGATGAGCTATACCCCGGAAAGTTTCGATGCGCTGCTCGACGAGGTGTTTCACCGCCACGGCGCGCGCCTGCCGCGCCAGCGCATTATCCAGGCGCATTCGTTCGGCATGCTGCAGGCGCTGGTGGAGTCCGCCGAGATGTGTACCTGGTGCCCGCGGCCGATCGTCGCGCTGCCGCAGTTCGCCTCCCGCGTGCAGCCGCTGGCGCTGCGGGAGAGCTGCCAGCCGGCGCAGCTGAATATCGTCACCCGGCGCAACAGCATTCTGAGCGCCGCCGCCCATGCGTTTATCGACACGCTGGTGCGCACCCTGCGCCAGCAGGCGCGATCGTCGCGGCCGGAAGATCGCCAGGTCTACGATCGCGTGCGCCTGCTGATTTAGCGGCTCCCCCCGGATCGACGATCCCGTAAATGGGATCGCGATCCGCATTTGTAGCATTTTTAGCCGTAATGTTAACAATATGTGATTTTGCTCAAATAATTATTTTTGCAGCTTTGGTTATATGTCGCTCTATGTTCACGTTGTCATTTTGAGTTTTCCTGGGTGTTTGATGATTAATCAATTGAAATTTATCACTTTATAACGTTTTTTGTTTTTTGTTTGATAAAAATGACAACGTCAACATTAAGAAAATTCAAGCGTTTATCGAGTGTATTGGAGGAAGAGATGAGCCAGTTGCCGGAAAAAATGCGTGCGGTCGTTTGCCACGGCCCGCAGGACTATCGTTTCGAACAGGTGCCCACGCCGCTGCCGAAGGCGCGCGAGCTGGTGATCAAGGTGGAAGGCTGCGGCATCTGCGCCGGCGACTGCAAGTGCAAGAATGGCGCACAGATGTTTTGGGGGGAGAACCCGTGGGTTAAACCGCCGGTGGTGCCGGGCCACGAGTTCTACGGCCGCATCGCCGCGCTGGGCGAGGGCGCGGAAGGCAAATACCGGCTCGGCGAGCGGGTGATCGCCGAGCAGATCGTGCCGTGCTGGGAGTGCCGCTACTGCAAATCCGGCAGCTACTGGATGTGTGAGACGCATAACATTTACGGTTTCCAAAAAGACGTGGCGGAGGGCGGCATGGCGGAGTACATGCGCTTTTCCGAGAACGCCATCGTGCACAAGATCCCGGAAAGCCTGAGCCATGAAGACGCAGTATTGATTGAACCGATGGCCTGCGCCATCCACACCGTGGCGCGCGGCGACATCCAGCTGGACGACGTGGTGGTGCTGGCCGGCGCCGGGCCACTCGGGCTGTGCATGGTGCAGGTGGCGCGCCTGAAAACGCCGAAGAAACTGATCGTGATCGACGCCATCGACGAGCGGCTGGCGCTGGCGAAAGAATTTGGCGCCGACGTGGTGATCAACCCGCTGAAGGAAGACGCCGACCAGATCGTCAAATCGCTGACCGGCGGCTACGGCTGCGACGTCTACATCGAGGCCACCGGCGCGCCGATCGGCGTCACCCAGGGGCTGCAGATGATCCGCAAGCTGGGCCGCTTCGTGGAGTTCAGCGTGTTCGGCAAGGAAACCACCGTCGACTGGTCCATCATCGGCGATCGCAAAGAGCTGGACATCCGCGGCGCGCACCTGGCGCCCTACAGCTACGAAATCGCCATCGATCTGTTCGAGCGCGGGCTGGTGACTTCCAATGGCGTGATTACCCACAGCTATTCATTGAACGACTGGGACGAAGCCTTCGCCCTGGCGGACTCGACCGACTCCATCAAGGTGATCCTGGTTCCCTGACCCTCCCGCTGTACCGCTGTTGCAGTCACGACCGCCGGCCCGCTCGCAATGGGGGGCCGGCCGGTCGGCCAAACGTAAAGACATGCTGTTGCTCTGATAACCACAACAAGAAGCTTCCCTACAGGAGAATTGGCTATGTTTTCATTATTCAAAAAGACCCTGCCTTTTATCGTCGCCGGTGGAATGTTGGCGGCCAGCCATGGGGCGCTGGCCAAGCAAATCACTATCGGTATGTCGTTCCAGGAAATGAACAACGACTACTTCGTCACCATGAAGCAGGCGCTGGATCAGGCGGCGGCGGATATCGGCGCCAAGGTGTACGTGGCCGATGCGCGCCATGACGTCGCCAAACAGATCGGCGACGTGGAAGACATGCTGCAGAAGAAGGTAGACATCCTGCTGATCAACCCGACCGATTCGGTGGGGGTGCAGTCGGCGGTGATCTCCGCCCATAAGGCCGGCGCGGTGGTGGTGGCGATCGACGCGCAGGCGGAAGGGCCGCTGGACTCGTTCGTCGGCTCGGAAAACTACGACGCCGGCTTCCAGGCGGGCGAGTACCTGGCGAAAGCGCTGGGCGGCAAAGGCAAGGTGGCGATCCTCGACGGCATCCCGGTGGTGCCGATCCTGGAGCGCGTGCGCGGCTTTGAAGCGGCGATGAAGAAATACCCCGACATCAAGATCGTCACCAAGCAAAACGGTAAGCAGGAGCGTGACACCGCGCTGACCGTGACCGAAAACATGCTGCAGTCGGCGCCGGATCTGGCGGGCATCTTCAGCGTCAACGACGTCGGCGCGCTCGGCGCGCTGGCGGCGATCGAAAGCAACGGCGCCAAGGTCAAGCTGGTGAGCGTCGACGGCCAGCCGGAAGCCATCAAAGAGATCCTCAAGCCGAACTCGCCGTTCATCGCCACCTCGGCGCAGTTCCCGCGCGACCAGCTGCGCATCGCGCTCGGCATTGCGCTGGCCCGCTACTGGGGCGCCACGGTGCCGAAAACCGTGCCGGTCAAAGTGAAGCTGATCGACCGCAGCAATGCGGCCGGCTTTAGCTGGTAACAGCGGCCGGGTTCGCCCCGCTGCGGCGGGGCGTTCGGCGCGGAGGGTAATGCGGTGACACCTTTACTGGAACTGAAGCGAATAAAGAAAAGCTTTCCCGGCGTGAAGGCGCTGGACGGCATCGATCTGGCCATTCAGCGCGGCGAAGTGCACGCCCTGTTGGGCGAAAACGGCGCCGGCAAATCGACGCTGGTGAAAATCATGTGCGGCATCTATCAGCCGGACGAGGGCGATATTTTTATCGACGGCGAGCAGCGCCGCTTTAACAACTATCGCCAGGCGATCGAGGCCGGGGTCGGCATTATTTTTCAGGAATTCTCGTTGATTCCCTATATGAGCGCCATCGACAACATCTTCCTCAACCGGGAGATCAGGAACCGCTGGGGCCTGCTGGATCGCCGGGCGATGCGCCGCAAGGCCGAGGCCATTTTCAAGCGGCTGACGGTGGCTATCGATCTCGATTGCCCGGTGGAGCAGTTGAGCGTGGCGCAGCAGCAGTTCGTTGAGATCGCCAAGGCACTGTCGCTGGAGGCGCGGGTGCTGGTGCTGGATGAGCCGACCGCCACGCTGACGCCGGGCGAGGCCGAGCACCTGTTCAGCGTGATGAACGATCTGCGGCTGCTGGGCGTCGGCATGGTGTTTATCTCGCACCACCTGGACGAGATCTTCACCATCTGCGATCGCATTACCGTGCTGCGCGACGGCGCCTACATCGAAACGCTGGCTACCGGCGACACCAACGTGGAAGAGCTGGTGCGGCTGATGGTCGGGCGCAAAATCGAGAACGCTTTCCCGGTGAAACAGCACCCGGTCGATACCGCGACGGTGCTGCTGGAGGCGGAGATCCAGCGCGAGAAGCATGGCGCGACCGACCGCTTCCACCTGCACAAGGGTGAGATCCTTGGCTTCGCCGGGCTGGTGGGCTCCGGGCGCACCGAGACCGTCTCGGCGCTGATCGGCGCCAGCCGCTGCCACCGCAAACGCGTCAGCCTCGGCGGCCAACCGGCGGCGCTGCGCTCCCCGGCGCAGGCGCTGGCGCAGGGTATCGGCCTGCTGCCGGAGAGCCGCAAAACCGAGGGCCTGGTGCTGCCGTTCTCGGTGGCGCAGAACATCACCCTCAACCGGCACCACCGGCGCGGCAAGATCTTCGTCAGCGCCCGTAAGGATCGCGACGTGGTGCAGCGGCTGATCCGCGCCGTGGGCGTGAAAACCCCGGACGCCGAGACCGCCGTCAGCACCCTGAGCGGCGGCAACCAACAGAAGGTGGTGATCGCCCGCTGGCTCAACAACGACTGCAACATCCTGATCTTCGACGAGCCGACGCGCGGCATCGACGTGGGCGCCAAGGCCGAGATCTACCAGCTGATGCAGCAACTGACCCTGCAGGGCATCTCCATCATCATGATTTCCTCCGAACTGCCGGAGATCATCGGCGTGTGCGACCGCGTGCTGGTGTTTCGCGGCGGCCACATCGTCGCCGAGCTGACCGGCGACGACATCGAATCCAACCACATCATGCTTCACGCGACCGGGAGTGCCTTATGATCGGAATTGAACAACCCGCCGTGGCGCGCCGCGCCGCCGGCCCCAGCCTCGGCAAGCGCTGGGAAAAACTGCTGCATCACCCGGCGGTCTTGCCGTTTATCGGCTTCGCTGTCCTGTTCGTATTGATGAGCCTGCTGAACGACAGCTTCCTCAGCGTCAACAACCTGACCAACGTGGCGCGCCAGGTGTCTATCAATGCCATCATCGCGGTGGGCATGACCTGCGCCATCCTGACCGGCGGCATCGATCTCTCGGTGGGGCCGGTGATGGCGCTGGCCGGCTCGGTCGCCGCCGGGCTGATGCTGGCGGCGGTGCCGATCCCGCTGGCGATGGTGGCGGCGCTGGCGGTCGGCGCGCTGTTCGGCCTGGCCAACGGCGCCTGCATCGCCTACCTGCGCATGCCGCCGATCATCGTCACCCTGGCGTCGATGGGCATCGCCCGCGGCCTGGCGCTGCTCTATACCGGCGGCTACCCAATCTCCGGCCTGCCCGACGTCTTCGCGTTCTTTGGCCGCGGCACGGTGCTGGGCATCCAGGTGCCGATCCTGATCATGCTCGGCGTGTACCTGCTGGCCTGGCTGATGCTCAACCAGCTGCCGTTCGGCCGCTACGTCTACGCGATGGGTGGCAACGAAGAGGCGGCGCGCCTGAGCGGCATCCGCGTGCCGCGCTACAAGATGCTGGTGTACGTGATCAGCGGCCTGACCGCCGCGCTGGCCGGGCTGGTGCTGACCTCGCGCCTGATGAGCGGGCAGCCCAACGCCGGCGAAGGCTTCGAGCTGGACGCCATCGCCGCGGTGGTGCTGGGCGGGGCGGCGATCTCCGGCGGGCGCGGCGCCATCATTGGCACGCTGGTGGGGGCGATGATGCTCGGGGTACTCAACAACGGCCTCAATCTGATGAACGTATCGCCGTATATCCAGAACGTGGTGAAGGGCGGCATCATCCTGGCCGCCATCTACCTCAGCTCCGTGCGGCGCAAATAGGAGGCGCGATGTCAGTCTTTCTTGGCATAGACGTCGGCGGCACGGTGATCAAGGCCGGGCTGTACCGGGCAAGCGGCGAAGAGCTGGCAGTTGCCGAGCGCGACGGCGCGGCGATTGCCGCCCAGCCGGGCTTCAGCGAACGCAATATGGACGCGCTGTGGGATGACGTTTGCGCGGCGATCCGCCAGACGCTGCACGCGGCGGGATTGGAGGCCGGGCAGGTGCGCGGCGTCAGCTTTTCGGCGCACGGCAAAGGGCTGTACGCCATCGACCGCCACGGCAAGCCGGTCGGCAACGGCATCCTCTCTTCGGACAACCGCGCGGCGGCCACGGCGGCTGAGCTGCGCCGCGCCGGGGTGGATGCGCAGACCTACTCGCGCAGCCTGCAGCCGCTGTGGCCCAGCCACCCGGCGCTGCTGCTGCGCTGGCTGAAGCAGCGGCAACCGGCGCAGTACGCCGCCGTCGATCGCATCCTGATGGCGCACGACTACCTGCGCTTTCGCCTCACCGGCGAGGCGGCGGCCGAGGTGACCAACATCTCCGGCAGCAACCTGTTTAACCAGCACAGCGGCACTTACGATCCGGCGCTGATGGCGGCCTTCGGCATCGAAGAGGCGCAGGAGAAGACCGCGCCGGTGATCGGCTCCGCGCAGTTGGCCGGGCAGGTGACGGCCGCGGCGGCGGCGCAGTGCGGCCTGCGAACGGGCACCGCGGTGTACGGCGGCCTGTTCGACGTGGTGGGCGCGGCGCTCAGCTCCGGCGTGGCCGACGATCGCACGCTCAGCGCGGTGGCGGGCACCTGGTCGATCGCCACCTGCGTGACCGAGCGCATCATTCCCGCCGATTACCCCTACGCCTGGGGGCGCTACTGCATCGACGGCCGCTATTTCGTGCACGAAGGCAGCCCGACCTCGGCCGGTAACCTGGCCTGGTTCCTGCGCCAGTTCTGCGCCGACGACCGGCAGCGCTACGCCCAGTTCAACGCCTGGGTGGCCGAACGCCGCGAGCAGCCCAGCGGGCTGCTGTTCCTGCCTTATCTGTACGGCTCCAACCTCGGCGGCAACACGCCGGGCGGGCTGATCGGCCTGAGCGCCCACCACGAGATGGCGGACGTGGTGCAGGCGATCTACCAGGGCATCGTGTTCTCGCACCTGATTCATCAGGAGCGCATGGTGCAGCTGAATCCGCGCATTGAGCGGGTGCGCATGACCGGCGGGCCGACGCAGTCCGAGGTGTGGATGCAGATGTACGCCGACGCCGGCAACCTGCCGCTCGAGGTGGTGGAAACGCGCCAGAGCGGCTGCCGCGCCGCTGCCCTGTGCGCCGCCGTCGGCGCCGGGGAGTACGCCGGGTTCGCCGAAGCGATCGCCGCCGCGCCGCCCAAGCTGCGCTGTTATTATCCCGCGACCGCCGCCCATCGGCGCCTGCGCGCCCAGCAGGCGCGCTATCTGGCGGTCGCCCAGGCTTTGAGTGAGGTGACTGATGCAAACGACTAACGCCGCCTGTCTGGGGCTGTATGAAAAGGCGCTGCCCGCCGATATGAGCTGGCCGCAGCGGCTGGCCACCGCCGCCGAGCTGGGCTTTGAATTTGTGGAGATGTCGATCGACGAGCAGCCGGCGCGCCAGCAGCGGCTGGACTGGGATCGCCGCCAGCGGCTGGCGTTTATCCAGGCGCGGCTCGACAGCGGGGTGACGGTGCCGAGCCTGTGCCTGTCGGCGCACCGGCGCGAGCCGTTCGGCAGCCATGACGCTGCCACCCGCGAGCGGGCGCGGGGGCTGATGAGCAAGGCGCTGGAACTGGCGACGGATCTCGGCATCCGCAACATCCAGCTGGCGGGCTACGACGTCTATTACGAACCCGCCGATCGCCACAGCCGCGAACGCTTTATCGAGGGCATTCAGTGGGCGGCGGCGCAGGCCGCCAGGGCGCAGGTAATGCTGTCGGTGGAGGTGATGGACACGCCGTTCATCAATAGCATCAGTAAATGGCGCGACATCGCCCGCCACGTCAACAGCCCGTGGTTCACGGTGTATCCCGATCTCGGCAACCTCAGCGCCTGGGGCAACGACGTCGCCGCCGAGCTGGCGCTGGGCATCGGCAGCATCACCGCCGTGCACCTCAAAGACACCGTGGCGGTGGGGCCGGGCAGCGCCGGGCAGTTCCGCGACGTGCCGTTCGGCGAGGGCTGCGTGGATTTCGCCCACGCCTTTTCCGTGCTCAATGCGCTCGGCTATCGCGGCCCCTACCTGCTGGAGATGTGGGCGCGCGAAGACGGGCAGGACAAGCAACGCATCGCCCAGGCCAAGGCCTGGATCGAACAACAGATGAATGAGGGAGGCATCGCATGCTGAACGAACTCAAGCGGCAGGTGCTGGCCGCTAACCTCAGCCTGCCGGCATACGGGCTGGTAACCTTTACCTGGGGCAACGTCTCGGCGATCGACCGCCAGAGCGGGCTGGTGGTGATCAAGCCTTCGGGCATCGCCTACGAGGCGATGACGCTGGAGGATCTGGTGGTGGTGGATCTGGAGGGCAAGGTGCGCGAAGGGCACCGCAAGCCCTCATCCGACACCGCCACCCACCTGGCGCTGTACCGCGCCTTCGCCGACATCGGCGGCGTGGTGCACACCCACAGCCGCAACGCCACCATCTGGGCGCAGGCCGGGCAGCCGATCCCGGCGCTGGGCACCACCCACGCCGACTACTTTTACGGCGACATTCCCTGCACCCGGCCGATGAGCGAGGCGGAGATCGCCGGCGATTACGAGGGGGAAACCGGCAAGGTGATTATCGAAACCTTCAATCAGGCGGGGCGCGATCCGCAGCAGGTGCCGGGAGTGCTGGTCTATTCCCACGGCCCGTTCGCCTGGGGCAAGGACGCGGCGGATGCGGTGCACAACGCGGTGGTGCTGGAAGAGGTGGCGATCATGGCGATGGCGACGCGCCAGCTGGCGCCGGCCATCGCCCCGATGCAGCCGGAGCTATTGGATAAACATTTCCTGCGCAAGCACGGCAAACACGCCTACTACGGGCAATAGCGCCCGTCAGCGATTCAACAGCGAGCCGGTGAAGAACTCTCTGCGCACCGGCAGCTCGCCGCGCGGGCTGTGAATGGCGCTGAACAGCAGCTCCGCGGCGATCTCCCCCAGTTTCTGCGTATCGTGATACACCCCCGGAATGTGCAGGCCGTAAGCGCCGGCGCGCGGCGGTTCGTCTATCGAGAAGAACTTCACCTGCTCATAAAGCCCCATCTCGTGGCAGATGGCGATGGCGCCCAGCGTGATGATGCCGTTCAGGCCGATGATGTAATCCGGGCGGTTCTCCGGCTGCGCCAGATAGGCGCGCACCTCGCTCTCTTGCGAGGTGAAATCGTAGTCGCCGTTGATGATATGAATCTCACGGCCGCTGCCCTGCAGCGCCGCGACGATGCCGGCGGTGCGCGTTAGCGTAATTTCCGAATCCGCCGGGCCGCCGATGATCAGCAGCTTCTTCTCCGGCTGCTCCGCCAGATAGCGCCCGGCCAGCACGCCAATCTCGCGGTTATCGAGGAACACGCCGCTTAGCTGCTGATCGTAAAGGTCACGGTCGATCAGGATCAGCGGCACGCCGTACACCTCGGCCAGCTCGAGATAGGCGGGGCGGTAGCGCTTGTCGTCGCGCACCGCCGAGAGCAGGATGCCGCGCGCCTTGTAACCGAACAGCGCCTGAATGGCGCGCATTTCCGCCTCTTCGCTGCCGTCGGTGTCGAACAGCATGATCTGGTAGCCCTGCTGGCGCGCAATGCGCGACACGGTTTTGATCAGGCCGGAATAGAACGGGTTGTACATGCTGCTGGTGACGATGCCGATAATCTGGCTGCTGCTGCTTTTCAGCCCCTGCGCGAACGCGTTGGGCACATAGTTCAGCTCTTTGGCGATGGCGTGAATGCGCTCGCGGGTTTCCGGCTTGACCAGCTCGGGCTTATTGAAGGCGCGGGAAACGGTGATATTGGTCACCCTGGCGCGGCGGGCGATATCCACGATAGTGGCATTGGGATTGGCTTTCGACACCGTCTTTCCTTGCGTTATGCCTCAACAGATCCCTTATTGTAGGGAAAGGGCGGGGGCGGTGCTAGGGGGGGGGAGATTTGTTTGTGGGAAGGGAAAATAATAAAATGCAAAAATAGTTAATGATAAATTTTGTTGATTAGTATCTTTTTAATTATTTCGAGTGGCGGATTTTTATTGCAGGAAAGTGCGGTAAGGTGTGTTCCACGGGATAAGGATGCTTTGTGCCTAGGGTTAATTTTTCACTGTATCAACTACTGGGGGGAATTGATGGGTTCTATAAGCCATTAAATGGCAGTGCTATGTTTAACTAATGTTTTTTAAATCAAGCGATAGGTGTTTTGACATGGATATTAATGAGTTTCCACCGGGAGTTATGGAACATCTTGGTTGGTATGTATACCGATTGATTGATCCAAGAGATGGAAGTACTTTCTACGTGGGGAAAGGGAAAGGTAACCGTGTATTTGCTCATATGCGTGGTGAGGTTGCGGCAGCTGATGATGATGAATTACTTAGTAATAAACTCAAGCAACTTAGGGAAATAAGACTGGCAGGTCTTGAAGTTATCCATGTTATCCATCGGCATGGAATGTCTGATCAAAAAACTGCTTACGAGGTCGAGGCCGCACTTATAGATGCCTATCCCGGTTTAACTAACATCATGAATGGTGCCGGCAGTAATGAATATGGTGCTGCACACATTAAAGAGCTAATCGCCACATACCAACCTGAAACGGTTGTGTTCCAGCATAAAGTCTTAATGATATCAGTTAACAGAAGCTCAAAAGATGTAGACCTCTATGATGCCGTACGTTTTAGCTGGCGCGTAAACGTTGAACGTGCCTGTAAGGCTGAAGTCATACTGGCTACAGTGAAGGGAATCGTAAGGGGAGTGTATGTTGCTGATGAGTGGCTCAAATCTACTCGTGATAATTTCCCAGAGATGTCTTCATGGGATGCAGACGATGAGTTTGAATCTACTCAAAAATTTCGCTTTGGATTCCGAGGAAGAGTAGCACCTCCTGAGATAACAAAGATTTATCTTGATAAAAAAATCCCGGATGTTCTAAGAAAGAAAGGTGCTATGTCTCCTGTGAAATATTCTCCAGGTTTTTGATTTCTGAATGATGAATGGCTACCGTTTCTGTAGCCATTTTTTGTCGTAATCCATACATGTCCGCTGAGTGCCGACAATAGGCATTACTTATCTGCTTGTATATGGATTAATGGCAGTAGGTTAGCACCCGTGTTTTATCTGTGTAGATAGGAACATGGCCGGCCTCCCATTTGTTAATACACAAAAATGTTAGGAATACATACAACTTATGTGAGAACAATTGCGAACTCCTGATACTCGCTCAAAGCCGCCCCTCAAATGCCGCCTATCAAAGCAATAAACCAGCGCCAGCAGCGCTGGAGCGACGGCGGTGAGGCACTCACTGGGGGAAACAGCAATCCCCCGCTCAAGCATGATCGTATAGTATAAACAACGCAGGTGATGATCCCCACGATCGACTACCGATAACAACACCGCGAATCTAGCAGCGACTTTTCACTCCCCAACCCCCGCCACAACCTCGGCAACAGCGCCAACGTCTCTTCAATCAGCACCCGCCGGTCATTGCCCGGCTTCCAGATGGTCACCATGGTTTGGCTGATGCCCTGGCTGCCGACTTCGGTGCGCAGCGTGTTGACGTTTTCCCACTGTTCGGCATGCATGTGCGTCGGCAGGAATCCCCAGCCGCAGCCCTGTTCGAGCAGGGCGCGTAGCATTTCCAGCTCGTTGGTAAATATTGTATGCCCGGAAATTTGCAGGCGGCGCGCCACCGGTTCGTCAGAATCCGGGTGCATGATCACCTGCGGCGTGAGCGAGAGTTCCAGCAGCGAGAGCGGCTGTTCCGCGCCAGGGAAAAGCGTTTTGGCGGCGTAAAAATCCATCTCTATCGCCCCTAGGGCGCGCCACTCCATGGCGTCGCCCACGCTGCGATGGCGCGCCTGGCAGATCCCCAGATCGGCCTGGCCGTTTGCCAGCAGCCTTTCCGCTTCGTCGCGCGAGGCGTTAATCAGGCTCAGGCGCGTGTTGCGCTGGGCCATGGCGGCAATCAGTGCCTGCAGCAGCGCCCGGGGCGTGAAGGGATCGTAGACCAGTGAGATTTCCTGCGCCGCGCTCTTCGGCACGTCTTTGGCAAATGCCTCAAACGCTTTCACCTGGCGCATCAGCAGGTGCGCCTGGCGCTGCAGCTGTTCGCCTTCCGGCGTCAGGTGCAGGCTGCGCCCCTCGCGCAGGAACAGCGCATAGCCCAAACCATCCTCGAGAAAATCAATCAAATCGCGCAGCGTCGTGCGGTCTTTGCCCAGCTTGAGCGCGGCTTTCGCCAGGCTGCCGTGCTCGGCCACGGCGGTGAAGGCTTCCAGTTGGGCAAAGGAATAAATCAGGCTCGGCACGCGGTTCTCCCGTCGATTTTGCGGGGGATTTTCCCCCATCAGGCGTTTTTTATTATAGGCCGCGTTTTTTTAAGCTGAACGCCTTCCTGAGCTATGCGAGAAAAAATATGAAAAGCAAAGTGTTTAACCGCAGGCTGCTGGCGGGCGTTGTCATCAGTCTCTGCAGCGGCCTGTTGGCGCCCGCCGCGCTGGCCGCCTGTGCGGGCACCGAACTCAGCGCCTGTCCCGCGCCTTTCGATGCGCAATTGCCGGACACGCACAAGATGCTCACCTGGAGCCAGAGCGATCGGGTGATCGGTTTTCGTAACGACTACCGCAACTATGCGGGGGATGTATTTCACCATGGCAACGCCACGCAGCTGCTTACTGCCGCTAAACAGCTAACCGATGCCAGCTATCGGGTGAATGGCAAAACCTACCACCTGCAGGATTACCTGCAGCGCCAGAACGTCAGCGGCATGCTGGTATTGAAAGACGGCAAAATCGCCTGGAAATACCTGGGGCAGGGTAATACCGACGCTACCCTGTGGACATCGCGCTCCGTGGGCAAATCCGTGGTCGCCACGCTGGTGGGCGTGGCGATTAAACAGGGCAAGATCCGCTCGCTCGACGATCTCATCACGCAATACGAACCCGATCTGAAAGGCACCGCGTGGGACGGCGTGACCCTCAGGCAGCTGATCACTCACACCTCCGGCGTGGCGTGGAATGAGGATTACACCAACCCGAAATCGGACTTCGCGCAGCTGACCGAGTGTGAAGCCAGGCCCGGCACCTACGCCTGCGTGCGCAAGCTGGTGGCCGGTTTGCACCGCGCGCATCCGGCCGGGCAGAACTGGTCTTACTCCTCCGGCGGCGCGTGGCTGCTGGGCGACGTGCTGGAGCGCGCCACCGGTATGCCGCTGGCGGCCTATCTGCAGCAAAGCATCTGGCAGCCCTACGGCATGGCGAGCGACGGCGTGTGGCATGCCTACGCCAAAGGCCAGCACGACGTGGGCGCGCACGGCTTCAACGCCACGCTGGAAGACTGGGGGCGTTTCGGCGAATTCATTCTGCATAACGGGAAGCTGACGAACGGCAAACAGATCCTGCCGGAAGATTGGGTAGCCCAGTCGTCCAACTGGACGCAGGCGGCGGGTTCGGTATCAGCGGCGCATCCTAACGGTATTTACGGCTTCCAATGGTGGAACAACGAAGTGCCGGTGAATGCGATCAACGTGGAACCCATTCCGCAGGCCTCCCTCAAGCATTCTCTGTGGGCGCTGGGGATCTTCGGCCAGATGATTATGGTCAATCAGGCGGAGAATCTGGTGATCGTCCAGTGGTCCACCTGGCCGCAGGCGGAGCCTTCTTTCAGCGCACAACCGCTGGAGGCCTCGCTGATGTTTAGTGCGATAGCGAAGGAACTGCGTTAATTCCACGGAGCGAGCAGGGGCGGATGGCGGTTGCCATTCTGCCTCTGAGCGGCATATTCCATGTCTTCGACGCTGACCTTAAGGGAGTCTCAATTCTCTACAGGTAGAGGAGGCCAGTCTCCACCGTTTTTAATTAATAACTCTTTTATCTTGTTAATTTTTTCTTTATCCTCGGCATCGCCTACCCCTCTATCTATAAAGCGTTGGAGCTGATTGCCCATAGTCCAACCAAACTTACCCTTGATTTTATTATCTGCACCTCTCTCCAACAGAAGTATAGTATGATCAAACGAACGAGAATCCAGAGAGCTTATTAATATGGTATTCCCCAATGAATCCATTGTATTTATATCCGCACCATAATCCAGCATCACCTTTAACGTTTCAGGGTTTTTCGCTTCTAAAGCTTCGAATATAATGGGTTGATTGAATACCTTGTCTTTTGCGTTTGGCGGTAAACCTCCGTCGAGCATGGCCTTGATCCAAATTCCCTTGTCGGCTTTCATGACAAATTCCGCCGGGCTGCTTCCCCCTTCCGGTCTGGGCTGCAATGGGTCTGCGCCAGATTTAACCAGCTCGGTTATTATTTTCAGCCTTTCCAGCGTGTTTTTATCATAGATTGAGTTCAACACCGACCAAAACAGCAGGGTCATGTCTGCTTTCACTGGTCGATTCAGTTCTTCCTTGCTTATTGAAGGAAGCTTCTCTTTCAGTTTCACTTCATCGCCATCATAAATCAGCTGTGCGATGTCCAGCTGCCGGCCTTCAAAAAAATCCTGTGGCTCATATTCCATGCTTTTGTTGCATCCTTGCACCATGAGAACAGTAAACAGTAGCGCTATTGCCATTATCAATTTGCTCATATTCTCCCCCTGAGAATGGTGGCATCCTCGTCTTTCTGGTCTTCAATCCGTTTGATTGCGTGGTCTATAGCGTGTTTATCGAAAACCAGATGTAACCTGACAGCTACAGTATAATAACCGGCAGCTGTCAGATCTGCGTTGATGAAATTACTGTGTTTCCTTTGCTCCTTTCAAAAGCATGAGCTCGAGTATTTTCTTACACTGTACATTGTATTCTGAGCCATCTTGGCTGTCTTTTATTTGCCGATTCACTGCTGTTAACAGCGAAAGATTGTTTATATTTACCGGGTTAGGATTCGCACCCCGATTGAGCAGTAAGGTCATATGCTCAAAGGCTGAGCTAAAAAAAGCATCCATTAATAAGGTTTGTTGCAAGGAGTCTCTGATGTTTATATCCGCGCCATAATCCAGCATCACCTTTAATGTTTCAGGGTTTTTGGCTTTGATTGTTTGGAATACAATGGGCTCATTGAATACCTTATCTTTTGCGTTTGGCGGTAAACCGCCGTCGAGCATGGCTTTGACCCAAATCCCCTTGTCGGCTTTCATGACGAATTCCGCCGGGCTGCTCCCGCCCTCCGGTCTGGGCTGCAACGGGTCTGCGCCAGCTTTTACCAGGTCGGTTATTATTTTCAGCCTTTCCGGCGTGTTTTTATCATAGATTGAGTTCAACACCGACCAAAACAGCAGGGTCATGTCTGCTTTCACTGGTCGATTCAGTTCTTCCTTGCTTATTGAAGGAAGCTTCTCATTCAGTTTCACTTCGTCGCCATCATAAATCAGCTGTGCGACTTCCAATTGACGGCCTTCAAAAAAATCCTGTGGTTCATATTCCATGTTTTTTTTGCATCCTTGCATCATGAGAACAGTAAACAGTAACGCCATTGCCATTATCCACTTGCTCATATTCTCCCCCTGATAGTGGCGACATCCTCGTCTTTCTGATCTTCAATCATCAGGTGAAATAATATCATCGGCGATATACAGCAGTTTCAAACTGGAAAACATAGCGTGTCTCTTCCTTTGCTTGCTGCACCTTGGCCTGTTCAGGCGGGCGCTCGCACTCCTTGCACTCGATGGCCCCCTGAGGGGCATGTTATCGAACGGCAGTCAGCGGTAGCTAACGGCGCATAGGACACCAAATAAGGGATAATAACGGCTCAGGCCAATTTGTAAAGCCGGCCAAATGTTAACCGGAAAGTTCTTGTTCTCAAAAGGGGGACTGGGTGTTTTGAATCCATCTCCTAGTTCAATCGCGCCTTAGTATCGGCAGCGCATCCTAACGGCATTTACGGCTACCAGTGGTGGAACAACGAAGTGCCGGTGAATGCGGTCAACGTAGAACCCGTTCCGCAGGCTTCCCTGAAACATTCCCTATGGGCACTGGGGATCTTCGGACAGATGATTATGGTCAATCAGGCGGAGAATCTGGTGATCGTCCAGTGGTCCACCTGGCCGCAGGCGGAGCCTTCTTTCAGCGCGCAACCGCTGGAGGCTTCGCTGATGTTTAGCGCGATAGCGAAGGAATTGCGTTAACGTCGATAAGCCCATCTTTGCAGATGGGCATTATCTGAATGTTACTCACTATCACCCTGTTTTTATTGCTTTTTATCCCCGCCATTCAAAACTTTAAACTAAACATATCCCTGACTCATTTCTTAAAGCAGGGGAGAGTGAATGTCTGAATTATTGTAGTTGACCATAATGCCAACGTTCGCCAGTAAACCACTCATCGGGGTCATCACCGCCATGGTATTCAATTGCAACACCTAATTCTTGCACGCCATCTGGAAGAATAAGTCCCCATTCCTTAGCAAGGCTGCGTTCTTTTAAAATTATCGATGAACCATTGTCAGAACTGTCTTCTGAAATAAAACCCTGAAAATACTCATCTGAATGGTACAAACAGATTTCGCTGGTAAACATGTCCGGGAGGCAGATGACGGCAGTAATTCGCGGCTTGTCGTCGCAATCTGCTGTTGCGAGCATCAAATTAGCACAGGCATTTATCAAGGCCTGCGCACAGTCAGCCTTAATTTTTTTGTTACTGTGCTTTCCTTCAACCAGGTTGATTTCTACAGGTATTTTGTAATTCCAGTAATGTCTGTCCTCAGAAAAGTCAGCCCGTGCTGGATCATGGAAGGTTTCGGACCAACGCTTAAGTGCCTTCAAACGGCGGGGAATGTTTCTTATTTTTGTGCGGTAATCTCTGTTTAAGCGTCTACTCATGTGCTGCAATTTCCCTGTCTACTCATGAATTTACGCCATCGTCTCATACTTGGTGTGCTTCTGTTTCAGATTTCTTAACCCCATGTAGTTACACTGTTTTTAACCAGCCGCCCTGCTTAATGTCAGCTCAGGTCGCTTTATCTAGCTCCCAGGCTAACTAACCCCGCCGATCAAACCGATAAACCAGCGCCAACGCTAGCGCCAGGATCAAAAGCGGTGGAGCGAGGGCGGTGAAGGGCGCGTTGAGGGCGAACAGCAACCCCAGGTTGAGGACGATCTGGTAAGCGATGTAGGTCAGCAGCCCGACGATCACGCCGAGCGCTAATCGGCTGCCCATGCCGGGGGCGCGTGGAGCGGTAAAGGTAAACGGGATGGCCAATAGAATCATCGCCAGCACCAGCAGGGGCTGGCCGAGTTTTTTCCACAACGCCAGGCGGTATTCGGTGCTGGGCTGCCCCGAGCCTTGCAGGTAATCGATATAGCGTTCCAGCTGTTGGAGCGAGAAGCTGCCGGCCGGCAGGGTCAGCTCTTTCAGGCTCGGCACGGCGAACAGCGAGCGCCACGGCAGGCTGCTTTGCCGCTCAATCGTCTCCTTTCCGCCTTGCCAGCTTTTTTGCATCACGTTGTGCAGCAGCCAGCTGCCGTCGGCGGCGGTGCTGGCGCTGTCGGCGTAAAGGTAAGATTCCAGCGCGCGGTTGGCCTGATAACGGAAGATCTCAATGCCGTGGGGCTGGTCGTTCTCATCGACGGTTTTGACCGTCACAAACTCGTTGCCGCGCCGTGCCCACAGTGGGTTAACGGTGACGTCGTTATCGTTAGACTGCGCCAGGGCGTTGTTCTTCATCTGCAGCGCGCGCTGCTGCAGCGGCGAGGCCGCCCACTCATCGAGGGCACCGAGCGAGAGGTTCATCAGCAGCCCGGCGGCGAGCATTACCAGCGCAATGCGGAATATCGACATCCCGGCGGAGCGGATCGCGGTCAGTTCCAGGGTTTTCGACAGCTGCCCCAGCCCGACGATGCCGCCGAGCAGCGCGATAAACGGCCCCAGATCGACCAGGCTGCGCGGCAGGGTCAGCACGGTCACCAGCAGCGCCTGCTGCCAGCGGTAGCCGCCCGGGGTCACGTCCTCCAGCTCGTTGATCAGCGTGAAGGTGGTGAACAGCGGGATGAGCAGCCCGGCCGCGGCGGCGAAGCCGATGAACACGTTGCGGATCAGGTAACGGCTAAAAATAGTCATCGGGAGGGTGTCCGCAGCAGGGATAAGTCGCGTGCCAGCAGCAGGGCGATACCAGCAGCCATGGCTATCGGCACCAGCCAAACGCCGGGGATCGTCGGCAGAGAGCCGTTGGCCACCAGCGTGCGGCAAATGTTACCGCCATAGAAAATCACGGTAAACAGCACCGTCAGGGGCAACAGCGCGGCGTAGCGCCCCTGTCGCGGCTTGATGCGGCTAAAGGGGATCGCCAGCAGTACCATCAGCACGGTGGTCAGCCCGCGGCTCTCGCGCCATTGCAGTTCGGCGGCGTCACCCGGATCGGCGGAGCGCGCCAGCTCCGCCGGCGAGGCCGACTTGTGCCGGCTCTCGGCGCTGGGCACGAACGGCTTGAGCGCGATATCAAAGTTGTCGTAGTTCTGCCCGTTGTCGTCGGTGCCCTGGCGATCCAGCACATAGGCGGTGCCGGTTTTCAGCCGCACGGCGGGGCTGGCGGGGGAGGCGTCGAGCACCTCCACCGACTGCGCGCGGTACAGGTTGGTGTGATGGCCGCCGCGCACATAAATCAGGGCGTCCGTCAGGTGGTTGGCCGTTTTGTCGACGTGATTGGCGAGGATCATGCGGCCGTTGCCGCTAACGTTGAATTTGTCGGCCTGCAGGTGGCTCACGTCCAGCACCGACTGCGACTGTTGCTGCAGCTGATAAATATTGGCGTATGCCCAGGGCCTGCCATACAGCGACAGCAGCGTGACCGCTATCGCCAGCGGCACGGCCAGTATCAGCACTGCCTTATACAGCCGCAGCGGGCTGGCACCGGCGGCCAGCATGGCGGTGATCTCCGCATCGCTGTACAGCTGGCTCAGCGCCACCGCCACCGAGACATACAGCGCGACGGGCAATATCATCTCCAGCGCGATCAGCGATTTATAGAAAACCACCTCGGCCACCACCCGCAGCGCCAGCGTGCCGTTGGCGGCGTCGGTCAGGTAGCGCTGGGCGGAGTAGCTGGCGAACATGAAGATCAGAAACCCGGCGATCATCATCACCAGGCGGCGGATCTCAACCGTGATATAGCGTTCAATCAAAGACATGCGTCATCGGCTCCCGGCGGTGTGCGCGTCATGGCGTCTCCCGGTCGATCAGGGTGCGCAGCAGGGCGATCACCTGGTCAACCTCCTGCGGGGTGAGTGCGCCGTCCTTCGCCCACTGCACGCGCCCGGCCTTGTCCAGCACCACGATGGTGGAGCTCTCCTCCGGCAGCCGCCAGGCCATGCGCCCCAGCCCGTCGCTGTCGACGATGAACTGCGCCCAGGGGTAATGCCGCTTGTTTTTCTCGATCTTGCCGCGCACGAAGAAGCCGGAGCCCGGTATCGCGTCGTCGGTGTTGACGATGGTGGTGGGCTGGAAGCGATCGCCCGGCAGGTTCGCGTCTTTGACGGCGTTGATCAGCAGCGAGTTCTTCTTTTTGGCGGAGGTGCGCCCGGCGATGTACTGGATCACCCGCACCTTGCCCGCCAGCTTTGCGCTGTTCCACGGCCGGTAGTTGAAATCGCCGTTGCGCAGCAGCAGCTCGCCGCGATCGGCGATGGCGATCGGCGCCACCGGCCGGCCATGCACGAAGTTATGCGCTGACGCCGCCAGCGGCGACAGCAGCAGCGCGAGGGGCAGCAAGCGGCGTAACGTCATCATGGCTCCGCGCAACGCGCTTATCTGCCCGCCGCGATGGCCGGCTGGGAAAACGACAGCGGAAAGCGCGCCAGCAGCAGCTCCAGGCGCTGACGGATGTCGATATCCAGGATCGCCGGCCGATCATAGATATCGCCGCCGGCCAGCTTGTCCGCCACCATCACGTCATGGCGGTCGCCCATCAGGCCGTTAATCGCCGCCAGGAAGCGCGAGATCTGCCGGGCTTCGCGGTTGTCGGGATCGATCGATCTCAGCGTGTCGTAAAATGAGACCTGGCGGCTGACGATTTTGCGCACGTCGTGGAACTGGTGCCCGGTCAGCGCCGGGCTGGCGATCAGCGTCTGCAGCTGGCGCATCTGTTCCTGGCGGTAGGTGATAAAGCCCTGTGCGCTTTCCAGGCGGGTGTGGCGCAGCGCATAGCGCACGGACGACCACACTGGCTTGCTGAGCAGCAGCCGCAGCAGGTTGCCGTACAGCGTCAGGTTCTTCTGGTTGCCGTTGCGAAACGCATCCTGAAAATGGCCGAGCACCACGGTGGTGGTGTGGAACAGGCGGTTGGCGCGGTGGGGCGCGCCGTACAGCTGCTGGGCGAAGCGCAGGTGCTTATAGCGGGCGCGGATATATTTGTAGCGCATGCGGGTGGCCGCCGCCAACTGCGGGTCTTGCAGGAAACCATTCACCAATTGCAGCAGCTCGCGGCGGGAAAAGCCGTCTTCCCAAAACTGCAGGCACAGCGCGTAGTTGTCCCGAATGCTCTCAGGGGAACACTGCAAATCAATCTGCTGCGGCAGGCTGATATTCGCCTCAACCAGGTCATCCTCTTCCACCGCGACAAACAGCGCCTGGGTGGTTTCGGCGGAGAACTTCTTCCAATTATCGTTAGCGGTCATTAATTACTCTCTTTGGGCACATTCAGCCCCAACATAAAGCGATTGCGGTAGGCGCCGATCGTCGGTATCAGGGATAACAGAACGTCTAAACATTGCCCCAGTAAATAAGCGAAGGCGGCGCCCTGCACGCCGAAGGCATATGCCATCGACACCAGCAGCGCAATGTAGGCCGCCGAGGCCGTCGCCTGCGCGATCAGGAAGGCGCGCTGCTTGCCTGCCATAAACAGTAAGGATTCCTGCGGGAAGCCCATCATGGAAACGATGATCGCGCCCAGCATGATTTGAATCAGGTCATAGGCTTCCAGGTATTGCTGCCCGAAGACGGCGGAAATGAGCGGCTTGCCCACCAGCAGCATCAACACCGCGACGGCCAGGCCGATGCCGCCGGCCAGCAGCGAGGAGCGCAGGCCCAGCAGCCACGGGGTCTTGGTGCGCGGGTCCAGGCGCATGATCTCGGGATAGAAGCTTTTCTCCAGCAGCTTGGCCGGGGTGCCCGTCGCATCGAAGAAGGTCATGGCGATCTTGAACAGCCCGGCGGCGGCCGGCCCGAGCACCACGCCCACCAGCACGGTGGTGCAGGAGTTGCGCGCGGCCCAGATGGTATGGGCGATGTTGGTGGTCCAGACGAAGTTCCAGGCGCCCTCGATGCGGCGTGCGACGTTGAACAGCCGTGGCCTCAGCGCGCCGTGGATATCGCGGCGGCGCAGCTCGCGCGCGGTGAACCACCAAAACAGCGTGCCGCCGATCAGGTTAGAGGCGTACCAGGTGACGATAAAGCCGGGGAATCCCAGATCGAAATAATAGGAAATGACGCTGCCCACCGCCTGCAGGAACGGCTTGATCGCCTGCTGGATGGCGATGAGATCGAAGCGGTTGAAGGCGCGCAGCACGCCGGTCGGCGTGGACGAAGTCATCGACGGGATCAGGGTGCAGTACAGCATGGCGAGCCAGAAACTTTCGCTGTCCAGCCCCAGGGCGTGGGACAAGAACGGCAGCATGATCATGCCGCCCAGCACGGCGATGACGCCGCTGGCGATATCCAGCCCGAAGGAGAAGGCGACGACGTCGCGGAAGCGCCCGGTGTTTTGGTGCTCCAGCGCCGGGGTACCGAATTGCACCACAAACTGCCAGGTCTGGAATTTGATGAAATCGCTGACCGCTTTGGTATAGGCCTGGATCACCACCAGCACGCCGAACATTTCAGGCGACATGCCTTTACCGGCGCAGGAGAGCGCCAGCAGGCCGAGCAGCGCGCTGGCCACGCTGCCGGAGCCTAAGTAGGCGGCATTACGTAAAATGGAGCGAAACGCGCCATCGGAAAACCACCGTTTCATAACCCAAACCAGCCGTTATCGTTGTTTTGCTGCATCTTGTGTTCCGCTGTCATGCGCTTGCCCTGTATGCGTTTAATAAACCTGAGTTTCTTCGCCGGCGTTTTCGCCGGGTTGCCCGATGTCGCTCTGTGGGCGCTTCACGGGGGGCACCACGGCCGAAATGGCGTTGAGCGCGTTGCTCAGCACCTCGTCGTAAGGGGCTCTGGCGTCCAGCTCGATGATGCGCGCGCCGTTGTACTGCAGGCGCACCATGGCGGAAATCTTGTCTTTCAGCTCGTCATAGCTGTGATCGGGCTTGCGGGAAAACGCCGTATCGACGTCGATATCGAGGCGAATGATCAGCGCCGGCCGATAGACGGCCATGCGTTGATATAAACGGCGTTCGCGCGCCGCCAGGCGGCTCAATAGCCAGCCTTTTGCGCGCTCCACGCCGATACCGGGTCCGTCGTAGTAAAAACCAGAAATTTCCGCCTGCGGGTAGCGATCGCTGATCACCAGCACGCCGCTCTGCGCCAGCCGCCGCACCTTGCGCAGGTTGGAGGCGCGCCACAGCGAAAAGCCGTACATGATCAGCGCCGCCCACAGTGCCGGCGGCCTGTTGCTCATGCGTTGGGTTTTATCGGATTTGGCCGCCAGGCGCCGTTCCAGCCACACGCCGATGAACGGCAACTTCTTGATTTTGTCGCCGTCTTCGCCGGAGATCAGCCCTAAATAGCGCCGCTGCGTGGGGCGATGCTGCTGCAGGTTCTTGACCAGATCGGCGGTCAGCGTGGACTTGCCCGTGCCGTCGCTGCCCACCACGGCAATCAGCCCGCTAATGCAGGTGGAAGAGGAGTGCTGTTCGGCAGTGAGTTTATTTTTTTTCATCTGTTTCGGTACGAAAAGGTTATTTGTCGGCTAGGCATTGGCGGCCCTCAGCGATATTTTAACGGCGCGCAGCGATTCGTCGAAAATATGGCTGGCCGGTTCGCGGCCGTCTAAATCCAGTATGTTAGCGCCGTTAAACGTCAGGTGCGGGATGACGGCGATCTTTTCACGCAACGCCGCCAGCGAGTGATCGGGTTTGCGTGAATAGGCCGTTTGCTCGTCAATATCCAGCCGAATTAATAATAAGGGCTGATAAGACGCCATCCATTGGTACAGGTTTTGTTCGCGCTTTCTCAGCCAGCGTACCCAGCGATTGCCGCCGGCGGTTTTCGCCAGTTGCGGGCCATCGAAACGAAACCCTGCCACTTCGGCCTGCGGATAACGATCGGTAATCAGCAATGCGCCCCGGCGACTTTTCTTCAGCATGCGGCGGAATTTATAAACGCGCCAATAGGAAAGTAAAAAGATCACCAGCGCCGTGGCATTATCCGGCGGTGTGGAAGGGCGATCGTGCACGCGCTGCGATTTCTTCAGTAAATAACGCCCGAAGGGCGCGCCAATAATCGGCAGTGAACTGATCCATTCGCCGATACGCCCGGAAGACTGGCCGAGATAAAGCAGTTCGGCAGGTTCTTTTGCCGATAAGGCGTTGACCAGACTGGCGGCCAAGGTAGATTTTCCCGAGCCGTCACAGCCGGTTATCGCTATTACGCGCACGGGCGAGCGATCAGACGAAGGTCTTATCTGCTGACTCACAATAATTGATCCAATGCGAAAAAAACTATTGTATTCCAATACGCCTTGGGTTCAAGATATTTATTGTGCTTTGCCACGATAAAATAATGAGATGGGTATTTTGGTTTGTTATTTGAATTGATATTCATGGCGTTCGTTCTTGTTATTTTGTGCTAATTGTTCGCGCGCAGGTCAGTTTCGCTTTTTATGTTAATTTCCGGCATGGCCCGCAGCGGAAAAAGAGCAGAGGTTTTTAATTTTCGCTTAATCTTTTGTGCTGTTTGGCACTGCGCTGAGGCAATTTATTTTGCGCGGCTGCCGAGCAAGGTTAAGCGTGATTTCGCTTCAAACATGGCACGCCGTTTCTGGTGTATTGAAAGAGAGTCTTATTATGAGTGCAAAATTTCCGCCGTTGATTGCGGTTATTGGCAGCGACGGATCGGGTAAGTCCACCGTTTGTGAACATCTGATCGAATATGTGAAACATTATGGCCCGGCGGTGCAGGTGCATCTGGGCAAACAGGCGGGCAACGTCGGGCGCGCGGCGGCGAAATTGCCGCTGCTCGGGCGCTCGGTGGGCAAGGCGATCGAGAGCAATACCAAAAAAGTCAAAACGAAAAAATCCCGGATTGGCCTGTTGCCGTCGGCGGTGATCATCGCTTTCGTGGGGCGGCGGCTGCTGCGTTTTCGCCGCATGCTGGCGTTTCGTCGGCAAGGGTTCATTGTGTTGACCGACCGTTTTCCGCAGGCGCAAATTCCCGGCGCTTACGACGGCACGGTATTTCCCGTCGACGTTGAAGGGAGCCGGTTTGTCCGTTGGCTGGCGGCGCGCGAGCGGGCGGCGTTCCAATGGATGGCGGGGCAAAAACCGGATCTGGTGCTCAAGCTGAATGTCAGTCTGGCGGTGGCCTGCGCGCGCAAACCCGATCACCGCAAAGCGGCGCTGGAGAAGAAGATCGCCGTCACGCCGTTATTGACGTTCGAAGGTGCCGACATCGTGGATCTTGATGCCGATCGGCCGATCGAGGAGGTGCTTTCTGCGGCGGAAAAAGCCATCGCGGAATTTATGGCGGCGCAGGGGTATCGCTATTCGACTGATGAGGTATCAACGGCTGCGCACTGAGGTGCGCATCGGTTCGGCAGGGCGGCGATGCCATTTTCGGCACCGCCGCCGCGGCCGAGAGGAAAAGGCTTTATTTTTTCAGCGCCGCAAAGGCGCGCACGATGGTGTCTATTTCTTCATCGCTGTGCGCGGCATTGACGCTGCAGCGCAGCAGGGTAACGCCCGCCGGCGCGGCCGGTGGCAGCACCAGATTCACATACACGCCGTGGGCGATCAGCTCGCGCCAGAAACGCAGCCCTTCTTCCTTCGAACCGATCATCACCGGCACCACCGGGCTGATGCGCGGCCCCAGGGTATACCCCAGCTCGGCGAGTCCGTGGTACAGGCGGCGCGCATTGCTCCACAGTTTTTCCCGCAGCTCGGGATGGCGCGCGATTTTTTGCAGCGCCGTGCGCACCGACGCGATGCTGGAAGGCGACGGCGACGCGGTAAAGATATACGGCCGGCTGCTGTAGCGCAGCACGTCCATCCCCATGCCGCCGACGGCGAAACCGCCGATCGAAGCCAGGCTTTTGCTGAAGGTGCCCAGGATGATATCCACGTCTTGCTCGACGCCCAGCGCTTCGGCCAGGCCGCGGCCGTGCTCGCCCATCACGCCGAAGGAGTGTGCTTCGTCCACCAGCAGATAGCCGCCGAGCCGCCGCTTGATGTCGACGATTTCCACCAGCGGGGCGACGTCGCCCAGCATGCTGTAGATGCCTTCCACGATAATGATCGCCTCGCGGGCCCGTTCGCCCAGGCGCAGCATGCGGCGCTCCAGATCGGCGGCGTCGTTGTGGCGGAAGCGAATAATCTCCGCGCCGCCGAGGGCGCAGGCGTCGTAAATGCTCGCGTGGCTGTCCGCGTCGATCAACACCACGGAGCCCGGCCCCGCCAGGGTGCTGATGACGCCCAGGTTGGCGGTATAGCCGGTGGAGAATACGATGGCGCTGGGGCGATCGAAGAATTCCGCCAGCTCCCGTTCCAGCGTCAGGTGCGATCCGTAGCTGCCGTTCGCCATGCGCGAGCCGGTGGTGCCGGTGCCGAGTGCGGCCAGGGCCGATTGGCCGGCGGCGATCGCCTGCGCATCAAACGTCAGGCCGAGATAATTATTGGTGCCGGCGAGGACAATCTTTTGATCGCCGATGCGGCCCTGGGTGGCGGAATACACTTCGTCGATACAGGTGCCGAACGGATTCAGACCGGACGTTTGAAATTGTTCACGGTCATTGGCGAGCCGCGCAAACTTATCATACAGTCCCATGGCTTTTCTCCAGATAAGGGCGCAGCGCGTCAAGCAGTTGCTCAGGCGTTCTGACATCAAGCAATATATTGATAGGAATGGAGATATCTAATTCATCTTCCAGCATCATCAGCAGATCCAGGACTCTGATGGATTCCAGGCCAAGATCATTGACGAGATCGCTATCAGGTTTTATTTCCACTCCGCCTTCGACGATACCTTGCAAACACGTCAGGATATAATCCATTACAGCATCGCGATTTAGCATAAGAACGTTGACACACCTCTATTTGGAATAATTAAAACAGCCCTTCACGCAGCGCGCGCTCCAAACTCACCTGTGGAAACCAATTAATCTGTTGCGACAGCGCGTGATTGCTGGCGGACCAGTCGTGATGGGTTAACTCGCGTATTTTGCTGCGCGTCAGCATCGGTTCCTGTTTGACCAGGCGGTTCCACACCACGCTGATATCCGCCAGGGTTTTCAGCAGCGGCAGCGGAATGCCCACCAGACGCACCGGCCCGTGCCGCACGGCGGCGCCGATGTCCCGCAGGCGCAGCCAGTTATAGCCTTCGGCCACGCCGTCGCACAGTTCGTAAATATTCGGCTGCGCGGGTTCGGCCTGCACCCATTGGCTGACCGCCTTGGCCAAATCGCTCACGTGCAGAAAAGTGAGCTTTGCCTCAGGCGCGCCCAGCCGGGGCAGTACGCCGCGCAGCAGGCCGTTGAACAGCGGCTTCAGCTCTTTATCGCCGGGCCCGTAAACCGCCGTCGGGCGGAAAATCCCCAGCGCGATATCGCCCGTGGCGGCGATGAGTTGCTGCTCGGCGGCCTGTTTTGAATGGGCGTACCACGACAGCGCCGGATGGCGGGCCGCCAGCGACGACATGAACAGGAAGCGATGGCAGCGGCCGTTCTGTTTGGCCGCCTGCATCAGGTTCAGGCTGCCGGTCACGTTGCAGCGGGTGAACACCGTTTCCGCATGCCCGCGCACCTGGCCCGCACAGTGCACGACGCACTCCGCGCCGCGCACCAGCTCGATGAGCGAGGGCCGATCTTCCAGCGCGCCGGGGATCCACTGCAGGTTGTCGATGGCGGCTTTTCCGGCTTGCCGCGTCAGGGCGCGCACGCTAAACCCTTGCGCCAGCAGTTCCTGGACGATGTGCCGGCCGATAAAGCCGGTCGCGCCCGTCACCGCCACGGTGCCGCTCATTGCGCGAAACCGGCCAGCTGCGGCATTTGCGGGTAGAGCGAGGCGCTCAGCCAGCGTTTCTTGGCCTCGGCACGGGCGGGTTTGCCCGACGACGTGCGGGGAATGCTGTGCGGTGGCAGCAGCTCGATATCCACCGCGATGCCGAACTCGCTTTGAATGCGCGCGCTCAGCGAATGCACGATTTGCTCCCGGCGTTCTTCCGAGCTGACTCGGCACTGGATTTGCAAAATGATCCTGGCCGCCTCGTCGTGTTCTTCGGTCACGAAGGCAATCGCATCGCCGGAACGGATTTCCGGTTCAGATTCCGCGACGTACTCGATATCCTGCGGCCAGATATTGCGGCCGCGAATGATGATCAGATCCTTCTTACGGCCGGTGACGTACAGATAGCCGTCCAGCAGATAGCCCAGATCGCCGGTGTCCATCCAGCCGGTTACCTGGATCTGTTGCTGGGATTCGTCGTCGCAGAAATAGCCGTTCATCAGGCTGGGGCCGGAAATCGTGATATGGCCGACCTGGCGTTCCGGCAGCGGCTGCCCGGTTTCGCTGCGGATCTCGATGCGGTGGCCGGGCAGTGCTCGGCCGCAGTTGACGAAGGTCGAGACGGCGCGGGTCTTCTTGCCGGGCGCGACCGCCTTACCCTCGTACTCCAAAATATCGCGGTCAACCGCGTTGGTTTGCGGGCCGGAGCAAGGGTCGGAAAAGCTCACCGCCAGGGTGTTCTCGGCCAGGCCGTAGCACGGCATGAAGGCTTTGCTGTCGAAGTTGATGCTGCTGAAGTGTTCGCCGAACTGGCCGAGCAGCTCGGCCGGGATCGGCTCAGCGCCTACACCCGCGACCCGCCAGCTGGAGAGATCCAGATCGGCCAGCTCTTTGGCGTTGCTGCGGCGCAGGCACAGGTCGTAGCCGAACGGCGGGGCGACGGACACCGTGCCGCGATTCTTGGCGATCAGTTTCAGCCACTGCATCGGGCGCATGGCGAAATCTTGCGTGCGCAGGTAATCGACGGACAGCTGGGTCGCCACCGGGGTCAGCAGGAAACCGACCAGGCCCATATCGTGATAGAAGGGCAGCCAGGAGACGCAGCGGTCGCCCGCGCGCAGCTTGATCCCGTCGCGGCTGATCGCGTTCAGGTTCGCCATGGCCGCCCGCTGGGTAATGATCACGCCGCGCGGAAAGCGGGTGCTGCCCGAGGTGTATTGGAGATAGGCGATGTCGTCGGGCGAAGGTGCGGGCAACGCGATTTCCGGCTCCGGCAAGGCGTTAAAATCCTCGTCGCTGAGGATGTGCAGCGACGGCGCCTTTTCCGTGGCCGAGGCGATCAGCGGCGTCCACTCTTCGCTGCTGATGATTGCCGCGGGGTTACAGCTGGCGATCAGCCCCTTCAGCTTGGCGGTGTAGGAGTCGCGTTGGCCGACGCCCATCGGGATCGCCAGCGGCACCGCCACCAGGCCGGCATATTGGCAGGCGAAAAAGGCTTCGACGAATCCCGCGCTGGTTTCGGCGATCAGCGCCACGCGATCGCCTTTCTTGAGTTTCAGCGACAATAAACGCCGCGCGCCCGAGATCGCTTTTTGCTGCAGCGTGCGGTATTCGAGAACGGTCACGAGTTGATTGCGCCGATCGTAAAAATTCATTCCCGTATTGCCCAGCGCCGCGTAATCCAACGCGTCCACTAAAGTGGGGAAGTCCGCATAGCGCATGGGAAGAGAATGAACGGAACTTGTTTCAGACATAGACAAACTAGCCATAGATTAAAAATCACCAAAAGAGATAAAAGACTCTTGGCGAGGTAATTGATATTTTACTATGAATAGGTTTTGAATAAGTTTGTTATTCAACCATCTTCATTCCGCGAACAGCGTATATTACCGTGCTTGAACGGTACGCCGGTTATTACCCGGGCAGAGTGTGAGCTGCCCGTTTTATCAGCCTTGTACGGCACCCTGGCGATATACAGGGGGCTATTGTAAGCTCCGGGTTTCGCCGTTCTTTAGCCTGAATGTGTCGGGCAGAAAATAACTGTCGACTCATAGGTTTTGACCTCGTGCATGGCTATCTTAGAACTTAAACACTTCCTAAACAGTATGCCGCAAGAAATCAAAAAGTGAATGGCTCATTTAAGCTGAATCTTAAAAAGAGCATTAAGTGGTAAAAATGGCGATCCCGCTCCTGATTAAAGTCGGTACACTAAATGCGGCAGATTTCTTTTGCCCATACAGCACGAAATAATAAAAGAGCATCATTAGCGTAGCATGTCGGCGCCGCTTTTTGTTTCCCTTTTTTCGAACAATCATGGAAACCTCAGGGTGAATATCGGGCAATGAGTACGCTGATTCACCGGGGGTAATATTCGGTTTTTCTTATCGTTGAACCGGAGGCAATACACAATCCAATAAATGAGAACAGCATAAAAAATGCTAAAGGCGTTGTCGCGCGCTTATTTAATTATTTTATTAAAACGTAAGGCTATTTATGATCCGCATTGAGAAAGTTCTGGATAAACGCGAGCTTAAAGAATTTATTGCTTTCCCCTCGTTACTGTTTCGCGATGATCCAAACTGGATTGAGCCGCTGTATTTAGAGCGCGAAGAGCATCTGTCAAAGAAGAATCCCGGCACCGACCATATCGAATGGCAGGCGTGGGTGGCCAAAAAGCAGGGGAAGGTCGTTGGGCGCATCACCGCACAAATTGATTCCCTGCACCGCGAGCTGCATGGCGAGGATACCGGCCACTTCGGCATGATCGACGCCGTTGACGATCCCGCCGTATTCAGCGCGTTGTTCACGGTGGCGGAGGAGTGGTTGAGGTCGAAAGGCGCGCGCAAAATCACCGGGCCGTTCAGCCTCAATATCAATCAGGAAAGCGGCCTGCTGGTCGAGGGGTTCGACACTCCGCCCTCGGCGCTGATGACGCACGCCAAGCCTTATTACGCACCCCAGATAGCGCAGCAGGGCTACAGCGAAGGGATTGATTTGCTTGCCTATTGGATGAAAAGAACCGATCTGCACTTTTCGCCGTCGTTAACCCGGATGATGGACCAGGTGCGCAAAAAGGTGACCGTTCGCCGCCTCAACCGCAAGCGCTTTCGCGAGGAGATGCAGGTGCTGCGCGAGGTGTTCAACTCCGGGTGGCAACATAACTGGGGGTTTGTCCCGTTCACCGAGCACGAGTTCGCCACCATGGGGGATCAGCTGAAGTTCCTGGTGCCCGACGATATGATCCATATCGCCGAGGTGGATGGTGCCCCCTGCGCCTTTATCGTCGGCTTGCCGAACATTAACGAAGCGATTGCCGATCTGCAGGGGCGGTTATTGCCGTTCGGCTGGGCGAAGTTATTGTGGCGGCTGAAGGTCAGCGGCGTGCGCACCGCGCGCGTGCCGTTGATGGGCGTGCGTCAGGAATATCAATTCAGCCGCATCGGGCCGATTATTGCGCTGTTGCTGATTGAGGCGCTGCGCGAGCCTTTCGCCAAGCGCAATATCGACGCATTGGAAATGTCTTGGATCCTGGAAACCAATACCGGCATGCGGACGATTTTAGAACGCATCGGCGCGGTTCCCTATAAGCGCTACCGCTTGTACGAGAAAACGCTTTAACCGGCTGATAACGTTTCGTCTTTTAACGTCCTCAGGATAATAAGCCCGCCAGGGCATTTCTCGCGCTGGTCGTTTCACTGTTGTGCGGGCATCGCGTGAGCGAATGAATCCTCTCCTGAGGGCAAACGGTTAAGGTCTTTAATTAATAAACCCGAGATAAATTCACGGCGCGTGATTTATTTGCGGACGTTGTCGTCGTGTTGATGAGAGCAAATGCTATGCCTGGAAATAAGAAAAAGGGAATAAGCCGATTAACCTACAGCATAAGGAACTCATGGGCCGGGGTTATTGACGCGGTGCTTACCGAAGATGCGTTCCGCCAATTATTGGTTATTAACGCCATTTTACTGGTTGTTACATTTGGTTTAGATATTACAAAAATGGAGCGGCTGTTATTAATTATCTGCAGTTTCCTGCTATTGGTGGTGGAGCTGCTGAATACGGCGATTGAAACCGTGGTCGATCGCATTTCGCTGGAATTACATCCGTTATCCAAACGCGCCAAAGATTTGGGCGGCGCAGCGCAGCTGGTGGCGGTGGTGCTGACCATCGTGGTTTGGGCAACGGTGCTGCTGGGGCGATAGGGGCTTGGGTGGTTCAACCACCAGGCGGTTGCCGTGGCGATATAAGCGGTTATCATCGTTGTTTTGCGTTCAGCAAGGAGAGTAGGCCGTTATGCCCGTGAATTTTGATCTCAACGATCTTTATGCGTTTCGCGCGCTGGTGGAGTACGGCAATTTTCGGCTGGCCGCAGAGTCCATCTGCCTGTCGCAGTCGGCGCTGAGCCGCAGGATTGAGAAGCTGGAAAACGCGCTGGGCAGCAAACTGTTCGATCGCACCACCCGGCGCGTGACTTTGACGCTGTACGGGCAGGCTTTTGCCGAGCGTTCGGATCAGCTGCTGATGAATGTCGAAGCGGTGTTGGCCGATATCGATAAGGTCAGCCAGGAGCGTACCGGGCTGGTCACCGTCGCCACGGTGCCGTCGGCGGCCTACTATTTCATGCCCGACGTGATACGCCGCTTCCGGCTTCGCTATCCGCGCGTGCGCGTTAAGCTGATCGACGGCAGCGCAGGCAATGTCATCGAGGCGGTCACCGGCGGCCAGGCCGATTTCGGCATCTGCTTTGCCGGGCGCCTGCAGCCTAATCTTGAATTTGTGCCGTTGGTGGGGGACGTTTACGTGGCCGCCTGCCGGCGCGACCATCCGCTCGCCGCTAAAAAGAGCCTCACCTGGCGGGAGTTTTATCAGCAGGACTACGTGTCGCTGGATAAAACCTCCGGCAATCGCAATCTGCTCGATCAGCGCCTGGAACACCTCATGCCGGAGCGCCCCAGCGTGTGCGAAACTCGCCATGTGACGACCATGCTGGGCATGGTTGAGGCGGGCATCGGCATTGCCGCCGTGCCCGCCATGTCGATGCCCGCTTCAGAGCACTCGGTGTTGACGTCGGTGCCGCTGGTCGATCCGGTGGTGAAACGCACCGTAGGCCTCATCAGACGCGGTGGCCGCATGCAGTCTTTCGTCGCCGCCGAGCTGGAAAAGCTGATTACTGAACAGTATCACTCTGCCTGACCGGCTGCGGTGCCGGCACGGTTCGCATGCCGGTCGCGCGAATGGTCGGCTGCGCCTGAGAGGAGGCAAGGAAGTCCAGCAGCGCTTTGCCTTCGCGACGGTGCTCCGCCTTGGCAGTTACCGCGCCGGCGAAGCGGGTGATGTACTGCACGTTTTCAGGCAGCTCGCCGATAAAGGTCACGCCCGCCACGGGCAGCAATTCGCTGACCTGCTGGAAGCCCAGCGCGTATTTCCCCTGCGCCACTTCAGAGGCCACCGGAATGCGCTCAATCTTATGCGCTTTCCCTTTCACCTGTTCCTCGATGCCCAGCTTTTTGAACAGTTGGCCGCTGACATAGCGGCCGCTGGCGCTGTCGGAATAGGCGAAAGAGTTCGCCTGCAGCAAGACATTGCGCAGGTCGGCATCCGTTTTTATCACCGGCTTGGACGCGCCCTGTTTGACCACCATGCCGATCGGCGAATCGGCCAGCTCCACGCGCGAACCCGGCTGGGTCCAGCGCTCTTTTTCCAGTTGGGTGAGCGCGTCACCCACCATGATCACCACATCGGCTTGCTCTCCGCGCGCCAGCCGCGCGGGGATCGCCTGCGGCGTTTTGCCCATCGAGGGGCCGGACACCAGAATGATTTTGTCGCCGCTTTGGGCTTCATACTCCGGGGCCAGCTTCTCCAGCGCGGCTTTGAAGCCGCCAGAGATCATGACGGTCACGTCTTTGGCCAGCGCCGCCGTACTGCAGGAGGCGCACATGAGCAGGGTGATGATCGAACGAGTGAGTTTTTGCATGGCATCATTCCTTTTGAGATGGCGGCTTAGCGCGCGGTTTGCAGCGGCATGGCGATGCGGCGATACATATACAGCGTCGCCAGCAGGGCGCACAGCGCGGCGAAGCTCATCCAGTAGCCCGGTGAAGCCTTGTCGCCGGTGTATTCGATCAACGCGGTGGAGACTACCGGCGTAAAGCCGCCGAATACCGCCGTCGCCAGGCTGTAGGCCAGCGAGAACCCGGCCACCCGCACTTCCGTTGGCATGATCTCCGTCAAGGCCGGGATCATGGCGCCGTTGTAGAGGCCGTAAATGAAGGACAGCCACAGCAGCACGGCCAGCATCATGCTGAAGCTGGGGGCGGCGGCGAGCAGGCTGAGCGCCGGGTAGGCGGTGGCCAGCGTCAGCAGCGTCATGGCGACCAGCACCGGTTTGCGGCCGAAGCGATCCGACAGCGCACCGCCGATGGGCAGCCAGATGAAGTTGGAGATCGCCACCAACAGGGTGACCAGCAAGCTGTCGGAAGCGCTGAGCAGCAGCACCTTTTTGCCGAAGGTCGGCGCATAGACGGTGATCAGGTAAAACGCGGTGGTGGTCATGGCGACCATCAGCATGCCGGCGATCACCACCGGCCAGTTTTTCAGCAGGGTTTTAAACACGTCGCGCATCGCCAGGTGGTGACGGCGAGCGGTAAATTCCTGCGTCTCTTCCAGCTTGCGGCGCAGGAAGAAGATGAAGGGAACGATCAGGCAGCCGAACAGGAAAGGCAGGCGCCAGCCCCATTCGCGAATGGCGCTTTCTTCCAGCGCCGCATTGAGCGCGAAGCCCATGGCCGCCGCCACCATGATAGCCACCTGCTGGCTGCCGGACTGCCAGCTGGTGTAGAAGCCTTTACGGCCCGGCGTGGCGATTTCAGCCAGATAGACGGACACGCCGCCCAGCTCCGCGCCCGCCGAGAAGCCTTGCAACAGACGCCCGCACAGCACCAGCAGCGGCGCCCAAAGCCCGATGCTTTGGTAAGAGGGGATCAGCACGATCAGGAAGGTGCCCGCGGCCATGATCGACAGGGTCACGATCAACCCTTTGCGGCGGCCGACTTTATCGATGTAAGCGCCCAGCACGATGGCGCCGATCGGGCGCATCAGAAAACCTGCGCCGAATACCGCGAAGGTCATCATCAGCGAGGCGAACTCGCTGCTGGCCGGGAAAAAGGTGTGTGCGATGTAGGTGGCGTAAAAGCCGAACAGGAAAAAATCGAACTGCTCTAAAAAGTTGCCGGAGGTGACGCGCAGGATCGCGCCGGCTCGGGTCCGGGTGGTCATGGGTGAGGTAGAGGAATGCATCTTTATCTCCAGTTTGCTATTGGCGCTTGACGCCACGCCTGTTGCTGAAGACTCGCTCAGGAAAATAAACTAAATAAGCGCAATAAACGCATGGCGCTATGCGTTTGGCGCATCAATCGGCGTTAACAATACTGCCTAACCCGATGTAACGTGGCGTTAACAAGTTTGTCGCTCATCGCCCGCGGCGTAGAACGCCGAAAACGTTATGCGCTTTTTGTGACAGGGTTCATAAAGGGGCGGCGGGGAAAGAAGGCAGTGACCAGGCAGTAACGGTTTCTGGGCCAGAGGGTTGTGCCGGCTGGGTACGGCGATACTTACCCGCTCACATGATCCTGCTCTGGCTTCAACCTAACCGCGGGATCGCCCAATACGACATAATTACGAATATCATCGCGCGCGATTTGCAATGTCAGCAATTCAGCGGCGGGGACGGTTTGTCCATTCAGTTTGTTATTCAGTTTTTCCAACAGCCTGGTGCTTAGCACCCCCCACTGCCCGTTGAACGCGTCGGTGGCCATACCGACGCGTTGGCCGGCAAGCAAGCGATGGATGACGTCTCGAAATCGTTGGGGCTGCGCCATACCGATTTCAGAAAGGAAGCTGGATGCCCACACCCGATCAATATGCCCCAGAGAAGCCAGAACGCCCCCCTGAGGAAGCGTCATGAGTTTTTGCGGCAGGCGGGCCGTCATCGCATGCGGCGCAATGCGAACGCGATCCGCGTCAGAGAGAAAGTTATCGAACGCCGGTGTACCGGCGCCATAGCAGGCAAAAAACAAATGGATCATGCCATGAACGTTGGCATGCTCTGGAATATCTTGTGCGGCAAACCAGTGTTCATGGGTGATATCGCCATAAGCGGGCCAATCCTGACACACCAATGCCCCTTGATGTTCTGCCAGTCGAGGGTCGCTGGCCTGAAAGGCCATGCCGTGCGTGCCCGTGATCAGCAGCGAAGGCGGGTTATGTGGGGCGCTGAGCAGGTGGCTCAGGCAGGCTTTGGTCGCTTGCTCGCTTAATGAACTGTTTAACGCAAAGCGATATTTTTCCCCCAACGGCCCGAGTGAACCTGTGCCAGTGCCAAAGGGGGTGGCGACATGCTTGATGAACAACTGGGTGGCGCGATCGAAATCATGGCGGGTCGCGAACAGTTCGATACGCCGAGCTGTTTTGCGAGTGGCATCTGTTTCATGGGCCACGACGCTGTCTGCATAGGCGGTAAATTCTTCAAGCGTGGGGAAATCCAATCGCCCAACCCCGGCGACGAGATCCAGCGCATATTGAAATTCAAACGGAATGGCCTCTGGCGAACCGATCAGGACAAGATAATAAGGCATGCCGAGATCGGGGTTAATCATGTCTAATGAGGAACCATGGCGATTAAGCCAGCCGCTGGCGCTTTCACCCTGTCGGTAACCGTCCGGACCGGCGAAGATGCGGAGTGTGCCGCCGGCCTGCCGCCGTCGCAATTCAATCAGGGGGGCCAGCGCGGCCAAATGAGGTGCAGAGTCCCTATTCGCGGCGAAGATGAGCCCCCAGCCACTTTCGGACAGTTGGTCGGCATCGAAACCGAATTGCAACCCCAAATGCGCTCTGTTGGGAAATGCCGCGCCGACGGTTTGTCCGAGCAGTGATTCAGCTGCAGACTGATGCTGCTCGTGCTGGCCCATGCCCCCGGTTTCCAATGGCAACCCCGTATCAGCGTGAATGCCGAAAGCCAGTAGCGGCATCTGTTCTTCGTCAATCATGATGCGTCCGCCGTTTTGAGCGCCGCTTGCCAGAGCAGATGAGCCACTTCGGGGCCGGCAATATCGCTGTGCGAGCCGGAGATGCCGTCGCCATGGCAAATAAAATTGCTGCTGTTCACGTTATAAATGTGAGCCGGAACGAAGGCATAGGCGCCGGCACCTGACAAGAGGGTAATATTGTGAACGGTGGGTATGCCACAAATGCCCAACGCGCCAATTGCGGCATAGAGCGGGGGAAACATATAGGCGACCTGGCCTGCCACCCCTGCAGCCCAGGGATAAAGTTTGCCGACGGCCATGTCGCTGTCAGAGCGCGTAGCCACTAAAGGACCGCTGATTTTCTTTTCCACCAGGATGTTATTGAAGAATCCGGCCGTTTCATGTGATGTAGGGAGTGATGAGGTAAAGGACCAGATCGACATGGCGCCTTGGACCAATACGCAAGAGTTTATCGGGAATGGCAACGGCGCAGCGCCTGCGGGGCCCGCAATGGCCGCGCTGGCGACAATGCAACCGAAACTGTGTCCCATCAGGTGGATGCGTACGGCGGGTGAGGCTTGCTGCATAGCGCGCAGCAGAGGATGCAGCCCTCTTTCGCCGACGTCTTTGGCTCTTTTCTTCATCGTCCAAAAGGTTAATTGCCGCAGAGGCGCCAGTAACGGGTTGTCGCCGACATCATTACCGAAGGCCACATTATTGACGGCTTCAGCCACGGTTTGATCGGGATCGAAAGGCAGACGATCGGCGGAGCCTTCACCCGGTGCGCCGTTGGCACCCAAATCCAGTGCGGCATTGAGCTCTAAATAGGCCGCACGCAATGTGTCGGATAATGTCATTGACGCGGAGTCTGTGCGTATTTCATCAAAGATTTTATACAACGCTGCCCGGACTTCCGGTGTGCCGCCGAGCTCCTCGGTATGGCTGTCGACCCTCTTGCTCAATGTCTGCCCCTTAGCGGGGGAGAAACTGATGTCTGAGGCCTCTTTTTCATCCCCCCATGCCAGGCTGGGCCAGTGAAAGCCAATGTGCATTTCTTGAAACGAGGGGATTTGTTGCTGCATATGCCGGCGATCTTCATCCAGCGAGGCAAAAGCGCCGATCCAACTGTCAAATTGAGCGAAGGCTTTGGCCTTATCCTGATGCCAGCCGTGGCAGCGAATGAACACGTCGGTAATGTCGTTCTCCACCAGGGATGACAGCATCAACTCGCTCAGTTTGCCGTTAGGCGCATCGGGATCGTTATCTTGCTCCGCGCCGTTTTTATCAGTGACAATCATGAAATAGCGGGTGTCCGTTGTCGGGATCGTGCGGTATGGCATACAACCTCCTAAAAAGTCATTTCGGTTGATTGTCGGGGCAGGGGGCGTTAATGGACGCGTAGTGGAAGTATTTGTTGATTTCTTCACGATCGAAGTTCTGGCGATTGGCCAATTTGCAGGCCTGTTTTACCCAACTTTCCATGCGCAGATCCCAAATGGCTGTCCCGGCGCTTGATGAAGAAACCAGCCATTTTCCGTCTTGGGAAATGGCGAGGGCAGTGAGTGGCGTAATGTGGAAATCTTGAACGATGCGCATGGCTGAACCTGCGAAGATCAAGGACAACTGCCCCTTGTTGTCCGCCATGGCGACGATGTCGTTACCACTGGCAGCCAAGAGATGGGGGATAAAAAACGAATCGTTTTTCTTCTGTGTGAACGACCAGTCCTCCCCACTCATTGTTGTGGAATATATCTTGCCTGAAAAGTTGCTCAGCAGCAGGGTGCTGCCTGAAGCGTCGAACGCCAGAGTTTCGATCGGTCCGAGAGTATCGGAAAGCGCGTTTTGAGCCAGAATGGTACGACTGGGGACGAACTCAAGCGTATCACGCGACTTCGGGTTGAATACCCATGAGACGATTTTATTCTTGTCACTTACGGTGATGATCTCTTCACTGTCGGGTCTGAACCAAGGCAAGGGAAAAGCGATGCCGCTCGGGGTTTTAATTTCTTGGCACGTGAATCCATAGGCGGCTGATGCGGTGAGGCGATACAGTTTGTTGGCGGGCTTTCGTCCGTTCTTGCCGACGAGGGTGATCGCCAGCAGGGAGCCTGCGTCATTAACGCGAATGGCGACGATGCGGCGGCCTGGCGGTTGCCGCAGGCACGCCAGCGGCTCGCCATTGGAGGGTGAGGTCAATATATTGCGAAACACCGTAACGCCTTGTTGTTGTGCGGCAAAGAGCGTCACGGTGGAGGGTGACCAGGCGAGAGCGACGACGTCCGATACCGGCAACTGCCGAAGGCGCGTTGGTTGGCCGGTATTGGCGTCCAACCGATATTGCGTCAGCCCCGTAGCCTGCACGGTGAATATTTGACGGTTTTCTGTACCGTCGACAAACAGTGCAGGCGCGCGGGAGCTCAGCAAAAATTGCCCGAACGGATGCCTGTCAACGCGCAAATTGACTCTGAGTATGTCGCCGGCTTCACTGGTGACATAGGCGTTTTGCTCATCAGGCTCGGTCGCGACGCTGACCAACTGCCGCGGAAATTGCAAAAGGGTGCGGTTGGCGGGAGCGGCGGCATTATTGTTCGAAAATGGCCACAATTTGAGGCTTCCATCCCAGCTTAACGACAAGAGGTCTCCATTTTGCAGATACTTGAGTTGTGCGACGGTTTGCTGATGCGCGTTGATAATTGTAGGCGAGTAAGAGAACGACGATTTTTGCAAGGGGGCGTCGGCTCGCGGCGAAACATCCTTTTCGACGTTATTCTTGGTCGGAGAAAGGTGTGAAGTGTCCCAGATATAAATGTAGCCATCCCTGCTGCCGGCTGCGATAAATCGTCCATCGGGGCTGATGTCGATACTGTAAAAAGTTTTGCTGTACTCGGTCTCTGGCTCGATGGCCGCCAATGGGACGGACTGTTGCGGTTTACCTTGACTAAACGTCTGCCATTTGACTGTCATGCTGGTGGCGATGGCGACCTTATCGAGAGCGTTCTTGGGGGTTGTGGCGGCGATCGCCATTACGGCGTTGGTTTTCTTCTTGGTGGGTTGTGACAATAATTCAAACTTGGCCTCGGATATTTTCCAGGTGGCCAGCGTACCGTCTTGATATCCGGCAAAAAGCCAGTTGTCGGTGGCTGTGATGGTGCGTACCTTGCTGCTTACAGGTTTACCCTTGTCACTCACGGGTTGATTCAGCGGAGCTCCCACGGTTTTTTTTGTTGTCAGATCCCAGATGCGGATCGTTCCGTTGATATCACCGATCGCCAAGAGTTGGGGCGTAACGAATGCTAATGCCGCAATGCCTTTGGGATGCGCTTGCTGTATCTCTCTGAGGGGGATTAGTTCGCTATTTTCTCCACAGCTCTTTATCGAGTAACGGCCACTGCCGATCTTGGCGCTAACGCATTCGTTCTCGCGGATTCGCACTACGGTGGTTTTGCCATCGCCGAGTGTATCAATGCGCTCAAGTTGCCTATAGCGGCCGAGATAGTCGCCGAGAAACGTTTGAAACTTGAACGTTGGCAGATTGCCTGAGTTGGCTGGTAACCGTAACTGCGCGCCGGCCGCGGTGGCTAAGGCTTCCAAACTTGGAATGGGGTGATCGTTGAGAATGGAAAGAATACCGGTTTGAATGGCGATATAATTCAACCCGAGCTTGGTTTTCTGTTGTTCAGCCTCGGTTTTCTGTTGTTCATCGGCGATTTTGTCAACAAAGAAACCAATAATTATCGCCAAAACGGCAATGACCAAACTTGAAGCGCAAAAAAGCTGCCGTTTCCTGCGGCGATACGACGCATACGCCGCGAGGAATCGCGCCTCGACTTTTGAATCAGGAGCATCGCTTTCCGCCAGCCTCATTTTTCGTTGGGTACGGTATGGCAGGGCGCGAAAGTAATCTGTTTTTTCGCCGTCCATATGCCATATATGTGCCTGTTTTTGCCATTCTTTCAGATTGTTGTTGCGCCACTCTTCTATGCTGCGGCGTACGGGACTGGCTAAACGATCGTGCGCCAATTCATACCACATGCCGTCTTCACGGCTTTGGCGACGGATGAGATGGTGCTCCTCGAGCTTTTGAATTTCCTGAAGTGATGGCCCGTCTGTGCTTTGCGGGCTGAAAATCACGGCGGAGCGGCGCCCACTTAACGTCAGCAGATACCGGTCTATCCAATCTCCCAGCGTTCTGCGGCGATGCGGGTCTTGCGCCGCCAGATTGAGCGTATTGGTGCAGTAATCCAGTAAGGCATTGTCCGGGTTATATCCCGTCACGTCGGCGACGCGAACCTCACAGACCTGCCGCTCGGTTTGGCTTAAGGTGTTCCACAGATCCGTGCAGACAACCTGCAGCTGTACCGGTTCCACGGTCTTACTCGGGCGTGCGCCTTCCGGCGCTTTAATCAATTCGCTGACCAGCACCTGCGCCGCATCTGTTCCGTCTTGCTCTGGAAAAGCGACGCCCATGGCTTCTGCCGGTCCCTTGATGGCGGCGACGGCTTGCTCAACCGACAACAGGTTTAAACGGTAGGTATTGTTAAGGCGGGTCGGAATGTCATCGCGGAAATCATCAAGCCAGGAGAAGTATTCTTCTCGCATGCTGATGATGAGCCAGATGGTTCTGTCATCGTTTGACAGCAGTTCTTTCAACTGTTGGAAAAAGGCTTTTTGTTTCTCAGAGGGGACATTACCGGTTAACACTTCCTCAAATTGATCGAGCACCAACAGCAGGCGCTTCGGCGGATCAGATTCAGGCAGAGGGATACGGTTGAAGTAGGTAAGGAGCGTATCATCGGGACGAAGAGGGCCAAAACTATCTTGGTCCAGGCGCTGCAAGAGGGAGTTGACCGGATCGGTATCATAAGCCTGTGCGATGCGCAGCACGGGTAAAACATGGAACAGCGTTGTCAGTGTGGATAAAAGGCCGTTCTTGGCCATCAAAAGCGAGGTTTTACCCGCCCCGGAAGGGGAGTACAGCACGATTATCCGATCCGAGATTAAGCGCCATTGCAGCTGTTCAATGTCTGCGTCGCGGCCGAAGAGCGTTTGTTCGGCGCTAAAAGGGCTGGGGCCTACGTAAGGAACGTTCATGATTTCTTCCTGGTGCGGGTATTTAATTCCGCCATAAAGGTGGTAACGTCTCCCCAGTACAGACGCCATTGGGCCTTAGTCTGCAGGTATTTTTCGATATAGCGGCGTGCGCTGCCGGGATCAAGAATGCTGTTTGGATCAATTTGCACAGAGAAATGTTCGATATTTTTGCGCAGGTCATGGCCTTCCAACAGTAAAAGGCTGCGAAACAGTACCCGAAACTCCCAGGATTCAGCCTGCAGGCCGACAAACAGCAGCGCGCTGCTGTTCAGCCTGGCGCGCACGTAAAGGGGAATGGCGTCTTGGGCGGAAGAGACTTTGGTCAGGTAGTCAAAAAAGTCATCTTCGGTTAATACCAGCGATTCTGGCGTGGATAAATCCCCGAAGAGCTTGAGCACAATCGGATGGGTCTCGGTGCCTTTGTCCGCCAGGCCGACAGGGGCTCGGCTGACATAGTCGGTATCGCAAATTTCAGCGTGTATATTCCACCTCAGCAGGCGCACTGTCGGCGTCGTGTTCTGTTCTTTGAGGGCATCGACCAGTAGATCGCTGGGATCGGTGGTGATATAAACCGGGAGTTTATAGCCGGCCAAGATCCGCAACGGATCAAGAGGGGTGCGGGCGCGGATTTTTTGCCCCACCACTGAAACCAGCTCTCCTAGTGATGTGTAGATCTCCATTTGATCTAAACCTTTTAACCGGTCCGGCACATCGTCAGGATATTTCTCAAGAATTCGCTCATAGACGTACTTGTAAAATTCCTGACAGGGGTAGTCGTCTTGCCGCGTCACGGCAAGATATTGCGCAATCTGCGGCAGACCCGCCACGTCGTGCCCACCTAACGGGTAGTGGTAGATATCCCCCCATTCACTCGCCAGCTCTCGCCGCGAGCCGAACAGCGCTTCGTTCATGCTCGGGCCGAGGATTGGGGTGCTGTAGCGAGTGTCAATGTTATTGACGATCTGCGTCCAGGGATCCTTATTTTCGGCGGAAACACCGAATCCGGGTGGATACCAAATACGCGCATTATTCAACCGGGTAAAAACGACCGGGATCCACCAATCCGGTGAGTCCATGATTTTTGCCCGCGCACCGGCGGTCGCGCGATCGACTTCACCATGCTCCGCCAGCTGTCTGAAAAACTCCGGGATAAATTGCGTTGCCGCTGACATCGACAGTTTGCCCTGCATAGCAAGTACCGCCGGCACGCCCTCTTTGGCCAACATGGGGCCCAGGGCGACCAGCGCGTCGCGTGCGGGATTGCCGGCACCGGCGCTTTGGCAGGAGCATAGGACGACCAAGCTGGGAATTCTTTCCAGCGCGCCCAAACGCGCGGCGAAATCTTCGCCTGTGACGCTGGCGGCATTCCCGGCCTCATCCTCCAACCACAATACGGCACCTTGCTGCCCGACAATGCCGTGGCACATGAGATAGAGAATGTCGGCTCCCTCTTTTATGCCTTCGATAATCGCCTGCAGCGTCGCGCTTCCGCGCCGCGTGAGCGTGGCTAACGGAACATGACGCAGGGCATTTTCAGCGAGTTCCTGCTCATGAGGAACGTTGATGGACGGAAAGGTTTCCGACAGGTCCTGAGGATTGGCGATGGCCAATAGTGCCTTAATACCTTGTTTAGGGCGCAACATCGGCAGGCGGTAAGTTCGGGCCGCCAGATAGCGTGAAAAAACGCACTGATTGCTGCGTAAGAGATGCGTGGCTGGATCGGAGGGGTCAACCAGCGTTTCCCAAGGGAGGCTGTGCAATATAGATGCGTTTGAATCGATAAGTAGGCGTATTTTTAGCGGGCTTTGTTGATGGCCGGAAAATGCCCGGGCGGACGTGAATGCATCACGCAGCGCAGGTGGCATAAACAGTGAGTCCGATAATAATCGGCCCATTCTTTGCGGGTTGCCGGAATAAAATGTCGGGTCGTGGATATTTAATGCCAACGGGATGAAAGGGGTAATATTTTCGCTTTCGTCAAAGCGCTGTCGAAAACTGGCTTGAAATTCATCGAGTGAATTTCGTTGAAACACGATTTCAAGTTCCGCGTAGCCTTTCATGAACGCACCCCCGACAGTAGCGTTGTCGACAGCATTGACGACCAAAACGAGAGAGGGAGGCGGGAGTCTATCCAGCGTATTTCAGCACGTAGTTATTTAGATAACTGATTTTTTTATTTAATCTTTTGCTGAGATACAGGGTGTCCAGAGCGTCGCCGGCCAGTTCGTGACGGTATAATATACATCTAGCTTGAATAAGGATTTCTGTCCAATACGGCGCGGTGTTAATGAAGAGCGCTTCGCTAATGAAATAAAATAAGGACGGAAATTAATAGATAAATAACGATAGGATGAGTGACATCGTGTTATGCAAAGCAAAAAGCCCGCTCGGGTTTCCCTGAGCGGGCTTCTCTAAATATGGCTCCTCTGACTGGACTCGAACCAGTGACATACGGATTAACAGTCCGCCGTTCTACCGACTGAACTACAGAGGAATCGTGTGAACGGGGCGAATAATAGCGGGGCGCCTGGGGTTTGTCAAAGCGCTAAACTGCAAAAAAAGTGCGTTTGCTGAGGGAATGAGCACCTTGCGCTGTTTTTCGGCATCTTTCGCCGGCAGGCGCTGATTTTTCCCGCCTGTCTCGTTGTCACATCGCTTGCACAAGCCCTTGCACGGCGATGGTGCAGGGCCACTCTCCCTCTCATGCCCCCTCTCACGTTAGCCGTACGGCCCTGACACCGTTATCCCCGCCACACGCCGCGCCGCCACTGATATGTAGGATGAATAAGCAAACAATATGTATTCGTCGTCACAATGGCTGGATTTTTGCTTACCCATTTTTGGGGAATGCGACTGCGCTCTCAAGAAAATTATTTTCCCCGTCTACACATAAAGTGACTGATCCGCGCCCCCGGGCGTTTCGCTACAACAGTGCTGAGGAAGATAACAATGTCATCGAAATTGATAAAAAGTCCGCTCGCTGCTTTGCTCATCGGTTGTTTAGGTACGGCGTTTTCCGCGCAGGCCGATATCGTCATCGGCGTCGCCGGGCCGTTCTCCGGGCCGAACGCCACCTATGGCGATCAGTATTGGCGCGGGGCTTCGCAGGCGGCGGCGGACATCAACGCCGCCGGCGGCATCAAAGGGGAAAAAATCAAGCTGGTGCAGGGGGATGACGCCTGCGAACCGAAACAGGCGGTCGCGGTGGCCAACCGGCTGGTGGATCAGGACAAGGTCTCGGCGGTGGTCGGCCACTTCTGCTCCTCTTCCACCATGCCCGCCTCCGAGGTGTATGACGAGGCCGGCATCATCGCCATCACCCCCGGCTCCACCAACCCGCAAATCACCGAGCGCGGCATGAAGACCATGTTCCGCATGTGCGGGCGCGACGATCAGCAGGGCGCGATCGCCACCAACTACATGCTGGATACCCTGAAGGCCAAACGCATCGCGGTGATCCACGATAAAGACACCTACGGCCAGGGGCTGGCGGATGCCGCCAAGGCGGCGATGAACAAGCGCGGAGTCAAAGAAGTGCTGTATGAGGGGCTGTCGCGCGGCGAGAAAGACTTCAACGCGCTGGTGACCAAGATCGCCTCGGTCAAGCCGGACGTGGTCTACTTCGGCGGCTGCCATCCGGAAGCCGGGCCGCTGGTGCGCCAGATGCGCGAGCAGGGCGTGACCGCCAAGTTCTTCTCCGGCGACTGCGTGGTGACCGAAGAGCTGGTGACCGCCGCCGGCGGGCCGCAGTACACCAACGGCGTGCTGATGACCTTCGGCAACGATCCGCGCCTGATCCCGGAAGGCAAGGCGGTGATCGCCAAGTTCCGCGCCAGCGGCTTTGAACCGGAAGGGTACACCCTCTACTCCTACGCCTCGATCCAGGCGATCGCCGCCGCCTTCAACGCCACTGGCGGCAAAGACAGCGCCAAGGCCGCCGAATGGCTGAAGTCGCACGACGTCGACACCGTGATGGGCAAGAAGGCCTGGGACCAGAAGGGCGACCTGAAGGTCTCGGACTACGTGGTCTACCAATGGGATGACAAGGGCAAATATCACCAGCTGTAAACGGCCGAACCTTGAAGTTGTAACCCTATGACCGACGGGCTCGCCGCTCAGGCGAGCCCGTTCCGCGATGACCTTTGGGCCGCGTCGGACTGCGTTGGCGGCCTTACCAGGCGAGACTGCTCATTATGGATGTATTCTTTCTGCAACAGCTGATCAACGGCCTGACCCTTGGCGCAGTGTATGGCCTGATCGCCATCGGCTACACCATGGTTTACGGCATCATCGGCATGATCAACTTCGCCCACGGCGAGGTGTACATGATCTCCGCCTACCTGTGCGCCATCGGCTTGGCGCTGCTGTCGTTCTTCGGGCTGCACTCGTTCCCGCTGCTGATCCTCGGCACGCTGGTGTTCACCATCGTCATCACCGGGGTGTACGGCTGGGTGATCGAGCGCATCGCCTACAAGCCGCTGCGCAACTCCACCCGCCTGGCGCCCTTGATCTCCGCCATCGGCATGTCGTTAATCCTGCAAAACTACGCGCAGATAAGCCAGGGGCCGCGCCAGCAGGGCATCCCGACGCTGCTGAGCGGCGTGTTCCGCCTGGAGTTCGACGGCGGCGTGGTGCAGATCACTTACACCAAGGTGTTTATTCTGGTGGCGTCGCTGCTCGGCATGGCGATCCTCACCTACATCATTCAGCGCACCCGGCTGGGGCGCATCTGCCGCGCCACCCAGCAGGATCGCAAAATGGCTTCGATTCTCGGCATCAATACCGATCGGGTGATCTCGCTGGTGTTCGTGATCGGCGCCGCCATGGCCGGGCTGGCCGGGGTGCTGATCACCATGAACTACGGCACCTTCGATTTTTACGTCGGCTTTATCATCGGCATCAAGGCCTTCACCGCCGCGGTGCTGGGCGGCATCGGCTCGCTGCCGGGGGCCATGCTGGGCGGGCTGCTGCTCGGGGTGGCGGAGGCGCAGTTCGCCGGCATGGTGAACTCGGATTACAAGGACGTGTTCTCCTTCGGGTTGCTGGTGGCGATCCTGATCTTCCGTCCGCAGGGCCTGCTTGGCCGGCCGCTGATCGCCAAGGTTTAAGGAGAACGCCATGTCGCAATCCGTGATCAACGGCGGGCTGGACGTTAAACGCAGCCTGCTGGACGCCGTCTTGGCCGGGCTGATCGCCCTGATCGTGTTCGGGCCGATCGTCGGCATCGTGCTGAACGGCTACAGCTTCAACTTCGAGCCGCACCGGCTGGTGTGGATTATCATCGCGGTGATGGCCGGGCGGCTGTTGCTGAGCCTGTTCTTGCAAACCGCGCCGGGGCGCAGGGTGCTGGCGCGCTTCGACGGCGGCAACGACGGCGTTTACGTGCGGCCGCTGGGCTATAAATCCAACCTGCGCTGGATCCTGCCGCTGATGGCGGCGATCGCGCTGCTGTTTCCCTTCGTCGCCACCAAATACCTGCTGACGGTGGCGATCCTCGGCCTGATCTACGTGCTGCTCGGCCTGGGGCTGAATATCGTGGTCGGCCTGGCGGGGCTGCTCGATCTGGGGTACGTGGCGTTTTACGCCATCGGCGCCTACGGGCTGGCGCTGGGCTATCAGTACCTCGGGCTGGGATTTTGGGCGATGCTGCCGCTGGGGGCGCTGATGGCGGCGCTGGCCGGCGCGCTGCTGGGCTTTCCGGTGCTGCGCATGCACGGCGACTACCTGGCGATCGTCACGCTGGGGTTTGGGGAGATCATCCGGCTGGTGCTGAACAACTGGATGTCGCTCACCGGCGGGCCGAACGGCGTCTCGGTGCCGGCGCCGACGGTGTTCGGCCTGGAGTTCGGCCGCCGCGCCAAAGACGGCGGGGTGCCGATCCACGAGTTTCTCGGCATCGATTACAACCCCAACCTCAAGTTCATTTTCATTTACGCGGTGCTGTTTTTGGTGGTGCTGCTGGTGCTGTACATCAAGCACCGGCTGACGCGCATGCCGATCGGCCGCGCCTGGGAGGCGCTGCGCGAGGATGAGATCGCCTGCCGCTCCCTCGGGCTCAATCACGTGCTGGTGAAGCTGTCGGCGTTTATGCTGGGTGCCTCCACCGCCGGGCTGGCGGGGGTGTTTTTCGCCACCTATCAGGGCTTCGTCAATCCGACCTCGTTCACCTTCTTCGAATCGGCGCTGATCCTGGCGATCGTGGTGCTGGGCGGCATGGGCTCCACCCTCGGCGTGGTGCTGGCGGCCTTCGTGCTGACGGTGGCGCCGGAGCTGCTGCGCAGCTTCGCGGAATACCGGGTGCTGCTGTTCGGCGTGCTGATGGTGGCGATGATGATCTGGCGGCCGCGCGGGCTGGTGCGCATCAGCCGCGCCAGCTTCGCCGAACGCAAGGGGGTGGCGCCATGAGCGACGCCATTTTGCGGGTGGAGCACCTAATGATGCGCTTTGGCGGCATCAAGGCGCTGAACGACGTCAATCTGGAGGTGGAGCGCGGCTCCATCACCGCCCTGATTGGCCCCAACGGCGCCGGCAAGACCACGGTGTTCAACTGCCTGACCGGCTTTTACCGCGCCAGCGGCGGCGCGATCCTGCTCAATACCCACAAGCGGCCGACCGACGTGATCCAGGTGCTGGGGCAGAAGTTTCGCGCCGGCGACTGGATACGCCCGAAGCGGCTCGGCTCGCGCCTCTATTACAAGATGTTCGGCGGCACCCACCTGGTCAACCGCGCCGGGCTGGCGCGCACCTTCCAGAATATCCGCCTGTTCCGGGAAATGTCGGTGGTGGAGAACCTGCTGGTGGCGCAGCACATGCAGAGCAACCGCAACCTGATCGCCGGGGTGCTGAATACGCCGGGCTACCGCCGGGCGGAGAGCGCTGCGCTGGATCACGCCTTCTACTGGCTGGAGGTGGTGGATCTGGTGGACTGCGCCAACCGGCTGGCGGGGGAGATGTCCTACGGTCAGCAGCGGCGGCTGGAGATCGCGCGCGCCATGTGCACCGCGCCGGAGATGATCTGCCTCGACGAGCCGGCCGCCGGGCTGAACCCGGTGGAAACGGCCACGCTGAGCCGCATCATCCGTTTTCTGCGCCAGCATCACGGCATCACGGTGCTGCTGATCGAGCATGACATGGGCATGGTGATGGAGATCTCCGATCGGGTGATCGTGCTCGATCACGGCGACGTGATCGCCCGCGGCACGCCGCAGGAGATCCAGCACAACGAGGCGGTGATCGCCGCCTACCTGGGCGCGGACGAAGAGGAGCTGGCGGGATGAGCGAAGCGATGCTGGAATTTCGCGAAGTGGACGTGTTTTACGGGCCGATCCAGGCGCTGCGCCAGGTGTCGCTGCAGGTCAACGCCGGGGAGACGGTGGCGCTGATCGGCGCCAACGGCGCGGGCAAATCCACGCTGTTGATGTCGATCTTCGGCCAGCCGCGTATCGCCGGCGGGCAGATCCTGTTTGGCGGCGAGGACATCAGCCGCCGCTCCACACACTACGTGGCGGCCGGCGGCATCGCGCAGGCGCCGGAGGGGCGGCGCATCTTTCCGGACATGAGCGTGGAGGAGAACCTGCTGATGGGCACCATCACCGTCGGCAATCGCTATCTGGAAGAGGATTTGCCGCGCATGTTCGAGCTGTTTCCGCGCCTCAAGGAGCGGCGCAACCAGCGGGCGATGACCCTGTCCGGCGGCGAGCAGCAGATGCTGGCGATCGCCCGCGCGCTGATGAGCCGGCCGAAGCTGCTGCTGCTGGACGAGCCGAGCCTGGGGCTGGCGCCGATCGTGGTGCGGCAGATCTTCGGCGTGCTGCGCGAGCTGACCCGCAGCGGCATGACGCTGTTTCTGGTGGAGCAGAACGCCAACCATGCACTGAAGCTGTCCGATCGCGGCTATGTGATGGTCAACGGCCAGATCCGCCTCACCGGCAGCGGGCAAGAGCTGTTGAACGATCCGGAGGTGAGAAAGGCCTATCTGGGCGGCGGCTGAGCGCCGCCCTTGGGCAGGGAGGCCCGCGTTCATCCCCCGGCGGCGCTTCGTTCTTGCTCATCGTAGCGCGAGCGGGCCGCCCTGAAGGCGTCGGCGGAGGCGATAATCCACGACCAGAGCGGCAGCATGTTGAGCAGCATCTCTTTCCCCGCGTCGGTGATGGTGTAAACCACGCGGGGCAGCTTTTCCTGATAATCGCAGCGCGATATCAGCCCGTCCCGTTCGAGATGGCGCAGCGTCCGCGTCAGCATTCTCTGCGTCACGCCCGCTAATTGGCGGCCTATCTCGCCGTGGCGCAGCGGCCCGTGGGTGCCCAGGATATGCAATACCCCCAGCGACCAACGGTTGCCCGCATGCGCGAGGATCTCACGCTTCAACCCTTCATCGTCGTTGCTCAATTCTTCACAGAACGCCTGCGAAAATTGCAGCAGCGCTTCCCGATCGTTCGTCATATTCCTCTCCGGTATCACGCGTGTACCTAATTGAACCCGTTTTTGTCAGCTGTCAGGATGGCGCAGTGTCAAGACAGGAGGCAAGAATGAAATCCACAAATCCATCCATCAATACCGTGCTCATACTCGGCGCCGGTGAACTGGGGCTGCCGGTATTGCGCGCGATGAGCCGGCAGGCCCGGTTACACCACGCTTTAAACATCAGCGTGCTGCTGCGGCCGGAGGCCGCCCGCGCCGTCAGCGGCCCGCATCGGGCGCGGCGGGATGCGCTGGCGCGGCTCGGCATCGCCGTGGTGGAAGGCGATCTGCAGCAAAACAGCGTGGAGGCGCTGAGTGCGCTATTCCGTTCCTTCGACGCGGTGATCAACTGCAGCGGCTTTGTCGGCGGGGCGGGCACGCAGATAAAGATCACCCAGGCCGTCTTGCAGGCGGGCGTGGCGCGCTATTTCCCGTGGCAGTTTGGCGTAGATTACGATGTCGTGGGTAAAGGCAGCGGGCAACAGGTGTGGGATGAACAGCTCGAGGTGCGCCATCTGCTGCGTGCGCAGCGTGCGACGGAGTGGGTGATTGTTTCCACGGGCATTTTCACCAGCTACCTGTTTGACCCCGGCTTTGGCGTGGTGGACGCGGCAAGCAAAACGGTGCGCGCGCTGGGCGACTGGCGTTACGCGGTGACGCTGACCACCCCCGAGGACATTGGCCGGCTGACGGCCGCGATTTTTTTCCATCGGCCCGCGTTTCGCAACCAGGTGGTCTATATCGCCGGGGACACGTTGACCTACCGCGAGCTTGCCGATGTCATGCAGGCGCACTGGGGCGTTGAGGTCAACAGAGTCCTGTTGAACAAAGAGCGGCTGCAGGAGGAGGTGCTGAACCATCCGCGTGACGTCGGCGCCAAATACCGGCTGGCTTTCGCCCGGCCCGACGGCGTGGCCTGGGATAAAGCGAAGACCTTCAATGCGCGCCAGGGCATAGCCACCACCACCGCCGAGCAGTGGCTGGCGCAACAATGCCCGACCGCTCAGGACGGTTAGTCGCCTGAGCGCCGGACTCAGAACTGGCGCTGCATCCAGCGCACGTTCAGCCGCACCAGGGCGATGATGGCGCTGGAGAGCAGCCGCAGCCCGCCGGGCATGTCGCGGCGGCGGATGTCCAGCAGCAGCACGGTGCGCACCTGCGCGCTGTCGTTCCACACCTCGTGTTCGAAGGTATCGTCCCACAGCATGAACTCCCCCTCGTGCAGCCGGTATTCGCGGCCGTCCACTTTCAGCACCGCCGCCGGCACCCCGTCGGCGCGTTTGGGCATGTCCAGCACCAGATAGCCGCGCAGAATGCCGCGGAACGGCCCGCGGTGGGGCGGCACCTGTTTACCGGGCGCCAGGAAGGAGAGCGAGGCGGACAGCACGTCCGGCGACGAGGCGATCAGCGCTGCCAGCGTCGGGCAGCGCGCCAGGTTGCGGGCGATCGGCTGGCCGTAGGCCTTCATGATGAACATGCGCCAGTCGCGCGCGTCGTTGGCGGAGATCGATTCCTGCTGGATCATGATCTCGTGAAAACGGGGAATATTGTGCAGATCGTGGGCGACGGTCAGCGCCTCCTCGCGGATCTGCCGCCATTGGGCGGTGAAACGTTCGGCGTCGGGGAACAGCGCGGCGCTGTCGAGCACCGGCTTGCCCTGAATACGGCGATCGTAAACATTGCGCAATGCGAGCACGGACCAATCATAAATCGCGGACATAATGACCTCGCCTCAGAAAACGCCAAATGGACACTGCGCGCGGTTCTTCGGCGCGGCGCGTCGTCTGCGGCGGCCGGAGGGGAAGAGCGGCAGGAAAAATTGGTACGCTTCAAGAGATTAGCACAGCATTTGTGCAACCGTGTGTCTGCGAATGTGTCGAAATGCGGCGAAAAAAACCACATAATTAAAGTGTGACGCGTATCGCATTTAGCGGGCCGGTTGGTTAAAATATCGCTACTTGCCCGCACCTGTCCGGATTTTGTTTACCATGGAACACACTCCCGTTTCGCGCTCAACCGCCTGGTTGCGCGTGGTTATCCTCGCCGTCTCGGCCTTTATCTTCAACACCACCGAATTTATTCCGGTCGGTCTGCTGAGCGACATCGCCGCCAGCTTCTCGATGCAAACCGAACAGGTCGGCCTGATCATCACCATCTACGCCTGGATCGTCGCCGCCGCCTCGTTGGCGTGCATGCTGCTGACCAGCAAAATCGAGCGCCGCAAGCTGCTGATCGGCGTGTTCATGCTGTTTATCGCCAGCCACGTGCTGACCGCCGTGGCCTGGAACTTCACCACGCTGGTCATCTCGCGCGGCGGCGTGGCGCTGGCGCACTCGGTGTTCTGGTCGATCACCGCCTCGCTGGCGATCCGTGTGGCGCCGCCGGGCAAGAAAGCCCAGGCGCTGAGCCTGCTGGCGGGTGGCACCGCGCTGGCGATGGTGCTCGGGCTGCCGCTCGGGCGGGTGGTGGGGCAGCTGCTCGGCTGGCGCATGACCTTTATCGGCATCGCGGTGTGCGCCACCCTGGCGCTGGTGCTGCTGTGGCGCCTGCTGCCGGTGCTGAAAAGCGAGCACTCCGGTTCGCTGGCCAGCGTGCCGCTGCTGTTCAAACGCCCGGCGCTGCTGGCGCTGTACATGCTGACCGTCATCGTGGTGACGGCGCACTTCACCGCCTACAGCTACATCGAGCCGTTTATCCAGACCGTGGCCGGGCTGTCGGAGAACTTCACCACGCTGATGCTGCTGCTGTTCGGCGCCGCCGGCATCGTCGGCAGCCTGCTGTTCAGCCGCTACAGCGAGCGTTTTCCTTCCGGCTTCTTTATCGGCGCCATCGCGCTGCTGGCCTTGAGCCTGCTGCTGCTGTTGCCGGCCGCCGGCAGCGAAAGCCACCTGACCGTGCTGTGCATCTTCTGGGGCATGGCGATCATGGCCATCGGCCTGTCGATGCAGGCCAAAGTGCTGAGCCTGGCGCCGGACGCCACCGACGTGGCGATGGCGATCTTCTCCGGCCTGTACAACTTCGGCATCGGCAGCGGGGCGCTGCTGGGCAACCAGGTGAGCCTGCATCTGGGCATGGGCAACATCGGCTTCGTCGCCGCGCCGCTGGCGCTGATCGCCCTCGGCTGGTGCCTGCTGAGCTTCTACCGCAGCGAACGGCTGCAGCAGCACCCCAGCCGTTAAGCCACCGATTCGGGATGCCGCTGCGGCATCCCAGGTTGCATTTTCCTGCTATAAAACAGGCTGCTGCAGCGTTTTATGCTTAACTTTTTTTCATAGTCTGCTAATTAAAAATTTAACTCCGACGCCGCTTCGCTAGCATAGAAAGTCATCAAAAATGTTAATGCGAGGTTAACGGTGAGTGACTCTGTAGCGGCGTCGCCGATCCATGCGCGGGATTTGGCGGCCAGAATCGACGCCTTGCCCGCGTCGGCCGGCCTGTGGCGCTTTATCATTCTGCTGTCGCTGGGCGGCTTTTTCGAACTCTACGATCTGTTCCAGACCGGCTATATCAGCACCGGCCTTATCGCCGACGGCATTTTCCACACCGGCGCACAGGGGGTCTTCGGCGTGTCGGACCAGGCGGCCTTCGCCGCCGCCACCTTTCTTGGCCTGTTCGTCGGCGCCAGCCTGCTGAGCCCGTACGCCGATCGCTTCGGCCGCCGCGCCACCTTCATGTTCGCCCTGATCTGGTATGGCGCCTTCTCGCTGCTGCTGGCGTTTCAACAGCAGGCGGAGTGGGTGATCTTTCTGCGCTTTCTGGTGGGCGTCGGGCTCGGCATTGAGCTGGTGACCATCGATACCTACCTGACGGAGTGGGTGCCCGCGCATCTGCGCACCCGGGCTTTTGCCTTCGCGTTCTTCGTGCAGTTCCTGTCGGTGCCGGCGGTGGCGCTGATGTCCTGGTGGCTGGTGCCGCAGACGATTTGGGGCCTGAGCGGCTGGCGCTACGTGGTGATCGCCGGTGCGCTGGCTTCGCTGGTGATTTGGCTGGTGCGCAAGGGGCTGCCGGAGTCGCCGCGCTGGCTGGTGCAGCAGCGGCGCTATGCGCAGGCCCGGCAGGTGATGCGGGATATGGAGCGGCGCTGCGGCGTGGCGGCCACGGACTTCCCGTCGCGCCCGGCTGACGATGCCGAGGGGGCGCCGCTGCACGGCCGCTTTCGCGATATCTGGGCGCCGCAGTACCGCGATCGCACGCTGATGCTGGTGGTGATGAATTTCTTTCAGGCCATCGGCTTCTTCGGCTTCGGCAACTGGCTGCCGGCGCTGCTGTCGGGCAAGGGCGCTTCGGTCACCCACAGCCTGCTGTACGCTTTCTTCATCACGCTGGCCTACCCGCTGGGCTCGCTGCTGTGCAGCTTCTACGCCGACAAGATGGAGAACAAGTGGCAGATCGTGTTGTCTTGCCTGGTGACGGTGATCTTCGGCTCGCTGTTCGCGCTGCAGAACAACCCGCTGTGGCTGATCCTGTGCGGCTTCTTCATCACCTGGTCCAACGCCTGGCTGACCTACAGCTACCACTCCTATCAATCCGAGATCTTCCCGACCCACATCCGCGCCCGCGCCGTCGGTTTCTGCTACTCCTTCAGCCGCCTGTCGACGGTGTTCAGCAGCATCATCATCGGCATTATCTTGCAGTACGGCGGCTCGCTGGGGGTGATCGCGTTTATCGTCGCCAGCATGCTGATCGTGATGCTGGTGATCGGGCTGTTCGGCCCAAAAACGCGCGGCATCGATCTGGAAAACATCTGACGTTTTGCGCCGGCGGCGACGCCGGCCTCTTCAGCAAAAAAACTCGCGATCATGCGAAAATTATTCCGTTATCACTGCTTTTGCGCCTGCCGTACTGTTACCCGGTACAAAATCCAATTCAATACCGAGCGGGGAACATGTCATGAGCATCCTCACCGCGCCCGATGGCGCGCGCATTTTCTACAAGGATTGGGGCCGCGGCCAGCCGATCCTGTTCTCCCACGGTTGGCCGCTGTCCGCCGACGCCTGGGACAACCAGCTGCTGTTTTTCGGCCAGAGCGGGTTCCGGGTGATCGCCCACGATCGCCGCGGCCACGGCCGTTCCGATCAGACCTGGCACGGCAATGACATCAACCAATACGCCGACGATCTGGCTCTGCTGATTGAAACGCTGGATCTGCGCGATCTGATCCTGGTCGGCCACGCCATCGGCGGCGGCGAAGTGGCGCGCTACATCGGCCGCCACGGCAGCGATCGGGTGGCGAAGGTGGTGCTGGTGGGCGCCGTGCCGCCGCTGATGCTGCAAACGCCGGCCAATCCGGAAGGCGCGCCCATGGCGGCCTTCGACGGCATTCGCAGCGGGGTGGCGGGCAACCGCTCGCAGTTCTTCAAAGATCTGGCGGTGCCGTTCTACGGCTTCCACTGCGACGAGGTGGAGAGCAATGCGGGGCTGATCGACCACTTCTGGCTGATGGCCATGCAGGGCGGCGTGAAAGGGCAGTACGACGGCGTGAGCGCGTTCTCCGAAGTGGATTACACCGCCGATCTGTTGGCGATCGACAGGCCGACGCTACTGGTGCACGGCGACGCCGATCAGATCGTGCCGATCGGCGCCTCGGCGCTGAAAGCCGCTAAGCTTATGCAACAGGCGGAGCTGAACGTTTACGCCGGCGGCGCTCACGGCTTGGCGCAGGTCGATCCCGATCGCTTCAACGCCGATCTGCTGGCCTTTATCCAGAATTCGCCGTTCTAAGGGGGCGCGATGAACCTGACTGCTATCGCCGCCCGCTGCGCGCAGCGGCTGCATGCGCCCGCGGTGCGCTGGCTGCTGCTGCTCGCCATTTGCGCCGCCTACATCCAGGGCGGGTTGGTCAAGGCGCTGAACGTCGAAGGCGCGGTTGCCGAGATGACCCACTTCGGCCTGCAGCCGGCGGCGCTGTTCGCCGTGCTGGTGACGCTGCTGGAACTGGCGGCGTCGGCGCTGATCCTGAGCGGCTTTTATCGCTGGCTCGGCGCGTTGGCGCTGGCCGGTTTTACCCTGATGGCGACGCTGATGGCCAATCCGTTCTGGCAGTTCGACGGGGCGGAGCGCGGCCAGATGATGAACGGATTTTTTGAACACCTCGGGCTGGCCGGCGCGCTGTTGCTGGTGGCATTTAACGATTTGAAGGAGCGAACGGATGGCTGAACAGACGGAAAACAAGGCGGCGGCGGGCGGCTTCGCGCCGCTGAAAATCCCATTATTTGCGGTGCTGTGGGGCGCCACGGTGCTCGGCAACGTCGGCAGCTTTATGCGCGACGTCGCCAGCTCGTGGCTGATCACCGATCTGTCGAGCAACCCCTCGGCGGTGGCGCTGATGCAGACCGCCGCCACGCTGCCGGTGTTCCTGCTGGCGATCCCGGCGGGGGTACTGTCGGACATCCTCGATCGGCGGCGCTTTCTGATCTTCGTGCAAATTCTGCTGGCCTGCGTCAGCGGCAGCCTGCTGGTGCTGTCGCAGACCGGGGCGCTGACGGTGGAATACCTGCTGGCGCTGACCTTCGTCGGCGGCATCGGTGCGGCGCTGATGGGGCCGACCTGGCAGGCGATCGTGCCGGAGCTGGTGCCGCGCACCGAGCTGAAAAACGCCGTGGCGCTGAACTCGCTCGGCATCAACATCGCCCGCTCCATCGGCCCGGCGGCCGGCGGCCTGCTGCTGGCCAGCTTCGGTGCCGGCGCGGCCTACGGCGCGGACGTGATGAGCTATGTGCTGGTGATCGCGGCGCTGCTGTGGTGGAAGCGGCCGAAGGCCGAGGACAGCGGCCTGTCGGAACACTTCTTCGGCGCTTTCCGCGCCGGGCTGCGCTATGCCCGTTCCAGCCGTGAGCTGCACGTGGTGCTGCTGCGGGCAGCGGTGTTCTTCGCCTTCTCCAGCTCGGTCTGGGCGCTGCTGCCGCTGGTGGCGCGCCGCATGCTGGGCGGCAGCGCCGGCTTTTACGGCGTGCTGCTGGGGGCGGTAGGCGCCGGGGCGATCCTCGGGGCGATCGCGCTGCCGCGCCTGCGCCAGCGGCTGAATGCCGACGGGCTGGTGCTGCTGGCGGCGGTGCTCACCGCCGTGGTGATGGCGGCCCTGTCGCTGGCGCCGCCGCAGTGGCTGGCGGTGGTGCTGCTGTTGGTGCTGGGCGCCGGCTGGATCATTGCGCTGACCACGCTCAACGGCGCGGCGCAGGGCGTGCTGCCCAACTGGGTGCGCGGCCGCGGCCTGGCCATCTACCTGATGGTGTTCAACGGCGCGATGGCGGCAGGCAGTCTGCTGTGGGGGCTGGTGGCGCAGGAGCTGGGCGTGGCCGCCACGCTGCTGGTCGGCGGCGTCGGCCTGTTGGCGGCGGGGCTGCTGTTCCACCGCCTGCGCTTGCCGACCGGCGAGGCCGATCTGCAGCCGTCGAACCATTGGCCGGAGCCGCTGGTCAACACGCCGGTCGAGAACGATCGCGGCCCGGTAATGATTCAGGTGGAGTACCGCATCCGCGAACAGGATCGGCCGCAGTTCCTGCGCACGCTGCTGATGCTGGAGCGGGCGCGTCGCCGCGACGGCGCTTACGCCTGGGGCATTACCGAGCACACCGGCGATCCGGAATGCATCATGGAGTGGTTCCTGGTGGAGTCCTGGGCGGAGCACCTGCGGCAGCACCAGCGGGTGTCGCACGCCGACGCCGATCTGCAGCAGGAGGCGTTGCGCTTCCACATAGGGCCGGAGAAACCGGTGGTGCATCACTTCCTGTCGCTCGACCGGCATCAGGTGAAGCATTAACTGCACGGCCAGGCGGTGAGAAGGTGCTATGCTTTTGGTCGGTTCGGCGGCGCGGCCGCCGTAAGACGAATGTAGTCAGCACAGGGAGACACATTGATGACGGCACCTTCTGCTTTTGCCCGCGAGCTTGGGCTGCGCTATCCGATCGTTCAGGGGCCGATGAACGGCGCGTCGCCGCCGGCGTTGGCGGTGGCGGTGAGCAACGCCGGGGCGCTGGGCTCGTGCGCGGCGGCGCTGTTTTCACCGGCGGTGATCCTCGAACGCGTGCAGCAGATCCGCGCGCAGACCACCGCGCCGTTCAACATCAATCTGTTTCTGCTCGATGAGCAGCACCCGGATCTCGCCGAGCTTAAGCGCGCCCAGCACCTGCTGCGGCCGTTCCGCGAAGCGCTGGGGCTGAGCGAGCCGCCGATCCCCACCCAATTCGCCGAAAACAACCGTGACCAGATCGCGGCCTTGCTGGAGGCGGCGCCGCCGGTGGCCAGCTTCACCTTCGGCGTGCTGCCGCGCGCCACGGTCACGCAGTTCAAGAAGGCTGGCTCGCGGGTGATCGGCACCGCCACCACGGTGGCGGAAGCCCGCGCCTGGGAAGAGGCGGGTGCCGACTTCGTTTGCGTCTCGGGCTCGGAGGCGGGCGGCCACCGCCCGACCTTCCTCGGCGACATCGAGCAATCCTGCGTCGGCCTGATGGCCCTGCTGCCGCAGGTGGTGGCGGCGGTGAAGATCCCGGTGATCGCCGCGGGCGGCATCATGAACGGGCGCGGCATCGCGGCGGCGCGCTTGCTGGGCGCGCAGGCGGCGCAGCTGGGCACCGCGTTCCTGTGCAGCCCGGAGTCGGGCATCGCCGATGCCTGGCGGGTGGCGCTGCGCAACGCCGGCGATGACAGCACGCGCCTGACGCGCGCCTTCAGCGGCCGCCCGGCGCGCGGTATCGTCAATGATTTCATGCGCCAGATGCGCGCGGAAGAGGCGCAGATCCTGCCTTATCCGGTGCAGAACGCGCTCACCGGCGATATCCGCCAGGCGGCGGCCAAGGCCGGGCGCGGGGAGTTTATGTCGCTGTGGGCCGGGCAGGGAGTGGGCCTGGCGCGGCCGATGCCGGCGGCGGAGCTGGTCGCCACCCTGGCGAGGGAGCTGGAGGCGGTGTGACCTCGTATGCGCGATTTGGGGGGAGCAACGGAGCCAAAACCGTCGTTTTCTGACCTTGGGCTCGACTGAAAACCAATCTGGCGTGGAATTAGCCATCAACGAAAACGTCCAACAAACGCTCGTTTGTTGGACGCTGCTTAAAACGCACTTATGGAAGGCACTGGTAATTATTCAATACCGTATTTTTTCTCGGTTACGAATGCGGGTTCTTTCCAGTTTGGACCTTTTTTATAGCCACCTTTTCCATTAGATGATACATCCCCTTTTTCTCGCATACTTTTCACTAATGAAATCAGTTCAATGTTTGATATACGTTTATTACCATACATAGTGCAATACCCATCTAATTGAGGATGAGATATCCCGTTTTCTTTTCGTCCCGACAAGAATAAAACTATGTCTCGGATTTGTTCATTTTCAAACATAGGTTTAAAATCAATCATATATAGCCTCTGGATTTATTCATCACCAGCTTTTAATGCTTCTGGTGTATATAATAGAGAGCGATCGCTACTTAATTTGTAATCTTCCAACGTCGCCGTATGAGTGTTATTCCACGTAGCACCATCGTCATCAGGTGATATTCCATCAGGAACACCAACTGCTCTATAACGCTCCAATTCCCTGAGTTCGTGGGTGTAAAAACGCTTGTCGGTATCGGTGGGCTGTACTTCTCCCTTCAGGATTTTTTCCAGGCGGTCAATCATCACCTTGTTATCGGGAGATTCTCCAAACCGCCCGGTATGCAGCTTCACCTTGTCCACGCCGGCGCGGTCAATGGTGGCAGTTTTCCAGTCCAGATTCTGAATTGGGCCACCGGCCTTGTCCGTGTTGTAGTCGCGACCACTGTATTGTCCTTTAGCGTTGGTTTCACCATAGATACCACTGAGCATGACATAGACAGGCTCAACGCCGGTCCCCGTTGCATCAGGCTGCCAGTAGATAAAATCCTGCAGTGGCATGTCATCTGCAGGGAACGTCGTCGTGACGATACTGTCGGCCTGCTTTATCTCCGTACCGGTATGCACCGGCGTTACCGGCGCTGCAGGCGCAGGATTGCCGGTATGCCACGGCCCCGACGGGGCAGCGCCCGGGTTTATCAAAATGGTTCGCCCCGGCGCACCGGCCACCGCCGGCAAGGTGATCCGGTCCAGGCCGGTTTTTTCATCGCGCACCGGCCGATACACCGGCACGGTAGCGGAGACGCCGCTCGTTCCTGTTTTGACCAGTATTACCTCTTGCTGACCGTTATTCCCCCGGCGAATAAACCCGCGCACCGGCAAATTGACCGTGGTCATTTCCGGCTGAATCTGTGTTTTCCCTGCGGCAACCAGGCTGGCCGGAACGGTAAACATCTGTGTCAAATCACGACCCAGCAATTTATCAATATCGCTCTGACTTTCACCGGCTTTCCCCGGCCAGAATCCGAAAACGAAGGCGCCGACTGCCGGAGCTACCGCACTGAGCGTGACAACCCGGGAAACTTCGACGGCGCCGCGCCACACTCCACCGGATACCCAGCCGGCCAGCTCACTGGCGCTGGTCATCACGCTGTTGATCCATGTCGATAATTGTACCATACCGCCCGCGCGGTTGAGCACCATGACCCCGGCCGTGGCCATCGCGGCATTGGCCGCTTTTTTCATGCCGGGTGTATAGACCGGGGCGTCCAGTACGCCGGCTTTGGCGAACAGCGCTTTCCGTGCTGCTTCAGCCTTGCGGGCTTCCTCTGCCTTACGGGCCTCTTCGGCTTTGCGGGCTGCTTCCGCTCGACGGGCTTCCTCTGCCTTGCGAGCTTCCTCAGCTTTGCGGACCTCCTCTTCCTTCTCGCGCAGTTCACTTTCTAAATGTTCAATATTTTGTTTAGCTGCGTCAATTTCTAATTGTATTCTCTTCTCCTCTTCCAGTTTGTTACCCATCTCTTTTCTGGTCAATGATTGCTGCTCCCTAACCCAGGGCGTAGGTTTTTCTCTAGAGAAGAACCAGCTTTCATTATTCAGCTTTAAATATTCCTGATGTACTTTTCTCTTATTAGCTTCGTTTCGAAGAATGGTAAGACGTTCTTTGCTTACCTTTAACTTACTAATAATTGCTTTTAGGTTTGCTTTCTCGAATTCACTAAGTTGACTGCTTTCAGCTTTCTTGCTTAATGCATCAATATCCTTTTGAATTTCTTTAATTTTGTTGTCAGCTTCATTGACTTTATTAGCGTAAAACTGAATGGCTTTATCCGAATCCTCACGATAACTCTCTTTTGCTTCATTACTGAATGGCGTGATATCATCATCGTCAGGATCAAAAGCACTTATCGGTTTATTAATATCGGAAATTTTTTGATCCCAGATATGGGTAATATTACTCAATTCCTTCTGTCTATCAGGTAAACCCTCGCCAACCCATGCTTCTACAACCATATTGCTATCTGATAAGTCAAACCCTCGTTGCCACCCATGTCCATTCCAGTTGTATCCCATTGAAGTCATTACATCGCGTTCATACTGCGTTGTATCTTCATATCGTGTCATAATCCGATCCCTCTTCAAATAGAACGATGTAATCAACGCGATGCCGAGCTGCGAATAACGCAGACATTATCGAACCGGGAAGCAGCTTTTGCATTTACACCGCCTTGACGCTCCCTTCCTTTACCATCACCGTAATTAAATCCATTCATAATTGAGTTCCTTTCCGTCATCGTGTTGTACGCGTGGTACTCACCTGTAAAGGCGCTGAGAGGCATTCAGTGCTAACCCCCCCAATATTGTTAATCAGGCGCGCTCAATGCCTTTTTCCAAGGCTGCCAGTCGTCTTTCAAAAGCCTCTCGTTCTGCTTCGCGCAGTGAGCGTTCTTCCTTAAGCGCCTCAACCAGCAACGCCACTATGCCGTTGATATTGATGCTGCGGGCATCTTTCAGTACGCTGCCGTCATTGAGTTTCAGCTCGGTCTGGGCAACGGATTGGGGGAGAATTTCTTCCACTTCCTGTGCAATCACGCCGGCTTCCGGCACGCCCTGTTTGAGGTAGGTGTAGCCGCCGATGTTGGCCAGCCTGTCCAGGGCGCCGTCGATTGGGGTTATTTCCGTTTTCATACGGACGTCAGAGCTGATGTTCCACCCGCCGCCGGTGACGGCATAGCCGTCTTCTTTGAAAACGAACCAGCTATTTTTATTACCGTCACTCACGTTAATGACCAGCTCGTTGTACTTCACATGGTCGTGATGATAAATTTTTACGTGTTTGTTACCTGGATTAGGTAAATAAAGCCCGTTGGTGAGGGATTCCTGCGATTTATCGACATTCTCAGGCGGGCTTGCAGTGAACCATCCGTGAGCGTTGCGTTTGGTCAGTTGCCCAACAGACAGCTCGGCATTGGGTTTGACCCGGAGTTCATTCCAGTTTCCCTGCCAGTCGCGGTAAGAGAGCAGGCCATAATCCTCTTTGCCGGCGACCACGCGTGACCCCATCAACATGGCCGTAGTGACGTTACCGCTGGTGAAGTCGGTATGTACGGCAGCCGCATCATAGACCTGCCCATTAATAAGTGGGGCTGGACCGGTGGTCGCGGTGGAGATGCCGGCATTATGCGACACCATCGCCCCGCCGGAGATATCTACGCCGTTGCGCAGAGCCACCCGACCGGAAACCAGATTGAACGAGAAGGGGCGCAGCGTGTTCCACTGCCCGTCCTGGGCCTGCCCGTTTGGTGTGGTCAGGGCATAAAAATCTTTGCCATCGTTACGCAACATCACGCCGGTGTTGCCGTTGGCCAGTCGAAAGCCGTTGGCAGATTTTGAGACGATTTCATCGTCGCTGATGACCCGTTTGCGAAGGGTGGTGAGTGATTTAAGTTCGGTGATGTCGTCGTTGACGCCACTCTGTACCTGGGCATTTTTCTTTTGTTCAGCCATGATAATTCCTCAGTTTATTAATAAGTTCCTGCCATGGAAATGGCGCATGGTAACGCCTTAAAGACAGTTAACGACGCTGCGCATTTAAGGCGAAGATGGTTAAAAAAAGTACGAAATCTGTATGTATGAACAGTAGTTTGTGAGCATCAAGAATAAATATCAAATGATAATGACAATCGTTTGTTGTGTGGTGGATGAGACAAGAAAGTAGAACGGATGATTTCTGGCGATGACGTGATAACTTATTAATTTATAGACCAATGGTCATTTAAATTGACTGCTTAAGTGTGTTTGTTGTTCCGTTGCTCCCCACACCCATTTACTGCTTTGGCGATGGATGTGGGAACCGCGCATAAAACGCCAGCGGCAGGCCTGAAAAGAGATGAACAGCCCGGCGTTCGCGCCGGACTGCGGGTTTGTCTTGGCTAGACGAGAATATCGGCGGAGGCGTCGACCTGCCCAACGATTTTAACCAGGAAATCAGGCAATTGATTGCCGGAGAGATTGATGGCCAGATCGGTGACATTCTGCTGCGCGTCATAATTCAGCGCCGCTTCATACAACGAGCCGCTTAAACTATTCACGAAGTGCAACTCGCTCCCTTCTGCCTTAGCCGTCTGGTTGATCCACGAGAGATCGATTTTATCCACCGCCGTCTGGAAATCACGGATCCAGTCCGGTGCGGCGGCTTGGCTGTCGCCGACTGCGCGGAAGACAAAGGTGTCCGCGCCTGCATTGCCCCAGAGCTGATCGGCGCCGCCGGCACCGTAAATGATGTCGTTGCCTGCACCGCCTTTTAGCGTATTGTTCAGTGCGTTGCCCACTAAAATGTCGGCGCCGCTGCCGCCGATGATATTTTCAATCTGCGCGCCGTAGGCGATGGCGATATTCGCCTTCAAGCCGCCCACATCTGAGAATGCGCCTTCGTTAATGTTGATTCGCTGATCCTGGCTGTAGCCTGAAAAATCCAGCGTGTCATTGCCGCCGGCATCCCAGATAGCCGCCACGATTTTGTCCGTGGACGTCTTAACGCTCAAAAAGTCTCTGTCCGTATTCGAGTTGAAACCATAGGTGGTATCGCCGGTGCGCGTGGTGGTATTCGCGCCGTACAGTTTCTGTATGGCGGTAATATCATCCAGCTGCGGCCCCGATGGCCAAACGCCTTTATAGTCAGCGCTGGTGTATTGCTCGCTAAAATAGCTCATTAAAGAATATTGATGATCGTCTTCATAATACTTCGCCGAGTTGGTGTAGGTGGGGTAAGTCGCGTTGGAGGCATCATAGTTTCCGGGGTGGGAGAGCCCGAGCGCATGCCCTATTTCATGGGTGAGCGTATCCCTGGCATAGTTATTGGTCTGCGGATTCGAAGCGTCGTAGCCTTTGTTGCCGCTGATCCAGATGGTGCTTTTAAGGTCGTTTTGCGTACTTTCATAGGAGGTGTAATTGCCCCCGCTGGCCGCCTTATAAAAACCAAACTTTATATCAGCGCTTTTGGCATCGGTGCCTTTGACCTCGGTGAAGGTGATATTGGCCACGTCCGACCAGGACTGCAATGAAAGCTTGGTTTGGGCCTGTTGGGCGGCGGTAAGCTGTGCGGATCCTGGCTTATCGCTGTCGGTATACACGGGGAAAGAGTAGGTTAATGCTGCCGCATGGTCGGTCACGCCTTTGCCATTGGCGGAATAATGGCTCCTCAGCAACAGATCTGAAACCTCCTCTGTGGCGTATGACGGTTTGCTGCTTCCCTCGCGATCGACTCTTTCATAATCGGTTAAATAATCTGAGATTTTATCGGTAGCTAATGACATATCAAACTCCTTTGGACGTTGACAATATTGCACCTAACGCTCTATATGCTCGTACACAGGTTTGAAAATAGGGGTAATTAGTGGGTTATCATTAGTTTGCCTCCTTGATCTGGCTTGAATATTGCGTTCAAGCGGGATATGTCCTTATCATTAATCACGGTGAGGAATTAATGGCGCGCAATGGTTGGCTGAAAGCAGTATAGGCAAAATTATTTTATTAATGAGTTATTCTTATATGAATCTTTTACATAAGATATGCGTAAAAGGCGTGCTTAAATAACTAGGTGGAATTAAATATTTATTTAATATTACCCTGTAATTGGCTCGCGAAGTTTACGTGACTGATTTATCTTTTTGCTTTTCATTAGTTTTTATCTGTGAATGGCGGCGAGTAGCCGCCATCGCTGCAATGCATATAGGCGGCTACACGCTGGCGATCGTCATTAATTGAGTACGGGATTATTAAGGACACTCGCGTACACCGATTAACTTGCCTGATACTTAAAAACAGTAGGTTCCCTGCGCCAGCACGAAGTTCATGTTTTTCAGCCCGGCATGCTGCTGCAGGCTGTTGCTGACGTCGAAGTAGACATAGGCCACTTTGAACTGGAGATCGCTGCGTGGCGTCCAGGTGGTTTCGACCTGATACTGATTGCCGATAAAGCGCGAGCCCTGCTCGCTGCCTTTCACCGGGCGCATCGGCCCGAGGTAGAAGGCATCCTCGCGGCGTTGCCGCCATAGCGCGTCCCAGCTGAAATCGATGGACAGGGTTTGCCACGGCGTAATCGTGACCGAAGGGTGGATGGCGATCAGGTTAGCCGGCGCCACCAGCCCGTTCTCGGTCAGGTAGGGCAGCTTGGGGTACATGGCGTTAAAGGTATTGAGCTGCCCATCGTGACCGTTTTTATCGCCGCTGGCGATGCCAATCTTGCCGCCGAAGCGCGGTTGCCAGCGCCAGTCGCTCACCGTATACCCGGCGTGCGCCGACGCCGACCAGGCGCGGATGTCACGCTGTTCTGCGCTGCCGAACTGCCAGGCGGCCTCGTTGTCCCAGTCGAATCCCTGCGCCGCGCCGAAAATGCGCGCGCCGACGGTATAACGCCGCTCTTGCCCGCTGAGCTGCGCGTAGTGGGCATCGTTATCCTCAAAGCCGAAGGTGTAGAGATCGAGCGCGGAAGCCAGCGCGGCCAGCGGCGTGGTGCCGTACAGCCCCCACACCTTTTGGCTGTTGTCGGTATCGTCGTCGAAACTGCCGGTTTTAAGGGTGACGGGATGGCCGATAAAGGCGTCGAGGCGGTTTTTATCCTTGGCCCAGCTGGCGCGGACGGCGTCGAAAGAACGGCGCACGTTGGGGCCGTCGCGGGTGCCCATCAGGTGTAGCGAACCCAGCGCAATCTCCTGGCGGCCGACCCGCAGGGTGCCGAGGCCGTAGGCGGTGGGCAGTTTTAAGTCCACATAGCCTTGGCCGAGATAGGCATGATCTTCGTCGGTCGGCTTGCGCCCGCGATCGCGCGGCGTGGCCAGTGACGATCCCAACTGAACATAGGCGCCAAAGTTGTCGCCATAGTCGAGGCGTGCGCCAATCAGCAGGCGCTGCATGAAGGTATCGTCGCGTCCGCCGCTCAGATCCCGTTGATCCGTCCATTCATAGCGCTCGCGCAGTGAACCGTCGAAAGACAGGGTGGCCGTATCGCCCAACGGGATGTTTTTCCAGGGGGACGCGGCGGGCTCCGCCGCCAGGGCAGGGAGCGTGGAGAACAGCAACAGTGCGGGAAGCGTGCGTTTCATCATGGATATCCGAAGAAAAAAGCGCGCCGCAGCGCGCCTTGGGTTTATTTAGCTGCCTGGTGAATTTCGGCGATGTAGCCGCCGGGGAAACGCACCAGCGCCGAGGTGCGGCGCTCCGCCGCCGTCGAACGCCACAGCACCTGCGCGCCGCTGGCCGTCGCTTTGGCCAGCGTGGCCGGCAGATCGTCGACGCCATAGCCGGTGCGCTCATGGCCGAACGGATAAGGCAGATGCCCGTCGGTGACGAAAATGCGCGTTTTGCCGAAGCGGGAGTCCAATTCGATCTGGCGGATCTTGCCGTTGTCGCTGCGGCCGATCGCCGTGTCGCTGACCTGTTCGTCGCTCACGACCTTGCCGTGCGAGAACGCCTGGTAGCTTTTCAGGAAATCGTTGACGCGGTAGGCGGAGAGATACAGGCGGTTTTCCGGCACGCTCAGCAGAGGCTTGTAATTAGGCGCCTTGGTGTGCCAATAGAGCTGCATGTTAACGCCGCCGGGCCACTGGATCACCGCGTCGCGGCCGATCGGATCGTCGAAAGGCGCAACCTGCACATCGGCGCCGGCGGCCCTGGCTTGGCGGATGGCGGCGTCCATATCCCTGACCAGAAAACCGTTGCGCTCGGTGCCGAACGGGTGCGGGATCGGCGTTTTGAAATCGAACACCGAGAAGCTGCCGGCCGGCGTCAGTATCAGCTGGGAGTAAGTTTCGCTCGGCGTGGGCGTGACGTTGACCAGCACGCGTTCGGTGCTGGTACCGCCGAAGGTTTTCAGAATACTGTCGACAAAGGCATCCATCTTGCCGCGTTCGACGTAAACATGGGTGGTGTCATATTGCGGCCCTACGGCGAGAGACGCCGTATCGGCCGCCCAGGACATTGCCGGGAGCAGCAGCGCAAGGGCCGATATCCTCAGCCGACGAGAAGAAATACCGATAATATGTTGCATGATGACCTCCAGGTAGCGGTTATTTTCCTGAGTAAAGTGTGATTCCCTATGACCTTTCCCGTCGGTTGAAAAATAAAAAAGAAAAGCGCAGTGCGCGGGGTGAAGCATTAAATAAGGGCGAGCGTCTGGCGCCTAGGAAAATATCACCCAGGTGCAGAACCTCTTTTTATTGGCATAAAAACGGTGGGCGCCTTTGGCGGCCGGGCCCGCAGCCGCTAAGGGGCGGCGATGAGAATAAGGCCCGCCTTGGCGCATATTGAGGTGAATCGAGGATAATCCATAACGGTGTTCTCCTGGATGGGATATATCGCATTAGCCAGCTGAGTTTACGGTCTTCATTGCCGTCTAAATATAAATACAGCATTAAAAGAATTGCCGCCCATCAAATTTTTATATGACTTGTTGAGTAAATACGAATAAGCGGAAAAATGAAATATAACGACGGGCGCTGCGGCTGGCGTTGAGCGGAGGCGGTGTTGATCTCGGGAGGAAAAACGGCCTGCCGAAGCAGGCCGTTGCGGGGTGTTTACGCCAGATCGAAACGATCGAGGTTCATCACTTTGTTCCAGGCGGCGACGAAGTCGTGGGCGAACTTCTCCTGCGCGTCGGCGCTGCCGTAGACTTCGGCCAGCGCGCGCAGCTGCGCGTGCGAACCGAACACCAGATCGACGCGGCTGCCGGTCCACTTGACCGCGCCGCTGCGGCGATCGCGCCCTTCGAACAGGCCGTCTTCACCGACCGGGTGCCAGGTGGTGCCCATGTCGAGCAGGTTGACGAAGAAGTCGTTGGTCAGTGCCTGCGGCCGCTGGGTGAACACGCCGTGCTGCGTGCCGCCGACGTTGGCGCCGAGCACCCGCAGCCCGCCGACCAGCACCGTCATTTCCGGTGCGGTCAGGGTCAGCAGCTGCGCCTTGTCGACCAGCAGCGTTTCGGCCGGCACGCGGTATTTGCCCTTCAGGAAGTTGCGGAATCCGTCGGCGAGCGGCTCCATCGCTTCGAAAGAGTCCACGTCGGTCTGCTCCTGCGAAGCGTCCATGCGGCCCGGCGCGAACGGCACCGTCAGGGCCAAACCGGCGTTCTTCGCCGCCTGTTCCACGCCCGCGGCGCCGGCCAGCACGATTAAATCCGCCAGAGAGACGCGCTTGCCGCCGGTCTGCGCATCGTTGAAGGTGCGTTGGATGCTCTCCAGCTTGGCCAGCGTCGCGGCGAGCTGCGCAGGCTGGTTGACCGCCCAGTCTTTTTGCGGCGCCAGGCGAATGCGCGCGCCGTTGGCGCCGCCGCGTTTGTCGGAACCGCGGAAGCTCGAAGCGGAAGCCCAGGCGGTGGAGACCAGCGCCGACACCGGCAGGCCGGAAGCCAGCACGGCGTTTTTCAGCGCGGCGATATCCTGCTCGTCGATCAGCGGATGATCGACCGCCGGGATCGGATCCTGCCAAATCAGCTCTTCCTGCGGCACTTCCGGGCCGAGGTAGCGAGGGCGCGGCCCCATGTCGCGGTGGGTCAGCTTGAACCAGGCGCGGGCGAAGGCGTCGGCCAGCTCCTCCGGGTGCTCATAGAAGCGGCGCGAAATCTTCTCGTAGGCCGGATCGAAGCGCAGCGACAGATCGGTGGTCAGCATGGTCGGGCGGCGTTTTTTGTTCGGATCGAAGGCGTCGGGAATGGTTTCACCGATGTCTTTCGCCACCCACTGATGCGCGCCGGCCGGGCTTTGGCTCAGCTCCCATTCGTATTCGAACAGGTGGCGGAAGAAGTCGTGGTTCCACTGGGTTGGGGTGGTGGTCCAGGTGACTTCCAGGCCGCTGGTGATGGCGTCTTTGCCGACGCCGGTGCCGAAGGTGCTGTGCCAGCCGAGGCCCTGCGACTCCAGCCCGGCCGCTTCAGGATCGGCGCCGACGTTAGACGCCGGGCCGGCGCCGTGGGTCTTGCCGAAGGTGTGGCCGCCGGCGATCAACGCCACGGTTTCTTCGTCGTTCATCGCCATGCGGGCGAAGGTTTCACGGATGTCGCGCGCGGCGGCCACCGGATCGGGGTTGCCGTCCGGGCCTTCCGGGTTGACGTAGATCAGGCCCATCTGCACCGCCGCCAGCGGGTCTTCCAGGTCACGGTCGCCCGAGTAGCGGCTGTTTGGCCCGCCGCTCAGCTCCAGCCAGATCTTCTCCGAACCCCAGTAGACGTCGTCCGGCTCCCAGGTGTCGGCGCGGCCGCCGGCATAGCCGAAGGTTTTGAAGCCCATCGATTCCAGCGCCACGTTGCCGGTCAGGATAATCAGGTCGGCCCAGGAGATATTGCGGCCGTATTTCTGTTTGATTGGCCACAGCAGGCGGCGCGCCTTGTCGAGGCTGACGTTGTCCGGCCAGCTGTTGAGCGGGGCGAAGCGCTGCTGGCCTTCGCCCGCGCCGCCGCGGCCGTCGCCGATGCGGTAGGTGCCGGCACTGTGCCAGGCCATGCGGATGAACAGGCCGCCGTAATGGCCGAAGTCCGCCGGCCACCATGCCTGCGAGTCGGTCATCAGGGCGTGCAGATCCTGTTTGACCGCCGCCAGATCGAGGCTGTTGAAGGCATCGGCGTAGTTGAAGTCTTTGTCCATCGGATCGGACAGGGGGGAGTGCTGATGCAGCGGTTTCAGGCTGAGCTGATTAGGCCACCAATCCTGATTGGTGGGGCCGTCTTGCGGTGCGGGCTGCTTGCCGCCCGAAAACGGGCATTTGCTTTCAGTTGTCATAATGCGCTCTCTGCTTCCGTAAAGGTGCTCCAGCCGCCGGGCGTGGAGCGGTTAACAAGGCATGCGGGTCAGGCTTGCGTCGGGTGTTGCGCTAAATAACTGAACTCAATGGAATCACATCGCCCCGGCCGCTAACGGGCACAGGGCGACTCATGGCTAAGCTTAGTCAGCGGCGGCGGAGAGATAAAATAGGAATGAGTGAATATTGCGATAGCTTGCGGCGATTTATGGGTGTGTTATTGATAGTCAGCACGCCGCCTTATCGACGCCGCAGCATCACCTTGAGCACCGCGTCTGCCAGCTTGCCGAACGGTGCGCGCAGCAGATCGGTGAAGTGCCAGCGGCTTTGGATGAAGACGCCCTTGGCGTGGCTCAGCGCCCGGAATCCTTCAATGCCGTGACAGGCGCCCATGCCGCTGGGGCCGATGCCGCCGAACGGCAGATCGTCCTGGGCAAAATGCAGCAGGGTGGCGTTGACGCTGACGTTGCCGGAGGTGGTGCGCGCCAGCAGCCTGTCCTGCAGGGGGCCGCCTGGGCCAAAGTAGTACAGCGCCAGCGGGCGCGGCCCGGCGTTGATAACGTCGATCGCTTCATCAAAGGCGGCGTAGGTGCGTATCGGCAGCAGCGGCCCGAAGATCTCCTCTTGCATGATCCGGCTGTCGTCGGGGGCGCCGACGATCAGCGTGGGGGCGAGGGTTTTCGGCCGTTCCGCCGCCGAGTCCGGGCGGTGGCCCACCGGAACGATCCGCGCGCCCCGCGCCTGGGCGTCGGTGAGCAGATCCTGCAAACGCTGGTAGTGCCTGTCGTTGATGATGGCGCCGTAGTCATGGCTCGTCGGCCCGTCAGGGTAAAACGCTTTGACCGCCGCGTCGTAGAGCGCGATGAAGTTTTCCACATCGTCCTGATGGATCAACAGGTAATCGGGTGCGATGCAGGTTTGGCCCGCGTTCGACAGCTTGCCGAACGCCAGGCTGTTAACGGTTCTGGCGGTGAGCGCGCCAAGCGCCACAACGGCAGGGCTTTTGCCGCCCAGCTCGAGCGTCAAGGGCACCAGATTTTTACCGGCCGCCTGCATGATCTGGCGGCCGATCGCCGTGCTGCCGGTGAACACCAGGTGATCGAACGCCAGTGCGCTGAACCCGGCCCCGACGTCCGGCCCGCCGGTCACCACAGTGACCTCATCGGCGGGAAACAGCGCCGCCAGCATGGTTTCGATGAGTTGGCTGGTGCGCGGCGTGAGCTCCGAAGGTTTCAGCATCACGCGGTTGCCGGCGGCCAGAGCGGTGGCCAGCGGGATGAAGGTCAACGAGAAGGGGTAGTTCCACGGCGCCATGATGCCAATCACGCCTTTAGGTTGGTATTGCACATAGGCGCGCCCGGCCTGGTACGGCAGGGCGACGTGGCGGCGTTCCGGCTGCATAAAGCGCTTCAGGTGGCGCAGCAGATAATCGATCGCCTGCACGGTAACCAGGATCTCCAGAATGTCGGTTTCGTATGGCGAGCGGTGGCCGAAGTCTGCGCTGACGGCCGCCGTCAGCGCGCCGCGCTCGGCCAAAATGGCGCTCCGCAGGCGGCGCAGGGCGGCTTTACGCTGAGCGATCGTCGGTTCGCCGTCGCGCAGGAAGGCATGGCGCTGGGCGGCAAGCCGTTGCTCCATCGTCGTGACGGTGTCATCTCCCTGCACGTGAATTCTCCTGATGCCGAGTGAACGCGGGAATGCGGTTTGCCGAACCCTGTTTGACCTTAAAGTGAGCTTTAAACCTATACTCGTTAAACGATCAACGCAAGATCGTCGGCCAACCGGGATGAGGGAGCCAGAGATCCCGGCGCCGCGCGCAGTATAAACCTTCTTTTTTAACCATAGTGTAAATGGGAGAAACGACATGGGTTATGTAACGACCAGCGATGGCGTCGAGATTTTCTACAAGGATTGGGGCCCCAAAAACGGCAAGGTTATCTACTTCCACCACGGCTGGCCGCTGTCCAGCGACGACTGGGATGCCCAGATGCTGTTCTTCGTGAACAAAGGATTCCGCGTGGTGGCGCACGATCGCCGCGGCCACGGCCGCTCCAGCCAGGTGTCGGAAGGGCACGACATGGACCACTACGCCGATGACGTCGCCGCGGTGGTAAGACACCTCGGCGTGCAGGGCGCGATGCACGTGGGCCACTCGACGGGCGGCGGCGAAGTGGTGCGCTATATCGTGCGCCACGGCGAGGACAAGGTGTCCAAAGCGGTGCTGATCAGCGCGGTGCCGCCGCTGATGGTAAAAACCGACGCCAATCCGCAGGGCACCCCCAAAGCGGTGTTCGATGATTTCCAGGCGCAGCTGGCCGCCAACCGGGCGCAGTTCTATTACGACGTGCCGGCCGGCCCGTTCTACGGCTATAACCGCCCGGGCGCCAAACCCTCTGAGGCCATTATCTGGAACTGGTGGCGCCAGGGCATGATGGGCGGCGCCAAGGCGCACTACGACGGCATTGTCGCCTTCTCGCAGACCGATTTCACCGAGGATCTCAAGAAGATTGCCATTCCGGTGCTGGTGATCCACGGCGACGACGATCAGGTGGTGCCTTATCAGGACTCCGGCGTGCTGTCGGCCAAGCTGGTGCAAAACGGCACGCTCCATACCTATAAGGGCGCGCCGCACGGCATCCCGACCACCCATGCCGATCAGGTCAACGCCGATCTGCTGGCGTTCGTGAACAGCTAAAGACTCAACGCGTCGCGAGCCTCGCCCCTTACCGGGCGGGGCTTTTTATTGGCTGCGGGAGAGCGGATCACCAATGATAGCTGATGCCCATATCGAGCTTGTCCGACGCATCGACGCCGGGCGTGTGCTGCGAAAGGTTATTGAATTCATAGTTAATGAACACCTGCATATTGCCGTTGAGCAACCAGGTGACCCCCAACTCCTCATAGTTCAATAAGTCCGTGTTCCGGCCTGCCCGGGCCTGTATCAAGCGGGTATAGCCGATGTTGGGTTGAATATGGTCCGTCAGCCGATATTTGGCGAGCGCTTCATAACTTGACGCCGAGCCGCGGTTAGCGGTTTGTTGCGGGCTGATGGCGTTGTCGCTTTGGGTGAACACGGCCGCAAGATAGATTTTTTTCGACGCATAGAGAACCCCTTCGGCCAGCGTGTCGATGCGCCGGCGATAACCGGCGGCGTGTTGCTGCCGCTGCGTGGTTTGAGACGCCGAGGCGGCGGCGATGAGGCTGAGCGTCGGCGTCAGCGCATAACGGAACGAGACCCCGAAACCGTTGCCGTTTTGTTTGCCCGGCGCTTGCCGTTCGTCGCCGTCTTTGAACTGGTATTGCAGCGCGAGGGCGGCGCGCCGCTGAAACAGGCTGAAAGGTTGGCGGTAAGTGAGCAGGTTATGCGCCCGGCCGCGCATAAAGTTGTCGATATAGTTGTAGGCCATCTCTCTAAACAGCGGAGAGCGATCGGTCAGTGCGGTCACATCATAAAGCACGCCCCAGTTGCGGCCGATATCGAGGCTGCCCAGGGCGGCGTTTTGCACGCCGATATAGGCGAGCCGGGTGCTGTTGCGCGTCGCGTCGGCGAAGCTGACGGTATATTCCCAGTGGGCGTAGGCCTGCCAGCGCGGCGCGAGCTTTTTTTTGCCTATCAGGCCGAAATAGAGGTAGCTGCGGTCGCCGTCGTCGCGTTCGTTTTGGCCGCTGTAGCGTCTGGCGATGATCGTGCCGTAGAAATTCAGGCTGCTTTGCTGCGATCCCGTCAACGACACGGCGAAGGCGCCGCGCGGTAACAAGGCCAGCAGGGGGAAAAGCATGCCCGCCGAAAAATTACGAGGATTGCGTTTTATCATGATGGCACCGTCCCTGTGCGCGGCAAGCCCGTGAGCTTGCCGCCCCGGCGAAGCTTAAGCGTGCGTTTCGCGTTTAAAGTAGCTGACGATCCCCTGAGCGATCGCCGTGGCAATTTTATTTCTGAAGGCGGGGGTGCCGAGCAGCCTTTCTTCCTCAGGGTTGGTGATGAAAGAGGTTTCCACCAAGACGGAAGGAATATACGGGGACTTTAAGACCACGAAGGCCGCCTGTTCGGTATTTTTGGCATGCAGATGATGGATGGGCGCAATATGTTGAATCAGGTGCGAGCCCAGCGCCAGGCTCTCTTTGATCGTTTCCGTCTGCTCCAAATCAAACAGTATCTTCTGCAAATAGCGGTCTTTCTTGATGACGTTAGGGCCGGCGAGATCGTCCGCCGCGTTTTCACTGTTCGATAAGTATTTAGCCATCGCGCTGCTGGCGCCTTTATTGGAAAGCGCAAAGACCGAAGCGCCGCAGGCGCTGGGGCAGGTAAAGCCGTCGGCGTGAATGGACATGAAAAGATCCGCGCCATGTCGGTGCGCGATCTCCACCCGATCGTAAAGCGGAATAAAAACGTCGCTGTCGCGCGTCAGGCGGGCATCGATGCCGTGTCGATCGAGCTGTGCACGCACATTTCTGGCGATCTCCAGAACGACATGTTTTTCCAGCGAACCGGTGTGGCCAATGGCACCGGAGTCGATGCCGCCATGACCGGGATCCAACATGACCAGGAATCTTTTTCGCGCCCCGTGAGGGCCGTTCTGCTTTTTGGGGCGTGGCAGGCCGTGGGCGTGAGCCAGCGGGGAAACGGCGCCGTTCAGCGCCAGGGCCGCCAGCCCTGCCAACATCATTCTGCGGCGAGATAACCGGGTGTTCAAAAGGTCCGTCTTAGCCATAAGGATAACCAGCATAAAAGGAAAGGGTGTTTTTGTTATAACATAACAATTCAGCGCATCGGCGGGGTTGTCTGTTAGCGGCTGTTACTTTTAATGTCATTCCTTAATTTCACTGGTTTTTTATACTGCATTTATTTTGTTTATTGAATGTTCATATTGCTATTTATTTGTTTTGTATTTGTTAATTCTTATTTTGACACACTATTTAATCTAATATTTCAAATGAGATTTATTCTCCTCTTTAATTGATATGTTATAACATAATTACTAAAACGGATAAAAAACGGGGTCTTTGCCGCCGGCATGAAGCCACTCACGTTTTTGGAGCGTTAACATGACTTTTAAACACCAGGAAAAAGAGACATTAAATATATTCGCCGTTCTCGCGGTCTCGTTAAGCACGGTCATCGCCATGCTCGACAGTACCATCGCCAACGTGGCACTGCCGGTGATCGCCAAAGATTTCGGCGTCTCCGAATCGGCCTCCATCATGATTATTAATGCCTACCAGTTTGCCGTCGTTGCCTCTTTGATGCCCTTCGCGGCGCTAGGCCGCGCGGTAGGCAATAAAAAGATCTTTATAGCCGGGGTGGTGCTGTTTGCTTTTTCATCCTTGGGCTGCGCGCTTTCCGCGACGCTGTCGATGCTGACGGCATTCCGGGTGATACAGGGCTTCGGTGCGGCGGCGGTGCTCAGCGTCAATGCGGCGCTGATCAAGGAGATATACCCGGAAAGGCTGCTGGGGCGCGGCCTGGGCATAAACGTAATGGTGGTGTCGGTTTCCGCCGCCGCCGGGCCCTCCATCGCCTCGGCGATACTTTCTCAAACGAGCTGGAACTGGCTGTTTACCATCAATGTTCCCATCGCCTGCCTGTCGCTGCTGCTGAGCCTGATCTTCCTGGCCCCCCGCGAGCGGCGCAGCGTTGTATTCGACAGCGGGGGCGCCCTGTTGGTGTTTGTGCTGTTCATCGCTTTCTCGCTCAGCACCATGAGCATGACCACCCACCATCTGCCGGCGGCGGCGCTGAGCTTTGCGGTATTCGCCGGGCTGGCCGGGTTGCTGTATATCAATCAGAAAAGAAAGGCCAACGCCGCGCTGATCCCGATCGCGATGCTGCATAACCCGACGCTGTCATTGTCTTTGCTGATGTCGATGCTGTCCTACAGCACCCAGCTTTTGGCTTTTGTATCGCTGCCTTTCTATTTCCACAATGTCCTGCAAAGAAACGTGGTGGACATCGGTCTGTTGCTGACCGCCTGGCCGCTGGCCACCATGGCGTCCTCGCTGATTTCCGGCGATTTGGCCAAGAAATACGATCCCAATCTTGTTGCCCTCTCGGGCCTTGCCTGTCTGCTGGCTGGCATGCTGCTGATGGCCAATCTGCCCAGCGATCCGTCGAATGGGGCGATCGTATGGCGCGTGGCGCTGTGCGGCATCGGTTTTGGCCTGTTTCAATCACCGAACAACCTGCTGATCATGACGTCGGTCTCCCATGAAAACAGCAGCATCGCCAGCGGCCTGTTGGGCAGTTCCCGGCTGATTGGGCAAATCGTCGGTTCGGCGTTAGTGGCGATTTTCTTCAATATGCGGGGCGCGCAAGCAACGAATATCAGTTTAATGGCGGGGGCGGCATTCTCGTTCCTTTCTCTGGTCGTGAGCTATATGCGCTTCAAGTCCGCCGTTACGTTAAAAACCAGCAAATAGAAGCACGAGGTTTCCCATGCGATTTATCCCATTAGTGCCGTTGGTTATCGGGATGGCGGCGTTTTCCCTTGCCGGCTGCACGACCTACCACGACGTGGCGTTGCAACAAAAAGAGACGGGGCTCAATAGCCAATATTACCTGCTGCAGCCGCCGGTCTATGTCGGCGACCAGTTGAAATATGGTCTGAAGGACGGCAGCGGCGGCGAGTTGACGGTGGCGAAGGTTGAACCGAAAGACTTGGTTGCCGACAGCGGAAAAATCATTCCTCTGTCGCAGCTCTCTTTCCTGCAACGCAAAGACCTTTCCACAGGAAAAACCGCCGCGTTGGTCGGCGGCGGCGCGGTCGCCACCACGGCAATCGTGTTTGTGGCCGGGATCACCATCATGGCCGCCGGCATCGCCGCGTCGGCCTAAAGCAGCCCATCGACGCACGCCGCCGAGCGTGCGCACAGGAGGCACCATGTGCGTCACAGTGAAATTTATCGCCACCGCTCTGCTGGCAATATTCGCCTTGCCGACCGCGCCTTGCGCCACCGCCGGCCAGCCGGCGGTGGCCGAACCGCCACAAAGCGTGGCGGCGCAAACGCTGCCCGGCAGCTACCCGCGGATCGTCATCACCGGCAACTGCCCCTTCGGCGTGATCCTGGCGAACGAGGCGGCCTACCGGCACGTCGTCGGCGTGGGGCCCTGGGCGTTCATGCATGCCGATAGGCATGTATTGGAGGACATGAAGCCGGATATCGGCAGGATCACCTCCGCCTTCATCAATAAGGACTACCGGGTCAACATGGAATCGTTAATGAATCTACGGCCCGACATTATTTATTACTACGGCAAAAGCCAGGACGATCGGCTGGAAAGGGCGGGCGTGATGACCGTCGATCTGGATGCCGGCGGGAAGACAAAATACCAGCCGATGGCTACCCAGGTGTATTGGGAGAACACTTTCGCCGACACGCTCGGCCTGCCGCGCACGCACAAATTCAAAGACGCCTGGGAAAAGACCCTGAAGCAGATCCGCCCCTATGCCGCAGCCATCCATGCGCAGCACGTCAGGGCGTTGTATCTCGAAGAAAGTGACGGCAGGCAGCTGAAGGTGAGTGGCCCGCATACCTACGGCGACACCTACCTGAAAATGGCCGGCATGGACAACGTCGCCGGGGACTTGCCGGTGAAAGGGGATGCCGGCAGGTACATCAACGTTTCGATGGAGCAGATCATGGCCTGGGACCCGGATGTGATTTTCGTGGTGTTCGGCAGCGCCAAAGCGCTGCTGCACGGGGGGATCCCCGGCCAGGCCTGGGAAACGCTCAGGGCGGTAAAAAACGGCAAGGTTTTCTCGACGCCGGTGGGCATTCATAACTGGGGGGGCCTGTCGGCGGAAACGTCGCTGCTGCCGCTGTTTATGATCAACCGCTATGCCCCTGAAGACATTAGCGACAAGACGCTGCGGGAGGAGACGCGCCGCTATTATCAGACGATGTTCTCCTATGCGATCCCGGACCGGTTGCTGGATGAGGTGCTGGCACAGCGCTAGAACCACGGTTGAATAGTATTCATTTAATGGGGGGAGCTTGGGGATGCCGGGCAGAGGAAAATATGTGGCGATCCTGGCGGGGCTGTTTTTGGCCTTGTGTGTGGCCGCCGTCGCATCACTGTTTGCCGGCCGCTACGCCTTGTCGGCCCATGATGTGATGCAGATTTTATGGCAGGGGAACATGCCGGGGGAAAACCAGGCCCGCTATTCGGTGATTTTTAACCTGCGCGCGCCGCGGGTGGTGGCGGTGATGCTGGTGGGCGGCGGGTTGGCGGTCGCCGGCGCGACCTTTCAGGCGGTGCTGAAAAACGCGTTAGCCAGCCCGGACGTGCTGGGCACCTCTTCCGCCTCCGCCTTTGGCGCTGCGCTGGGCATTTTATTGAGTTTGCCTTTTGCTCTGAGTGCCATGCTGTCGTTTCTTTTCGGCGTGGTGAGCTTGCTGTTGGTGCTCGGCATCTGCCGCCTGAAACGTCGGCAGGATGCGCTGACGACGATCCTGTCCGGCATGATTATCGCGTCGTTGTTTATCGCGTTTGTCTCGGTCATAAAATATGTCGCCGATCCGCAGGATACCTTGCCGGCGATCGTCTTCTGGCTGATGGGCAGCTTCGCTTCGGTGGCGAAAGCGCAGGTCTATTGGCTAATCCCGCTGTTTGCGGCGTGTTACCTGACAATCTATCGGCTCAGGTGGAAAATGAATATTCTCTCGCTGGGGGACGACGAGGCGCGCATTGCCGGCCTGAATCCGCCCCGGTTGAAGATCCTGCTGCTGATCGCCGCCTCCCTGCTGGTTTCCGCTTCGGTAAGCTTGGCCGGCGTGGTGGGATGGGTCGGCTTGGTGATCCCGCATCTGGTGAGAAGCGTGCTGGGGTATAACCACGGCCGCCTGATCCCGGTCTCGGCGCTGAGCGGGGCGTTGTTTTTGCTGGTGATAGACAATATCGCCAGAGGCGCCACCTACGCAGAAATCCCGATCGGCATCCTGACCGCGCTGATCGGTGCGCCGCTTTTCGCCACGCTTTTTATTATGGGTAATCGATATGATCACCGCTAGCCGACTATCCTTTGGTTTCAAAGGGCGGGAGCCCATTTTCGACAACGTCAGCTTCGAGCTTAAGCGCGGCGAGATCCTCAGCGTGCTGGGCCCGAACGGTGCCGGCAAAACCACGCTGCTGAGAAATATTGCGGGCCTGTGTCGGCCCAGCGCCGGCTGGTGCGAGATCGGCCGCGTCGATAATCGAGAGGCACGCCTGGCCTATGTGCCGCAGGCGAAGGCGCCACATTTTTCCTATGGCGTACTCGATTTTGTCACTTTCGGCTGCGTTCGTCAGGCCGGACTGTTTGCCCGGCCGGGAAAGCACGATTTCGCCAGGGCGCAGGCGGTGCTGCAATCCCTGGAAATCGGCCCGTTGGCGCAGAAAAGCATCGATCAGATCAGCGGCGGTGAACTGCAGATGTGTTATTTCGCCAAGGCGCTGATGGCAGATCCTGACGTCATGATCCTTGATGAACCGGAGTCGAACCTGGATTTTTACAATCAGGCAAAAATGATTGAGATGCTCTGGCGCCTCGCCAAAGAGCGGCAGATGACGATCGTGCTGAATACGCATTTCCTCAATTACGCCGAACGAATCTCCGACAAGTGTTTACTGATGACAAAACGGCAGTCGTTGTTTGGCGTTAAAAGCGCTGTGCTGCGGGAAGATATCCTGGAGCGCTATTTCCGGGTGCCGGTAAGAAAGTGCCACTATGAACACCAGGGCGCCGGCGAAGAAACCTTTATTATCGCTCTGCGCAATCTCGCCTGAGTTTCGGCTGCAAAGATTGCTTGAGGGATATCCCTCATTGCGGCCCCGCCGGCGGTTATTTAAGCTGAAAGGGCAACGTAACGGTGAATATGGAGATAATCATGACTGATTCAGTGTCCAACGATCGTAATCCCACCCCGGATGTGGCGGAAGACAACGCGTTCTTCCCATCGCCTTACTCCCTCAGCCAGTACACCTCGTCCAAAACCGACTTCGCGGGCGCCAGCTACCCGAATGCCTATCGCGGCGGCAAGTGGAAGGTGCTGATGATCGCCTCGCAGGAGCGCTACCTGCTGATGCAAAACGGCAAGTTCTTCTCCACCGGTAACCACCCGGTCGAGATGCTGCTGCCGATGTACCACCTGGATCTGGCCGGTTTCGAGATTGACATCGCCACGCCGTCCGGCGATCCGGTGAAGCTGGAGATGTGGGCGTTCCCGCATGAAGATGAAGCGGTCAAGGCCACCTACGAGAAGTACCGCAGCCAACTCAAGCAGCCGAAAAAGCTGACGGAGGTGGTGAAGGATCTGGATGGTGGCAACTACCTCGGCGTTTTCATCCCCGGTGGCCACGGCGTGCTCAATGATATCCCGTTCAGCGAAGAGGTGAAAAAGACCCTGCACTGGGCGCACGACAACGATCGCTACGTGATCTCGCTGTGCCACGGGCCGGCCGGTTTGCTGGCGGCGGGCATCGGTGAGAGCAAAGAGGATTTCCTCTATCGCGGCTATGAAATGTGCGTGTTCCCGGACTCGCTCGATACCGGCGCCAACATCGACATCGGCTACATCCCCGGCCCGATGCCCTGGCTGGTGGGCGAACGCCTGCGCGAGCGGGGCGTCAAGATCGTCAACGCCGACATCACCGGCAGGGTGCATAAAGATCGGCGCCTGCTGACCGGCGACAGCCCGTTGGCCTCCAACAACCTCGGCAAGCTGGCGGCGGAGACGCTGTTGGCCGACGTCGCCGCGCGATGAGCGACGAGATCGCGCAGCGCGCTTTCCAGACGGCGCTGGCGATGGACCACGAGCGAACCCTATCCGCCATTCAGGGGCGAGTTCGCGCCTTTGCCGCGCCGTTCGGCTTCGATCGCTTTGTGCTGTTTTCCGCTTCCGCCGCGGCGGAGGCGGGGATCGAGCATATCTATTGGGTCGAGGGCGACTGGTTCGGCGACGGCGAGGCCGTCGATGCGTTGACCTACGTGCGACACTGCCCGGTGACCCGGCACATGCTGCGGGTCAGCGAGCCGTTTTTCTGGACCAAGACCCGGGCGCAGCAGGGTGAACGCTACCGGATTGTGCGCACGCCGCGCGGCGCGGGCCTGCACGGCGTGCAGATCCCGGTGTTCGGCCCGGCCGGTTTGGAGGGCGCCGTCAGCCTGGGGGGCGAGCGCATCGACGCTTCGCCGCCGGTGCGGCTGGCGCTGTCGCTGGTGGGTACGGCGGCCTTTCAGGCGGCGCGGCGGCTGTTCGCACCGGCGGCTGGCGAGGGAGAGGGCCGGCTGTCGGCGCGCGAGCGCGAGGTGCTGAGCTGGACCGCCATCGGCCGGCGGCAAGCGGATATCGCTGCGATGCTCGGCCTGTCTGAACGCACGGTGGAAAACCACCTGCGCCGCATTCGCCAACGCCTTGGCGCCGCCACCACCGCGCAGGCGATCGGCGTGGCGATCCGCCTGGGGGAGATCGCCCCCGAGCGCCGTTAGCCCGCCGCCATTTGCCGCAGCAACCATTCGCGCAGCGCAATGATATCGGGGCGCTGCGCGGTTTCTTCGGTGGTCACCAGGTAATAGTTGGCGCCGGGTAACGACATCTCGAACGGCGCGGCCAGCACGCCGCGCTGCAACAAATCGCGCGCCAGCAGCCGGCTGGCGATCACCACCCCCTGGCCCGCCACCGCCGCCTGCAGCGCATGCGTCTCGTCGCTGAAGGTCAGCCCGGCTTCCACGTTCAACCCTTCCGGCCCGTAGCGCCGCCGCCAGTTTTCCCAGGTCGGCGCGTCGGCGGGCACCTGCCGATGCTCCACGTGAAACAGCGTCACCCGCTGCAAATCTTCGATGCGCTCCAGCGCCAGCGCCGGGCTGGCCACCACGATAAAGCGATCCTCATGCAGCAGGGTGCAGTGCAGATCGCTTTCCGGCGTCTCGCGGTAGCGGATGGCGACGTCCACGGTGCGCTGGTTGAGATCGACCCGCTCGACGCTGGTGTGCAGGCGCAGATCGATGGCGGGAAACTCCGTCTTGAAATCCGCCAGGCGCGGCACCAGCCAGTGGGTGAGGAAATTGGAGGTGGTGGTGACGGTCAGCGCCGGCGGCTGTTGGGCGCGGGTGATTTGGGCGACGGACTGCTCCAGTGCGGCGAAGGCGCGCTGGGTGCCGGCATACAGGATCTCGCCGGTCTCGGTCAGGCTGACGCCCTGCGCGCTGCGCTCGCACACCCGGCATTCCAGCACCGACTCCAGCAGCTTGATCTGGTGGCTGACTGCCGTCGCGCTGACGCCCAGCTCCTCGGCGGCCAGTTTGAAGCTGCGACAGCCGGCCACGGCGTGGAAGGCGCGCAGCGCGCCCAGCGGCGGCAAACGGGGTTTTCTCATGGCTGAGTTATTCTCATCTAAGGCTGAAAACTATGAGTTTGTCTGACCGATTATACAAGAGATAGGCTACTGACATGTGAACAGGGGAATGAATTAATTTCATCATTTCCACATGTCGGGAGTTAACGATGAGCCTCTATATCAACAACGGCGCCCTGGGCGCCATGGAACACACGGGAACGGCGGCGAGCGGTCTGGCGCTCAGCGTGCCGGTCGCGGCGGGCGCTTTGCTGTTGGAGGCGGAGAGCCTGCTGGGCATCGGCGCAACGCTGATGCTGCTAACGGCATTGGCGCTGGCGTTTCTCGGCGGCGCCGCGCTGGCCCGCTGGCAGCCGCTGCGGAAGCGGCCTGCGCTGGCTATGCTCCGCTACGGTTTTTTGCTGGCGGCGGCGGGGTGGCTATTGACGCTGCTGATGCTGTTCGGCGGCCATGATTGGCCGGCCCTGCTGGCGGGCATCGCTCTCGGCGGCCTGGGGCAGGGCGTGGCCTACCGCACGGCGGTGGGGGAGAAAGCGGCGTTCGCCGTGGCGTGCCGGCTGGCGACGGTGGTGAGCATCGTGGCCGTGGTGGTTGCCGCGTTGCTGATTCAAACCTACGCCGCGCCGGGCGCGAGAGGAGGCTGTTTCGCGCTGGCGTTGCTGGTCGATCTGGCGCTGTTGGGGGCGTTGATGGCGCGGGTTGCGGAGCGGGATGGGGTCTGAGCCGTCGCGCTGAAGGTAAACAACCCGCCGGTAAACCCGGCGGGCTTCGCTTAGGCGGCCGCGAGCTCTTGCGGTATAACGGTTTGCAAGCCGACGAGCTGAATGGCCGGCTGCTCCAGCGTGATGCCGAAGTCGCCTTGCGCCCAATTGTAGATATTGACGACGTGCTGATTGAGCGCGCTTTCGCCCTGCATGAATATCGACAGATCCTGCGTATGGGTTTGCGCGTTGTAGTTCAGCGAGAAGCTGCTGTTTGAGCCTTCGGCGCCGAAGGCCAGCAGGTGGTTATCGATAGACAGGGAAGAGGCCTGTAAAAAGTCCAGCTCGAAGCTGTCGTCGATGTAGATATTGTGGGTCTGCTTTACGGGAATATTCAGCAGGCTGTTGGGGAAGGGCACATCGTTGGACAGCATGCTCAGGTTCACGCCGAGATAATCCTGCGGCGCGCTCCCACCCGGCGCAGTGGTATAGCCGTGCTCGAAGCGAATCTCGCTGGAGCCTTTGCCCAGGTTGACCTCCAGACCGTTGGCCGGCGTCAGCACCCGATCGTTAAAGGTGACGTTATCCTTAAAGTCCGTCAGCTTCACCGCCTCGATGTTGTACAGCCCGTCCTTAAAGCCATACAGCCCGATGCCGTTTTTCTCGATCACCCCGCGCCCGCCATAGCTGCCCTGGGCGTCAAACTTCAGGTTTACCCCGTGCGACAGGCTGGAATAATCGACCGTATCATGGCCGCTGCCGCCGTCGATGACCGTCCAGCCGTAGTTGCCGGCGTTGTTTTGCCAGCCGCGTGGCACGCTGATGGTGTCGTCGCCGCTACCGGTGTTAACGGCGATATTGCCGAACGCCAGCGTGAAATCGTCGTCATACAGCGTACCGACGCGGTACAGATTCGGCGTGGACAGCACGTCGGCAATGTCGTTGAAAATCGCCGAGCCGATATCCAGCTTGCCGGGAATGAGGCTGCCGCCGCCGGTCACGCTGCTGCCGTAGGATTCGGTGTAGAAATCACGCGCCGCTTCGGCGGCGAGGCGGATGGTCTCGTGGCCAATGCCGAGGGTGGTCAAATAGGTGGGTACTTCGCCCGCCAGCAGCGTTTCAACCACGTAGCTGAGGTTTTTCATCTGCATGGAGACCTGCGCCGCCGCAATCAAATCGTAGGTGCCGCTTTCGACCTTAAAAGGCGAGGTGTCGTTGGTGGCCACCCATTCGGTAAAGAACGAGGTATCGCCTAAATAAGAGAACAGCGTGGTGCCGGCCCAGGGGGAATAGTTGGGGGCGCCGGTCGAGGAAGCATCGGTGAACACCTCGGACGCCGCCGCGCCGGCGTCAATCAGGCCGACCTCGTGAATATCCGGCACTTTGGCGCTGGTGGGCGGGGCATCCGGCAGCGGCGCGTTGGGATCGCTGCTCAGATCGACGCCAAACAGCGTCTTGGCGAAGTTCTTGGCGATGTTGTCGGAGGCATTTTGAATGCGCGTTTCCCAGTCATCGGGAACATGCCCGGTGCGCAGCTCATACTGCAGCTTGGTTTGGTCGCGAATGTAATGGGCAAACGCCCCCTGATTCGAGTTCACGCCATAGGCGCCTTTGATCCAGGTATACACCGCGATGTCCACGCCCTGAATAGGTTGATTGGCATGGTTGGGATCGGTGAGCGCATCGACGGAGGCGGCATACACGGCCGGCCAATCGCCGGCTTTGGCGGCCTCCCAAATCGCTTGCAGTTTTTCTCGGTCGGTAATGACGTAAGCCATATAAACACTCCTTGTTTCTGAGAGATTGCTGTGAAATTCAACATGATGAATGGAGGTGCGCGATGGAATAAACCGAAACCCGTACAGCCAGAAACGCGCATGCCGCAAGCCGCAGCGAACGATGGGCGGCAGGCGCCCATACGAAAGGATAGACGCAACTTATCGAGTGCGAACAATTCGCTTATCGATTGTTTTTACAGGATTATTGCTGTAAATCTGCGGGTTAACCTGCGTATTGGCGTCAGGAAGGGATATCTGTCAGCTGGGTTAGGAATCTTCTTAGATAAAAGAGTGGGTTTCGCTGGTGGGGGTTGGCCAAGCGTTGGCGTTATGGTGGTGGTTGTGGCTGCCGCTTTGCGGATTCACACCGAAGGCAACGCAGGGGGGCGCTCCAACGCTGCTGGGGTGTGGAATGGGGTGAGGAAATGCCGGAGTGGGGACTCTGGCGGTCGGTTTTGTGCCAGAAGCGGACGTATAAACTGCTTGTACTAATTATTAGGTAATAAATTGCGGTCTCTTCCCCGCTTCTACATCTTCAGAAAGATCATTCGAAACATCTAGTTGATGTAGATAATTAGTGGTTGAAAGGTGCCAGGAATGACGGAAGAATAGGCCTATATTGCTGAGTTTAAATGGGTTGAGGGGCAAAAAGTGGGCTCGCCTGAAACAGTAAAGAAAATCGTTATGCTGGCCATTTTGGCTAGTCTTACTGCGGGTTGCGCACCGTTACATCCTTCCGGCTGTCATAAGACCACGGCAACGGGTAGTTGCAGTTCAGGACGTTGGGATGATCAGGATGAATGGGGCGTGCAAGCGAGGGCAATCAGGGCGGCAATAAATGCTGAACTTGATGAGCCGAAAAACTGGAAGGGGAAAAAATGCAGGTTGCATATTGAATTTGCTCAGGATGGCACGGCTTTAAACGTATCAACCAGCAATGGCAATACAGCCTATTGCGAAGCGATAAAGTCAGCAGCCCATAAAGCCAAATTTCCAGCCTTCAACAATCCAGAAGTCTATAGAGATTTTCAAAAATCGGGCTTCGATATGCGCGGTTAGCCCGATAATAGCCCTTTCAGTACCCGCTACTCGCTCAAAGCAGGCCCAATGACCACGTAGCCTGTCCGTTGCGTGCCAGAAACGGACATTGATGATGTGAAGATATATAGTGGTAGATTGCCTATCGATAGTTGATATTACCCGAGATTGTCTCCGAAAATTATGATTAACGGATTGCTGATCAGTCGGATCCTAGCAAAAGACTCATATCAAAACCAGTTATCCGAAAACCAAACTCTTTATATAATTTTAAAGCCCTTTGATTGTCCGGTGATACTCTGAGTTCCACCTCATATGCGCCCTGTTGAGTCAGCTCATTCAGGAATGCACGGATAAAATCCCGACCCATTCCCTTACCCTGAAATTCTGGGAGAAGCATTATATCTGACAAAAAGGCTGAGTTATCTTCCAGGCTGAACCACAGATATCCCGCAGCCTGACTGTCATGTTCATAAGTTCTAAAATGGTTATTTTGAGTATTGATACCCGCTGGCAAGGCTGCTTTAAATGATTTCGACGCCTCTATCTGGGCTTTTTTACGACTGTACCGATGATTTGCCATCAGGTCTTCAACATAGTCATTTAAAGAGAGGCCCCCCCAGAAGTCAAACTCGTCGTCATGCATGGGCCTATAAATTGATTTGGGGATTTTTGACTGTTTTGTTTTCAATTTACTGTCTCATTCTTAATAGCAACGTAACGCATACTTAGTACTACTCTACCGAATTATCCGCCGATTCAGCATGATAAAATTATATCATATAGCTTTGTCCACGGAACGTAATTTTGCTGACGCCGAAGTCTGCATTTCGCTCATAGCGGACTATCATTCGCCTGACCAAATAAGCCTCAGTGCGATGAAACAAATACCGAGGCAGGCTGCGCGGGCGGAATGGCGAAGTGATGCTGCATACGCTTTATCTCCTCTGCCGGTGGCAGGCCAAACAGACGCTTGAATTCGCGGTTAAATTGCGATGGGCTTTCATAGCCAACGGCGTAACTCGCGGCGGCGGCGGTGATTTGTTGGCGTACCATCAGCATCCGTGCCTGGTGCAGGCGTACCGATTTCACATACTGCATTGGCGGCATCTGCGTTATCGCCTTGAAATGGCTATGAAAGGTCGGCACGCTCATGCCGGCCCTCACCGCCAGCTGCGTCAGCGTTAACGGCTCCGCGTAAGCGGCATGGATGTGCTGCAACGCTTTACCGATTTTGCCAAACTGCCCCTGCAAGGCCAGCGCGGCACGCATTGCGTTGCCTTGTGCGCCTGTCAGCACGCGGAAATAAAGCTCACGCACCCGCGCCGGGCCGAGGATTGCCGCCTCAAGCGGGTTAGCCAGGACTTCAAGTAAGCGAAGTACGGCCATTTTTACCGCGCCGTCCATGGGGCTCGACATCATGCTTTGCGGCGCGACGGGAGGATGCGGGGCGCCATGCTGTTCAATCTGCAGCATCAGTTCCGCGGCAAGCTGAAAATCCAGATGCATGTAAATCGCCAGCAGCGGATGTGCTGCCGACGCGTCGGTTTCCATCACAAACGGCACCGGCACCGAAACCGCCAGGTAGTGCTGCTCATCATATAAATAGGTCTGTTGACCGAAATAGCCGCGTTTGCTGCCCTGGCAGACGATCACGATCCCCGGATCGTAAAGTACCGGCGTTCTGGCAAGCGGGCGATCGGAACGCAAAATTCGCACATCAGGCAGGGCAGTGAGGTTGTATCCCTCTTGCACCGCAAGTCTATTCATCAGGGCAATCATGTCGGACATTCCACCACCTCATAAAATCAGGCAAGAAAAAGAGAAGATACGGCCTAAAAATGCGGCAGAGTAGAGAATACCATGCAACCTTCATGGTTCATGGGAGTTCTTTTTATGGCATCTGCAAAAACGATTTTAATCACCGGCGTCAGCAGTGGCTTTGGCCAGGCGCTGGCGCGGGAAGCCCTCGCCGTAGGGCATCGGGTTGTAGGGACGGTGCGCAACAGCGGAGCACTGCAGGCTTTCGGCGCGCTCGATACGCAGCGGGCTTTTGGCTATCTGCTTGATGTCACGGACGTTGAGCGTATTGATGAGGTGGTTGGAGAGATAGAGTCCGCCGTCGGCCCGATAGATGTGTTGGTGAACAATGCCGGTTACGGCCATGAAGGCATTCTGGAAGAATCCCCGCTTGCAGAGCTGCGCCGCCAGTTTGAGGTCAATGTGTTTGGCGCGGTGGCGATGATCAAAGCCGTGCTACCGGGCATGCGCCAGCGCCGTCGCGGCCACATTATCAATATCACCTCAATGGGTAGCTTCATTACCTTGCCCGGTATCAGCTATTACTGCGGCAGCAAATTTGCACTGGAAGGGATATCAGAAACCTTAAGTAAAGAGCTTGCCCCGTTCAACCTACACGTGACCGCCGTGGCGCCGGGCTCGTTTCGGACGGACTGGGCCGGGCGTTCAATGGTACGCAGCCCTCGCTGTCTCCCGGACTATGACGCGTTATTTGAACCTGTTCGTCAGGCGCGTCAGGAAAAAAGCGGCAAGCAACTGGGCGATCCCGTGAAGGCGGCTCACGCCATGCTGGCATTGATCGAGAGCCGGAATCCACCCACGCATCTGTTGTTAGGCAGTGATGCATTAAGTTTGGTGCGGCAAAAGCTCGAGGCGTTAGGCAAGGAAATTGAACAGTGGGAGAAACTCACCCGTTCAACGGATGGCTGAACGGTTTCGGGTAGGGAGAGTGCAGGGGATCATCGATGATGACCGCCCAACAGCAAAAAGCCCGCTCAGGTTTCCCTGAGCGGGCTTCTCTAAATATGGCTCCTCTGACTGGACTCGAACCAGTGACATACGGATTAACAGTCCGCCGTTCTACCGACTGAACTACAGAGGAATCGTTTGAACGGGGCGAATAATAGCGAGGCGCCGTCGGCATGTCAAAGGCGGATTACACATTCTGTGACTGTTTGCTTACAGAATGCGCAACCCGTTGAGTTTTTTGGCAGATTTAGCTCTCGGGCGCCCGCTGCAGGCGCAGCTGATAGCGGTAAACGCCGGCGGTGAGCAGGTAATCCCGGTGCACGCTCGGGCTCCAGGAATCGTCGCCGCCCACCCCCATGTGGAAGCCGTCCAGATGCAGCCAGGTGCCTGCTTCCGGCTGCAGCAGATGCTGGTGGCTGCAGGCCATCAGCTGTGGCAGGCCGTAGCGGCTGAGCGAGAAGTGGAAGCGGCCGTCGATGCGCCAGCCGCCGTAGCGCAGGCTGCGGGTGTCGCAGCGCAGGCCGTTCTCGCCGGGGAAAATATACGGCGTGTGCAGATCTGCCAGCGGCAGGCGCCAGCGCCCGTGCTGCGCGGCCAGGCGGCGATCCGGGTAGTTCTCGTGCGGGCCCAGGCCCAGCCATTCCGCCTGCGATTGTACCGTTGCCAGTTGGCAGTGCAGGCCGATGCGCGCCGGCGGCGGCAGAGTATCGGCCACCTCGACCTCCACGCTCACGCTCACCGCGCCCAGCGCGTCGAACAGCCACTGTTTGCGGCTAAGCAGCAAAATCTGCCCGTCTACGCCGAACAGGTGTTCGCTCACCACCCGCACGCCGTTTTGCAGCGCATCGGCCTGCAGCCGCGTGCAGCGCTCCTCCAGCCGGTACAGACCCGCCAGCTTCCAGCGTTCGACCCAGGCGTTGGGATCGATATGGTCCGCCTCGCTGACGCCGATGTCGTTATCGATCGGCGCGCGCGCAAAGCCGTCGCGCAGCGGCGTCAGCAGCTGCGGCTGCTCATTCTGCCACCACTGCGTCAGGTGGCCGCTGCTGCGCTCGAAGCGCCAGCGCTGGTCGCCGTGGGTGAGGGTCAGCCCCTGATCGTCTTCAATCAGCGTGGGCGGCACGCCCTGCGGCGGCGGCGGCGCGGGATGCAGCGCGCGCGGCACCCGCCACTGATCCCAGGCGCAGCGGTGGTGCGCTTCGGACCAGTCGGTGGCCTGCGGCTGCACCACCTCCACGTTCAGCCACAGCTCGCCGGGCTGATGCAGCATCGGCAGGCGATCGAGCAGGGTGAAGCGAGCGCTGCCCTGCGGCGGCAGCGCCAGATCGAAGCTGCCGCTGGCGCGCTCCACGCCGTCCAGCTCCAGCCGCCAGTTGAGCTGCTCGTTGTCGGTGTGGCGGAACAGGTAATCGCTGGTGACGGTCAGCGTCAGCGCGGCGGCGTCGAAGGTGAAGCGGAACAGCTGCTGCGCCCGCTGCGCTTCGAACAGCGCCGGGTGCGGGGTGCGATCCGCGAACACCAGCCCGTTCAGGCAGAACTGGCGATCGTTGGGGGTATCGCCGAAGTCGCCGCCGTAGGCCCAGTACTCTTCGCCCTGGGCGTCGCGCCTGATCAGCGCCTGATCGACCCAGTCCCAGACAAAGCCGCCCTGCAGGCGCGGATAGTGGTGGAACGCGCGCCAGTAACGCTCAAAGCCGCCGAAGCTGTTGCCCATCGCATGGGCGTATTCGCACAGGATCAGCGGCCGCTGTTCCTCCGGCAGGCCGATCCACTTGCCGAGCGCCCATTTGGGCACCGCCGGGAACGGCTGATCCTGATCCACCCGCGCATACATCGGGCAGATGATGTCGGTAGCGGCGGTGTCGGCGCCGCCGCCTTCATATTGCACCGGGCGGGTTGGATCCTGGCTTTTCACCCAGCGGTACAGCGCATCGTGGTTCACGCCGTGGCCGGACTCGTTGCCCAGCGACCAGATAATGATGCAGGGGTGGTTGCGATCGCGCTGTACCATGCGGGTGACGCGCTCGCTCATCGCCGGCAGCCACAGCGGATCGTCAGCCAGGCGGTTCATCGGCTGCATGCCGTGGGTCTCGATATTGGCTTCGTCCACCACGTAAAGCCCATAGCGGTCACACAGCCGGTACCACAGCGGATGGTTGGGGTAATGGGAACAGCGCACCGCGTTGAAGTTGTGCTGTTTCATCAGCAGGATGTCGTGGCGCATCGTCGCCTCGTCCATCACCTGGCCGTGGCGCGGATGATGCTCGTGGCGGTTAACGCCGCGGATCAGCAGCGGCTGCCCGTTGAGCTTCAGCAACCCGCCGCTGATTTCTACCTGGCGGAAGCCGACGTCATAGGCCTCCACCTCGATGACCTCCCCCTCGGGTGAGAGCAGGGTGACGGTGGCGCGATACAGCGCGGGCGTTTCGGCGCTCCACAGCGCCGGGCGTTCTACCGGCAGGCGCAGCGTGACGCGATCGTCATAGGCGCCGCGCTCGTCCACGATCTCGCTGCCGAGCGGCTGGGTGCGTTCGGCCACCCGCGCGCCATCGCGCCACAGCTGAACCTGCACCTGCAGCGGGCCGGGCCGGCTGGCGCGCGCCGTCACCACCAGTTCGCCGCGGGTAAAGCGGTCATGCAGCGGCGTGGTGATGTGCACATCGCTCAGGTGCGCGGCGGGTTTGTGCAGTAGGCTGACGTCGCGGAAGATGCCGCTCATACGCCACATGTCCTGATCTTCGAGATAGCTGCCGTCGCACCAGCGCAGCACCATCACCGCCAGCCGGTTTTCTCCCGGCTGCAGCCACGGGCTGAGATCGAACTCCGCCGGCAGGCGGCTGTCCTGCGAATAGCCCACCCAGTGGCCGTTGCACCACAAATAGAATGCCGAGTTGACGCCGTCGAAGATGACGCGCGTCTGGCCGGCGGCCAGCCAGGCCGGATCGACGCTGAAGGTGCGCGAGTAGCAGCCGGTTGGGTTGTCTTCCGGCACGCGCGGCGGATCGACTGGGAACGGGTAGCGCACGTTGGTATAGATCGGCGCATCGTAGCCGGCGAGCTGCCAGTTGCCCGGCACCGCCAGCGGGGCGGCATCCGGCAGATCCTGCTGCAGCCAGCCTTCCGGCGCCGCCTCTGGGCGCGGGAAATAGCTGAAGCGCCACTCGCCGTTCAGCGACCTGCGGCTGGCGCTGGGGGCATCGTCGCGCGCGTCTTCCACCGTGCGCCAGCTGGCGAACGGCGGGTGGGCGTCCAGCCGGCGGGAGTGGGTGCAGGCCGGGTTTTGCCAGTCACGGCGGGCGAGGATCTCGGTCAGGGAAGCAAGGGGCGCAGCGGGCATCGGCGATCGTCCAGTCGGCTAGGTGATGCTCACCAAGATGCTGACCGGCGCATAAAAAGTAAAGCGGTTACACGCAACCTTGCAAGGGCGATCAAATAACCGTTAATGCGGTTCGCCGGCGCGGTAGATCCTCTGCGGGCGGCCGACCTTGCCGTAAATGATCTCGGCGCGCAGCTGCTGCGCGGCGGTGCAAAACTCCAGATAACGGCGCGCGGTGGTGCGGCTGAGCCCCATTTTTTGCGCAACGCTTTCAGCGGTGTGGCGCGCGGCGGGTTCGGCAAACAGCGCGCGGACCTTGCCCAGCGTCAGCTCGTCGATGCCGGCGGGCAGCGCCGCCTGCTGTTCGCCGCGGGCGTAGGTGTTGAACATCTCGTCGATGCGGCGCTGGTTGAGGCGCGCTTTGTCCTTCAGCGCTTCGCGGCGCTGGCTGAAGCGCTGCAGGGTCTGGCTCAGCCGGTCATAGGCCAGCGGTTTGATCAGGTAGTCGAACACGCCGTAACGCAACGCCTCGGCCACGGTGGCCATGTCGCTGGCGGCGGTGATGAACACGATGCCGCCGCGATACCCGCTCAGCGTCAGTTCGCGCAGCAGGGTGATGCCCTGGCCGTCGGGCAGAAAGTTGTCCAGCAGGATCAGGTCCGGCTTGAAGCGCTCGGTCATGGCGCGCGCCTGCGCCAGGGTGCCGGCCAGCCAAATCTGGCGGCAGCCGCCGTTCTGGCGGATAAACTCCGCGTGCATTTCCGCCAGCGGCGTTTCGTCTTCAACGATCAGGATGTTCAGCCATTCCATAATGAAACCTACTATTGCAATCAAGATGCTAAATGAATGTAAGTAAATTGCGGCGCTAAATAAAGATTATCTCAATAATAAACACCATAAGATTAATTAAGCAAATAAAGAACATTAAATAACTTATTAACCGGAATCGGTTTGTGAAATAGGTCAATAATCGGCGTTTTTTTTCTGTTTACCATTGATTTATCGAACGCGAAACGGCGTTTATCTCCATGGTTTTTAAGGTTTTAATTACCCTTGTTGATGTTAATTAAAATGCCTTTTTGTATTTAATTTGTTGTTTGTCAGTTAACCCAGAGAGCGTGTTATGTTAGGCGATGCCGTATTTAATCGGGTAAAGCGATCGGATCATAAAGCGATTTCGGAAATAAGCGCCTTCTTGCGCAGTAACGATCTGAATATCGACACCACGGTTGAAATATTTATTACCGTTACCCAGCACGACAAATTGGTCGCCTGCGGCGGCATCGCCGACAATATTATCAAATGCGTCGCCATCAGCCCGCTGATGCGCGGCGAAGGGTTGGCGCTGGCGCTGGCGACCGAGCTGGTGAACCTGGCCTACGAGCGCCACCACACTCAGCTGTTTATCTACACCAAGGTGCAGAATGAGCCGCTGTTCCGCCAGTGCGGTTTCTACCCGATCGCCACCGTGCCGGGCATCGTGGTGCTGATGGAAAACAGCCCGTGCCGCCTGAAGCGCTACGCCGCCCAGCTGGCGAGCCAGCGCCGGCCGGGCGACACCATCGGCAGCATCGTGATGAACGCCAATCCCTTCACCCGCGGGCATCAGTATCTGGTGCGTCAGGCGGCCAAACGCTGCGACTGGCTGCACCTGTTTTTAGTGAAGGAAAACACCTCGCGCTTCAGCTATGAAGACCGCCGCCGGCTGGTGCTGGCCGGCACCGCCGATATTCCCAACCTCACGGTACACGAAGGCTCGCAGTACGTGATCTCGCGCGCCACCTTCCCCTGTTACTTCATCAAGGATCAGGGCGTGGCCGACGACTGTTACACCGAAATCGATCTGAAGATCTTCCGCCAGTATCTGGCGCCCGCGCTGGGCATTACCCACCGCTTCGTCGGCAACGAGCCGTTCTGCGCGGTGACCGCGAAATACAACCGCGACATGCGCTACTGGCTGGAAACGCCGGCGCTGCCCAGCCCGCCGATCGCGCTGGTGGAAATCGAGCGTTTGCAATATCAGGGCACGGCGATCTCCGCCTCCTGGGTGCGCAAGCTGCTGGCGGCGGGGGACTTCCACGCCGCCGCGCCGCTGGTGCCGCCGGACACCCTGTACTACCTGCAGGATCTGCAAACGCAGCGCCGGGCCAAGGCGGCCCCGCATCCTTTTGAGTCCGCACAATCAGGTGAATGATGAAAATTATCCGAGAAGCAATGGCCGGCACGCTGGAATCCAGCGATGTCATGGTGCGCATCGCGCCCGCCGAGGGGCCGCAGCACGATCTGTTGATCGCCAGCAGCGTGGAAAAACAGTTCGGCGCGGCGATCCGCCACACCCTGCTGGAGGTGCTGCAGCGCTATGAGGTGGAGCCGGTGCAGGTGATCGTCGACGACAAGGGGGCGCTGGACTGCGTGCTGCGCGCCCGGCTGGAAACCGCGCTGATGCGCGCCTGTGAGGGCGGCCAGCTGCCGTGGGAGGCGAAAGATGAAAACGCTGAATAAAACCCGGCTGCGCCGCAGCATGTTGTTCGTCCCCGGCGCCAACGCGGCGATGGTTAGCAACGCCTTTATCTACCAGGCCGATGCGCTGATGTTCGATCTGGAAGACTCGGTGATCCTGCGTGAAAAAGACGCGGCGCGCCGGCTGGTGTACCACGCGCTGCAGCACCCGCTGTACCAGGAGGTGGAAACCATCGTGCGCGTCAATGCGCTCGACTCCGCCTACGGCCTGGCGGACCTGCAGGCGGTGGTGCGCGGCGGCGCGGACATCGTGCGCCTGCCGAAGACCGACAGCGCGCAGGACGTTGTCGACATGGAGCGCGAGATTGCCGCCATCGAAGCGGCCTGCGGGCGGCCGGTCGGCAGCACCGGGCTGCTGGCGGCGATCGAATCGGCGCAGGGCATCACCAATGCGGTGGCGATCGCGCACGCTTCGCCGCGGCTTATCGGCATCGCGCTGGGGGCGGAAGACTACGTGCGCAACCTGCGCACCGAGCGCTCGCCGGAGGGCATCGAGCTGCTGTTCGCCCGCTGTTCGCTGCTGCAGGCGGCGCGCGCCGCCGGCATTCAGGCGTTCGACACCGTCTACTCCGACGCCAATAACGAGGCCGGCTTCCTGCAGGAAGCGGCGCTGATCAAACAGCTCGGCTTCGACGGCAAATCGCTGATCAACCCGCGCCAGATTGAGCTGCTGCACAACCTGTACGCGCCGACCGCCAAAGAGGTGGCGCACGCGCAGCGGGTGGTGGACGCCGCCGAAGCGGCGGAGCGGGAAGGGCGCGGCGTGGTGTCGCTCAACGGAAAAATGGTCGACAGCCCGGTGATTGAACGCGCCCGGCTGGTGCTGGAGCGCGCCGCGCTGTCCGGCTTACGGGAAGAACCGGCGCAGCACGGGGAGGAAGCATGATGAACCGCCAACAACGATTGATGACCTTCGCCAACCCGGCGGATCTGCCGGGTTATCAGGACGTGTCCAAAGCCAATCTGCAGGCGCGCAAACCGCGCGATCTCAAGCTGTGCGACTCCTTGCAGGAAGCGGTGCGCCGCAGCGGGCTGCAGGACGGCATGACCATCTCCTTCCACCATGCGTTTCGCGGCGGCGATTTGACCCTCAATCAGGTGATGGAGACGCTGGCAGCGATGGGGTTCCGCAACCTGACGCTGGCGTCCAGCTCGCTGACCGACTGCCATGCGCCGCTGGTTGAGCATATCCGCCACGGTGTGGTGAGCCGCATTTACACCTCCGGGCTGCGCGGCCCGCTGGCGGACGCGGTTTCGCGCGGCCTGCTGGCGGAGCCGGTGCAAATTCACTCGCACGGCGGCCGGGTCAACCTGATCGAATCCGGCGAGCTGAAGATAGACGTGGCCTTCCTCGGCGTGCCGGCCTGCGATGAGTTCGGCAACGCCAACGGCTACAGCGGTGAAGCCTGCTGCGGCTCGCTCGGCTATGCGCGGGTGGACGCCGAGGCGGCGGGCACCGTGGTGCTGCTGACCGAGCAGCTGGTGCCGTATCCGCATCATCCCGCCAGCCTGGCGCAGGATCGGGTGGATCTGATCGTGCAGCTGGAGCGGGTGGGCGACGCTGACAAGATCGGCGCTGACGCCACGCGCATGACCTCGAACCCGCGCGAGCTGCTGATCGCCCGCCGCGCCGCCGAGGTGATCGCCGGTTCCGGCTACTTCACCGAAGGCTTCTCGCTGCAAACCGGCACCGGCGGCGCCTCGCTGGCGGTGACCCGGTTCCTGGAGGACAAGATGCGCGCCCGCGGCATTCGCGCCGCGTTCGCCCTCGGCGGCATCACCTCGACCATGGTGGATCTGCACGAGAAAGGGCTGATCGGCAAGCTGCTGGACGTGCAGAGCTTCGATCGGGCGGCGGCGACCTCGCTGGCGCGCAACCCGCGCCATATCGAAATCAGCGCCAACCAGTACGCCAACTTCAGCTCCAAGGGCGCCTCTGTTGATCGGCTCGACGTGGTGGTGCTGAGCGCGCTGGAAATCGACACCGGCTTCAACGTTAACGTGCTGACCGGCTCCGACGGCGTGCTGCGCGGCGCGTCCGGTGGCCACTGCGACACCGCCGCCGCCGCGCGGCTGGCGATCATAGTTGCGCCGTTGGTGCGCGGGCGCATCCCGACGCTGGTGGAGCAGGTGACTACCTGCGTCACGCCGGGCTCCAGCATCGACATTCTGGTGACCGACCACGGTATCGCCGTCAACCCGGCGCGGCCGGAGCTGGCGCAGCGTCTGCGGGAGGCCGGCCTCGAGGTGGTGAGCATCGACTGGCTGCGCGCCCGTGCGCTGCAGCTGACCGGCGAACCGCAGCCGATCGCCTTTACCGACAAGGTGGTGGCGGTGGTGCGCTACCGCGACGGCTCGGTGATCGACGTGGTGCATCAGGTGGCGGAGTAAGCGATGGCCGCCGTCGATCCCCAACTGGCTGCTGAACGCGCGGTCAGCCTGCCGGAGCTGCTCACCAGCCGCGAATGCCGTCAGGCGCGCCAGCAGGCGTGGCTGGCGCAGCACGAGTGCACGCTGCTGGTGCTGACGCTGGTGGTGCCCGGCCCGGTGAAGGACAGCGCGCTGACGCGCGGCATCTTCAACCTAGGGTGGGCGGCGCTGCTGCGACTGTGCGCCGAACAGGGTTGGCCCAGCCCGCAGGCCGAGGCGCTGGCGCTCTCCACCGGCTGCGAAGGGTTTGTCGCGCTGCGCGCCGATGCCCAGCGGGTGAAGGACTGCGCCATGCAGCTGGAGGTGAGCCGCCCGATCGGCCGGCTGTGGGATATCGACGTGCTGGATACGCAGGGGCGCATTTTGTCGCGCCGCGACATCAGCCTGCCGGAACGGCGCTGCCTGCTGTGCGGCCAACCGGCCAAGATCTGCGCCCGCCAGCGGCGGCACAGCAGCGAGCAGCTGCTGCATGAAATGGAAAGGATGTTCAACGATGCGATCTCTGCCGATTAACCTGCCCGCCCACCGAGCCGAACCGGCCTGCGACTTCGCCCGCGCCGCTTTCCGCGCGCTGCTGGTGGAGGTCAACCTCACGCCCAAGCCGGGGCTGGTGGATCGCCATAACACCGGCGCCCACCGCGACATGGATCTCGGGCACTTCTATCGCAGCGCCCGCGCCATCGGCGTGTGGCTGCCGCGCTTTATCCAACGCGGGCGCGAGGACGCCGCTTTGCCGGCAGAGCAGCAGCTGGCGCGGCTGCGGCCGCTCGGCCTGGCCTGCGAAAACCAGATGTTTCGCGCCACCGGCGGCATTAACACTCACAAGGGCAGCGTGTTCTCGCTCGGATTGCTGTGCACCGCCTTCGGCCGCCTGCAGCAGCAGGGCCGCGCCATCGGCGCCGAAGCACTGTGCGCCGAGGTGGCGGCGATGTGCCGGGGGCTGGTGGATCGTGAGCTGCGGCGCAACAACGCCGGGCAGACCGCCGGCCAGCGGCTGTTCGCCGCTCACGGGTTGAGCGGCGCACGCGGCGAGGCGGAGGCCGGTTTCCGGCTGGTCATTGACGGCGCGCTGCCGCTGTATCGGCAACGGCTGGCCGCCGATGGCGACGAACAGCGGGCGCTGCTGGACAGCCTGCTGTGGCTGATGGCCCACAACGACGACACCAACGTCGCCTCGCGCGGCGGCCTGCACGGGCTGTGCTGGCTGCGGCGCCGGGCGGCATTGCTGCTGGCGCAGGGCGGTTCGGCGGGGGAGGCGGGTCTGGCGCGCCTGCGGCGCTTCGATGCCGACTGCATCGCTCGCAACCTCAGCCCCGGCGGCAGCGCCGACCTGTTGATAGTGACCTGGCTGCTGGCGCAGCTGGGTGCCCAAGAATAATAACCAAGCCTTCAGGAGAGTCCCTATGTCCCAAACCCAGGAAAAGATCTGGAAAGCGATAGCGCCGCTGGCGGTGCTCGCGATCCTGTTATTGATACCGGTGCCCGACGGCATGCCGCCGCAGGCCTGGCACTACTTCGCCATCTTCGTGGCGATGATCGTCGGCATGATTCTGGAGCCGATCCCGGCCACCGCCATCAGCTTTATCGCAGTGACCGTCAGCGTGCTGAGCGCCAACTGGGTGCTGTTCGGCGCGCAGGAGCTGGCGGAGCCGGGCTTCAAGGCCGGTAAAGAGGCGCTGAAATGGGGGCTGGCGGGCTTCTCCAGCACCACCGTCTGGCTGGTGTTCGGCGCCTTTATCTTCGCGCTGGGCTACGAGGCCACCGGGCTGGGGCGGCGCATCGCGCTGTTCCTGGTGAAGTTCATGGGCAAGCGCACGCTGACGCTGGGCTATGCGGTGGTGATCATCGATATCCTGCTGGCGCCGTTCACGCCGTCCAACACCGCGCGCACCGGCGGCACGGTATTCCCGGTGGTGAAAAACCTGCCGCCGCTGTTCGATTCCTTCCCCAACGATCCCTCTTCACGCCGCATCGGCGGTTACCTGATGTGGATGATGGTGGTCGGTACCAGCATCAGCTCCTCGATGTTCGTCACCGGCGCCGCGCCGAACGTGCTGGGCATCGAGTTCGTCGGCAAGATCGCCGGGGTGCACATCAGCTGGATGCAGTGGTTCCTGGCGTTCCTGCCGGTCGGCCTGCTGCTGTTGATCATAGCGCCGCTGATCTCCTACTACCTGTACAAACCGGGCGTGACCCACAGCAGCGAAGTGGCCGCCTGGGCGGATACCGCGCTGGGGGAAATGGGCAAGCTGACGCGCAAGGAATACACCCTGATCGGCCTGGTGCTGCTTAGCCTGTGCCTGTGGGTGTTCGGCGGCAAAATGCTGGACGCCACCGCGGTGTGTCTGCTGGCGGTGTCGCTGATGCTGGCGCTGCACGTGGTGTCGTGGAAAGAGATCACCAAATATTCCAGCGCCTGGAACACGCTGGTTAACCTGGCGACGCTGGTGGTGATGGCCAACGGCCTGACGCGTTCCGGCTTTATCGACTGGTTCGCCCAGACCATGAGCACCCACCTGGACGGCTTCTCGCCGAACATGACGGTGGTGGCGCTGGTGCTGGTGTTCTACTTCGCCCACTACCTGTTCGCCAGCCTCTCGGCGCACACCGCCACCATGCTGCCGGTGATCCTGGCGGTCGGCAAAGGGTTGCCGGGCGTGCCGATGGAGCAGCTGTCGATGCTGCTGGTGCTGTCGATCGGTATCATGGGCGTGCTGACGCCGTACGCCACCGGCCCGGGGGTGATCATCTACGGCTGCGGCTACGTGAAGTCGAAAGACTACTGGCGCCTGGGCGGTATTCTCGGCGTGGTGTATATCGCCGCGCTGCTGCTGATCGGCTGGCCGATCATGAGCCTGTGGTACTGAGTTGAAGCCACGCGGCCACCGCCCGGTGGCCGCGGTTACGATCCTTTCCCGTGAACCCTGTCACACACTTGTCACACTAACCCCGCCATCATACTCGGGCAAACGCTAACACCTTAAAAATAATCATTTTCCGGGAGCCTCTGCGGATGAGAAAAAAAACGCTATTGCTGTGCCTGCCTTTGTTATTCACCGGGAGCGCGCTGGCGGACGCCGGCGGTTATCAGTTGGAACAGGTGCTGGTCATGAGCCGCCATAACCTGCGCGCGCCGCTGGCCAACAACGGCAGCGTGCTGGCGCAGTCTACGCCGAAGGCCTGGCCGGCCTGGGAAACGCCGGGCGGCCAGCTGACCACCAAGGGCGGGGTGCTGGAAGTGTATATGGGGCACTACTTCAACGGCTGGCTGAAGCAGACCGGCCTGTTGCCGCAAGAGGGCTGCCCGACCGCCGGCAGCGTGTACGTCTACGCCAACAGCCTGCAGCGCACGGTCGCCACCGCGCAGTTCTTCAGCAACGGCGCGTTCCCCGGCTGCGACGTCAGCGTGCACCATCAGGACAAGATGGGCGAGATGGATCCGACCTTCAACCCGATCATCACCGACACCAGCGAGGCCTTCAACCAGCAGGCGCTGGCGGCGATGAACGCCGCGCTGGGCTCGCTGAAGCTGGACGCCTCTTACCAACAGCTGGCGAAGATCATCGACTACAAGGATTCCGCCGCCTGCAAGACCGACAAACACTGTGACCTGACCAAAGAAGCCAGCGTGATGAGCGCGGTGCCGGGCAAAGAGCCGGGCGTCTCCGGCCCGCTGCGGGTGGGCAACTCGCTGGTGGACGCCTTTATGCTGCAGTATTACGAAGGTTTCCCGATGAAAGAGGTGGCCTGGGGCAAAATCGCCACCCCTCACCAGTGGCAGCAGCTGGCGCAGCTGAAAGACGGCTATCAGGACTCGCTGTTCACCTCGCCGGTGGTGGCGCAGAACGTCGCCAAGCCGCTGCTGACTTACATCAACAACGCGCTGCTCGGCGAGCGCAAATCGGACGCGCCGAAGCTGACGGTGCTGGTCGGCCACGATTCCAATATTGCCTCGCTGCTGTCGGCCATGCAGTTCCAGCCGTATCAGCTGCCGCAGCAATACGAGAAAACGCCGATCGGCGGCAAACTGGTATTCCAGCGCTGGCGCGACGCGCAAAACGACCGTGAATTGCTGAAGATCGAGTACGTCTATCAGTCCACCGAACAGCTGCGCAAGGCGACGCCGCTGACGCTGCAAACCCCGCCGCAGCGGGTAACGCTGGCGCTGAAAGGCTGCCCGATCGACAAGGACGGCTTCTGCGCCTGGAGCGATTTCGAAAAGACCATGAAAGGCATCTTGTAATGCCCAGCCTCTCTCCCGCGCGCGGGGGAGAGGCCTCTCCCCATCCCGGCTAACGCGCCGCCACGCAGGCCTTAACGCCATTTATTTTGCCCAGGGTCATTGTTGCAGGCCGTTTCGGGGGCTAACATCATCAGCCTGCCTGTTTATCATGGATACCGCCGTTGCCCACTTTTATCCGCAATATCGAATTTTTCACGCCGGACGGCTATCCGGGCCAGGTGGCGCGCTGCCATTTTGCGCTGGCGGAGTATCGTGACGAGCGTTTTCCCGAGGCGGGCTTTGCGCTGCCGGATCATCTGGCACGTGCGGTGCCGAAGCGCCGCGCGGAGTATCTGGCCGGGCGTGTTCTGGCGCGGCAACTGTTGGCGCCGCTCGGTTTTGCCGACTTCACCCTGGCGCGCGGCGAAGATCGCGCGCCGCAGTGGCCACCGGGCATCGCCGGGGCGCTGAGCCATAATTCGGATACCGCGCTGTGCGCCGTGCACCGCGAGAGCGGGCTGGGCGGCGTGGGGCTGGATGTGGAGACGCTGCTCTCCGACGTGCGGGCGGAGGAGCTGTGGGGGGCGATCGTTTCCCCGGCGGAGCGCGAGGCGTTGCTGCGCGAGGCGCTGCCGTTCAATGAACTGCTGACGCTGACGTTTTCCGCCAAAGAGAGCCTGTTCAAGGCGCTTTATCCGCAGGTGCGCTGTTACTTCGATTTTCTCGATGCGCGCATGGTCGCCGTGGATATGCAGCGGCAGACGTTTGTATTAGCGCTGCTTAAGACGTTGACGCCAGATTGCCCCGCCGGCCGCCGGTTTAACGGGCGTTTTTGGCGTGAAGGTGACGATGTCACGACTTTTATTTTCTGCTAAAACACAATAATAACAGTGTGTTATTTCTTACTTTGCCGTAACGCGGATTTGCCGCAGCGGGCGGAAAGATTCATTCATCGGAGATTGACCCACGGTGGGGATCCGGTGTAATTTATCCTCCTTTTATAGCTAATGATAATTATTCGCATAAACATTATCATTGGTAAGGCGCAACAAAGGAGTGGTCTAGTGGCGACACTGACGACAGAAAACCAAACCTTCCCCGGGTTTGTGTACGCCGAACAATCGACCTTTTTGTACCGGTCCGAATTCCGTTCCCTCTCCGCCGATGGCGTGTTCGAGCGTATCGAGACGCCGGCGTTCGGCGGTGAGCAGGAAGGCAGCGCGCTGGCGCAGCATATCCGCCAGGCGCTGGCGCGCGCCAAAGCCGCCGGCCAGGAGACGCCGGTGGTGGTGGGCGCCATTCCGTTCGATACGCGCCGGCCTTCCAGCCTGTACGTGCCTGAAAACTGCCAGTTTGTCGCCAACGACAGCTTTACCCGCGCCGCGCGCCCGATGCTGCAACAGCCGCATCGCCTGGCCGCCTGCACCAGCATTCCGGACGAGCCGCGCTTCAAGCATGCGGTGGCGGAAGCGGTCAGCCGCTTTAAACAGGGCAAGCTGGACAAGGCGGTGCTGTCGCGCATCCTCGACATTGAGCTGGAGCAGCCGGTGGCGGGCCACCAGATCCTCAATAACCTGATGGTGCAGAACCCGACCGGTTATCACTTTTCCCTGCCGCTGGCCGATGGCGGCGTGCTGATCGGCGCCAGCCCGGAACTGCTGATCCGCAAGCAGGGCGGCGAGATCCACACCAATCCGCTGGCGGGCTCCGCGCGCCGTCAGGACGATCCGCAGCAGGATCGCCTCGGCAGCGAGCGCCTGATGCGCTCGACCAAAGACAAATACGAACACAAGCTGGTGATCGACGACATTCGCCGCCACCTGGCGCCATTGTGCGCCAGCCTGAGCGTGCCCAGCGGCCCGTCGCTGCTCAGCACCGGCACCATGTGGCACCTGTCCACCCGCATTCGCGGTGAGCTGCTGAACCCGAATCTCAACGTGATGCAGCTGGCCTGCCTGCTGCATCCGACGCCGGCGCTGTGCGGCTTCCCGACCGAGAGCGCCCGCCAACTGATCGTCGATCTGGAACCGCACGATCGCGGCCTGTTCAGCGGCATCGTCGGCTGGTGCGACGCCAACGGCGACGGCGAGTGGGCGATCGTCATCCGCAGCGGCCTGCTGCGCGGCAACCGGGTACGGCTGTTCGCCGGCGCGGGCATCGTCGCCGCTTCGACACCGCAGTCCGAGTGGATGGAAACCGCCGCCAAACTGGGCACCATGCTCAACGCTTTCGGCCTGAACAGCGGCGCGCTGTAGGCCTCTTTGCGGCGCAGTGCGCGCCGCGTCATACGCTTTCGCAGGAGACAACGATGAACAACAACATGACCCGGCAGCGTGCCCGGATGGCGGTGTGCGCATGAGCATTCAAATGGATTTCACCGGCAAACGCGTGTGGGTGACCGGCGCGGCGCGCGGCATCGGCGAGCAGATCGCCCGGCATTTTTTGACGCAGGGCGCCGAGGTGGTGGGATTTGACCGCGAGTTCGCCAACCCGGATCTGCCTTACCCTTGCGTGACGCTGGACATCAGCCGGCCGGAGCAGGTGGAGGCGGTGTGCCGCCAACAGCTGGCGGAGAACCCGCGACTGGACGTGTTGGTCAACGCCGCCGGCATTCTGCGCATGGGCAATACCGAAGATCTGAGCGTGGATGACTGGCATCAGTGCATCAACGTCAACGCCTCGGGGGCGTTTTACCTGTTCCGCGCCGTGCTGCCGCACTTCAAGGCGCAGCGCAGCGGGACGATCGTCAGCATCGGCTCCAACGCCGCGCACGTGCCGCGCGCGCAGATGGCGGCCTACTGCGCCTCCAAGGCGGCGCTGACCAGCCTGAACCACTGTGTGGGGTTGGAGATGGCGCCGTTCGGCGTGCGCTGCAATCTGGTGTCGCCGGGCTCGACCGACACGCCGATGCAGCGCGGCATGTGGCAGACCGACGACGCGCAGCAACGCACCATCGCCGGCTTCCCCGAGATGTTCAAGCTGGGGATCCCGCTGGGCAAAATCGCCCGCCCGGATGAGATCGCCAACGCGGTGTTGTTCCTGGCCTCCGATTTGGCCAGCCACATCACCATGCAGGACATCGTGATCGACGGCGGCGCCACGCTGGCCGCCTGAGTCAGACCCGCTGGCGGCGCAGCAGGTGCTGCGCGCCTTCCGCCGCCAGCAGCAGCACCGCCAGCCAGATCGCCAGATAGGTCGGCCATTCGCTTTGGCCGATGCTTTCGCCGAGCAGCAGCGCGACGATCACCAGCAGCACCGGTTCCACATAGCTCAGCAGGCCGAACAGGCTGAACGGCAGCAGGCGGCTGGCGAGGATGTAGCACACCAGCGCCACGGCGCTGATGACGCCGAGCAGCGGAATGCGCCAATACAGCTCGGCATTGATCTGCAGCGCCGCTGCGCCGCCGTCGCCGAAGGCGAACCAGGCCGCCGGCAGCAGCATCAGCGCCAGCTCGCACCACAGCCCGCCGAGATTGTCGGTGCCGAAACGCCGCCGCAAAATAAAGTAGAGCGGATAGCCCAGCGCCACCACCAGCGTCGGCCACGAGACGCCGCCCGCCTGATACAGCTCATTGCCCACCCCCACCATGGCGCACGCCACCGCCAGCTTTTGCAGCAGCGACAGCCGATCGCGGTAGATCAAACGGCCCGCCAGCACCATGGTCAGCGGCAGCAAAAAATAGCCGAGCGACACGTCGAGCGCCTTGCCGTGCAGCGGCGCCCACAGGAACAGCCACAGCTGCACCCCCAACAGCGCCGAGGTGAGCAGCAGGCCCAGCAGGCGCTGCGGCCGTTGGCCGATCCAGGCCAGCGTGTCTCCCACCTTGCGCCAATCGCCGGACAACGCCATAAACAGCGTCAGGAACGGCAGCGTCAGCAGCGTGCGCCAGCCGTAGACCTGCTCGCCGTTCAGCGGGGTGAGGGTAGAGGTGAAGTAATACATCGCGCCGAACAGGATGGAGGCGACGACCGAAAGAGTGATGCCCTTAATCACACGCATTCCTGGTGAGTGATTGATTTTATGGCGGCTACTGTAGAGAAATTTGCCGCCAACGACAATGGCATTGCCGGGCGCTGGACAATCGGCGGCGGCGGGTTACAATGATTACTGTGTATTCATACAGGCTTTGGCGATGACAATCGATCTTTTTGAAGACGCGCTGCCGCCGCCGTGGCGCGAAGAGATCGCCCCCGGCGCGGTGGTGATGCACGGCTTCGTGCGCGATCACGGGCCGGAACTGCTGGCGGCGGTGCAGGGCGTCGTCGCCCAGGTGCCGTGGCAGCATTTGACCACCCCCGGCGGGCACGTGATGTCGGTGGCGATGAGCTGGTGCGGCAACGGCTGGACCAGCGACAGCCGCGGTTACCGCTATTCGGAACGCGACGCGCGCAGCGGTAAACGCTGGCCGGCCATTCCCCCCATCCTGATGGCGCTGGCGGACGAAGCCGCGCAGCAGGCGGGCTTCGGCCCCTTCGTGCCGGATTCTTGCCTGATGAACCGTTACGATCCGGGCAGCAAGCTGTCGCTGCATCAGGATAAAGACGAGCACGACTTCGGTGCGCCGATCGTCTCGGTGTCGCTCGGGCTGCCGGCGGTGTTTCAGTTCGGCGGGCTGCAACGCAGCGACCGGGCGCGGCGCATCCCCTTGGCGCACGGCGACGTGGTGGTATGGGGCGGCCCGGCGCGGCTCTGTTTTCACGGCATCCTGCCGGTCAAGGAAGGCTACCACTCGCTGGTGGGGCCGCACCGCATCAACATCACGCTACGCAAGGCGCTTTAGCTGTGGCTCCTGCGCCAGGCAGGCGACGAGATAGTCGATAAACACCCGCAGTTTGGGCGGCAGATACTGGTTAGGCGCGTAGAGTAACCACAGGCCGCCGTGATAGCTGCTGAGGAAATCCCATTCCGGCAACACCTGCACGATCTCGCCGTCGTCGAGCGCCTGGCGGGCGGTAAAATACGGCAGGCTGCCGATGCCGATATGCTGTTTCACCGCGTCCAGCCGCACGCCGGTGTGGTTGGCGGCGTAGCGGCCGCGCACGTTGACCGTCACCGTTTTGCCGCTGCGGCGGAACTTCCATTGCGCGTCGCTCGGCGTTTCGCCCAGATAGATGCAGCTGTGCGCCGCCAGATCGTGCGGGTGCTGCGGCGTGCCGTGCTGCACCAGGTAGTGCGGCGTGGCGCACAGCAGATGGTCTATTCTCATCAACTGGCGGCCGATCAACCCGGGCGACGGGCGATCGGTGATGCGCAGCGCCAGATCGACCCGATCGTCGATCAAATCCATGTAGCGATCTTCCAGCCGCAGCCTCACGTCCACCTTCGGGTAGCGGCGCAGGAACTCCGGCATGTGCGGATGCAGCACGAAGCGGCCCACCGCCTTGGGCACGCTGACGCTGACCAGCCCTTCGGGCTCCACGGCGCCGCGCCCGCCGATCGCCATGACCGCGTCGGCCGCCGCCAGCAGGGTGCGGCAGTGCGCAAACGCCTCTTCGCCGCTTTCGCTCAGTCGCAGTTTGCGGGTGGTGCGGTGCAGCAGCTGCAGCGCCAGCGCCTGCTCGAGCTTCGCCACGCTGCGGCTGACGGCGGAAGGCGAGGTGCCCAGTTTACGGGCGGCGGCGGAAAAGCTGCCGCTCTCTACCACCTGAACGAAAACGGCCATTTCGGGCAACAGGGCGTAAGAAAGATTTGTGCTCATGACGCAAAGGTCCATTGTGATGGCGGCGGATTATCCCTCGATTATGACATGAATATAATGGCTCTTCGAACCGAGGAGAAAAATGATGACCGAACGACGTTATTACTACAGCGACGATGTACAGGGCCAGGCGCAGGTGTTGAGCTGCGCGCCGGCCGAGGCGGGCGCTTACGCCGTGGTGCTCGACGCCACGCTGTTCCACCCGCAGGGCGGCGGTCAGCCGTCCGACGTGGGGACGTTAGGCGGCGTCGTCGTGCTGCGGGTGCAGCAGCAAGGGGATACCGTGCTGCACTTTACCGCCGCGCCGCTGCCGCTCGGGCCGGTTACGATGCAAATCGATGAAGCGCAGCGCCGCCTGCACGCCCGCTGGCACTCCGGCGGGCATCTGATCGGCTGGCTGGGAGAAACCCGAGGCTGGCGGCCGGTCAAGGCGCATCATTGGCCGGGGGAAGGGCGCATCACGTTTACGCCAGGGCCGGATGCGCAGACGGTAGAAGCGGACTTTTTGCAGGCGGAGCTGGCGCGTTTGATCGCCGCCGATTTACCCCGCCGCCAACAGGCGGTGGAGGGGATGCGCCAGGTCGGCTTCGGCGAACTGCCCGCCTACGGCTGCGGCGGCACCCATGTCGCCACGCTGGCGGAGGTGGGGGCAATTGCGATCACCGGCGTAAAGATGAAGAAAGGGCAGCTGATCGTGCAGTATGAGCTGGGGTGAACCCCCTTGATTATCGTACCCCGTACGAGTAGGCTGGAGGGAACGCCTCGCAGGAGGCGATGATAATGGACTATCTGGAGTTTATCGAAACGACCGTTTTCAGCCGAAAGCGGGCTGAATTGATGAAGGATGATGACTTTCAGGCTTTCCAAAGCTATTTGCTGTTGAACCATCATGAAGGGGATACGATCAGCCACACGGGCGGATGCAAAAAGATACGCTGGGGGCTGGACGGAAAGAGAAAACGCGGCGGCGTAAGAGTGATTTATTATCTGACGGCGCCCAGCGGCCGAGTCTATTTATTGTTGATATACCGTAAAAATGAAAAGGATGATTTATCCGGACAGGAAAAGGCGATATTGAGATCCATCGTTCAACAACTTGATTAACGATGGCGAAATGGCGTGACGAAGGAATTAAAGCATTATGAAAAAAGAACTTTTCGACGATTTGGTCAGCAGTATGAACGAAATGGTGGCGATCGAAAAGGGTAAGATGACGCCAAAATCCGAGCATGTTCACCGTCATGCTATTCCAGACGTCAAGCTGCTGCGCAAATCCCGTGGGATGAAGCAGGCGGAGTTTGCCAAGGCTGTGGGGGCCAGCGTGGGACTGGTGCAAAGCTGGGAGCAGGAACGCCGCATACCCTCGGGGTCGGCACTGAAACTTCTGCTGCTGATTGAGCGTAACCCGGCATTGCTCGATGAGTTGCTGGTGATTTAAATCATACTCAGCGCCCGGCCTGCCGCAGCTGGGTGCAGAACGCGCATTGGCATCCCGCTACCGGCACCGCCGCGCAGCTGCCGATGTTCACCGGCTGGGCGTCCATGGCGTGAAAGCCGTAAAACAGATTTTCGATGTTTTGTTCCGCCGCGCGCGCCTGTTCCGGGCGCGGTTCGGGCACTTTTGACTGAAACGCCGCGGCCTTGCCGGCCAGCAGGCTGAGAAACAGCAGCGACAGCTGGATTTTCATCGTCGTCTTCCTTTGGCTGAAGTTGTGATACGTTATAACAAAACCCCATCAATGCCAAGCGGCGGTGCCGCTGTCACTCACGTTATTTTTACGCGCTGCAACAGTTTCTCATTCAATTAACACTTCGACATAGCTCTTGTCGATACGCTGACTAATAATTCAAATTACAAAAATTGCCTCATTAAACGAATATTTAGATACTCGCTGTGCGGCCTGGCCAGTGCTGACACGTTTTAAATTCTGAGCATACAGAAAGATGCCTCTGTAGGTATCGTCACGCACTCTGGATAGGACATCGCCACCATGGGCTCTTTTTTTAAGCAGGTCTACCGCTATTCCCACGCGCGCCCTTATCGGCATAACGAAAACCTCTGGCCCTATGTGAAGATCGCGCGCGGCGAAGGCGGTGAAATCGCCGCCTTATGGTACAAGCACCGGCCGGTGCCGATCGTCCCGTTGAGCGAACTGCGCAGCAGCTGCCGGGGGGAGGCGCTGCTGACGGCTACCGGCCCGTCGGTGAAGGCGCTGCGCTTCGAAAATATTCCCGCCATGCCCGCCATCGGGGTCAACGGCGCCTATTGCCTGCATCGGCAGGTGGATTTTCGCTTCTACGTCATCGTGGATATGGGGTTTATCGACAGCCGCCCGGAGATCGTGCGCGACGTCATTCAACGGCCTGAGCTGACGCTGTTCACCACCGTGCACGGCGTGGCGCGCATTCTCGATCGCTTTGGCCCGGCGGCGATCGGTTGCCGATTGGCGATCGTCGAAGACGCGGCCTGCAAGATTTACCGCCCCCGGATCGACAGCGGCGCGCTATGGGAGCACTACTGCCGGGAAAACGGCGTGGTCTTTGCCGCCGAGAGCCGCATGCTCGGCTTTAGCCAGGATATCCGCTGCGGCATTTTCGATGCCGGCACCGTGGCCTATTGGGCGCTGCAAATTATCGCCTATCTCGGCTTCAAGCAGCTGTTTATCGCCGGGCTGGACATGAACAACTTCCACCAGCCGCGCTTTTACGAAACGGAGCAGGATCGGTTGCCCACGTTCCTGGCGGACAAGGTGGAGTCGCTGGTGATCCCCGCTTTTCGACACGCCGGCGCGATCATGAAAAAGCAGCAGATCGCGATAAAAAACCTCTCCCTGCACAGCGCTATCGGCAGCGATATCTTCGAGAAGGTGGACGGCAATGTTTACTTTCAGCAAGCCTGAGCGGTGTTATCGCTTCGGCAGCGCGCTGTTTTTAGCCTTCGCGTTTTTCAGCGCGATCTTTTGCGGGCAGACCCGCGTCAACAACCTGTTTCATTTGGCGGCGCTGCTATGGCTGGCCGCCGTATTCACCTGGCCGCCGCTGCGGCGGCAGCTGTGGGCCAATCGTCAGGCGCGCTGGGGTGGCGGGCTGGCGCTGATGTTTTTGCTTTATTATTCCCTCAGCGCGCTGTGGGGCGAGACGCCGGGCGACATGCCGTCGGCCCTGACCCACAGCGCCTATATCCTGCTCTACCTCGCCTGGCTGGTGACGCTGCTCGACGGTGAGCGGCGTCACCAACTGCAGTGGGCGATGCTGGCCGGCATGACGGCGCTGTGTCTGTATCTGACGCTGGTCGACGCCCCGTCGATTTATCATCTGCGAGAAACCACCGCCCGCAATCCGGGGCCGAGCAACGTGATCGATCTGGCCGGTTACGCCGCCATCGCCATTTTGTTGAGCCTGATGATTTTCCGCGATACCGGGCAAAAAGCGGCGCTGTGCTTTATCCCGCCGCTGCTGGCATTCATGGTGCTGACGCAAAGCCGCGGCCCGCTGATCGCACTGGCGCTCGCGGTGGTAGTGGCGATGCCTTATCGACACCGGCCGGGACGGTGGCTGTGGTTTCTGTTGCCCGGCGCGCTGGCTGTGGTTCTTGCCGTCGTTTACAGCGCGATCGGCGAAATGTTGCTGACGCGTTTTGGCGAGCTGTATCAACAGAGCTTTGTTCGCATCAGCATTTGGCGCCACAGCCTGGCGCTGATCGAACAGGCGCCGTTCTTCGGCTACGGCTTTGATAAGCAGCTTAACTTTCTCAATTACACCGGCGAGCTGAACCACACCACGCACAGCCTGTACCTCGGCGCGTTGCTGAAGGGCGGCTGCGTGGGTTTCCTGTTGCTGCTGGCGCTGCTGGGATATGGCGCGCGGCTCGCCATCGCACACTGGCGCGCAGGGCGGCGCTGGGAGGCGGGCCTGTTTCTGTTTATGCTGGTGTTCTACAGTTCGCAGGGCATGTTTGTGATCGCCAATCCGGCGGAGTTTTGGTACCTGTTTTGGCTGCCGCTGGCGCTGCTGCTGTCGCAGCCTAAACGGCGGCCGATCGGGACTGTGCAGACGACAGCGCCGCCAGCGTCTTCTCCCACACCTGTTCCGCCGCGATAATACTAAGCGGTTGGCGGCGCTCAGCGGCACTCAGCGCGGCGCTGTCAACCGGCACGTGCATCACCTGATGCCGTTCGCTGTCCTGATAGGGGCCGGTATGCCGCGGGTTAGCGGTGACGAACAGGCTGACGGTGGCGGTTTTCAACGCCACGGCGAGGTGAAGCGGCCCGGTATCGCCGGTTACCAGCACCTGCAGATTGGCGATAGTCGCCAGCAGTTGCGGTAACGTGGTCGCGCCGATATGGCTTACCACCCGCTGTTGCTGTTCCTCGCTCAAACCTGCCATAAATTCCCGTTCGAGGCTGCGCTCCGCCTTGCTGCCAATCAACGCGATCTGACAGTCGGGGGAGTGCGCCAGCAGCCGTTGCGCCAGCTCAACAAAGCGATCGACCGGCCAGCGGCGCAGCGTTTCGGAGGCGCCCATCTGAAAGCCGATCAGGATCTTGCCCGCCGGTTTCGCCAGCGCGGGAAAAGCGACCGGGATGAACATGTCAGGATTGTCGGTACGGCACCCCAATTGCCCCACCATATCCAGCTTGCGCTGAATCAAATGGCCGTCGCTGCTGTGGCTGACGCCGGTCAGCCAGCGCTCCATGCCGCTCGGTTTGTTGCCGTAAACGTCTTTGAACAGGTATTGGCAACCGGCGGCGATGGCGACCAGCACGTCGTAAGGCGCCTTCGAGTGCAGGATGACCGCCAGCTGTGGCCGGTTTTTTCGCAGGCGCCGGATAACGGCCAACATGTCTTTGGCCTTGTGGTCCCAGTAAATCACGTCATGAAAGCAGGGGCTGCCTTCGACCAGCTGCCGGTTTTTATGGCTGGAGACCAGCGTGATTTGCGCGCTGGGATAGCGTTCGCGCAGTGCGCGGATGGCGGGCGTATTGAACATCAGATCGCCGAGGGCGCTGGTGGAGAAAATCACGATGCGTTCAAAGGATTGCTGCGGATCGAAGCTCGCTGCGGGCCGGAAATTGCCCGCGATGCGGGTATAGAGACGTAAACCGGCGTTGGCCGCCGCTATTTTCCACTGTTTAGACATTGCAGTTCGCTTCCGCTTGAGATCGGCGGCCACCGTCTGGCGCCGCGTCGTATCATACAAGCGCGGCAACGGCGGGCCAATGGCCCGCAACAGATTGCGACAGATGCTAACGTTATGTTTGCAATTGCTGCCGGTCAGGCGCGAAGAAAATCCTGCCAGCGTCGTACCAGATAGTTATGTTCATCCATCACGGAGTTCCAGACGGCAATGTGACTCATGCGCTGCTCATAGCTACCGCCATCGCGGATTTCTCCTTTAGCGATGAGCGGGTTGCCGTAAGCGTCCGGCAAATCTTCACTGGCGGCTTTGCCGGCATACCAGTAATCCCATTCGGCGGCCGACAGGTAAGGCCGGCTGCGCTGGGGATTGGAAATATAGTACCCCTGCCTGGCCATCACTGCGCCCGGCCATCCGGATTGCCACCAGTTGAGGTAAGCGTAGGCGGCGTCGAGCGTTTTACCGGTGGCGCAGCGTGAAAGCGACAGGCCGCCGTACCAGGCGCGGTAGCCTTCACGCGGTGTCGCCAGCCGGTAATCTTTTTGCCGCGAGTGATGACGAAAATACGTCGGTGCCCACAGGCTTTGGATATTGACGCGCGGATCGTCAATCAACCGGCAGGCTTCGTCCTGGCTGGTCCAAAATGCGGCGAAGTGCCCCTGGCGATGCAGCAGGGACAGTACGTCGGTCAGGCTGTCTATCTCCTCCAGGCTGAGGTTGCCGACGTTGGCGAAACGCGCGAGCCCTGCGCCTTGCGCAGCCAGAGCCGCATCCAGCCCGCCCATCGCCGCATCGTCCTGCAGCGCCGACTGGCCGGAAAATGCCGGGTGCAGCAACCATCCCCAGCTTTCTTCTTCGTCGTGAAGCGCAGGCGGCAAGCGAGCTTCATGATAGGCGAAGCTGTCGGCGTTATGCGTCAGCGGCAGCATGCTGATGTGATCGGTGGGCCGGCTGTTCAGACTACGGTCATGTTGGACATACAGGCGGTTTACCGGCACGCTGCCGTCACCCAATCGCCCGCCGGGAAACAGGGCGCCGAGTTTAGGCAAATCGTTAATCTCGTCCCAGTAAGCCAACCTTTTAATTTCCAACGGCTGGATGGCTCGTGCTGGCCAGACAAAATCCACGTTGTGAAACCATTGGTCGTAGAGATCGTAACGCTCCGGGTGCATAACGGCGATACGCTGGGCGTCTTGCACATCGTGAATGTGATATTCGATATGCAATCCCAGGTCCTGCTCTGCCCGTTGACGCAACAGTTCGAGCAAGGTCACCGAAGTACCCAATACCCGTAACGTAGGGCGACCGCGGGGAGAAGGTGTCGAGGTCATGAGGTGGCAGCTCCGTCAAAGGGGGGGCCATCAGAAGGATGGCTGCGTAAAAGGGTGTAGAAAACGTTGAAATGCGTTCTGCAGCCGCTTGGGGTCAAGGCCGCGCAGAATGAAGACCAACTGCGTGTGCCGCTGGCCGTCCGGCCAGGCGGCAAGATGTTCCGGGGGATGCAGACTGTGCTGCACGCCGTGGATCACCACCGGCGTATCGCTTTCCAGCACGTTCAGCATGCCTTTTATCCGCAGTATAGATTGCCCGTGACAATGCAGCAGCATCGACAGCCAGACGGTGAAAGCCGACCAGTTTATCTGTTGCTCGAAGGTGATGATACAGGTCTCGGTGGTAGGGTGCGTCTGCTGTCCTGGCGGGCTGTGACGTGTTGCCCCCTGTTTGGGGGGAACGGCCGGCCAGCGCCGAAAGCGCATAGGCACCTGTGGGCGGGATGGGGTATCGAACAGACTGAGATCGCCCTTGGCCAATTGGTGGCTCATGGCGGTTTGCGCGAGCGGATTCAATTGCTGCAGGTACGCCAGTAACGCAGGCCCTTCGTCGGCCGGCACGCGATCGGTCTTGCTCAGCACCAGCCAATCGGCGGCGCTGACCTGGGCCAACCATTCGGGATGATGGTTGGCTTGCTGCCAGGCATGTTCGCTGTCGATCAGCGTGACCATGGTACCGGGAACGAAATGGTACTGTAACTGCCGGTCCTGCAGCAGTGTGGCAAATATCGGTGCCGGATCCGCCAGGCCGGTGGTTTCCAGGATCACTTTGTTGAATGGCGGCACCTCGCCACGTTGACGGCGTTCATGCAGCGCCAACAACGCCTGTTTCAGCTCGCCGCGGATCGCGCAGCAGACGCATCCTCCGGGCAACAGCACGGTGTCCGGTGCTATCTCCCCCAGCAGCAAATGGTCGATGCCGACCTCACCGAATTCGTTGACCAGCAGGGCGACATCATCCAGGTTCTGCCCTGCCAGCAAACGTTGGAGCAAGGTGGTTTTACCGCTGCCCAGGAAACCGCTCAACACGTGTACCGGCAGTTTATCTTCTGGGTTCATGGCGCCTCCGCAGAAGAGATGAGGGCGGTGAGATAGCGTTCATCGAGCGGGTCAATCGGCCGTTTCAGCAGCCGTTCGGCCTCTTGCCAAAGCTGATCCAGGCGGGTAACGATCGCCTGCTGCCCGGTAGCGCCGGCCAGCAGCCAACTGCTGCCGTGGATGTCGCTTAGCGTCAGTTTTAAGGGGGCCAGAGCGCGATTCAGTATCGCCAGCTGTTGCAGCCGACGCTGGCGCATGGGCAGGCCAGAATGCCGCAACGGATCGCTCCATTGCGGCGTATCGTTCAACAGTCCGCAGAGTCCGCACATCGTTCGGGGTTCTCCTCTCAGGGCATCACATCGCCGGCGTTAGGCCCCAGCGTTTGGCCGACGAACAGGTTGCCGCCCGGCTCACTGGCCAGCAGCAGCGCCACCGGCGCGATTTCCTCGGCGAGGCCGAACCGTCCCAGCGGCAGTTCATTCGCTTTGGCCTCTTTCCAGGCGTCGCTGATGCCGGCTACCAACGGGGTCATGATCGGGCCGGGGGCAATGGCGTTTACCAGCACATTGTCGCAGGCTACTTCAAGCGCCAGCGACTTGGTGAAGCCGATCACGCCGGCCTTGGCGGCGGCATAGTGGCTCAGTTCGGCGCCGCCTTTAATGCCCAATTGCGAAGCGATATTGATGATGCGCCCCCAGCGTTGTCGGCGCATATAAGGCAGGGCGTGCTGCGAAGCGAGGAAAACGCTGCGCAGATCGACCGCCATCATCTCGTCCCACATCTCCAGCGTCAGTTCGCTGCAGGGTGCCTGGGTTAGCATGCCGGCGTTATTAATCAGAATGTCGATACCGCCTAACCGCTGCAGGCATGCCTCCACGCCCCGTCGGGCGCCCTCCGGTTTGCCGACGTCGGCGACGGTGCCATGGCAGGTTGCGCCCTCTGTCCGACAGCGTTCGACGATAGCGTTCAGCCCGGCGCCGTCGCGGTCGCTCAGCATCAGCGCCGCCCCCTCCCTGGCAAACGACAGGGCAATCGCGGCGCCTATGCCGCTGGCGGCGCCGGTGATCGTTGCGCGGCGGTGTTTCAATATCATATTTTCCTCCCCGCTCATTCTGGCCAGCGAACCGTCAGGCCGCCGTCGATAATCAGGCTTTGCCCGGTGATGTACGAGGCTTCGTCGCCGGTCAAGAAGCGTATCAGGGCGGCGACCTCCTGCGGCCGTCCTACGCGCCCCAGCGGAATGCCTCGTGCGGCTTTGGCCAGGCCCGCCGGCCCCAGCGAGTGGGTTTCATCCAGCGACTGCGGCGTTTCAATCAAACCGGGGATCACCGCGTTGCAGCGAATGCCGCGCGGGGCTAACTCCACCGCCAGTGAACGACAGATGCCGGGGATACCGGCTTTAGCGGCGGCGTAGTGGGCATGATCTTGCCAGCCGTAGACCCCACCGGCGATGGAGGATACCGCCACCAGGCTGCCGCCGCCGCGCATCTGGCCGATCGCCGCGCGAAACAGCCGCATCACGCCGCTGAGATCAACATTGAGCATTTCATGCCACTGTTGGTCGCTCATCTCTTCCAGCGGTGAGCGGCGCAGCAGGCCGGCGTTGGCCACCGCATAGTCGACGCGGCCGAAGTGTTCTGCCGCGCGCAGGGCAAAGGCTTCCACCGAGGCGGTGGAGGCCACGTCCAGTTCCAACCACAGGGCATCGCCGCCGGCGCTGGCGACGCGCTCCGCCGCTTGCCGATAGTCATGCGGATCCTGGGGAAAATAGCCGGCGGCGATCCTGACGCCACGGCGAGCATACTCTTCTGCCAGGGCCAATCCTATGCCACTGGCTGCACCGCTGATCAGCGCCACCGGTTGAGATGAAGATAATTTTTCAGTCATAAACGAGTCCTCGAACATGAGGGGACTCCCCCCCTCGATGACTTAGTGCACGCTGTGCGGCGCCACATGGCGGGCGAACAGCATGATGATGCCGGAAGCGAAGCAGGGCACGGCGCCGAACCACAGCGCGGCGGTTTGCCAATGGCCGCCGTCACTGAGCACGGTGGTGGTACCGATGCCGGCGATAATGGCGCCGATCGGCCCCATCGCGCCGATAAGCGCCCCGGCCGTGGCGCGGATGGCGGTAGGGAAGCTTTCGCTGATGAAAAACAGCGCCGCCGCATAGGGGCCGATCAGAAAGAACAAACCGATGCTGTACAGCGCGACGATCGTCGGGAGGTTGCTGGGGCAGAAAAGCATCACGGCGAATGACACGCCGCCGATCATCCAGCCGACGGCGATGGTATTGCGGCGACCGAAACGATCGCCTAACCAGCCGTGCGTCAGGTAGCCGCAATAACCCACCAGGTTGGACAGCACCAGAATCAGCAGCGAGTTGGCGAAGGAGACGCTGTGCACTTTAGTCAGAACCGTCGTGCCGAGCACGCTGAAGATTTGGATGGCGAACCAGTTGATCAGCACGGCGCCGCCCAGCACCAACGTGGCGCGCAACGAAGCGCCGCGGAATGCGGCTGACAGCCCGGCATGCTGATGCGCGTCATAATCGACCTGGTAATCGCGAGCGACCTGCCGAGCTTGCTCGACATCACCGAGATGGCGCAGTTGATGGATGTGCCGGTGGATTTGAAACTGCGGGGTCTCTTTCAGTTTCAACGCCAGCAACGCGATGATAAACGACGGCAGTGCGGCGAAAATAAAACTGCCTTGCCAGCCTATGATCGGCATCAGTAATGCTGTCAGCGCCGAAGCGACCAGCGCGCCGACCGGCCAGCCGCCCTGGACCAGACTGTAAATGAATCCCTTGCGGCGATTGAGGGCCGGATCGTCGAGAGCGGCGTAGATCTCGGTGAGGTAGGTGGCGTTAACGGTTTGTTCCGCGTAACCCAGCCCGGCGACGGAACGGATGCCGATCAGCGCACCTTTCCCCCAGGCACCGCCGATCGCAGTCAGCAGCGAGCAAACGGCGGCGCCACCGACGGTAACGACGATGCCCAGCCGCCGGCCGAGTTTGTCGACCAGCGGGCCGATAGCCAGCGCGATGATCGCGCCGCCTACCGCCACCCAGGTGGCCAGTTCGGCCTGTTCTACTTCGCTCCAGCCAAAGTGATCGCCGATTTCCGGCAGCAATGTGCCGAAAAGAATGAAATCATAGACGGCGAAGACCCAGGCGAAGAAGGCGATCCATGTTGCGAATTTGGCGTCCCTGATGGTTAATTGCTGGGGTTGCCAGCCGTTGACCGTTGTCTTTTTATAGAGGCTCATGTTTGCTGTCACTCATGCGGTGGAAAGCGGCAGTTTCAGACTTTGCGCGGCATACGGCGCAGGTAGTCGTCGGCGATTTCATCAAAGGTCACGAAGCGAACCCCTTGATGGCTCTGGATATGTTTGATCAGGCGCTCCAACATCAACAGCACCTGCGGGCGGCCGGAGACGTCGGGGTGAATGGTCATGGTGAAGACGGCATAGTCGTGCTCGCGGTAGACCCAGTCGAACTGATCGCGCCACATTTCTTCGAGATGGCGAGGGTTGACGAAGCCGTGGCTGTTGGGGGATTTTTTGATGAACATCATGGGTGGCAAATCGTCCAGATACCAGTTGGCCGGGATCTCCACCAAATCGGTCTCTTCACCGCGCACCAGCGGTTTCATCCAGCTGTCGGGATGTTGGCTGTAGTTGATGCGGGTCCAGCTGTCGCCGACGCGAACATAATAAGGGTGGAAGTCGTTGTGCATCAGGCTGTGGTCATACTTGATGCCTTTCTTCAACAACAGTTCGTTAGTGACGTTGCTGAATTCCCACCAGGGCGCGACATAGCCGGTAGGGCGCTTGCCGGATAATTGTGTCACCAGCTCAATACAGCGATCGAGGATTGCCTCTTCTTGCGCCGGCGTCATGGCGATCGGGTTTTCGTGGCTGTAGCCATGCACGCCGATTTCATGCCCGGCATCCGCGACCGCTTTCATCTGTGCCGGGAAGGTTTCGATGGAGTGACCGGGAATAAACCAGGTGGTGCGCAGGTTGTGATCGGCGAACAGCTTAAGCAAGCGCGGCGCCCCCACTTCACCGGCGAACATGCCGCGTGAAATATCGTCGGGTGAATCTTCACCGCCGTAAGACCCCAGCCAACCGGCAACGGCGTCCACATCGACGCCGAATGCGCAAAGTATTTCTTTAGCCATGTCGTTATCTCCTTAGTGTGCGAACAATCGCGAGAGCCGGCCGCAACAGCGGCCTGCGTGGGTTAATTCTGTTGCGTCAACCGATATTCGATACTGAGTGCCATTCGGAGCAGACGCTCATCGTCGCCGGCCGGCAGCGACAGCAGTGCGCTGGTCGCCAGACCATCGCCATCATGGCCGGTAGGCATGGCAATCCCCGGCATGTCCAGCAGGCTGCCTGGCATGGTGAGCCGCAAGGTGGCCAGATTGGCTTGGGCAAACAGCGCCGCGTCGTTTTCCAGTGCGGCCAGCGGAGGGGCGACGTGGGCGACGGTCGGCGTTATCAGCAGCGCACCGGCCAATTCATCGCGCATTTGCTGCTGCCAGCCGGCGCGCTGGCGCAAAAACTGCGCCAGCAGATCGGCGGGGAGCGTTTCCGCCGCCAGTAAACGGCTGCGCACGCGCGGATCCATACTCTCGGCCAAGGGGCTGTGCAGGCGTTCCCGATGCTGTTCCAGCGCTTCTGCGGCGCCCGGCCACCCTCGTTCGGCTATCCAGATGAGCGCCTGACGCAGCGCGGCGACCGGACGCTCGTCAATACGTGCGCCGGCCGCGCTCAGGTGCGCCAGAGCCGCCTGCAAATTTTGGCGGACTGCGGGTTGTACATGCGGATCGTGCAAGACGTCGGGATCGACCCGCAGCGTCATGCCCGTGAGCGGATAGGGCGACAGCGGATGGGGTGCGGGTACCAGCACCCGGTCGAGAGCGATCGCGTCGCGAACGCTGCGGCAGAGGGGGCCGAGGGTATCCAGGCTGGGGGACAACGGAAAAACGCCGTGCCGACTATAGCGTTGGCGACTGCTGCGGTAGCCAATCAGTCCGTGAAAGGCGGCGGGTATGCGAACGGAACCGGCGGTATCGGTCGCCATGGCTATGGGGACGATACCGCGCGCGACCGCGCTGGCCGAACCGCTGGACGATCCGCCTGGTGCGCGAGCCGTGCCGTGGCGATCCAAGAGAGCAGGGGTGCCGAAGTGTGGGTTAAGGCCAAGACCGGAATAGGCGAACTCGTTGAGATTGGTTTTGCCGATGCTGACCAGCCCGGCCTTCTGAAGCTGCGCGATCGTCGCCGCATCGTGTGTCGCCGGCGGGGCGGTGGCTCGGGTCGCGGACCCGGCGCTGGTTTGCGTTGCGGCCATATCGAACAGATCTTTCACGGCCATGGGAATCCCATCCAGCTCGCTGAGCGGCGCATTGCGGCGCCAACGTCGGGTCGCTTCAGCCGCTTCGCGGCGGGCGCGATCCGGGGTCAGACAGATGAAAACCGTTGGCGCTTCGGCGGCTGATGACAACGCGTGTTCCACAAGTTCGCTCGGTGTCAGCGTTCCTTTGCGAAACGCGCTCGTCAGCTGAATGGCATCAGGGAGGGCATGCCAAGGCGTGTGATTCATAGAATTACCCTAAAATGTATGTTTTGGTAAAAGGTACATTTTAAGGTAGCAAGCTGAATGCCAGGTTGTCATTATCCTTGGTTAAAATTCGTGCTGAGTTGTGATCGAAATGATAAATAACGCGTTATTTAGGCTGAAAAAGGTGATGGGTAGCGCGTTTTTCGTTGGTCGAGCACGGTATTGAAAATGTATTTTTATTTAAATTAGCCGTTATGGTGCAAACCAGGGGGCAATTGCCCTCTGGAGGGGCAATGACGGGATAACAACGAGTGAGCGCCAACTTGGTGGGTGGAGTGTGCCATAATGCCAGTCACTCCATGGGGAACGGTGGTTGAGTGACGAGCTAATGGAAAAAACGAGAGTGGAGAAAAGCAGCGGTGAAGTGCGCGCCGGCGCGCGTTATGAAATGATCCGACAAACCCTGGATGAGGCCATTCGTGCGGGGTCGGTGCCCGCAGGATTGGTATTGCTTGAAGGGCCGCTGGCGGACATGTTCGGTACCAGCAGGGTACCGGTTCGCAAAGCGTTGGGGCTGCTCCATCAAGAGGGGCTGATAGCGCGTTTCGAAGGCCGAGGTTTTATCGTGACGCCTGAAGGGGGCGAAGTAGAGCCGCAGCGTTTGCCGCTTAACCGAGCCGTGTTGGGATTGTGCTCGCAGGAAGAATTGGTGGATACCCGTAGCACGAGTGAGAAGGTATTCAGCGATCTGCAGGAGGCGTTGTCTACCTGCATGGTGTTTGGCCACTACCAGGTCAATGAAGCCAGCGCGGCGGAATTTTATAATGTCAGCCGCAGTGCCATTCGCGAAGCGTTGATGAGGCTGCGCGATCAAGGGCTGGTAGAGAAAGAGCCCTATGCGCAATGGCTGGCCGGGCCACTCACCGCCCGAGAAATCACCGATCATTATGAAATTCGAGCCTGTCTGGAGCCCGCGGCCTTGCTCAAGGCGGCACCCCATCTCTCGCGCCAGCATGTGTTAGACAGCCTGGAACGCCTGACTCAGCTGGAACAGGGCACATTTTCCCTGGCGAGCCTGGAGCGGGTAGAGGAAGACTTGCATATCCATTGTCTGGCGCCGGCGGGGAATAAAACCCTGCTGGGGGTGTTGCGTCAAAGCCAGTCGCCGCTCATCGTCACGCGTATTTTCTACGATATGCTGGGGATTAAGGTTGAGGAAGCGATGTTGAATGAACACCGCCTGGTGTTGCAGATGTTGTTGCAGGGTGCCAACGACGCGGCGGCGCTGGGGCTGCAGGAGCATCTGCGTCGCGCACAGATGCGTACCTTGCAACGGCTGAAGGTCATTTCGGTATTGCCGGAACCCGCCTTGCCGCCTTATCTGTTGCGGCTGAGTTAGGCCGGGCGCCGCGCTTACTCCTCCCAGACCTGCGTACTGCGCGGGCTGTCCATCTGATAATCCGAATAGGGGCGAGTGAAGAACTCGCGCCCCAGTTCGCGGGCGGCCTGCAGCGGATTGCGCGGATCGCGGGCGATCTCGCCGCGCTGGTTGCCGGCGCCGTGCACCATGCCGACGAACGCGGAATGGGTGTAGCGGCTGAACTCCTGGATCTGATGCACGATGCCCAGCGCCGCGCCGGGGTAGGTCTCTTCCGACGCTACCGCCAGCCCGATACGCTTGCCGCTCATGCGCTGGTGTACCTGTTCCGCCTGAGGGTAGGCGTTGGAATAGAAGCTGAACGAGCGATCGAAAAAGGCTTTGGTTTGCGCCGACATGCCGTACCAGTAAATCGGCGTGCAGAATACCGCGCCATCGGCCGGCAGGAAGTGCTCCAGGAACAGCTCGGCGTAGCGATCGGCCGGCGGCGACGTGTGGCGTTCATCGCTCAGAAAACCGCTCAGGTAATCATCGAGAAAGTGCAGGCTGGCGGACGAGCCGGCTTCGGCGGCGCCCGCCAGGATCGCCTGCGCCAACGTGGCGCTGTTGCCGTCGCGGCGCGGGCTGCCGACTAGCACCACCAGACGTTTGGATTGATGAGTTGTATTCATGTCATGTTCCTCGGTATGAAGTGGATTCAGCCCTACTCTAGAAACAAGTGCCGGCGGGCGACAAATGACCGCTTTTCTGCCAGGATGATTTCAACTCATCTCAAGAGGCTTCGCCATGTTTGCCACGCTGCCCGTCAACGCATTACGCACCTTTGAATCCGCCGCTCGCCTGCGCAGCTTCAAGCTGGCGGCGGCCGAGCTGGCGGTGACGCCGACGGCGATTTCGCACCAGATCAAAGCGCTGGAACAGCAGTTGGGGTTTGCGCTGTTCGAGCGGGTGCCGCGCGGCGTGCGGCTGACGCCGAAGGGAGAAACGCTGTTTGCCGGGGTGCACGGCGCGCTGCTGGACATCGCCGCCACGCTCGAGGGCCTGCGGCCGCAGCCCAGCACCGGGTCGCTGTGCGTCTCGGTCACGCACTCTTTCGCGGCGCTGTGGCTGGTGCCGCGCCTGGGGCGTTTCTACCAGGCGTACCCACACTATCTGGTGCGCCTGGAGGCCTGCGCCGAGGTGATCGATCTGCAGCAGGACGCCAGCGTGGACGTGGCGGTGCGTTACAGCCGCGCGCAGTATCCCGCGCTGCATCAGACGGCGCGGCTGGAGGAAAGCTTTGGCGTCTACGCCGCGCCGGATCTGGCCGCCGCCGAGCCGGAAAACCCGGTGCTGATCACCGTCAAGTGGGGGGATTCGGCGCTGTACGACAGCGGCTGGCGCGACTGGTGCCGGGCCGCCGGCGTAGACTGGTGGCAGCGCCATGCGGCGATGCGCAGCTATCACGAGGAGCATTACGCCCTGCAGGCAGCGGTGGCCGGGCAGGGGCTGGTGCTCGCCAGTTCGGTGATGGTGTCCGATATGGTGGACAACGGTCTGTTGGTGGCGTACCGGCCGGAGGTGCGCGTACCGGGCGCCGCCTACAGCGTGCTGTGCGCGCCGGGGCGCGAGCGGCATCCGCCGGTCAGGGCGTTTCTCGCCTGGCTGCAGCAGGAGCTGTCGCAGGGCAATGGCACGAAATAAAAGTTTTATCGTCCTAAGCTGTGGGAATATCAGCGAACTTTTGTTTTTACTTCACTGCGAGAACCTATCATGAGCCAGCCAAGAACCTCCGATTACCCGATTGATGCGCAATTTATCGAACGCTGGTCGCCGCGCGCGATGGCCAACGACGCCATCGACGATCAAACGCTGCTAAGCTTTTTTGAAGCGGCGCGCTGGTCGCCATCGGCCTACAACATTCAGCCGTGGCGCTTTGCCTACAGCAAGCACGGTTCCGACAGCTGGGAGAACTACCTGGAATTCCTGATCGACTTTAACCGCGGCTGGGCGCAACACGCCTCGGCACTGGTGGTGATCGTCTCCAAAACCACCAGCCTGAACGGCGAGCGGCTGGTGGACAACCCGACCCACGCGTTCGACACCGGCGCCGCCTGGGCCAGCCTGGCGCATCAGGCGCACCTGAAAGGCTGGTTGACCCACTGCATGAGCGGCATTCACCACGACAAGATTAAGGCGGCGCTGCAGCTGCCGGACGACTATGCGGTGCACGCCATGGTGGCGATCGGTAAACCGGGCGACAAGGCCCGCCTGCCGGATTTCCTGCAGGAAAAAGAGGCGCCGTCGGGCCGCCTGCCGCTGGGCAAGACCGTCAGCGAAGGGCTGAATTTCACGCTGTGATTGCCCGCTTTCCCTCAGGCCCGCTTGGCGGGCCTTTTTTATGCGGCGAGTAAAACTTAGGGAGTATGTTCTCGTTCGCCCATTCGCTGTATATTTTATTATATAGCGATGGCGTAATGAGGAGGAAACCGTGGGTGACCATTTTGGCAAAGGGCTGTTGGCGGGGCTAAAGGCGGAAAACCTGAAGCCGGAGACGGAGCTGTCGCGCTTTTGCTCCGACTACAAGCGCGGCTTTGTGCTCGGCTATGCGCATCATTTGGCGCAGCGCTGCGGCGACGAAAACCGGGCGGCGTTCGAAGCCGGGCAGCTGAGCCGCGCCTATGGCCTCGGCAGTGAGCCGATGAGCGAGTTCTTTTCCGGCGGCGACAGCCGGCTGGCGGAGAAGTTTTTCCGCGCCGGCTATAACCGGCCGACGCAGGGCTAGCGCGGGCGGGGCGTCAGGCGGCGCTCAGCACCGCCACCATATACACGCACGGTTGGTCGCTCTGGTTTTCAAAGCGGCAGTCCGCCGGCGGGCCGAGCTCCAGGCAGTCTCCCTCGGCCATGTCATGGCGCGCGTCACCTTCCACAAAGACCAACTCGCCGGATAAGACCCAGATCAGCTGGCGCTTGAAGGCATACACCGAAGCCGGCATCGGGATCGTCGCGCCGGCCGGCAGTTCGATACGCACCAGATCGAGCGGCAGATCGGTGCGCGGCGAAACGTGGCGCCGCACGTAGCCGCTCTCCGGATCGACCCAGATCGGTTGATCTTCCCGGCGCAGCAGCCGGCCTTCCTGCGTTTCCGCCCGGGCGATCAGCTTGGACATGCTGAGGCCGAACGCCCCCGCCAGCCTGCCCAGCAGCATCGCCGTCGGGCTGCTCTCGCCGCGCTCGATCTTATGAACCATCGCCCGTGAAACGCCCGCCTGCTCAGCCAGATCGGACAGCGACCAGTGGCGCGCCTCGCGTTCAATGCGAATGCGTGCGCCGATCAGCTGATTTAGATTGTCTAATTTAATATTCATATCGTAGTATTATAGTGGACAATTGGCCGGGGTAAACCATGATTATACGAAATGCGACGCTCAACGATAGCGCGGCGATTGCCGCCATCTATAACGACGCGGTGTTGAACAGCACCGCCATCTGGAATGAACAAACGGTGGATGCGGCCAATCGCGCGGCGTGGATCGGCGAACGGCAGGCGGCGGGCTACCCGGTGCTGGTGGCGGTGAACGGCGCGGACGAGGCGATCGGCTACGCGTCGTTCGGCGACTGGCGCGCCTGGGACGGCTATCGCCATACCGTAGAACACTCGGTGTATGTCCATCAGGCGCATCGCGGTGAAGGGATTGGCAAAGCGCTGTTGATCGCCCTGATCGCACGGGCGCGGGAGATCGGCAAGCACGTGATGGTGGCCGGCATCGAATCCGGCAATCAGGCCTCCATTCAGCTGCATCTGGCGCTCGGGTTCCGCGAGGTGGGGCGCATGGAGCAGGTGGGCGCCAAATTTGGCCAATGGCTGGATCTGACCTTCCTGCAGCTGACGCTCGACGAGCGGGCCACGCCGCCCGCACGCTGATCCCGGGAGACAGAGCGATGAATATGCTGTTGCTGCTGGTGGCGGCGGGAATGGGGCTGGTGGTGCAGAATCTGCTGATGGTGCGCATTACTGAAAGCGTCTCGACCATCCTTATCACGCTGGTGATCAACTCCAGCGTCGGTTTGCTGCTGCTGGTGGGGTTGCTGCTGGCCAAAAACGGCCTCGACGCGGTGGCGGAAGTGACCGGCGCCGCCAGGTGGTGGATGCTGCTGCCGGGGCTGCTGGGATCGCTGTTCGTGTTTGCCGGTATCCTTGGCTACCAAAAACTGGGGGCGGCGGCCACCATCTCGATCCTGGTCGCCAGCCAGCTGTGCATGGGGCTGCTGGTGGACGTCTACCGCGCCGGCCCGGCGGCGCTGCGCGAGAATCTGCCGGCGCTGTTCGGCGCCCTGCTGTTGGTGGCGGGCGCCTATCTGGTGGCGAAACGCAGCTTTTGACGGCGGCTGAAATACAAAAAGCCCGCTCGGGTTTCCCTGAGCGGGCTTCTCTAAATATGGCTCCTCTGACTGGACTCGAACCAGTGACATACGGATTAACAGTCCGCCGTTCTACCGACTGAACTACAGAGGAATCGTGTGAACGGGGCGAATAATAGCGGGGCGGTTGCGGCTTGTAAAGCGTGAAAGCGCCCGATGCGTTCGTTTGCTGCAAGATTGCCCAACCTGCTGCTTTTTCTCGCTTTTGTCGCTTATCCCGCGCGCAGCGCCGCCGAATTGCCCTCTGGTCGGCGCCGTTGCTTGCCTGTGGTGCAACGTCTGCCCTGCGCGGTGGCGCTCGCCGCCCGACGAACGGCCGTCGGCCGCCGTGTATCCCGCTTCCATGGCCGTTTACCGACTCTGGCCCGGATCTTGCTGCGGTGCCTGACCGGATTTCGGCATTCTCAATTTAGCGGCTCGCTGGAGGCACTATGAATTTCAGACGTCTGAAGTACTTCGTGAAAATCGTTGATATCGGCAGCCTGACCCAGGCGGCGGAGGTGTTGCATATCGCCCAGCCGGCGCTCAGCCAGCAGCTGGCGACGCTGGAGGGGGAGCTGAAGCAACAGCTGCTGATCCGCACCAAGCGCGGCGTACAGCCGACCGAGGCCGGCAATATTCTCTATGCCCACGCGCAGACCATTCTGCGCCAGTGCGAGCAGGCGCAGAGCGCGGTTAACAGCGCCGGGCAGGCGATGAGCGGCCAGGTGTCTCTCGGGTTGGCGTCGGGCAGCACCGCGGCGCAGCTGGCGCTGCCGCTGCTGCAGAGCCTGCGCGATCAGCAGCCGGGTATCCTGCTCAGCCTGCATGAGAACAGCGGCGCGGCGCTGGCCGGGCAGGTGGCCAATCAGACGCTGGACATGGCGATGGTCTACGGCGCCAAGATGCCCGCCGGGCTGCACGCCATCGCACTGATGCGGGAAGATCTCTATCTGGTGGCGACGCGCGCGGTGCCGCATCCCGGCAACAGCGTCGAGCTGCTGGACGTGGCGCGGCTGAACCTGTTCCTGCCGCGCGAGGGCGATGCGGTGCGCAACCTGCTGGAAGAGGCGATGGCGCTGCGCAAGCTGGCGATCAACGTGGTGGGGGAGATCGAATCCTCGGGCGCGCTGAGCGCCGCGATCGCCGGCGGGCTGGGGGCGACCGTGCTGCCGGAATCGGTGGCACGCGCGATGATCGGCCCGGCCAAGGCCTGGATGGCGCGCATCAATGCGCCGACGATGTCGGTGCCGCTGGCGCTGTGCATGTCGGGCCAACAGGCGCTGTCCGCCCCAGCGCTGCTGGTCAAAGACATGCTGCTGTCGATCGCCGGCGGCCGCAGCCAGGAGAAACGCGCGCTGGCGCTGGTGCGTTGAGGAAAAAACGGCCCGCCGCAGCGGGCCTGATAACCGTTATCGGAACGGCGGTTCGTTGAAGGTGCGCAGCTTGCGCGAGTGCAGGCGGTCGCCCTCGGCGCGCAGCAGATCGATGGCGCAGATGCCGATCTGCAGGTGCTCGGAGATCGCCCCCTCATAGAAGCGGTTGGCCTGGCCCGGCAGTTTTATTTCGCCGTGCAGCGGTTTGTCGGAGACGCACAGCAGCGTGCCGTACGGCACCCGGAAGCGGTAACCCTGAGCGGCGATGGTGGCGCTCTCCATGTCGACCGCCACCGCGCGGCTGAGGTTGAAGCGCCGCGCCGAAGCGGAATAGCGCAGCTCCCAGTTGCGATCGTCGGTGGTGACCACGGTGCCGGTACGCAGGCGCTGTTTGACCTCTTCGCCGGGCATGCCGCTGACCATCTTGGTGGCGTCGTACAGGGCGCGCTGCACCTCGGCGATGCTCGGGATCGGAATATCCGGCGGCAGCACCGCATCCAGCACGTGATCGTCGCGCAGATAGGCGTGGGCCAGCACATAGTCGCCGATCGACTGGCTTTCGCGCAGGCCGCCGCAGTGGCCGATCATCAGCCAGGCGCTCGGGCGCAGCACCGCCAGGTGATCGCAGATGGTTTTGGCGTTGGAGGGGCCGACGCCGATGTTGATCAGCGTGATGCCCTGGCCGGTGCGCGAAATCAGGTGATAGGCCGGCATCTGGTGGTTTTTCCACGCCAGATCGGACACCGCCTGTTCGGGCGCGCTGGTTTCCGGCGTGATATAGGTGCCGCCGGCGCTGGAGAGCGCGATGTACGGGCTGGCCGGATCGGCGATTTGCGCGCAGGCCCAGCGCACGAACTCATCCACATAGCGGGTGTAGTTGGTGAACAGCACGAACGGCTGGAAGTGCTCCACCGGCGTGCCGGTGTAGTGCCGCAGCCGCGCCAGCGAGAAATCCGCGCGCAGCGCATCGAAATGCGACAGCGGGAAATGGTTGTCGGTGGTGTGGTACAGGCCGTCGGCGGTTTCGTCACCGATCTGCGCCAGCTCGGTGGTGGGGAAATGCTGCGCGATGCCGGCGCTCATCGAGCGATCGAGCGCCAGGCTGGAGCCGTCGATCACGTAAGGGAACGGGATCTCCTGCTGCGACGGCGCCACTTCGATATGGGCGGCGTAATCGTGCTCCAGCATCGCCAGCTGTTCGGCCAGATAGTGGCGGAACAGCTGCGGCCGGGTCACGGTGGTGCTGTAGCTGCCGGGATGGGTGAAGCGGCCGAAGGCGCGGGTTTTGCTCGGGCCGGATTGCTGCCCGTCCCAGCTGACGCGCAGTTCGGGATACACGAACAGCCCGGCGGCGCGCGCCTGCACATCCGGCAGCGTGCCGTGGCTGATAAAGTCGCCGACCGCCTGACGCAGCGCGTCTACCGCGGCGTCATACAGGGCTTCCAGTTGATCGAGTGCCTGATCGGCGCTGAGGCCGCTGCGAGGTGGGGCATAGCTCATACTTTCTCCTTGGATGTCCCGGCTCTGTGGCGGGGTTGCGGCGTTTTACCGTCACAGGTTAGCCGAAGAAGGGCGTAAAAGCTTGGTCGAAATGACGGGCGCGGCAAAGAAAATACCGCGCCCGTGAAGGCGCGGGGATCAGGAGGCGGGGTCGGCCGCCTCGACCTTCAACGACACCAGGCCGATGCCCAGCTTCTTCGGCGTAAAGCCGCCGCTGGCGCTCTCTTTCGGCTCGGTGGGGGCCGGCGGGGTAATGCTGATCTTCTGCGCGCCGCGCGGGTTGTCGAAGCGCAGGGTGACGGTGCTGTCCTGTTCGCCGAGCGACACGAAGCGCTCTTCGTCGCCGACGCGCACCGAAATCGGTTCGCCGACGTTATTGCCGTAGGCGCGGGCGCGCAGCACCAGATCGAAGCGCTTCGGCAGCGGATCGACGTAATCGATGTCGACCGCCGGCGCCAGGTTGGCATCGGACCAGCGGCCCCACTCCTCGACGCCGGAAACGCCGGTGATGGCTTTCACCTGCTCCGGCAGGCCGGGCAGCATGAACTCGATGCTGTCCGCCCGGTACTTCATCGCCGCGTCGTCCACCTGCAGGCGAGCAACGGCGTTTTGATAATCGGCGACGCTGTCCGCCGCCGGGGCGGTAAAGCTCACCTTGCCGCGGAAGCGTTCGCCGCTGGCCTGCACGATCTGCGGCGGTGAGGCCAGGGTGCCGGAGGCCACGCAGATGTCGGTGCTTAGCGCCAGCTGCGGTGCCCAGACCCGGCCGATCTCGTAGCATTTATCGACCCAGACGAATTTTTCCCCCGCGCCCAGCCCGGCCAGCTGCTTGCGCAGCGGGGTGGAGAGGTAGACGTTGAACATCGGTTCGATGCGGTTATCGCCTACCCGCAGAATGAACGGCACCTTGTAGGTGACGCCGGAGAAGCTGAAGCTGCGCTGGCGCGTATCCACGCTGTAGTCGCTGATGCGGTTCGGCAGGCCCCACTGGTTGATCACCGCCGGTTTCCAGCCGTTGATCTTCTCTTCGATGTTCAGGAACACCGTAGACAGCGACGGCGCCGACAGGCTGCTGCGGCCGAGGCCGATGTAGTTGTCGCCGCCCATCACGTCCAGCACCGTGGCGCCGTTGTCCAGCGTGCTGCGCTTCTCGTTGCGCTGTTCCGCCAGCGGCCGGGTGCCGTCGATGATGAAGAACAGGTTGCGGCGCTTCTGTTTGGTCAGGATATCGTAGGCGGTGTTGTTCATCGCCAGATGATCGGAGGACACCACGATCACGGTGTTGCTGAAATAGGGCGAGCGTTTGATCTTGTCGATCAGCGCGGCGATGTGTTGCTGGCTGCAGGCCACCGCGCTTAGCGAGCGATTTTCTTTATTCTGCCAGGCGTAACTTTTCTTGCTGCAGCCGGCGGAGATAAAGCCGTCCGGGTGATGGGTGTCGACGGTCAGGGTAAACAGCGAGAACGGTTGGCGCTGCCTGGACAGCTCGACGAACTTGCCGTACACCACGTCCAGCACGCTGTCGTCGTACCAGCCCCAGTCGTTTTTGTAGCTCGGATCGGCGACCTGTTCGCGCAGCTCTTTGAAGCCGTAAACGTGGTCGAAGCCGTGGGATTTCAGGAAGGTGTCTTTACCGGCGAACGCCAGCTCGGCGCCCTGATAGAAATAGTTGCTGTAGCCGGCGGCCTTCAGCACGTCGCCCAGGCAGACGTTCTCCGGGTAGAAGGTGGAGACCGCGCTGGAGGCGTTGCCGTCGAAGGGCGCGAACAGCGGAATGCCGCACTGCGAGGCGACCATGCCGGCGATGGTGTAACCAGTGCCCGGCAGCTGCTGGGTGTTGCTGAAATCGATGCTGTCCGTGCGCAGGGCGTTCAGCTCGTCGGCCAGGCCGGGAAACAGCTCGGTATCGAAGTAGGTGCGCTCCAGACTCTCGGCATAGATGTACACCAGGTTCGGCCGCTTGCCCTGTACGGTCTTTTTCGGCGCCTTGTAGTAGGTGGTGAAATCGGCGGTATCGCCGACGATCTGGCTCTTGACCAGCAGCGAGATGTCCTGAAACGCCGGGGTGGTGCCGACCGAGAACAGCGCCAGCAGCACGGCGACGACGCTGTAGGCCACGCTGCTGCCTTTGGCCTTGCGGCGCAGCAGGCTGCGGGCCAGCACCGCGAAGATAAGCCCCAACGCCGCCAGCAGGCCGATAAACGGCAGCACGTATTTGCTGATGCCCGCGCCTTTGAGGCTGCTGGTGACGGTGTAAATCACCGCGTCGGTGATGCCGTCGCCGGTGAAGTAGTTGCTGGCGATCAGGATGACGTTCAGCACCAAATAGCTGCCGAGCAGCGTCAGCAGAATGGCGAACCACCAGCGGTTGGCGGCGGCCCGGGTGCGATAAATCAAAATCGACGCCAAAAAGAGAACAAACGAAACGACTGCTAAAACCATCCGCCAAACCTTGTCTGATTGAAATAAAACCGTTGCTGCCCTGGTTTGCGCCGCCGAGCGTGCCGCGGCGCGAAAAGTGAAGGGTATAGCCTATTGCCGGCGGCGGAACAACGCGCGATCTCCCGCTACGGCCGACGAGCGGCGGCTATTGTACATTTTTATGACAATAGTGTGACGTTAATCACGCCGACGGCGGCCTCGGCGGCGAAAGCTTGCTGGTCGGAGGTTTCGCTCTACGCTTAATGAGCGCCACGACGGTGCGCCCATCAGCCATTCAGGAGGAAGTATGCAGACGATTCCCGCCGCGGTACTCGACGATCTGGCCCCGCAAGGCGTGTTGCGCGCGGCGATCAACTACGGCAATCCGGTGCTGGCACAGGCCGGGGCCGGTGGCAAACCGCAAGGCGCTTCGGTGGAGTTGGCCGCCGCGCTGGCCCAGGAACTGGGCGTGGCGCTCGAACTGGTCACCTATGACGCGGCGGGCAAGGTGTTCGCCGACCTGGACAGCGGCGCCTGGAACCTGGCGTTTATGGCCATCGAGCCGGTGCGCGCGGCGCAGATCGCCTTCAGCGAGCCCTACGTGATCATCGAGGGAACCTATCTGGTGGCGAACGACGCGCCTTACTTTGAGGTGGCGCAGCTCGACAGGCCGGAGGTGCGCATCGCGGTCGGCCAGGGGGCGGCGTACGATCTGTTTTTATCGCGCACGCTGCAGCAGGCGCAGCTGGTGCGGGCGGCAACCTCCGCCGAGGCGATCGCGCTGTTTTTCGAACGGGGGCTGGAGGCGGCGGCCGGCGTGCGCCAGCCGCTGTTGGCCGCTGCGGCCGCCCATCCCGGCTACCGGGTGCTGGAGGGGCACTTCACCGCCATCCGGCAGGCGATGGCGGTGCCGCGGCAAAAAACTCAGGGCGCCGCCTACGTGAACGATTTTATCGAGCGCTACAAGGCCAACGGGTTGGTGAAGGCGGCCTTGCAGCGCAGCGGCCAGGGCGAGGTGACGGTGGCGCCACCGGCCGCCTCGGCGTGATCAGTCCAGCTCCACCGCGTACTGTTCCACCGGCGTGATTTTCTTGATCAGCTTGTTGTCGAACAGGAACTGTTCGTAAGCCTGGTAGCGTGCCCGATCCAGCTTGGCCGGATCGCGTGCGAACAGCGGCAGGCTGGCTTGCCACGCCTGTTTGTTCAGCTCGGTATTCAGCTCCGGGTGCGCCTTGGCGAACGCCAGCCAGGTGTCCTGCGGGTGCGCATGCAGGTAGTCGCTGCCTTGCTTCAATGCGGCGAGGAACTTGCGGATTTTCGGCTCGTTCACCGCATCGCGGTGGGCGACGATGATCAGCTCGTCGTAGGCCGGCACGCCGTAATCTTCGACGTTGAACACCACCGGCGTCTTGCCCTGCAGCTTCAGCTCCAGCGCTTCGATGTTGCGGTAGCCGCCGATCACCGCATCGACCTGGCCCGCCAGCAGGGCGCTGGTCAGCTGGAAGTTGACGTTGATAAGCTTGATGTCCTGCGGCTTGAGGTGCTCGTGTTCGACCATGGTGGCCAGCGTCGCCTGTTCGATGCCGCTGACCGAGTAACCCACCGTTTTGCCCTTGAGATCCGCCGGCGACGTGATGTTTTTATCCAGCGCGATCACCGTATTCAGCGGCGTGTTGATCAGCGTGCCGACGCGCATCAGCGGCAGGCCCTGATCGGCGAAGAAATGCAGCTGCGGCTGATAGGTGATGGCGAGGTCGGCCTGTTTGGCGGCCACCAGCCGCGGCGGCAGCGCCGGATCGGACGGCGGCACGATCTTGACGTCCAGCCCTTCGGCCTTGAAGGCGCCGATCTGCTCGGCCACCATAATCGGCGCGTGATCGGGGTTGATATACCAGTCGAGCACCAGCGTCAGCTTTTCGGCCGCGCCGGCCTGGCCGGTGATGGCGGCGCCGAGCAGCAGCCCGCAAACGGTTTGTTTGATCATGGTCGTTCCTTTATCCCTGGTTATGGTTGCAATCATCAGTCGTTTTCCGGCGCCCAGGCGATCAGGCGCCGCAGCAGCGCATCCACCGCAGCCCACAGCAGCACGGTCATCAGCACCAAAATAAACAGCGCGGCGAAGCAGACGTCGGTCTGCATGCGCGCGTTGGCGTTCAGCATCACGTAGCCCAGCCCTTCGGCCGAGCCGACCCATTCGCCGATGATGGCGCCGATCGGCGCGACGGCGGCGGCCATGCGCAGGCCGGAGCCGAAGGCCGGCAGCGCCGCCATCAGCCGTACGTGCCGCAGCTGCGCCCAGCGCGAAGCGCGCATCGTGCGTGCCAGATCGAGATAGTCGTTGTTGACCCGGCGCAGCCCGTCGAAAAAGGCCGACACCACCGGGAAGAAAATGACCAGCACCGCCATCGCCACCTTGGCGCTCATGCCGAAGCCGAACCACAGCACCAGCAGCGGCGCCAGGGCGAACACCGGTATCGCCTGGCTGGTGAGCACCAGCGGCATCAGCCAGCGCTGCAGGCGCGGCGAGAAGATCATGCACAGCGCCAGCGCCGCGCCGAGCAAGACGCCCAGCGCCAGCCCGCTGACGATCTCCGAAGCGGTGACCAGCGTGTGCCAGGCGAAGTAGCCGCGCCCGTCCCACAGCGCCTGCGCCACCGCGCTCGGCGTGGGCAGCAGAAAGGCCGGAATGCCGCTTTGCGCCGCCAGCCACCACAGCAGCAGCAGGCCGGCAAACACCGTCAGCCCACGCCGCAGGCGGGTAAGCCCACGCTCTTTGGCAATCTTCATTGCGCGGCCCTCACCAGCTGTTGCAGCAGCTCGGCCTGGCTTTTCAGCAGGTCGGCGTCATCCGGCGCGCGCGGCGGTTGCCCGCTGATGCGGTGGGTATCGTCGAGGCCCAGCGGCCAGGGCGACAGCACCAGCAGCCGGTGGCTCAGGCGGCAGGCCTCCATCGGATCGTGGGTGATCAGCAGCACGGTGTTTTGCGCCAGCAGTTCGGCGGCCAGGCTCTGGATCTCGGCGCGGGTAATGGCGTCCAGCGCGGAAAAGGGTTCGTCCATCAGCACGATCGGCTGGTGTTCGTAGAGCGTGCGGGCGATGGCGGCGCGCTGGCGCATGCCGCCGGACAGCGCGGCGGGCAGGCTGCGGCCATGCGCGGCCAGGCCCACGCGCTCCAGCAGGTGCGCCACCCACGCCCGATCCGTCACTTCGCCGCGCAGCCGCGAGCCGAGGGCGACGTTCTCCTCGACGGTCAGCCACGGGTAGAGCAGGTCTTTTTGCCCCATGTAGGCGATGCGCCCGGCGATCGGCAAACCGTCGCTGCCGGTCACCGTGCCCGAGGTAGCCCGTTCCAGGCCGGCGATGATCTTCAGCAGGCTGGTTTTGCCGGCGCCGCTGGCGCCGAGCAGGGCGACGAAGCTGCCGCCGACGATGTCGAAGCTCAGCCGGTCGAAGACGATTTGCTGACCGAAACGCAGGCTGAGATCCCGCACCTGGATGCCGGGCGGGAGAAGCGGGGAGGTCATGAGGCGTTCAGCCCCATCTGCCAAAATGCCGATTCCAGCTGGGTGGCGGTGGTGAAAATCTGCGCCAGCTCGGTGAAGCGGCCTGGTGCGCCGCGCTGGTGGCCGACGGTTTCCAGCAGCTCGATGGCGGCACGCACGCCGGCCAGATAGCCCTCGTCGCCGTAGTTGCGGATCCAGGAGGCGTAAGGATTGCCCTCCATTTTGGTGGCGGGGTCGTGCAGCAGCCGCAGGCCGATTTCGGCATAGCCGGCCACGCAGGGCAGCAGGCCGGCCAGCAGGTCGAGGGCGTCGCCGGCATGGCCGATATCCAGCACGTAACGGGTGTAGTTCATGGTCTCCGCCGCTTCCGGCTGGGCGGCGATCTGCGCTTCGCTCAGCCCCCATTCGGCGCAATAGGCCACGTGCAGCGGCAGTTCGGCGACGATGCCGTTGAGCGACGCCGTGGCGGCGCGCATTTCCGGCAGGGTGCGTAGCTTGCTGACCAGCAGCGCGTAGGCGCGGGCGAAGTGCAGCAGGAACAGGTAGTCCTGGGTCAGGTAGCGGCGAAAAGCGCGTTCGGGCAAGGTGCCGGCGGCCAGCTGCTGCAGAAACGGGTGATCGACGTAATCTTGCCAGTGGCTGCCGGCATGTTGGCGCAGCCGGCCGTAAAGGCCGCTTTCGAACAGGGTGGTGATGGACATGGGACCTCCTTGAGTCAGTGGAGATCCGGGCACGCTGGGGTATGAACAGGCAACGGGTGAGAGTGTTGTTGCCTAACCGTCCCTTCGCTGGCATGACCCAGATCAGGTTCAAAGGGTTCGGCTTGCGCCATCTCAGCCCGTAACAGGACACCCCTCGGAGCTGCTTGTTATACGACATTTGTTTTTTGATTACAATCGCCGGGCAGCGCGGCGGCAATCGGTTCGTTTAGTGCGATCGGGGGCGATTTTGCTGGCGCAGAGCGCGCGATTTTTGTCACTGTAGGCCGATGATTTTGCCTTTGAGGACGATTCCCGATGAAAAAGATTGGTTTTCTCTCGTTTGGCCACTGGTCGCCTTCCGCCCAGTCCGGCACCCGTTCCGCGGCGGATGCGCTGCTGCAGTCCATCGATCTGGCGGTCGCCGCCGAAGATCTGGGGGCGGACGGCGCCTATTTTCGCGTACACCACTTTGCACGCCAGCTGGGGTCGCCGTTCCCGCTGCTGGCCGCCATCGGCGCCAAAACCCAACGCATCGAGATCGGCACCGGCGTGATCGACATGCGTTATGAAAACCCGCTGTACATGGTGGAAGACGCCGGCGCGGCGGACCTGATCGCCGGCGGGCGGCTGCAGCTCGGCATCAGCCGCGGCTCGCCGGAGCAGGTGATCGACGGCTGGCGCTATTTCGGCTATGCTCCGGCCGACGGCGAGACCGACGCGGACATGGCCCGTCGCCATACCGAAGTGTTCCTGGAAGCGCTGCGCGGCGAAGGGTTCGCCGAGCCCAATCCACAGCCGATGTTCCCGAATCCGCCCGGGCTGCTGCGGCCGGAGCCGTTTTCCGCCGGGCTGCGCGATCGCATCTGGTGGGGCGCCGGTTCGAACGCCACCGCCGTCTGGGCGGCGAAGCTCGGCATGCACCTGCAAAGCTCGACGCTCAAGAACGACGAGACCGGCGAACCCTTCCACATCCAGCAGGCCAAGCAGATCCGCGCCTACCGCGCCGCCTGGCAAGAGGCCGGCCACGCGCATGAGCCGCGGGTTTCCGTGAGCCGCAGCATCTTCGCGCTGGTGGATCAGCGGGATCGCAACTACTTCGGCGGCGGTGGCAAGGAGGGCGATCAGCTCGGATATATCGACGCGCAGACCCGGGCGATCTTCGGCCGCAGCTATGCCGCCGAGCCGGACGTGCTGATCGAGCAGCTGGCGCAGGACGAGGCCATCGCCGAAGCGGATACGCTGCTGCTGACCGTGCCTAACCAGCTGGGCGTGGATTACAACGCCCACGTGATCGAATCGATTTTAACCCATGTCGCGCCGGCGCTCGGCTGGCGCTAAACGGAGGAGTGACATGTCACGCATTTTCATTACCGGTTCGGTAGACGGGCTGGGCCGCGCCGCCGCGCAAACGCTGTTGGACGAAGGGCATCAGGTGATTTTGCATGCGCGTGAGCCCGGCCGTTTGGACGCGGTGCGCGATCTGCTGGATCGCGGTGCGCAGGCGGCGATCGGCGATCTGTCCGATGTGCAGCAGATCCGGCAGCTTGCCGAGCAGGTCAATCGCCTCGGCCGCCCGGACGCGGTGATCCACAACGCCGGTATGTTTACCGGGCCGCAGGTGATGCCGGTGAACGTGATTGCGCCTTACCTGCTGACGGCCCTGATCGAACGCCCCAAGCGCATCGTCTACCTGAGCAGCAGCATGCACTTTGACGGAGCGCCGGAACTGAACGGCGTAGACTGGCTCGGCGGCGCTGCGGGCTCCTATTCGGACAGCAAGCTGTTCGTCACCGCGCTGGCCGCCGCCGTGGCGCGCCTGTGGCCTGACGTGATCAGCAGCGCGGTCGATCCCGGCTGGGTGCCGACCAAAATGGGCGGCGCGGATGCGCCCGACGATCTGGCGCTGGGGCATGTGACGCAGGCGTGGTTGGTGACCAGCGATGAGCCGCAGGCCCTGGCGTCCGGCGGCTATTGGCACCATCAGCAACGGTTCGATCCCCACGCGGCGGTACACGACGAGGCGTTTCAAACGGCGCTGCTGGCGCAGTTGGCGCGCGCCGGCGGGGTGAACCTGCCGCAGGCTTGAGGGCAGTGCTTTGTTGGCCCGTCGGCGCTTGCCTGCGGGCTTTTTTATGCCCGCAGGGTGAACCGGCGAGGCTTTTCTTATACAGTGGCTGTCTGACCTGTTTTGCTCGTTCTTCTTATTATCGCCATGCATACATTCCTGATTATCGTCCCTGAAGGGGGCATGCTGTTCGAAGCGGCGGGTATCGCCGATATCCTGATGCAGGCTAACCGTCTGAGCCCTGCCGAAGCGCCGCTGTATCAGATCGCGGTCGCCACCACGCAATCCCATCGGGTGGTACACGGCCTGTCCGGGCTGGGCCTGTTGGCCGACCATCGCCTGGCGGATCTCGATCCGGCCCTGCCGCGCGATACCGTCATTGTTGCCGGCAAGGGGGCGACCGAAGAAGAGGGCGCCCTGGTGGCGGATTGGCTGCGCCGCGCGGCCCCGCAGGCGCGCCGTATTGCTTCCGTTTGCGGCGGGGCTCTGCTGCTGGCCGAGGCCGGATTGCTGGACGGGCGGCGGGCGACCACTCACTGGCGGCTGGCGGAAACGCTGCAGGCGCGCTTCCCGCGGGTGCAGGTCGAGAACGGCCCGATCTACGTGCAGGACGGTCCGATTTGGACCTCCGGCGGCGTCAGCTCCGGCTTCGACCTGACGTTGGCGCTGGTGGAGGACGACTACGGCTTCGTGCAGGCGCGCGAAGTGGCGCAGGATCTGGTGATGTTTCTGCGCCGCCCCGGCGGGCAGGCGCAGTTCAGCCGCTACCCGCTCAACCAGGCCAAATCGCCGGGCCCGATCCGCGACCTGCAGTCCTGGATCCTGGAAAACCTCGCCGACGATCTCAGCGTCGATCGGTTGGCCGAACGCGTGGCGATGAGCCCGCGCAACTTTACCCGGGTGTTCACCCGCGAGACGGGCATTTCTCCCGCCAAATTCGTCGAAGAAGGGCGGTTGCATACCGCCAGGCAGCGCCTCGAGCAGAGTGCGGAGGGCATCGAACAGATCGCGCTGGCCACCGGTTTCGGCAACGGCCTTAACCTGCGGCGGGTGTTTGAGCGCAAACTGCAGCTGACCCCGAGCGAATACCGCGAACGCTTCCACGCGCGCAATTTGGCGTAAATTGATCGGTAAACGTCATTTACGCCGCCTCGTGGCAGGGCTAGATTTGAGGCAAAGCCCAAAACGAGGAGAGCATCATGGTGAAAGTAGGCATCAACGGCTTCGGCAGGATCGGGCGCAACGTGCTGCGCGCGGCGCTGGGGCGCAGCGATTTTGAAGTGGTGGCGATCAACGATCTGACGGACAGCAAGACGCTGGCGCATCTGCTGAAATACGACACGCTTTCCGGCACGCTGGCGGCCAGGGTGGAAGCCGGCGACAACCAGCTGCTGCTGGACGGCCGGCCGATTCAGGTGTTTTCGCAGCGCGATCCCGCCGAGATCCCGTGGAGCAGCGTGGGCGTGGACGTGGTGATCGAAGCGACGGGCTTCTTTACCGATAAAGCCAAGGCGGAAGTGCACATCACGCACGGCGGCGCCAAGCGGGTGATTATCTCGGCGCCGGCCAAGAACGACGATATCACTATCGTCATAGGGGTTAACGACCAGCTCTACGATCCGGCGCTGCATAAAGTGGTCAGCAACGGCAGCTGCACCACCAACGGGCTGGCACCCGCCGCGCAGGTGCTGCATCAGGCGTTCGGCATCGAATACGGGCTGATGAACACCACCCACGCCTATACCAACAGCCAGGCGCTGCACGATCAGCCGGAAAAAGATCTGCGCGGCGCGCGGGCGGCGGCAGAGTCTATCGTGCCTTACTCCAGCGGCGCGGCCAAGGCGCTCGGCAAGGTGATCCCGGATCTCGACGGCCGCCTGACCGGTTACTCGCTGCGGGTGCCGGTGCCGGTCGTCTCGATCGTCGATCTGACGGTGACGCTGAAACGCCCGGCGACGGTGGAGGAAATCAACGCCGCTTTCCGCGCGGCGGCGGCGTCCGGCCCGCTGAAAGGAATTTTGGGGTACAGCGATGAACCGCTGGTGTCGAGCGACTATCGGGGCGACGCGCGTTCATCGATTATCGATGGTTTGTCTACGCTGGTCATCGGCGGCAACCTGGTGAAAGTGCTCGCCTGGTATGACAACGAATGGGGGTTCTCCAATCGGTTGGTCGATCTGGCGCTGCTGATGGAAAAGCGCGGGCTGTAAATGCCCGATAGCAAAAAGCCCGCTTAAGTTTCCTTAAGCGGGCTTCTCTAAATATGGCTCCTCTGACTGGACTCGAACCAGTGACATACGGATTAACAGTCCGCCGTTCTACCGACTGAACTACAGAGGAATCGTGTGAACGGGGCGCATGATATCCAGCGGCCCCGGGTGTGTCAACGCTAAATTGCCTTGAGTGGTGCGACTGCTCGGTATCTGAGCAATGTGTCCGTCAATCAGCCCATTGCGCGTCGTTTTCCGCCTGGCTGCGCAGCAGGCGCGCCAGCGGATCCTGGCGGTAGAAGCGGCAAAAGTGCTGATACAGCGCCGGGAAGCGTTCGGCCAGCAGCTCGGGGGCGCTGAAGAAATACTCCGACAGCACGGCGAAGCACTCGGCCGCATCGGTGGCGGCGTAGGCATCCATGCTGGCGGCCTCTTCACCGACCATGTCTATCTCGTCCTGCAGGCTTTCCATCGCGGCGTGCAGATCGTGCTCCCAGGCGGCCACCTCGCGCAGCGGGATCGGCGGCACGCCGGTAGCGACGCCGCCGTTGCGCATATCCAGTTTGTGCACTGCTTCGTGGATCACCAGATTGAAACCAGAAAGATCGAAAGAGTCCTGCACGTCTTGCCAGTTGAGCACGATCGGCCCCTGTTCCCAGCTTTGGCCGGACTGCACCACCGGCCCCGAGTGCACCAGGCCAATTTCGTCCTGCCATTCGTCTTCCACCACGAACGGAGTGGGATAGAGCAGAATTTCGTTGAAGCCGTCGAGGCACTCCGCGCCGAGTTCCAGCACCGGCAGGGCGAACAGCAGGGCGATGCGCGCCTGCATTTGCGAGGTGAGCTGCAGCCCCTGCAGCGGCACGATGCGCTTTTGCTGCAAGATCTGCCCGGCAACGGCCACCAGCCGCTGCTGCTCCTGCTCATTCAGCGGCGAGAGCAGCGGGATCGCCAACGCGTCCTGCCACTGGGCCTGAGTGTCTGCCTGGGGTTGAGAGGGTTGAGTCGCTTTCCACGGCCATTTAATCATCAGGTTGCTCGTAAACTCATCACTTGAACGTTCAGCGGTATGCTAATGCTGTAAAAATGCCGTAAAAGCGGGCATGATAGCAAGCGTTGTTAGGAGAGATGCCGGAGCGGCTGAACGGACCAGTCTCGAAAACTGGAGTAGGGGCAACTCTACCGGGGGTTCAAATCCCCCTCTCTCCGCCACTATTCAATCACTTACGAATAAATCTTTCAACGATCCCCATCACAGATAGCGCTGGCCTGGCGCCAAATCACTGAACGACAATCCACTGCCTGCCGTTGATTTTCAGCGTGTATTCGCGCGCCATATTGGCATTCCGTCATCTGAAGCTTGCCCGACTTTCACGCTTCCAGCGCGCTGTGAATATAGCGTTGCGGCGATACGCCCAGTTTTTTGCGAAACATGGCGATGAACGCGCTAGGGCTGGCGTAACCCAGTTCGTGGGCCAGTTGACCCACGGCTACGCCGCGCGCCAGATTGCATACCGCCTCCAGCAGGCGAATTTGCTGGCGCCATTCGGAAAAGCTCAGCGCGGTCTCTTCGCGAAACAGCCTCGCCAGGGTGCGTTCGCTGGCGCCGACCTTTTTCCCCCACCAGGCGAGCGTTTCGCCATGGCCCAATTCGCGGCACAAAGCATCGCATACCTGGCGCAGGCGCCGGTCGCTCGGCAGGGTCACGTGACACAGTTGGCCTGTCTGCATGCGTTGAAACTCATCGCTCAGCAGATTTTGAATGAGCGTAAGCCGTTCGGCGGAAATGGCGTTTTCAAGCCCGGCGGCAATCAGGGGATGTAGCAGGGGAGTGGCGCTCAACCCCTGGGGGCGTGCGCCATAGCGACGAGAAAAGGGCGGCGTAAAATAGATGTTGTGCGTCACGACGTCATTGATGGCTTCCAAACCGTGCGGTGTGCCGCTGGGGAGCCAAATGGCGCGGCCCGGCGAGAGCAGCCAGATATGCTGCGCGGTGGCGATTTTCGCCACGCCGCGCAGCGGCAAAATCAGCTGCCCCTGCTCATGCTGATGGACGGGCTCTTGGCTGCCGGGGCTGTAGCTCAGTTGACGCAGGCCTTCAATACCGTGATGGGATGTCATGTTTACCTGCCTCTGTCCGGTTCTCACCATTTGTGCCTATTGCTGCGATAACGGACAACGTTTGTCCGTCTGGCGACATCCTGACTGTCGGTAGCGCCATTCTGCCATGAACGGGCTTCTCTTTTAAAGTTGAATAATTATCATTTCCATCAAATTCTACTAACAGTCGGAAAGGCGAAGAGACAGATGGGCAAATTTTTCAGGGAAAAACCGTTGAAAGTGCTGGTATATACGATAATCGCAGGCTATAGCGGGCAAGCCTTTACCGCGGATGGCGGGCAGAATACCACAAAAGAAGAGACGCTGGTGGTGAGCGCGGCGGCGTCTCAGGATCAGGATGACGAGAGCACGCTGGTGGCGCACGGCGCCGCCTCCGCGACGAAGTCAAACCAGCCGATTAGCCGCACTTCACAGAGCATCTCTGTGGTGACGCAAGCAGAGATTGACGCGCAAGCGGCGAAAAACGTCCCGCAGGCGCTGCGCTATGTTTCCGGCGTCAACTCGGAGAGCGCCGGACCGGATACCCGTTTCGACACCATCATCGTGCGCGGTTTTGAAGCCGACGAATACCTTGATGGCCTGCGGCTGCCGCGCGAAGCGTGGTGGAGCCGTCCGGCGTGGGATCCGTTCCTGCTGTCGCGCATCGAAGTGGTCAAAGGCCCTTCCTCGGTACTGTATGGCCAGGCGAATCCCGGCGGGATCGTCAACCTGGTCAGCAAAACGCCGCAGGCGTCCCCGTCCGGTGAGGTGTATGTCAGCGCGGGCAACGAAAACCAGTTTGGCGCCGGCATAGACGCTACCGGGCCGCTGAACGATAACGGCACGCTGTTGGGGCGCGTGGCGGGGACCTTTTTTGATACCGAAACCCAGGTCGATCATACCCGCTATCAGCATTATGACATCGCGCCGTCGCTGACGTGGCAGCCGGATGCGCACACCAGCCTGACGATTATTTCGCAGCTGCGCAAAGATCCGGACAGCGGATTTTACAACCAGATGCCGCTTTCCGGCACCTTGACGCCCAACCCGTACGGCCACATCTCGACCCGTTTTTATGGCGGCCAGCCGGGCTTCGACAAGTACGAACGCCAGCAGGGCAGCATCGGTTACCAGTTCCGGCACGATTTCAACGATACGGTGACTTTCCGCCAGAATCTGCGTTACCTCAGCAGCACCGGCGACTATCTGATGGTCTATCCATGGGGTGTGCATGCGGATGCGCCGCTCATCGATCGCTATTCGATGAACCTGAAGGAGAGCATGACCAACTTCGCGGTGGATAACCAGGCTGAATTCCACTTTGATACCGGTCGGGTGAAACATACGCTGCTGACCGGGATCGACCGGATGCATACCTCGGTGCGCAGCCAGTCGGGCTACGGCGACGCCAGCCCGATTAACTTCCTCAACCCGGACTATAGCGTGCCGGTGGCCATACCGCCGCTCGATAGCAGTACGCACAATACGCTCGATCAAACCGGGCTCTATCTCCAGGACCAACTCGAACTGGGGAGCTGGATCCTGAACCTGGCCGGCCGTTACGACGCGGCGAAAACCAAAAGTATCGATCTGCTGAACGACGCTCGTACCGAGCGCAATGACTATGCAACGAACGGGCGCGCCGGACTGCTGTACCACTTCGATAACGGATTGGCGCCTTACATCAGCTATTCCACTTCGTTTGTGCCGAGCAGCAGCAATGACTTTTACGGCCACGCCTTTAAACCGACCGAAGGCAAGCAGACGGAAGTGGGGTTGAAATACGATCCGGTCGGGCTGGATGCCTTGTTTACCCTGGCGTTGTACGACCTGCGGGAAACCAACGTGGCGACCGCCGATCCCGATCACCCGAACTTCAGCGTGCAGACCGGCGAAGTGCGCTCGCGCGGAGTTGAGCTTGATGGCCGCATCAATATCACGCCGGCGTGGTCGGTGCTGGCATCGTACAACCTGACCGATCCGAAAGTGCTGAGTGCCAACGACGATACGCAGGGCAAGCGTCCGGTGGGCATTGCGCGCAATACCGCCAAGCTCTGGAGCCAGTATGCCTTTGACGGCGCGCTTGACGGTGTGACGCTGGGCGGCGGCGTGCGCTATGTCGGCACCAGCTACGCCACCACGGACAACAGCCTGAAGGTGCCGGCGGCCACGGTCTACGATGCGCGCGTCGGCTATCAGTGGCGCCAATGGCAGCTGGCGCTGAATGCCGCCAATCTCGGCAACAAAACCTATCTGGCTTCCTGCTCCAACAATGGCTGCGAGTATGCGCTGAAACGCCAGTACATCGCGACCCTCAGCTATAAGTGGTGACCGATGCTGTCGCGACGCAGGTTGTTGACCGCTCTCCTGTTGGCCCCGCTTTACGCGCGGGCTGACGCCGGCCGGCCGCCGCAAAAGCTGGCCGTGTTGGATTGGGGACTGACGGAAATTCTGTTGGCGCTGGGGGTGACTCCGGCGGGCGTCTCGGCGCCGGATTGGTATCGCAAGCTGATCCCGACGCCTGCGCTGCCTGCTTCGGCGTTGGATCTTGGCCTGCTGTTTCAGCCCAATCTGGAAACGCTGTACGCACTGCGGCCGGACGCGATTGTCATCACGCCGCAGCATGCGTTGCTGAAGCCGGCGCTTGAACGCATCGCGCCGACGATCGCGCTGCCGACTCATGGGCTGGCGGAACTCATCAGCGCCGCCCGGCAATTGGGCGAACGGCTTCAGCGGCAGCCTCAGGCCGCGCAGATATTGGCCAGCCTGAACGGCAAGCTGAGCCGCGCCTCGCTGCTGGCGCGGCAGGTTGAACGTCCGGCGCTGCTCGCCGCCCCGGTAGATGCGCTGCACCTGCGGGTCTACACCGCAGGCAGTCTTCCCGGCGACGTATTGGCCGCCTGCGGGCTGCGCAACGGATGGCATGGCGGCGCGGGAGCGGAAGGCAGCGTGCTGGTGGAGCTGACCCGCATTGCCGATCTGAATGCGCGGCTGATGCTGTTGACGCCTGACGATCAGCGGGAGTCGGTGTCTCAATGGCGCCAAAGCCCGCTGTGGCAACGTCTGCCGCTGACCGCAGCGCACAACCTGAACCTGATAGAAGAAAACATCAGCGATGCCGGCGCCCTGATAACCGCTGGGCGCTTTGCCGATATTTTTACCGGGATGATGATGAGGTGGCGTGATGCATGAATCTTTTTCCCGCCGTCTTTCCTGGGGGGTAATCGCCGCGTTGTGGCTGACGTCGTTGCCGTTGGCGCTGACCGATATTCATCGGCAGGGCGGCATTGTCGCGTTGTTCTCCGAGCATAATCTCGATCCGGCGGCCATTATCCTGCATAGCATGTGGTTGCCGCGTCAGGGTATGGCGATGGTGGGGGGCGCTACGCTGGGGCTGTGCGGCTGGTTAATGCAGCGTGCGCTGCGCAATCCCTTGGCGGAGCCGATGACGCTCGGCATGACCGCCGGAGCGACGTTGGCGATGGGGCTGGCATCGTTGTGGCTGCCGTCGCTGCTGGTCGGCGCGCGCACCGCCGTGGTGATTGCCGGTGAGATTGCGGCGCTCGCGTGCGTGCTGGCGCTCAGCTGGCGTCAGCGCATGTCGCCGCTGGCGATGGTGCAGGCGGGCATCATGATCAATTTGTGGTGTGGGGCACTGACTTTGCTGATCGCCATTATCAACGATCGCTTTTTACTTCAGGTGCTGATGTGGGGAGGCGGTTCGCTGGCGGTGGAAAACGGGCAAATTCTGCTGCGGATGTTGCCGTGGCTCGCGGTCTGCGTAATGGGCCTGTTGTTCTTGCTGCGCCCGCTTGAACTGCTGCAACTGCCGGAAACCGTGGTCAGCAGCCTTGGTGCATCGCCGGTGCGCATCCGCGCCGCCGCGGTGCTGCTGGCGCTGACCATGAGCGCCCTCATCATTAACGCCGTCGGCGTCATTGGTTTTTTGGGGCTCGCAGCGCCCCACCTTGCGCGCTTTGGCGGCGCGCGAACATCCCGGCAAATGGTGCTGCATACGGCGCTCATCGGTGCGGGCCTGCTGTGGCTGACCGATCTTTGCGTCTCTCGCGTGTCGCTGGAGAGCGGCCAGCTGCTGCCCGTCGGCATGCTGACCGCCCTTACCGGCGGCCCGTTGCTGATGCTGTTGGCGCGTTTTGCACGGCAGCAAAGTATCGATCTTGCGCCGCCGTTGCCGGTGTCGCAGATCTCGCATCAACGGCGGTTCATCTGGTTGTCGGCCGGCATTCTGGCTGCGGGGATCGTGGTCTCTTTATGTTTCGGCCACGGATTGCAGCATTGGCACTGGGCGGAAAGAGGGGAGCTGGCGAACCTGCTGCCATTGCGATTGCCACGACTGCTGGCGGCGATGAGCGCCGGTGCGCTGCTGGCGGGGGCCGGCGTGTTGATGCAGCGGGTGAGCGGGAACCCGCTCGCCAGTCCGGAAGTGCTGGGTATCGGCGGTGGCGCGGCCATGGGGGTTACGGCCTTCGTGTTTTTGCTTCCCGCTGGCGGCAGTGGCTGGCTGCTGGCGAGTAGCCTGGGGGGCGCGCTGATAAGCCTGTTGCTGACGTTGTGGAACAGCCGTCGCAGCGACTTTAATCCGCAGCGGGTATTGCTCAATGGTTTGGCGCTGAATGCACTATGCCAGGCCGCGGTCAGCATCGTTATGCTCAACAATCTTGCCGCAAGTGCGGTGTTGTTGCCGCTGATGACGGGCAGTACCTATTACGTCGGCGCGTCGTTGGCCCAAGGTGTGTTTGTCATCACGCTGCTTCTCCTGGCGCTGATGCCGCTGTTCCGCCGCTGGCTGGTGCTGTTGCCGATGGGTAACGTCGCCGGCGCGCTCGGGGTGCCACTGCCGCGCGCACGTTTCAGCGTGTTGGCGATGGCGGCAGTCATGACCGGGCTTGCGACGTTGCTGGTCGGCCCGGTGTCTTTCATCGGCCTGCTGGGGCCGCATCTGGCGCGCAAGATGGGCGCGAAAGGGCCACTGATGCAGCTCTATACCGCCGTGCTGTTGTCATCCGCCATCATGACCGTTGCCGACTGGCTGGGGCGCAATGCGCTCTACCCGCGCCAGCTGCCGGTCGGGTTGGTGGCGTCGCTGATCGGCGTCCCCCTGCTGGTATGGCCGTTAATTCGTAATAAGACATCCCGGTCAAAACCATAAAAAGTGTGAGTATGAGCAAGGAATTTGCATGTCGGTATTAATGATGTTGTTTCGTATGGTGCGCGGTTGGGTACTGCTCGCCGTGGTCGCCGTGGTCGCCGGTGTCGTCAGCGGGCTGTGCAATGCCTCTTTGCTGGCGATGATCAATCACGGTCTGACGCAATCCAATGAGGCTTCATGGCTGAGTCCGGGAGGCGATTTTGCGTTACTGACGCTGTTGATGCTGGCGGCGCGCGTGGTTTCTCAAACCACGTTTATGGCGCTGGGACAAAAGGTGAAGGCGCGCTTGCGCAGCGAACTGGTGCAAGACGTCAGCGAAACGCGCTGGCTGCTGTTGGAGAAAGCGGGGATGGCAAGAACGCTGTCCGTGCTGACACAGGATCTCGATACGCTGGTGGTGTTTTTCGTCAACCTGCCCAATCTGCTGATTTTTGGCGCCGTTATCGTTGGCTGCCTGATTTACCTTGGCAGCCTGTCATTGAGCGTATTGGCGCTGGCATTGGCGGTGATTGTCTGCGGCAGCCTGGGCTACCGCGCCGCGCACGGCCCCGCGATGCGTTTGTTGCGCCGATCGCGTCAGCGGGAAGATACGCTGATTCAGCAATGCAAAAAATTGTTTGACGGTGCGAGGGAGTTTCGGCTTAACGCGGTGCGCCGCCGTCAATTCGTCAGCGGTGAACTGGCGCAAAATATTGACGCGGTTCGCCGGGAGAGAACCCGCGGTTATGTGTTGTACGGTTTGGCGAGCAGTTGGGGAAGCGCGCTGTTTTTCGCTTTCATCGGCCTGGTGTTGTTCAGCTTGCGCGACGGGCTGGCTTTGGACGAGCGGGCGCTTACCGGCTATATCATGGTGTTTCTGTATATGATTGTGCCGGTCGAAGGGCTGTTATCCGCGCTGCCCACCCTGGCCGGTGCGCGGGTGGCCATGCAGCGGGTACAGTCGCTGCGCGTGCAACTCAGGCCCGAAGTTCCACAGCGCCATTTTACGGCCCCTCCTTTTGCTTCGTTAGCGTTGGATAATGTCCGTTACCAATATCAGAACGAAGAAGGGGAGCATTTCACCCTTGGCCCGCTGAATATGCACATTGCGCCCGGTGAACTCATTTTTATCGTCGGTGGCAATGGCAGCGGCAAGACGACGTTGGCGAATCTGCTGGTGGGAATTTATCCTCCCGATAACGGCGCGATTTTGCTTAACGGCGAGCCGGTCAGCGACGATCTTCTGGAAATATACCGTCGGCATTTTTCGGTGGTGTTCAACGACTTCTTTCTTTTTGACGATGTGGCGTTCGTCACTGAGCGCACGCCAAAGCAGGTCGAACATCTGCTGCGCCTGCTGAAGTTAAGCCATAAAGTCAGTTTTGCCCACGGCCGTTTTTCAACAATCGCGCTCTCTCAAGGGCAGAGAAAACGGCTGGCTTTACTGCAGGCGTGGTTGGAAGAGCGCCCGGTTTATCTGTTTGATGAGTGGGCCGCCGATCAGGATCCGGAGTTTAAGGCGGTGTTTTATCTTGAACTCTTGCCGATGCTGAAGGCCGAAGGCAAAACGGTCATCGCGATTACTCACGACGATCGCTATTTCTACCTGGCGGATCGCATCATCAAGCTGGAATCGGGGCTGGTGGTCCCATCGACGCATGGCGTGCCGTCATGATGCGCATTGCTTTCACCCAGCACGATATTGGGCTTTTTTCCCTCATGCTTGATGATTCGCCCCGGCTTTCCTCTGCGCAGTGAACGCGGTGATAGTGTACTGTTGCCCGCGGGTAAGGTAATTTGCTGATGGCAATGACGACTGACGCGGGGGCTAACGGGCATGAACGAGAAAATCGACTATCACATCGAGAAATACCATTTCGCGCCGCTGGATGAGGCCCCCAGGCTCGCGCACCAGTGGAGCGAGGTGCTGAACGAGTGCCGCGAGACGCAGGCCGGAGCGGAGGAGCGTCTGCGCATTGCGCTGCTCAACGTGGATTATGTGACCAGTTTCGAACTGCCTTTCCGGTTATTGCTGGTGCGGGCGCCGCAGCTGATCGCCGGAATACGTGAGGAGCTGCCGCTCAGCCAGAAGAATGTGGTGTTCAACGGCAAGCGTTTCGGCTGCGTCTACAGCCTGAAAAGCGATTTGAGCGGCGTGCCGGAGGCCTTTCAGTACAGCCTGTCGACCCGCATTCACCGCCGGGCGGCATCGGGCGTGGACGCGCTGCCATACCGGGAAATCGCCAAGGCGCTCAAGGCGCCGCGTGAGCGGCTCAGGTTGGCGCTCGAGCAAGGGCTGCCGGTAACGGCGCTGGACGGATTGTTCTGGTTCGGCATCCAGCGCATTGCCGCCGAGGTGCGCAGGCTAAGAAAAACCGGCATGGCGATCGTGACGGCGGAAACGGAGATCTTCGACACCCTGACCGGCACGACGCGCAAGGTCCCGGTGTACCGCCTGGCCGAGAGTTAATTGTCGTTTCCGCACAAAGGAGGTTCGAATCAGGAACCTCCTTAATTATGGTATCGCTTACCGATAGGCTTCATTGCGCGCAATCGCGTATTTGCCGCTGCCCAGCAGCAGGATGGCAAGCCCGCCCATAAAGAACACCAGTTCGTTTTCAATGCCCCAGGCGCCGACGTCGGTAACGGTGAACACCTTGCCAGTGCCCACCATCAAAAACGCCACCACCAGCGTAAAGGCGTAAACCAGCGCGGCGGGGCGGGTGAACAGCCCCAAAATGATCAGTATCGGCGCCAGGATCTCGCCCACGTACACGCCATAGGCGATGAAGGCGGGCAGCCCCTGTTCCTGCAGCGCGCCGGCGATCCAGCCGACGCCATGCTGAATTTTCGCTACGCCGTGAAACAGCATCAGCCCGCCGAAGGTCAATCTGAGCGCCAACTTGCCGGCGTCCGGGCGATCAAAAAGACGAGTGAATGCCGCATTCAGTGATTTAACCATGGCCTTTTCTCCTGAATAGGAATGATTTTCAATCAATGTACCAGTCAGGTGAATGCGAAAGATGTCCTGGATCAGTAAAACGGTGGGCTTCGCGCCGACTTTTCGCGTGAGGTGGAGGGATAGTTGAAAGGCGGCGGCTCTCTCAGGGAGCGCACGTTCAAGGCGGCAGGTGAGGTTGCGCTCCGCTTTTTCACCCGCAATAACATTCTCACACCGGCTGAACGTAGGGTGAAAAAAGTCTCTGGGCCGTTTTCACGCGTTACCTGGTTATGCGGCTGCACATTCTTTTTATGTCTGTTTTTACCCCCGGAGTCGCGGCGGCGGCACCGTGTGAGGATGGCGGCAACATAAAGATCAATAAGGTTTTTTTCCTTAATAATAATCGACGACGCGCGTGTGATATAACCCTATAGGGTTAATCTTGTTTTTATTTTGTACTGCTAACTAATTAGCGGTTCTTTTTCGCCATCTTATTGGGAATTATCTTGCTTATTTTGTTTTGCGAAAGTTGATCCTGTGGGAAGGAATGTTGCCCGTTGCATTTATTTCCGATTTTTTCCTTGTTTTTTGATGTGAATTCAACGGTGAAGAGATTTCGACTCATTTTATGAGTGGCATTATGAACGGCTGTAAACTTTGGTGAACTATTTTTATCAGACTAAAAATAATAGAAATACTGATTTTTCAAGCTATTGAATTGTTTAATAATTGTATATTATTTTGTTAATTTTTTATTAAAAAAATAATATTTTTCCTTGATATTGGTTTTGGCTTTGCTAGTATCAAATTAGTGGTCTTATCAGTTAGGAAAACATCCCTTGAGCATGGAGTGGATCGCTGGCCATAACGGGGTTATCGCCGTCACAAGATTGAAGTGGTTATTTTGCCGGCAGGTGAAATGATATTATTTATACCACTTTATCGAACCCGGCGATTTTTTAGATGCTGACTCAGTGCTGGCCTGGCGTAAAAGAATACGTCGGTGAATGGGGGATGAATCTTAAGTTAATCTGATCATTACCCTGGGTTAACTATAAAAAATGTGCTTTATCAACCCAGCTGTTTGCGCGCCAATACCGTGTTAGGTGCGCCACGGCGGAATGTTAACTCAGAACCTAAGCTTTAAAATTAATAATCAAAACTCTCGCCAAATTGTTTATTTTCACACCAGGTTTCGCATTTGTAAGTACTGAGTGCTGGAAATGAAAGTCACACTGTCATCGTGTTCTCATGATCATTGCGTGCTACGCGATCGCAAGAAACGAATGACTGTCATGCTTGTATGAAAAAATTTCACTATTTACCATAGTTACCATTTGATTGTTAAATTATTTGTATTCTGATGTTTTATTGGAATTATCCTACCAACGGAGAAACGTTGTTTTTAGGGCATTTTTTGATTTTTTTCCTATTATTAGCTTGCATAATTATTGTCTGTAACTTATTGATTTTAAAATGAAAAAATAAATATGTAAATGTAAAATAGTTTAAACCGATCACTGAGTTTTTATTGATAGGTTTAATCTATTATTGTTGTTAATATTAATACATCTAAACAATTTGCGGGCTTGGTGACGACTAATTACGCTAAAAGGACTCTGGGAAAGACTGGCGAATGTAAAAGCCCATTTTTATAGGCTTTATGTTTGTAGTGCTGATGAAAAGGATATCAGGCCATGAATGAAGTCATCTCAACAGCAGTTAACGGCGTCGAATTTGACCCTCGATACAGTGAAATTGAATTCACGTTATCGGAATTTGACAGCCAAACCGATCCGCTGAATGCCGTGGATAATGCACGCGACATCAATTGGCATGCTATTCGCGAGCAATCCGCCGCCTTACTTGAACAGTGCTTCGATTTACATGTCGTGCTGTGGTTTATGCGCGCTAACCTTCATATCGATGGTTTTTCGGCTGTCTATCAAGGCATCACGACTATCGACGGCAAATATGCCGAAGAGGGGAGCACCATTTTCCCTCAGGCCGATATGGAGCCGGCGACGGACAGCTTCCATGCGGCCGCGTTAGGCTGGCTCGCCACCTCGTCCTGCCTGCACGAAATCAAAAACAGCAAGATCTTCCCCGATACGCCGTTAACCACCGATGAACTGCTCAATATGCGAATGGACGAGCAGGAAGGCAAAAGCCTGCATTTTTCGGAAGTGGTGAAGGTGTTGGGGCAGGCTGACAGCTATTTTGCCGGCAGAAATATGCCGTCATTAAAAGAACAGCTGTCGCAGGGAATCGACGCCCTGGAGCGCGTGGAAAACTACGCCAACCTGCAGGCTGAAGATTACCGGCTGGACTGCCGCCAGGTACGCGACTATTTAGCGCTCTTCAGCCGCCAATTACTCTCTCTCGAACAGCAGGAATTGCCGGAGGAGATCGGCGCTGCGCCGGCCGACGCGGAAGCGGCGGAGGCGCCGGCCACCCTGCCTGGCAAATATATCCGTTCCCGGCAGGATGTCATCTTGCTGTTGGACCAGGTTTTGGACTATTTCCAAAACTATGAGCCCAGCCATCCGGCCCCCATTCTTATTCGACGTTCACAAAAAATGATCGGTATGGACTTCGCGACGATTGTTGAGGAGCTTTTGCCGGAATCTCTGGCCTCGTTAAATCAATTGTCCGGGAAGTAATTTTTCTCACAAAGGAGTTTTCCAATGGCTAAGGACTCAAGCTCTCAGAAATTTATCGGTAAAAATAACGCGCCCCGCGTGCAAATTGAATATGACGTAGAGCTCTACGGTTCACAAAAGAAAGTAGAGTTACCTTTTGTCACGGGGGTCATGTCCGATCTCTCTGGGCATCGGAAAAAACCTTTGCTGCCGATCGAAGAGCGAAAATTCCTGACGTTCGATCAGGACAATTTCAACGATCGCATGCGGGCCATTAAACCTCGTCTTCAATTTTACGTGGAGAATACCTTGAGTGAGGACGATGCGCTGCTGGACGTGGAATTAGAGTTTGAATCGATGGAGGATTTTTCGCCCGGCGCCATCGCCAAACGGGTTCCGCAGATGCAACGCCTGCTGGAGGCCCGCGAACATCTCACGGAACTGATCACGTATATGGATGGCAAATCCAGCGCGGAAGAGGTGGTGAAGAATCTGCTGGAGAAGCCCGATTTTCTGCATCGTTTGGTGACGGATGCACGTAAAACGGTCGCGGATGCGGAACAGGATGTGCAGGATTCCGGGAATAAAGGAGATGAGGAATGAGAGCGAGGCAACGACGCTATTCAGCTAAGCAGCAGGCAACGGCGGTCGCTGAAGTTGAAACGCAGGAAACGGAAAACGAGCTTGACGGTCTGCTCAAGCGTTCGTTCCGGCCCAGAACGAACGAGGCCTCAGAAGCGGTTCGTCGGGCCATCGGCACGCTGTCCGAATATGCCAACCAGGGCAAGGTCAAGGTCAGCCAGGATGTCGTATTGACCATTGAATCGCTGATCGCCCAGATCGACGAGCAGCTTTCGCAGCAGATGAACAATATCTTGCACCATAAGGAGTTCCAGAAGCTGGAGTCCGCCTGGCAAGGTCTGAGTTATCTGGTCGACAATACCAACGTCAGCGAAACGCTGAAGATTCGGGTATTGAACATCAGCCAGGATGAGCTGACGCGCAATCTGCGGCGCTACCGAGGATCGGCCTGGGATCAAAGCCCGGTGTTCAAACAAATTTATGAACAAGAGTATGGCCAGTTTGGTGGCGAGCCGTTCGGCTGCATCATCGGCGATTTTGAGTTCGATCACAGCCCGATGAGCGTGACGCTGCTGACGGAGCTGGCGAAAATTTCCGCCGCCTCGCACTGTCCGTTTATTTCCGCCGCTTCGCCGTCGCTGCTGCAGATGAGCAAGTGGAACGAATTGGGCAACCCGCGGGATATCGGCAAGATTTTCACCACGCCGGAATACGCTTCCTGGCGCCGCCTGCGCGAAAGCAACGATTCGCGTTATCTGGTGCTGACCATGCCGCGTTTCCTGTCGCGTTTGCCTTACGGTGCGAAGACCAACCCGATCGAAGAGTTCGCTTTCGAGGAGGCCGTCAGGCCGGATATGGATGATGATTTCTCCTGGGCCAACTCGGCGTATGCGATGGGCGTCAACATCAACCGCGCCTTCCATGAGTACGGCTGGTGTTCGAAAATCCGCGGCATCGAATCCGGCGGCTCGGTGGAGGAACTGCCCGCCTACGCGTTCCCTTCCGATGAGGGCGGTTATGAGCTGACGTGCCCGACGGAGGTCGCCATTTCCGATCGGCGCGAGCAAGAGCTGTCAGACGCCGGGTTCTTGCCTTTGGTGTATCGCAAACATTCTGATTTCGCCGCCTTTATCGGTTCTTGCACCATGCATGCCCCGGCGAAATATGAAGATCCGGATGCGACGGCCAACGCCAAGCTTTCCTCCCGGCTGCCGTACATTTTTGCCACGTGCCGCTTTGCACACTATTTGAAATGCATCGTACGCGACAAAATCGGTTCTTTCCGTTCCAGAGACGATATGCAGCTGTGGCTGAATGACTGGCTGATGAATTACGTGGATGGCGATCCTTCCGTGTCGACGGAAGCGACGAAAGCGCGTCGTCCCTTGGCCGCCGCCGAAGTTCGCGTTGAGGATGTTGAAGACGATCCGGGTTATTACCGCGCACATTTCTATTTGCGCCCGCATTACCAGTTGGAAGGCATGACCGTGTCCTTGCGATTGGTATCAAAACTTCCGTCAGCCAAAAAAGATGGGAGCAGATAAGTCACGGCTGGTCATTGGTTTGGATATTGCCGACGTTAATTATTAAATGGCGTGGGTGAGAATTGATATTTCATTGAAATTTAGCGGCGTTATTCTCTGCGTCATGGCTATTTATTAATGGCTAATGGGTTCCCATTGTCGCTATTTCAATGATTGCGTAGGCAATATAACGACTTATCTGAGTAGACATTTCAATTAACGTAGTAGGACCTATCAGTCAAGGAGACAAAAATGAGCACTAAAGCTTTAGTAGACTATTTTTTGAAGATTGAAGGTGTTGACGGTGAATCCCCTGACCAAACTTATCCGGGATGGATTCAGCTGCAAGCCTGGCAATGGGCGGAGGAAAATGCCGGGCGCTGGGGATTCGGCAGCGGCGGTGGTTCCGGCAAAGTCGAAATGAAAGACTTTGAATTCCGTATGGTGAGCAATAAGGCTTCGCCGAAGCTGTTTCTGATGTGCGCCACCGGCGAGCATATTCCTCAGGCAAAACTTGTTTGCCGTAAATCAGGCCAGGGTCAGCAAGATTTTATTGCCGTGACCTTCAGTAACTGCCTGGTTTCCTCATTCAAGACCGTGGGTAATATGCCGCTGAACTCCACCATCGGTACTGAAATCGATACCGTGCTGCCCACCGATGTTATCAAGCTGAATTTCGCACGTATCGAAGTTGAGTACAAAGAGCAAAACAACGATGGCTCCATGGGTGCGGTGATTAAGACGGGGTATGACCTCAAGCTTAACGCCCGCATCTGATCATTGATGTCGTAACACTTATTGCAGGCCGTCTGCCCGCAGATCTTGCGGGCAGACACACTCATTACCGCGAGGTGTTAAATGAAAGCGTCATTACCCATGCTATTCGATAAGCTCAGCGTGAGAAGTCAAAGCGGCAGCGCCGATAATTGGCGGCGCGTCCTGGTGCGCGATATCGAATTCTTATTGAATGACGCATCGCGCAGCGCAGATTTAAAACTTCACGATTATGCGCACAGCGAAAGCTCGGTATTGAATTATGGCCTGCCGTCGCTGAGCCAACGAATACCGATTAATACCGATCCGCTAACGCTGGCGAGACATATACAAAGAATCATTACGTCTTTTGAGCCACGGCTGGATCCGAAAACGATTCGCGTGGTGCCGGTAGTGAATGAGCGTCAATCGTATGTATTGGCGATCTTATTCGATATCTATGGCACCTGTTCATTACCGGGTGACGAAATGCTGGTGAATTTGCGCATAGCTCTTGATTATTCCTGTGGCGCCGTACACGTATTTGATTAATAGAGGTGACTATGTTCAGTGAGCGTTTTCTCCAATTATATAATGATGAGCTGCGTTATTTTCGCGAGGCCGGCCGTCAGTTCGCCTCTTCGCATCCCCAGGTCGCTCAGCATTTAGGCATGCATATCGACGGCGTGCTGGATCCTTTCGTCGAGCGCCTGTTGGAGGGCTCTGCTTTTCTTTGCACCCGCATCCAGGAAAAGCTGAACAACGAGCAGCCAGAATTCGCCTTGCAAATGCTTTCGCGCCTGGCGCCCTTGTGGTACACGCCGGTTCCCGCGATCGCCACCGTCGCGATTAAGCCCGATCTCTCTTTTCCCCAGTGGCATAGCCAGGTCGACCTGCCGCGCGGGAGCCGAATGACCCTGAACGATATCTCGCTGAACAACAAACCCGCCACGTTCACCACGGCGCGGCATATTAAAGTGCAGCCCGTTGAGATTGCGCTGGCGGAATGCGAAATCCTGCCGCCTCACCATTTGCCCGACGGCGCCGCCAGGCATATGCAAGACTGTTCGGCCTACGTCAGAATCGGCCTGACCACGCACGGCGTGTTGCCCGTCTCGGAACTGGATCTCGAGCCGTTGCACCTGACGTTGGCGGAAGATACGGTGCGGGCCAACCAGCTGATGGCCGCGCTGCTTAATCGCACCTTGCGCATCGTGCTATGGGCGAAAAACGACGATCGGCCGGTCATCAAAGTCTTGCAACCGGAAAGCCTGCGTCTGGGCGGCGTCGGCGACGAAGAGGCGCTGTTGCCCACCGCGGTGGGGGAATTGCCCGGCAACCGCCTGATGCGCGAGTACTTTGCGGCGCCGAGCCGCTTCTTCAGCCTGGAGCTGCATGGCGTGCGGGACTTTCTGCGCCAATGTGAACGCGTCCATGAATTCGAGATTTTGTTCGCGCTTGAGCAACGCCCGCTAACGCTGATCGGTCGCGTCAACGCCAGGGATTTTCATCTTTTCGCGACCCCGGTCATCAACCTGTATCGCCGCCATTGCTCGCCGGTGCTGCTGACGGGAGAGCGCACGGAGCATCAGCTGGTGGTCGATCGTTTGAACACCTCGCTGTATGAGATTCATAGCGTCAAACAGGTGAAGGGCATGCTGCCCGACGGCAACCCGGTGATTTTCTCTTCGCTGCAGGCCGACGTGCACTACGACTGCGAGCGGGAGCCGGCCGGCTATACGTTACACCGCCGCCGGGAACCGTCCCCATCCAAATACAACAACCCGCACCTGCCCAACGAAGATACCTTTATCGCCATTTCGCCGGGCAAAAGCGGCATCGACATCGATGACATCACGTCGCTAAGCGTCGAGGCGCTGGTCTGCGAACGGCATCTGGTGCCTGCGCACCTGCAGCAACCGCATTTTCAGCTGGAAACGGCGATGCCGATCCACCAGGTGGAGATCGTCCGCTATCCGAGCAACCCTGTCGCGGTGCCGAACATCAGCCAGGCGTGGCAAGCGATCCAGATGCTGGCCTCCAATCCTTTGCGCCATGCGCGCCCTGACGTGCAGGATTGCTCGGCGCTGTTGCGCGACTGGCTGTCGTTGTTCTGCCATCAGGATGACTCCAGCCAGCGCAAACGCATCGCCAGCATCAAAAACGCCTGGGTGGAGCACCACTTCGAACGCAATCAGGGGCCGGGGCCGCTGGCCTGGATCCGCGGGGCCGAGATCGCCGTCAACCTAAGCGCCAACCATCATGCCGATCACGGCGCCTATCTGTTCGGCAAAATATTGCACCACGCGCTGAGCCAATACGGCGATCTGAACCAAACGTTGAGCATGAAGCTGTTGCTGGATGGGGAAACCCACGCCGACTGGGGGGCGCTCTACTATGGCTGATATGTCGCTGATGCGCGAAACGGCGCTGTCATTGGAACAGGCGCCGGCGCCGGGGGCCCAAGGCGAAAGCGTGGGCCAGGCCGAAATCCGCGGGCTGTCCAATCGGCAGGATTTCTTCGAGCTGTTGCGGCGCATCGAGCGTGCGCAGCCGGATGCGCCGCGGCTCGGCGTCTCCAACGATCGCAGCCGCGAAAGGCTCTGCATCACTCAGCCGGCGGATATGGGCTTTGCCTCGCGTGAAATCGCCTCCATCGTACAACGCCCTACGCAGGTGCTGATTCAGGCGCGGCATTTCGGCATGTTCGCCCCTTACGGCCCGCTGCCGATCCATGTGACCGAGCATGCGCGCACCGAAGTCATCGCCAGGCGTAATCAGGCGTTCCAGCAGTTCGTCGGCATCGTCAGCCAGCGCTTCGCCGTACTGCATTACCGGGCCTGGGCGCAGCTGAAGGCGATGATCGGGCATGACCATGACGATGACAAAAACCCGTTCTTGCATCATCTGCGGCAGACGGTGGGCGTCGACACCACGTTGGCCGTGAACCCGCATATCCAGAGCCTGCGCGAAGCCTACCCCGGCATTTATCTGCCGGGCCGCCGCTCGCTGCGCCAGCTTAACAAGATGCTGGCGGCCTACTTCGCCGTTCCCATCGAAATTACGCCGCGCTACGCCAAATGGATCGACGACGGCAAAAAAAACGGCAGCCAAAAGCTGGGCAAGCTAGGGAGCACGCGCATCGGTAGCCGCTTTTTCGATGCCCAGTACGGCGCGCATATTCAAATCGGGCCGCTGGGGGCCCCGCATTATCAGCAGTATCAGCGCGGCAGCCGGCGGCTGCAGGCGCTGGTGAGCATCTGCCATGACTTCACGAGCCATCAGCTGATGTTGGACGTCAGCCTGCTGATCGCCACGGAGCCGGGCATGGCGGCGCAGCTGGGCGGCAAGTCGCTGAGTAAAGACAGCTGGCTGAAACCTAAGACAGGGACGTTTAGGCAGCTGGTTTATCAATCAACAACTTAATATAAGGAAATTTAAGGTGTATCAACGAGAACGTCTTTTTTCGCGATTGGGCCACTTTGCTTATCAGTCCTTCGTTGAAGCCACCAAGCTGTGCCGGACCTTCAGGCACGAATACGTGGAGCTTGAACACTGGCTGAAAGTCCTGGTGGACAAAGAACGCGGCGATTTGCCGCTGATCCTGGCGCACTACGCGATCAATATTCAGCGCGTAAGCGATGCGTTGGATCGCATTCTCCATACCTTGCCAAACCGGACGAATGCGGTGGTGGATCTGTCGACGCAGTTGGAAACGGTGGTGGAAAGAGGGCTGCTGATGAGCCAGCTCGCCGAAACGCCGTCCGGCGGCGTGCGCACCATCCATATCCTGGTCGGCATTCTGCAGGATCCCACGCTGCAGCGCAGCCTGTACCGGCTGAGCGAAGAGTTTAAAAAACTGCCGATCCCGCAGCTGTTCGACGACTACCCGGCGATTCTGGCGGAGTCTGTCGAACACGAGGAGGAGGAAGAAGAAAGCTACGGCGCGCTCGGCGAGGCGCCGGATGCGCCCGAGACGGTCGAGATACTCGATAAATGGTGTGCGGACCTGACTCGTCAGGCGCGCGACGGTGAAATTGACCCGGTGATTGGCCGCGAAGCGGAGCTGCGCCAGGTGATCGACATTTTGCTGCGCCGTCGGCAGAACAACCCGATTTTGGTGGGCGAAGCCGGGGTCGGCAAAACGGCCGTGGCGGAAGCGCTGGCCTGCAAGATAGCCCAAGGGCAGGTGCCGCCGCTGCTGCAGGGCGCCCGGCTGCTGTCTTTGGATCTGGGGCGCATGCAGGCCGGGGCGAGCATGCGGGGCGAATTCGAATCGCGCCTGAAAGCGCTGATCGACGCCATTGCGCATTCGGCCGTGCCGGTGATTTTGTTCTGCGACGAGGCGCATACGCTGGTGGGCGCCGGCGGGCAGGCCGGCACCGGCGACGCCGTCAACCTGTTGAAACCGATGCTGGCCAGGGGCGCGCTGCGCATGGTGGCGGCGACCACCTGGTCGGAATACAAACAGTTCATCGAGCCGGATGCCGCGCTGACGCGCCGTTTCCAGTACGTGCTGGTTTCAGAGCCGGACGAAGAGAATGCGGTGAACATGATGCGCGCCATCGCCCCGCATTTTGCGCAGCACCACAGCGTCAAGATCCGCGAGTCGGCGCTGCAGGCGGCGGTGCACTTGTCGCTGCGCCATCTGCCGTCGCGGCAGCTGCCGGACAAGGCCATCAGCCTGCTGGACACCGCCTGCGCGCGGGTGGCGCTGAGCCAACATGCGCAGCCTGAAAAAATCGAGTCGCTCGAGGCCGGGCTGGCGGTGAAGCGTACCGAAATGCACGGCCTGCAGGAAGAAAGCAAATTCGACGATCTGGCGCTCACCCGCATCAGCGAATTGCAGCAGACGCTCAGCGAGATGGAAGGAGAGCTGGATGCGCTGCGTCAGCGGCAGGCGCAGGAGCAGCAGGCGGTCACCACCTTGCTCGATGCAGAGCAGCAGTCGCCGGATCGTTTGCCGCAGCTGGCTACCGAGTTGGGCGAGCTGCAGGGCGGCGGTCTGCCGCTGGTGTATCCGTGGGTGGACGATCGCGTCGTGGCGGAGGTGCTGTCGGATTGGACCGGCATCCCCACCGGCCGCATGCTGCAAAGCGATCTGGACAATGCGCTCAACCTCAACCAACTGCTGAGTCGCCAGATTTTCGGCCAGCAGACGGCGATCGACGAAATCGCGCAGGCGGTGAGGATCTCCCGCGCCGGCATCCAGGCGCACGATCGGCCGTTGGGCGTTTTCATGCTGTCCGGCCCGAGCGGCGTCGGCAAAACGGAGACCGCGTTCGCCCTGGCGGAGGCGATGTACGGCGGCGCGCATAACCTGATCGTCTTCAATATGAGCGAGTTTCAAGAGTCGCACACCGTCTCCACGCTGAAGGGGGCGCCGCCGGGCTATGTCGGCTATGGCAAGGGCGGCAAATTGACGGAGGCGGTGCGGCGCAAACCCTATTCCATCGTGCTGCTCGACGAATTCGACAAGGCGCATCCCGATATCCATGAAGCGTTCTATCAAGTCTTCGACAAGGGCGTGATGGAGGACGGCGAGGGCCGCATGATCAGCTTCCGCCAGTGCTTTATTTTGATGACCAGCAACATCGGCGCCGGCGAAATAGAAGCGACGCTGGCGGAAACGCCGGAGCTGAAAACCGAGGCGCTGCGCCCGATGCTGCACGACGTCTTGGCGCGCTTTTTCCCGGCGGCGCTGTTGGCGCGCATGAACGTCATTCCTTACGTGCCGCTTTCCACCGAAGCGATAACCCATATCGCCACCAAACAGATTTCACGTTTACAGCAGCGTTTGCACAAAGAAGTGGGCGTGTCGCTGGTGCTGGAGGGCGACATCCCAGGCTGGATCGCCAAACGCATCAGCGCCCATCCATCGCGCGGAAGAGCGGTCGAGTCGCTGCTGCAGCAGGCGATCTTGCCGCCGATCAGCAATGAAGTGCTGCAGCGCAAACGGACGGGACAGGAACTGCAAAATATCCAACTCATGGTCGAGAACGATAGCTTAAGTGTTTATTTCGACTGATTTTTAATTTACCGCCGGCCCGCAAACGCGGGGCGGGGTTCGATATCGGATCAGAGAGGTTGTTATGCCTTTAATCGAAATTGATAACCCGGTGTTAGCCGAATTAAATGCGTTTCCACTCAGCTTCACCACCCAAGAAGGGTTGTCGAGCAACTCGCAATATTCGCTCGAATTCGAATGCGAACAGGCGGACGTGGATTATGAATCCTTGCTGGGTGAAGGGATCCGCATCCAGATAGAAAGGCCGGATTTCGGCTCGCGGCCTTTCTATGCTTACGTGATCGGCGCGTCCGATGCGGGGCAGCATCAGGATAAGTTCGTGTACAAACTGGAGCTGAGCACCTGGCTGTGGTTTTTGATGCAGAACCGCAACAGCCGTATTTTCCAGGATCTGAACGTGCTCGATATCATCGAGCAAATCTTCTCTCGCTATGGCTTTGCCGACTACCGTCTGGATATTCAAGGCACCTATCCGACGCGTGAGTATTGCGTGCAATTTTCCGAAACGGATTTTGCGTTTATCAGCCGCCTGCTGGAAGACGAAGGCATCTGGTATTACTTCGATCACGCCGAGGATAAGCACACGCTGGTGATCACCGACCGGCAGGATTTCGACGATCTGGATTTCGGTTACGCCGTGTTGCCGTTCATGCCGGACAGCGAAGAAAACCGCGCCATCCGCGAAGGGATCCAGCGCATCCAGCGTTCCCGCAAAGTGCGTCCGAATGAAATCGTGCTGCGCGACTTCGACTTCCAGAACCCGCGCAAGAACCTGCAAACCAAGGTGGAAGAGAGCCGCCTCGGCCTGCAGAACACGCCGCTGGAGTGGTACGACTACGCGGCGGGCTATGTGGATACTGAACGCGGCGAGAATCTGGCGCGTTTGCGCCTGGAAGAAATGCAAAGCGACGGCCACCTGCTGTTTGGCGAGAGCAACGCCGTCGGGTTGATGGCCGGCAAGGACTTCTCCTTGATTTTGCACCCGGACGCCAACCGCAACCGCCGCTTCAAACTGACCCGCTGCGACTATGTGTTCGTGCAAGATGGCCCCGACAGCAGCAGCGACGGCCGCAACGTGACCTGCCGTTTCAACGCGTTGAACGACGACGTGGCGTTCCGCCCGCTGCGCGAGACGCCCAAGCCGCAGATGCCGGGCATCCAGAGCGCCACCGTGGTCGGCGCGCCCAATTCCGAAGTGCATACCGACAAGTTTGCGCGCATTCGCGTGCACTTCCACTGGGATCGCTACAAAACCACCGAGGAAGACAGCTCGTGCTGGATCCGCGTGGTGCAGGCCTGGGCGGGGAAAGGCTGGGGCGTGATCGCCATGCCGCGCGTCGGCCAGGAAGTGTTGGTGACCTATGTCGACGGCGATCTCGATCGCCCGATGGTGACAGGTATCGTTTATAACGGCGATAACCCGCCGCCTTATCAACTGCCTGAATACATCAACTACTCGGGGATGGTGTCGCGCTCGCTGCGCTTCGGCAAACCGCAGCATGCCAGCCAGCTGACCTTCGACGACAACCGCAACAACGAACGCGTCATGCTGCACGCCGAACGCGATCTGCAAACCACGGTCGAGCGCAACCAGGCCACCGAGGTGGGGATGGACAAGTTCGACATCATCCGCCGCACCTTTACGGACTGGTTCACCAACCACGTTTCTTACAAGGATTATGTCTTCAGCATTACCGGATTTAACGCGTCGATCACCGGCGTCAGCGCCTCACTGACCGGCGTCAGTCTTAGCGCCACCGGGGTCAGCACCTCGTTTACCGGCGTCAGCACCTCGTTCACCGGCGTGAGCACGTCGTTTACCGGCGTCAGCACGTCGTTCACCGGGTTGAGCACGTCATTTACCGGGCAGAGCACCAGCTGCACCGGCGTCTCCAACTCGATGACCGGCGAAAGTAACTCCTTCACCAGCATCAGCAACAGCATGACCGGCGAGAGCAACAGCTATACCACGGTCAGCACCAGCCAGACCGGCAGCAGCACCAGCTTTACCGGCGTGAGCGTGAGCACCACCGGCTCATCGACCAGCACCACCGGCTGCAGTATCAGCACCACCGGTTCCTCGACCAGCACCACCGGCTGCAGCATCAGCACCACCGGCAGCAGCGTGAGCACCACCGGCAGCAGCGTCGGCACCACCGGCAGCAGCGTCAGCAGCACCGGCAGCAGCGTCAGCAATACCGGCAGCAGCGTCAGCAATACCGGCAGCAGCACCAGCACGACGGGGGTGTCCATCAGCTACACCGGCGCGTCACTGTCCGAGACCGGCGTCGATTTGAAAAAAGTCGGGATGCAAAGCAAAAACTAACGAGGCGCGGCAATGAGAATCATACGGCCACAGCAATTGGTAGTGATTAAAGGGGGTTACCAGATCGGCGCAGACAGCCGGCTCGGCATCAGCGTCGTGGCCGGATGCTACCTGTCCCGACCGGAACACTTCGTGAACGAAGCCGAAATCTGGGAGGCGTGGAAGCGTGCGCCGCTCAGTCTGCCGGTGTTGGACGTTGCTGAGCCGAAGCCGTTCGCCGAATACCTGATCGCCGGCCATGCCGGCGTCGGGCAGCCGGTAAAAACGCTGGACGTCAGCGCCGACATCGGCGGGCTTAAGCGCCGTTGGCGGGTGGAGGGCGAGGGGCGACGCGGCGCGATGGGGGCGGAACCGTTCCTCAGCGTGCCGCTGGACCACACCTCGGCCTGGGGCGGTAAAGACAGCAAGGAGAACCCGGTGGGGCGCGGTTGCAATGATGGGCTGCGGCCGCTGCTGATGACCTTGTCCGCCGAGGGTTCCGCACAGGAGCGTTCCCCGCTGGCGGCGCCGGCGCCGGTGCCGCACGAGTTTTCGCTGCGCAAGGCGCATATCGATAAGGTGGCGGGCCAGATCGCGAGCAAAGCCTACCTCGAGAAGGCGTTTCCCGGGCTGCCGGCCGATATCGATCGGCGCTATTACCAGATGGCGCCGCCGGCGCAGTGGCTGCCGGAAGCGGCGTGGCCGGATAGGGTGCCCTTCGAACTGCAGGGCGTCGGCGCGCAGAGCCAGGCGATTCGCGGCGAGCTGCCGGCGGTGCGCGGGCGGGCATTCATACGCCGCCACGATAGCGAAGGCCTCGAGGAAATCGAACTGCAGCGAAAAACGCTGTGGTTCCTGCCCGACAGCGACATGGCGCTGATTATTTTCACCGGCAACGCGCCGCTGACGCATCTTCTGGACGAGTCCATCGAGTCCCTGATGCTGGCGTTGGATCGTTGCGACGCGCCGCGCCCGTTCGATTATTTCCGGCAGGTGCACCATAAACGCAGCGACGACGACGCTTCGCCTTTCGAGTTCCTGTTCGATCCGGATCTGATGCCGGCGGAGATGGGGCTGAACGTCATCCAGGCGGCGTCGGATCACCCCAGCGATCTGCGTTACGATCCGTCGCCCACGTCTTTGGGCGACTCTGCCGTTTTCTATCAACGCATTCGCGAGGCGATTGCCTTGCACCAGCAACAGACGACGGCGGAGCCCGCTACCGTGACGCTGCCCGATTTGCCGGATCTGCCTGCCGAAGAGGGTAACGACGCGTTTTTCCCCGCTAGCGCGACCGTGGAGGGGAAAACCTTCACCGGATTGCGCGGCCCTGCGCTGTCGGACAAGCATTTTCTGCAATGCCGTTTTGAGCGCTGCGACTTTTCACAGGCCGTTCTGGAGAACTGCACCTTCGAAAACTGCGTTTTTGATGCGGTCAACCTGACGCAGGCGGCGCTGCGCCGGATCCGCATGGTGTCGTGCACCCTGCAAAAGCCGCTGATGGCGGAAAGCGTATGGCAGGAGGCGGTCCTCGAAAAAGTGACGCTGGAAGAGCCGCAGGGGCAAGGCATGCGGGCCGAGGGCGTGAAGCTCGATTACTGCGTCTTCGAGCGGGGGGATTTCACCGCGAGCCGCTTTGAGCGCGGGGCGATTGGCAACGGCATGTTCAACGGCTCGACGCTGATCCGCGCGCAATTCCTGCAAGGGGAGCTGGACGCCTGCGTCTTCAACCGCTGTCTGGCCGAGGGGGCGGTGGCGCTGGATATGGCGTTAACCAAGAACTCGTTTCTTGGCGGCAATTGGCGCGGCGTGCGCTTCGAACGTTGCCGAATCGAGAGCATGACGGCGGGGATGCAGGTGAATTTCTCCCACGGCGTGTTCAGCGACTGCGGCTTCACCAAAGTGGGGCTGAAAGCGGCGCGTATGGAGAGGTGTCAGCTGCAGTACAGCGTTTTCACCGAATGCAATTTCGACGAGGCCGACCTGACGGCTTGCGCGATCGTCGGCTGCGACCTGGCCGGCGTGCGGTTTAAAGACAGCGTGCTGACGCACGCCCGCTGGCAAAACAGCAGCGCCCAGCAAGCGATGTTTTATAACGCCGATTTGCGCGATGCGGGATTTGAGCAGTGCAACCTGGCGGCGGCGAATCTGGCGATGACCTGGCAGGACGCCGGCACCCGTTTCAGCGGGTGTTTGCTGGAGCGGGCGTGCTGGGTACCGCGCAGAATTATTCAGGGGGACTATGCGCATGAAAACTGAAAGCCGCGTGATTCAGCAGGCCCTGCCTGACACCGAGGTGATTGAGCTGGAGGTCGCTCAGGCGGTGTCGCAGACGCCGCCCCTGCCGCGAACCTTCAAAAAGCGGCGCTTCCACGATCGCGAGCTGAAAGGGCTGACGCTGAGCGACTGTTTTTTTATCGACTGCCATTTCGAGCGCGTCACGTTTGAAGGATGCGATTTGCGGGCGGTGCGCTTTGAGGGCTGCACCCTGAACCAGGTCAACGTGGTCGGCGGCAGCTTGCTGCGCCTGTCGTTCAACGAATGCCGGTTTGACAACCTGACGCTGCAACGGGGGCTGCTGTGCAATCTGGCGTGCAACGACACCACGCTGCGTGGGTGCTACATCGGCGACTGTCTGCTGGACGACTGCAGTTTGATCCAGTGCGAGGTCAACGGGGCGGAAGTCGAGCGCAGCAGCCTGGGGCACCTGGCCGTGCAGTCCAGCATCCTGACCAACCTGATGTTCCAACAGGACATCATTCAGGACGCCAATTGGTATGCCTGCCAACTCACGCAGTGCCTGTGGCAGGCATCGACCCTCGAACGCCACATCATGGGGAGTTGCCGGCTGGAGAAATGCAGCTGGCAGACGATCGAGGGGCAGGCGCGCATCTGGTTCACCTGCCGCCTGTCGGGCTGCAACCTGGCCCAGCTGAGGCTGCAGGGCGCCAGCTTTCACCGCAGCGAGCTGGAAGGGTGCTCGTTCGCCGACAGCGATCTGACGTCGGCGATCTTTGCCGAAGCGCAGGCGCTGCGCTGCGATTTCGAGCGCGCGACGCTGACCCTGGCGCAGGCGCAGAAGGCCCGGTTCAGCGAATGCGCGATGAACGGCGCCCACTGGGGGCGCGCCATGCTGACGCAGGCGGAGTTCAGGGCGTGCGATCTGGCGCTGGCCAACATGGAGCTGGCCGAGATGCGGGAGGCGAACCTGATGGAACAGCCGTTGACCGCCGCCCAGCAACAGAGCGCCCGCCTGCATGGGGCGAAGCGTCATCGCGCCGAAAATGTGCCGCTTACCGCCGATCCGTTCTTGAGTGCGATCGACGCCTGGTATGCGCATCAACAACCGGGACCGCGGCAACCGTCGTATCAACGGCCAACAGGAGTAAGCAGATATGTATAAGTCCAGAAGAGAGCATCAGAAGGTCTATGCCAACGCCAGGGTGACGCCTTTGCAGTTGGTGCGCAGCGCTCCGCTTGCCGAACAAGGGGGGCGCAAGGTGGTAACGCTGGCGGCCGACGCCAATGGCGGCCTGTATGTCGATGGCATGCGCGCCCACTGCCTGGCGGTCGCCACCAGCTGCCTGGTTCAGCCGCTGGCGGGCGATCGCGTTTGCGTCATCGTCGACGGTGACAAATTGGTCATTACCGAGATCCTGTCGCGGCAACAGGCGCACGCCGTCATGACGCTGGACAGCCGCAGCGCCAACTTGCGCATCGTGGCGCCGGAGATCGAACTGCAGGGCGGCAAGCGGCTGACGTTGCGCAGCCCGCACTTTACGCTGCTGACGCGCAGCAGCCGCTGGGTCGCCGAAACGCTGCACCAAATCTCTCAACGCCTGTTTGTGCGCAGCAAGCACGCAAGCCGGCGGGTGGAGGAAACCGACGAGGTGCTGGCGAAGCACATCATTCAGGATGCCCGGCAATCCCTCGTCATCAACAGTGAAATTGGTTCCCTGAAGTCTTCGGCGGTGCTGAAGATCGACGGCGGCCAGATACATATGGGGTAAGTCATCATGACCGCAGCCAACAACAACACGGCCGGGATCAGCTTCGCCGGCTGTGACCCGATGATCCCGGCGCCGGGCCCGAATACCGCGCCCAACAATACCGGCATACCGAACGTGCCTAACTATTTCCTTTGCGGCGGCAATGAACAGAACATCGGCAGCATTCGCGTGGCCACCGTCGATTCGGGCGGGGTGATCGGCGCCGCCTCGGGGACGCATTCGGCACAGATGCAGCCGATGCAGGGGTCGGGGAAGTATTTCACCGGCGGCATGCCGGTCACGCGGTTAGGTGATTCCAGCACGACGAACAACAACAACATGGTCGCCACTCAGGTCGCGCCGAGCCAGACCAAATGTTTCGTTAATGCATAGGAGTTCAGCATGGTGAAAACGCTCCGGGGGATCGCGGCAGGGGGACTGTTGGCGGTGGGGATGCTGAGCGGGTGCAGCTGGTTTTCTCACGACGAGGCTGCCGATGCGGGGCGTCGATTGCGGTTTATCGATGTCGAGGTGACCGCCAACGACAACGTGAACCCGAATGCGGCCGGGGAGGCGCAGCCGGTCAAGGTGTGCGTCATCGAAACCAATCGCTCGGGGTGGATGCCCGAGGGGATTGGCGATGGCGCCCCTTGCCGGGAGACGGCACCGTCGGAAGGGGCGCTGAGCCGGCACCAGAGCATTTTGCAACCGAGGGAGACGCTGCGTTATCGCTTCGAGGTGCCGGCGGGGCAAGAGCGATGGGTCGTCGTGGGGGCGGAATTTCAGCAAATCAGCGGGGTATTGCCGCTCGCCGAGCAAAAATCGCCCGCGCAGGCTGATTCGCAAATGAAGGTGATGGTGGGGATGACGTCACTCAGCATAGTGACTAACGACAAAATGGATGAATGACATGTTACCTAAACAACGCGTCGCCTGGGTAGAAGGCATGTTGATGGAACCGCAGCATTTCCAGCAGCAGGAACGTTTTTTCGAGCACTTGATTGAAGCGCGCTTGCGCAGCGTCGAAACCTTTACCTGGGGGTTCCTGACGCTGGAAATCGACAACGGGCTATTGGAGCAGGGCAAGTTTGCGCTGAAGAAAGCCAAGGGCGTTTTCCCCGACGGCACGGCGTTCAGCATGCCTGAGGATATTCCGCTGCCGCCTCCGCTGGTGCTGGGAGAGGGCTGCCAGGGGAAAGTGGTATGCCTGTCCGTGCTGATGGACATTGCCGGCAATGCCCAGATCGATCTTATCCAGGATGAGCGGAAAAGCAGCCGTTTTCGCACCATGGACGCCGACGTGCCGGATCGCAACCACGGCGTCAGCCTGGAGGGAACGCCGCGCGTGTGCACGATGCAGCTGGGGAGTCTGGTGACGCGGCTAAGTCTGGAAGATGCGGTCAGCAGCGCGGAAAGCGTGCTGCCGGTCGGCTTCGTGCGCGAACTCACCAGCGATCGTCGGGTGCTGCTGGATGAGCGCGCCCTGCCGCCGATGTTGGACTTCCGCGCCATCGGCTGGCTGCCCGCGTTCACCACCGAATTGCTTGGGCTGATCAGCCAGCGTCTGGAGTCGGTGTTCCGCCCGGACGTGCACATGACGATCGGCGGGCTGTCCGAGCTGTTGGAATTGCTGCTGCTGCAAACCCTGAGCGAGTTCAATTTGCGCATCAGCCAACTGTTGGCCAGCCCGCAGGTGCATCCAGAAACCCTGTTCGACACGTTGTTGAGCCTGCTGGGGCGGCTCAGCATCATTCCCGGCGGCGAGCGGCTCTGGGACCGGGCCGACTTGGTGTATCTGCACGATGAGCCGCACAACTGCTATTTCCAGCTGTTCGCCTCGATTCGCCGCGCGCTGTCGCTGGTGATCGAAGCGCCGGCGGTGGCGCTGCCGTTTATCGATCGCGGCGACAGCATCTACCTGTGCCCGAACGACTCGCAGCTGCGGCTGGAAAAACTGGTGTTTGCCGTCAGCTGCGGTTTGTCCATCGAGCATCTGCGTTCGTACTTCCCCGCGCAGGTCAAGCTGGGGCCGGTCGAGAAAATCATTCAGCTGATCGATCTCCAATTACCGGGCGCTCGCTTGCTGCCGATGGCTTCGCCGCCGCGGCACATACCGTATTACCCGAACAGCATCTATTTCGAGGTGGATCATGCCGACCCGATTTACAAGGAAATGATGGGCGGCTCGGCGATGGCGCTCAGCATCGTGGGTGATTTCCCGGACCTGCGTTTTGACGTCTGGGGATTAAGGCAAGGGAGGGTGGGATGAACGAATTCGAGAGGAAAATCCGCGAGGCGATGGCGGTAACGCGCAACAACGCGACCCCGCGTCTCCCCACGTCCGGCTCGGTGGGCAAAACCACGGCGGAAATCGCCGCGCTGTCCTTCGGCGCGCGGGCGTTGGCCGCCAAGCTGCGGCCGGGAAGCGCCGGGGTGGCGGCGCCCCCCGAACCCAAACCTTATGAAGCAGAAACCGCCGTCCCGGAAAGCGTCGAACCCGCGCCTGGCGATCGCCAGGCCGATGCGGCGCCGACCTCGAGCGGGCTGTTTGGCCGCGCCGCGCTGAGCAAGCCCGGCGTAATGATGGGCCACTGGGACAACCCGCTGATCGCCGCCGCCATTCCGGTATTGCTGCAGGTGGAGCGGGTGCGCGATCAGAAACAGCTGAACCCGGCGGCGGTGCGTGCGCAGATCGTGCGGGAGATCCAACAATTCCAGCAGACGTTGCTGGCGGATCACGTTGCGCCGGGCGATGTGGACAAGCTGGCCTATCTGCTGTGTTCCTACGTGGACGAGTGCTGCATGAGCACGCTGGAGTCCGGGGAACTGAACCTCAGCCTGCTGGTGGAGTTTTATCGCGATGCCTGGGGCGGGGAAAAATGCTTCGAGCACCTGCAAGAGTATCTGGCCGCCTCGCCGCGCAACAAGGAGATCCTGGCGTTTTACGATCTGATCCTGTCGCTGGGGTTTGAGGGGCAGTTCCACGTGATGGAGCGCGGCGCGGTGCTGTTGGCCGACGTGCGCAATCGCCTTGACGGTTATCTGTACAGCCAGAATCCGACGCAGACGCTGGCCGATGCCGAACCGAGCAAAGTGGTGCGCAAGGCCACCCGTATCACGCCGCTCAAACTGCTGTGCTACGGCCTGGCGATAGCGCTGCTGGCGTATGCCTCGGCCGCCTGGTATCTGCATGACCAGTCCCGCGCGCTGCGCAACGCCATTCTGGCCTGGACGCCGCCGCAGCCGCGCAAAATCAACATTATGGAGACGCTGCCGCAGCCGCTGCCGCAAATCCTCAGCGAAGGGTGGCTGGAGGTGCGCGCCGATCCGCGCGGCTGGCTGTTGATCTTCACCTCCGACGGCGCCTTTGCCACCGGGCAGTCGAAGCTGTCGGAAGAGTTTAAAAAGAAACGCAATATTGAGCGTCTGGGGGAAGCGCTGGCGCCGTGGCCAGGCGATCTGGAGGTGATCGGGCATACCGACAACAAACCGTATCGCAACACCTCCAACAACTCCAACCTGAAACTGTCGGAAGCCCGCGCGCAGACGGTGGCCGACAAGCTGCGGGAATCATTGGCCAACAGTAAATACAACCGCACCGTGACGTCGGTCGGCAAGGGCGATCAGGAGCCGCTGGACGACAACGCGACGGAAGAAGGGCGCCGCCGCAACCGCCGGGTGGACATCCTTTGGAAAATCGGCGAGAGGGAGATGGCTTCACCGTCTGCCACGTTGAATCAGGCAGGGGTAGCCGCCGAGGTCCCCGAGGATAACTAAGACATCCGTCGGCGTAGAGATAATAAGGAAATTATATGATACGTAGATCATTCATATTGGTGATTGCCTTGCTGCTGTGTGCGGTGGTGTGGTGGATTGGGCCGCTGATCGCCATCGGCACCTACCGGCCGCTGCTGTCGGTCTGGGTCAGAGGCATCATCATCGCCCTGATCCTGTGCTGGGCGCTGTGGCCGTTCGTGGCGACGTTTTTATCCTGGGTGTTCCGCCACGCGCGGGCGCCGGCCCCGGCTAAAAGAAAAACCGCGCAGCGAGATCGCGTGACCTCGCGTTTTTACGACGCCTTGCGCACCTTGCAATACGTCGGCACGTCGAAGCAGCGCACCCCCTGGCAGCGTTTCAAATACCGCCTGACGCGCCGTTATATCAGCGAAAAGCCCTGGTTCCTCGTCATTGGGCCGCCGGGCAGCGGCAAAACCTCGCTGATCGGCGAAAGCGGCGAACGTTTCTTGCTGGCTGAACACTATGGCCTGCAGCAGACCGTGGACGTCGGGCCGACCCAGGATTGCAACTGGTGGCTGGCGGAGAACTCGGTGTATGTGGACACCTCCGGTGAATGGCTGCAGCTGAACGGCCTTGGCGAAGACGGCGCCAGGGCGCGCGATACCCTGTTCAAACTGATCCGGCGCCACCGCCGCCATCCGGGCATCGACGGCATCATGCTGTGCCTGGATGCACGCTGGCTGCTGCATGCCTCGCTGACGGAAAGAAAATCCGTCGCCGATGCGCTGCGCGTGCGCCTGCTGGAAATGGCCTCATGGTTCCGCTGCGAGCTGCCGGTCTATCTTACCATCAGCCACCTCGATCAACTGGTCGGCGGCGAGACCTTCCTGTCGATGCTGGGCGACGACCTGTTGCAAAAAGGGATGGGGTTCAGCCTGAACCGGGCCGAACAGGGCGAAACCCCGTTCGAGCAGTATGAAGATCTCTACCGGGAGATGGTGGCGCGCGTCAGCCATCACGTGCTCGAACTGCTGCACGATGCGCCGGACGGCCAGAACCGCCAACAGCTGCTGTTCTTCACCGAGTCGTTGGGATCGCTGGGCAACCCGCTGTATTCGCTGCTGGAGCAGATTTTCCCGCAAACGCCGGTGGGCTACGCCTGCCATTTGCAGCAGGTATGGCTGGGCAGCACCATCGCCTTGCCGCCGCAGGGCGCGATTTATAACGCGGAAGCGGCGGATATCTATGAAGCCCGTCCCACCGGGCGCATTTACCACCCAGAGCTGAATTACGCCAGGCAGGAGCGCGGGGTGCTGCAGCAGTCTTCTCACGCCAGGCCGCTCGGCAGCCGCATGAGTTCCCTGGGCCGCTATGTGCTGGTGCTGGTGCTGCTGGCGGTCTCTTTTAACCTGCTGGCGATGCGTTACCTGTGGGAGAGCGATTACATCTCTTACATTGCGGCGCGCTTTGACGAAACGAAGCGCATCGTGCGCGAAATACCGGTCACGAACCGCGTCAGCGACGATGTCATCTCCGCCTATGAGCAGTTGGGATACATGAACGCGCAGCTGGGCGGTGAGGTTTCGCCGGTGCCGAATCCCTATTTCGAGCACAAGCTGATCAACAGCGCGGCGCAAAAGACCTACCAACGCCATTTGCTGCAGATCTTCTGGCCGGCGGTGGAAAACTATATCGCGGACGAACTCAAGAATGACGTTTCGGCGTCCAATAAGGACGTCTACGGCACGCTGAAAGTGTATCTGATGATGGGTGAACCCTCGCACCGTTCTGCCGAGGCGCTGGTCGACTGGTTCATGACGCGCTGGGATAGCTTTATGCCGCAGGGCTACACCGACATGAACAAAGGCATTTTCGCTTACCACCTGCGGGAAATGTTCTCTCTGCCGAATGCGCCGGTCATGAAAATGAACGGTGACCTGCTGCGCCTGGCGCGGGTGAAAGCGATGAATATTCCGATGCAGGTCAGGGTGGTGCGCCGCATCGAAGAGAAACCGCTACCGGCGGCGATCAACGACATTTCATTGGCCGACGCCGCGGGGCCGAACGTGTCATTGATGCTGCGCCGCAAGAGCCAGGCGACGGTCACCGATACCGCCGTGCCGGGGTTCTATACCCGCGCCAGCTACCGCGATGTCTTCCTGGCACAGCTCGATGACGCCGCCAAAGACATGATCGAAGAAGAGTCCTGGGTGCTGCGCGACAGCGCGGAAGGGAAAAACGCGGTGAACTCGCTGGCCTCGGCGCAGAAGCTGGCCGACGAGGCGAGGAAGCTTTACCTCATCGAGTATGCGGACAAATGGGATGCTTTCATGCGCGACGTGCGCGCCCGGCCGGTCAACGGGCTGGAGGATGCGGCGATATTGGCGCGCCAGCTGTCCGATCCTTCATCCCCGCTGGCCAACCTGGTGCGTTTCGCCGCGCGTGAAACCAGCATGACCGGCACCAACCAGGGCGATGCGGCGAGCTGGTTCGATCGCCAGCGCAATCGTATTGAACAGCAGCGGCGTGACATCCTCGGCGAGATTTCCGGCGAGCGCGCGCGTTTTCGTCTCACGCCGGAACGCGCGGTGGAAGACCGTTTTGAGCTGCTTCGCCGCCTGGGGTATCAGCTGTTGCAGACCACCAACGCCAGCAACGATCCGCTGAGCCGCAGTTTCGAAGCGCTGTACAGCCAGCTGACCACGCTCTCCACCTCATTGCGCGGTGGCCAGGTGGTGCCCGCCGGCGGCACGCTGAAGCGGCTGCAGCTGGATGCGGCGCGTCAGCCGGAACCGGTGCGCAGCGTCATGATGGATCTGTTGCAGGTCGGCGACAGCCAAACGATCCAGCAGAGCCAGAAGAACCTGAGCAAAGGCGCTTCATCGCTGGCTTCCGGGCTGTGCAAGGGCAGCATCAGCGGGCGCTATCCGTTCTCGCGCAACGCCAGAGCGGAGGTCGGCATCGAGGACTTCTCGCGCATGTTTGGGCAGAACGGCGCCATGCAGCAGTTCTTCGATGAAAACCTGGCCGCTTACGTGGATGTCAACGCGCAGAAATGGAATGCCAAACCGGGGTCTGAGGGGATCGTCAATGCGAGCACGCTCGGCGCATTTGAAAATGCCCGTTTGATTCGCGACACCTTCTTCACCGCCGGCGACAAACTCTCGTTTTCCATGTTCATCAGGCCGCTGTCCCTGACGCCGACCATCACGGAAGCGACCCTGGACATCGATGGGCAGGTGATTAACTACAGCCATGGTTTTAGCCAACCCACGCGTATCGACTGGCCCGGCCCGAAAGGCGGCAGCTATGTTCGGCTGACCTTCCGCACCGGCACCGGCCAGATCCAGGTCGCCAGTTTCGACGGGCCCTGGGCCCTGTTCCGGATGTTCGACGCCAGCAATCCCGTGCCGCTTTCCAGCGACAGGCGAGAGCTGACGATGTCGATGTCTTCGGTGGTGGGCGTGCTCAAACTGGAACTGCGCTCGACGATGAAAGATTTCCCACTTTGGTCACGGGCGTTGCGAGGATTCTCGTGCCCGAAAGCGATGTAAACACAACCGTAAAGAGGTGATAAACATGTTAGATCCAGCCAAAATTTTAGAAACCATGAAGGCCGGCGGCAATTTGGGCACCAACTCCCAATCGTCGCTGAGCCAGCCGTTTATGCAAGGCGTCAGCAATATTCAAATGTCGGGGCCGGATGCGGCCAAGTCGGTCATGAGTAACGTGACAAAATCTTGCGATGATATGTTCGGCAATATGAAGGGCATTTTTAATGGGCTGCAGTCGAATGTGAACGCACACCAAAAAATGCAAACGGGCGAACAGCCGAAAGATTTTAATGTTTCTATGGACGATCTTCGCCCGGCGATTGCGAAAGGGTTCCCGCACGAAATGGCGGACTTCTTTTCCAAAGTGCCGAAACTGTAATCTGCAACTCGGTGGGTAATTTACCGGGGGGCCGAAATGCCCCCTGGTATTCACAAGGAGAGGTGAGATGATCAACGAATGGATGTTAAAAAATGCCAACAAACGCATGGGCTTTTTTATTGTGGTGATCCCCAGCCTGTTTTTTTGGATGATGCTTTTTCTGACCTTTTATCTTTTTTGATTCTTTGAGGTAAAAAAAAAGCACCCGCTAAGGTGCTTAAAGTGAAACGAATTAAAAAAATAGGAAGGGATGAAAATGCGTTATTACAGTTTTGAAATGATCTGCAATCCGCTGGAGATCAGCGCATCGACGGCCAGACCAATACCTTTACCGATGGTGCCGACAACGGTTTTGGCATCCGGGTTAACACCGGCAATCGCGGAAATGGTATCAATACCGGTTCCCACTGCACTGCCAATCAGTGTCCCTACGTCACCAAAAAAACCAGCACCGTTCACTTGTTCAATTTCAATTGCGGATAGTTCTTTCATGATTGAAACTCCTTTTTCAGTTAGCCCTTTACTTCAGGCAATTTCATTATTGCAAATCAGGTCTTTTTTTCAACAGAAGTATTACTATTTTTTATACTATTCTGTTGTCTGTTATTTTAATTTCGTATCGTTAGAGTATATATTGCCGAAGCCTGATTTTCGTCTCCCCCGTTCGTGCTGAATGAGGGATGCCGGTTTTTATTTTCAATCTGAATGACCTATATCTGAAGGGGAATTTATGAAGGTTTTGACGACACCGGAAAGACCTTTCCGCTATGAAGATCTGGCGGAAAAAATTGTCACCGAGGCCAGAAGCCGCTTGGGCTGCGCCGCTCTGCGGTTTTTAGACTGCCTGATCCAGGGATATGGCCCGCCGGTGATTGTCTTTGATATCTATAATAATCACGGTAAGTTGCAAACGGTGAAACTGATTCTCCCCATCGGAAGTCATAAGCAGTTAAAAAAAGATCACCTCGGGCTGATCGCCTGCCTGGAGGCTAAAAAACTGGTGAGATTAAAAAAGATATAAACAATGTTCCGCATCGGCAACGCCGACTGAGTTCTTCTTGTTTTTCGTCACACCGCTGAATAATCTCTGTCCCTGCCTGGATTCTCTTATATCCGCGGACGATGCGTTCGCCTTTTTTCAACCCATCAACGCATTTTTTTGGAATCACTTATCGTCATAAAGTGTAGCTTTTCTTTATGCATTTTTTTTACAATAGGATTAATATGGTTATAGAGGGTTTTTTAATATGGCCAGCCAGGATGACGGCACATCTCGAGATAAAGCATTATCCCGCCTTTCTTCTAAGTAAAGTCCTAATACATAATCGGATGCTCTTAACAATCAATACAGAGCCGTGTTATGTTCTATATTATGTTTTTTTTCGATATTTATCTGGATATATTGCGCTCTTGGAGTAAAATTAACTTATCAGAGAAAATTCTTGGCACCGTATCACGGATGGCAATGATGCACTATAAATATAACTTACGGTAACCCATTACCTTGTAAAACGCGGTACTTCCCCGCGTCTTGCTTTTGTGTGCTCTCCAGGGCTGATGAGTTTATATCATTATATATAAAATACACTTTTTGCGAGGCGAAGACGTTTCCGCATCGCATATAACGCTTTTTTATTAAAAAGCATCTCAAAACTAAAAAATAATCACAGCAATCATATTGCAGTAAGGAGAGTGGGCAAGCGTAGTCAAAAGGGAGGTTTGTTAATGGAGCGCGTCAATATTGCTATCGTCGATCAAAATCAATTTTTCAAGCTTGGGTTGGGGCTCGCCTTGCAAGAGGGTTTTCTCCAGAATGGTGTCAAGGCCAAGATCACGGGAGAGGAACGGGCCAACATTATATTCCGGGCACCGGATAAGCGGGTGTCCATCAATTTTTGCCATACCCAGCTTTTGCAGGGCAATTTTTCTTCTATTCCGCTCTATTTTTCAATACTGGAGCATAAAACGATTTTTCCAAAAATCCATTGCAATCTAGAGGCCGGAAGCATTACGCGCAAAGACGGCGTGGCGGCGATCGTGGATAAGGTCATGGTTTGCTATCGCAAGAAAAACAGTTTGGTTTCAAGCTATTGCCCACGTTGCCGCACCCAGTTGACCTTTAGCGAAGGGAAGGTGTGCCGTCTGATTCATCTGGGATACTCGCAAAATCAAACTGCGATGTTGCTCGGCATCAGCCCGAAAACGGTCAGCATTCATAAACGCTCTGCGATGAGAAAACTGAATATCGATAACAATATTGAATTCTTGCGCTGGTTAAAAATGCACAGCGACTCTTGTTAATGGAGAGGGGGAAAGTGACGATCTGATTCGGTATTTTTACCGGCGCAGGCGGCGATCGTTCATGGTTGCCGCCTGGCATGGAATAGGTTTTATAGGGAGATAAAACATGGCTGATTTTGTAAGGGAAACGGTTTCCAAAAATCATTTCAAATTATTACAGGATCTTTATGGCAGAGATCTGGGCGGGGAACGTTTCCTGCACTGGAAGCATCTGCTCGATCCGCATTGTGGCGCGCCAAGGGAGAAGACGGGCATATTTTACAAGGATCGGGAACGTTATCTCGGGATGTTCGTTTCCAGCTTTTATCCCTTTAAGATCAACGGTGTTAATGTCAATGTCAATATGCTTGGCGATCTTGGCATCCATCGTCAGGTAAAGTCCGCCACCGTACTGAAAGATTTTTTCCTGCAGGCCAGACGGTCGGACGTGGCGGCGGATATCTGCTTTTCCGATGACAGGAAGATCCGGGTTTACGAAAAAATATTTAGAAAGTATTTAACAACCAATACCCAAATCTATCCTTATGTCGAATTAACCTTAAAGCCTGACAAGTTTATGGCATTTCGTTTTGCTGAAAGTGGGCTCGCACAGCAGGCAAGCTTCATCAATAATTTAGGGCGGGAAAAAGATCGCCGCGCCTTTGAGTATATTGAAAAACACCCCCTGTACCATAAAATTCATTATATCAACAAAGGCAGCCACTACGCCGTGATTGGCTGTTCTCATGAATGTGCCGAACTCTTGGATATTTCCAACCCTTCCAGGGAGTGTTTTTCCTGGGCCATCGGTGTGTGTCGGCATCTGCATAACCGTTGCAAAGTAATGATCCCCCTCGCTTTTTATAAGTCGGTTTGCGCTCAGGCGGCGGAGGTCATTTCAGAAAAACGCATCAACATGCTTATCGGCTATTACTCACAAAAGATAAGCGATCTGATGCCGAAAGAGGTTTGGGTATGCCGCATGGATCGCCGTTAAGCAGGGCTTGTGTCTTCTAAATGGAGTGTTTGTCATGGAAGAAATTCCTGTATCACCCTACTCAAAAGTTTTTATCGATGAATATGATCGCCATCCTGAAGGCTGCAATTACAACGTATTGGTGCTGCAGCGAATTGAGGGCGCGCTGGATCCCATCCGGTTGCAAGCCGCGCTGAATGCGCTGGTGCAAGATCATGTACTGCTGAACAGCCATATTCATGAACAGGATGGCGAGCTGTATTGGCGCCGCAATGACGCAATCCATCCGTTGCAGCATTACACGGACCGCACGCTGCTGACGCAAGTGATTCGCCGGCCCTTCGATATTTACCGCGGGCCGCTTTATCGCTGGGCGCTATTCGCCGAGGGAGAGCGGCGCTATACCTTGGCGTTGGTCGGCCACCATCTGGTGATTGACGGCGCCTCTTCCGACGAGTTTTTCTCCCTGGTGAGCCAGTACTATCGCCAACAGCGGCTGGCGACGCGCGTCGAGGCGGCCGAGATCGCCGCCGTTAACCGGCAACTGCAGCAGGAGGTGAAGCAACTGGCCGCCGATGGGGCGCTGGCGCATTGGCGCGCCGAAGCGGAAAGTTTGGGCGCGCTCGAGGTGCCGTTTGAGCGAAGCGGCGCTGGCCGTGAAGACGAAGCGGGCGAGCTGCGCTTCCACTTTCCCAAAGCGCAATGGAAAGCGCTGAAACAGGCCTCGGGGATTCGGCGAGTGAATGATTTCCTGGCGCTGCTGGTGCTGTGGGGCATCTTGATGGCGCGCAGCGGCAATCAGGAAACGGTCTACATCAGCTATCCGGTGTCGATAAAGAAGGGGCAAAAATTTGCGCTCGGCGGCCATGTGAACACCAGCGTGTTGCCCCTCTCTTTGCGTGACGGCGCGAGTTTTTCCGACGTTTATCGACGGGCGCTGGCATTTATTACCGCCGCGCCGCCGCAGTCGCGCCAACGTTTTAACCAGCTGCCCACGCAAGAGGTGGTGCGGGCGTTGGGGATCCGCGCGTTACCGATCTCCTTTGCCCAAACCAACTTGCGCGATGCGGCATTGCCGCTGGCCGATTGCGCCACCTGGCCGCTATTCGAAGCCAATCACGATATGGCCAGCGCGGCGCTCTCGCTGGAATACGAAGACCGGGCCGATATTGATGCGTTGCAGTTCCGGTTGCGCTTTCGCCAGGGCATGTTTGACGAGGAAGACATGCGCGACTGCGCGGCGCATTTTACTCGCCTGATGCAACAGGCGATGAGCGCGCCTGACGCCCCGTTAAGCCACATGGCCTTTTATCCCGCCGCCGACAGGTCGCCGCCGGATAATGAAAGTCTCCCGCTGCCAGGGGAGACCCTCAGCGCCCGTTTTGAAGCGATCGCGCAACGCTACCCGGAAAACATCGCGCTGGAGTATGAGGGGCTGCGCGTCAGCTACCGTGAGTTGAACGGCATGGCGAACAGCCTGGCGCGCGAGATCGTGCTTCGCTATGCGTCGCTGACCGGGGCCGAGCCCCAGGTCGACGCGCCGATCGCGCTATACAGCGAAAAAAGCCTGGAAATGGTCGTGGCGCTGCTGGCGGTGCTGAAAACCGGCGCGGCCTATGTGCCGATCTCCTGCCATTATCCCCAGGCGCGTATTCAACATATTCTTGCGGAAACGCGGGCGGCCTTGGTGATTGCCGGGCCCTCTATGCAGACGGCGGCGGAAGCGTTGGCGGCGATGATGCCGCATCCCCAGGCCGTGCTGACACTGGGCGATCTGAGCCGCCTGCCGCATGAACGGCATAATCTGCCGGTGGTCACCGCCGCCGAACGGCTTGGCGCGATCATTTATACCTCGGGGTCGACGGGAGTGCCGAAAGGCGTGATGCTCGAGCAGCAGGCGATGTGCGGGTTGGCGACCGCGTCCGGCATCGCGATTACGCCCGAAGATGTCTTGTTGTTCCTGTCCAGCCCGGCGTTCGACGCGGCGACGTTCGAAGTGTGGGGCGCCTTGCTCAACGGCGCCAAACTGGTGGTCATCCGCGACACGGAAGATATCGCCGGCGATGTGCCGCAGCTGGAAGCGCTGCTGCGTCGGCAGCAGGTGTCGATTCTTTGGGCCACGCGCAGCTTGTTCGATCATCTCTACCTCAGCAACCCCGATCTGTTTGCCGGGCTGCGCTATCTGCTGGTGGGCGGGGAGGCGCTGACCGCCACGCTGATGCAGCGCTTGGTGCGGCAACCTCACCGTCCGCAGTGGGTCATCAATGGCTATGGCCCCACCGAATGCACCACGTTTACCACGATGTACGCTATCGCTCAGGACGAAGCGCGCAGCAGCATTCCCATCGGCAGGGCGATACCGGGGCGTGAGCTCTACGTGCTGGATCGCTGGCGGCAACCGCTGCCGCCGGGCTTGGCCGGCGAGTTGTATATCGGCGGTTCGGCGCTGGCGCGCGGTTATCTCAACCAGCCGCAGCAAACCCAGGCGAGTTTCATCGAGTTGCACGGCCGGCGCTTATACAAAACCGGCGATCGGGTGCGTTGGCTGCGCGACGGCAATCTGGAATATCTCGGCAGAAATGATTGCCAGGTGAAAATTCGCGGATTCAGGATTGAACTCAGCGAGATAGAAAATGCGATCAATGCCCTGGAGGGCGTCGAGAAAGGCGTAGTGGTGGATGTCGTCCATCGGGAGAGCAAGCGCCTTGCCGCCTATTTGCTGATGGCGCGGGGCGTGGCCTGGGATCCTGCCGAGCTGCGCTCCCGGCTTGAGCGCAGTTTGCCGGATTATATGGTGCCGTCCAGCTATGTCGAGATTGACGAGATACCGCTGACGGTTAACGGCAAGTTGGATCGCTCGGCCTTGCCCGCGCCGCAATTCGCGCAAAGCGGGCGTTATGCCGCGCCGGAGAACCCGCTGGAGGCGCTGATTTGTTCCCTGTGGTCGAACATTCTTGGCGTGGAGACCGTGGGCATCGACGACGACTTTTTCCGATTGGGCGGCGATTCGATCCAAAGCATTGTGTTCACCAGTGAATTGAGCAAGTCGGGTTACCACAGCAACTCGCGTGCGGTGTTCGAAACCAGAAATGCGCGGGCTCTGGCCCAGCGCATTCTGCGGCAGCAAGACGCGGTTACCGCGCTCAACGAACAGGGCGAACTGCAGGGCGAATTCGAGCTGCTGCCGATTCAGCGCTGGTACCGTGAGCTGGCGCCGAATCGCAGCGCTTTCTTCAACCAGACTTTTTTGGTGCGGGTACCGCCGATGTCCGCCGAACAGGTCGCCGATCTGGTGGCCGCGCTGGCGGATCAGCATGACATGCTGCGCGCGCGTTTTAGCGTCGACGACGCCGGCGTCATCGTGTCGCAGCGCTACCTGTCAGCGGCCGACGGCGGCCCTTCATGGGGCTACTATGACCTGGCGCTTTGTCGCCAAAGCCGCGCCGAGCTGCTGCGTCAATGGCAATCGGGGTTTGATCCGGCGGCAGGGCCGATATGCCGCTTCGTTTACATCTTTGACAGCCGCGCCCCCGGCTACGCACTGATGTTCTGCGCGTTTCATCATCTGATCGTCGATGTGGTTTCCTGGCGCGTCATCGTCAGCGACCTGCAGCGGTTGCATCAGGGGGAATCGCTGCCGGCAAAAGGCACCAGCTACCGCCAATGGGGAGAACGGTTAAGGCAATACGCGGCAACCCGGCAAGACCAATGCGCTTACTGGCTGGCGATGATCGCCGGGCAGCCCGATTACGCCACGCTCAGCGGCGTGGTGCAGGCCCCTGAATTTTGCCGCTTCGAGTGCGATGTGGCGTTGACCGCGCTGCTGATGGACGGTTGCCATCAGGCCTACAACACCTCGGTGCGCGAAGTGCTGTTAGCGGCCCTGGCGCCGGTGCTGCAGGCATGGCACGGCAGTGCGGACAGTTACCTCACGCTGGAACACCATGGCCGCGATATCAATGACGATAAGATCCGGCTTGAGGGCACCGTCGGCTGGTTCACCGCCTTGATGCCCTTGCGCATCACCGCGCACGAGTGCCAAAAAACCACGCTGCGCGCCATCAAGGACCGGCTGAGAAAGATGCCTGACCACGGTATCGGTTATTCGGCGCTGAAATACGCTTCAGCGCCGGGCGATGAGGTGCCGGCTTGCCTGCGGCGCCACCGCCTGCCGGCCATTTCGTTCAATTATCTCGGCGCGTTCAACGAGCAGGCCGACGACGCGTTATGGGCCTTGATCGACCAAACGGCGGATTTGGAAAATGGCGCGATGCCGGTCAGCGGCAACGTATTGGATCTGGTGCTTTATGTTCACGACGATCGGCTAAGCATCGTCATGTCAGGTTTGCTGCCGCATGAAACGCTGTCGCGGATCGGGTCGCACTATGTCGACAGCCTGTCGGCGCTGGTCGAGCACTGCTGCCACGAAGCCAGCAACGGCGTTTGTCTCGCCAGCCCGGGTGACTTCCCCCATGCCGACGTCAGCCTCGCCGAATTGGATCGCTGGCAGCAAAAGCATCGTCTCGCCGCCGTTTTCGAAGCCACGGTAACCCAGCGAGAGTTGATGTATTTCAACCGACTCAACCGCGAGTATCAGATCGACCAGGCGGTTTATGAGATCGCGGGGCCGTTGCAGCCCGAGGTGTTGAATCAGGCATGGGCGCTGGCGCTGCAGCGGTTTGAAATGCTGCGCGCCGGATTTGACGATCAAACCCGCCGCGGCCGGCCCAACGTCTTTATCTGCGAGACGCTGCAGGCGCCGATCGCGATGGACGATTGGTCGGATGCCGCGCCAACCTCTCTGGAGGAACGGATGGAGGCGCTGCTGGCCCGGGAGAGGGAGACCGCGTTTGAGCTGGATGCGCCGCCGTTGATTCGCTGGCGCCTCATCAGGTTGCATGCGGACGAGCACTATCTGGTGCAGACCTTTAACCACATTCTGTTTGATGGATGGTCGCTGGGGGTCTTGTTCGGTCAGTGGTTCAACGATTACCTCGCCCTGTTGGCGGGCCGGGTGCCGGCGCTGGAGATTAACCGATTCGAGCCTTTTGCCGCCCATGTGCGCACGCACGGCAATGATCCTGAGGCGCGGGCCTTCTGGGCAGACTATTTGCGGGATGCGCCGGTCAATCAACGCTTGCCGCTGACTGCCGCACCGCAGCTCGTACCGCAGGGGCGCCGGATGCGTCAGCATGGCGACGAATTCTCCAGCGCGCAGATGGCGCGCCTCACCGCGTTTTGTCGGCGGCAGGGGATCACGGTCAACCAACTGACGCAGCTGGCCTGGATGCTGGCGCTGGCCGAGGCGCTGGCTTGCGATGATATCGCCATCGGCACGACCATGAGCGAGCGCCCGGCCGACATTGAGCAGGTGCAGACGCTGTTTGGCCTGTGTGTCGCAAGCCCGGTGCTGCGGCTGCGGGCGATTCGCCGCCGCCCCCTTTATGAGCTGCTGGATGACATCGCGGATTCACAAACCTTCCGGCAGAAATACGCCTTTTCCGAACTGAATCGATACGACGAGAATTGGGTGCCCACCTCGCCGTTCGGCAGCCTGTTCGTGTTCGAAAACATGCCGAAACCGGCGATGGATCCACGGCTGCCGTTTCAGTGCCGCGTGATGGATATCGTCAGCGGCAGCAATCACCAAACGGTGCTGTGCCTGTTCCCCGAGGCGGAACGGCTCGCCATTTCACTGTTTTATGATTCCCACGAGATCGCTCGGGAAAACATCGTCGAATTGGGCCGACGTTTTCTGATTATTGCGCTCGCGATCGCCAATCTCCCGCCCGACAGCGACATCTGCGCTGAGGACGGGATTATCCAGGCTGAGGAGGCATGATATGTGGCTGGCAGTCGACGGCAAAATAAAGTACCGGGCGATCGTGAGCGATCTTGACGGCACCTTGCTCGATCCGTCCGGGAATTTATCCGATGTGACGGTGGAAACGCTCAACATTTTACAGCGTCGGGGGTTGGAAATCGTCATTGCAACGGGGCGCTGCGATGCGGATGCGCGCGGGATCGTGGACGGGTTGGGGTTCTCGCCGGTGATCGTTTCTTGCAACGGCGCGATGGTCAACATCGAAGGGCAGGCGGTGGCGGATAGAAGCTATTTTTTGCCCGCAGAGCTGCAAACCGGGCTGATCGATTTTTTATTCGCCAGCCCGTTCCACGTGACCCTGTTCACCCGAGAGGGCTGGATGATGGCCGAAGAGAACCCGCATTTTTCTGACTACGTCAAAACGTCGGGCGTGGCCTGCCGCTATGTCGAGCCTGAGGCCATGAAGCGGCAGCGGATATTGAAGGTACTGGTGCATGGCGACGCGGCGCCGATCGAGACGCTCTTTGACCAGGTCAACCAGGCCTTCGGCAAAACGCTGTCCATCTGTAAGTCCTCCACGGAAACGATAGACATCATGGATAAGCATATTTCCAAGGCCAGAAGCGTGGCCGACTATTTGAATTCCAAACAGATAGCGATGCGCGATTGCCTCTCTTTCGGCGATGCGATGAACGATCTGGACATGCTGCGCTGGGCCGGAACGGGCGTGGTCATGGGCAATGCCATGAGCGAATTGAAACGCGCTCTGCCGTTGAATCCGGTGGCGTTGCCCAATAGCCGCAATGGCGTCGCAGACTATCTCTGTCGTGAATTCGGTCTGTTCTGACGTTTTCACCGGGCGAGGTTTATTGGCAGACAAAAGGAGGTGAACGAACAGTGAGGGTTTCATTTTCTCAAAACGGAACACTTAGATTAATGCAAAGGAGCGAGTATGAAAGAACTGACTGAAGCAGAAGTTATGGCGGTATCCGGCGCGGGCATCGCTTCCGACGCCGGCAAAATCCTGGGTACGGGTATTGGCGCCATCGTGGATGCCGGCACCGGTCTTTTCGGTATCCATGCGGATGCGTCAAACGCCGGCGCAAAACTCGGTGAAGGCATTGGCGCCGTCATCGATGCCGGGATTAGCGCGTTCTCGCAGTTGTTTGGCCGCAAATCCTCTTGAGCCTCTAATGAAAAGTGCCCGCAAGGGCACTTTTAAATCAACCGCGAGCGCGGTGCAGGGAACGGGGCGGGAGGATGAATGGCAAATAAAATCATGCTGATTATGGTTATCAATCTTTTTGTGGCGGTGGCATTGGCGGTGTTTAACGTCATCTATATCCAAAAGAAGATGGATATCCGCTACCCCAGTGACGCCACCCCCTTTCAGGTCGCGGAGAAAGCGCAGGCCAGAATCCTGTCTATGAGACAGACCGCGGTGTTTTTAAACAACAATCCCGTGGTGGCGTTTACGTTGGAAATTACTGCCAAGCGCAGGCAGTTCACCCTGACGGATCATCGCGAGGTCGTGCTCTACGTCGCCATGAGTCGTTATCAGGAGAACCGCATTTATAGCGTGCTGGTGGGGGAAAACGAGAACGATGTGATGTTCGAAAAAGACAGCTTCGGCTACCCGATATTATTTCATCACGCCTCGTGAGGCTGTTGATGCCCGTTTGCCGCCGCGCCGGCCTGCGAGGGCGGGGCAACGCTAACTATCGTGGGGGAAAAATGTTAAAGATCTCCGCTTATATTACCTTGATTTGGCTGGCGTTGGCCGTCTGCCGGTACGCCGCGGCCAAGGAGGAAGACACCTGCTTCGCCGATGAGCACCCAGCATTACAGACGGTGATCCCTTGCTATAACCAGCAACTGGCCACGCTGCCCCTGTCATTTTCGTTAAAAAGCGTGGAGAGCGGCCAACACACGGAAATTCGTCATTATCGGCTGATGTCGCAATCCTGGTCGCCGCAAGACGCGATCCGGCCGACGCAGTGGTGGCACGACGTGGACATTTATATTCCCAACGGGGCATTCACCGGTAAAGCGTTGCTGGTGATGAGCGAAGACTGCGCGTGCAGCGCCGCCGGCCCGGGAACGTCGGGCAATCAAAAGCCGGCGTTTTCAGCTGAGGCGCTGGCGGCGCAGAGCAAAACGGTGGTGGTGGTGGTCAATCGGCTGCCTTACCCGTACCTGGAATACCAAAATGAGGGACGGCGCCGTTCAGGGGCGGATAGCCGGGCGAGGGGATGGCGATTGTTCCTGGATGATGCCGATGAATATTTGATGATGCCGCTGCATATCCCGATGACGGCGGCGCTGTCGCAAACCATGACGCTGGCGCAGCGCGAATTGCGCCAGTGGGGGATAGACAAATTTATCGTCGCGGGCGTGTCTGAGGGGGGAACCACGGCCATGCTGACGGCGCTTTCAGATGAGCGCATCGATGCCGTGGCCGCCATTTTCCCTGAGGGGATCGCGGCGCGGCAGGTGATGAAGCATACCTATCGCACGTATGGCGGGCGTTGGCCTTTGGCGTTTCATCCTTATTACCAACTGGGCATCGATCGGCGCATAGAGACCCCGGCGTTTGACAAGCTGATGCAGATTGAAGATCCCATCGAATATCCCCCTCTGGCCGAGCGCGGGCGGCCTCCGGCACCGAAGTATTTCATCGTCGCCGGCGGCGACGAACGCTATCCGCCCGACAGCACGCGGTTTTATTTGAATAAGCTGCCGGGGGAGGTCTCGATGCGAGCCATCGCCGGCGACGAGCGCACGGTCCCCGAACGCGCTGTTCTGGCCTTGGTCAACCGTCGTCAGCGTGATATTGCGCTACCGACGATCGAGGTGCAGAGCAACGCCTCAGAGACGGCGCTGCGCACGCTCCGCTTTTCCGAGCCGCCGATCAGGGTGTTGCGCTGGACTGCGCATAACCGCACGGCCCGAGATTTTCGCTACTCGTGCGGCGTGCGTTATACCTCGGCGCCGCTGGAGGCGAACCGCGGTGAATTTCGGCTGAACGCCCCTGCACAGGGTTGGGAGGCCACCTTTATCGAAGCCGAGTTTAGCGACGGGTATATCGCGACCTCGCCGGTCTTTATCACCCCTGACGACCGCTACCCGATCGCCGCACCGGCGGGCGATGGCCTGGCGTGTGAAACCTTACCGGGCCGAGGGCTGGGGGAGGATTATCGCCATGACGATTAATCCCACTGAAAATAAGACGGAAAAGCGTTTACTGTGAATTGAACGTCAAGAGAACGCGGCTACATCGCTGAATTAACCTGCGTCAGAAGGGAACCGTTGATGATCGGCGGCGCCCTTTCTGCAGCATGATTACGCTGATTTATTGTCGGCGTTTTCTTATTTAAGAGAAAACTTCCCTTCATATTTCACCTCTTCTGAACGCTTAATCGTTATTGCCCTATCCGGTTTCGCCGTCGACGCGCCGCAGCCCCTTAGCAAGAATCAAAAAACTCTCCAGTCATTGGCTCCCGCGCGGCGTCTTTCATTTTTGTGACAACTCATCCTTACGCACATTCATTGAAGAGGAAATGAGTGGTTTATCTTGTGGATGGTGTATGAAGCATGCTGATAAACCTTTCCTTTTCGGCCAGAGGAATGAATCAAGAAACGCTTTTTTTTTGGTTTTTTTAAAATAAAAATAAGAATGATGCCAATTCGATTCGGGGTAATTATCTTTTCTCATCTTTACATTGATTTTATGTATTGCTAAAGAGGGAAAGCCAAGCATAATTAACTGTGAAAGGGGCGGAGCTCCTATTCGCCTTATCACGGATTAGCCGTGATAGGAATATTTTTAAGTTTGTCCAATCAAAAGGAGAAGTACCCATGATGGAAAAAAAAGTGATTATGTTGGCATTGGTTGCGGCGAGTTTTTCGAGTGCTTTGCCGGCCCTGGCGGCAGACGGGCAGGTTAATTTTACCGGGAATATTGTTGATGCCGCGTGCAAGGTCACAAATGACTTGAGTAATCCATTAAATGTTGTTCTGGGCGATGTGGCCCGAACGGCATTTGCGGGGGGCAAGGGATCCACTTCCTCGGCGACTAAATTTACGCTGGAAGTGACGGATTGTCCGGATACGGTAAAAAGCGCCACCGTTAAGTTCGACGGCGCGGCCGATAATGGTGACAACAACGTATTGCAGCTGACCCAGGAAACGGATGTCGCCACGGGCGTTGGCATCCAGCTGTCTGATATTTCTAATAATGTTCTTCCGCTTTACACGGCCTCAACGGCCTATCCGCTGGCTTCCGGCAGCGGCGTGAAAAACAATCTTGATTTTACCGCGCGTTATATTTCCACGCTTGCAGATGTGACTGCCGGTAAAGCCAATAGCGTCGCGACCTTCACGCTGAATTACAACTGATAATATTTTCTTGCCCGCTGGTTTCCAGCGGGCCGTATTGCCTCGGAGATAATATTATGCGGTTTAATTGCTGCAGTGCCCTAATGGGATTCATTTTATTATTATTTTTTTCTACGGCGCAGGCCGGTGTGGTTGTCGGTGGAACGCGAGTAATTTTTAACGGTGAAAAAAAAGAAGCCTCAATCAGCGTCGACAACCCGGACAACGAACCTTATTTAATCCAGTCCTGGCTGGATAATCAACAGAGCGGCGTGGATAAGATAGCCTTTATCATTACGCCGCCTTTATTTCGTCTGGATGGGCATCAGGAGAATATGCTGCGCATCGTCCGCGTCGGCGATGACTTGCCGAAGGATAAAGAGAGCCTGTATTGGATGAATATAAAGTCCATTCCTTCGACAGAACACACGGGTAAGTCGAACACGTTGCAAATCGCGGTAAAAACGCGCCTCAAACTGATTTATCGCCCTGCGGCGCTGCTCAAACAGGTTCCCGAGGATGTGACTCAACGGTTGACGTGGCAGCGCGTCGGCAAGGAATTAAAACTCACCAACCCCACGCCGTATTATATGAATTTTCATTATGTTCGCATCGGCGGGCGCGAAATGAAAGAGGTGACTTATATCGCGCCGATGAGTAGTGAAATGTTTTCATTGCCGGTTTCTGGCGCGTCGTCGGTCAGTTGGAAATTAATTAACGACTACGGCGGCACCGGCAAGGAGCATCAGTCAGGTATTTAACCGCCAGGGGATAGGCGGCAGAAGGGAATAACGAATTCAATAATGGAGCTAATGAATGATAACTCGTCAGCGTAGAGCAGCGAAGCGGGATGCTTGGCTGAAGCGCATCGTCTTATTCACGGCAACCACGGCGGTATGCGGCAACATGGCCAACCCTGCCTTTTCCCGTGACTATTTCAATCCGGCGTTGCTGGAAACGGGGCGTTCGGGCCAACAGCCTGTTGACCTGTCGGTGTTTGAAAACGGCAACCAGGTGCCCGGCAAGTATCGGGTGGATATTTGGGTGAATGACATGCTGATGGAGACGCGTGATGTTCGGTTTGTCATCAAGCCCGGCGGCGACGATAAAGCCGGCCTGCAGCCTTGCCTGACGGGGGAGGATTTACAACGGCTCGGCGTGAAGATCGAGCGGTTTCCCGCATTGAACCGCGCGGAAGAGTGCGCGAATTTGGCCGCCATCCCGCAGGCCTCGGCGCAATTTCAATTTAACCGCCAGCGGCTGGTGCTGAGCATTCCCCAGGCGGCGTTGGAAAATCGGGTGCGTGGTTATGTACCGCCCGAACTGTGGGACGAAGGGATGCCGGCGATGCTGCTTAATTACGGTTTCACCGGCAGCAACAGCAAGGGGCGCGATCGTTTTACCCAGAGCGCAAGCAGCTACTACCTCAACCTGCGGCCGGGGTTCAATCTGGGGGCCTGGCGGGTGCGGAATTACACCACCTGGAGCTACAACAGCGGCGGTGGCGGGCGGCAGTCGGAAGATCGCTGGGACACCGTCTATACCTACGCCCAGCGCAATATCATCAGCCTGAAGAGCTTGCTCACGCTCGGTGAAAGCAGCACTCCGTCCGATGTGTTTGACAGCGTGTCGTTTCGCGGCGCGCAGCTGGCCTCCGATGACGACATGTTGCCGGAAAGCCTGCGCGGCTATGCGCCGGTGGTGCGCGGCATTGCGCGCAGCAACGCGCAGGTGGTCATTCGCCAAAACGGTTATGTCATCTACCAGAGTTATGTCGCGCCGGGCGCGTTCGAGATTTCTGACATGTATCCGACCGGCGGCAGCGGCGATTTGGACGTGACGATCAAAGAGGCGGACGGCAGCGAACAGCATATGACCGTGCCTTTTGCCAGCTTGCCGGTATTGCAACGCGAAGGGCGCCTGAAATACGCACTGACGTCCGGCCAATATCGCACTTACGATCACAGCGTGGAGAAAAAGGTTTTCTCGCAGGGCAGCCTGATTTACGGCTTGCCGGCCGGCTTTACCCTCTATGGCGGCGGGCAATTCGCCGGCCCGTATCAATCCTTGGCCTTGGGGGTGGGTAAAAACCTGGGCGAGTTCGGCGCCCTGTCGGTGGACGCGACTCAGGCCTGGGCGAAACAGGAACATCAGCCGAAAAGCGACGGCCAGTCGTGGCGCGTGCGCTACAGCAAAAACATCGTAGCGACCGGCACGAACTTCGCCATTGCCGGCTACCGCTATTCGACCAGCGGCTATTATGGGCTGCAGGAAGTGCTGGACACCTACCGCAGCGGCAACCGCTACGCCCTGACAGACCGCCGTAAAAACCGCGCCGAGATTACGCTCAACCAGAATTTATGGGAGGGGGCGGGGTCGCTTTCCCTCAGTGCGGTCAGCGAAGATTACTGGAATTCCGAGCGCAACATGCAATCGCTGAGCGCGGGTTACAACAATAGCTGGAATGGCATCAGTTACGGTTTTAACTACAGCTACAACCGTAATTCACAGGCGATTTACGGTGACTCAGACCGGGGACAACGGCGTATTTACGATCGCGACCAACTGTTTGCCTTCAATATCAGCGTGCCGTTGGAGAAATGGCTGAGCAACACCTACGCCACCTATAGCCTCAATACCAGCCAAAAAGGCAATACCAGCCATACGGCGGGGCTCAACGGCACGGCGCTGGCCGGCAACAACCTCAACTGGAGCGTACAGGAAGGGTATGGCAATCAGGGCCAGGGCAACAGCGGCAATGCCAACCTTGACTGGCGCGCCACCTACGGCGAACTCGTCGCGGGATACGCTTACGATCGCAGCCAACAGCGCGTCAACTATGGCGTGAAAGGGGGCGTGATTGCCCACGAAGACGGCGTCACCTTCGGCCAGCCTTTTGGCGAGACGGCCGCCCTGGTGACGGCGGCCGGCGCCAGCGATGTGGCGGTCGGTAACCAGGTCGGGGTGAAAACCGATTGGCGCGGCTATGCCATCGTTCCTTATGCCACCCCTTATCGCAACAACTCGATTCGTCTTGATGTGGAGAGTTTGCCTGATGATGTCGATCTCGCGCTGACCAACCAGTCGGTCACGCCTACCCGCGGCGCGGTAAGCCGGGCGAATTTCAAGGCGCACGTCGGCAAAAGGATCCTGATGAGAATCACGGATCCACACGGGGTGCCTCTCCCTCTGGGGGCCAGTGTCCGCGATGCGGATCATTCGGCGCAGCCGTTCCTGATTGGCGGGGATGGGTTGGTTTATCTGTCCGGCATGGCGGAACAAGGTCGGCTCATCGTGCAGTGGGGGCGAAATGCCGAGCATCAGTGCCGCATCAGCTATCAACTGCCGGCGGAGAAACCCGCTGCAGGGATCCAAACCCTCGATGGCGTTTGCCAATAGATCTCGCTCCGTATCCATCATGACTTGTTAAGTGAGAGTGAAAATGAACGTTTTTATCAGGATATTCGGTTACGGCGCTCTGCTATGGCTGGCGACGCTGACGACGGTGGCGTATGCCGGCACCTGTACCACCAACGCGAAAACCATCCGCATGGGGTTGCTGACGCTGGCCGTGGATCCGCGTATTGAAATCGGCGAACAGTTGGCTGTCCGTACGGAAAACAGCATCAGCGGCACGACGTTTTCTTTTCTTTGCTCGGGATCGGTGGCCTATCGTTCCATGTCGCCGCTGACGCCGAGTGCGCTGCCCGGCGTGTTTGAAACGGGCATCGACGGCGTAGGCGTGACGATTTCGGACCTGTGGCAGAGCAATAAGAACGTGCCTTTCAATACGGCGATTTCGCCCAACCTGCTGACGCCGTGGATCAACCGCAATGATGTCAGGCTGACGTTTATCAAAACCGGCCCGATTAAAACCGGCGGTGATATGGGGGGGAAGATTATCGCCAGATATTATCTGGACTCGACCTCGGTATTGGATTTGAGCATTTCCGGCATGAAGGTCATTCAGAAAAGCTGCCTGGTGGATTTGAATTATAAAAATCAAACGGTGGACTTAGGCAGCCCAAAACGCAGCGAATTTAATGGGGTCGGCAGTAGCGCGGTGTCTTCCGAACGTAACTTCTTCGTGGTCCTGCAATGCCAGGAAGACAATATTCCGGTACAGGTGACGTTTGAAGCGGCCGGAAATTCGCCGGGCGTAGGCATGATCGCTATTGCCGACGGTTCTGATGCGGCAAAGGGCGTTGCCGTGGAAGTCTTGGACGAGAACCGTAATCCGCTCACGTTTTCCCGGCCGATTAACTATCACACCGCTGCCGAAAAAGAGATCAGAATTCCCTTAATGGCGCGTTATAAGCAGACGGGGGACATTAGCCCCGGGCAGGCCGATGCCGTCATGACATTCACCATTACGCAGAATTAAGGGAGCCGTATCAAAAATATAATGCCGTCTTTTCCCGCGGCATTATTGGTGGCATCCGGCGCTGCAGGCCGATGCCAATGCAATGACAACACGCATGTATGGCTGTGTTTGTCCGTTTAAATATGGAGATTAACCAATGAAAGAACTGTCTGTTATCGAAATGAATGAAGTGTCAGGCGCCTATTCCTGGGATATGAGCAATGGGCTGGCCGGCCTGATTGGCAGCGCCGTCACCAATGCCGCGGAAGCCGTTTCGTCCGTTGCTTTGGGCGCCGCGGTCGGCAGCATGGCGGGCGCCGTCATCGGCGGTAAACATGGCGGCGACGGCGGCGGTCTGCTGGGCGTCGGCTCCATTGGCCAGGGCGTTGGCATGGTCGCTGCGGGTATTCTGGGTGGCGTGGCCAGCGGCGTGGCCGCGGCCGTTGTTGGCTGGGATACCACCCTGGAATACTCCAAAAAAGGCCTCGATGGGCTGATTAACGGCACCATCAGCTAAATCAATATTGCTGTCCAAGGCCGCAGCGCTCGCGCTGCGGCTGTCTCCCGGTCAGGCATGCGCAGGTCTTCCTATGAGTGATAATAAGAGTAGAAATATTTTCCGCCAGGAGGCGGTCAATTATCAACGTCAAAGATGGACCGGCAGAGCGCTGCTGATTTCCGGCGCGTCCAGCTCTGTGATTGCCGTGACGTGCCTCGTTTTTATTCTTATTTTGGCGAGCGCGCTCTATTTTTGTGAATATACGCGCAGGGTGGATGTCGAGGGGGAGGTGATCAGCATTCCGCATTCGACGAACGTTTTTTCTTCCCAATATGGCTATGTGAATCGGTCTTTCCACCAGGCCGGTGATGTGGTGGAAAAAGACGAGCCGCTGTATATCATCGATGTTTCCAGAAGCACGGCCTCGGGTAATGTCAGCCATATTGCCGCGGGTGAAATCAACAAGCAGATCGGCAATCTGGATTCGATCATCAGCAAGCTGAAAAAAAACAAAGACGCGATGCTGGAGAACCTGAGAAAACAGATCGACAGCTATGAGATAGCGTATAAAGAAACGGAAAAACTTAACCTCAGTGCCAGAGACGGCATGGAAAAAATGAGGGAGAGTTTGAAAAACTATGAGCATTACCTGACGAAAGGGCTGATTACTAAGGATCAGTTGAATTATCAGCGTTCGCTCTTTCAGCAACAGCAGAGTTCCTATCAGGCGCTCAACAGCCAAAAGATTCAGCAGAATATCCAGCTGTCGCAGCTGCGCAGCGATCTGCTGATTCGCGCCGCCGATTACGACAATCAAATATCGCAAAGCGAATCGCAACGCAGCGAGCTGCAACGCCAATTGGCGGAATCCAACGCCGGCGACCAGGTGATTATCAAGGCGCCGCTGAAGGGGAAAATCGAGTCGCTGAGCGTGACCGCCGGGCAGGTGGTCGAGAGCGGCAGCAGCCTGGCGCAGATCAAGCCGATTGAAAACATCAAATATTACCTGGTGTTGTGGCTGCCGAATAACAGTTTGCCCTACGTGAAAATCGGCGATGGCATCAACATTCGCTACGAGGCTTTTCCCTCGGACAAGTTCGGCCAGTTTCCGGGGCGCATTGAATCCATCTCTTCGGTTCCGGCTTCTCCGCAGGAGATGGCGGAATACAGCAGCGGCAATAAAAGGGAGCGGAACGCCTACTACAAAGTGTTGGCGTCTATCAGCGACACGCAATTCAGCGACAAAGGGAAATATCTGGAGATCAGCAGTGGGCTGCAGGCCAGGGTGATTGTGTTCCTGGATAAGAAACCGCTTTATCAATGGGCGGTCGCGCCTTTGTATGACATAAAAAACAGCGTGGTGGGGAGAGTCGATGAAGGATCATAATCTTTTTGAACGGATCAACGAAAAGTTAACGTTCTCTCTGCGTAAACGGGTGCCGAGCATCTTGCAGTCGGAGTCATCGGAGTGCGGCCTGGCCTGCCTCGCGATGATCTCTTCTTATTACGGATTTAATGTGGATATGCTGAGCCTGCGACAGCGATTCGGCATTTCCACCCAGGGCGCGACCCTGGGCACCCTGTCACAAATCGCGGCGCAAATTCAGCTGAAGACGCGGGCCTTGTCGCTGGACATCGATGAAATCAATCAGCTGAAAACGCCCTGCGTATTGCATTGGAACATGAACCATTTCGTGGTGCTGGTTAAGGTTCAGCGCGCGGGCTTTGTGATTCACGACCCTGCCTTCGGGCGCCGAGTGATTGGCCTGCAAGAGATGTCGAACCATTTTACCGGCATTGCGCTGGAGCTGTGGCCCGACAAGGCTTTTCAGCAAGAGACCTTAAAAACCCGTTTACGCCTGCTGGATTTGATGAAAAATATCGAGGGGCTGCCGGGGACGCTGCTCAAGATTTTTGCCTTATCGCTCGTCATTGAGTCGGTCAACCTGCTGCTGCCCGTGGGGACCCAGCTCGTGACCGACCATGTCATTCAGGCTCATGACTACAGCTTGCTGACGGTCATCTGTTTGGGGCTGATCTTCTTCACCCTGTTTCGCGCCGTGGTCAGCATCGCCAGGGCCTGGATTTCCATCGTGCTGGGGACGCTGACCGATATCCAGTGGAAGACGACGCTGTTCGAACATCTGCTGAAGCTGCCGCTGGACTTTTTCGAGAAACGGCACCTGGGGGATATCCAATCGCGGTTTTCCTCATTGGATGCGATCAGAACCACCTTTACCAATAATATCGTCGGCGGGATCATCGACGGCATCATGACGGTCGGCTTGTTCGTGATGATGATGGTCTATGGCGGCTGGCTGGTCTGGGTGGTGTCAGGCTTCACCCTGGTCTACATCCTCATCAGGATGATGACCTACCGCACCTACCGCCAATTCTCGGAGGAACAAATCGTCAAGGCGGCCAAGGCCAACTCGCATTTCATGGAGACGCTGTACGGTATTTCCACGGTCAAAGCGCTGGGCATCAAGGAAACGCGCTCCAGCTATTGGCTCAATTTGAATGTCGATGCCGCCAATACCAATATCAAAATCACCCGTTTCAATATGATGTTCGGCGGGATCAATACCTTTATCACCACGCTCGATCAGGTGGCGATACTTTGGCTCGGCGCCATGATGGTCATCGACAATTCTATGACGCTCGGCATGTTCATGGCGTTCAACGCCTATCGCGGCCAGTTCTCGCAGCGGGCTTCCAGCCTGATCGATCTGGCGATCGGCCTGCGCATGCTGTCGCTGCACAATGAGAGGATATCCGACATCGTCTTTACCGATGCGGAGGCGGAGTCCGCGCCGCGGCAGGTCTTCGAACCGGGCAAGGGGGTTGCCGTTGAGGTTAAAAACCTCACCTATCAATATGACGCGCTGTCCCGGCCGATCTTTAAAGACCTGGATATCCGCATCGCCGCCGGCGAGAGCGTCGCCATCGTCGGGGCGTCAGGCGTGGGGAAAACCACCTTGCTGAAGGTCATGTGCGGCTTGCTCAACCCGACCTCGGGAGAGATCCTGGCCGACATGATGGATATCCATAAAATCGGCGTGAATAACTACCGCAATGCGATCGCCTGCGTGTTGCAGGACGACCGGTTATTCTCCGGCTCGATCGCGGAAAACATCAGCGGCTTCGAGGTCAACGCCAATAAAGAGTGGATTGTGGCCTGTGCGATGCACAGCAACATTCACGAGGAAATCATGCAGATGCCGATGGGGTACGAAACCCTGATCGGAGAGTTGGGGAACGGCATCTCCGGCGGGCAAAAGCAACGTCTGTTTATTGCACGCGCCCTCTACCGGCGACCAAGCGTGCTGTTTATGGATGAAGCGACCAGCCATCTGGACGTTGAGAATGAATTGGCGATCAATCGGGCGATATCTTCGCTGAATATCACGCGCGTGATTGTCGCCCACAGAAAATCGACGATCGACTCGGCGGATAGGGTGGTGGCGCTGGGGGCCGCGAGCGGCGGCTAACGCTCGCCCGGCAACCCAGGCTGTCCCCGCGGCCAAAATCGCGGTAAAATGCAGCAGTTGACCTTATCGCACGCCATCAGGCCGCCGTACTCGCTATGAAAATGCGCAAACCGCGCCGTCCGCCCGGGCGGTGGATCTATTACATCCTGCATGAAGACATGCTGTGGCCCTGCCCGGTCAAATGGGAGTGGGAGAGCGGCTATAACGCCTGGCTGCCGTTTTACTATTCCCCCACGCTGGAGTTCGTCGCCGGCAACCCCGCCCGCGCCACCAAGGTCAGCAGCGGTCGGCGTTAAGCGGGCAGCGCGTGCTGCTCGCCTTGCCGCCCGGCATCCGCTCACCTAAGATCATTGCATCACCCACAGGTTTTCCGGGAGCTCCCATGTCTACTCTGTTTCGCACTTCTCTTTGCGGCGCGGTGGCGTTGCTGCTGCTGGCGGGCTGTCAGCAAACGGCGCATAAACCGACGCCGCCGCTGCAGGCGCAGTTGGATCACATCGCTTCGATGCTGGCCGGCGGGCACTTCCTGCGCGTGGACTGCGGGCGCAGCGATGTGCCGGACGATGTCAAATTGCAACGCACCGCGATGCGAGCGGCGCAGCATCGCGGCTGGGATACGCAGGCGGCAGGGTATCGGCAGCTGCCGGCGCTCACCCAGGCGCGCTACCTGACTCTGCAGCAGGACAATCAGCTGCTGACGGACAAATGCACCACGCTCAGCCGCAGCACCGCACGCTTTATCGCGGCGGCGCAGGCCGATCAGGAAGACTACATGGAGTAGCGCGACGGTGTGCCTTTCGGGCGCTCGTCGCGGGCGCCCAAAAATTCTTTGCAGGATAACGATTTATCGCTCATCATTTGAAATGATGTTTCACTTTTATCCATCGAGCCCACCTTGAACCTGTATGCCGCCCTGCGTCAGCGCGTGGAAAATACGCCCTGGTACGCCAAACGGAAAAGCTACCGCGTGCTGTTCTGGCGCGAAATCACGCCGCTGGCGGTGCCCATTTTTCTGGAGAACGCCTGCGTTCTGTTGATGGGGGTGCTGAGCACCTTTCTGGTGAGCTGGCTCGGTAAAGAGGCGATGGCCGGGGTGGGGCTGGCGGACAGCTTCAACATGGTGATCATCGCCTTTTTCGCCGCGGTAGATCTCGGCACCACCGTGGTGGTGGCCTTCAGCCTCGGCAAGCGCGATCGTCGGCGCGCGCGCGCGGCGGCGCGTCAGTCCCTGGTCTTGATGACCGGCGTGGCGCTGCTGTTGGCGGCAGGCATCCATCTGGCGGGCGAACCGATCATCGATGTGATCGCCGGGGCGGCCTCGCCGGAGGTGAAGGCGCTGGCGCTCTCTTACCTGCAGACCACGGTGTGGAGCTACCCGGCGGCGGCGATTGCGCTGATTGGCAGCGGCGCATTGCGCGGCGCGGGCAACACCAAGATCCCGCTGCTGATCAACGGCGGCATGAATATCCTCAATATCATCATCAGCAGCATTCTGATTTACGGCATGCTCGGCTGGCACGGGCTGGGCTTCGTCGGCGCCGGGCTGGGGCTGACGATTTCCCGCTATATCGGTGCCATCGCCATTCTCTATGTGCTGGCGATCGGTTTTAACCCGGCGCTGCACATCACGCTGAAAAGCTATTTCACGCCGCTGAAGATGAGCATCCTGTGGGAAGTGCTGGGGATCGGCATTCCCGCCAGCGTCGAATCGGTGCTGTTCAACGGCGGCAAGCTGCTGACGCAGATGTTCGTCGCCGGCATGGGCACCAACGTGATCGCCGGCAACTTCATCGCTTTTTCTATCGCTTCGCTGATCAACTTGCCGGGCAACGCGCTGGGCTCTGCCTCGACCATCATCGTGGGGCGGCGGCTCGGCAAAGGCGAGATCGGCCAGGCGGAGCGGCAGCTGCGCCATATTTTCTGGCTGTCGACCCTCGGGCTGACCGCCATCGCCTGGGGCACGGCGCCGCTGGCCGGCGTCTTTGCCGCGTTCTATACCTCGCAGGATGACGTAAAAACGGTAGTGAAAACCCTCATCTGGCTCAACGCCGCCTTTATGCCGATCTGGGCTGCTTCCTGGGTGTTGCCCGCCGGGCTGAAAGGCGCGCGCGACGCCCGCTTCGCCATGTGGGTGACGATGCTGGGCATGTGGGGCTGCCGCGTGGTGGCCGGCTATGTGCTGGGCATTGAACTGGGCATGGGCGTGGTGGGCGTCTGGCTGGGGATGTTTCTCGATTGGGCGGTGCGCGGCGCTTTGTTTTACTGGCGCATGGTCAGCGGGCGCTGGCTGTGGAAATATCCGCGGGTCAGGCGCACGGACGCCGGATAGTCTCGTCCGTGCGAAGCCTGCCGGTAGCCTGGGGGACACCGGCAGGAAAAACGCGTTCAGAGGGAAGGGTACCAGCGCAACGACTTATTGACCGGCCCCGGCGTGACCAACACTTTGCCCCGGCCGGCCAGATTCAACAGCAGGTTGCGCGCCTGATAGATGGTGATGTCGTTAGACTCGGCCAGCTGGCGAGTGGTGGGCCACTCGCCGGGGGGCGGGGGGGCCGCACCGTTGGCCACAGGGCAGAGGCGGTGCAGCGTGGTTAATAAATGCTGCTGCAGGTTTTGTAATTCTTGTTGTTTTGGCGTGCGTTTTATCATGTCAGCCTCCCTTAAGCCTCAGCCGAGTTTTGATATAACGGTAAGCGTCTCCCGGACAATAATGCTCTGTTCCGGCAATACCCTTCTTGAACCGGTCGCGAACGCCTGCCTGAACCCGATATTTCCGTTGCGATAATCCCGCGGCACTCACCGATCAGAAGGGGTAACGGGGTGGCTAAATGCTCAGCCTGCTGTATGTAATGGCTGTAATTCATATCTTTTCTCCATTATTTACTGCCCGGTGCCGGTTTTTACCGGACCGAATTGATAAGCCTCCCTTTCCTTTTCCGGATCATTATAACGCAAATAGAAAAAAGGCGATCAATAATGTCGCATGATATATATTTTACGAGATAATTGACTGGCGTTGTTAATTTTACGATCTGTTGTTTCGCAAAAATATATTTGCCCTGTGGTTTTTGGGCTTATATCTCGTATTTATTGCTTTTGCTGGAAATGACTTTTCAAATTGTCGCGGTTTTTGTAACAATATTCGGGCCAAGACAAGCGAATAAGTTAAATCTTAGTGTAATTTTCATGATGGGTAGTAAATTTTGTGGAAATTTAAAGATTTGATTTTTTTCTTTCTCGTCAGCGTGAGTTTTGCTGAATACCTAAAATGGGTAATGATGAAATAAAATACGCGGTTTAATTATCGTGAGGGTTTGCTTTGTCTGCGGATAATACCGTTTTCATTCTGGATTATATAAATAACTGTTAAAGGAACGGGAGCGATCCTGCGCTTTTTACATAAATTAAAGGAATAAGTGAATTATGAAACTGAACAAAATCATGCTGGCAGCGGCTCTGGCGTTTGGCGTTTCTTCTCTGGCGCATGCCGGCGATCAGGGGCATGGCAAAGTGACGTTTACCGGTTCCATTATTGATGCGCCTTGCTCCATTTCTCCTGAGACCGTGGACCAGACCGTGGATATGGGCCAGGTTTCCAACGTTGCGTTGAAAAATGGCGGCAAATCGGCGCCACGCCAGTTCGATATCAAACTGGAACAGTGCGACAACTCGACGCTGAAAACCGTCACGACCACCTTCGAAGGCAAAGCCTCTGCCGCCAACAAGGATCTGCTGGGCATCGTCGGCACCGCCAGCGGCGCCAGCATCGCCATCACCGACACCGCCAGCAATCCGATCAAGCTGGGCACCGCCACGGCTCCGCATAACCTGGGTGCCGGTACCAACACGCTGCGCTTTGCGGCTTACCTGCAGGGCGACGGCGCTTCCGCCAGCGTGGTTCCGGGTGATTTCACCGCCGTAGCCGACTTCAAGCTGGCTTACCAGTAAGCCTGCGCCATTGGCGTGACTTTTTGCATGCGGGGGTTCCCCGCATGCATTTTTCCAAGATGGAAGGGCAGTTGTCAGGAGGTTCAGTGCGCCGATTTATTCACCCTTTAGTGTCTCCTTGCATATTGATGGCCACGCTGATGAGCCCGGCCGTGTCGGCGGCGCCCAGCTCTCAAGGCTGGGGGCGCGTAAATATGCAAGGAGCCATTATTGATACCGCTTGCGCGATCGCCGCCGGCAGCCGCGAACAGACTATCGATATGGCCGTAATGCCGACGGGAAATATGATGCGTGACGGTTTGGGCAATACACATGCCTTCACCATTGAATTAATCAACTGCACGCTTGAGCGCCCGAAGCCGAATTTACCGGACTGGCGGCAGTTTCAGGTGGTTTTCGACGGTGATGCCGAGGGCGATTTATTCGGCGTGCACGGCGAAGCGAAAGGCATCGCGCTGCAAATATCCGATGGCCTGGGGAATATTGCCGCGCCAGGTCGGCCGTTGCCGCTTGGCGATATAACGCCAGGCAGCATGTCGCTTAATTATTCCATAAAGCTGGTTGCCAATAATCAACCGATGCGTGCAGGGGATTATTTTTCCGCCGTGCGTTTTAAGCTGGATTATTACTGAGCGCTGCGATTGCGGCGAGCCGCAACGCCAGAATTATACGATATAAGGTTAGGGATATGATGTTGTCGCCTGCTGGGAAGCTATTTCGTTTTCAGGTGCTGGGGTTATGTATCACGCTGGCGCTGGGAAGTTCATCAACGTGGGTATATGCCGAAGACGGTATTCAGTTTAATGCCGACATTTTGGACGTGAACGATCGCAAAAATATCGACCTAAGCCAATTTTCCCGCAGTGGATACATTATGCCGGGAAGTTACAGCATGGTGGTTCATCTCAATAAAAGCGAGTTACCCGAGCAGAAAATCCCTTTTTATCCGCCGGACAACGAACCTGACGGCAGCCGCGCCTGCGTCGGCAAAGCGCTGGTCGATCAGCTGGGGCTGAAATCGGCGGCGATGCAAACGCTCACCTGGTGGCATCAGGGAGAGTGTCTGGATGAGTCCAGCCTGAAAGGGATGGTGTCGCGCGGCGATCTGGCGACGGGCGCGCTGTATTTAAGCGTGCCGCAGGCCTACCTGGAATACAGCTCGGAAGACTGGGATCCGCCGTCGCGTTGGGATGAAGGCATTCCGGGCCTGCTGTTCGATTACAACGTCAACGCCCAGAGCCGGCAGCAGCAGCAGGGCGGTACGCGGGGGTACAGCGTCAGCGGCAACGGCACCGCCGGCGCCAACCTCGGCGCCTGGCGCCTGCGCGCCGACTGGCAGGGGCAGGTGAACCATCAGACCGGCAGCGGGCAATCGACCGACAAACGGTTGGACTGGAGCCGTTACTACGCCTATCGGGCCGTTTCCGCGCTGCGCTCGCGCCTGACGTTGGGTGAGGATTATCTGGATTCGGGCATTTTCGACAGCTTCCGCTTCTCCGGCGTGAGCCTGGTGTCGGACGACAACATGCTGCCGCCTAACCTGCGCGGCTATGCGCCTGAGGTGGTCGGGGTCGCCAAAACCAACGCCAAGGTGACGATCAGCCAACAGGGGCGGGTGATCTATGAAACTCAGGTGGCGGCGGGGCCGTTTCGCATTCAGGACATCAACGACGCCATCAGCGGCGAACTGGACGTGCGGGTGGAGGAGCAGGATGGCAGCGTGCAGGCGTTCAAGGTCAACACCGCCAGTATTCCGTACCTGACGCGCCCCGGCTCGTGGCGCTTCAAGCTGGCCGCCGGCAAACCTTCGGACTGGCAGCACCATTCGCGCGGGCCGCTGTTCGGCACCGGCGAGTTCTCCTGGGGCGTCAGCAACGGGTGGTCGCTGTATGGCGGGGCGCTGCTGGGCGGCGACTATAACGCGCTGTCGCTGGGGATAGGCCGCGACCTGATGATGTTCGGTGCGCTGTCGTTCGACGCCACTCAGTCACGGGCGCGGTTGCCGCAGCGGGATGAGACGCTGAGCGGCGGCTCTTATCGCGTGAGTTATTCGAAAACCTTCGACGAGCTGGACAGCCAGGTCACCTTCGCAGGCTATCGCTTCTCGGAGGAGGACTTCATGAGCATGGGCGAATACCTTGATGCGCGCTATTACGGCAGCCGGGTCGGCAACAACAAGGAGATGTACACCATCACCTTCAACAAGCAGTTCCGCGACTGGGGGCTGAGCAGCTATCTCAACTACAGCCACCAGACCTATTGGGATCGTCCGTCCAACGATCGTTACAACCTGACGCTGTCGCGCTATTTCGATCTCGGCGAGATAAAAAACCTGAATCTGTCGCTGTCGGCCTACCGCAACCGCTACAACGAAACCAACGACGACGGCGTGTACCTGTCGCTGTCGATGCCGTGGGGCAACGGTGCCACGCTCAGCTACAACAGCACGGTGAACCGCAATGACAACACGAACCGGGTGGGGTACTACCAGCGAGTCGATGAGCACAACAACTATCAGCTGAGTGCCGGCAGCTCGCGCCGCGGCGCCAACCTGAGCGGCTACTACAACCACGAGGGCGATGCGGCGCGCCTGAGCGCCAACGCCAGCTATCAGGAAGGACGCTACAGCGCCGTGGGGCTGTCCGCGCAGGGCGGCATGACGCTGACGCCGGAAGGCGGCGCGTTGCACCGCGTCGGCATGATTGGCGGCACGCGCCTGCTGCTGGACACCAACGGCGTGGCCGGGGTACCGGTGCGCGGCTACGGCAGCACCGTCAGCACCAACCGCTTCGGCAAGGCGGTGGTGGCGGACGTCAACAGCTACTACCGCAACAAGGCCAGCATCGATCTGGACAAGCTGGGCGACAACGCCGAAGCCACCCGCTCGGTGGTGCAGGCCACCCTGACCGAAGGCGCGATCGGCTACCGTCAGTTTGACGTCATCGCCGGCGAGAAGGCAATGGCGATCGTCAAACTGGCGGACGGCAGCACGCCGCCGTTCGGCGCCACGGTGCTTAACGCCCGTAAACAAGAAACCGGCATCGTCAACGACGGCGGCAGCGTCTACCTGAGCGGCATCAACGCCGGCGAGATCATGACGCTTCACTGGAGCGGCGCGGCGCAGTGTCAGGTGCAGCTGCCTGCCACGCTGCCGGCCGACATGCTCACGCGTACGCTGCTGCTGCCTTGCCGGCCGATCGCCGCGGCGCCGGCCGAGCCGGTTGAATAAATTCATCATCCTGAATTTGGAGTTATCGACAACATGCAAACTTTTTCTCTGAAAACCGCGGCGGTGCTCGTGTTGCTGGGCGCCACGGTGTCGCAGCACGCGCAGGCGGCGATCGCGCTCGACCGCACCCGGGTGATCTTCGACGGCGGCCAGAACTCGGTCAGCCTCAATCTCAGCAACCAGAACAAACAGCTGCCGTACCTGGCGCAGGGCTGGCTGGAGGACGAGCAGGGCAACAAGATCCAGAGCCCGCTGGTGGTGTTGCCGCCGGTGCAGCGCATCGAGCCGGGCAAACCGAGCCAGATCAAGATCCAGGCGCTGCCGGCGGCCAAACAGCTGCCGCAGGACCGCGAGACGCTGTACTACTTCAACCTGCGCGAGATCCCGCCGAAGAGCAACAAGCCCAATACGCTGCAGATCGCGCTGCAGACGCGCATCAAGCTGTTCTACCGCCCGGCCGCTATCGTGCCGAGCCGTACCGACATGGCGACGCCGTGGCAGGAGCAGTTGACGCTGACACGGCAAGGAGAGCGCTACCAGGTCAATAACCCGACGCCGTACTACATCACCATCGTCGATGCGGGCAGCAAAAAGGGCGGCGAGGGCGTGAAGGGGTTTGAGCCTTTCATGATCGCGCCGAAAAGCCAGGCGAGCCTGACCGTCGGCGCAGCGGCGCTGGGCGGCAGCCCGGTGCTGACCTACATCAACGATTACGGCGGCCGGCCGCAGCTGAGCTTCAGCTGCAGCGGCACGAGCTGCAAGGTGGTGCCGGAGAAGCGGACGGCTTCATAACCCGCGCTGTGAGCCATTCAGGGGTAAAGGATGAAACGAGAACGGAAAAAAATCGGCGCAGGCGCGTTGCTGCTGGCGCTCAGTCTGGGCGTGATAGCGATGCCGCCGGCGCAGGCTGACGAGGTGGACAACTGGCAGGTAGAGGGCGCCAATGGCGTGCTGCAGGTGTACGGCGCGCTGACGGAGAGCGCCTGCCGGTTGGAGATGACCAGCGCGCGGCAGGACATCTGGCTGGGTGAGACCGGCACCGCACGGTTGCGGCAGGTCGGCGATCGCGGGCAGCCGGTGGCGTTCGAACTGCGCTTGCAGGATTGTCTGCGCACCCCGGGCGGCCAGCGTGATGCGCGCACCGGCGCGTTGACCTGGGCGCCGAATCAGCCGGCGGTGACGGTCAGCTTCGGCTCGACGGCGGACAGCGACAACCCGCAGCTGGTGAAAGCGCAGGGTACCACCGGGCTGGGGCTGCGCCTGCTGGACGGCCGCGGCCGCGACGTTCGTCTGGGCAGCCGCGGGCAACCGCTGCTGTTGACGCCGGGGCAAGATGCATTGAGCTACAGCGTGACGCCGGAGCGAACCGCGGCGCCGCTGATGGCCGGCGCGTATCGGGCGACGGTGGATTTTAGGCTGAGTTATGACTGAGGCGAGGCGATGGCACAGAAGATAACGCGTTGCCGGGCAGCGTTCTGGCTGGCGGGGATGCTGGCGCTGGGCCAACTGCCGGCGCAGGCGACCACGGTGAACGTGCGGGTCACCGTGCTTTCGCCCCCCTGCATCATCAACGGCGGGCGCCCGATTGAGGTGGACTTTGGCGATGAGGTGATGACCACCCGCATCGACGGCGCCAATTATCGGCGGGCGGTGAATTACACGCTGACGTGCAGTGGGCAGAGCAGCAACGGGCTCAAGCTGCAGGTGCAGGGGGCGGCGAGCGGTTTCGACGGCCAGCTGCTGCGCACCAGCAAGGACGGGCTAGGCATTGCGCTGCTGAACGGCGGCCGCCGCTGGCCGGTCAATCAATGGCTGAGCTTTACCTATCCGGCCGCGCCGACGCTTGAGGCGGTGCCGGTGAAATCGGCTTCCGCCAGGCTGACGGCGGGCGAGTTCACCGCCGGCGCCACCATGAAGGTGGATTACCAGTAACGCGGGAGCGAGAGCATGAAACAACGTTTTACGGCGAGCGTGCTGCTGTGCGCCGCGATGGCGTGCCCTTTCGCCTGGGCGGAAAAAACGGTCGACATGCAGTTTCGCGGCACGCTGATCGCGCCGCCGCCCTGCACCCTTAACGACGACGGGATCATCGACGTGGACTTCGGCGATCGCGTCGGCATCAACAAGGTTGATGGCGTGAACTACCGACAAACCATCGGCTACCGCATTCGCTGCGAACCGGGGATCGGCAAATGGGACATGTTGCTGAGCCTGACCGGCACCGCCGCGACGTTCGACGAAGCGGCGGTGCAAACCAATCGGCGCGCTCTGGGGATCCGCATTTACCAGAACGCCCAACCGTTCAAAGTGGGCAGCGCACTGCCCGTCGATCCCGCCAAACCGCCGTTGCTGGAAGCGGTGCCGGTCGGCAAACCGGGCGAAGCTTTGACGGAAGGCGCATTCGAGGCCGCGGCGACGCTGCGGGCCGACTACCAATGAACAAGGAGGCGCGCGTGAAAACAATACAAGCCCGCCGCCGGCCAGGCGGCCACGGAGCCATCGGCCTGCTGTTGCTGACGCTGGGCGTGAACGGCGCGGCGCACGCGGTGGACAACCTGCGCATGCACGGAGCGCTGGTGGCGGAGCCTTGCGTCATCCAGCCGGGCGACGAAGACATCGAGCTGGATTTAGGCACGCTGGTCGACAAATACCTGTACCTGAACCAGCGCACGCAGGGGCAACCGTTCGAGCTGCGGCTGACGGAGTGCGATCTCAGCCTGGGCAAGACGGTCTCGATCACCTTCAAAGGCACGGAGAATGCGCAGCTGCCGGGGCTTTTGGCACTGGCGGCGAGCAGCCAGGCGCGCGGGATCGCCATCGGCATGGAAACGCCGCAGGGGCAGCCGTTACCGCTCAACAGCGCCGGCGGCAAGTACCCGTTGCAGAACGGCAGCACGGTAATCGGCGTGCAGGCTTATGTGCGCGGCGAACCGGAAGCGATCGCGAAGCGAACTATCGGTCGCGGCGCTTTCAGCGCCATTGCGACTTTCAGTCTGGATTACCAATGAGCGCCGGGCTCCGGCACCACAGAATAAGGATATGACGCGATGCAGCGTGTTCACTTCAGATGGATGTACTTACTGCTTGGCCTGCTGCCGGGGCTGTGCTCGGCGCAAATATACTCGTACGTGACCAAGAGCACCGGCTCCCCCAGCAACGCGTCCTATGAATTTGTGCTCGAAAGCTGGGATACGGACGATTCGTCGCCCAATCCCTGTTTCCAGCAGGCTCAGTGCGCGATTGGGATTAACCACCGGCATACCAGTTCTAACACCGGCGGTAATGCAGGCGTGTCGCCATCCGCTTATGTCGTCGGTTCGGCACGTTATCCGCAAATTACCAAATTGGCGACGATGGGCGAGCTCAGTCGCTTTTACCAGAGCATCAATGCGCTGCCAATAAAAGGCTCGACTTTCCACAATGGCGAAGCCATTACCCAAGAGTGTGTTGGGCTGTTTTACAACACTCGTTCAGGCTCTGGGGTCGGTGACAGCAATGCGATCCTGATGCCCGGTAGCATCTGCGGCATCGTACCGCCGCCGGTCGGCGTGTGTGGCATCGATGAGCAACAGCTCGATCTGAACCACGGTGTGTTGTCGGACACCGAACTGACGGGCAACACGGCGCGCGGCAGCCTGCGCGTGGTGTGTTCGCAGAAGATGACTATCGTCATGTATATCCGCGTCGGCAGCAATGGCCGCCTGGAGCTGGGGAATTCCGGTGTCTACAGCACGCTACGGGTCAATGGCGCTCTGGGTAACCAAGGTTACCAGTTCACTGCGGATCCGCGTGGCGTCACGGTGCCAATCACTTCCACGCTCGGCGTGACCGGAACGGTCAAGGCCGGCGATTACTCGGGGCAATCGGTCGCCATTCTGGCGCTGCCGTAGCCGCATTACCCCCGCCGCGCGCCGGTGCGATACCGCGTTATGTCGTTGAGCCGCCCGCCATCGGGGGGATGGCTCACGCTCGGCGGCGGCCGGGAAGGATTATTTCAAAGGGAGCGTGCCGATGGAAAGCACCATCACTCTGGCGTTTATCGATAATGACCGTTTCTTTATCGAAGGATTGCAGCGGCTGCTGCTGGCGTATTTTTCGCGCCGAGGTATGCGGGTTCAACTGCTGGACGCCGCACAGGCGCACCGGGCGGATATGGTGTTCCAGTCCGTGGAGCGAGACTGGCAGGCGCGTTTCTGCCTGCGTTCAGTGAGCGGCAGCCGACCGATCAACTTTGCGCTGCGTGAGCCGGGCGATATTCGTTGGCGCGATAAGCCGCGTTGCATCAGCGAAACGGGGGTGATCTTCCGCAATGACTCGCCGGACAGCGTAGTCAGACAGCTGGACCTGGCGCTGGCGGCGCGGGCGCAAAGCGGGGCAGCGCACCGCTGCCATTGGTGCGAACGGCAGCGCATTACCCGCCGCGAGCAGGACGTGATGCGCTATCTGGCCTGTGAATTGCCGCAGACCACCATTGCGCGCAACCTGCACCTGAGCGTGAAAACCGTCAGCAACCACAAACAGGCGGCGATGAGAAAACTGGGTTTCAAACGCAACGCGGATCTCTACCACTGGCTGCGAATGGGCGGGTTGAAAACCGTAGAGCGGCCGCGAGGGTGACGGCGCGGCTCAGGCGCCAGACCTACGCCTGAGCCGCTGCGGCGTCAATACAGCAGGGTCATCGCGCTGAAGAACAACAGCGTCAACGCGATGATGATGACGTTTTGCGTGGCTTTGCGCACCAGCTTACCGGCGCTCAGACGGCTGTCGATGACGTAGAGCAGCGGCACCATCAGTAGCACGTAGGCAAACATCAGCATGGCGGTAAAAGGCTGCACATTCATTCCGGCGGCTCCTGTGGGTCATCTTGGCCGATCAGGTGCACCAGCACGGCCTCTGTTTGATGGGGAAGCCCGACAAAGGGCGAATGGACGGGGTGAGCCGGCTCGAACGGCAGGCCGGCGCGCCGCGTCTTCACCGCCGCTTGCAGGATCTTCTTTTGGTGTCTTTGCGTGTGGTCGACCATGCGCCTCCGAATAGGGCCGCCCGCAGGCGGCCGACTGCCATATTGCCCATTAAGGTGGAGAAGGATTGCGGGCCACTGCCGGGGCCACGCACTCATAATATTGCGAATGATAATTATTATCAATAATGAAAATGAAAAAATTAAGGGTATTGCGGGCGGCGCATCAGGCGGGGCGTAAAAAGAAAAAGCACGCCTTGCGGCGTGCTTTGCAGGGTATTACCGGTGGCGGTTACTTCTGATCGGGCAGCGCGTAAGCGACCACATAGTCGCCCAGCTTGGTGCCGAAGGAACCGTGGCCGCCGGCGTAGATCAGGACGTACTGCTTACCGTTGACCTCATAGGTCATCGGCGTCGCCTGGCCGCCGGCCGGCAAGCGCGCTTCCCACAGTTTCTCACCGTTGGTCACGCTGAAGGCGCGCAGGTAGTTGTCTGCGGTGGCGCCGATGAAGAACACGTTACCGGCGGTGGTCACCGGGCCGCCCAGCATCGGCATGCCCATTTTGAACGGCAGTGGCAGCGGGGAGCTGTCGCGCACGGTGCCGATGCGTTTTTTCCACACGATGTCGTTGGTTTTCAGATCAACGGCGGAAATGTAACCCCAGGCCGGCTGTTTGCACGGCAGGCCGAACGGTGACAGGAACGGGTTCAGGGTAACGCCGAACGGCACGCCATACTGCGGCTGGATACCGGTTTCGGTACCGCTGCCGCCCTTGTCGCCTTCCGGCGGCTCAATCGGGTTGCCTGGGCCGCGTGGGATCAGTTTGGACACGAACGGCAGCGCGATTGGGTTGGCGATGGCGATTTCGCGATCGGTATCGACGGCCAGCCCGCCCCACTCGAACATGCCGAGGTTACCCGGGAACACCAGCGTGCCCTGCTCGGAAGGCGGGGTGAAGGTGCCTTCATAACGCAGGCTGTGGAACATCACGCGGCAGACCAGCTGGTCATAGATGGTCGCGCCCCACATGTCTGCACCGGTCAGTTTCTTCTCAGGGCGGAAGGTCAGCTCGGAGAACGGTTGGGTCGGTGACAGGCGATCGCCTTTGGCCGGCCCCTGCGGTACCGGTTTCTCCGGCGCCGGCACCACCAGTTCGCCGTTGGTGCGGTTCAGCACGAAGATGTTGCCGGTTTTGGTCGGCACGTAGATGACCGGCACTTTTTTACCGCTCTTGTCGGTAATGTCCGCCAGGGTCGGCTGCGCTGGCACGTCCATGTCCCACAGGTCATGGTGAACCGTCTGATAGAACCAGGCCAGCTTGCCGGTGGAGGCGTTCAGCGCCAACAGGCCGCTGGCGTAGCGCTCCATTTCCGGGGTGCGGTTGCCGCCCCAGATGTCCGGCGTGGCGACGCCCATCGGCAGATAGACGATATCCAGCTTGGCGTCATAAGCGGCCGGTGCCCAGGAGTTCGGTGAGTTCGGCACGAAGTGATGCTCGTCCGCCGGGATGGCGTTCGGATCTTTCGCGCCCGGATCGAAGGCCCACAGCAGCTTGCCGCTGTTGACGTCGAAGCCGCGGATCACGCCGGAAGGCTCACGGGTGGAGTAGTTGTCGGTCACGGCGCCGGCGACGACGATCACTTTATCGGTGATCACCGGCGGCGAGGTCGGCTCGTAGTGGCCCGGCGTCGCATACGGCATGTTGCTCTGCAGGTTCAGTTCGCCGTTGTTGGCGAAGTCCGGGCACGGTTTGCCGGTTTCGGCGTCCAGCGCGAACAGGCGGCCGTCGTTGACCGGCAGAATGATGCGGCGTGCGCACATCGCCGGTGCTGCGTTGCCGGCAGCGTCTGCGGCGGCAGCGGTTTCGTGGTAAGACACGCCACGGCAGGTGATGTGCTGGAAGGTCGGGTTGTACTTCAGCTGCGGATCAAACTTCCATTTTTCTTTACCGGTGGCGGCATCCAGCGCAAACAGCTTCTGGTGCGGCGTACACATGTAAAGGGTATCGCGGATCTTGATCGGCGTGACTTCGTTGGTGATTTCACCCGGATCGTTGGCGGTCTTCAGATCGCCGGTCTGGAAACGCCAAACCTCTTGCAGCTGGCCAACGTTTTTGTCGTTGATCTGGCTCAGCGGCGAGTAACGGGTGCCTTCCTGGGTGCGGCCATAGGCCGGCCAGTCGGCGCCGGTGGTGTCTTTAGGCTGCACCTGCGCGGCGTCGAGGGTGCCGTTGATCTCTTGCGGATCGTTGAACACGGCATAGGCCAGCGCAATGACGGTGATGACCAGCGCGGCGCTCAGCGCACCGTAGGCGAACTTGCCGTTGGCGACCAGCTTACGGTAGATAAACGGCAGCACCAGCCACAGGCCGAAGAAGAAGGTGACGTCCAGACGCGGCGTCAACGCCCAGAAGTCCGGGCCGACTTCCCACAGGGCCCAAACGGTGGTGCCCAACAGGAACACGGCGTACAGCAGCAGCGCGGTGGCGCGGCGGCGGAACAGCAGCCAAGAGGTCGCCAGCAGCACCAGCCCGGCGATGATGTAATACAGCGAACCGCCCAACTTGGCCAGCCAAATGCCGCCGCCGAGCAGATAAAGCCCGCTCAGGGCGGCAAACAGCGCCGTTATGACGATAAGCGGCGATAGTGACGCTTTATTTTGCATAGCAATACCCTTACCAAAAATGAAAGTCCCCGATTTAGAGATTAAGCCAAATCGGAAAAAACACGCGGTTTCTCCCTAATATTTCAGCGGGAAGCCGCTAGGGTGACGTAAAACCCATCCCGTCTTTTAACCTTAAGGTGCTTTGCCTTATTCAAAGCGGTAAGACAAGGTGGCGCCGCCACCCCAGTTGCGACCCGGCGCCGGCTCGAAATAGCGGCCGTTGCCTTCGTTGACGATCACCGAACCGACGTAACGGCGATCGAACACATTATCTACCCGGCTGAACACGTCCAGCGCCCAGCGGTTCCAGGTAAAGCGATAGCCGGCGTTTACGCCGGCCACGGTGTAAGAGGGGGCCTGCGCGCTGTTGGCGTCGTTGGCCTGAATGTCGCTCATGTAGCGCAGCTCCGCGCCGGCGTGCCAGCCTTCCGGCGGCGCAAAGGCCAGCGAAGCGTAGCCCATGTTGCGCGCGATGCCCGGCAGGCGATTGCCGGCGGGAATGGTCTGGGCCGGGGTACAAACGGCTTTGCCGCACATATCGCTGCGGTAGGTGGCGTCCAGCAGCGTCCAGGCCATATGCAGGCGCCAGTCCAGCGCAAACTCTTGATCCAGCGCCAGCTCCAGGCCGCGCCGCCGGGTTTTGCCGGCGTTGGCATAGCTGGTGCGTCCGCCGCTGCTTTCCGCTACCACCAGCTCGTTATCGGTATCGGTCTGGAACAGGGCCGCGCTCACCAGGCCGTTGCCGAGGCGCAGTTTGCTGCCCAGTTCGACGGTATCGCTGGTGGAAGGCTGTAGGCCGATGTTGAGGCCTGACTGGCCGTCGGGACGGTAGGAGAGCTCGTTGATGGTGGGGGTTTCAAAGCCGCGGCCGGCGGAGAGATAAACGTTCCACGCCGGATTGATCTTGTAGTTGAGCGAGCCCATCGGCAGCCACTGGTGGTAGCGTTTGCTGCCGCTGTCGTCGCCGTTGCGCGGCGTGATGTAGTAGTCGGTCGAGTCGAAGCTGACCGTGCTGTAGCGCAGGCCGGCGTCCAGCGTCCAGTGCGGCGTCAGTTGCCAGGAGGTTTGCAGGTAAGGATCCAGGTTCCAGATGCGGTTCTTCTCGTTGCGCCGCTGGTCGCCTTTCTCGCCGTAGTCCACTGTGCCGTCTCGCAGAATAAAGTTTTCGAACCCCTGGCGGCGTTCGGTCATGGTTTCATAATCCAGACCGCCGATCAGTGTTACCGGTAACGATGCGAGAGTATCCTCATGCTTCCAGCGAGTGTCAATGCCCTGATATTTTCTTTCCAGCACGATCACCCCGCCGGCGTGGGTGGGGTTGAGCTGCGGCCCCATCGGGATTGATTGGTATTGCGTGGTGTGGCGCTCGCCGTGGTAGGCGGTCAGGGTCAGTTCATCGCGCTCGCTCATCTGGCGTTGATAGCGCAGGCCGGCCTGGGTCTGGTCGAGCGATTTGCGGGTGTTGTATTGATCCGCGCGCGGCGCCTGGCGCGGGTTGGCCTTCCATTCCGCCTCGGTCAGGCCGCCCGGATCGCCGGCGTCAATCGAGACGCTGTTGAACATCAGCGTCAGGGTGCTGACGTCGTCCAGCCGCACGCCGAGCTTGCCGTTGCCGAGGTTTTTCCGCGCGGCGCTGTGATCGCGGTAGCCCTGGGTGGTAAAGCGGGTGCCGGAGATGGCGTAGTTGACGTCGCCGGCCTGGGTACCGTCGCCGGTGGCGCCGGTCGCTTTCACCCCGTAGCGCCAGGTGTTGTCGCTGCCGAAATAGCCGCCGGCTTCCAGCGTCGGCGGCTGGGTGCCGGTTATCGTATCAACATTGATAACCCCGCCCGAGGCGTTGCCGTACAGCGCGGAATAAGGGCCGCGCAGCACCTCGATGCGTTCGACGGAATTGATGTCGATATTGGAGGTTTGCCCCTGGCCGTCGGGCATGGTGGCGGGAATGCCGTCGACGTACATGCGCACCCCGCGCACGCCGAACATCGAACGGCTGCCGAACCCGCGTATCGACATCTGCAGATCCTGCGCATAGTTTTGCCGATTTTGGATCTGCAGGCCCGGCACGCTGCCGAGGTTTTCCGACAGGTTAATCTGCGGCGCGGCGTTGCGCAGGGTTTCGCCGTCGATCACGCTAACGGAGACCGGCGACCCCAGCTCGGTCAATCCGGTGGGTTGCGCCATCACCACCAAGGTGTCGCTGTCTTTTTGCTCCGCCGCCAGGGCCGAGCCGATACAGATCGGCTGCAGCAATAACAGGGTTGCCGGGGTCAAGGCGGGACGTTTTTTATTCATCAGATAATTCTGCCAATAATGCTGAAAGAGTTGCCCGCAAAGGGGCGAAAATAGCCATTTTTGACTCCCTGTACTGGCATTCAATGGGAAGGAAACTGCATCCTGCAAAGAGTATAGGATATTCCGACATCGTGCGCTTTGGAATAGCGCAGCAGAAAGAGGTGTGTTTTTAATTAAGAAAATTCTCTATTCAATAGTGATTTTCTGGGCGTTTTTAAATTACCATCACTTATCTTAAATATAATCCTATTTGTTTTTTTAATTTGTTTCTTTCATTTATTTTATTAATGAATGTAATGTGGTTAATCCATTGGTAGAAAATAAAAATAAATCCTATTTGGTTGTTTTTTATGATGTTTATTTATTTGTATTTTTGTGGCTTTATTTTTTATAAAAATAAAATAATATTCGCACTTATGTTTTTAGCTTTTCAGCTAACAGCTCAATCGCATAACGACCACGCTATTTATTTAATGCATAAGTAGTGGTTGATATATTTTGGGAATATATTAAAAGGGAATTGCTTTATGAACGTGCTCATCGCTTCACCCTATACCCACACGTTTTGGAATGAGTACGTGCTCAATCCACACTCCTGCGAGTACAACCTGGTGCTGGATCAGACGATTGAGGGAGAGCTGGACGTCGGACGATTGCGCGCGGCGATCGACGGGGTTTGCCGGGACTATATTCTGTTTCACCACGTTTTGGATGACAGTTCCTCGCCACTGCACTGGGTAAAGACGGCAAAAAAAATTGCGTTGGAAACGCTCGATGCCGATTGTGATATCGGTAAGTTAATCAACACGCCGTTCGATCTCCGGGAAGGGCCGCTGTGCCGCTTCTACCTGATTGAGCTGGCCCCTCAGCGCTATAACCTGATCATTGTCGTTCATCACATCCTGATCGACGGCCTGTCGGGGCAGGAGTTCTACAGCGCCGTTTCCGCCTATTACAATCGCGGCGCGGCGGTGGCGCCGCCGCAGGCGGATGAAACGGACATCTGCACATTGTACGAGCGTTATGAGGCGGATGTCGCGACGTTGAAGCACGAGTTCGGCTCTGCGTCATTCTGGGGCAGCCTGCTGGCTGAATGCGCTCCGCGCGTGGCGTTGCCTTATCTTCCCGGCGCAGCCCCCGAAGCGCCCGGTGCCGGTGAAGTGCGCTTTAGGTTACCGTTCGCCGAGTGGCAGGCGCTGAAATCCGGCGTCAGGTATGCCAATCCTTTCCTGATATTCAAAACGCTGTGGGCGTTGCTGATCGCCCGGCAATCCGCGCAGGAAACGGTGCATATCGGTTATCCCGTCGCGCCGGAGGGCGGCGAGGCGCTGTTCTTCGGCGCACAGGTCAATACCGCCGTGTTCCCCTTGACCCTCGCCCCGGGGGCCACGTTCAATCAGCTGTACCGCGCGACGCTGGCCTACAGCAAAGCGCTCAAGGCGGCAGGCAAGCTGCGGCACAGCCAGTTGCCGGTTTATGACATGCTGAGCCTCAGCCCGGTGCGTCAGCTGAACGTCAACTTTACCCAGGCTTACCTGAAAGATGCGCCGCTGGCGCTCGACGGTTGTCGCATCGGCGTCAATCATCGCTTCAACGTCGATCTGGCCGGTTCGGAACTGCTGCTGGAGTACCAGCCTACCGAGCAGGCCTTTGAGTTTCGTCTGCGCTACCGCCCCGATCTGTTCGACGCGACCCAAATGACGGAGATGGCGGAGCAGTATCTCTGGCTGTTGCAGCGCGCGTTAACCGAACCGGACGCGCCGATTGCCGCTTGGCCACAGCTGACGGCGCAGCAGGTTTTACGCTGCCGCGACGGCTGGGAGAGCGGGCCGGCAACGGCCGATGCGGAAGCGACGCTGCTCGAGGGCGTGGCCAGACAGGCGCGCCGTCACCCGGAGCGCATCGCCGTGACCGATGCCAAAGGATCGCTCAGCTACCGCCAGCTGGCGCAGCGCAGCGATCGTCTGGCGCTGCGGCTGCGGGCGGAGTATCAACGGCTGTGCGGCGTGGCCATGCCGCCGGAGACGCTGATCCCGCTGTATCTGCAGCGCAGCGCGGAGGCGGTGGTGGCGATGCTGGCCATCATGAAGGCGGGCGGTGCCTATGTGCCGCTGGATCCCGCCGCGCCGGCACAGCGGCTGGATTATATCCTGCAAGAGGTCAACAGCCCGATCGTCTTGACCGAAAACGCGTTGCAGGCTGCGGCGCAGCGATTGGCGCCAGGCGGTCTTTGCCTGTCGGCAGATGAACCGCTCGCCGACGCGGATGCCGCAGCCTTGCCGAGTGTGGACGCCCGGCAGTTGGCCTACGTGATTTACACCTCCGGCACTTCCGGGCGGCCAAAAGGCACGCTGTGCGAGCACCGGGGCGCGGCCAATATGGTGCGGGGCCACACGCAGCGTTTGTTGTGCAATGAGCCGGATGCGCTCAACTGCCTGCAGTTCGCGTCGCTGGCGTTTGACGCGCACGTCTTCGAAGTGTTCGTGGCTCTGGACAATGGTCACCGGCTGTTCATCGCGAGCGAAGCGCAGCGGCGGGATCCGGCGAAGTTGTGCGAACAGATGGCGGCCTGGGGCATCGAGGCCTGCTTCCTGCCGCCGGCGCTGCTTGGCACCTTGCCTGAACTTCCGGCTTCGGTGCGCTATCTCGCGACCGGCGGTGAGGCGACCGCGCAGGAAGCGCTCGACCATTACCTGGCCAGCGGCATGCAGGTCGCGAACATGTATGGCCCGACCGAAGCCTCGGTCAGCGCCAGCCTGAATATCTATCGCCGCAACGGCGCGCGCAATATCGGCCACGCTATCGCCAATATGCGTTGTTATGTGATTGACGAGAAAGATAATTTGTTACCGTTGGGCGTAGAAGGCGAGCTGTGCCTGGCCGGCGTGGGGTTGGCGCGGGGATACCTGAACCTGCCGGCGCTGACGGCGTCCACGTTCGTCGCCAACCCATTTGAACTGCGGGAACCGTACCGGCGCCTGTATCGCACCGGTGACAGAGTGCGGCGCTTGGCCGACGGCGGTCTGGAGTATCTCGGGCGGCACGATCAGCAAATCAAGATCAACGGCTATCGCATCGAATTGGGCGAAATAGAAATGCAGCTGCGTGCGCTGCCTGAGGTGGCCGAGGCGGTGGTGAGTCTGCGTCCCGGCACTACGGACCAGCTGGCGGCCTGGTATGTGCCGCAAGCTGGCGCGGAGCCGGAGGCCGGCGACATCTTGCAACGCCTGGCGGCGCAGCTGCCGCACTACATGTTGCCTTCGGCGATGCGGGCGCTGGCGGCGCTGCCGCTGACGGTGAGCCGCAAGGTCGATTACCGGGCATTGCCGGAACCGCTGCCGGTCGAGCCGCAAACGGCGTTTCGCCGGCCGGGCACGCCGCTGGAGACCCGTCTGTCGGCGCTGTTCAACCGGCTGCTGGGGGGCGATGTTGGCGTGGACGACAACTTCTTCCGCCTCGGCGGCAACTCCATTATGGCCATCAGGCTGTGCCACGAAGTGAATAAACTGCCGGGGGCAAAGATCTCGGTACTGACGTTGAATCAGCATCCGACGGTGGCCGCATTGAGCGAGCACATCGCCGCCCAACGGCAGGCGCCGCCGGATGAGCTGCCGATCCTCTCCGGCGGGCTGCGGGAGGCGCCGCTGTCGCTTCAGCAGTCGCGGCTGTGGTTTGTTCAGCAACTGTCGGTGAATGCCACGCATTATCTGTCGCCGGTGCTGCTGCGGCTGCCGCCGGATGTCGATGACGAACGCTTTGCGGCGTGTCTGCAGGCGATCGTCGAGCGCCACCAGATCTTGCGCAGCCTGATCCGCCAGAATGACCGGGGCGAAGCCAGTCAGTGGGTCAGCGACACCGTGCTGCCGGTACCTTTGCTGACGCTGAGCGCCGATGAATTTGACGCTGCGCTGGCGCAAGCCTGCAGCCAGCCGATGGATTTGACGCGCGAGCTGCCGCTGCGCGCCACGCGCTACCGTTATCGCGATGCGGCGGAGCGGGAAACGACCGTTTGCCTGTTGGTGTTCCATCACATCGTCTTTGACGGCTGGTCGCTTGAGGTGCTGTTGCAGGAATTGGACGCGCGCTATCGCGGGACGTGGCGTGAGGCGACAGAGCCGGCGTTGCAATACCTCGACTATGCGTGCTGGCAACAAGCGCCGGAAAATGTGCAGCGCCGGGCGGACGAATTGGCCTTTTGGCGGCAAGCGCTGGCAGGTTGCCAGCAACTCGATCTGCCGTTGGACTTTTTGCGGCCGGCGGTCTTCGACGAGCGCGGTGACAACAGCGAAGTACCGTTGCCGGCGGCGCTGGTGAAGGCGCTGGATGCGCTGGCACGCAGAGAGGGGGTGACGCTGCATGCGGTGATGCTGGCGGGGTTCATGCTGCTGTTGTCCCGCTACAGCGGCCAGAACGATGTCATGGTCGGTACGCCGCTGGCGAACCGCAACCGCCCCGAACTGGAGAATCTGATTGGGTTCTTCGTCAATACGCTGCCTTTACGCCGGCGGCTCGATCCGCGTCATCGCGTCGCCGAGTTTGTGCGGCAGGTGGCGGCCACGACGCTGCAGGCGCAGCAGCATCAGACGCTGTCGCTGGAAGCGCTGGTGGACGATCTGGCGCTGCCGCGCGATTTTTCTCGCCATCCGCTGTTCCAGGTCATGTTCGCGCTGGAGAGCGAGGGCGGCGCGCAGGCGCGCCCGGACTGGCTGTCGGTGGTCGATCTGAGCGCTTATGAGCGCACCGCCAAGTTCGACCTGACGCTCACGCTGACGCCGCAGGGCGAGCAGATGCGTGCGCGCTTCAACTTCGCTTCGGCGTTGTTCAGCAAGGCGTCGATGGATCGGCTGGCCGGCTACTATCTCGCCGTATTGCAGCAGATGGCTCACCACGACGACTGGCCGCTGGAAAACATCCGCTTGCAACCGCAAAGCCAGGCGCTGCCAGCCGGATCCCCCTTCGGCTATGCGTTTGAACGCAGCCTGCAACAGGATTTCGTGCAGCATGCGCGGCGCAATCCGCAGGCCGTGGCGGTAGTCGACGAGCAGGGGGAGATGACTTACGGCGAGCTGCACGAGGCGGCGTTGACGCTGGCCACTCAGCTGCGCGTGCAAGGACGGGTGACCGGCGACGCCATCGCCGTCATCGCCGGCAAAGGGCGCCGGCAGCCGGTAGCCCTGCTGGCGGCGCTGATGTGCGGCAAGGCGTTCTTGCCGATGGAGGCGGCATGGCCACCGCAGCGGCGGCTGAAAGTGATGGCGCAGGCCGGCATCAATACGCTGCTCAGCGATGCACCCTGGGCCTGCGCCGAGATCAACCTGATCGAACTGAATGCCGCAGGGCTGGCGGCGCAGCTGCCGCTGCCGGAACAGCGCCTGCCGGCGCTGGATGCCGGGCCTGACAGCCTGGCCTATATCATTTTCACCTCAGGATCGACCGGCACACCGAAGGGCGTGGCGATCGAACATCGCAGCGCGGTGAACATGCTGGAGGGCGTGCGGCGGTATTTCGGCCTCAACGAGCGGGATCGCAGCCTGGCCCTCAGCGCGTTGAGCTTCGATCTGGCGATCTTCGACATTTTCAGCCCGCTGAGCGCCGGCGGTGCGGTCGTGATGCCGGCCGAGCGGGACAGGAGCAATCCGCAGGCCTGGTATCAATTGATGATGGCCCATCGGGTGACGCAATGGCTGAGCGCACCGGCGCTGATGGAGCTGTTGCTGGATTACGTGAACGGCGCGGGGTTAACGGCAGGGCCGGCACCGGCGCTGCGGGCGGTGATGGTGGGGGGCGACTGGATCGCCACCTCGCTGCCGGAACGCTGCCTGGCCTGGGCGCCGCACGGCCGTTTTTGCAGCGCCGGCGGCGCTACGGAGGCGGCGATCTTCACCATGCTGTACGAGGTCCCGCGCGGTCAGAACATTCGGTCGGTCAGCATTCCTTACGGCAAACCGTTGCCGCACCAGCGTTGCTATATCCTGGACGCCGGGCGACGGCCCGCCGCGCCGGGGGTGCGAGGGGAAATCTATCTGGCGGGTGAGGGCTTGGCGCGCGGGTATTACGGCGATCCGCAACGCACCGCCGAGAGTTTCTTCTGGCATGACGAGCTGCAGGAGCGGGTGTACCGCACCGGCGACGCGGGCCGATGGCTGGAGGATGGCAACGTGGAGTTCATGGGGCGCCTCGATCAGCAGATCAAGCTGAACGGCTATCGCATCGAGCTGGGGGAGATAGAACATGCGGTGCTCGCCTATCCGGGCGTGACCGCCTGTTGCTGCGTGCTCGTCACGCAACCGCAGCCCTGCCTGGCCGCGTACTACGTTGCCGATGAGACGATCGCCCCCCAGGCGCTGGCTCAGCACTTGAGCAGCCAACTGCCTCCGTACATGGTGCCGCAGGCGCTGATGCAGCTGGCGCAGCTGCCGCTGACCGAAAACGGCAAGATAGCCCGACAGGCCTTGCCGCAGCCGGAAAGGGCGGTGCGTGAGTTCGTCGCGGCGCAGGGCGAATGGGAGAACGCCTGTCTGGCGGTGTGGCGCGATTTGCTGCAGCGGCAGGATATCGGCGTGGAGGACAACTTCTTCTCGCTGGGGGGCAACTCTCTTCTGGCTATTCAGGCCTGTTATCAGATCGGCCGGCGGCTGGCGCGTGAGGTAACGCTGAGCGAGCTGGGGCGGTTCCCGACGATCCGTTCGCTGTGTCGCGTGTTGCAGCAACAGGAGCAGGGCGCCGCGCCGGTGTCGATCCCGCCGCTGCGGCAACGCGAGTATCCGCTCTCTTCTTCACAGCTGCAGCTGTGGTTTATCGAGAATCTGAACGGCGGCGGCAATCTTTACCATGTGCCGATGCTGTTCCGTCTCGGCGACGAGGTGTGTCTGGCGGCTTACGAGCGCAGTTTACAGGCGGTCGTCGCCCGGCATCAGGTTTTACACAGCCTGATTGTCCAGATGCCATCCCAAAGCGCCGTATCCCGAGCCTGTGAACTGACGCTTTCGCTGGAGCGCGTGACGTTGGAGGCGGCGCACTGGCCGGACAGGCTGCGGCAGGATATCGACCGGCCGTTCGCGCTGGGGGCGGAATTGCCGATCAGGGCGGCCGTTTACCGGGTGGCGCAGCCGGATGGCGGGTGGGTGAATTACAGCCTGATTCTGGTGCATCACCTGGCGTTTGACGGCTGGTCGCAGCCGGTGCTGCTGCAGGAGCTGGACGTGCTGTATCAGGCGCAGCGGCAAGGGCGAGAGGCCGGGCTGGCGGCGTTGCCGTTGCACTATGGCGACTATGCCGTCTGGCAGCGGCGCTGGCTGGATTCCGTTCAGGCGGATGAGGCGAAAGCCTATTGGCGCCAAGCCCTGGCGGGGTGGCAGGCGCTGGAAATGCCGCTCGATTTCGTGCGGCCGGCTCGCTTCGATCATCGTGGCGCCAACCACGTCATCGCGCTGCCGGAGGCGCTGGTGGTGCAGGCGGCGCAGTTCGCCCGGCAGCAGGGCGTCACGCCGTTTGCGCTGTATCTTGCGGCCTTTAATTTGCTGCTCGGTTACTTCAGCGGCCAGCAAGACATTCTGGTCGGTACGCCGGTTGCCAACCGACCGGCGGCAGAGACCCGCTCAGCGATCGGATTCTTCGTCAACACGCTGCCGCTGCGCTCGCAAATAGACGATGCGGCGTCGCTGAACGATTATGTGCATCGCGTCTTTGACGGCGTGCTGCAGGCGCAGCGGTATCAGAATTTGCCGTTGGATCAGCTGATCGAACTGCTGCAGGTGCCGCGCGATCTGTCGCGCCATCCGCTGTTCCAGGCGCTGTTCGCGCTGGAGGAGGTGGGGGCCGCGCCGGCCTGGCTGGCGCCGCAGGATCTGCTGGCGCACTACCAGGCGGCCAAATTCGATTTGACGCTGAGCATCCAGTCGGCGCCGCAGGGCGGGCGGGCGATCTTCAACTATGCCACCGCCTTGTTTGCACCGGCTACGCTGGCGCTGCTGGGGGAGTATTATCTGACGATCCTCACGCAGATCGTCAATCACGGGGAGCAGCGCGTCAGCCAGTTGGCGCTGATCTCGGAGAGTGAAATGGCGCGGCAGCGCGCCTTCCATCAATCCTGTCCGCCGGCCTACGATTTCGAACGCGCCATCCATCATGACTTCATCCGTCAGGCTGAGCGCGATCCGCAGCGGGTGGCAATCGTCGATGAATGGGGCGAGCTGAGCTACGGTGAGCTGTATCGGCGGGCGCTGACGCTGTCGTTGCAGCTGCGTGAGCACGCGGACATGCGCGCCGAGACCATCGCAGTGATGGTGGACAAAGGGCGGGCGCAAATCATTGCGGTGCTGGCGATCCTGATGGCCGGCAAGGCCTATTTGCCGCTGGACGGTGCCTGGCCGGAACGCCGCCGCCTCGATATCGTCGCGCAGTCGCAGACCCGGGTGATTCTGAGCAGCCGGGAGTGGGGGGCCAGCGGCGAGGCCAGGCTGTTGACGATCGATCCGCAGGGGGCCGTCATGGGGTTGCCGCCGGCTCCGCCGGGCGAGGCTGTTTTGCCGGCACCTTCCGCGTTGGCCTATGTGATCTTCACCTCCGGCTCTACCGGCGCGCCGAAAGGGGTGGCGATAGAACATCGCGGCGCGGTGAACAGCATCATCGATACGTTGCACCAGCTGGAACTCGGCGCGGACGATCGCGGGTTGGCGCTCAGCGCGTTGAGTTTCGACATTTCGGTGTTCGATATTTTCGGCCTGCTGTCGGTGGGGGGCGCCATAGTGATGCCGTCCGAAACCGAACGCTACCAGCCTGAGGCCTGGCATCGGCTGTTGATGACCCAGGGCGTAACCTTCTGGAATTCCGCGCCTTCAGTGATGACGCTGCTGGTGGAGCAGTTGGAGTCCGCCGCGTCGCAGGCGCAGTGGCCGCAGCTGCGCAATGTGGTGCTGGTGGGCGAGGTGATCTCCCGCCAACTGCCGGCGCGTATTCGCCAATGGCGGCCAGGGTGCCGGATCGTCAGCGCCGGGGGCGCGACCGAGAGCTCCATTTGGTCGATCCTGTACGACATCCCGGAAACGCCGATCCTGGCGCCCAGCGTGCCTTACGGCCAGGCGATGGCGCATCAGCGCTTTTACGTGCTGGATCGCCATCAGCGCGTACTGCCGCCTTGCTTGCCGGGAGAGCAATACATCGGTGGGGCCGGCGTGGCGCGCGGCTATTACCGCAATCCGTCGCTGACCGAAGAGAAGTTCATCTACCATCCGGAACTGGGGGAGCGGCTTTATCGCACCGGCGACGCCGGCCGCTATTTGCCGGACGGCAACCTGGAGTTCCTCGGCCGTATGGATTTTCAGGTGAAAATCAACGGCTACCGCGTTGAGCTGGGAGAGGTCGAGCAATGTGCGCTGGCGTTCGGCGCGATCAAATCCTGCTGCGCGGTCGTGCTGTCGGAGGCGCATCGGCAGCGCCTGGCGCTGTATTACGTCAGCGAGGCGCCGCTGGATGAATCGGCGCTGCTGGCCTTTATGAGCGGGAAACTGCCGTTGTACATGCTGCCTGCGGCGCTGATGCGGCTGGACGCTCTGCCATATAACTCCAGCGGCAAACTGGATCGCAAGGCGTTGCCTGCGCCGGCGGCGAGCGAACCGCAGGCCTATGTCGCTCCCGCGAACGAGCTGGAACAGCAGCTGTGCGCGCTGTGGCAGGCGGCGCTGCAGTGCGGGCAGGTCGGCATGACGGACGATTTCTTCCTGCTGGGCGGCACCTCGATCAAGGCCATTTCCCTGTGTGTCGGCATGGGGGAACTGATGGCCGGGCCGGTGCCGGTGGTGCAGCTGTTGCAAAGCCGCACCCTGAAAAACCTGCTGGCCGCCAACGAACGCCGCCTGGTCTTGCCGCTTAACCGTTGGGCAGAGGGCGCGCCCGTCGTATGGATGATCCACCCGGCGCTGGTGGGGGCGGAAGCGTTTCACGCTTTCGCTCAGCCGTTGCAGGGGCGATTCAACTGTTACGGCGTCGACAACCATAACCTTTACCATCAACCGGCCATCGACTCGCTCGGCGATCTGGCCGAACGGTATCTGAACGACATGATCGCCGCCGGCCTGCTGCAAGGCGCCGGGCCGGTGCGCATTCTCGGTTGGTCGCTGGGGGGCATCATCGCGCTGGAGATTGCCGCCCGGCTGGAGGCGCGCGGCTGCCGTAACGTGCAACTGTATCTGCTGGACAGCTTCTACCGGCAGGCCACGGCGGAGTTGCCTTTGGAGCAGCTGTTGCCGGCGTTGGGCATCGAGGGCGAGGCGGCGACACGCGCCATGGCCGCAGGGCAGGCGGAGCGACGGCTGTCTGAGGGGAGTCTGAGCCGCAGGCTGCAAACCACGAAGGTGACGTTGTTCAAGGCGATGGAGGGTAACCCGCAGTTGCCGGAAGCGGTCACGGCGCCGCTGCTGGCGGTGAAAGATAATGGGCTTGGCGCCGCCTGCGAGCGGCTGCAGGTCATCCCGCTGGCTTGTCATCACCACAACATCCTGCTGTGTGAGGCGAAGATCGGGCAAGCGCTTAACGAGAGTCTCTGATTCATGAGCCTGGCTCATAAGCCCAAGCGTATTTCGCCCCATAGTCATGGCGGCGGTTGCGTTTTACAGTCATCACACCGGAGCGGCTCCGCGCCAGGCGGGGCCGGTATCAATCAGCGGGAGAGTGAAGATGCAAACACGCAAGTTGGGGCGAGAAGGGCTGGAAGTATCGGCGTTGGGGTTGGGCTGCATGGGGCTGAGTTTTGGCTACGGCCCGGCCACCGACAAACGGCAGGCGATCGAACTGATCCGCGCCGCGGTTGACGAGGGGGTGACGCTCTTCGATACCGCCGAGATTTACGGTCCGTTCACGAACGAGGAGCTGCTGGGCGAAGCGCTGGCGCCGGTGCGCGATCGGGTCGTCATCGCCACCAAATTCGGTTTCGATCTGCCGCAGCCGGCGGGGCAACAGGTGTTGAACAGCCGTCCGGAGCATATTCGCCGGGCGGTGGAGGGTTCGCTGAAGCGCCTGCGGATAGAGACGATCGATTTGCTGTATCAGCACCGCGTCGATCCCGAGGTGCCTATCGAGGAGGTGGCCGGTACGGTGCAGCAACTGATCCGCGAAGGGAAAGTAAAGTATTTCGGCCTGTCGGAAGCCGGTGCACAAACCATTCGGCGAGCTCACGCGGTGCAGCCGGTCACGGCGCTGCAAAGCGAATATTCGCTGTGGTGGCGCGAGCCTGAGCGTGAAATCTTGCCGACGCTGGCAGAGCTGGGCATCGGTCTGGTGCCGTTCAGCCCGCTCGGCAAGGGCTTTCTCACCGGCGCCATTACCGAGAACACCACTTTCGACAGCGGCGATTTTCGCAACGTGGTGCCGCGCTTCAGCGCCGAGGCGCGCCGGGCCAATCAGGCGCTGGTGGATGTGCTGGGGCAGATAGCGCAGCGCAAGGGCGTGACGCCGGCGCAGATCGCTCTGGCCTGGCTGCTGGCGCAGCAGCCGTGGATCGTGCCGATCCCGGGAACCACCAAGCGTCACCGGCTGGAAGAAAACCTCGCGTCGGCGGCGGTCGCGTTGGCGGCGGACGAGCTGGGCGAGATTGAGCGCGCGCTCTGCGCGATCGACGTGATCGGCGATCGCTACCCGGCGCATCTGCAGAAAAACGTCGGGCGTTAAGCCCCGCGCCGCAGCGCCTCAATCAGCAGCGCAAAGGCGGTGGTGTGCTGCCTGCGGCTCGGATAATAGAGGTAATAGCCGGGAAACGGTGGGCACCAGTCGTCCAGCGCCATCTGCAGCCGGCCGTCGGCCAGCGGCTCGGCGACGGTATCTTCCGGCACGAAGGCGATGCCGAGGCCGAGCTGCGCGGCGTCGATCCGCTGGCGCAGGCTGTTGAAGGTCAGTTGCCCCTCCACCCGCACTTTAATCTCCCGGCCATCGCGGGCAAATTCCCAGGCATACAGCCCGCCGAGGGTGGGGAGCCGCATATTGATGCAGCGATGGTTTTGCAGCGCTTGCGGCGTGGCAGGGAGGCCGTAACGGGAGAAATAGTCAGGGGAGGCGACGGGCACCATGCGCATGTCCGGCCCGATGCGCACCGCGACCATGTCCTTCGCCACCTGTTCTCCCAGCCGGATGCCGGCGTCGAAACGCCCGGCGACGATGTCGGTCAGGCTGTTGTCGACGGTGATTTCCACGTTGATATCCGGGTAATCGACGAGAAAAGTGCGCAGCACCGGCCACAGCACCGCATCCACCGCGTGTTCGCCGGCGGTGATGCGGATGTTGCCGGCGGGCCGATCGCGCATTTCACCCAGCGCGTTCAGCTCGCTTTCAATCTCCGCCAAGCGCGGGCCAATGCTGTTGAGCAGCCGCTCACCGGCTTCGGTGGGGGCGACGCTGCGGGTGGTGCGCGTGAGCAAGCGCAGCGCCAGGCGCTCTTCCAGCCCACGAATGGCGTGGCTGAGCGCCGATTGGGAAACCCCAAGCTGCGCCGCCGCTTTGGTGAAGCTGCGCTCCCTGGCCACCATCAGGAAAGCGATCAGATCGTTAAAGTTTTCTTTCAACATACCGGCACCGAAGAGGAAGGTGAGCGCACTGTCGCGCGTAGATTTATGAATTGAGCTCATAGCTCCTTGCGCATTTTACCCGCTAGTCGCCGGAAAAGCATGGCGCTATCTTGGCATCACTGACTCATGACGATCAGCGCCGGCGGTGAGAGCCGGCGCGGAGGACACGACAGATGAAAATACAACGCAGCGGTTCGATCCCATCACAGCGCGGTTCGGCGGAATATTTTACCGGGCAGGTGCGCATCGACGCGCCGTTCGCCGGTGACGCGCCGGCCAGGGTGGGCGGCGCGACCGTCACCTTTGAACCCGGCGCCCGCACGGCCTGGCATACGCATCCGCTCGGCCAGACGCTGATCGTCACCCAGGGGCGCGGGTGGATCCAAATGTGGGGCGAGACCACGCAGGAAATGTACCCCGGCGATATCGTCTGGATCCCGGCAGGCGTCAAACACTGGCACGGCGCGACGCCGGACACCGCCATGACCCATATCGCCATCGCCGAAGCGGTGGACGGCAGCCCGGTGACCTGGCTGGAGGCGGTCAGCGAGGCGGAGTACCGGCAATAAGGCCGCTCAGGCCTCGTGGCTCTGCTCGCAAAACCGCAGGCGGTTGCCGAACGGATCGGTCAGGTTTAGCTCTTTGCCCCAGTCGACAACCTCCAGCCCCGGCCGGGCAAAGCGGTAGTTTTTGGCCGTGAGCTCCCGGTGCAGCGCGTCGATATCGTGCACCGGGATGAAAATAGCGGCGCCGGGCGTGCTATCGCCATAGTGTTCGCTCAGGTGCAGCGTCAATCCGGCGCGGGTCACCTGCATGTACAGCGGCAGATCTTCGCTGAAACGGTGCTCCCACTCCAGCGTGAAGCCGAGAAAGTCCAGATAAAACTCTTTGGCCTTGTCGACCGCAAAAATGCGCAGGATCGGAATGGCAGGGGAGAAGGTGATCATCGTCGATCTCACTGTTACGTTAGCGGCAGCCGATATGGATATCGACCGCCTCGGGGCCGGTATAGGCTTCGAAGTCGGTCAGGAAGCGGCGTTCGATTTCCGGGTGTTGCTCGAAGTAGGCCCAGATGGCTTGCCAGCCTGCGATAACCGCCTCCGGCATGGCGCCACGGGCCTGGAACACCAGATAGCGGCCGGGTTGGATGTGCAAACCGCTCTCTGCCGCGCTGCCGGCGGTGACGTCAAACGGCCCGCCGGCGTCGGAGGCGTAGTTGGAGTAGACCCCATAGACCGGCGTGGCGGGCGAGGTGGCGAAAAAGTCTGACCACAGCGCCGGGATTTTTGCCGTCTCGGGCCGGGTTTCGTCCTGATTGGTGGTTCTGACCGTTTGGCCGGCGACGTAAAAGCCGGGCAGCTGTATCACGAGAGGTTGCATACTGGAAATTCCTTTTAACCGTTCGAACGAGAGGCCTAAAGGTAGCAAAGGCTTTCCGGATCCGCCAGACAGGGCCCCCGCAGACGCGGAGGCCGATCGCATCAAGCGCCCAAACCGCCAAGGCACAGGTATTTGATCTCGAGATAGTCCTCGATGCCGTATTTTGAGCCTTCGCGGCCCAAACCGGAGTGCTTCATGCCGCCGAACGGCGCCACCTCGGTGGAAATCAGCCCTTCGTTGATGCCGACGATGCCGTACTCCAGCGCTTCGGCCACGCGCATCACCCGGCCGATGTCGCGGCTGTAGAAGTAAGCGGCCAGGCCGAACGGCGTGTCGTTGGCCAGTTCGATGGCTTCCGCTTCCTGGTTGAAGCGGATCAGGGGCGCCACCGGGCCGAACGTTTCCTCGCGGAAGATTTTCGCCGTGCGCGGTACGTCGGTCAGGATGGTCGGGGTGAAGAAATTGCCGCCCAGCGCGTCAGGCTTGCCGCCCAGCAGCACCGAGGCACCGTGCTCGACGGCGTCGGCGATATGCTCGCGCACTTTCTCCACCGCGTCCGGGTTAATCAAGGGGCCGATGGTGACGCCGTCATCCAGGCCGTTGCCGACTTTCAGCTTGGCGACGGCGGCTTTCAGTTTGGCGGCGAAGGCGTCGTACACGCCGTCCTGCACCAGAAAACGGTTGGTGCAGACGCAGGTCTGGCCGGCGTTGCGGTATTTCGAGGCGACCGCGCCGGCCACGGCGGCGTCCAGATCGGCGTCGTCGAACACGATAAACGGCGCGTTGCCGCCCAGCTCCATACTGGTTTTCTTGATGGTGGGCGCACACTGGGCCAGCAGCTGCGCGCCGACTTCGGTGCTGCCGGTGAAGGAGAGTTTACGCACGTCCGGGTTGGCGGTGAGCTCGCCGCCGATGCCTTTACTGGGGCCGGTGATCACGTTGCACACCCCAGCGGGCAGCCCGGCGCGCTCCGCCAGCACGGCGATCGCCAGCGCCGAGAACGGGGTCTGGCTGGCAGGACGGATCACCCCGGTACAGCCCGCCGCCCAGCCGGGGCCGGCTTTGCGGGTAATCATCGCCGCCGGGAAGTTCCACGGAGTGATGGCGGCGAACACGCCGATCGGCTCTTTCTGCACGATGATGCGGCGGCCCGCCTGGGGCTGCGGAATGGTGTCGCCGTAGACCCGCTTGCCTTCCTCGGCGAACCATTCGATAAAGGAGGCGGCATAGGCGATCTCACCGCGGCTTTCGGCCAGCGGTTTGCCCTGTTCCGCCGTCATGATGCGCGCCAGATCCTCCTGATTTTCCATCATCAGCTCAAACAGCCGCCGCAGTTTGCCGGCGCGTTCTTTGGCGGTCAGCGCACGCCAGGCGGGCAGCGCCTTCTTGGCGGCGGCGATGGCGCGCGCGGTTTCTTCGGCACCGAAGGCCGGCACATGGCCAACCAGCTCGCCGTTGGCGGGGTTATGGATGGCGATCGCGTGGCCTGCTTTGGCCGGCAACCATTGCCCGTCGATGTAATTGGCCTCGCGGAACAGCGTGGGGTCCTTGAGGGTAGCGCTGATGCTGGTGCTCATTGGTCTCTTCCTTTGCTGAGTTCAACAGAATGGTCTATCCCATACGGCTACCCTTTACCCTAGCAAACTTTGCCGTCGCCGTTTGCCAGCATGGCGACAAGATGAGCGTTTTCTTCATGCGCACCTTCTGTACAAAAAATATCCGCCGCCGGGCCGATACTGAAAGAGCAGGCATATGACCCTTTTCGATGTGATTAAAAGGAGTGTGCGAATGATGAAATCAGTGGACAGACATCTCGCGGCCTACGGCAGCGAAATGGATTTTTTGGCGTCGAGTATCGCCCTGATGGAATGGCAAGGGCGGCAGATTGACGCCGGGCAGGTGGCCGGCAATATGTCGGAACAGCAAAGCCGCCTGTTCTTTGCGCGGTTGAGTTATTTTCGTCAGCTTTATCAGGCCGCAGCGGCGGCCGAACACAGCCTGTAATTTCCCGATTCAGCCCCGCCGCAGCGGGGCTTTTCATTTCAGCGGTGCCACACTCCGGTCGCCAGCGTCGCCGGTGAATACTCCAGATCGCGTCCCCGCCACGGCAGCGCCGCCGCAAAACGCCAGGCGCGGTGAACGTCAAACCGCCAATAGCGTTCCGCCCCTTCAACGCCGGGATCCCCTTGCGCCTGCCAGAGGATCTGCGTTTTTCCTTGCAGGTGCAGCACGTCGCCGCGATCGAAATCGATGAACAGCAGCGCCGCCCGCGGTTCGGCCAGCAGGTTGCCCAACGTATTCATATAGCGGTTGCCGCGAAAGTCCGGCATCCACAGCGTGTCGCCTTCCAGATGGATAAAGCCGGGGCGCCCGCCGCGATGGGAAATATCGACGCCGCCCTGCGTCAGTTCCAGGTGCGCACCGCTGGCGACGAAGCTGGTGTCTGCGGTGCGGATCAGCGCCTGCGCCGCCGCATCGAGCGACGCTAAATGCTCAACCGGCTGTGGCCGGCTCTCCACCGGGTAGAGTTCGCGGCGCTGAATGTACTGCGGGCAGTTGCCGAAGCTTTGGAGAACGACGATCTCCACCCGGTTTTTGTCGGTGCGGCCGACGGTGCCGTTGGCGCGGTTGCGCCGCCGGTTGCTGAAGTCGAGCCCGAGCGCGCCGACCGGTTTGCCGGGCAGCAACAGCGCCTGGGCGGGATCGTCGCTGCGGCGCGGCGCGCTGATGCGCAGGTGCGTGTCGTCCGGCGTGCGTAAAAATCCGGGCGGGCCGCTGAACAGGGTGGCGATGGGCCAGCCCTGGTCGTCCAGCGTGGCGACGAACAGGTAGGGCAGTGCGGCAAAAAACGCACGGTGCTGATCTGGCATCGCGGGGTAGATGCCTCCGCCTACGCGATCGAAACCGGCCAGCGTCTGCGCGCGCAGCTCATCGGGGTGGAACCGTTGCGGGATCATGGCGTCAGCTCGCCGCCGGTGCCGGCAGGGCCGGCATGGCGAAGAAGCCAGGAAGCGCCGCGATGCTCGCCACCCAACGCCGTATGGCGGGGTAAGGCGCCAGCGAAATGCCGCCTTCGGCCGCGACCGCCACATAGCTGTAGCAGGCCAGATCGGCGATGGTCGCCTGTTCACTGGCCAGATAGCCGCGCTCGCTCAGGTGCTGTTCCATCTGCGGCAGAAAACGATCGCTGATTGCCCGCGCCGCCTGATAATCCTCCGGCACCGCGAACTGGGCGATCAATCGGCAGGAGGCCGGGCCGTAGCGGACTTCGCCGGCGGCTTTGGAAAGCCAGGCCTGCACCCGTGCCGCCGCCGCCGGCTGTTCAGGCAGCCAGTGGCTGTCCGGCGCATAGCGTTTCGCCAGATAAACCAGAATGGCGTTGCTGTCGGCCAGCGTCAGATCGCCGTCCTGCAAGACCGGGATCTGGCCAAACGGGTTGAGCCGGCGAAAGGCCGCGCTCTGCCGCACGTCCGCCGAGGCCTCTACCCATTCATAGGGCAGCGCCAGCATGCGCAGCAGCAACGCCACGCGGTGAACGTGGCCGGAAAGCGGGGTGCCGTAGAGGGTGATGGTGGACATGGCGTTTCTCCTCAGTGTTTTTTTTCAGCATACTCTTGCGGTGAATGAGCGGAATCCGGCAATGTGGAAATTGATAATTTCACTTATCGGAAGAGTCTATGGATCGGTTAGACGAGTTGGCCATCTTCGTGGCGGTGGTGCAGCAGGGCAGCCTGGCGGCCGCCGGGCGCAAACTACGGCGTTCGGCGCCGGCGATCACCCGGGCGATCGCCGCGCTGGAACAGCGGTTCGGCACCCGGCTGGTGGAACGTACCACCCGGCGGCTGGCGCCCACCGAGGCGGGCGTGCGGTTGCTGGAGCGCGCGCAACAGCTGCTGCAGGATTATCAGGCGGTGGTGCAGGATACCGCCGAAGCGCAGCTGAGTGGCTTGCTGCGCGTCACTTCGCCGGTGCAGTTCGGCCGCCGCTACGTGGCGCCGGTGGTGATGGCGTTTCTCGATGACTACCCGCAGATGCAGATCGAAATGGTGTTGAACGATCGCAATCTCGATCTGATTGACGAAGGGCTGGATATCGCGGTGCGCATCGGCCATCTGCAGGACTCTTCGCGCGTGGCACGGCGGCTGGGGCAGGTCAGCCGGGTGACGGTCGCTAGCCCGGCTTACCTGGCGCGCTGCGGCGAGCCGCGCTCACCGGCGCAGCTGGCGGAGCATGCCACCATCGTCGGCACTCAGCGGCCGTCGCTGCGTGAATGGCGCTTCGGCCCGCAGGAAAACGGCGAGCGGGTGCGCTTGGCCCCCCGACTGTTGCTCAACGATGTGGAAGCGCAACTGCTGGCGGTGCGCGCCGGCAAAGGCATCGCCCGCCTGCTCTCGTATCAGGTGGCGGACGATGTGGCCGCCGGTACGCTGGTGCGGCTGCTGGCGGACCATGAACCGTTGCCGATGCCGGTGCAGCTGGTGGCGCAGCAGGCGCAGCGCATGCCGCTGAAGGTGCGTGCCTTTTGGGATTATGCGTTTGAGCGGCTAAGCGCATTGCCGCAAATTCAGCCGGACGGGCGGGGAAAATAAGCGCAAAAAGTTTCATGGGTTAAACTTTTTCGCCGCCGGTGTTGTTTTATTTTACCGGGCGCGCATTGCTGATAGACCCATCTTGACAATAATGTTGCCGGTGCTAATAGTTAATTCATATTTTAAATGATAAACGAAGTTTAATATATGAAACTACTTGCGGGGAGCTATGACAACGGCGCTGCGGTGGATAATGAAGACGCTATTTTGGCTTCATTTCAGACCCGCAGTGCGGCTATTTATCATCAGACGAAACATGAAAAGAATATTGCGTATGGCGAAAGCGAACGCGAGACGATGGATTGGCTCTATTCTGCAAAGCAGCACCAGGGGACGTTAATTTTTATTCACGGCGGCTATTGGCAATTCTGCGATAAGGCGGATTTCGCCTTTATCGCTGCCGGGCCGTTGGCGTTGGGTTTTGACGTGGTGCTGGTGGAATATGCGCTGGCGCCGGCGGTTAATCTTGACGCTATTTGTCGCCAGGTGGGGGCGGCGCTTGATGCTATTCGGCGCCGTCTGCCGCCGCACTATGCCCATCCGGTGCATCTGTGCGGCCATTCCGCCGGCGGGCATCTGGCGGCGTTTTGGCAGCAGCATGCGTTGGTGGAGGCGGTCTTTCCCATCAGCGGCCTGTTCGAACTGGCACCGCTGCAAGAGAGCTATGTCAATCGGGCGCTGCAGCTGACCGAGCGGCAGATTGAAACGCTAAGCCCGGCGCGCCACCCGCCGACGCGCAGTAAGCCGCTCACGCTGTATTACGGCGCAGCTGAGCTGCCGGAGCTGATCGGTCAGTCGCAACACTATCACGCGGCGCTGCGCCAACGCGGGTTGCCGGCCGAACTGGTCGCGGTGCCCGGCGCCAATCATTTCACCATTCTGGATGCGTTGTTCGCCGCCGACGGCGCGCTGCTTCGCCAACTTGACCACCACGGGAACCACTGATATGCGCGAGATCGTAGAGACCGGGCTGCCGGACATCGGCCAGCCTTTTTCCTGGGCCACCCGGGGCGGCGGCATGCTGTTTACCGCCCATGGCCCGGTGCGGGCGGACGGCAGCATCGAGACCGGCGCGCCGGAGCAACAGATTGCGTTAACCTTCGATAACCTGGCGCAGACGTTGAAGGCGGCGGGCAGCCACAGCGATAAGGTACTGCAGGTGATCGTTTATCTTACCGACGTCAACGACGTTAAATTGCTCGATGATATTTACCGGAAATACTTTAATTATCCTTATCCCAATCGTTCCACGGTTATTGTCGAAAAACTGGTGGTGCCGGGAATGAAAATAGAAATCACCGTCAGCGCCATCGCCTGATTTAATTTTTATTAAGTCTGTCTTCATATTAATTCAATAACGAGTTAAGGATGCGTCATGTTTAAACAGATTGCACCTTCTGCAGCCGATCCTATTATGTCGCTGATGGAAGCCTATTTGCAGGACCCCAATCCGAAAAAAGTGAATTTAGGCATTGGACTCTATTACGACCGGCAGGGGAATATTCCGCTGATGCAGGCGGTGGAGGCCGCCGAGCAGCGGTTGCTGGCGCTGCGTCGCCCGCACGGTTATCCGCCGATCGAAGGTTCGCCACAGTTCGCTCGCCAGGTGCAGGTGCTGCTGTTCGGCGAGCAACAGGCGGCCGAGATCGCCACGGTGCAGACCGTCGGCGGCTCCGGTGCGCTAAAGTTGGCGGCGGATTTTTTGCGCCACTTTCTGGCGCGCGGTGACATTTGGGTGTCCGATCCCACCTGGGCCAATCACTGGGCGATATTTGAAGGCGCCGGGCTGCGGGTGAATACCTATCCCTACTTTGACGAAGCGGCGGGCGGCCTGCGTTTCGCCGCCATGCTCGACGCGCTGGACAGCCTGCCGCCCGGCAGCGTAGTCCTGTTGCATCCTTGCTGCCATAACCCGACCGGCACCGATCTGACGGCGGAGCAGTGGCGCGCCACGCTCGCCGTGCTGCAGCGGCGTAAGCTGCTGCCGCTGTTCGATATCGCCTATCAGGGCTTCGGCGACGGGCTGGAGGAGGACTGCTTGGCGTTGCGCGAAGCGCTGAAAACCGATCTGCCGTTTTTGGTCTGCAACTCGTTTTCCAAAAACGTGGCGCTGTACGGCCAGCGGCTGGGCGCGCTGTCGGTGCGCTGCGCCGATGCGGAAAACGCCGCTAACGTCAAAGGCGCGTTAAAAACGCTGATCCGCCGCAGCTACTCCTGCCCGCCGACGCACGGCAGCCAGATCGTGGAAACCCTGCTCGGCGACGCCGAACTCGGTGAGCTTTGGCGCAATGAGCTGGCGGAAATGCGCGTGCGCATCAAGCAGATGCGTGAGCAGCTGGCCGCCGGCCTGGCGCGGGGAGGTTCTTCGCTGGATCACCGGCGCATACGCGATCAGCGCGGCATGTTCAGCTATACCGGCCTGAACGAAGCGCAGCTGCAGACCCTGCGGCAGCGCTATGCCATCTATCTGGTTTCGCCCGGCCGCATGTGCCTGCCGGGGCTCAACCCCGGCAATATCGACTACGTGACCGCCGCCATTCTCGACGTCACCCGTACCGCCTAACTTCGCTCGGGAACACAGCCATGCCACAGATGAATGATTTTGAGCATATCGCCCGCCGTCAGGACGGGTTGAACAAGCATCTTACCGCCGGGCAGATGTCGATGCTGGCGATCGGCGGCGCCATCGGCACCGGGCTGTTTCTCGGCAGCGCCTACGCCATTCAGATGGCGGGGCCGTCGGTATTGCTGAGCTACCTGATCGGCGGCGTTATTGCGCTGCTGTTGATGGGCAGCCTGGCGGAAATGACCTCCGAACACCCGACGCCCGGCTCGTTCGGCGACTACGCCGAATTCTATCTTGGCCCGCTGTTCGGTTTTCTGGTGCGTTATTCCTACTGGTCTTGCGTGGTGCTGGCGGTGGGCACCGAAGTTACCGCCATCGGCATGTACATGCAGTTCTGGTTCCCGGCGACGCCGACCTGGCCGTGGGTGCTGCTGTTCTCGGCGGCGGTGATCGTCATCAATGTGATCGGCGTGAAGTCGTTCGGCCAGGTGGAATACGCGCTGTCCACCGTCAAAGTGACGGCGATCGTGGCGTTCATTCTGATCGGCATCGGCATTCTGGCGTTCTCGGGCAACCCGGCCTACGGCCTGCGCAACCTGACCGCCGGCGGCTTCATGCCGTTTGGCGTCAAGGGCATGTGGTTCGCGGTGATCGTGTCCATTTTCAGCTATCTGAGCATTGAAATGATCGCGGTGGCCGCCGGCGAGGCGAAAAATCCGGTGATTGCGGTGAAGGCGGCGTTCAAGGGCACCATCGTGCGGCTGTTCATCTTCTACATGCTGTCGATCGCCCTGATGCTGGCCATCGTACCCTGGCGGCAGTCCGGCACCGGCGAAAGCCCGTTCCTGATGGCGATGAACGTGATCCATCTGCCCGCCGCCGCCGGTATTTTCAACTTTATCGTGCTGGTGGCGGCGCTGTCGGCGATGAACAGCCAGCTGTATATCACCACCCGCATGATGTTCTCGCTGTCGCGCGCCGGGCAGGCACCGGCGGCGTTGGGGCGCGTCAGCCGGCGCGGCATTCCGGTCAATGCGCTGGCGATGTCGTGCATCGGCATCGTGGTGTCTATCGTGCTGAGCCTGGTGGCACCGGAAACGTCGTTCGCCGCCATGATGTCTATTTCGGTGTATGGCGCCTGCTTTACCTGGCTGATGATTTTCGTCACCCACCTGTTCTTCCGCCGCCGGCACCGGCAGACCCACCTGAAGTTCCGCATGTGGGGGTTCCCCTATACCACCTTGCTGGGCGCCGGGCTGATGGCGGCGCTGATGATCTCGACGGCGTTTACCGAATTTTTCCGCATGACGCTGTGGTTCGGTATTCCGTTCACCTTGCTGCTGGTGGTGGCTTATCACGTCCAGAGCCGCCGCGCGGCCGTGCCGTCGCCGTTCAAGGCGCCGGAGGTGGAGTAATAAGGGAAGGGGCTGAGGCGTGCCTCAGCCCCGGGGATTACAGCTGGCTTTTCGGGATCAGGTGGTCGCCGAAGCTCAGGCGTTGGCGGCCCGGTTCGATTTCGGTCAGCGGCGCCACTTCGTGCAGCGAGGATTTGCAGCGCTGTACCAGATCCTGATACTCGCGGGTGCCGGCGATCTTCCAGGCCAGCTCCTGTTCGGTCAGATCGCGCAGCACGCGTGCCGGGCTGCCGACCACCAGCTTGTTGGCTTCGATCACCGCCGCGGCTTTGACGAACGCCATCGCGCCGATGATGGTGTTCTCGCCGATCTCCGCGCCGTCCATCACCACCGCGTTCATGCCCACCATCGCATTGCGGCGAATGCGGCAGCCGTGCAGGATGGCGCCGTGGCCGATATGGCCATCTTCTTCCACCACCGTGTCCTGCTGCGGGAAGCCGTGCATCACGCAGTTATCCTGAATGTTGGCGCCGTCACAGATCACCAGGCGGCCAAAATCGCCGCGCAGGCTGGCATTCGGGCCGATGTACACGTGCTTGCCGACGATCACGTCGCCGATCAGCACCGCCGTCGGGTGCACGTAACTGCTGGGGTCGACGACCGGCGTCAGGCCGTCAATCTGATACACAGGCATAGCGTGAGTTCCTTAAAATGTAGGGTCGCGCGGCAGGCCGCCGAAGCGCCGATAGTAGCCGGCGGCCGGCGCGGGCAGGGCGCCGATGGTGGTTTCCGCCAGCGCGCTGACATACTCCGTCGCGGCGCGATCGACCTGCTGATAAAGATTGATGCACAGGTTGCGGGCGATCTGGCCCTCCCACTGCGCGGGCAGCAGCGCGTCCGGCAGCAGCGGATCTTTCAACACCACGCGACGGAAGAAGTGAATCAATAATAGCTTAATCTGGAAACAGCGCAGCGGCGTCAGCGCCGACGGATCGACTTCGCGCAGCAGCGCCATCAGCGGCCGGAAGGAGACGATAAACTCGTGATAGCCGGCCGCCACTTCGTTTAGCGACCAGCAGTCGGCCACCAAGTTCTGCAGGGTTTGCTCGGAGCGGTTATAGGGATAATCGGCGCGGAAGTAAATCACCTGCTCGCTGGCGTTCAGCTCGCCGAGCAGCGCCGTCACGTCGGTTTGCGCATGGGTGGGGGCGGCCATCAGGTTGCTGGCGATTTGCCCGAACCCGAGCCAGCCCAGCTCTTTTTTCAGCCGCGCGCGCTCGTTTTTTTCGGCGCTTTCCAGCAGCAACAGCTCCCACTTGCCGTCCCAGGCGGGCTGCTCGCGCAGATAGATTTTCGATTCGGCGTGGCGGAACTGGCGCATCCCCTGCTCGGTCACGCGGTAGAAGCTGCGGCGGCCTATTTTCTCCACCGCCAGCCAACCCTCTTTCTGCAGGCGGAACACCGAGGTGCGCACGAAGCGATCGCCGAAGCCAAAGGCCTCCAGCAGCGCGCTCAGGCTGCCGAGCCACACTTCGCCGCCGCGGTGGCTGAGCGCGTCGCCGTACAGCGAAATGATCAGCGAGGTGCCGCTGATCGGCTGCGCGTCGACGGCATGGCGAATGAACTCATCCAGTTTATGTTCCATATTTTTCCATGGGTTAGCCTTCGATGAGCCATAACATTACGCCTAATTTGGGGCGGCGTCATCCGTGACGCCGTGCGTCTCAGCGCGGCCGCAAATCGACCACGCGCTGCGCTTTGCCTTCCGAGCGCGGAATATCGCCGCAGTTGGCGATGCTGACGTCGGTGCTGACGCCCACGATCGATTTGATGTGGTGGCGCAGCTGGTGGCAGATGTCGCAACGCTGCTGGTGGCTGAGGCTGAGCGCCGACTCCTTGAGCTCGACGCGCACCGCCAGCGTGTCCAGGTGCCCGCTGCGGCTGACCTGCAGCTGGTAGTGCGGCGACAGCTGCTCGAACTGCATGATCTGCTCTTCCACCTGCGACGGGAAGACGTTGACGCCGCGGATGATCAGCATGTCGTCGGAGCGGCCGGTGATCTTGCCCATGCGGCGCATCTGGCGCGCGTCGCCCGGCAGCAGCCGGGTGAGATCGCGGGTGCGGTAGCGGATCACCGGCAGCGCCTCTTTGGTCAGGGTGGTGAACACCAGTTCGCCGTGTTCGCCGTCCGGCAGAGCAATGCCGGTTTCCGGGCAGATGATCTCCGGCAGGAAGTGGTCTTCCCAAATGGTAGGGCCGCCGCCGCTCTCCAGACACTCCATCGCCACGCCCGGCCCCATCACTTCCGACAGGCCGTAAATATCCAACGCCTTGATGCCCATGCGGGTTTCGATCTCGTGGCGCAGGGCTTCGGTCCAGGGTTCAGCACCGAACACGCCGAGCCGCAGCGAGCAGCCGCGCGCGTCGCCGCCCATCTTGCGCTCCAGCTCGTCGATCAGCGTCAGGCAATAGGACGGCGTCACCATGATGATGTCGGGTTTGAAATCGAGGATCAGCTGCGCCTGGCGTTCCGTCTGGCCGCCGGACATCGGGATCACCGTCGCGCCGAGCCGCTCTGCGCCGTAGTGTGCGCCCAGGCCGCCGGTGAACAGGCCGTAACCGTAGGCGACGTGCACCTTGTCTTTGGCGGTGGCGCCGCCGGCGCGCAGACAGCGGGCGACGATATCGGCCCAGTTATCGATGTCGCGTTGGGTGTAACCCACCACCGTCGGGCGGCCGGTGGTGCCCGAGGAGGCGTGGATGCGCACCACCTGTTCCATCGGCACCGCGAAGGTGTCGAACGGGTAGTTGTCGCGCAGATCCTGCTTGGTGGTGTAGGGGAAGCGCGCCAGATCGCTCAGCTGTTTGAGATCGTCGGGGTGCACGCCGGCCTGGTCAAATTTGCGTTTGTACATCGGCACATTGTCGTAGGCGTGGTGCAGCGTCCACTTCAGACGCGTCAGCTGCAACGCTTCAATCTCATCGCGCGAGGCGAATTCGATCGTTTCGAGGGGCTGTGGATTTATTGTCATGGTTAGCCTCAGGGGTCAGACACGCTCAATGATCATGGCGATGCCTTGGCCGACGCCGATGCACATGGTGCAAAGCGCGTAGCGGCCGGCTCGCCGTTCCAGTTCAAACAGGGCGGCCAGCGCCAGGCGCGCGCCGCTCATGCCCAGCGGATGCCCCAGGGCGATCGCGCCGCCGTTGGGGTTGACCTGCGGGGCATCGTCCGGCAGGCCAAGCTGGCGCATCACCGCCAACGCCTGGGCGGCGAACGCTTCGTTCAGTTCGATAACGTCCATCTGCGCCAGGCTCAGCCCGGCGATTTCCAGCACCTTGCGGGTGGCCGGCAGCGGGCCGATGCCCATCAGCCGCGGCTCCACGCCGCAGGTGGCGGTGGCAACGATGCGCGCGCGCGGCGTCAGCCCCTGGCGCGCCGCCATCGCTTCGGAGGCGACGATCAGGGCCGCCGCACCGTCGTTCAGGCCCGAGGCGTTGCCGGCGGTGACGCTGCCGGGCTGACGGAACGGGGTTTTCAGCGCCTGCAGCTGATCAAAGGTGGTGTCGGGGCGCGGGTGTTCATCCTGGCTGAACAGCGTCACCGCGCCTTTTTTGCCGGTGAGGCTGACCGGGGCTATCTCCTGCGCAAGGTGGCCCAGCGCCTGCGCCCGGGCGGCGCGCTGCTGGCTGCGCAGCGCAAAGGCGTCCTGATCGGCACGGCTGATGTTGAACTGCGCCGCGACGTTTTCGGCGGTCTCCGGCATCGAATCGGTGCCAAACTCGGCCTGCATCCGCGGATTGACGAAGCGCCAGCCGAGGGTGGTATCGTACAGCTGCGCCTGGCGGCTGAAGGCGCTGTCGGCCTTGCCCATCACCAGCGGCGCGCGGGTCATCGATTCCGCGCCGCCCGCCAGCAGCAGCCCGGCGTCACCGGCCTTGATGCTGCGCGCCGCCATCGCCAGCGCATCCAGGCCCGAACCGCACAGGCGGTTCACCGTGGTGCCGGACACGCCGACCGGCACGCCGGCCAGCAGCAGCGCCATGCGTGCCAGGTTGCGGTTGTCTTCCCCGGCCTGGTTGGCGCAGCCGAGGATCACGTCGTCCAGCTGCGCCCAATCGACCTGCGGATGGCGTTCCAACAGCACGCGCAGCGGCAGGGCGGCGAGGTCGTCGGCGCGCACCTGGGCCAGCGCGCCGCCATAGCGGCCGATCGGGGTACGCACGCCGTCGCAGATAAATGCCTGATTCATGCCTGATCTCCTAAAATGCTGTGGCCGAGGCGGTGTGCGCGGCCGCGGAACCAGGCGACGGTTTTGCCCCGTTGGTTAACGATTTCGACGTCATACAGCCCGGTGGCTTTGCCCTGATGGCGCATCTCCGCGCTGGCGGTGAGGCGATCGCCGGCCAGCGCCGGGCGGACGAAGTCGATGCTGCAGCCGGAGGCCACCGCCGCCAGCCCCTGGCTGTTGCAGGCGTAGGCGAAGGCGGTGTCCGCCAGGCTGAACAGCTGGCCGCCGTGGCAGGTCTGGTGGCCGTTGAGCATCTGCGGGCCGACGGTCATGCTGACCTGAGCGTACCCGGCGTCGACGGCATCGATGTGCATCCCCATCGCCTGAGCGCAGGTATCTTGTTGGAACATCTGTTCGGCGCAGCGCTGAGCCAGCGCGCGCGGCGTATTGGCGTTCATCGTTCGGCTCCTGGGAAAGAGGCGGGGGAAGCGTAGCGGCGCAGCAGCGGCATCGGGCGATAGCGCGCTTCGCCGTAATAGCGTTGCAGGTTTTCCAGCGTCGCCAGAATGTGGCGCCAGCCGAGCGCGGCGCCCCAGGCAAGCGGCCCGCGCGGATAGTTGACGCCGCGCAGCATCGCCAGATCGGTATCTTCGGCGTTTGCGACGCCTTTGTTCACCACGTCGAGCGCTTCGTTGGCCAGCATGGCCAGGGTGCGCATCGTCAGCAGGCCGGGGTAATCCGGCAACGGAATGACCTGCTTGCCGAGGGACTGCAGCAGGCGAATCGCTTTGGCATTGTGTTGCGCATCGTTTTGCGCCGCGCAGCTGATGGCGATGGCGGAGGCGTGCGCATAGTCGGCACAGAGATCGAACAGCACCACGGGCGTTCCACGTTCGTCGGCCAGTTGGCCGGCGGTTTTACCATTGGTTAACATCAGTGTAACGTCGTCGATCGTGACGTGTGGGCTGGTCTGGCCAGGTTGTTTGATCGCCCCCGCATTTTCGCTTAACAGCTGCGCCAAATCGGCCAGCGAAGACCAGTCGCCGTGCAGCGTAACGCGTTGCGGCAGTGCGGCCTGCGCCGGTGGCGCAAAGGCGATCGCGGCGGCGGATCGCGGGGCGTCGTAGCGGTAGAAACCGCGGCCGGATTTACGGCCGAGGTGCCCGGCGGCCACCAACTCCTGCTGCACCAGTGAGGGCGTGAAGCGCGGATCCTGATAGAAGGCCTGATACACCGATTCGGTCACGGCGTAATTGACGTCCTGGCCGATCAGATCGGTCAATTGCAGCGGGCCCATGGCGAAGCCGCCGGCGTCGCGCAATACCGTATCCAGCGTGGCGGCGTCGGCCACCTGTTCCTCCAGCGCGCGCAGGGTTTCGGCATAGAACGGCCGCGCCACGCGGTTGACGATAAATCCCGGCGTCGAGCGGCACACGACGCTCTGCTTACCCCAGCGCTGTGCCAGGGCCTGCAGCGCGGCGAGGGTCTCGGCGCCGGTCTCCAGGCCGCTGACGATCTCCACCAGCTTCATCAGCGGCGCCGGGTTGAAGAAGTGCAGCCCGGCCATGCGGGCCGGGTGTTGCAGTGCCCCGGCGATGGCGGTGATCGACAGCGAAGAGGTATTGCTGGCGAACAGCGTCGTGGGTGCGCAGAGCGCCTCCAGATCGCGGAACAGGCCCTGTTTGATCGCCAAATTTTCCGCCACCGCTTCAATCACCAGCGTGCAGTCGGCCAGCTGCTCGAGCGAGTCGGCGCATTCGAGGCGCGCCAGCAGGGCTTCGGTGGGCGCGGCGTCGGCCTTGCCGTCGTCGACCCGCTGGCGCAGGCGGCGAGCGAGATCGTCGATCGCGCGCTGGGCGGCGGCGGGCGCGATATCGAACAGCCGCACCGGGTGGCCGGCGGCGGCGGCCACCTGGGCTATGCCGATACCCATGGTGCCGGCGCCGATCACCGCCACCTGGCCGTTAAGAAGGGGCGCGTTCATGGCTATTTCCCGCTGAAGTTTGGCGTGCGTTTGGCAAAGAACGCGCTGACGCCTTCGCGATAGTCGTCGCTGCGGCCGCCCAGGCGCTGCAGATCGCGCTCCAGATCGAGCTGCTGATCGAGGCTGTTGGTGGCCGAGCTGTAGAGGGCTTTCTTGATCAGCCCCAGACCGTAGGTCGGCTGGGTGGCCAGATGGCGCGCCAGCGTTTGCGTGCGGTCGGCCAATTCATCCGCCGGCACCACCTGCCAGATCATGCCCCACGCCAGCGCCTGTTGGGCGCTGATTTTGTCACCCAGCATGGCCATGCCCATCGCGCGGGCGTGGCCGGCCAGCCGCGGCAGGAACCAGCTGCCGCCGGAGTCAGGTACCAGCCCAAGACGGCAGAACGACTGAATGAAGCTGGCATTGTCGGTGGCGATGACGATATCGCACGCCAGGGCCAGCGCGGCGCCGGCGCCGGCCGCCACGCCGTTGACCGCGCACACCACCGGCTTCGGCAGGGCGGTCAGGCGACGGATCAGGGGGTTGTAGAAACGTTCGACCGACAGGCCGAGATCCGGCGCCTGTTGATCGGCGCTGACGTTGCGATCGTTGAGATCCTGCCCGGCGCAGAAACCGCGCCCGGCGCCGGCGATCAGCAGGCAGCGCACGCTGTCGTCGCGCTCGGCTTGCGTCAGCGCTTCACTCAGCTGGCGATGCATCTCGTCGTTAAAGCTGTTGAGCCGATCCGGCCGGTTAAGGGTCAGCGTCAACACGCCGGCGTCGAGATGGCTGAGAATCAATGCGTTATCCATAAATCAGCGCCCCTGATAGTTTGGCGTACGTTTTTCGAAAAAGGCGGCGATGCCTTCGCGGCGATCGTCGGTGGCGGCCAGGGTGACGAACTGCTGACGCTCCATCGTCAGCCCCTGGCTAAGGCCGATTTCCTCGGCCTGTTTCAGCGCCTGTTTGGCGGCGCGCAGCGCCAGCGGCGCCTGACGGCTGATGCGATCGGCAATCTGCTGCGTGCGTTCCAGCGTCAGGGCATCGACGCACACTTCGCTGATAAGGCCGGCCTGCAGCGCGGTGCGGGCGTCGATGGGCTCGCCGGTCAGCACCATCTGGTTGGCGCGCGACTTGCCGACGCAGCGGATCAGACGCTGGGTGCCCCCGGCGCCCGGCATCAGGCCGAGGGTGATCTCCGGCAGGCCGAAGCGGGCGCTTTCGCCGCCGATGACGATGTCGCAGGCCAGCGCCAGCTCGCAGCCGGCGCCCAGGGCATAACCGTTCACCGCCGCCAGCAGCGGCTTGCTGAACTGCGCCAGCCGCTGCCACAGCTGCGGACGGCGATCCGCCAGCGCGGCCGGCAGATCCTGCTGTTGCAGTTCGCGCAGATCGGCGCCAGCGGCGAAGAAGCGCACCGCACCGGCGATCACTACGGCGCCCACGCCGCTGTCGGCGTCGGCCTGCTCCAGGCGAGCAACCAGCTGTTCCAGGCACGGCGTGCTCAGAGCGTTGCGCGCCTCCGGGCGATGCAGCGTCAGCGTGACCACGCGGTGCTGCTGCTGATGCAAAATAAAGGGGGTGTCCATCGCGGCTCCTAGACGTCGAAGTCCAACACCACGCCGTCGCCTTTCGGCCACGACTGGCAGCTCAATACGTAGCCTGCCGCCAACTGATCCGGCTCCAGGCTGTAGTTGACGCCCATCTCCACCTGGCCGGCCTTCAGACGGCATTTGCAGGTGGCGCATACGCCGCCTTTGCAGGCGTAGGGCAGGTCGGCGCCCTGGCGCAGCGCGGCGTCGAGAATGCTGTCGTCCTGTTCGCCGACCTCGATATCCAACCGGCGGCCGTCGAGCAGGATCGCCACCCGGGTGGCGTTGCGATCGCCGCTGCTTCGCGGGCGGACGACCAGGCCGCTGGTGTTGAAGCGTTCGCTGTGGATGTGGTTGGCCGGGACGCCGGCCTGTTCCAGCACGGTTTGTGCGTCGTCCATCATCGATTCCGGCCCGCAGATAAAGGCGTGGTCATAGTCGCGGAAATCCAGCAGCGCGCCGCCGATCGCCGTCAGGCGTTCACGGTCGATGCGGCCGCTGAGCAGCGGGCTGTCGAGACTTTCCTGGCTGAACAGATACAGCTGCTGAAAACGCTGCGGGTAGCGGTTTTTCAGATCCGACAGCGCCTCTTTGAACATCATCGAACGGCTGTTGCGGTTGCCGTAGATCAGGGTGAAGCTGCTGCCCGGTTCGAGCAGCAGCGTCGCCTTGATGATCGACAGCATCGGCGTGATGCCGGAGCCGGCGGCGATCGCCAGGTAGTTGCCGTGGCGCTCTGCCTGCGGCTGGTAGCCGAAGCGCCCCTGAGGCACCATCACCTCCAGCGCGTCGCCGACCTTCAGCATGCGGTTGACGAAGCCGGAGAAGCGCCCCTGGTCAATCGCCTTCACGCCGATCTGCAGCAGGCCTTCCTGCGGCGAACTGCAGATGGAGTAGCAACGCCGCAGCTCTTCGCCGTTGACCAACGCCTTGAGCGTCAGGTGCTGGCCGGGGGTATAGCGGTATTGGTTTTGCAGCTCTTCGGGCACCCGCAGGGTGATGGCTACGGCGTCCGGCGTTTCGCGCTCGATGGCGGCGACGTTCAGGCGATGAAAGACCGTCATGGTGTCAGCGCTCCTATATGCATTTGAAATAATCGAACGGTTCCCGGCAGTCGCAGCAGCGGTACAGCGCTTTACAGGCGGTGGAGCCGAACTCGCTGACCTTCTCGCTGTGGGTGCTGCCGCAGCGCGGGCAGGCTACCGGGCCGTGGGCGTGCGGCCGATCGCAGGTGTGCCCCTGCGGGGGCGCTACGCCGTATTGCCGCAGCCGCTCGCGGGCGTCGGCGTTCATCCAGTCGGTGGTCCAGGCCGGGCTGAGGCGAATGTCCACCTGCACCGGGCTGAAGCCGGCGGCCGCCAGCCGCTGCTCGATGGCGTTGAGCAAAAATTCGGTGGCCGGGCAGCCGGAATAGGTTGGGGTGAAGGTCACGCGCCAGCCCGCGCCGTCGCGCGCTACGTCGCGCACCATGCCCAAATCGGTGATCGACAGCACCGGCAGTTCGGGATCGCTGATCTGCTGCAGGCAGTGCCAAATCTGCGGGATTTCGGCGGGTTGCAAACGGGTGACGTTCATCGTGGCCTCCTACCATTGACCGTTTGGATAGGCGCGCTGCAGGAACTGCATTTCCGCCAGCAGCGGGCCGAGGTGTTCGCTGTGCCGGCCTTGCTTGCCGCCGTGCCGGAACGCCTGCTCGGCAGGCAGCGCCAGCGTCGCCTGGCGCAGCGTCTCTTCCACCTGCGCTTGCCAGGGGGCCTGCAGTTCGCGTGGATTGACGGCGATGCCTTGTTCTGCCAGTTCTAGCTCCAGCGCGTCGGCGTGGAACAGCTCGGCGGTGAACCGCCACAGGTTATCCAGCGATTGCTGGATCTTGCGGTGGCTGACGTCGTTGCCGTCGCCCAGGCGGATCATCCAGCCGTGGCTGAAGCGCAGGTGATAATCGGCCTCCTTCAATGACTTGGCGGCGATGGCGGCGATCTGCGCATCGCGGCTGCGGCTCAGCGCCTGGTGCAGCTGTACGTGGTAGGCATCGAGCAGGAACTGACGCACCAGCGTGTCGTTGAAACCGCCGTTCGGCTGCTCCGCCAACAGCAGGTTATGAAACTGGCGCTCGTCGCGGCCGAAGGCCAGGCTGTCTTCGCTGCAGGGCGGGCCGGCCAGTTCGGCGGCGTAACCCAGAAAGTTGCGCGCCTGGCCGAGCAGATCGAGCCCGATGTTGGCCAACGCCAGATCGATTTCCAGCTCGGGCGCGTGGCCGCACCAGGCGCACAGGCGCTGGGCGAGGATCAGAGGCGTGTCGCCCTGGCGGAGCAAATAGCTGATGCGCGGATCGTTAACCGTCATGGTCGCCTCTACATGTTCTTGATGCCGTCGGGAATGGTGTAAAACGTCGGATGACGGTAGATCTTATCTTCGGACGGATCGAAGAACGCGCCGCGATCTTCCGGCTGCGAGGCGATCAGATGGCGCGACTGCACCACCCAGATCGAGCAGCCTTCGTTGCGGCGCGTATAGGCGTCGCGGGCATTTTCCAGCGCCATTTGGTCGTCGGCGGCGTGCAGGCTGCCGACGTGGCGATGCGCCAGCCCTTGTTTGCTGCGGATAAACACTTCATACAGCGGCCATTCAACGTGGCTCATGATCTCGTTTCCTTATGTTGGCTATGCGGCGGAGGCGGCGTTTTTCGCGGCGTGGGCCATGGCGCCGTCGCGTACCCAGGCGCCGTCTTCCCAGGCGCGGCGTTTGGCCTGCAGGCGTTCGTGGTTGCATTGACCGCGCCCTTTGATCACCTCATGCAGTTCGCTCCAGTCGATCTCGCCGAAGCGATAGTGGCCGGCGGCCTCGTCCCAGGTAAGGTTCGGGTCCGGTGCCGTCATGCCCAGCGCCTCAAGCTGCGGCACGGTGTTGTCGACGAATTTCTGCCGCAGCTCATCGTTGCTGTGGCGTTTGATTTTCCACGCCATGCTCTGGGCGCTGTGAGGGGAGTCGGCGTCGCTCGGGCCGAACATCATCAGCACCGGCCACCAGAAGCGATCGATAGCGTCCTGCAACATGGCGCGCTGCGTGTCGCTGCCGTTGGCCATCGCCATCACCGCCTCGTAGCCCTGGCGCTGGTGGAAGCTTTCCTCTTTGCAGATTTTCACCATCGCCCGCGCATAGGGGCCGTAGGACGCGCGGCACAGCGCCACCTGGTTGACGATGGCGGCGCCGTCGACCAGCCAGCCGATCACGCCGATATCCGCCCAGTTGAGCGTGGGGTAATTGAAGATAGAGGAGTACTTCATCTTGCCGTCGAGCATCTTTTGGTAGATGTCCTGGCGCGAACAGCCGAGGGTCTCGGCGGCACTGTAGAGGTACAGACCGTGGCCGGCTTCGTCCTGCACCTTGGCCAGCAGCACCGCCTTGCGGCGCAGCGTGGGGGCGCGCGTCAGCCAGTTGGCTTCCGGCAGCATGCCGATGACTTCCGAGTGGGCGTGTTGGCCAATCTGCCGAATCAGGTTCTGACGGTAGGCGTCCGGCATCCAGTCTTTGGCCTCAATGGCGATGTCCGCCGCGATCTTGTCGTCGAAATGCTGCTGATACTGTGCGTCAGTTGTCATGCTTGCCTCTTGGTGATTCGTATTTTTCACATTAAACATAAAAATGTGAATCACTTTAACTAACCATAAGGCTACAAACTGATAACAAAAAGATCAAACGTAATTCATGTGGTTTTGCGAGGTTACTCACAAGGTGATTTGTTATTTTGTTGATTTTATTTGATAAATAAAGTGATTGATTCCTTGTTTATAGCAGGTCAAATGCCCTGAAAGCGCCTTTTGTTTTCTTTTTGTTAAAATTTGGTTTGGCGCAGACTGGCATTTATATGATACGTAATTAAGCTATATGGTGAAAATTTATGAATTTCGGAGGGCACATGCAGCAGTTACACAGTTATCTTTCTGGCGCCTGGGTGTACGGGCAGGGAGAGGGGCGCGAGATCCGCCATGCCGTGACCGGCGAGGCGCTGTACCAGGTTTGCTCCGACGGCCTGCCGTTGGCGGCGAGCCTGAGCTATGCGCGCAGCCACGGCGGCCCGGCGCTGGCGCACATGACGTTCCAGCAGCGCGCCCAGATGCTGAAAGCGGTGGCGAAACACCTGCTGGCGCACAAAGAGGCGCTGTATCAGATTTCCTATCAAACCGGCGCGACGCGCAGCGACGGCTGGGTTGATATTGAGGGCGGTATCGCCACGCTGTTCGCCTATGCCGGCATGGCCGGCCGCGATCTGCCGGACGATACCCTGTGGCCGGAAGACGAGCTGATCCCATTGTCGAAACAGGCGCAGTTCGCCGCCCGCCACGTGCTGACCTCGCGCCCCGGCGTGGCGCTGCACATCAACGCCTTCAACTTCCCGTGCTGGGGCATGCTGGAAAAACTGGCGCCGACCTGGCTGGCGGGCATGCCGGCCATCATCAAGCCGGCCACCGCTACCGCGCAGCTGACGCAGGCGATGGTCAGGCTGATCGTCGACAGCGGGCTGGTGCCGGAAGGGGCGCTGCAGCTGGTTTGCGGCGGCGTCGGCGACATGTTTGCGCACCTGGATTACCAGGATGCGGTGACTTTCACCGGTTCGGCGCAGACCGGACAGCGGCTGCGGGCACACCCGCGCCTGCTGGAGAAATCGATCGCGTTCACCATGGAAGCGGATTCGCTCAACTGCTGCGTGCTGGCGGAAGACGTGACGCCGGAGATGCCCGAGTTTGCGCTATTCATCAAAGAAGTGTGCCGTGAAATGACCGCCAAGGCGGGGCAGAAATGCACCGCGATCCGCCGCATCATCGTGCCGGCGGCGCAGGTGGCGGCCGTGCGTCAGGCCTTGTTGCAGCGCCTGGCGGGGGTGACGGTGGGCGATCCGCAGCTGGAACAGGTGCGCATGGGGGCGTTGGTCAGCCACGAGCAGCGTGATGATGTGCAAAGCAAGGTGGATTTCCTGCTGCGCAACGGCTGCGAACCACTCTGTGGCGCGGCGCAGGATAAGCTGGAAGTCCTCGGTGACGGTGCGCGCGGCGGGGCGTTTTATCCGCCGACCCTGCTGTATTGCGCCGATCCGCTCACCCATCAGGCTGTGCACGGCACTGAGGCCTTCGGCCCGGTGGCGACGCTGATGCCGTATGCGGATACCGAGCAGGCGATCGCGTTGGCGTTGCTGGGGCAGGGCAGCCTGGCGGGATCGCTGGTGACTGCCGATCCGGCATTGGCCAAGCGCTTCATTCGCGCGGCGGCCTGCGCCCACGGCCGCATGTTGATTTTGGATGAGCAGGCGGCGGCGGAGTCCACCGGCCACGGTTCGCCGTTGCCGATGCTGGTGCACGGCGGCCCGGGGCGCGCCGGCGGCGGTGAAGAGCTGGGCGGGCTGCGCGCGGTGAAGCACTATATGCAGCGCACGGCGATCCAGGGCAGCCCGGCGATGCTGGCGGCCATCGGCGGCGAATGGGTGCGCGGCGCGCCGGTCGTCGAGCATCCGGTGCATCCGTTCCGGAAATACTTCGAGCAGCTGCAGCTGGGCGACAGCCTGTTGACCGCGCGCCGCACCGTGACCGAAGCGGATATCGTCAACTTCGCCTGCCTGAGCGGCGACCATTTCTACGCGCACATGGACAAGATCGGCGCCGCCGACTCGCTGTTCGGCGAACGGGTGGCGCACGGTTACTTTGTGGTGTCCGCCGCGGCCGGGCTGTTTGTTGACGCCGCCGTCGGGCCGGTGATCGCCAACTACGGCATGGAGAATCTGCGCTTTATCGAGCCGGTGAAGATCGGCGATACCATTCAGGTGCGGTTGACCTGCAAAAAGAAAATCCGCAAGCCGCAGAAAACCGCCGAAGATCGCCCGCACGGCGTAGTGGTGTGGGATGTGCAGGTGTTGAATCAGGAACAGCAGCCGGTGGCGCTGTACAGCATTCTGACGCTGGTGGCGCGCCAACAGGGGGATTTCGAGGCGTGATGCGCGTTTGCCGCCGCCGGTAACGCCGACGGCGGCAAATCAGTCAGATCAACGGCTGGCCGCGCAGCTGTTCCAACACTTTCAGCGGTGAACGTTGCGGATCCTGCATTTTATTCACCGGCAGCAGGAAGGTCTGTTCCAGCATAAACTGGCCGCCCATCGCGGCGTGCGGCGTTTGGTCCGAGAAGCAAATCCAGCTGCTGCCCGGCGGGAACGCCAGCGCCAGCTGTGGGCCACGCTGCTGATAATCGCCATCGGCCTTCATGGCGTCATGCAACTGCAGCATCAGGTGGTCATAATGGCTGCGGCGGGTTTTGGTGATGCGCACCTGGTGCTGCAGCCAGCTGCTTAACGCAGAATAGCGGGCCAGACGCGGCATAAAGCGTTCAGCCAGCTCAGGGAACGGCTCGCCGACCCGCCATTGGCGATGTTCACCGTGCGGATTGATGTTGGTGAAAATGCGCAGAATGCGTTCGCCGTAGTTCGGGCGCGACGGGAAAGCGTCGACGTGCAGCCGGCTGTCGTCTTTGCGCCAGGAGCTATTGGCGCGCCAGGCGGAGACCGGATGCAAACGCAGGCTGCCGGTTGGGTGGTGCAGCGCCTCCTGATACTCGGGCAACAGCCCGGCGATCAGCTGACGGCACGACTGGTAATAGCGCTCCAGCAGTTGCTGAACCTGCTGCCGGCGTTCCGCGACGGCGACGCCGGTCAGCTTGCCGGACAGCGGCTGATAGCTGATGTTCTTGCGCTTCGGATCGACCAACGCCGGATCCAGCAGTGGCATTTCCTGCTCAGACAGGGTGAAGGCCAGCTCGGGCAGAAACAGCACCTTGCCCTGTTCCAGTTCGCTGACCGCGCTGGAGGCTTCTTGCGCCGCCCATTGTCGCAACGGCAGCGTCAGAACGGCCCGTTCACGCGTAATATCGCCAGTAGGCATGAGATCTCCTTGCAAATCTATATCGCTTTATTCCCGTCTTTCAGGTTGCCGCGTGGTTGGCTGCACTGGCTTGCGCAGTGGCTGGCTGGAGCGGCGCCAGAAATTTTTGCGCCGGTCGCCCAATTGCAACGTGAAATTTGCGGGTTCTATTATGGATGTATCAGCAGGGCGCAGTGCGCCGAAGCGTGCGATGGCTTCCTGATATATAGAATAGTCCTGATAAGAGTATCACCGGCAACGCCAATAAATAGTAAACGGGGGCTAAACGGGGCCTGGCGTAGGCACGAATAATCAAAAATGGCACGAATGGGTTGTTGAATGGCACAATTCTTATCTTATTGAATTATATTGTAAATTAATATTCTGCTTATTTATTGGCGTTATTTCATTCAGAGAGCGGGGCGAGTCGGTGAAATAATGTTGCGGAGGGAAACTATTTCATTTTTGCCGGGTGAATAAATCGGGCCGCCAAATTTTGGTGACCCGATGATTGCTTAAGCGCCGTAAATGCAGTTTTTGCCTTTTTTCTTGGCCTGATACAGCGCGCTGTCCGCCTCATTGATAAAGCTGATCGGCGTATCGTTGTACATATGCGGCACTTTGGCGCAGATGCCGATGCTGATGGTAACGATGCCGTGCGGGTTGCCCTGATGCGGAATTTTCAGATCGCGCACCGCCTGGATGACGCGTTCGGCGAAAATCAGCGCGCCCTGCACGTCGGTATCCGGCAGGATAATCCCCATCTCTTCGCCGCCGTAGCGCGCCAGAATGTCGTTGCTGCGGCACGCCAGCCCCTTCAGCGTTTGGCCGATTTGCTGCAGGCACTGGTCGCCGGCGACGTGGCCATAGCTGTCGTTGTACTGCTTGAAGTAGTCGATATCCAGCATCAGCAGCGCCACGCTGCGGTAGTTGCGCGAAGCCCGCGCCAGCTCGTTCTTCAGCGCGATATCAAACTGGCGGCGATTGGCCAGACCGGTCAGGCCGTCCAGCAGCGCCAACTCTTCGAGCATCTGGTTGATGCTGGTCAGCTGATCGCGGGTGCGCATCAGCTCGGCTTCGGTTTGCATGCTGTGCTTGATTTGCCGCAGCAGCACCATGCCCATCGCCAACAGGATCATCAGCAGAGAGAGGCCGCCGGCGGCAAACAGGCCGGCGTCGGTGCGCCAGTCCGCCAGCGCGTCGCGCTTCGACAGCCCGGCGGCGATCACCAGCGGAAAGCGATTGACCCGCGAATAGCCGTAGATGCGCTCCACTTTGTCGTACAGCGAGGTGATGGTGGCGTTGCCGAACTCCGAATGCGGTAAAATTTCGCTGAACAACACGCCCTTGGCGATGTTTTTACCGATCGAGGCCGCTGAGTAAGGGCGACGGTAAAGGATGGTGCCGTCCGCCAGCAGCAGGTTCAACGAGGCGTCGGTGTTGAGGGCGAAGCTGTCGTAAAACTGGCGGAAATAATCGACGTACAGCGTCGCCAGCACCACGCCGCCAAAGCTGCCGTCCGGGTTGTTGAAGCGCCGTGATACGGGGATGATCAGATCGCCGCTAGTGCGGCTGCGGATCACCTTGCCGATGTACAGACCGCCGCCGTCGCGGTTTTGATGGTATTTGAAGTAATCACGATCGGCGTTGTTGGCGTTCTTGATGAACTTGCCCGAGGAGGTCGCCAGCCAGCGGCCGCGCGCATCGTAGATAAACAGCCCATGCAGCTGCGGCAGATTGCCAACCTGCGTCTGCATGACGCGCTGCAGCCGCGTCAGCTGCGATGGGCCCAGCCCGTCGTTCTGGAGACGTTCGGTCAGATCGAGCAGATTGCCGTCTACCTGCATGAAGGTATCGTCGGCGTGCTGCGCCAGCGAGCGGGCGAGGTTGGCGGATTCATGCTCGGCGCTGCGCAGATCGCGCTGGTGCGCGTTCCAGATTTGCCAGCTGTTAAAGAGGATCAGCGTGGCGGCAACGATGATGACAAACACGCCGGCCTGAAATAATAATGGGGAGCTTTTAACGCTGCGCGGCGGCACGGCATCCTGTATGGGTTGCTGCTGAGTCATGTCACCCTTGTGGTTTGATTACTATTCAATTTGAGTTAAGAGCAATCCTATATTTTATGCATAAATGCGCCAGACCTCTAGCCCTTAACGAGGCGATACGGAGAAAGGCATGCCGCAATCTGCCTCTGCGGCGGTGCGGACAAGACGGAGTGGGGGAGTCAATGTCGGATTACATCATTATCGCTTTACTGACGCTGGCGGTGTATTACCCCCTTACGCTGGGGGCGCTGGCGGTGATGATGTTCTTTGCCTGGCGTCGGCGCCGGTCGCCCTATTGGCGGTTGGGGTTGGTGCTGTTGACGCTGCTGTTCGTGCTGTTCGCCAAGGCGGCGTATGACTGGCACCGCTATAGCTAGCGGCGCCATGGCGGGTTATTCGACGTTGATCATCCAGTTGACGCCAAATTTATCGGTCAGCATGCCGAAGCCTTTGGCCCAAAAGGTGGCTTGGTAAGGCATCGTCACCTGGCCGCCCTGCGCCAGATTATCGAACAGCTTGCGCCCTTGCTCCGCATCGCTGGGGTTCAGCGACAGCGAGAAGCCTTTATGGGAAGCGCCGCCGCTGTCGTCCTGCGGACAGCCGTCGGAGGCCATCAGCACACCGTCACCGATCAGCAGGCGCGCATGCATGATCGCCTCCGGGTTGACGTCCTGTGGACCGCCTTGCCGAGCCTCTTCGGGCATGTCTTTGTAACGCATGACCATTTCAATTTTGGCATTCAACTGCTGCACGTAGAAGTTAATCGCTTGCTCACAGTTACCGCTGAAAAACAGATAGGGTTGTACCAGCATGACATTGACCTCGGTTGTGACCCGACAGGCAACGACCGGCCCGCGGGCAGGAAGAAATGGTTGCTGGCGGCAATGATTGCCGTCGGTGACTTATTAGTGTAGTTCCCTTGGCGAAGAATGCTTGTGCGAGGCGAGCGCGCCTTCGCCAGCGGTGTGGCGGGCGAAGGCACGAGGGCGTTAATACAGCGAAGGTTCGCCGGGCGGACGGGTTTTAAACCGGCGGTGCAGCCACATGTACTGATCGGGTGCCAGCAGCACCTGTTCTTCCACCACGCGGTTCATCATGGCCGCCGCGCGCGTTTCATCGTCCAGCGGGAAGTCCTTCAGCGGCGGCTGTACGATCAGCTCATAGCCCTGCGCATGCGGCAGTCGGCGCGGCACGAAAGGCACGATCGACGGCCGCCCCATGCGCGCCAGGATAAAGGTACCGGTTGTCGTGGCGGCGTTTTCAACGGCGAAGAACGGCGCAAACACGCTGCTTTGCGGGCCGTAATCGTGATCCGGCGCGTACCACAGGATTTCCCCCTGTTTCAGGTTGCGGATCATGCCTTTGATATCTTTACGATCGATCATGAACTTATTCGAGCGCAGCCGGCCGCGGGTCTGGACCCACTCCATCAGCTTGTTGTTATGCGGGCGATGCACGCCGATGCCGGGATTTTGCATGCCGAAAATGCGCGCGCCCAGTTCCAGCGTCAGGAAATGCAGACCGATCAGCAGAACGCCTTTGCCGTCCTGGCGTGCCAGCTGCATGTTTTCCATGCCGCTCACCTTGAACCAGCGGGCGATGCGCCAGTCGGGCCAGAACCAGGCCATGCCGACTTCGAACAGGCCCATGCCGACGGACTCAAAATTTTTGACGATCAGCGCCTCGCGCTCGGCGGCGGGCATTGCGGGGAAGCAGAGTGCTAAATTGCGGCGCGCTATTTTTACCCGGCGTTTCATCAGGCGCATGGCTATTCTGCCGAGGCCGTGTCCAAGCCGATATATGAGCGGGTAGGGCAGTAACACCAAGAGATAGAGCATTCCTAGCCCTATCCACAGCAACCAATAACGAGGGCGCAAGAATTCGCGCTCAAAGCGTTGGTTTGAAAGCATTTTTCCTGTTCTTCCTTTTCTTTCCCAATGGGACCTTAACCCAAATTGTTATACGGCGAATGATAGAACATTTGGTGCTAAATAGGGTTTTCCATTAATGCTTTTTTTTGCGCTTTATTTAGCAACGCACGGATAACGGGGCAAGTTAGGATTTTTACCGAGGAAAAGGAGGATATTTACCGCTATTTCAACCGGCTGACGCAATTGAAAAATAAAGACACAATTAAGCGCATCGCAAAAGTGACAACCGCTATGTAACCTTAGAGAAACAGTAACGCGGCGGAACCGTCCCAAACGGCGGCCAGCGCGTACAGCAGTGCGAGAATCAGGATGAACGGGGCATTGAACATGGGCGTTTCCTCCCGGAGATTTGTTTAAAGTTTAGTCTGTCGAGATGACAGCAGGATGAAATTAGATCGTTTTTTGTACGGTGAAATTCAGACGGACGGAAATGGGTAAACCGCTGATTTTTTACTATAGTCATAGTGTGAAGTTGTGCGTTTGTCGCCGTAAGCCCTGCATTGAGCGGCAGCGGGCAGATTGCCCGGAGCAAGATCGCGGGGCGGGCGGTGCCGGGCGTGAAACATGTGACGCAATTCTCAGAGGGTTGGTCTGTAAGGATTTGACATGTCATATGAAAATGACGATCTAAACGGTGTTGAGCAACCGAGCGACTACGTGAAAACCACCGCCTGCGAAGTGCGCAGCGGTGTAAAAGCGGCGCTCGAGCAATCATGTGCCTGCATCAAGGATAATCCTTGGGCGGGGATAGGCGCCGGCGCCGTCGTGGGCCTGGTAATAGGATTTCTGTTAGGCAAAAGGTAATAGGGAGAGTAAAGATGGGCATCATTTCCTGGATCATTTTTGGTTTAATCGCCGGTATCCTGGCCAAATGGATTATGCCGGGCAAAGACGGCGGCGGGTTTATTATGACCGTGGTACTGGGGGTCGTGGGCGCCGTGGTCGGCGGCTATATCAGCACCTTCTTCGGTATGGGTCGCGTTGACGGCTTTAACCTGGGCAGCTTTGTGGTGGCGGTAATCGGTGCCCTGGTGGTGCTTTTTGTCTACAGGAAGATCAAAGGCTAAGCAGCCGTTGCTCAACAGGGTCGCCGCGGCGGCCCTTTTTCGTGAAATCAATCCGGCGGTGCGGCGCGGGCCGTATCGGCTGAAAGGGGAATATCATGGGTCTGTTCGATAGCGTATTGGGTAACATTCTGGGCGGCGGCGCCAACGGTGGCAAAGGCATCGATTACATCGCCATTATGCAGTGGGTTGAGCAACAAGGTGGCCTGCAGGCCATTTTGGACAAGTTCCGTCAGGGGCAGTTCGGCGATATCGTCGGCTCCTGGCTCGGCAATGGCGAAAACCAACCGATTACCGGCGATCACGTACAGCAGGCGTTGGGTAGCGATGCGATTAATCAGCTGGCTGAAAAGCTGGGTGTCGATCCGGCTCAGGCCTCCAGCACCATTGCACAGTTCTTGCCAACGGTCGCGGATGCCGCTTCGCCAAATGGCGAAGTGCAGCAAGACAGCAACGAACTGGGCGACATGGTCGGCAAACTGTTCAAATAAGGCTTATGCTCCCGGCGTCTGGCCGGGGGCATTCACTCCGCTAATTCCCTCGATCGCCATCAACGCCTGTTGCAGATGCGCCACCCAGGCGCGCACTTTCTCCGGAATAAATCGTAATGCGGGATAGACCGCGTGCAGCGCCATGGGCGGATAGCGGTATTCCGGCAATACGGGCACCAGCGCCCCTGTCGCCAGCTGCTCGCCGATCAACGGCCGCTGAGCGCCGCCGATACCAAGCCCTGCCTCGATGGCCGTCAGCAGCGATAGCGTATTGTTGGCGCGGAACGTGGGCCGCAGCGCCACTATTTCGGGGCCGTGCGGGCCGATCAGGGTGAGCGTATCCCCGTCGTTCAATCCGCTGTAGCGAATGTGCGCATGTTTTGCCAGCTCCGCCGGCGAGCGTGGCGCGCCATGCTCTGCCAGATACGCCGGTGACGCCACCAGCAGGCGTTGCAGTTCGCCCAGCCGTTTCGCCACCATGCCGGGCGCGTGCAGTTCGCCGAAGCGTAGCGCCACGTCGATGCCTTCGCCGATCACGTCGGCGCGCCGATCGTCCAGCAGCAGCTCGATGGTGAGGTCCGGGTGGCGCTGCTGGAAAGCGATGGCCAGCGGCGTGACGTGCCGCTGGCCAAATCCGGTCGGTGCGTGGAGGCGCAGGTTGCCCTGCAGCCGGTGGCGCTGGCCGTGCAGCGCCTCTTCCGCTTCGTCGACCGCCGCCAGAATCGCTTTGAGGCGTTGATAATAACCGCTGCCGGCCTCGGTCAGGGAGACTGCCCGGGTGCTGCGAAACAGCAACTGCGCGCCCAGTTCCTGCTCCAGACCGGCGATTTGCTGACTGACCGCTGGCTGCGTCAAGCGCAGATCGCGAGCGGCGGCCGACAGGCTGCCCAGCTCCGCCACCCGCACAAAGGTTTTCATTGCGTTCAGCTTATCCATAGCGATTTTGCCTATAAATATTTCTTATTAGTGTTAGTGGAAAGTCTCGTCTACCGCAAGGGTCGCTAATCAATAACACTCAGGGCCTCGACAACCCGAGGAGTAACAAGATGAATGCAAAGCGGCAAGCGTTAGTGATCGGCGCCAATGGCGTGATTGGGCGCCGATTGATTGAGGAGCTGACCGGCCAGGGCTGGCCCGTGGTGGGTGTCTCGCGCCGGGGTGGGGAACCGGCGCCTGGTGTGCGTCACCTGCGGGTGGATCTGCTGGATGCGGAGGCAACGCGCGACGCGCTGCGGCCGCTGAGCGCGATTAGCCACGTCTTCTATGCCGCCTATCAGGATGCGCCGGATTGGGCGGGCCTGGTGGCGCCCAATCTGCAGATGTTGCAACACGTCGTCGAGGGGCTGGAGCCGCTCGCGCCGGCGCTGGAGCATATCAGCCTGATGCAGGGCTATAAGGTGTATGGCGCTCATTTGGGGCCGTTTAAAACGCCGGCGCGCGAAAGCGACGCCGGGCATATGCCGCCGGAGTTTAACGTGGCGCAACAGCAGTATCTGGCGCAGCGTCAGGCCGGCAAACGTTGGCACTGGAGCGCCATTCGCCCGAGCGTGGTGGGGGGCTTCTCCCTCGGCAATCCGATGAACCTGGCGTTAAGCATCGCGGTTTACGCGTCGATCAGTAAAGCGCTTGGGCTGCCGTTGCGTTTCCCCGGCAAACCGGGCGCTTACCACAGCCTGCTGGAAATGACCGATGCCGGGCTGTTGGCGCGCGCCACGCTCTGGGCGGCGACCGAACCGGCGGCGGCCAATCAGGCGTTTAATATCAACAATGGCGATCTGTTTCGCTGGAGCGAGATGTGGCCAAAAATCGCCGCTTACTTCGGGCTGGAATGCGCGCCGCCGCTGCCGATGCCGTTGGAGAGCATGATGGCGGACAAAGCGATGCTGTGGCGAGAGTTGGTGCAACGGCACCAATTGACCGAACCGGACTATCGCGCGGTGGCCGGCTGGCGTTTCGCCGACTTCGTCTTTTCCTGGGACTATGACATGTTCGCGGACGGCAGCAAGGCGCGGCGTTTCGGTTTCGATCAGTTTGTCGAAACCGAAGCCATGTTTTTCTCGCTGTTCGATGAGTTCCGCCGCCGCGGCATCATTCCCTGAGCGCGGCATCGGTTTACCCGCAGCGCAGGCTGCGGGGAACGGTTTCAGAACGTCAACATGATCTTGCCGATGTGCTCGCTGGACTCCATCAGCGCATGCGCGGCGGCGGCCTGCTCGAGCGGGAAGGTTCTAAAAATTTGCGGCTTCAGCACGCCGCGCTCCAGCAGCGGCCAAACCTTCTCGTGCAGATCGGCGGCAATCTGCGCTTTGTCCGCGACGCTGCGTGAGCGCAGCGTTGAACCGGTATGGGTCAGGCGTTTCAACAGCAGCGGCATCAGATTGAGCTCTTTTACCACGCCATTTTGCGTGCCGATTTGTACGATGCGGCCTTCCATCGCCGCGGCCTGATAGTTCTTGGCCAGATAGTCGCCGGCGATCAGATCGACGATCACATCGGCGCCTTTGCCGTCGGTGGCGTCTTTGGTGCGTGCGACAAAATCTTCGCTGCGGTAGTTAATCGCCACGTCGGCGCCCAGCGCCAGGCTGGCCTGGCGCTTCTCTTCGGAGCCAACGGTGGTGATCACCTGCGCGCAGAAGGCTTTTGCCAGCATGGTGGCGACCGTGCCGATGCCGGAGGTGCCACCGTGGATCAACACGGTTTCGCCGGCTTTGAGGTGGCCGCGCTGGAACACGTTGACCCAGACGGTAAAGAAGGTTTCCGGCAGCGCGGCGGCCTCGGTCAGGCTCAGGCCCGCCGGCACCGGCAGCGCATTGCTTTCATGCACGGTGCAGTATTCGGCATAGCCGCCGCCGGCGATGAGGGCGCAAACCCGATCGCCGAGCGCGAAGTGGGTCACGCCTTCACCGATGGCGACGACTTCGCCGGCGATTTCCAGGCCGGGGATATCCGAAGCGCCGGGCGGTGGCGCATAGTTCCCCTGGCGCTGCAGCACGTCGGGGCGGTTAACGCCGGCGGCGGCGATTTTCACCAGGAGTTCGCCCGCTTGCGGGACGGGCACCGGGCGTTCGGTGACGACCAGAACCTCGGGAGCACCCGGTTGGCTGATCTCAATGGCTTTCATCGTGCCGGGCTGCGCTGCATTTGTTGACATGCTCATTCTCCTCATCGTGGCGGACGTGGTTATCCAGGCGGAACGCCCGCAATAAAGTCTGCTGTTAGCTTAGCGAAATCGAATGAGGTGCGCGTGGTCGAATAGAGCGGTTTTGCGAGGAAGGGAGGACGCCGCCGCGATGGGCGGCTGGATATCAATCGTTAGGGGGGATGCGGAACCCTTTTAACGAGACGATAAAGTGTTCTTTCCCTTTGGAGATCTTGGCGCCTTTATCGCACCACAGGCTGGCAAGCTGGAAGAAGTCATCGCTGCCGATATCGTAGGCCAGTTCGATTTTCTTGGCTGTGCCGGCGCGGATGAGCTTTTCTGCTTCCTGATGGTTTGCAGCTTTAATTATGGTCATGGGCGAAATCCTTGGTGTTAAGCCAGAGCGGATAATCGCGAATCATCATATGGCCATAGTGTGACAATTTTGTGATGAAAACATGACGGTCCACGAAGGCGCGGCGTGCGGCGTGCCGCGCCTTCGCGGTGTAAACACGTTATCGATTACCGATCGTGCGGGCGAACGAATGTACTTTTCTTCTGAGATTTTAAGTGTTTATAGAGCGAATAGCCCGCAATGCCGGCCAAGGCAGCCAAGAGGGCAAGGGATCCTGTGGCCATGAACATCACCTCCGAATAAGAATGGCAAGGAGGCGTATTTGTGACATTCATCACTTTACGGGGCAATGAGAGCAATCTGTAATCGGGAAACGGGCATGAGGGAGGAGCAAAAAAAAGCGCCTATAGGGAGGCGCATAAAGATTTGCAACACAGCTTGTTGTGTTCAACACCAGGAGGAGTGGTGAACTGGCGCTATTTTATGCAGCGGTGAGGGCGGCTGATATAGGTATTACTCCGAAAGCGCCGCTACCACTCATAGCCCAACTGAATGTTGTAATCGGGATCCTGATTGGTGGAGTAAGGATCGGATTGGCGGCGGCGATCGGTTTTCTTCACCGGGCCTTCATAGGCGGGATAAGGTTTGGCGCGCGGCTTGCTGCAGCCTGGATGATCGCATTCGATATCGACGCGAAAACCGTTCTTGTCGCGTGCCTCTGCCCAGGTAATCGGCGGTTTCGCCGCCTTGGGGGTCGGCCCCGGCGGAGCCACCGGTTTTGGGGGCGGGGAAACGCTGGGCTCTGGGGGCTGATAATTCAGCTCCAGCGCGCCCAGCGGGGCGCTGCAAGCGGCAAAGGCCAGCAGGGCGGTAACGCTGGCGGCCGGTAATGTGAGCCATCTCGGCATGGTGAATCTCCCTGAATGATTTCTTTGTGCAACTATAAAACAGCGTAACGATAATTACTATCATTTGTCTTGACCGGTAAGGAGAAGACGCTCGGCGATAGCGTCGACAAACAGGGTCAAATCCTGTGCGTTTAGCCGAGGTAAACGGCACGACGAGGCGAAAAGAGTTGCTATTGCCGCCCGCTCGTGAGTTAATGCTTACCGGCCTGTGGTACAGACCTATTTATGCACGACATTTTGAGTAAAGTAGTTCAAATTAAAAGCGTTATCCCGGATAGCCCTTCTCTGACGAATTTCCTTTCCAGTGCCTCCATAAGTAACTGATGACCGGCTATATCGCCCATAGCGGCTTACATTTATTATTGAAGGAAGATAGACATGTCTAACCTGATCAAAGGTCAAGTGAAGTGGTTCAACGAAGCTAAAGGTTTTGGTTTCATCACCCCAGCAGACGGCAGCAAAGATGTATTCGTACACTTCTCTGCTATCCAGGATCAAGGCTTCAAGACCCTGGCTGAAGGCCAGAACGTACAGTTCTCTATCGAGAACGGTGCGAAAGGTCCATCTGCGGCTAACGTTACCGCTATCTAATTGGCGTCTACCGCTGATTGAAAAAAACCCGCTGCGGCGGGTTTTTTTATGCCTGCAATTCGGCGGTGCGCAAAAAAAAGCCCGCAAGTCTGCGGGCAAAAGTTCCTTGTTACTTCTTCATTTGCGAGCGCTTCTCTGGGGGGGAAACGCCTGAAGACAGGCTACGCGAGGCCGGCTTAAGATTCTGCGGCCAAACCGTTAAGAAAGTGAAAATCCGGGCGGCGGCTACGCTGAGAGCGAGGCCGGATTGGTGCGGGGCGGTGTCCTTCCCCCTGGGTTTTGTCATACACTGATGCCAATCGCAAATGATGGGGAACGGTATGCAGGTTAACGATCGAGTGACGGTAAAAACAGACGGCGGCCCGCGGCGCGAGGGCGTCATTCTGGCCGTAGAGGTATTCAACGAAGGGACTATGTATCTGGTTTCTCTTGAAGACTATCCGGCGGGCGTATGGTTTTTTAATGAAATCGACAGCCGTGACGGGACGTTTGTGGAGCCATGTCGCGAGCATGGGCAGTAACATCGGTTAATCTCATTAATTTGCTAATGAAATTGTCCATTTTGAGATTATTTCATTACGGTAAGATTTTTTTTATCGCCGGCAAAAAAATACCCGCTGCGCTAGCGGGGGGATAGCGCAGCAGGTATTCTTTTGGTGGTTCCAGTATCCGATATCCCGGTGACTTTATCCCCGGATATTTAACGGCCGACAAAACAGAGTGGGGGCATTCTCTGCGGCTCAACGGCTATTGACAAATATTCCACTGGTCAGCGTATCGGTCAAACGAACAACGTGGTAAATGATCTGCTTGTTGTGCGTCTTTATTTTCCGCTTGATGTTTCCCTTGTGGGAGGAGACCGTTTTGGCCTTTATTTGCATCTGGTCTGATATCTGGATGGTGCCTTGACCGGACATCCACATGCGTAACATGTTCGATTCGGTCTGGCTCAGCGTTACCGGCGTTTGGTCCAGAGAGGACTTCTCCGCCCGTAGGGACGTTCTCTCGAGATAGTGACTAAGTAGCTGATTCATAGTCTCTGGTTTGATGGATTTTGACGATATGATGACGTTCTTGCGAACATATAAATAATCGTCGAAATGTACATTGGTAATAGCCATGAAGATGAAGAATAACGTATCCGGGTGCAGTGAAATCACCCGTTTTATTCGCTCGGTGGCGTTTGCTTCGTGGATGAAGCAGTCCTCGTTAATAAACACCAGGCTCGGATTCAACTTGCTGCATTTTTCATGCAGGCTGTCAATATCCTCGATGGCATTAATATGGCGTTTTTTCACGCCATGCGAAGTCAGATAGTCGGTTAATCCCAATCTGGTATAGCTACATGAATCCATGATGATCGTTGGCATATCGCACCCCCACTTAAATCCGTTTTACTGCGGTAATATGAGAAAAAGCCTAAAAAGCCGAAAGGCAAAATGGAACAATAATTCAGTGTAGCCAGTGTTCTATCAATAAACACGACGGCACTCAATGATATTTTCATACTAAACTTATTAATCACATGAATCTATAAGTTTGGCTTAAGTCAGCGAGATTTGCTGCCCGCTCGGCGTTGACGCGATCGGCCTGACTTGCGCTTGGCGCCCGCGCTTGCTGACATTACTTGCCGAGATTCTGTTCATCATGTCACGAAACAAAATTTTAGTTTGCTAGGAAAAGTCTTAAAAAAAATTCATGTGTTGGCTTTTTGAAGTTTTTCAGTGCGCTTTTTGAGCGCTTAAAAAGTGTTCTTTTGGTTTCTTTGTTTTTTTAACGATAAAAATCATTAAGTTGAATCTTATCCTTCCTCACCTGTTAATGATAATCACTTCTTTTTTTATCATAACAACCAACAAAAGTTAACGTTGTGGCTGAAATGTGTAGCTTAATTGTTGCTATAAATCACCGTTTTACAATGAGTTATCTGGATATTTATTTTGATTGAAATAATTTTGGTGAATATTTAACGGTGATTGAGTTGTTTTTCTAAACTATCATCCTGTTGCCCGCGCCAGCGGGGCGGGGGGCAGGTCGGAGTTGTCTCCGGCCCGCGTTGGTTTTAACTTGCCTTTCCACCTTTCAAAAGCAGGATGTCGCAGTGAGACAGAATCAGTATGGGCAGCCAATAGGCGATGCCCTTCCTCATTGGCAGCCGGCAGGCCTGCCCGGGCACAGGTTGCTGCAAGGGCGGTTTTGCCGCCTTGAACCCCTTAGCCTTGAGCGCTGGGGGGATGAGCTCTATCGGGCTTACCAAACCGCCGAGGACGACCGAGACTGGACCTATCTGTTTTGGGAACGGCCGCAGACGCGCGAGGATTTTCAGCGTTACCTCCAGGCTCAGGCGTCCAGCGCTGACAGAAACACGATGGTGGTGGTCGATCAGGCGAACGGGCGCGCCGTGGGGACCTGCGCTTTTTTGCGCATCGATCCCGGCAACGGCGTGGCCGAACTGGGCACCATCAACTGGTCGCCGCTGATGAGGCGCAGCGCGCTGGGCAGCGAGGCGATTTTCCTGATGCTGCGGCATCTGTTTGACGATCTTGGCTATCGGCGCTGCGAATGGAAGTGCGATAGCCTCAATTTGCCTTCGCGCCAGGCCGCCGAGCGTTTGGGGTTCCGGTACGAAGGCACTTTCCGCCAGGCGGTTGTCGTCAAAGGGCGCACGCGTGACACCGATTGGCTATCGATCATCGACGCGGAATGGCCGGCGCGAAACGCCGCCTTTGCCGCCTGGCTGTCGCCGGATAACATCAGCGATGACGGGCGGCAAGCGCGGCGTTTGCAGGCCTTCCAACTCGGATAGCGCCGCGCGCCTTAGGCCGTCTCTGGCAGACAGTGGCGCAGCGAGTCCAGCGCCAGCCGGATGTCCCGTTCCTCCGTCATCCAGTTGACCAGCGCGGCGCGGATCCCCGGCTGATGGTTATAGGTCGTTGGGGTGCAACGCACCACGCCGTGCCGGTTAAGGCGCTCGAGAAAGCGATCGCGCGCCGCTTCGCTGTCGCCCAGCGGGCGGCTGAGCGCGAAGCACACCACGTTCAAATTCACCGGCGCCAGCAAATGGAAGCCGTCGTCGGCCGCTAACGCCGCGCCCAGCGCCTGCGCCAATCGGACGTTGCGCTCGACGATATCCCGTATGCCGCTGCGGCCATAGGCTTTCAGCGTCAGCCAGAGCGGCAGGGCGCGAAAGCGCCGCGAATTTTCCGGCGTCAAATGCAGATAGTTGTCCGGCCGCGGCGTCGGCGCTTCCAGGTAGGCCGAATGGTTCTGAAATACCTGCATCTGCAGATCCAGATGGCGGGTAAATTGGATCGCGCTGTCATAAGGCACGTTCAGCCATTTGTGCGCATCGACGGTGATGGAGTCCGCCTGTTGCCAGCCTGCGAGTCGCGGTGCATACAGCGGCGAACAGGCCGCCACGCCCCCGAAGGCCGCATCGACATGCAGCCAAAACGGATAACGCTCCCGCAGCGCCAGCAGACGCGGCAGATCGTCGAAAGCGACGGTGTTGACCGTGCCGGCGCTGGCCAGCACCAACGTGGGGCGGCCCTCGCCGGCGGCGAGCTGCCGCTCCAGCGCCGCCATATCCATGGCCTCAGACTCCGGCAGGCTGGCGACGGTCGTCAGCGCGTCGCGGCCGATGCCGAGCATGCTGAGCGCCTTTACGCTGCTGGCGTGCGGATTGGCCGCCAGCACCCGGATGGGCCCCAGCGCCGCCAGGCCCCGTTGGGCAATATCCACGCCGTGCTGTTGGCCCAGCCACTGCCGGCCAATGGCCAGCCCGGCGAAATTGGCCATGGTGGCACCGCTGACCAGGCTGCCGCTGAACGCTTCCGGCAGGCCCAGCAGGGATTTCAACTGCGTCACGGCGGCGAGCTCGATCGCCGCGGCGATCGTATCATGGCTGAGCTGGCTATTTTGGTCTGTCACGCTAACCAGCCAGTCCGCCGCGACCGCCGCCGGGGTGCCACCGCCGGTGACGAAGCCGAAATAACGCGGGCCGGCGCTGGCGGAAATGCCCGCCTGATAACGCTGCCAAAAGTCATCCAGCGCCGCCAGGGCGCCTTCACCGTTTTCCGCCAGCCGATCGTCACCGGGTTGCAGCTGCTGTTGCGCGAGCGGTGGGCAGACCGATCGCTGCTGCAGCCCGGCCAGAAAATCTTCCGCCAACTGGCGGGTGTGGTCGAGGATCTGCGGAAACTGTGTAAGATCCTGTTGTAAACGTGGGTGCATGGCGGCTCCGAAAGCATCAGGGATAGATGGCATAAACATAGAACAGTTGCCTGCGGGTCAAAATCGATGAAAAATAACCTTTTTGGATAACCCGGCTAACCAGTGATGAGTGAACGCCTTCCCCTGCATGTCTTGCCGACCTTCGTTATCGCCGCCAGGTTGGAGAATTTGCGCGCCACGGCGCAGCAGGTGCATTTAACGCATGGTGCGGTCAGCCAGCAAATCCAGCTGCTGGAGCAGGCGGTCGGCTACCCGCTGTTTGAACGGCGCGGGCGCGGTGTGCGTCTGAATGCGGCCGGGAAAGAGATGCTGGCGGCGGTAGAGCCGGCGCTGCAGGCGCTGCAGCAGGGCGTTGCCCGCGCCAGGCGCGCCGCGGCAAGCCAGACGCTGCGTATCAGCGTGCTGCCGTCTTTTGCCCATTACTGGCTGTTGCCGCGCCTGCCGGCCTTCCATGAAGCCTGCGCCGATATTGCGCTGGATATCGATGCGTCGCTGACATTGCAGGATTTGTCGCAGCGCGGGTTCGATGCGGCGATCCGCATCGGCAACGGTCAGTGGATGGGGCTGCAGGCACAGCGTATCGCGTCGGGCGATGTGCTGCCGGTCGCCTCGCCGGACATGGCGCGGCAGTGGGGAACGGCATTCGAGAACGGCGGCGATGTTCCCTTGCTGGAGCACGACGTCAGCCCCTGGCGCGACTGGTTCAATGCGCAAGGGCGCTCGCTGTGCGGGCGGCAACAGGCGTTGTTCAACGATGCCGGATTGTTGATTCGCGCGGCCGAGCAGGGGTTTGGCATCGCGCTGGCGAAAAAGTTGCTGGTGCAGGATGCGATCGCCGCCGGGAGGCTGGTGGCGCTGGCCGCGCCCTGTCGCCTGAGCGATGACGACGTTTATCTGGTGTGGCCGCAGACCGCCGGGTTGACGCCGGCGGTCTTGCGGTTGCTGCAGTGGCTGCAGCAACAGTTGGCGGCTATTTAACGGCGCAGCCAAGCCGGCTGCGAGGTGCCGAGCGCGGTCGCCGGCAGCGCCCATTGCAGCGCCGTGCCCTGCAGGCTTAACGGGGCGCGCAGACGTTGTGCGGCGCCCCAGTCGGTCAGTTCCGTTTCCGGGTTTTCGTCGGCGGGGCCGGCCGGCGTCAGGGCTTGCGGCCGATAATGCGCCGGATAGGGATGCGCCAGCAGCAGTTGCGCCGTGCGCGCCAGCGACAGCCTTGCGTGGTAGCCGGTGCCGCGGCTCAGGCGCTGCGCCATACCGGTCAGCACCGCCGCCGCCATCAAATAGCCGGTGGCGTGGTCCAGAGCCTGTACCGGCAGCGGCACCGGCAAACTGGCGCTGCGCCAAACCATGCCCGCCTCCGCCAACCCGCAGCTCATCTGCACCAGGCTGTCAAAACCGCGCCGGGTGCGCCACGGCCCGCTCCAGCCGTAGGCATTCAGACAGACGTCGATCAGGCCCGGCGCCAGCGCGCGTCTTTCCTCCGTGCCATAGCCCAACTTCTCCAGCGCCCCGGCACGGTAGCCATGTACGATCACGTCGGTGTTTCTCAGCAGATGTTCAAACGTATGGCGATCGTGCGCATTGGTCAGGTTGAGGCGCGCGCTGCGCTTGCCCAGCATCACCTCGTGCTCGACGCCGGGCTCATCCCAACCGTAAGGATCGATGCGCAGCACGTCGGCACCCAAACCGGCGAGAAAACGGGTGGCGATCGGCCCGGCGAGAATGCGCGTCAGATCCAGCACCCGCACGCCGTGCAGCGGCCGGGCGATGGGCAGCGCCCAACCCGGCGGCGGCGCTTCCGGCTGCAGCGAGGTGTGGATCAAGGGTTCGAGCGCGACGCTCTTGCCCTGAATATGTTGCCGCCACGCGGCCGCCGAGCGCATTTGGGCCGCACAGCCGCCGGCTTCGATCACTGCTTGCTCCAGCTCGCTCTTTTTCCAGCTCAGCACGCGCGCCGCCAGCGTGCCTTTGTCCGATGCCGGGCCCAGCACCTGTTCCACCGCTCGCCGATGGTGCGGCGCATTGGTATGCAGGCGTATCCAGCCGTCTGCTGTCTCGTAGTCGCCGGCCAGGGCGTCCCAGACCGCAGGCAGCGTCCAACCCAGAGGACGCAGCGTCCAGCCAAACCAGAGCGAGGCCAGGCGTTGATCGACCCAGACCTGCGGCGCTTCGGTTGCCTTGCGGCGAAGCAATTCGGCGCAGGCCAAACCGGCGGCGCTCCAGGCGGCGGTAGCCAATTCGGTGACGGGAAAAGCCGAAGGCAATGCGCCGGTACCGCTTACGGTTAACCGGTCGCAGGGCGCCGGGCGTTGCTCCAGGCTTTGCCAAATCTCGTCGAGCAGAGTGTGGATCAGAGGCGTCATCGGCCACTCCTTGCGGGTCGTCGGAAATATAGCCTAGCGTAGCCCACCGCCGGCGACCTTGCTAAGGCGCAACGTCGAACGTGCGGCCGTCGGCCAGTTGGGCGCGCAGGCTGTGGGCCGCTACGCCGGCGAACGGCTGCTCGCTGAAGTTGGCGGTCAGCGTCGACCCGTCGCTAAACGTCGTCTGTTGCACCCAGCCGTCCCGATCGAGCCAGCGGAAGTCGGTCAGCGCTTTGTCCCACAGGGCCTGATGCAGCGGCCGGAAGGCGGCGTCGGCGCGTTTGATCGCCGGCAGGCGGGCCGCCAGGGTGGCGCGGCTCAGATGGAACATCGGCGCAGTGTTGTACAGCTGGCTGAGCAGACTGCGGGTGGTCTGAACGTCGCTGAACTTCAGATTGTCGTAATTCCAGTGGTGGCTGCTGACGATCGCATCGTGGAAAACGGCCTGGTACAGCGGCAGGCGGTAACGCGGATCGAATTCGACGGTGCGGTAGGGCTGTTTCACCTTGGCGGGGCGGAAGAAAAACGCCGGTTGGGCGTTGGGCCACCAGGCGCCGAGATAATAGGGCGAGGATTTATCCTGATTCATCTGTTTATCGCCCCAGCCGAATCCCCAGGTTTCCATGCCGTGGGCGAACATCAGGCTGCGGGCGGTCACCGCATTGCCGTCCTCCGAGCCGAGCGGCAGCTTAAGGGTGGCGCTGAACCAGGCCAGCCTGGCGTTGCGCGCTTCGGCCATTTGCGCCGCGCCGGTCGGGTGGTCGGGCTGATAGTCGTCGGAGACCATGCCGGTGCCGTCCACGTCGAGAAACAGGCTGTTCAACCCGGCCAGTTGCACCAACTCGCGCATGCGCCGTTGAGAATAGGGCAGGACGCAGCCCGGATTGAGGTAGTAACCCTGTTTGCCGAAGCCGGGTTTCTTGCTGCCGTCGGCGCGCACGATGGCGCAGGTTTCCCGCAGCGCCGTCGGCAGTTGCGCGGTGAGCCAGCTGTCGTTCACGCCGCGTGGAATGGCGGTATCGTAGGAGTCGTAGCTGGCGATCAGATAGCCGGCCGCTTTGGCGGCGGTTACCGCCTGCGGGTGCAGGAAGGCGGCGGTCCAGTTATCGGTGCCCAACCACAGGCGCGGCAAACCCGCCTGCCGCAGCGCATCGATCACCGGTTTGGCCAGCCCTTGCCCCCAACGGTCCACCGGGGTTAACCAACGCCCCAGCTCTCGCTGTGCCCGCTCCCGCACCGCAGCGGCCTGGCGCTGCTGTGCCTGCAGAAAATCGGCGTCATCCGGCGTGGCGCCCAGCGGAATTTGTGCCGTCAACGCCTGGTTGATGCCGTCGATCAGGGGCTGTTGCTGCCAGCCCTCCGGTGTTTTGCCCGTCAGCTGCAGCAGGAGCTTTCTGCTCTCGGTATCCATTTGTTGCCGCAGCCCGGCGGCGGCCGGAGAGGCAAGGTAGAGCAGCAACCCCGGCCAATCTTTGACGTCTTCCGCCGCCAGCAGTTTGTCGCCCCACAGGTAGACATGGGTGGCACCGATCAGCTTTTCGCCTTCGGGCGCCTGCTTTATCTTCTCGCGCAGGCTGCTGAACTGGCCGCTTTGTTGCAAATAGTCGCGGTAGCGGCGGGCGCCGGACAGCGGGGTGTCGCCGACGTGCAGCAGCACCTCGAATGCCTGCTGTTGGTTGAAGCGGTTGAACTGATGTCCGGCGCGCATCTCCAGCTTTTCCTGCGCGGCGGCGAAGGTGACCCGGTTGCTGAACGGCGTCAACATCAGCCAGCTGTAGACCTTGCCCTGGTATTGCTGGCTCCACAGCGGCAGCTTCAGATCCCAGTTGGTATCCAGCGGCGTCATTTCCGCCGTCAGGTAATGGCGCCAGACCGCGTCGTCGAGCGGAATGCGGCTGCCTTCGCCGATCGGCAGCAACAGCGTTTCCGCCTGCGGCGGCAGGCGGTACCAGTTCAGAAGCTGTGGCCGGTCGCTGCTGAAGCTCAGGCGCAGATCGCCGTCCTCCAGCCTGGCGCTAACCTTGACCGCGCTCTGTGGCCAGCGCCAGCTGGCGCGTTGTGGCGACGCAGTGAGATCCGCCACCGGTTGCGCGGGCTGCGCCAGATTGACCGGCACAGCGCCGGCGGCAACGCGCAGCGTGGCGGGATCGAGTTCAAACTGCACGTCGCCTTGCTGCAGCAGCAGGGCATCGGCGGGAAAGCTGACGAGCAGCGCGAGCGCGAGCGGGGAAAGCCGGTGTTTCATCGGGGGCGTCCTTGAAAGATGAAGGGGGACAGTTTACCGATAAGCGCACTGGCGCCCAACGTTGTCGCTGCCTATTTGTGACATCGAAATATGATCGCGGTATTCCAGTTTATTTTTCGTTTAATAAATTAGCCTTTACTTCATTACCTGACGTCACTATACTCAGCCAAAATTTCGGTGGAGAAACCCAATTGGACAGTTGTAGTTGTAATAAAACAAATAAGGCAAGCTGACCAATTCTCTTCTGATTTGTTGCTTGCCGTTATCGGCGGGCAGCACCCCTCTCCAGTTATTCCTGAGCTGTGCATACCCGAATAAAAAACGTGTCCTGAGGCCTGGCGGTTTCAGGTGAATTGAGTTGGACGTTATTATGGTATTCTGCAGCCACAGCCTTTTCCCTCCAGGCACAGCACGCTGATTCGCTGATTTATTTTCGGCGCGACTTTGCGTGTGCTAAACAGCACATGATTTTATCTCCTGCGGTTAATTAAGGGGACAGTCATGGCTATGACTCCTTTCGTTTTAAATTTATTGCTGGCAATGTGCCTGGGCGCAGTGATTGGCGCCGAGCGCCAGTGGCGCCAACGTATGGCCGGCCTGCGCACCAATGCGCTGGTAGCGACCGGCGCGGCGGTCTTTATTCTCAGCTCCATGTCCACCGATCCGGCCAGCGCCGGCCGCGTGGCCGCGCAGATTGTCTCGGGTATCGGCTTCCTCGGCGCCGGCGTTATCATGCGGGAAGGGCTGAACATTCGCGGCCTCAACACCGCCGCCACGCTGTGGTGTTCGGCGGGGATCGGCGTCCTGTGCGGCCTGGGCCAGCATTGGGATGCGGTGGTCGCCACGCTGGTGATCCTGTGCGCCAATATCCTGCTGCGCGAAGCCGCGCAGCGCATCAACCTGCAGCCGCACCAGCAGGCGACCGATCTGGAACTGTGCTATCGCATTCAGGTGACCTGCGGCGAACAGGATGAAATTCTGGTGCGTACCCTGATTCTGCAGGCGCTGAACGGCGTCGCCTTGCGGCTGCAGTCCTTGCGCAGCGCCGATATTTCCAGCCCGGGGCAATTGGAAGTGTGCGCGGAAATTACCGCTACGCCGGCTGCGCAAAAAGAAATTGAGGGTATTGTCTGCCGCGTCAGCCTGGAAAAAAGCGTGAGTGCCGTTCGCTGGCGCGTCGCATCTGAATTACCGGTCTGATTAATTATATAAATATTTACTAACTTGATTATATGTTCAGGTTTATTCAGGCACGCCTGAATAACGCGGAACATTAAGGAGGCGTTATGGACGATGACCCCGGAAGGGAAATGATTTCTGCGTGGCTGACAGGGTAATCACGCTATTCAGTCACGCTAATTAAAAAATTCCACTCTGCGCACAGTCACCTGTTTATCGGGCGGGATATCCCTGTGCGCAGAACGAAAATAAGAGAATAGCGTTATGACTCAGATTAATGAAAGAACGCGTCGCCGTGATAAAGACGCGGTGACCTACGCCATTGCGCAAGAGGCGACCAACAGCATCGCCCAAACGCTGGCGAACCTTAAGTGCAACCGCAACGGCTTGACCCAGGACGACGCCGATGAGCGGTTGGAGCAGTTCGGCGCCAACCAGGTCGCCCACGACAAGGCGCCGCATGCTTTGATTCAGCTGATCAAGGCCTTTAACAACCCGTTTATCTTCGTGCTGATGGTGCTGGCTGCGATCAGTTTCTTTACCGATTATTGGCTGCCGCGCCAGAGCGGTGAAGAAACTGAACTCACCGGCGTTATTATCATTCTGACCATGGTCACGTTGAGCGGGCTGCTGCGTTTTTGGCAGGAATACCGCACCAACAAAGCGGCGGAAGCGCTGAAGTCGATGGTGCGCACCACCGCCACGGTGCTGCGCCGCAGCAGCTACAGCGCGCATCCGCTGACGCTGGAAGTGCCAATCCGCGAACTGGTGCCGGGGGATATCATTCAGCTCTCCGCCGGTGACATGGTGCCGGCCGACGTGCGTCTTATCGCCTCGCGCGATCTGTTCATCAGCCAGGCGATTTTGACCGGCGAAGCGATCCCCATCGAGAAATACGATGCGATGGGCAACGTGGCGCAGAAGTCGAGCGACGGGGAGGTATCCAGCGAGAACGCGCTGCTTGAGCTCTCCAATATCTGCCTGATGGGCACCAACGTCGCCAGCGGCACCGCCACGGCGGTGGTGGTGGCGACCGGCGGACGCACTTACTTCGGCTCGCTGGCCAAGTCGATCGTCGGTTCGCGGGCGCAAACCGCGTTCGATCGCGGGGTGAACAGCGTCAGCTGGTTGCTGATTCGCTTCATGCTGGTGATGGTGCCGGTGGTGTTGCTGATCAACGGCTTCACCAAAGGCGACTGGAGCGAGGCGGCGCTGTTCGCACTGGCGGTGGCGGTTGGTCTGACGCCGGAAATGCTGCCGATGATCGTCAGCTCCAACCTGGCGAAAGGGGCGATCGCCATGTCGCGCCGCAAGGTGGTGGTGAAGCGCCTGAACGCCATTCAGAACTTCGGCGCCATGGACGTGCTCTGCACCGACAAGACCGGCACCCTGACCCAGGACCGTATCATTCTCGAGCACCACATCGACGTCACGGGCGCCAGGGATAACGAGGTGCTGCACCTGGCCTGGCTGAACAGCTTCCATCAGAGCGGCATGAAGAACCTGATGGACCAGGCGGTGATCCGCTTCGGGCGCGGCAAACCGGGGATCGAAGCCCTGGGCCGTTTCAGCAAGGTGGATGAGCTGCCGTTCGACTTCGTGCGCCGCCGGCTGTCGATCGTGGTGGCGGACGAAAATGGCAAGCAGCAGCTGATCTGTAAGGGTGCGGTAGAGGAGATGCTGGAGATCGCCACTCACGTGCGTGAAGGCGACAAGACGCTGGAACTGGACGACGCGCGCCGTGCGGCGCTGCAGGCGCTGGCCCGCGAGTATAACGAAGACGGTTTCCGCGTGCTGGTGCTGGCGACGCGCGAGCTGGACGCGCAACGCCCGGCCGACCCGCTGAGCGTGGCTGACGAGCGCGACATGGTGGTGCAAGGGCTGCTGACCTTCCTCGATCCGCCGAAGGAGAGCGCGCAGCAGGCGATCGCCGCGCTGCAGGAAAACGGCGTGACGGTGAAGGTGCTGACCGGCGACAACCCGGTGATCACCTGCAAAATTTGCCGCGACGTTGGGCTGGAACCGGGTGAACCGCTCTCCGGGCTGCGAATTGAACAGATGGATGACGAAGAACTGGCGCGCGAAGTGGAGCAGCGCACGGTCTTCACCAAACTGACGCCGCTGCAAAAATCGCGGGTGCTGAAAATGCTGCAGGCCAACGGCCATACCGTCGGCTTCCTCGGCGACGGCATCAACGATGCGCCGGCGCTGCGCGACGCCGACGTCGGCATTTCGGTCGACACTGGCACCGATATCGCCAAGGAGTCGGCGGACATCATCCTGTTGGAAAAGAACCTGATGGTGCTGGAAGAGGGGGTGATCAAAGGGCGCGAGACCTTCGGCAATATCATCAAGTACCTGAACATGACCGCCAGCTCCAACTTCGGCAACGTGTTCTCGGTGCTGGTGGCCAGCGCCTTCATCCCGTTCCTGCCGATGCTGGCGATCCATCTGTTGATTCAAAACCTGATGTACGATATTTCCCAGCTGTCGCTGCCGTGGGACAAGATGGATAAAGAGTTCCTGCGCAAGCCGCGCAAGTGGGACTCCAAAAACATCGGGCGCTTTATGCTGTGGATTGGGCCGACCTCGTCAATCTTCGATATCACGACGTATGCGCTGATGTGGTACGTGTTCGCCGCCAACAGCGTGGAACACCAGGCGCTGTTCCAGTCCGGCTGGTTCATTGAGGGGCTGCTGTCGCAAACGCTGGTGGTGCATATGCTGCGCACCCAGAAGATCCCGTTCATTCAGAGCACCGCGGCGCTGCCGGTGTTGCTGACCACCGGGTTGGTGATGGCGCTCGGCATCTACATTCCGTTCTCGCCGCTCGGTGCCCTGGTTGGCCTGCAGCCGCTGCCGTGGGAATACTTCCCGTGGTTGGCCGCTACGCTGGTCAGCTACTGCGTGGTCGCGCAGTTGATGAAGCGTTTCTATATCCGCCGCTTCGGCGAGTGGCTCTAAGCCGCCTCGGCGTTCACTTCGGGGGCGAAATTCTTCGCCCCCGCACCCCTACAGCAGTTTGTTGACCAGCAGGCCGAGCATGATGGTCAGCGTGAAGGAAAACAGCGTGCCGAGCAGCACATACTCGGTGCGCATCTTATCGTCGCTCTGGCGCAGATCGCCGAAACGAAAGATAGATTTGGCCGCCAGCAAAAAACCGATCGCCGGGATTTGCCCCAGCAACACAAAGGTCAGGATCAGCGTTCTCTCCAGATAGCCAATCTGTTTGCCCGCGCGCAGCAGCGAGTCGTTGTCGGCCTTGGCCGAAGGCGGCATTTGCGGCGTCCAGCGCGCCAGCAGCTGCCCGATCAGCAGGCTCATCGGCAGATAAATCAGACTGTAGGCCACCAGCACCAGGCCGGTTTGCCAACGCCCCAGTTGCCGCCCCAGCGCAGCGAGCAGTTCACCGGCGTTCGGCGTCAGCCCCAGCCACAGCAAGGCGATCACCGCCAGATGCAATCCCTGATCGAGCAGGAAACTGCGGGCCGGGCTCAGGCGGCTCATCGCGGTGACTTTCAGCAGATCGATCAGGTAGTGGCTGACGGCGATGACCAGCAGGCTGGCCAGCACCTGAAGTGAGGAAAGCCCGCCGTGCAGCAGGCCGAAACCGGCCACCACCCAGGCGGCCAACACCCCGTGCAGCAACGCGTGCAACACCAGAAAACGTGAACGTGCGCGATGTTGGATTTTATCTTCCACCCAACTCAGCGGCTGCAGCGGAAAATCCGCCAGCAGATGGACGAGCAACAGCCAGGCCAGCAAGGGCGCATAGGTCAGATCCATAGTCAGACGATCCTGTTAATGGCGTGAATAAACCGCATGATTTCCTCGTAGGCCGCGCGTTTTAGCGCGGCGGAGACCGTGGAGGCGGCTTTCTGCAGCTGCTCCGCCACGGCGGCGCCGCTGTCGGCGAACATTCTCGCCTGAACGATGCGCGCTTCGGCCTGTGACAGGCGGCCAATCACATGATCTAACATCGGCAGCAGATCGCTGACAATGGCGTTTGTCCGATCGTTGTCGGTTTTCAGAGCCAGCCGGCAATTTTTTGCCATGGCGTCCAGCGCGCTGCCGGAGTTGATAAAGGCGCTGCCGTAACCGGCGGCGTCGGGCCGTTGGCTGCCCAGCCCGATGGCGATGCGCGCATCCCAGTGCGCGGCACCCATCGCCCGCAGCGCGAGGCGAATGTACACCGCCAGCAGCAGCCCGTCCTCCGGGGCGGCCCGCGCCTGAAAGGCATCGCCGCGAAAGATTTCCACCTGATGCAGCCGCCCGTCGCGCCGTAGCCGATCGAGCAGGCTATGCAGCCCATTGAGGTAGTTGACGGTGTCTGACCGGCGAGAATCGACCAGATCGCCGCTGATAACGCTGATTGGCGTCGGCATGGCGTGTTCCGTTGTTTGCAGAGGGATGACTATAAATTCGCACCTGGATACGAATATGTCAATAATTCGCCTGTGGATACGAATTTATCAGGTTTTCGCCTGTGAAGACGAAATGAAGCAGAGTGGGGAGTGGGGGATGAACGGCCGGGAATGCGCGGGCCTGTCAGGCTCGCCACCGGCGGCGTAGGGGGAAAGTGGCCGGCGACCGGCCGTTCAGAAGCTTTTAACCAGCACCTCACGCGGCATTTCGCTGCCGTGTTTCAGCAGATGCTCAAACGAACGTTCGCTGTTTTTCAGCTGCTGCAAAAACTCTTGCGGCGACAGATCGTGTTTTTTGCCGCTCATGTAAGCCAGCGCCAGTTCTTTTGCCTGATAGCGGGAGAAGTTGTACATGGTGTCCTCGATACGGTGAATGTCAGTGCTCACGATTGTAGCGAAAGAGCACATAATGAACAGTGGCTTTAGCGTATGGAATCGATAGCTGAAACTTAACTTGCCGGCTGCAACAGCTCGTCGCACAGGCGCTTGATCACCTGAGCCTGCGGCAGGCCGTTGTGCAACATCTGACGGATATGCTCCGAATCGCTGATGCCCTGGCGGACATGGCGCTCGACCGCCTGCAGCACGGCCCGATCCTCCTGCCGTTCGGCGCAATCGCTCAGCGCTTCGAGCGTGTGCAGGATGTGGGCGGTCAGGCTGCTGCGGCGCAGCGTCGCGGGATCGACGTATTCGGCGGCGAAACCGCTGCGATAGGCGTTGATCTTGTTGTAATGGGTGAAGGCATCGTATTCCGGCGCGATCGGCGTCCGGCGCCGCAACAGAAAATCAGCCAGCAGACGGCAGTAACCGACCAGCAGCACGGCGTGCGCGAGGCGCAGCGGCGTATCGCAGATGCGGATCTCCACCGTACCCAGCTCCGGTTTCGGCCGCGCATCCCAGTAAATATCCTTGACGCTTTCAATCACGCCGGCGGCGTTCAGCCGTTCGTAGTAGGCGTTGAATTCGCGCCAGCTGTAGATGTGTTCCAGGCATCCGTAGTTGGGGAAGGAATTCTGGGCGCTGAAACGGGAGCTGGCAAAGTGCGTGTCGACGCCCTGATACAGCGGCGACGATGCGCTGAGCGCGATCAGCTGTGGAAAATAGGGCGTCAGCGCATGGCACAGGTACATCGCCTCGTCCCCATCGTTGACGCCGAGGTGAATGTGTTGACCGAATACGCAGGCCAGCTTGGAGAGATAGCCAAAGCGGCTGGCCAACTGCCTGTAGCGCGCGCTGTCGCTGATGACCTGTTTGCGCCAGTCGTTGCTGAGATGGCGGCCGCCGCCGCAGACGTCGCAGCCCAGGCGCTGTGCGCTGCGCCGGACGGTATCCGTCAGGGTGCGCAGCTCGGCGTGCAGCTCATCGAGATCGCGGTGCACTGAGCTGTTCAGCTCCACCATCGATTGGGTGAGCTCGTGTTTGACGCGCCGGCGGTCGCCGATCTCGCTGACCACCCGGTCGGCCCGATCCGTAAGATCGTAGTGTTCGGCATCGACCAGCTGCAGCTCTATTTCGGTGCCGATAGAGAGCCTTTCCGAACGTTTGAATGTGAGCGACATGGTGCCTCCCCCTCAATACGCAACGTTAATTCAGTATACGTCGCGGGGGGAGGCTTTGCCGCCGAAGGGACGTTAGTGCAGTTCGGCCCCGCTGCGGTCGGCCAGCGCTTCCAGCAGCGGAGCGGAAGGCACGAAGAACAGGGTGCCGGTCACCGCGTGGCTAAAATCGAGCAGCCGATCGTAGTTGCCGGCTGGGCGGCCGATAAACATGTTTTCCAGCATCTGCTCGATCGGCTGCGGGGAGCGCGCATAGCCGATAAAGTAAGTGCCGAATTCGCGCAGGCCGGGGCGGCCGAACGGCATGTTGTCGCGCAGAATTTTCACCTCGTTGCCTTGCTCGTCGGTGATGGTGGTCAGCGAACTGTGCGATGACGACGGTTTGACCGCTTCATCCAGCTCGATGTTGGACTGCTTATGGCGGCCGATGATCTTCTCCTGCGTTTCCACGCTGAGCGAGTTCCAGCCCTGCATATCATGCAGGTATTTTTGCACCAGCACATAGCTGCCGCCGCTGAACGCCGCGTCTTCGTCGCCGATCACCGTGTAGTCGAAGGCTTCGTGCCCCTCCGGGTTCTCCGTACCGTCGACGAAGCCGATCATGGCGCGCTGATCGAAGTAACGGAAGCCGTGCACCTCTTCAATGACCGTCACGGCGTCGCCGAGCTTGCCGACCAGCTGCGAGGCCAGTTCGAAACACAGATCCATTTCATCGGCGCGGATGTGCAGCAGGATGTCGCCGGGCGTGGCGACGGCGACGCGTTCCCCGCTGCCGATCGGGCTGAACGGATGCAGCTGGCGAGGGCGCGGCGCGCCAAACAGCGTATCCCAGGCTTCGGAGCCGAAGCCGCAGACGCAGGTGAGGTTGCCCGCCGGCGCGCGTTTGCCGACCGAGCGCACCACGGCGGCGATGTCGCCGCACCAGGCGCGCACCGCCGCCAGATGGGCGGGAACGGGCGACAGGGTGGCGACGATGAAGATGGCATGGCGCGTCACCGGCGTGAATACGGCTTGCGGCGGGTGATTATTTGCATTCATTGCATTCGGCTCCAGTGTGTTCGGGTGAAATAGGTCAAATCAAATTAAAGTGCTCGTCGGGTTTCATCGGCGGCGGCAGCGGGCTTTGGTCGTTCATTTCCAGCAGGTTGCGCTCGATGGTGTTGCAGATGGCGTTTAACGGCAGATGGTTGGCCGATACGCCGAACGGATCCTCCAGCTCTTCGGCCAGTGAGTCCCAGGATAAGAAGGTATAGGAAATGAACACCGAAACAAACGGTGTCATGTAATGCAGGTCGGTCACCAGGGCAAAAGGCAACAGGCTGCAGAACAGGTAAACGGTGCGCTGCAGGATCAGGGTATAGGCGAACGGCACCGGCGTGCTGGCGAGCCGTTCGCAGCCGCCGAGGGCATGGGACAGTTCGCTCAGCTTGTTGTCGAGCAGCTCGAAGGTGATGTCGCTCAGCAGCCCCTGGCGGCGCAGCTTGCCGATCTCCTGGCCCAGCATCAGCAGGATGCGGTTGGTCGGCATCGGGCTGGCGATCACTTCCGCCAGCTCTTTGCTGGTGAGGTTGTGGTACAGATCGGCGGTCGGATCGGTGGCGCGCAGCTGATGCTTCAGGCTCCAGCTGAAGGCGATCAGCAGCTTGGCGACCTTCTGATGCACCGCCGGTTCGTCCGGCAGCAGGCTTTTGATCTGGCGCAGCAGGGATCGCTCGGTAATCAGCAGCGAGCCCCACAGGTTGCGCGCTTCGACAAAGCGGCTGTAGCCGGCGTTATTGCGAAAGCCGAGAAAAATGGCGATGGCGATACCCAGCAGGCTGAACGGCGCGATGGTTAAATGTACGCCGAGCTGCTCGTACCATTGATAGCTGATCACCGCCACTATCGACATCAGTACGTTCAGCGACAGACGAAAGGTGATCTTTGACAGCACGGAACCGTGCCAGGCGAACAGGCGAATAAACCAGTTCTGGTTCGGGCGAATGATCATGACGTGGGGCTTCCTGGTGTTCTGCTATTGAGAATAGTCGATTCTTGTCCGGCGGCGTTAGGCCGCCGGCGTCGATTGCCAGAGCCGCTGCGGATGCGTATAGACGGTAGCGCGCCCCGGCTTGCTGAAGCCCACCAGCGTCAGGTTGCTGCGCTCGGCCACCTCGACCGCCAGGCGGGTGGCGGCGGAAACGGCGAACAGGATCTCGACGCCGCACATGGCGGATTTTTGCACCATTTCATAGCTGGCGCGGCTCGACACCAGCGCCGCCCCCTGCAGCCACGCCTGTTGGCTGCGGTAGCCCAGCAGTTTGTCGAGCGCCACGTGGCGGCCGACGTCTTCACACCCGCCGCTGAGTGCGCCGTCCGGCTGGATCCAGGCCGCCGCGTGGGTGCAGCCGGTCAGTTTCCCCACCGTTTGCACCTCCTGCAGCTGCGCCAACGCCCGGTCGAGCAGGGCCAAATCGAAGCGTTGCGTGAAGGGCAGCGGCGCGATGGGTTGGGCGACCTCCTGCAGCTGCTCCACCCCGCAGACACCGCAGCCGGTGCGGCCGGCCAGGCTGCGGCGCTTCTCTTTCAGCTGCATAAAGCGGCGGCTCGAGAGTTCCACATGCACTTCAATGCCGTTGCAGGCCGGCTGTTGGCGAATGTCGTAGATATCGTCGGGGGAGGCAATGATGCCTTCGGACAGCGAAAAACCGATGGCGAAGGCCGCCAGATCTTTCGGCGTCGCCATCATCACCACGTGGGAAATGCCGTTGTACACCAGGGCGACCGGCACTTCTTCCGCCAGCCAATCCTGTTGCGCCTGAGCCAGATCGTTGCGCTGCCAGACCGCGTGGCGCGACAGGCATTCCTGTTTGATATCGTCGGTTTCTACGAGGAGTAGGTGCTTGTTCATAACGTTCTCGTGACCGTCGGTGACGAGGCGCCGACGGGAGTGAATTCTTATTAGCAGGTGTGGGGATTATACAGGATCCTGATCCCGCTCGCGTAGGGAATGACGCTCTGCCGGTGGCCCCGCCAGGTTATCCACAGTTTTGGTGGATAACGTGTGTGCAAGGGGCGGTGAAACGCTTAGCAGGCGTAAAAAAAAATCGCTCAGAAAATTATTATATTACGCGGGAAAGCGCGATCCGCAGGGGGATAGGGGGTTGCACGCGTTCGCATTTTGTTTATGTCTTACTGTGTAAATATACAGTTTGGTTATGATTATGCTGAGCAATTCAAGGTTGTATGCTTTTTCACCAGGTGACCCCCTGACGTTACCGCTGTTTGCCGATCGCGTGGCCTGCGGCTTTCCTTCCCCGGCGCAGGACTATGTCGAGAGCAGGCTGGATATCGGCAAGCTGCTGGTGCGGCACCCCAACGCCACCTACTTCGTGCGCGCCAGCGGCGAGATGGAGCGTGCAGGATGGATCAGGCACTACCGACAGATTAAGAAACTGAGCATCCGAGAAACAGCAGACGCGACAGGCTACAGTACTTCCCAAGTTTGTCGCATTCAGGCCTTCTATAAAGAAGTTGAGACTGATTAAAAAGCAGCCTTAATGTACAATAATTTTCGATATCCAAACTGACCCCATGAACAATCAATGAGTTAGAGGTAAAAGATGATTTCATACAAAAAAACCATACCTGCTCTTGTCATATTCGCTTTATCTAATGCTGTGGCATATGCGAATGATTTCGACAAATCAAACGAAGCGATGGCAATTTCAGCAATAGGTTTTTCTGGCTCAAATGCTCGTGTTGCATATGATGTTTGTGGGGCACCCAATGAGAAAATTGATAAATATAAAAAACAAATAAAAGACTCATTAACTAGAACATTAAAGTATGAACAGTCAGGATTCGATACGCATTGGGATAATGGTTGGAAAAATGCTGATTTTTTGGTTAAGTCATTAAGTAATGATGAAGCCTATAAAAAAGAATATTGCCGAGAGGTTTTAGATGGAATTAATAATCCTGAAATGAATTAAGGATTATTCCTTATTCGGGGTTCTACGCCGGAACTCCAGATTTTTCCGTCCGCTAAAATTATCCCCGGTTGAGCAGCTTTATACCGTCAGCTCGCAGTGGACCATCAGGGGAAATGTGGCGGTACAGCGTTTGTCGGGTTATCCCAAGCTCCTGGCATAACGTACTGACTTTCGTCTCTGGCCGTCCCATTGATGCCATTGCCAGTCGCAATTTTATTGGCGTCATTTTGTAAGGCCGTCCGCCGTTCCTCCCGTGAGGCAAGGCCTGCCGCTGTTCTTTGCGGCGCTGTACGCAGCAGAGACCGACGGCCGCGCGCGACTGGCTCGACACCCGCTTAGTCCCGCCCTCTGGTCAAATGCAGGCTGACGTGTACAGCCTGCAGGCAGAGGATTTCGTCTGGCAACCGGTATCGCCCGCCGTCGGCGCCGTTCGCAATGACAATCCCTCACTCATCCTGCCCATCGATACGCCAACGGTCTGAGTGCCGCATTATCCACAGTTTTGGTGGGTATCATGTGTGTAAACACACGCGAAGAACGCCAAAAGCTGCAGGAAAAATCACTCAGAAAATTATTATATTACGCGGGAAAGCGCGATCCGCAGGGGGATTGGGGGTTGCACGCGTTCGCGTTTTGTTTATGCTTAACTGTATAAATATACAGTTTGGTTATGATTATGCTGAGCAATTCAAGGTTGTATGCTTTTTCACCAGATGAACCCCTGACGTTACCGCTGTTTGCCGATCGCGTGGCCTGCGGCTTTCCTTCCCCGGCGCAGGACTATGTCGAGAGCAGGCTGGATATCGGCAAGCTGCTGGTACGGCACCCCAACGCCACCTATTTCGTGCGCGCCAGCGGCGAGTCGATGATCGACGGCAATATCCAGGATGGCGATCTGCTGATCGTCGACAGCGCCCTGACGCCGGAGCACGGCAATATCGTGATCGCCGCGGTGGACGGGGAATTCACCGTCAAAAAGCTGCAGCGCCACCCCGACGTGCGGCTGTTGCCGATGAATCCCGCCTACGCGCCGATCGTGTTCGACGATGAGGCGCAGCTGGAGATCTTCGGCGTGGTGACTTTTATCGTCTACGCGGCGCGGTGACTTCGGTCCTTTTTTTCATTTTTTTCTGCCCGATCTTTTCGTTGGCGTGACCTCTCTACTGAGTTTCCAGTTCAATACACTCAGGGGAATCCTTCATGGCCATAAAAAACAAGAACGGCGCAGGGCGTACGTTCACATCAGCCAAACGCATGACCGGGAAACGCGTCGCTATCGGGATAGGATGCGCACTATCGGGCATGCTCACCTCCGCGATGGCGGCGCCCGGTGCATCGGCACCACCCTCGGCGGTTGAACAGCCCGCTATCCTTTCCTTCGCCATACCCGCCGGTGACCTGGCGCCCGCCTTGCAGACGGCGGCCGCTAAGGCCGGCGTGATAGTGATTTTCACGCCCGAACAGACGCGTGGAAAAAGCACCGCGGGTCTGCAGGGACATTACCGCCTCACCGACGCGTTCGATACGCTGTTGGCGGGCAGCGGATTGCGCGCTCAGCAAACCGCACAGGGATATCGGTTGGTCGACGCCGGGCCGGTTCAGCCTTTGACGATACCGGAACTGTCGGTGGTCGGCGGTTTGTCCGACAGCGTCGCCGCCGGCCGTTCGGTACTGGATAAAGAAGACATCGAACGCGTACAGGCCGATAACATCGCCAGTTTGCTTGATCGCTTGCCCGGCGTAGGGATGGCGGGATCGCCGCGCCCGGGCGGCCAAAGCCTGAATATCTGGGGCATGGGCGACATGGAAGATGTGAAGGTGGTGCTGGACGGGGCGCCGAAGGGATTTGAGAAATATCGGCAGGGTTCGGTATTCATCGAACCCGAACTGCTGAAAAAGGTTGAGGTCGATAAGGGGCCGCACAATCTGTTGAACGGCAATGGCGGCTTTGGCGGGACCATTACGCTGGAGACCAAAGATGCCGGGGATATGCTGCTGCCGGGCGAAGATTTTGGCGGCTTGCTGAAGTACAGCTACCACACCAACGATCGCCAGGGCATTTACAGCGGCGCGTTGTACGGCCGTACGCCGGAAGGATTTGCCGACGGTTTGATCTACATGAGCAAGCGTGACGGCGGCAACCTGAAGCGGCCGGACGGCACGCGCTTTGCCTATTCCGCCAACGATCAGGCTTCCTACCTGTTAAAAACCAATATTTATCTGAGCGAGGCGCAAACGCTGACGCTGTCGGCGATGCGCTCCGATTCCGATGGCTGGCAGCCTTTTGCCGCCAAGCGGGACGATATCGCCGCGCCCAGCCAGGCGGATATCGATAAATATGGCCGGGAAGAAGCGTGGCGCCGCATTCTGGTGTATCGCGACCAGACAGACACCAATTACTCGGTGAAATGGAATCTGGCGCCGGAAGCGCAGCCGTTGCTGAATCTGACGCTGTCTTACGCCTATTCGAAGACAGAGCAGCATGACAAGCGGCCGGATTCCGCTTCAAAGTTCAGCTATCTCGGTACGTTGGGCAATGAAAGCTGGGTGAACTATACCGATCGGCAGTTTGACGTCAGCAATGAAAGCCGTTTCGCCAGCGGGCCGCTGGAACACAAGCTGTTGCTCGGCGCGCGTTGGCATAAACATCAGCGGGATACCCTGATGTATTACCCCTCGCAGGTGAAAAACGCCAGTTACAACTACGGCTATTTCCAGCCGTATTACATGCCGGCGGGCGAACAGGAAACCCGCAGCGTTTATCTGCAGGATGCGGTCAGCTTCGGCAGCCTGACCGTGACGCCGGGCGTGCGTTACGATCACGTGACCAACACCGGGCAACCGAACCGAGCTCCGCGCTATAACGACAGCGATCCGCTCGTGGGCCATGATTACAGCAGCGTGACCTATACCGGCTGGTCGCCGCATTTGGGCGTGATGTGGAAAGCGACGTCGAATCTGTCCCTGTTTGCCGACGTCAGCCGCACCTGGCGCGCCCCGGTGATTGACGAACAGTATGAAGTGCAATACGCCGCTTCCAGCGTGCCCGGCACCAGCCGCAGTCTGCAGGTGGAACGCATGACGGGCGTTCGCCTCGGCGCGGTGCTGGACTTCAACGATGTGTTGATGGCGAGAGACAGCCTGCAGATCCGCACTACGCTGTTCCGCAATCGCGGCAAGGACGAGATTTTCTACCGTCGCGGCGTAGTGTGCGACGCCGCACGGCACGGTGGCCAATGTGGGCAACCGTTGTCGAACTATCGCAACTTGCCGGGCTATACCATTGAGGGCGTGGAGCTCGAATCGTTTTATGACAGCGAAAGCCTGTTCGGCAGCCTGTCGTTCTCCTCGATTCGCGGCAAACGCGACGCTTCACCACGCGATCCGTGGGGCAGCGAAACCTGGATTGCCGAAATTCCACCCGTTACGGCACACGCGATGCTGGGCATGAAAGTGCCGCAGTGGGACATGGCCTTCGGCTGGACCGGCGATTTTGTGCGTAAACAGGATCGTTCACCGGCCGACGGCGATCCGATGGCCGTTGTCTGGGCGCTGCCGAAAACCTCGGGTTATGCATTGCACGGCCTGTTCGCCTCGTGGCAGCCCAGCGGTTTGCAGGGCTTCGAAGCTCGCGTCGCGGTGGACAACCTGTTCAACCGTGATTATTACCCTTACCTGGGCGAATCGGTGTCCGGCGTAGGGCGTAACATCAAGTTTAGCGTTAGCCAACGTTTCTGAATATCCTGCTGACAGGGGCCATTTCGGCCCCTTTTCACGTTTTCTCTCCCGTATTTCCCTACTTTTTCGCCGTTTATAAATCATCAGCAATCGCTTGACACAGAAGTTACAATTTTAAAATAATAATAATTATCATTTTCAATCTCATTATCAATTGGTGTCACCGAATGGCAAGGAAAGAGGCCGCGGCAGCCAACGGGTTTGCTCAACAGCTTTACCTTGAGCACCACAGTTGGCTATGCCATTGGCTGAGACAGAAGGTCGGGTGCGCGCATCACGCCGAAGACCTGGCGCAGGATACGTTCATCAGTATTTTACTGAGCCCGCAGTTGCTTGCCATTCGGCAACCACGCCCCTTCCTGGCGACCGTGGCGCGCCGGCTGGTGGCGAATTATTACCGGCGTAAAACAATCGAAGAGAGCTATCTGCAGGCCTTGAGCGAGCTGCCGGCGATCGAGGCTCCCTCGCCGGAAGTCCGTCAACAAACCCTCGAAATGCTCGAACAGTTGGATCAGGCGTTGGACGGATTGCCGGCGCACGTCCGCGAGGCCTTCCTGTTGGCGCACCTGCAGGGCATGCGTTATTGCGACATCGCTGAACGTTTGCGGGTGTCGACCAGCTCGGTGAAACAATATCTGCAGCGCGCCAATTTGCACTGTTTCTTTGCATTGGCGGCGTAACGGCAAGTGCGGAGCCCATGATGGAATCGGATATCGATCGGCAGAGCGCGCGTGAGGCCGCCGACTGGTTAACCCAGCTGATGTCGGAAGAGGCAAGCGACGCGGATAGGGAAAACTGGCGGCGTTGGTATCAGGCGAAACCGGAAAATGAACGCGCCTGGCGGCATATCGCCGCGTTTTCATCCCGTTTTTCTCTGCTTAACGGGGCGGCGGCGCAGCGTAGTCTGTCGCAGTTGCCAAACCCACAGCGCCGTCGGTTGCTGAGAAGCCTGGCGGCCATCGGCGTGGTGGGGTCGGTTGGCATCGGTTCTGGCGCGCTGCCATGGCGCCCCTGGCTGGCGGATTACCGCACGGCGGTGGGGGAGCAGCAAACCGTCGCGTTGGCGGATGGTGCGCAGTTGATGCTGAACACGCAAACGGCGGTCAACGTCAGCCGTCAGCAGGCCGCATTGCTGGAAGGTGAAATGATGGTGAATCTGCCGCCGGAAAGCGGCGCGTTGACGGTGAGGCTGCCGCAGGGCGAGATCGTGGCGCAGGCTGCTCGCTTCAGCGTTCGCCTGCGGGAAACCTACAGTGATATCGCCGTTTATCTTGGCCGCGTCACGATCCTTTCGCCGGCGCATCGGAACGCGGTGCTCAACGCCGGTCAGGGCGGCAGATTAAGCCGGCAAGGCATTGGCGAGCCGTATCGCGTGACGCAAGAGCCCGGTTGGCGGCAAGGCATGCTGCTGGCCGACAACATGCGGCTGGACGACTTCCTGATGGAACTGGGGCGTTATCGTCAGGGCGTTATCCGCTGCCGGCCGGAGGTCGCCGGCCTGCGGCTCTCCGGCGCGTTCCCGCTGGCTGACCCCGAGCGCGTCATTGCGGCTCTGCCCGGTGCGCTGCCGGTTAGGGTAAATATGCTGTCAAAATACTTCATCACCGTATCCTAAAGTTTTTTACTCTGCTATTTGTATTTTTCCTTCTTGATTGGCCTTTTTTTTCTCTTTCCCTGCCCGGTACCGCGTGCCTAAACGACTTTTCTGACATGCCCCGACCGTCGTGACCGTTGCGTACGTTGGTCGGTTTCACGCTTAACCTGAGTATCGTTTTCCATGTTGAATCACAACGTATTACCTGCCGATTTATCTTTACCGCCTACAGGCGGGCGATTGCGCTGGGCTACCGCCAATGTGTTGGCGTTGGGTCTGCATGGTGCGTTGTTGCTTGGCCTTGGTTATCACCTGGTGCCACCGTTGCTGCCCGCGGCGCAACCGATGGTGTTGATGATGGTTGCCGAGCAGGCGGAATCGACCCCCAACGCAGAGCCGATGCCAACCGGCGTGCGCCAGGTGCAGGCGGTGGCGCAACGGCAGGCCAATCGGGAACCGGAGGCGGCGATGCCTCCGCTGATTCATGCGCCGCGTGCGACGGAGCGGCAGAGCAAGGCTAAAGGACAACGGAACGCCCCCATCAGACCGAAAACGGAACCGCCGCGCCCAAGGCAGGAGGAACAGGAAAAAATAGCGTCTGCAAGCTCAAGAGCATCAAGCACCAGCGCGCCGCCGTCTCTGGATGGAAAGCGTGTTGCCGCGCCGCAAACCAGCGTGGCGTCGCAGCTGAGTCAGGATGCCTCGGTCTGGAGCGGCCTACTGTTGGCGCATTTGAGCCGTTTCAAACGCTACCCGGCTCTGGCGGTACGCCAGCAGCGCCAGGGGGTTGTTCAGGTTGCCGTGACGTTGGATCGACAGGGGAACGTGCTGGGTGTGAAGCTATTGCGATCGAGTGGGGTTGCTTCGCTCGACCGGGAGGCGCTTCAGTTACCGCAGCGCGCTTCTCCACTGCCCGCACCCGGCAACGAGATCGCAGCGGGGCAGGCGGAATTCAGCGTGACCATTCCGATTCGTTTCGATCTGCGTGAAGTTCGCCATTAATGAAAAACTCGGCTCCAGGTAAACGGAGGCTGAGTTAAAAGCCAAAGCGCATCAAACGGATAGCAGCGATGGGGTGGTTTCTACTTGATCGTCGCCAGAAAAATACAAATACTGTATGTATGAACAGTAATCTGGTGCCGTTATGAATAACAACCCACTGACGATGAAAGGTCGGCAACCATGTTCGCCCTGGTAGACGTCAACAGCTTCTATGCCTCCTGCGAGACCATCTTTCGGCCCGATCTGCGCGGGCGGCCGGTGATCGTGCTGTCCAACAACGACGGCTGCGTGATCGCCCGCAGCGCCGAGGCGAAGGCGCTGGGCGTGCCGATGGGCGCGCCTTATTTCAAAATCAAAGAGGAGATGCGCCGCCGCAACGTCGCGGTGTTCTCCTCCAACTACGCGCTGTACGCCGACATGTCCCGCCGGGTGATGGACACGCTGGAAGAGATGGCGCCGGCGGTGGAGATCTACTCGCTGGACGAAGCCTTTCTGCGGCTGGACGGCGTGGCGCATTGCGAAGCGCTGGAGCCGTTCGGCCAGCGGGTGCGCGATCGCATCCGGCGCGAGCTGCATTTGACGGTCGGGGTCGGCATTGCGCCGAGCAAAACGCTGGCCAAACTGGCCAACTTCGCCGCCAAGAAATGGCGCGGTACCGGCGGTGTGGTGGATTTATCCGATCCGGCGCGCCAGCGCAAACTGCTGGCGTTGCTCCCGGTGGAAGAGGTGTGGGGCGTGGGCCGCCGCCTGACTCGCCAGCTGCAGGCGATGGGCATTCACACCGCGCTGCAGCTGGCGGACTGCGATACCCGGCTGGCGCGTAAAACCTTCAGCGTGGTGCTGGAGCGCACGATACGCGAGCTGCGCGGCGAATCGTGCCTGCAGTGGGAAGATGAGGCGGCCGCCAAAGAGCAGATCATCTGCTCCCGCTCGTTCGGCCAGCGGCTGACGCATTACCCGCACATGCGCGAGGCGATCTGCAGCTACGCCGAACGCGCCGCCGAAAAGCTGCGGCAGGAAAAGCGCTACTGTCGCAACGTGTCGGTGTTTATCAAAACCAGCCCGCATTCGGCGGGCGAGGGGTATTACAGCAATATGGGCACCGCCCGGCTGCAAACGCCGAGCAACGACAGCCGCGACATTATCGCCATGGCGGTGCGTGCGCTGGAAAGCATCTGGCAGGAAGGGCGACGTTACCTGAAGGGCGGCGTGGTGCTGGGGGATTTCAGCGCCGCCGCCATGGCGCAGATCGATCTGTTCGACGACTGCCCGCCGCGCCGCAACAGCGAGCGGCTGATGGCGACCCTCGATCGCCTGAATCAGGAGGGGCGTGGGCGCGTGTGGTTCGCCGGGCAGGGGATCGTCAAGCCGTGGCAAATGAAGCGCGACATGCTGTCGCCGGCCTACACCACTCGCTTGGCGGACATTCCGGTGGTGCGGCTGGGGACGTTTTCAGACGAAAAATAATTCGCGTGTCACACCACCGGCGCCACCGTCAGCAGCAGGTTGGCGAAGCGGCGCTGTTCGCCGGAGGCGATCACCAGCAGCGTCCGATCCGATTTGACCGCGGCGTAAAACGCCTCACGCGGCAGGTGTTCGACCGGGCACTGCGCCGGCAGCAGCTGTCGGTATTCGGCTTCGATGGTATTGGTGAAGTCTGGCGGGCAGGCCATCAGAGTGGCGCTTTCCACGTTGATGCAGGCCAGCAGTTTTTCCAGGATCGGCGGGGCGGCGAGCGTGCCGGGCGCCAGGTTCAGATAGACCACGGTGGCGTCTTTCGGCGCGTGGGTCACGCAGGCGTAGTTGCCGTCGGCGATCAGCACCTGAGTTTTATGCCCGCATTGCGCCAGCGCGGCGAGCAGCGGCGGGTGGGTGATGGCGGATTTGATCATAAAGCGATTCCTGAATGAGAGGGCGGCAGCCGTGCCGCCCGCGGTTGAACTACATGCGGTAGATGCCGCCGTTGATGTCGAGGGTGGCGCCGGAGATGAAGCCGTCGTATTCCGCCGCCAGGAAGGCGATGGCGCGCGCCACGTCGTCCGGCGTGCCTGCGCGGCCCAGCGGGATGGCGCGAACGGTTTCCTCCGCCGATGCTTGGGTGGTGTGGCGATTATGGAAGCGGGTGCCGAGGATCAGGCCGGGGGCCACCGCGTTCACCCGGATGCCGTATTCGCCCAGCTCCGCTGCCAGCGAGCGTGTCCAGGTGAGCACCGCACCCTTGGTGGCGGAATAGACCAGCGAGCCGGAGTGCCCGCCGGCGCGGCCGGCCTGCGAGGCCAGGTTGACGATACTGGCGCCGTTTGCCGCCTTCAGGAACGGCAGCGCGCTCTGGGTCACGTTCAGCATGGTGGTCATGTTCACGTCGATTACGGTTTGCCAAAAGGCGCGCTCGATCTCGCCCAACCATTTGCGCCCGACGATGCCGCCGACGTTATTGACCAGAATGTCGATGCCGCCGAGAAACTCGGCGCCGGCCGAGACGCAGCGCAGCGTTTCGTCGGTATCGATGAGATCGGCGTAGCCGTAAGCGGCCTTTTGCCCCAATGAATGGGCCAGCGCCACCAGCGCTTTGGGGCCGCTTTCGTCGCTGTGATAGTGAAAATAGATGTCGCAACCGGCCTTGATCAACCGCTCTGCGGTGGCGCGGCCGATGCCCTGTTCCGCCCCGGTGATAAAGACCTTTTTGCCTGCAAGATCGCCCATGATTGACTCCTTATTGTTCGTTAAGCATTGATGACGCCTTCACGCTGTTTCGCGCAGTAGAAAATGCAGATCAACCCGGTGGCCAGCAGGCACGAGGCCAGGAAAAACAGCCCCGGCGCGCTGCTGCCGGTCAGATCGTTCAATACGCCCACCGCATAAGGCGCGACGAAGCCGCCGATATTGCCGATGCAGCTGACCACCGCCAGCCCGGCGGCCGCGGCCGCGCCGGTGGAAATGTTGGCGGGCATGGATAAAAACGGCGGTACGGCGGTGTAGATGCCGATGGCGGCGATGCACAGGAACGACAGCGCGACGAGCGGATCGTATTTAAAAAATGTCACCGCCCCCATCAGGCCGATAGCGGCGACCACCATGCTGAGGCCGGCGAACACGCCAAGCTTTTTGGTTTTGCTGGCCCACAGGCTCCACGGGTACACCAGCAGCGCGGCCAGTCCGTAGGGAATGAGCGCCAGCAGGCTAACGCGGAAGATATCGCTGCCGGAAAGGGCGGTAATGATCGACGGCAGCCAGGTGCCGAAGCCATAAATGCCGCACACCATGCCGAAGTTGAGCAGTGCGTAGAGCAGGTATTTCTTGTTTTTAATCCCTTTCAGGAAGTCGCCCAGCGTGATTTTAGAGCCGGATTTGGAGCGGCCGGCGTTGCTCATCAGCCAGGCCTTTTCCTCCACGTTCAGATAGCCGACGTCCTTGGGCGAGTTCTTGATCAGGAACGGGATCAGCAGGCCGATGACGATCGGCGGCAGCCCTTCGAGGATAAACAGCAGCTGCCAGGGAGCGAACCCGAACCAATCATGCTGAATATTGAGAATAAAGCCGGAAATCGGCGAGCCGACGGCGTTGGACAGCGGCTGGACGATGATGAACATGCCGAGAATTTTGGTGCGGTATTTTTCCGGGAAGAACACCGTGAAGTAATACACCACCGAGGGAAAGAATCCGGCTTCGCACACGCCCAGCATAAAACGGCAGATATACAGCTCCAGCGGCGTGCGTACAAAGCCGAGCAGGGTCGCGAAGATGCCCCAGGAAATTAATATTCTGGCGAACCAGATGCGCGGGCCGAATTTAATGGTGCCGGCGTTGCTGGGTATTTCAAACAGAAAATACCCGATAAAGAAAATCCCGGAGGCGAAGCCGAAGGCCGAGGCGGTCAGGCCCAGGTTATCTTCCAGCGCTTTGGCGGCGTAGGCCATGTTATTGCGATCGAGAAAGGCCAGGAAATACAATAAAATCATGAGGGGGACAATATGCAGCGTCAATTTCTTGATAGCGCTGCGTTCAATATCCTGCGGCTTGCTTATTTTCATTTTGATATTTCCAATGTGGTTAATCGGAATAATAGAGGCCCGGCCCATAACCCTGAGCTGAACGTTAAATAACGGCACGACGCTGATTCATTGAGGCGCGGGCATCCCTTAAGCGCGACGGCCTTTTCCTTTGTTTTTGGCTGACACCGATCCGGACGATGCCGCTGCGCATCGCCTGGGAAGACGCTGTTATTTCAGTTAGCCGGCGGCTTTGACCGAGCGCCGGCTGATGACCGTCGGCGGGAAGAGAAACTCGCCGGGCGGTTGCGCATCATTGTTGATGCGGCCGATCAGGCGCTCGACCATCAGCTGCGCCATCTCCGCCAGCGGCGGCCTGACGGACGTCAGCCCCGGTTCGGCCAGGCCGGCCAGCGCGATATTATCGATGCCGATCACCGAGATGTCTGCGGGTACCTGGACGCCGGCGGCGCGCACCCCCACCATCAGCCCGATGCCCAGCGCATCGTTAATCGCCACGATACCGTCCGGGCGCGGCGTCAGCGCGAGCACGCGCGGCGCCAGCGTCAGCCCCAATTCAAACATTTCCGTGTCGCCGTAGGCGCTGTTGGCTTTGCCTTCGATCACCCGTTGGCGTTCGCTCAGGCTGTGCCCCAGCGCACTCAGAAAACCGTCGATTTTGTGGCTGCGCCCGACGGTGAGCGTCGCTTCGGTGGCGAACACGATGTGTCGGCAACCGCGTTCGAGCAGGTGCTGCGCGGCCAGGCGCCCGGCGGCGACATTGTCCATCGAGACGCTGTCGAACAGCGGGGTATCGATGGCTGCCCGTTCGGGAAACGGATTGTCGTAGCTGACGATCTTCATGCCCCGCTCGGCGGCCCGAACAAAATGGGTCTGGCGAATGTCGCTCGCCGCCACGATGATGCCGCGCACGCCATGCAGGAACATATCGTCGATAAACGCGGCCTCTTCCTGTTCCTGGCGGTACGCGTTGCCGAGCAAGACGCGGTAGCGGTGAGCCCGCGCCGCACCGTCGATCGCATGCGCCAGCGCCGAAAAGCTCGGGTTGACGATCGACGGCAGCAGCAGGCCGATGATCTTAGCCTGCGGTGCGGGCACCGCCGCCGCCCGGGCCGGCCGGTATCCCAGGGTCGCCATCGCTTGTTCGATGCGCTCACGGGTCTGCGCGCTCATCTGGTGGCTGCGGTTATTCAGCAGGTTCGACACGCTGCTGATGGACACGCCGGCCAACCGTGCGACATCACGAATATTTGCCATTTGCCGATACCTTGCTGCCTGCCATTAGCCTGCAATCTATAAGGGAAGCCGGCCGCAGGCAAGCCACAACCGGGGCACCGCGCGCATGGGATCGCGCATTTGTGAGAATCATCAGGCGGCGGCCACGTTGTTTACTAAACAGTAAGGCGGGGCGGGAGGTTATGCCGAGATGGGGCACATGTCCGGCGGTGTCTCGGCGGCCTGCTGGCGGAATTTTCCCGGCGTCAGGCCGAAGTGGCGGGTGAAGGCTTTATGCAGCGCCACCTCCGACGAGTAGCCGGCCTGTTCGGCGATACGGCTCAGCGGCAACGCCTGGCGCGCCAGCAGCCGGGCCGCCAGCTGCATGCGGATGGCGGTGAGGGCCTGCAGCGGCGTTTGCTGCGTGACCTGACGAAAGACGCGGGCGAAGTTGGCGCGCGACATATGGGCCCGTTCGCTCAGTTCCACCAGCGTCCAGGGGTGTTGCGGGCGGCGCAGCATCTGTTCAACCACGTTGCCCAACTGCGGATGCAGCAACGCGGCGACCAGATTGCCGCTCTGATTCGGCTGGGCCAGCCAGGCGCGGATCGCCAGCGCGAACAGCAGCGCCATGGTCTGGCTGACAATGGCGTTGTGCCCCTGGCCCTGTTGGCTGAACTCATCGCTCAGCAGCTGGCCGGTCGCCTGCAGCAGCGCCAGCTGCCCCTGTTGGCGGCTGTTGAACAGCAAACATTCCGGCAGGCTCGCCAGCAGCGGCGATGCGCTGTGCGGCAAGATTTGCACGCCGCACAGCAGGTGCGTGGCGCTGTCGGCCCCCTCCGGCAGCAGGCGATGGGCGGAGTTGTGCGGCAAGAACAGCAGGCTGCCTTGCTCCAGCGGTACCGGGCGGCCGCCGGGGATCTCCAGCCGACAGCTGCCCGCCAGCACCATGTGCCAGCGGATCTGACTCCACTCCCCGGCGGCATGCGGCGAGCGCCACTCGCCGCTGAAATGGCAATCACGCGCCACGTAACCGCGCATGTCGTTAAGCATCAACAGTTGGCTGAGCGGATCCATTTTGAGACTCCTGGCTAAGAAGCTGATTGTTTCGGCAATGGGCCGGCGTAATGCGAAGCACTAAGATCGGTTCGATAGTGCAGCGATGCGGAGGGCGCCGCTGCGATGCATGAGTTATCAATGACATGGAGCCGGTAATGAAAATACTATTCTTTCTGAGCAAGGGCGACAAGCTGGGATTAACGCTGATTCGCCTCAGCATCGCCATCGTCTTCTTATGGATTGGCTTGCTCAAATTCATCCCTTACGAAGCGGACAGCATCACGCCGTTCGTCGCCAACAGCCCGCTGATGTCGTTTTTCTATGACATGCCGCAGGACTATCAGGCGCACCTGACGCACGAAGGCGAACTGAACCTCGACGCCCGCGCCTGGCAGCAGGCCAACAATACCTATGGCTTCTCCAACGGCCTGGGCGTGGTGGAGGTGGCGATCGCGCTGCTGGTGCTCGCCAACCCGTTCTCCAAATGGCTGGGGCTGTTGGGCGGCATGCTCTCCTTTTGCACGCCGCTGGTGACGCTGACCTTTTTGATCACCACCCCGGAGGCCTGGGTGCCCGCGCTGGGCGATGCGCATCACGGCTTCCCTTATCTCTCCGGCGCCGGGCGCCTGGTGCTGAAGGACACGCTGATGCTGGCGGGTGCGGTGATGATCATGGCGGATTCGGCGCGCAGTGTGCTCGAGAAACAGTGGCGGGGGAAGGTCGCATGAGCGTCATGAACCGGGCCGTGGCCGGCAGCCTGATGCTGCTGGCCTGTTCTGCAGTGGCGGAGGGGACAATGGGGCAAGAAACCCGAACGGTAGAGAGCGCCTACGCTTATCAGGAAACGCGTCAGCGCATTATCAGCACGGCCGAGCAGAAGGGCGTGACGCTGTTTGCCGAGTTCGATCACGCGAGAGCGGCGCGTGAGCATCATCTGACGATGCCGCCCACCACGGTGCTGGTGCTGGGCAACCCGCTGGCGGGCACGCCGCTGATGCTGGCGCGGCCGGCGTTGGCGCTGGATCTGCCGTTCAGGGTGCTGATTGCGCAAGACGAACGGGGCAAAACGCAGGTCAGCTACCACCCGGCGGAAAGTCTGAAACGGAGCGCCGGGGCCGACGAACGACAGATCGCGGCGCTGAGGCCGCTGGAGCGGTTAGTTGAGGCCGCAATACGCTGATAGAACGGCGATGAACATCACGAGACGAGGCGACACAATGTACGATTATCAGGCGATTATCATCGGTTTTGGCAAGGCCGGCAAAACGCTGGCGGCCTTTCTGGCCGGGCAGGGATGGCGCGTGGCGATGGTGGAAGCGTCGGTGCAGATGTATGGCGGCACCTGCATCAACATCGGCTGCATCCCGACCAAAACGCTGGTGCACGATGCCGAGCTTCACGGGCCGGGTGAACAGGCGTTCAGCCAGGCGATGGCGCGCAAGCGGCAGGTGACCGGTCTGCTGCGGGAGAAAAACTACCAAAACCTGGCGGGGCTTGAACAGGTCACGGTGATCGACGGACGGGCGGAGTTTATCGATCCGCACCGCATCAGCGTGCAGGGTGCGGCGGGAACGCAGGTGCTGAGCGGCGAGCGCATCTTCATCAACACCGGGGCCGTCAGCCGCTGGCCGGCGATCGACGGGTTGGATCGTTCGCAGCGGAGTTACGACAGCACCGGCCTGCTGCAGTTGACGCAGCGGCCCGCGCGGTTGGGCATTATCGGCGGCGGTTATATCGGGCTGGAGTTCGCTTCGATGTTCGCGCAGTTCGGCAGCGCCGTAACGGTATTCGAAGAGGCGGGCGCGTTGCTCGGCCGGGAAGACCGCGATATGGCGCAGGCGATACAGCAAATCCTGAGCGACGCCGGGGTGAGCTTCACGTTTAACGCCGGCGTGAAGCAGGTGCGCGATGTGGAAGGGGGCGTTGAGGTGGTGCATCAGGGCGGCGTGCAGTCGTTCGATGCGCTGCTGGTGGCGGCCGGGCGCGTGCCGAACACCGCCGGTTTGCAGCTGGCGCGCGCCGGAGTTGAGACGGATGAGCGTGGGGCCGTGCGGGTGGATGCGCAGCTGCGCAGCAGCGTGCCGCATATCTGGGCGCTGGGGGACGTCAACGGCGGGCCGCAGTTTACCTATATCTCGCTGGACGATTTCCGCATTGTGCGCGACAGCCTGTTCGGCGCGGGTAAACGCAGCACGGCCGATCGCGGCGCAGTGCCTTACTCGGTGTTCATCACACCCAGCTTCTCGCGCATCGGCCTCAGCGAAGATCAGGCCCGGCAGCAGGGGCGCGACATTAAGGTCGCCACGCTGCCGGCGGCGGCGATCCCGCGCGCCCGCGTGTTGGGCGACACGCGCGGCCTGCTGAAGGCGGTGGTCGATGCGCAGACCGGCCAGATCCTCGGCGTGGCGCTGCTGTGCCGCGATGCCCACGAGATGATCAACATCGTCAAAACGGCGATGGACGCCGGGCTGCCCTATACCCGGCTGCGCGATCAGCTGTTTACCCATCCGACCATGAGCGAGTCGCTCAACGATCTGTTTGGGTTGATAGGGTAAAGCGGGGCGAGAGGGGCGGCGCAGATGAGTGAGATCTGCGAAGCACCTCTCGTTTATCGCCCTTCGGGGCGGCGGGTTCTGTACTATTGTTTTCTCTTTGCGGCACGTTCCAGGCCGATGGGGCGCTGGGCGCAACGGAGATCACAGATGAACAAACGGGAATTAGAAAGCGCGATTGTCACCGATTTTTCCAAACGCATGAGCTACGGCGACTACCTGTGCCTGGACTCGCTGCTGGACTGCCAGCACCCGCTCTCCAACCCGCCGCATCATGACGAAATGCTGTTCGTGATACAGCACCAAACCTCCGAACTGTGGATGAAGCTGATGCTGCACGAGCTGCAAGCGGCGGTGCGGCTGGTGCAGCAGGACAAACTCAGCCACTGCTTCAAAATCCTTGCGCGCGTCAAACAGATCCAACGGCTGCTGTTCGAACAGTGGGCGGTGCTGGAAACGCTGACGCCGTCGGAATACGTCGAGTTTCGCGACGTGCTGGGCAGCTCGTCGGGCTTCCAGTCGCATCAATACCGCTCGATCGAGTTCCTGCTCGGCAACAAGAATGCGGCGATGCTGGCGGTGTTCAGCAGCGATGCGGAAAAACACGCGGCGCTGAAGGCGATCCTCGAAGCGCCGAGCCTGTACGACGAATACTTGCTGTACCTGGCGCGCCACGGCCTGCCGATCCCGCAGGAGTGCCTCGAGCGCGACTGGACGCAGCCCTACCAGCGCAACCCGGATCTGCTGCCGGCGTTCAAAGTGATCTACGACAACCCGCAAACCTACTGGGAAGCCTATGAAATGGCGGAGAAGCTGGTGGATATCGAAGAGAGCTTCCACCTGTGGCGCTTCCGCCATATGAAAACGGTGGAGCGGATCATCGGCTTTAAGTCGGGCACCGGCGGTTCCAGCGGCGTCAGCTTCCTGAAAAAGGCGTTGGACCTGACCTTTTTCCCCGAGTTGCTGGACGTGCGCACCGAAATTGGCGCCTGAAATAACGTGGGAGGATAAGGGCAATGAGCGTGAGGATTATCGATAAGGCGGCGGAGAAGGTGGTGGGGGTCAGAGTCGTGGGGCCGTATCCGCAGACGATCCCGCAGGGCTCGCAGCAACTGCTGGCATGGCGGCAGCGCCACGGCGTGCCGTTCGGCAAATGGCTGGTACTGTATTGGGACGATCCGGCGGAAGTGGCGCCGGAAAAGCTGCGTGCCGACGTAGTGATAAGCGTGGCGGACGATTTCGCGCTGCCGGCAGGCAGCGAGGGCGTGACCGTGCAGACGCTGCCCGCCGGGCAGTATGCGGTCTACCACGTGCGCATCAGCGATGGCGATTTCGAGCGGGTGTGGGGCGAGTTCTATCAGAAGCTGCTGCCGGCCAGCGGCTACCAGCCGGTTGAGGGGGTGAGCTACGAACACTATCTCAACGACTGCGAAGCCGACGGCTATTTCGACCTCGATATTTACCAGACGGTGAAGAAGTGGTGAGGGTGGGGTGATGCGCAGAAAGGCTGAATCGATAGTATGTGCCGATTCAGCCTGTGATTGTCATTCCTGTTCGATGAAGGAGCGGCGGAAAGATGGGGGATAATCCCGATGGCGGTATTTACATATCGGCCAAGGCCCATCTTACTGCTTGGAGATTATTCGGTGACTATTTCACCCACTCCCCTTTCTGATTCATTAATATTTTACCATCCTTTATGACTGTCAGGGTGTTATCAGTTTTACTGAGCATATAAGTTGTTGATGCGTTTTTAAATTCATAACCAATGATTGGGCATGGGGCTGTATTGCAATCAGCTCGTGTCGCTTTGCCCTGTAAAGTTAAAGCGGCGCCATCTTTTTTACGTTTTCCATAGTAAGTTGCATCATTACAATCGCCTTTACTGGAGCAAATGGTCGTGAGTTTGATAGAGAATGACTGCGTATCAAAATATTCTTTTGTCGCCCTCATCTTTTTTCTTTCGTTGATTGTGGCGAATTGCATGTTTTTGAAGCGTTCAGCCCAATGCTGAATCTCCTTATTCATGGGGGCATCTTTATCAGAAGATTTGTAATTTATGACATCAGAGTCAGGTACAACCCAGGCAGCATAAATTTTCCCATCGGGATTGATGACCAAAGCAGAGGCACTTTCCAGGTAAAGATCCTTCAGCCAGCCTTCAGCAAATACCCCCCCGCCAGGGACTGAATGAGGTTCACCGAAAACATCAAAATTGCTGATGTATTTCTCATAGTCCTGACCCAGTGTGCTTTTGAGACTGTCAGTGACTGCTTTATCGTTAACAAGCCCGCTTACTGTGCTAATTTTGTTATATTGCAACAGGTTTATCGCTGCTGTGGATTCAATGGAACAGAGTAAAGAAGCAGTAAATAATGCAGGTAATAAGATCTTTTTGAACATAAATCACTCGCTTGATAACTTTAAAAATTCTTCTGATGGAGTGAGGTTAGAGGCTTGGTCTGGTAGGCGGGAGTTGTCCGCCGTCATTGTGTTGAGTGTTATAAAAACAAGAGGAGGTGTGTATTTTTATCATCTCGTTCCCCATGTCAGAATAATTGATGACACGCTGGACTGAATCGATGGGATATATCGATTCAGCCTGTGATTGTTATTCCGCTTGGTTTAAGCATCGTGAGCAGACGAGTGAGAGTAAAAATTTATTTTTCTATCGGATCTATACCCGTACTGTTTTCCTTTAGTCGGTTGCTATCTACCCATCCCTCAACTTGTTCTCCTTTACGATTGAAGTACATAACGTAATAGTAACCGTGGTAGTCGAGGTAAGCATTGACCTTATCGTTAGGTATAATAAATACCTTACTTCTTTTACATCTTAAGTCGGGGGCAGAGTGAAAATATAAACGTCCTTTGCCGATAACAGAAAACCCATTATTTGAGTTTTCAATATGCGTTGAGTGAGTCTGAGCTGCTTGGTCTAGTGTGCTGCAGTTGACGGCCGCCATGGTGTTGAATGTGATAAACAGTAAAAAGAGAAGTGTTTTGTTCATATAAGCCGTCTTTACGGGGAACTCATTCCAGGTTAAATGTGACTTTACTCAGGCAGTCTGGGTTTCTTTCCGCAAAACTAAATGTAATCGTTTTACCGTGCTCATCAGGTGGGGTCGTAAGGCTGGTTACTTCATCCACGGAGTGGCCCCGAGGAAAGTCACTGAATGTCAGGTTTGGGTAGTGCTTTTTGACCGTTTTTAGCTCGATACAATAACCGGAAAGATCCATGGAAAGTAAAACTATCTTGTTGCCTGATGACTTGTGGGTTCTAAATGTCAGTTGGGTGACTTTTACATCTGCGCTGATAGAGAATCCGGAAGATCTATAGAATTTAACATATTCATTCTCATCATAATTGTCTAACGGCTGCGGAATGAGTGTGTCTAACTTTGGATGGGGAAGAGAAAGTTGATGATTAATTTTTTCAATAAACTCCCATAGATTTGTGTTTTCCATATTACCACCTTGTGCAAAACATAAGCTTGATGTGAGTAGAGTGGATAAAATAAATTTATTTTTTAGAGACGTATTTATCATACCATCCGCCATAATAGTCTTCATACAGCTCACCCGTGTTTGAGGTGCGTTCCCCTCGGCCAAAAATCCTACCTATACTCTCTTCAGCTTGTTGCCGTGTCTTTGTACCACTCTTTAGATTCTCATAAATTTCATTGTAGGCCGCTTGATTTTCAGGGTTGCCAGCAATACCGATGTCAGTACCCGTATTAGCGAAAATTTCGCGTTGAACCTCAATGTTTTTAAGCGTTGCGGCCCCTTCATCACGTAACATACTGTTGAGGTAGGTCTCACGAGATGTCAGATCCGTTTTTGGCGTGTAGAGAGCATGTCCGCTCTCATGAGCGAGGGATTGCACGGTCTCAAGGGGATTATGCAAATGGTTGCTATCAATAACAATCACTTGATCTTGGCGTTCGACAAAGGTTCCTTTTCCCATTGTACCGGGTTTAATCCCCCAGCCTTGAGCTTTGAGTTTATCTAGATCGCGGCTCAACGTCGGTGACTTTGCCGCCAGCTCATTCACCTCGTTGCTAAAAGGGGTTACAGCGGCAGCCGGTTTAGCCGGCGCCGCTGCCGCCGCCCGGGGGGCGGCGTTAACCGGCTTTCCCGGCGTACCACTTGGCTACTCTTTAGGGAACAGCTGATCGACGGCGCCCTGGATCGCCGCCTGATGGCCGCCGCCCGGTGCGGCGGTGCGTGCGGCGCCGCCGGGCTGGTTGAGATCCAGCTGGCCGCCGGTATTGATCGCTCCGTCCTCTTTCACCGTGATATTGAAGCTGGTGCCGGTGATGTTGATTTGGCCGTTCGCCAGCAGCTCGATCACGCTTTCGCCGCACTCCAGCCGCAGCGATTCGCCGGAGCCGAGGGTAAAGGCGTTAACCACGGCGTCGCTGCGGGTTTTGCCGGTCAGCGCGGAGGCATCGCCTTTGACACCGGTGGCTTGATTGAGCACCACCCGTTTGATCTGGTTGCCGCCCACCAGGTGGGTATGGTCGTTATTGATGGTGTGGCTCTCATCGTTTTTGACCTGGGTGTCCATGTTGCGTTCCGCCTGGATCCACACCTGTTCGGCGCCGGCCTTGTCTTCGAAGCGCAGGGCGTTGGCATTGTCGGCGGTGCCGTCCTTGGTGCGGCTCATAAAGCCCATCTGGGTGGCGGCGGCCGGCAGCGCCCACGGCGGCATGCTGGCTTCGTTATAAACGCGCCCGGTGACGATCGGCCGATCCGGATCGCCGTTGATAAAGTCCACCACCACTTCGTCGTTGACGCGCGGGATCTGCACGCCGCCGTAGCCCTGGCCGGCCCAGGCGCTGGAGACGCGCACCCAGCAGGAGCTGCCGTCATCCTTCGGCCCGAAGCGGTCCCAGTGGAATTTCACCTTGATGCGGCCGTATTTGTCGGTCCAAATTGATTCGCCGGCCGGGCCGACCACCCGGGCGGTCTGCGGCCCGTGGGTTTTCGGCCAGGTGGCCTGCTGCGGCGGGTGCCAGGGCACGTCCGCCGGCAGCACGATGAAGTCGATACGGTGTTCGCTGCTTTGATCATCGCCGCTGGCATAGCGGTTCTCTTTCAGATGGTAGTTGGCCTGCAGCGTCAGGTACTCGCGATTGTCGTCGGCGTGCGGGGCGTTATACAGCGTAAAGGTGCTGCCGGGAGCGATGCCCAGCGCGGTGGCGGTGCCCCGGATCTGCTGATGTTCGGCCTGCCAGGCTTCCTGGCGCACGCGGGCGTAGAACTCCCCCTGCTGATGCTCGGTGTAGCGGCCCGGCCAGTCGTAGACGTCAATCTGCCCCGGCGTCGGCGAGACCGGGTTTTGCCGCGCCTGGAACAGCCAGGCGTTCGGCTTGCGGAAATCGTAGTCGTCCAGGCTGTAGATGCCCGGCGTGACGCGATCGGACAACGTCCACTGGCTGATGCCTTCCTCGCTGGTGCTGCCGCCGGACGGCGTCAGGTGATAGGGGATCATCTCGTAGCCGGGATAGGGCTGGTGGTGGTGGGGCGCATCCCCGAGCACCAGCGTGTGTTTGCCCATCTCATGTTTGAAATAGTAATAGATGCCCTCCAACTCCATCAGGCGGCTGATGAAGTTGAAGCTGCTTTCGTTGTACTGCACGCAGTAGCCCCACAGGCGATAGTCGCCGGTCAGCTGATCTTCCAGCTGCACGTTGTGCTCCGCCAACAGGGTCTTGACGATCTGCGGCACCGTCTGTTCCTGGAAGATGCGGAAGTTGCGATCCTTGGTCATCGGCCACAGATCCGGCTGCACGTGCAGGCTATACACCGCGTAGCGGGTGCCGCCGATCTCTTCGCTGCTGACGGCGATGGCGGTGATCTTGCCGTTCAGGTAGCGCGGGGCGCTGAGAAAGCCCTGAGTCGGGATCTCCAGCGTCAGCGGTTGGCCGAGCAGCGCTTTGCGATCGAGCCGCGCGTCGGTGCTCAGCAGTTCAATAGAGAAGTCGAAAGGGGTGGAAAGCGCTTCGATGCCGTCCAGTGAGCGGAACAGCAGCTGCTCCTGGCCCAGCGGCGTGTGCGCAATAATGCGATCCAACATGAGAACGTCCTCTGTGATTGACGTCGTGTTCTGCTTACCCCAGCGTTGCAGCGGCCTTGCCGCGCGGCCAATGAGGGTGGGCAGCGGTGCGTCAGTCTCATGAAATAGGGGAAACCCCGCCGCGGCGGGGCTTCAGAACGGAATTAACCGGCGGTGGCCGGATTGACCAGCCAGGTGCCGGCGGTGTCGATGCTGAGTTGCTGCCGGCGGAGCCGATCGTTGTGGCGGATCTCCAGCTGATAACGGCCCGGCGCCAGATTCAGGCTGGCGAAGCCGTTTTCACCCGGCGTTACCTGCTGCGGCTTGCCGTCGAGGCTGACCTGTTCGCCCGGCTGCAGTTTGAAGTACACCAGCGCCACCGGCTGCGGTGGCGGCGCCGCCTTTTCTGGTTCCACCGGCGCAGATGGCGCGGTTTGCGGCGCGCTCGGCTGCTCCGTCAGAGTTTTCTGCGCCGGTGACGCCTCGGTATTTTGCGCTACGGCCTGGGCATTGTCTTTGCCGCCGCTCAGCCAGGCGACGGTGCCGATCACCAGCAGTGCCGCGACGCCGGCGCCGGCCATCATCGGCCGCGAGAATCGGGTGCTGCGCGCGGTAACGGCGCCGGCGGCTGCGGCTGCAGCGGCCGGGTTGGCGGCGACCAGCAGGTTCTCCGGCGCGCCGGCCGGCGTGCTGATGATTTCGTTTTCATCGGCGATCGGCAGATGCAACAGCTCGGCCATTTCATCGATGGTCTGCGGGCGGTCTTCCGGCTTCAGCGCCAGCGCGCGGTCGACGGTGCGCAACAGCTCCGGCGAGTAACCGGCGGGGCGACGCTCGGCCAGCGGCTGATAGCTGTCTTCGATGCTGCGCACCACGCTGACCGGCGGCGGCGAACCGACGATCAGCGTGTGCAGCACGGCGCCCAGCGCGTAGATATCGGTCCAGGGTCCCTGTTCGCCGTCGCTGTTCTCGGTGTACTGCTCGATCGGTGCGAAGCCCGGCTTCAGCATGATCTCCGTTTCGTCCGACAGGTTGCCGATCTCTTTGCGCGCCGACCCGAAGTCCAGCAGCACCGGCAGCTGGCTCTCCTGAATTTGGATGTTATCCAGCGAGATGTCGCGGTGCAGGTAACCTTCCTGATGGATGGTGTTGATGGCGCTGAACAGCGGCGGCAGCAGCCGACGGATCCACGCCTCGTCGATTTTCTCCGGCTGCTGCGCCTGCAGGTTCTTCAGCGTGGTGCCGCTGTAGAACTGGGTGCCCATGTAGGCGGTGCCGTTCTCTTCCCAGAAGCGCAGCACGTGCAGCAGGCCGGGGTGCGAGAAGCGGGCCAGCAGGCGCGCCTCCTGAATAAAGCTGTTCAACCCGGCCTGGAAGGTTTTGCCGAAGCGCTCGCCGCGCAGCCCGATGCTGAGATCGTCGTTGCGTTTCGCCAGCGAGGTCGGCATGTACTCTTTGATAGCGATGGTGCGTTCCAGTTGGTGATCGTAGGCGCGATAGACGATGCCGAAGCCGCCTTCGCCGATCGCTTCCTGGATCTCGAATTCGTTGAACCGATAGCCGCTCGGCAGGCTGTTCGAATTCGGTTTGGTTATCCCGGTTCCCGACATAGTGATGACTCTCTGTGTTCAAAGGGCCGCCGTCTCGGCGGCCGCGGCGTTATGCCTGAAATTGACAAATGAATTCGTGGTTCTGCAGCGCGATATGCAGCTGGCGATAGCGCTGGTCGTTGGCGCTGCCGGTCAGCAGGGTGTGGCTGATCTGCGGCAGCAGGGTGTTGGTCAGGATGGCGTCGACCATGCGGCCGCCGGACTCCACCTCGGTGCAGCGGCTGACGATCTGCTCGATGACCGCGTCGTCGAAGGTGCAGACGATGTCGTGATTCTCCGCCAGGCGACGCTGGATGCGCCCCAGCTGCAGGCGCACGATGTTGCCCAGCGTGGCGTCGGTCAGCGGGTAATACGGCACCACCAGCAGGCGGCCGAGCAAGGCGGCCGGGAACACCGACAGCAGCGGCTGGCGCAGCGCGCCGCTCAGCGCTTCCGGCTCCGGCAGCAGCTCCGGATCGCTGCACAGCCCGGCGATCAGCTCGGTGCCGACGTTGGAGGTCAGGATGATGATGGTGTTGCGGAAATCGATATGGCGGCCTTCGCCGTCCTCCATCCAGCCCTTGTCGAACACCTGGAAGAAGATCTCATGCACGTCCGGGTGTGCCTTCTCGATTTCGTCCAGCAGCACTACGCTGTATGGGCGGCGGCGCACCGCCTCGGTCAGCACGCCGCCTTCGCCGTAGCCGACATAGCCGGGGGGCGCGCCTTTCAGCGTCGAAACGGTGTGCGACTCCTGGAATTCGCTCATGTTGATGGTGATGACGTTCTGCTCGCCGCCGTACAGGGTTTCCGCCAGCGCCAGCGCGGTTTCGGTCTTGCCGACGCCGGACGGCCCGGCCAGCAGGAACACCCCGACCGGCTTGTTCGGATCGTCCAGCCGCGCCCGCGAAGTGCGCACCCGGCGGGCGATCAGATCCAGCGCATGGCGTTGGCCGATCACGCGCTGGTTCAGGGTGTCGGAGAGTTGCAGCACCGCCTCAATCTCGTTTTTCACCATGCGGCCCAGCGGGATGCCGGTCCAGTCGGCCACTACTGCCGCCACGACGTTGGCGTCGACGGCGGCGAAGATCAGCGGCGCCTCGCCCTGCAGCGCGCTCAGCTGCTGCTGCAGTTCGCCCAGCTGGGCGCGCAGCGCGTCGGCGTCAGGGCGTGCCTGCGTCTCTTCTTCAGTAGACTCTTCTTCCTGCCGGTGCAGCTGGGCGCGCAGTGTGATGATCTCTTGGATCAGCGCCAGCTCCTGCTGCCAGCGGTCGGTCAACTGTTCCAACTCTTGGCGCAGCGCGGTCAGCTGGGCTTCAATCTCCTGCGGGCGCAGGGGATCGCCGATGCCCACCTTGGCCTCGCGGCGGGCGATATCCAACTCTATCTGCAGCGCATCGATGCGGTGGCGGCAGTCTTCGACCTGGGCAGGCTCGGCGTGTTGGCTGACCGCCACGCGCGCGCAGGCGGTATCCAGCAGCGCCACCGCCTTGTCCGGCAGCTGGCGGGCCGGAATATAGCGATGCGACAGCCGCACCGCGGCGTCTACCGCTTCATCCAGCAACAGCACGCGGTGGTGTTGCTCCAGCGGGCTGACGGTGCTGCGCAGCATCAGCAGCGCCTTGTCTTCGCTTGGCTCGTGTACCTGCACCACCTGGAAACGGCGGGTGAGCGCCGGATCCTTCTCGATGTATTTCTTGTATTCCGACCAGGTGGTGGCACCGAGGGTGCGCAGCTGGCCGCGCGCCAGCGCCGGTTTCAGCAGGTTGGCGGCGTCGCCGGTGCCCTGGGCGCCGCCGGCGCCGATCAGGGTGTGAATTTCGTCGATAAACAGGATGATCGGCGTCGGGCTGGACTGCACTTCGTCGATCACCGCCTGCAGCCGTTTTTCAAACTCGCCTTTGACGCCGGCGCCGGCCTGCAGCATGCCGATGTCCAGCAGGCACAGCTTCACGTCGCGCAGCTGCGGCGGCACGTCGCCGGCCACGATGCGCAGCGCCAGGCCCTCCACCACCGCGGTTTTCCCGACGCCGGCCTCGCCGGTCAGCAGCGGGTTGTTCTGGCGGCGGCGCATCAGGATATCGATGATTTGCCGGATCTCTTCGTCGCGGCCGGCCACTGGATCGATCTCGCCGTTGCGCGCTTTGGCGGTCAGGTCCTGGGCATACTGCGCCAGCACGCTTTCACCGCTGCGCGGCGCGCCGGATACGTTCTCGGCGCTGCTTTCCGCCGGCGCATCCTGGGCGTTTTCCGCCGAGTGGGCGGTGATGGCGGCGAACTGTTCCATCAACAGATCGGCGTTGATGCGCTCGAACTGCGGGGAAATGGCCTTCAGCAGATGGCGCAGGCTGTAGGTTTTCAGGATGCCGAGCAGCAGGTGGCCGCCGCGGATGCGCGCCGCGCCGAATTTCAATGAGCCATAGACCCAGGCGCGTTCTACCGCGCTGTCGATGTGCTCGGACAGATCGGAGATGGCGCTGGCGCCGCGCGGCAGGCGGTCGAGCGCCTCGACGATGTCGCGCGCCAGCTGCGCCTCGTCCAGCGCGAAGTGGCGGACGATCTGCTGCAGATCGCCGTCCGGCGATTGCATCAGCTGATGCAGCCAGTGCGCCAGTTCGACGTAGGGGTTACCGCGCAGCTTGCAAAACGCCGTCGCACTTTCCAGAGAGGTGAATAACAGGCTATCCAGTTTGCCAAATAATACCGAGCGGCTGATTTCAGACATGGTTTTCCTCAGGTCTCAGAGTGGCCTGGCGCCGCAGGGCGCCGGCCGAAATAGGGTCAGAACGGATTTTCCAGCGGTTCAGGGCTGAAGATCAGATCGTCGAGATCGCGTTGCCGCCGATCGTCGGCCAGCCAGCTGCTCAGGCCCAATCGTTGCGCGCCGCCGAGCTGGAGGCCGTGCGCCTGTTCCTTCGCCAGGATCAGACGGACTTCCCAGACGAACTCGATGCCCAGGTATTGGCGCACCCAGTCGCGCAGCTGCCGGCACAGGTCGGCGCCGGGCAGGAAGCGGTCATAGTCCCGCTGCGGCATCGGCCCCAGCTCGATGCGGAATTTGTGCTGAATATCGCGCACCGCGATGCCGAGAAAGGCCGACTCGCCGAGCCGCGGTGCACCGAGCCCGGCCTTGAGCCGCGCCTGCTCGCGCGGCTCCACCCGCAGCCAGTGCGGCACGTTCTCGACAATGCGCACCGGCACCTTGAAATACTGCTGCAAAATCTTGCTCAGGCCTTCCGGATCGCGGCTGTGGCGAATCAGATGACCGGCCATAAAATGTTTGGCGTGGGCGTTGATGCTGTCGCGTTCCTGCTGCGCCGGCTGGCCGATGCCGATCAGGCTCGACAGGTATTCGTCGAAGCGCCGGTTGTCCGGGCGATCCAGCGACACCGTCGGCTGCGCGTCGGCCCAGGCGCGGTAAAACAGCAGCGTCAGCCGGTGATGGAACAGGTTGGTGAACGCCAGCAGGGTGGTGTCCTGATGGTGGTACACCCGTTCGCGCACGTATTCGGTCAGGTGCAGCGGCAGCGGTCCGTTGGGGCCGAACAGGCCGAAGCTGAAGATCGAGACGTCGTGCAGCGGGCTGTTGGCGCGCGGCGCCACCTGCGCCAGCGTGGAGGGCGCGAACGACAGCGACGGCTCCTGGCCCAGGCGCAGCATCTCGTGACGCGGCAGCGGCGCGCGCCCCAGCAGGTAGGGTTGGCCGCCCTGGGCGTCGATACGGCGCAGCAGCTGAAACAGATCGTGCTTGTAAGGCGCGCTGCGCAGCCGCGGCCAGAAGTCGTCCGGCAGGCGATACAGCGCGTTGATCTGCGGCGGCGCCAGTTCGGTGGCAATCATCTCCGCGCTCATATCAGCGTCCTTTTGCCCATGCGCGCCTGCCAGTGGGCGATTTCGCCGCGCTGCTGGCTGGAGAGCGTCATCTCGGTGAAGGTGTTCATCGCCACCAGGCGTGAGAACAGGCGCTCCAGCACGCTGCCGAGCAGGTAAGGGCTGTTGCCGGAGAACGCCTGCTCATCGACCGTCAGATCGATGGCGATGCCGCGTGCGAACACGATGGGGCCCGGCTCCGGCACTCGCCGATAGACCGGCCGCAGGTTGCAGTGGCGCACGCCCTGGATCTGTTTGGCGATCGCCGGTTCGCTCAGGTTGCCGTACAGCCCCATCAGCTGGCGCAGGCTGGCGGCGCCCTGTTCCGGATCGCCGTCCATCATGCTGAGGTAGTTCAGCTGCAGCTGGCTGATCAGCCGCCAGGTGATCATGCCTTCGGCCAGCGCCGGGCGCGGCGGAGTGGGGCCTTTGCGCAGCGAGACCTGCTTGATCGGGATCGAGTCGGGCATCACGAAGTTGCCCTGATCCTGTTGCAGCAGCATCAACGGCAGGTCGCGGCTGGTGCACAGCACGTCGGCGGTGAGGTATTTCAGATCGCTGTGCCACGGCGATTGCCGCTCGTCCACCAGCGACACGAACACTTCCGAACCGGCATAGCCGGTGCGGGTGCCGTAGCGGCGGGCGTGCTCCGACAGCGTGCGCTGTTCGCGCCGCAGCGAGAAGTAGGCGCCATAGTTGCCGTCGTCCGCGCTCAGGGTGCTGTAAAACGGCCGAAACTCTTGCTCGTAGCGTTTTTCGCTGGCGCTGCCGCCGAGCCGCTGCACCGAGAATACTTCGTAATCCAGCGGCCGGATATTGTCGACCACCAGATGGTATTCGTGGTTTTTTTCGTTGATCGCGATGCGTTCGGCGACCTTCGGAAACAGGTTGATCACCGGCGTGCAGTGCAGCGCCAAATGGGCGGCGTCGACCACCCGTTCCAGCGCGGCGTCGTGCCGATCCAGCAGCACCACGATCTCGAACTGGCGCAGCGCCTTTTTCCCTTCGCGCACGCTTTGCAGCAGCGGGCGCAGGCCGTTGACGCTGAAGAACTGGAAGCGCGTCGGGAAGGCGAAGTACTCCTGCAGCAGCCGGTAGCCTTCGAAGTTGCGCAGGTCGTTGGGCAGCAGCGCCTGTTCGGCGGCGAAGCCCTCCTGCCGCAGCCCGTCCAGCGCCAGCGCGCGCCGCTGTGGCTGCGCCTCCACCGTTTGGCAGACAAGCCCGACGCTGTGCTGCATCAGCAGTTCCAGCAGCTGCTGCGCCTGCATGTCCGGCCCGGCCAGGTAAAACATCAGCTGGTCCAGCTGCAGGTTGTTGAGCGTCACGCTTTCGTAGCACTCGAGACGAATGCGCAGCGCGCTGACGCAGCCGCTGTGCTGCAGCCCCAGCGAGGCCAGCGGGATATCGGCCGGAATGCCGCCCAGCTCGACGCCGGCGATGCGCACCGGCTGCAGCGTGACGTCATGAGCGGTGGTATAGCTGCAGGTGATGCCGCTTTTCTTCAGCGTCTGGCTATCCATCATGGTGCCGCGCGGCACCACGAAGCCGTTGCTGATGTCGCCTTTGCTGCTGTCCGGCTGCAGCTCGGCGATCGCCATCGACGGCGTCGGCGACAGGTAATTGGGGTAGATGATCTCCAGCAAGCGCTGAGAAAAGCGCGGGAACTCGGCGTCCATTTTCAGCTGCACGCGCGAGGTGAGGAAGGCGAAGCCCTCCATCAGGCGCTCGATATAGGGATCCGCCACGTCGATGCCGCGCATGCCGAGACGGCCCGCGACCTTCGGGTACTGTTCGGCGAACTCGGCGCCCATCTCACGCAGATAGGCCAGCTCGCGGTTGTAATAGTCTAAAAGTTTACTGTCCATCGCCTTACCCTATGTCTTTCAGATCGAAGTGGCCGTTTTCCAGATCCACGTCGGTACGGAACAGAAACTCCAGCGGATAGGGCACGCACCACAGGCGGCCCTTGATTTCGATCGACAGCACGTTGTGCAGCTCCAGCGAGCCGGTGTCCGAGATGCAGCGCACCTGCAGCCCCTCGGGCAAAATGCGCGGTTCGAAATGGAGAATGGACTCGGTCAGCGCGCGCTGAATGTCGAGCCATTCGATATCCGACATGCGCTTGCCCGCCAGCGAGGCGATGCCGTAATTCAGGGTGGAGCGCCGCACCTGCGGAAAGTCGCCGAGATCCAGATTGGATTCGCTGTTGACGCAGTTGAACAGCCACTGCAGATCGCGCAGCACCCGGCGGCGCAGCTCGCTGTGCGACACCAGGTTGCGCACCTGTGCTTCCTGCTTTTTCTGCGGTTCGTCGTCGGTCAGCATGTCGAGCAGCACCGGCTGCATTTTGTCGCGCGACGTCAGGCGCTCGCTGTCCTGACGATAGCGATAGCCCTGGCGGCGCAGATCGCCGCCGTCGTAGTGGGGTGGGCGCTTATCGTTCATGTTCAGGCGCTCGCGTCGAAGCTCAGCTGCCGCAGGCTGTGCAGCGGGAATTCGTCGCTTTCGCTGAGCCAGGTTTTCAGGCCCAGCCCCGCATAGTGGGTGCCGTCGCCCAGCGGTTCCCATTCGGTGCGTTTGCCGAGCAGCAGCGCGTCGTCGCTGCCTTCGGCCAGCGGATAACGGGCGGGCAGTTGGCACACCTGTTCGCGGCCGTCGGTGAGGCGCACCAGCGCGTGGCTCCACACCAGATCGATGGCGCTCTGCGGCGCCTGGAACTGGATCGCGGCGATGTCGGCAAACGGCAGCCAGTAGTAAACGCCGTTCAGCGCCAGCTCGCACACCGGCCCGAGGCGGCCGTCACCGTCGGTCAGCCAGTCGAAACTCAGCTGCCGTTCTTGGTCGCCTTCGGCCAGCGTTAACCGCCCGGCGCCGGCCGGGGCGGCCTCCAGCGCTTCGTCACGCAGCGCCTGGGCCTGTTCGGCTGCGCCTTGCGCATCCTGATGCAGCGCCTGCACCATCAGTTTCAGCCAGGGCTGATCCTGCCGCAGCAGCGCCGGCGCGGCCGTGCCGGCGAACACCGCCTGGCGTTGCAGCTCGGCGTTGACCGACTGCATCAGCAGCAGCGTGGTCGGTTGGGCGATTGGTTTCAGCGCCTGCCAGGATTTCAGCTGCGCGTTGGCGCGCATCCAGTTGCCACTCAGGCACAGCAGTTGCACCAGCGCGGCGCGCAGGTCGGCATCCGCCGGTTTTCCCTTGATCTCGTTTTCGACGGCGGTGATGGCCGCGCCGATCGACTGGCCTTGCAGCATGCTTGCTAATGATTTCACAGGCTTTCCTTATGATCAGTGAGTGGCGCCGTTAACCGACAGGTAGCTGCCGCTGGCGGGATCGACCCGGTCTGCGGCCAGCTTTTCCACCAGCTTGAAGGTAAGCGGAGCGGGGGCGCTCAGCAGCGGTTGCCAGGCGGTTTGCGCCTGCTGCAGGCGCTGTTTGACCTTGTTCTCGTCGGCGGCATCGACGCGCGGCATTTCAACGATCGCTTCGCCGTTGAACGCCCAGGCGTGCAGCTTCGGTTCGAAGCTCAGCAGCAGGAAGCTGCCCGGCGCCTGCGGGTTACCGCCCAGCACCAGCCGTTGGGCGTTGGCGCTGACGACGGTCAGCGGGCGATCGCCGCCGTTAATCTGCGCCAGCGGATAGCCCTGCAGGAACCACAACGTCGGCGAGAGGGTTTGGCCGCCCTGTTGCAGCGTGACTGCGCCGCTGCCCTGCAGCCAGCCGTCCTCGCCGCAGCGCAGCGCGTCGCCGGCGGGAATGAACAGCGCGCCGCCGTTGGCGTCGTCATGCCAGAAGGTGCGGAAGTGGCAGCCCTGCGGCAGGTTGAAACGCTGAGGCGGCGCGGTGTCCGCCTGCGGAGAGGTCACGGCTACCGCCGCAGGGATCGCCGGCTGCGGCGGGGTTTCCGGCTGCTCGACGGCCTCCTGTTTGACCACCGGTTTCCAGCCGCGAGCTTTGGCGGCTTCGCCGCTGGCCAGCTTTTCACCGCGCTTGTCGGTCAGCGTCCAGGGCAGGTGGCCGGCTTTCGGGCACTGCTTTTCCAACAGATTGCCGACGCGCGGCAGAAAGTCGTTCAGCACCGCCGGATCTTGGCTTTGCGCCGAGACGATGCGCAGCGGGATGCTCTTGCCGCACCAGCTTTCGGGATTGCTGTTTTTGACGTCATCGATAAACACTTCCAGCTTCTGGCTGGGGGAGTAAACCAGGCGATAGTTCATCGCCTGCGCGGTCGGTACCGCCATCAGGGCGACGAGCCCCGGCATCCAATATTTCATAGTGAACCTTGCTGTGAATGTGCGCTGCTCAGTCGCGGCTCAGAAACCGTTCCGCATCCGCCAGCGAATGCAGCAGGGTGGTTTCCTGCGGTGAGCCAATCCAGACGGCGATAGCGCTGTAGTTATCGCTGTTATTGTTTTTCTTCCATGCCTGCTGCATCAGGGCGATCCACTCGCTGGGGGAGTTGACCATGTGCAGCGACTGTTCCAGTTCGGCCTGGCTGAAGCTGTGCCAGAAGCCGTCGGTGCACAGCAGGAAAACGTCGCCGTCTTCCAGCTGCAGCACGTCGCTGTAGGTGGCGTCGCGCTCTTCGTTCAGCCCCAGCGCGAAATACAGCAGGTTGCTGTTGATGCCGTTGGTCTGATAACCGGCGTCCTGCATCTGCTGGATCAGGCTGTGGTCGGTGGTGACGGCATGCAGGTAGCCGCGGCGGAACAGGTACAGGCGACTGTCGCCGGCGTGCGCCCAGTAGGCCAGCTGGTAATCGCGATCGATAAACAGGCTGACCAGCGTGGTGCCCATCTTGCTGTATTCGTCCGACTGCCGCTGCTGCTGGTGGATGGCGGCGTTGGCGCGCGTAATGTGCTGGCGAATGCTTTGGGCGTTCAGGTGCTTTTCGCCGTCGAAGTTTTGCAAAATGGTGTCGCGCGCCAGTTTGGCGGCGATATCGCCGCCCGGAAAGCCGGCGATGCCGTCGCACACCACGAAGCAGGCGGCGCGGTTGCCGAGCACCTCGCCGGTCTGATCCTGGTTGGAGGCGCGGCCGCCCTGGTTGGAGGTAGAGGCTATGGTGATATTCATTACGCGTCCGGTTTGGTCTGTGAGTCTTTGTATTGATTCACTTCAACGTCATAGGCGTGCAGGAAGGCTTCGCCGAACAGGGTGTGGAAATCGTCCTCGATTTCGCCGGAGGTTTGCTGATAGTTCTTCACGAAGTAGTCCCACAGCGCAGCCTTGCGGTTAGCGGGCAGCGACAGACGCGGCGCCACGCCTTCCTTGCGCGCTTCCTCTTCGAGGCGCTCCGGGTTGAACGACTGCAGCATGGCGGCGATGATGGCGCGGATGCCGGCGATCATCCCCAGTTGGTGCGCCTGCAGGTCGATCAGCGCATCGCGCACCGCCTGCTCCGGCGGCATAAAGCCCGGCATCTGGCTGCCGAACATCTGCATCAGCACCGTTTTGCCCGAAGGCAGCAGCTTGAACGGGTTGTTGGCCTCGTCGAGGATCATGGTCATCTCGGCCTTCACGCCGCGCTTGAGGATCGAGCGGGATGAAAGCAGGGCGACGGTGCCCTGCGAGAACAGGCTCAGCAGGCGGCCGGCCTGGCGGATCTGCCGTTCGTCGAAGTGCGGCTGCGGCTGCAGATCGTCGAGGCCGATGCCTTGCAACAGCGCCGTCAGCAGCGGCCCCTCTAAGGTGTCGCCATTCGGCGCGGCGGCGTGCTGCCGTTGAGCGGACTGGTAGGCGACCGGATCGATGCCAAGGCGGTTGCCCTGGCGCGGGCGCGGCGGTTGCGCAGGCGGTTCCTGCTGGTTGAACTGCGGCACGGGTTGGGGCTGTGGCTCAGGCGTCTGCACGGGTGGCGGCGTCGGCTCTGGGCGTGGCGCTTGCGGTTGTGCGGCGATCGGAGGCGGAGACGGCGGCGCGGGCGGCTGTACCGGCTCGTCCGGTTGAGCCAGCGGCACGGCGCCGCCCATCAGCAGCCCCAGCGGATCGTTGCTGTTTAGCGTCTCGGGCGACGCGGGAGCGGATGAACCGCCGAACAGCGCCAGCGGATCCAGCTCTTGCTCCGGTTGCTGCGCATTCTGAGCCGGGGTTGCCGGCCGCGCTGGCGCAGCCTGCTCCGCCAGCAGCGCGCTGGGGGTGGTATCGGCCAGGATGTGTTCGCGCTCAAAGGTGGTGTCGGTGTTGAACAGCGCCGCCGGATCGGTTTGCTGCTGCTGCAGCTGGCGCAGATCGACATCGCCCGCCAGCTGTGCCAGCGGATCGGCCGGGTTCAGCTCGCGAGCGGGGGTATCCAGCAGCGGGTGGTTGCCAGGATTGGCGACCGGCGGCGGCGTGACGGCGGCCGGCGCATTCGGGGTAAATTCTTCCACCAGGCTGTCCCAGATTTCGTTGGGGATGGGCGCGGCGGATTTTTCTTTGGCGGCGGCTGTTGGGGCCGCAGCAGCGGCAACGGCGGCGGCCTTGGCCACCGGTTGAGCCTGTGGCGCGGCGTGCTGGTGCAGCGCGCTGACTTCAATCTGGTAATCGTCGATGCCGAGCACGTCGCCGTCCTGCAGTTCAACCTGGCGGCCACGTTCCAGCGGAATGTCGTTCAGCAGCACGCGGGTAACGTTGCCGCGGTTGGTGATGCGGCATTCGCCGTCAGCGGAAATATGCACGATCGCCTGCAGGCGGGAAATGGCGCGCTCTTCGTCCGGCAGCACCAGGTTGTTGTCCACGCTGCGGCCGATGGTGCCGCCCGGCGGCAGAAAATCGCAACTGCTCTGCGGCGGAACCTGGCCGCTTTTATTTTTTACAATGGAAAATCGCATAAGGCATTCCTGCTGATTAGGAGGTAGTGCAATAATTAATGATTCGATCTTTGGCTTGCCAAAATTGGCGGATATTTTGGCAAGCCGTTAAGTTGTTTCTTAACTCGTTCACTAAGGCTTGTTGTAGTCTTAATTTTACGAAATGCTTTTGTTATTAATTGAAATAATTATGGAATAAGAAGGTGAAATGAAATTCCGTTGAACATCTCAAGGGTAACGGCTCTCTCATAACTAATTCTGATATCAGTTGTCGTCTTTCCCTTGGTACTTCTTGATGATGGCTTGCAACGCTTGGCTATGTACAAGATCGATGCACTTTGCCATCGTCATCGGCTCCCCAGACATGCTGTCATAGTGCTTTGCCAGAAATTCTTTTGCCAGCGCCCTGACAGCGGTATGCGCTTCCAGAGAATAATCGCCGAACTCCATGTAACCCCTGGCGGTGGCGGCGGCATCGTTTTTGACTTCTTTTGCTGAGTACCCCTCGGCGATACAAACGCTAAGCGCGTAGTTTTTGAGGTATTCGGCAGGGGAGTAGTCAATTTTTGTTGCTGCATTAGCGTTCAACGTTACGGCTATGGCCACAGCCAGTAAGATTCTTTTCACTGGTTATTTCCGAGACGGTTTTTCATTCACTCTAACCGGATTGTCTTTCACCCAATTATCATTAGGGCTCTGTACATAGTCTTTCGCGAGTTTGTCAAGATCTTCACTATGGTACATATCCATGCACTTCATTAAGTCTAAGCGGCTTTTTCCGTCCTTAGCATTGTAATTCTTTTGCAAGTACTGCTTTGTCAGTGCAATTATAGGGGATTCTTCATCACGAATTGCATAGTATGACCAAGCATCGATTCCATTCGATGAGGCAATTGCATCTTTGCTGGCTTCTGGTGATGTCTTATAAGCGACGGAAATGCAGTAGGTTAGAGCAATATCCTTGTAGTTTTGCAAATAGCTTCTGTATGCCGCTTGCGGCGGCCACTTTTCAATCGACTCTTCTTGATTTTTCTGCGCTATAGCGCAAGTGGCATATAGACAAAAAAAGGAGATAAGGATTCTTTTCATCTCAACACTCCAAAATCCGTATGGTTTGTGCAGAGTAATAGATAACCAGCGCATGAGTATCTCAATGCTTGATGGCTAATACCCAGTGAAAATAATTAATAAAACTCTAATTTGCTTAAGTTGATGATTTTATAAAATTGCAACCTACAATATTAATTATTAATTAGAGTAACGTTTGAAGATGGCTTTAGCCTCACTGGAACTCTGAAGCGAAAGGCAATCTAAAGTATGATAACTTCCTTTAACTGAGCCTTGACTATTTTTATTTGCGTACTGTTCAGCCAGTTTTTCGCCTTGTTCGAATGCATCCATGGGGAGTTTACTGAATTCTAAATAGGCGGAAGCGGAACGGAAAGCATCTTGCTTGGTTTTTTCTGAGTCAGTAGACTTCCCAATACAGCGGCTAACCAGCCAATTTTCATAAATTTCGCTTTGAGGTAAGTTTTCTATTTTTATATCTTCCGCAAGCAGCATAGGGGAAACGAGAAGAAGAGCAAGGGCTATGTGGGTAGTCTTCATTTTAATATCCAAAGTGATGCGACTTCAGGAACAAAAGATCCATTCTCAGGATCCCCCATGAAATGACAAGAGTCAGAGCAAATGTCACCGTTCCATAATGTGACATGTCCTCTGGCATTTCGCCAGCCATTTCCTTGTATAACCATTATCCCTTTTTTACCTGAAAATTTAACTGGTGTAGGGGATTTCACCGTGATATCAGGCTTGCCGAAGTTCTTTTCTAAAAAGAGAATCATATCGTTAACACGATAAAGATACCATTTTTTATCTTTACCAGACACAGTCGCATAACCGGAGTTAGAGGGAATTGGTATGCCTGTATAGTTGAGTACATAACTCATTCGAATAGGACAAGCATTTTCAAAAATACCGTTCTCAATATTGCTTTCTACTTTTCCACCAATCAATGCACCCACTTTTTTTACATTGATATTGACTTCAGAAAAACGAATCCATGCGGGCCCAAATAGAGGTTTTTTCATCCTGACTCTCCATTGTATCCATGTTATGAACCCCCGGCCGTAACCGGGGGGGCATGCAGATTAAGCTTCGCGGTTTTCCTTGATGTTCCAACCTGCGCTGCTTTCGGCGCCTTTGCCGCCTTTGTCGCTCTGCTCCCAGTATTGCTGTTTCACTTTCGCCGCCTGGAAGGAGTAGGTGACACCCACGGTGTCTTCGCCGCCTGCGCCGGTGTACTGCACGGCGGTGACCAGCACGTCTTCCAGGGTGATTTTTGCGTATTCAACCTGGCTACCACCCGCCTTACAAACCGACAGCTCAATCTTGGTCAGGTGTTTGCCGCTTGAGCAGTGTTTCAGCAAGGCCGGGGTTGACTTGTCGATCAGCGCGTTGACGTGCAGATCGTTGAAGCACACTTTGCCGGCGCCACCGCCGCCGCCAACGCCCATATTGCCCGGTTGAGAAGCGCCCCAGGAGAAAGAAGTAATGTCGGTCCAGCCTTTGTGATTCGAATCTTTGGATTCGCCGCTGGCACCTTCAACTTTCAGGAACATATCAATAGCCATAGTTTCTTCACTCTTTATTAAGGGTTAACAGTAGTATTAACGTTACGTTGAAAAACTCAGGTAATAGCAGCAGGAATTGCAAGTGTGGTAATGCATTACCAATTTATATCCTTGTGCCATGCACCTTCTTAAATACCGAAAACTATCGGTACGGGTTACCGAGCCACTATTAAGTGCTAATGGCTCAATGCTTAATTATTTCGCGTTATCTTGATTCCACGTGCGATCTGGATTGCCTGCAATGAGCTGTCGGGAAAGCTTGTCCAATTCAGAACTATGGTACAACCGCAGACAGTTCAAGGTGACGCCTTGACTCCTGTCTTTAGTTTCACTGTGAAACTCATTGATTCTGGATTTATATTTTCCGATGAGAACATTGATTTTCTCATCACCTGATTCGATGTCGAATGGCATCCATTCTCTCATCGCATTCGCCGTTCTGGCTGCATCAAGAGAGAATGCCTTATCCGAATCGGAGACCTGTGCCAGGCAGCGAGACAATGCCAGTTCTTTTACGACCTGGTGATAAGGCAGCTGTTTGATAAATGCCACAGGATCCTGATTTGGCGCTGCTTGCAACCTTAATGAGGCGATAAGCAAGCATGCAGTTAAACCAAACCTCATGCTTTTACTGGTCAGCCGATGGAACACTAGCTTAATTCCCAAAACCAGACTTCTTTGCAGTTAAAATAGCAATGGGAATGGCAGGTCAATAGCGAGTTTTCTGGTTCGATAAGATCAATGTGTCCGCCATCATAGTTGGTTATTTTATTGAAGAACACGACGCCTTTTTTATTGCCGATACCCTTCTCTGCATCTGGAGCATTAAAGAAAATGTTGGCTTTGCCAAAACTACTGGAGCGATGCAACTGATCGGCCAGCAGTTTGGCTCCAGGCTCAATCGTTTTACCCTTATAGGTGCCTTTTTTGATTGGCAGACGGCCTTTGAAGCTGATGCCGGCTTTCAACAGCGCCAGGCTCATGCGGACGGCACAGGTATTGGCATAACCAGGGTTTTGCTTTAGAAGCGTATCAAGCTCATAACCAATCTCGGCGTAAACGGCTTCTGCTGCCAAATATCCCGGGCTAGAGTAATCAGAGGAGTAATGGCTGCTTTTTAGCTGACGATATAAAGGTTTCATGCTTTGCCTCCTTTGCAGGGGAAGCGAGTCGCCAGAGCCTCTTCAATCAGGGGGGCAGCCCTTTCGTGTAGGCGCGCAGCGGGAAGTTTATTAAAGAATTCGAACACAAACTCCTGCAGAGTGACAGTTTGTAGCTGGCTGTATTGGCACCAGCTTTTTCCTTCCGTCGCGTCCAGCACGCCCAGCAAATAAATCCGCGCTTTCTCTTTTTCCTGTTTATCTGCACTGCGATAGAAACGGAAAAAGTCGCTGCCTGGCAGATTGACATCATCGGACGTCAAATGCGCTATCGATGCCTGCTCTGCGAAAGCTGGCGGCGCGGCGGAGAGCGAGCAGACGACAGCCAACAGCGATGCCAGATAAAACCGTTTTGTCTTCATCTTTCTTTCCCTGTGATGAGGTTGATGTATCAGCCAGGCCGCACTATCGCGGCCTGACTTCAGTCCATCAGGACGCGTCGTTTTGCTTCAGCGAAGGCAGCTTCGACACCAGGCGCAGGGAGACGGTCAGGCCTTCCAGCTGGTAGTGCGGGCGCAGGAAGAACTTGGCGCTGTAATAGCCCGGGTTGTCTTCGATCTCTTCCACCTGCACTTCCGCCGCAGCCAGCGGTTTGCGCGACTTGGTTTCCTGCGAGGAGTTGGCCGGATCGCCGTCCACGTAGTTCATGATCCAGTCGTTCAGCCAGCGTTCCATGTCGTCGCGCTCGCGGAAGGAGCCAATTTTGTCGCGCACGATGCACTTCAGGTAGTGCGCGAAGCGGCAGCAGGCGAACAGGTACGGCAGGCGCGCGGAAAGCTGGGCGTTGGCGGAGGCGTCGGCATCGTAGTATTCCGCCGGCTTCTGCAGCGACTGCGCGCCGATAAAGGCGGCGAAGTCGGAGTTTTTGCGGTGCACCAGCGGCATAAAGCCGTTTTTGGCCAGCTCGGCTTCGCGTCGATCGCTGATGGCGATCTCGGTCGGGCACTTCATGTCCACGCCGCCGTCGTCGCTCGGGAAGGTGTGGCACGGCAGGTTTTCCACCGCGCCGCCGGATTCCACCCCGCGAATGGCGGTGCACCAGCCGAACTCTTTGAACGAACGGTTGATGTTGGCGGCCATGGCGTAGGCGGCGTTGGTCCAGGTGTAATTGCCGTGGGTCGCGCCGTCGGTTTCTTCTTCAAAGTCAAACTCGTCCACCGGGTTGGTGCGGATGCCGTAGGGCAGGCGCGCCAGGAAACGCGGCATCACCAGGCCCAGGTAGCGCGCGTCTTCCGACTCGCGCAGGCTGCGCCAGGCGGCGTACTCGGTGTTCTGGAAAATCTTGGTCAGATCGCGCGGGTTGGACAGCTCCTGCCAGGACTCCATCTGCATCACGCTCGGCGCGGTGCCGGCGATGAACGGGCAATGCGAGGCGGCGCCGATCTTGGCCATTTCGCCCAGCAGCTCCACGTCCTGCGGGCTGTGATCGAAGTAGTAGTCGCCCACCAGGCAGCCGAACGGCTCGCCGCCGAACTGGCCATACTCTTCTTCGTAGACTTTCTTGAAGATCGGGCTCTGGTCCCAGCCCACGCCTTTATAGCGCTTCAGCGTGCGGCCCAGCTCCTGTTTGGAAATGCTCATAAAGCGGATCTTCAGCATCTCGTCGGTTTCGGAGTTGTTGACCAGATAATGCAGGCCGTGCCAGGCGCCTTCCAGCTTCTGGAAGTCGTCGTGGTGAATGATCTGGTTGATCTGCTGCGACAGCTTTTCGTCGATTTCCGCGATCAGCGCCTGGATGGTGCGGTAGGCGTCGGAAGAAACGGTGACGGTGTTTTCCAGCGCCTGTTGCGCCAGGGTTTTCACCGCGTTCTCGACCGCTTCTTTGGCCTGATCGGTCTTCGGCCGGAACTCTTTGTTCAGCAGCGCGCTGAATTCATCGCTGGAAAAAGTCTCGGTGGTCTGCAACGCATTTTGTTGCTGAGGCGAGTTGCTCATCGATTAATCCTCACGCTCGTTGTTGTCGTCGTTAACCGCCGGCTTCGGCGCGTCGGTCAGGGATTGCAGCAGCGCCGGGTTTTGCAGGATCTTGGAGATCAGCTCTTCGGCGCCGTTCTTACCGTCCATATAAGACAGCAGGTTGGAAAGCTGGGTGCGGGCGTCCAGCAGATTGCCCAGCGAGTCGACCTTGCGGGCGATAGCGGCAGGGGAGAAGTCTTCCATGCTTTCGAAGGTCAGATCGATGTTCAGCTTGCCTTCGCCGGTCAGGGTGTTATCGACCTGATAAGCGACGCGCGGCTTCAGCGATTTCATGCGCTCGTCGAAGTTGTCGACGTCGATCTCCATGAACTTGCGTTCTTCCACGCTGGCTTGCGGATCGACCGCTTTCCCCACCAGATCCGCCATCACGCCCATCACGAACGGCAGCTGGATTTTGCGCTCTGCGCCATAAATTTCGACATCGTATTCAATCTGTACGCGCGGCGCGCGGTTGCGGGCGATGAATTTCTGCCCGCTGCGGGATTTCGAGTTTGACATGATTTACTCCATCTAATGGCGATTGGGAACGCGCCTCGTCCGGCTGGGAGAGTCAGGTTCTGATTCGGGTCTGCGCCGGGGCAGACGGTATCGGATGCGTCAAGAGAACAAAGGTCGGCGGCTAGCTGTTCTCCTCGTGGTCGGGGCGACCGAGAATGGTCTCCAGTTGGTTAAGCCCATCGGGCGCCAAATCGCGGACGATTTGCATAAAGTCCAACGTAATCAGCCGCTGGACCCGATCGATCATCAGCGGCGCCGGGTGGCTCGGCTCATGAAGACGAAAATAGTTTTTCACCTTGTCCAGCATCAGCTGGGCGTCGTCGCGCGACTGGATCTGCGCGCTGCGCCAGTTCAGCGGTGCCGTGGCGTTTTGCATCGCAGCCGGTTGTTGCTGGGCGGCGGTTTCCGGCGGGGCGTCGGGTTCGGCGGCGGCCGGGGCATCGCTCTGGCCGGCGAGCGCCACCAGAGAAAATACCTTGGTCAGCGCGCCCATTTCCGGCAGGGCGCTTTCCCCCAGATGGCGGGTCACTTCACTGCGAATGGCGCCCAGGGTGTGGGCGATGTGCGTCACCAGTGCGCCTTCGGGGCGGCCCTGCTGCGCCAGCTCATCCTGCAACCGTGCGCGGCCGCCGGGAAAGTTGGGGCACTCTTGCTTGCTGCCGTCGAGCAGGGCGCCGGCATCGCGCAGCGAGATTTCACCGGCGGCGCTTTTCAGCAGCGGCGCGGTGCGCACGCTGGCGGCCAGCGCGGCTTTGTCGCCGAGGTCGGCCAACGCATTGATGCGAAACAGCGGGTCGGCTTCGCCGTCGAACTCCAATGCCGGTTGCAGAGCATCCCAGTAACGGAGTATCGACTGGTGGATCAGCGTCAGCCCGTCGGCGTAGCCCGGCAACCCGCGCAGCTGGGTCCAGGCGCGGGTGAGATACAGCATGACGCGCAGGTCTTTGGTGCGCGCCAGCAGCGAGGTCGCGAGGCGTTCGACCTGCACCCAATCCGGCGCTTCTTCCGGAATGATGGTGCTGCCGAACTGCTGTTCGGCCTTGCCTGTGGCGGCGCGCGCCATTGCCAGAAAGTCGGCGTCGTATTCCAGGTTGTCGCCGCAGGGATTGTCCGCGTCAACCGGGGCCAGCAGGGTATCGGTGTCGATAGCCATAGAATTTCCTTCAACGAACGATGTTAATCAAACATTTGCGGGTACTGGCCGCCGCGGCCGGGGCGTGCCCAGCCGTTGGGCTCGAACAGCAGTGAAAACAGCTGCACGGTGAGGTTGCCGCTGTGCACGTGGGTGTAGAGCGGGTGTCCGTCGGCCTGATTGGTCCACCAGAAGCTGGTGTACTGCGCCGGATCGAAACAGTCGGCGGCCTGTTGCCAGCCGAGACCCGGCACGTCCGGATGCTGAAAACCGATAATCGACAATATCTCGGAATCCGTTTCCGCCGGTGGGCTGGGCAGCGCCGGGATTGCCTGCAGCGTGCGGTCGATCTGTTCGGCGGAGAAGCCGTTGCGCACGCCGTTCAGCAGGGTATGGCCGAGCTGCTGGTACCAGCTCGCCGCCATGTTCAGCTGTTGCGGGCGCCATTCTTGCAGGCTGAACAGGCGTAGCGCGCAGATCGGGTAGCGCCGCCCGACGCGATCGCGCGCCGGCAACAGGCAGCCCATCTGCACGTACGGGCTGCCGAGCGTGGCGGGGATCACGAAGTTCCACACCGGTGCGTTGCTGAACGGGTGGCCGTTTGGCCCCTGCGCATCGCGCTGCAAATTCACCAGCCCGTTATGGAACCAGTGGGCCCAGTTGTTGACCACCGGATCGGGCAGGCGGCGCTGCAGAAAATCGCCGGCGGAAGGAAGTTTTCCGTACCAGCCGAGGCTCGTCGGGGCGCTTGAATCAGTGCTCATGATCATGTCCTTTCGGGGCTACGGGCACGAGAAGGCCGGCAGTTGGAACGGATTACGGATGCTGTTGGGCGTGAACTCCAGCGTGACGCGATGGCCGTCGAGATTGAACGTCGCCTGGCGGCCGAGGCCGCCGGTGCCCGAGGATTGCGCCATGTCCACCAGGCGGTTCAGCGCCCATGGCCCGCTGGTCACCAGGCTGGCGGTGGTGCCGTTGGCCAGCGCCAGCTGCAAATGCACCTGGTTGGTATTGCGGGTGCCCGGCCAGCTGACCACCAGCGGTACCTGAGGGCCATGGCTGTATTTGAACAGTTGGCCGTCGATATCCAGCGTCAGGTTGAGGATGTCGTTATCCATCCGCACCGGCCGCACGGTCACGCGGTACGAGGGCGTCGCGGTACCGTTGGCGAAGAAGGCGTCGCGGATGCGCTGCGCCTGCTGGAACGAACGCAGGATGTCTTCGCCGCCGGGCAGCGTCTTGCCGTCCACGCCGGGAGTAAAGCGCCAGTTGGCGCGGGTGGTGTCGACCTTGCCCTGCAGATTGTCGCGGAAGAAACTGTCCATCAGCCCGCTGTTCGGCGCGAACATGCGCGCCAGATCGTCCGGCGTCACGTCCTGGCGCGCCCGGGCCACCAGCGGATAACGGCCGGCGATCGCCTGGCGGCAGAAGCTGCCGACCTCGAAGCTGATGCGCTTTTTCACGTTCTCCATCTCTTTACGCTGGGTGTCGCTGCTGGCGCCGATCGCCAGCGACAGCAGCATCTGTTTGAACGGCACCGGCAAGCGGCCGGATTCGGCCTGCAGACGCGGGATGATGTCGCTCGGCGGTGCCGACATGCCGCTGTTGGCCGCGCCCTGTACCGCCGTCAGATAGCTGTACAGCTCATCGACCTGCTTCAGCACGCTGTCGAAAGGGATCGCCTTATTGCCTTCGCCCTGGCTTTGCGCCAGCTCCAGCAGCGGCGCGAAGTGCGCCATCACCAGCTGTTCCGGCTGGGCCGACACATCGCCGTCGGCGTTGGCCGGCCGGTTGGTGAACAGCGCTTCCAGCGTGCGGTTGGCGTTTTGATTCAGCCTGTCTTCGGTTTTGGCCAGCAGCGAACGGGAATCGGCGTCGCTTTTCTCGTCGCGCAGGGTGACGTTTTTGCTGACGTTGACCAGCAGGTTACGCATCGGCGACGGGTTGCCGGAGAGTAGCCGCGCGCTGCTGATGCGCTGGGTCAGGTTGCCGATGTTGGCCAGCTGGATATCTCCCAGCAGCGCATCCCAGGCGCTGATGAAGTCCTGCATGTACAGCTGGCGGATGGTCTTGGTCAAATCGGCGCTCTTCTGCTCCGGCGCCTGGCTGTTCAACACCCAGACGTCTTCCTTGCGCAGCGTGTCGGTCACCGGGTCGATATTGTCGCTGAACGCTTTCCAGTACCCTTGTGAGGTGAACAGGCCCGGCACGCCGTCGGTGACCGGTTTGCCGCTTTTGCGGCTGAACGCCAGCTCGGTTTGCGGGCCGGCCAAATCGACCAGGCTGACCGGCTTGATGTCGGTCTGTTTCAGCAGCAGACGTTTGAGGCGGCCATAGACGCGCTGCGACAGCGGCGCCCGATTGATGGCGGCCTGCGCCTGCGCCACCAGCGGTTCGTCTTTGGCGTAAGGCGAGGCCTGGATCTGCGTATCCAGCAGCTGGCTCAGGTGCCATTCGATCTGCTGCAGCTGTTTCTGCGTGCTGCCCTGCGGCAGGTTGCGCTGCAGGTTGAGCATCACCCAGGCGCGCAGGAATTTGCCGTCGTACTGCTTTGGCAGATACAGCATCTGATAGGCCTTCAGCGCTTCGTAGCTGAAGTCCGCATCGCCGTGGTTGTCGTTGCGCAGCGTGGTGGCGATCTGTTGCGCCACCTGCGGCAGCAGCAGTTCTTTCAGCGCTTTTTGGTACAGCGCATTGCCGGCGTCGCCCACCTGATCGCCGCGGAACAGCCCCATGCGGTAGGTGAACGGCGGATCGTCTAGCGAAAAGTTCTGGCTGTCCGGCAGGTGCAGCAGGCTATTGAGGAACGGCAGCAGCGAGAACATGTCGCCGTTACCCAACTGCGTCAGGTTTTGCCCCTGGCGCTCGACGCCGGGCACCTTGGCGGCCACTTCCGCCAGATAGGCCTTGTTGTTGCCGTAGCTGGTGAACCAGAGCATCGCCAGCACCGCCAGGATCACCGCCAGCGCGATGTAACCCGCCCAGTGCAGGGCGCGATTGCGGTATTCCCACCAGCGGTTGCTGCCCGCCAGCCCGGATTCCTGGAAGACCACCGATTCCAGCGTCTCTTTCAGGAAGAAGCTTTGGCCTTTGGCCGCCGGGATCGGCGCTTCCTGGCCCACGCTGTCCCAGGCCGCGTTGGCCTGCGCCCCTGAGTTTGCCGTCGGCAGCTGCAGGTAGCGGTTCAGCTCGCCCATCACCCGGTCGAACGGCAGGCCTTCCTGCGTGCCGCTGGTGAAATAGATACCGCGCGGGGTAAAGCGGGTTTCAAAACTGGAGGTGGCGAACACCTGTTCCAGGTATTGACTGAGCAGCGGGCGCAGGGCAGCGAACTCCTGCGGGAACAGGTAGCTTTCAGCGCGCTGGCGCGCGTCGTGCTCCATCAGCAGCGTATCCGGCAGCGCCGCGTCCAGCCGCTGTTGCAGCAGGGCGTATTGCTGTTCGAAGGCGGCGTTCAGATTGAAGTCCGGCTGCCGCGAGCGCTCGTAAGGGAAGGTGAACCCCCAGATCTGGTCGCGCTGTGCTTTGTCGAAGCTGCCGAAGTAGGCCATAAAGCCGTTGAGCAGGTCGGTTTTGGTCACCAGCACATAGACCGGGAAGTGAATGCCCAACTGCTCGTGCAGTTCGATCAGGCGTTTGCGCAGCGCGCTGGCCTGGGCGGCACGCGCTTCGGCGCTGTCGCTCAGCAGATCGGCCACGCTGATGGTCACCATCACGCCGTTGATCGGCTGGCGGGTGCGGTATTTTTTCAGCAGCGCGACGAAGCTTTGCCACTCGCCGGCATCTTCTTCGCGCTGGCTTTCCTGCGTGGTGTAGCGGCCGGCGGTGTCGAGCAGCACGGCGTCGTTGGTAAACCACCAGTCGCAGTTGCGGGTGCCGCCCACGCCGCGCAGCGCGGCTTTGCCGAAGCGATCCGCCAGCGGGAAGTGCAGGCCGGAGTTGACCAGCGCGGTGGTTTTACCGGCGCCGGGCGCGCCGATGATCACATACCACGGCAACTGGTACAGATATTGGCGGCTGAAGCGGGTCATCCAGCGATGTTTGCCGCCCTCCTGGCCCGGTGCGAAGCGCGCCTTCTTCAGCAGCTGCGCCGCTTCGTCGAAGCGCTGCGCCAGCTGTTCGTCTTGTTTAATCTCGGGCTTGCCGTCTTCCGCCGGTACCGCTTCGGCGGCGCGCAGGTTGCTTAGCAAACGGCTGTTGAACCAGGCGCTGTAAAGGCGCGGGATCAGGCGGCACAGGAACCAGATCAGGTAGATAACGCCGATGGCGATCTGGCGGTTGAGTTCCGGCTCCAGCGGGCGATAGTCGCCGATGGCCACCAGCGGGCCGATCATCCAGATGATGAACGCCAGCGCGGTGATGCCGACAAAGCCCCACAGCAGGCGGCTGGTGATGATGGAGAATAACGTACTGAGCATTACTTTCCGGTTCCTTGCGGCAAGCCGTTGATTTCCGCCTGGGTATTTTCCGGGGCGACCAACAGCGTAATTTCTACCCGGCGGTTCAACGCGCGGTTCACTTTGTTATCGTTCGGCGCGACGGGGTTGCTTTCGCCGCGGCCCTCGGCCTTGACCCGCTGCGGGTTGGCGAGGTGCTTTTGCAAGCGGGCGCTGACCGCTTCGGCGCGCGCCAGCGACAGCTCCCAGTTGGAGGCGAAACGGGCGCTGCGGATCGGCACGTTGTCGCTGTAGCCGGTGACCAGGATCTTGCCGCTGACGCCGTTCATGGCGGCGGCGATGCGGTCGATGACCGGAATATAGTTGGCGCGCACCGTGGTGGCGGCGGAGTCGAACAGCCCGTCGCCTTTGAGGATCACCACGCTTTGCTGCGCTTCGTCGCGCACCACCACCAGCCCTTCGGCGATCTCTTTGCGCAGGAAGCTTTTCAGGCTCAGCGTCGGCGGCGCGGCCGGCGCCGGGTTACCGATCGCCACCTGCGGCAGATTGGTTTGGTAAATCGCCGCCAGCACCGGGCTGGTGTTGTCGCCCAGCCGCCAGTTGAGGGCGATGAACAGCAGCGAAGCCAGGAAGCCGGTCAACGCCACGCAGGCCCACAGCGGCACCAGCGGGCGCCACAGCTTCTGCTGTACCGGCAGATCCAGCGAATGAGGCGACAGCGGCGGGGCATAACCGCCGCGCACCGACCGGATCAGCTGCAGCAGGCGCTGCTTCATGGTTTCCAGCTGCGAGCGGCCGTTTTCCATCACCCGGTAGCGGCCTTCAAAGCCCAGCAACAGGCAATAATTGATCAGCTCCAGCAGGTTGATGTGCTCGCGCGGGCTTTGCGACAGCTTGGCCAGCAGCTGGAAAAACTTCTCGCCGCCCCAGGTTTCGTTATGAAAGGTCACCAGCAGCCCGCTGCCGGACCACACGCTGTTGCTGCCCCACGGGGTCAGCGCCGCCGCTTCATCCAGCGCGGTGCACAGGCAATAACGCGCGCCGATGATCACTTCGTAGGGCAGGTTGGCGCGTTGGCCGCGGATCTCGAAGCGGCGCATTTCGTCGATCAGCTGTTGGCGCAGCTGCGCCGGGTTGGCGTGCGTGGCCGACTGGCGGATCTGCGAAATGGCGTTCAGCAGCGGGTTGGCGGCGTCCACCAGCGGGTTGGCCGCCGGCGCCATGCTATTTTCCTGAGTCATAGGTTACCGGTCCGTATGGCTGCGAATCGCCCAAAATTCCATGTCCAGCCCCGGGAATTCGCCGGCCAGGTGCAGGGCGAAGGCGCTGGATTTTTCCATCTGTTTCCACAGGTCGCCGCCTTTTTCCAGCTCGAAGTAGGTGTAGCCGGCGTGATAGGGGATCTGGCGCGGCGCGGCGGGCATGGTGCGCAAACCGATGCCCGGCAGCTGCAGCTGCACCAAATCGCGGATGCGCGTGACCGGTGCGATCTTCATCTGTGCCGGGAAATGGGTCAGCAACACCTCGGCGGCCACGTCGGCGCGCACCGCCAGCACGAAGCCGAAATCGCGCATCATTTTGGCGTCCTGCACGGTGGCGACGTTCAGCCCGTGGGAGCGTTCGACCAGCGTCAGCTGAATGGCGTTGTCTTCCAGCACCACCGACAGCCCCTGACGCAGCAACAGCATCAGCTTGCCGAAGCACAGCGCCAGGTTGTCGTGGTCATACACCGGCAGGCGCCCTTCCGGGGTGCGCTGCGCCGAGAAGCTGGCGAGCTCGGTGGCGAACTGCAGCCAATCGGCGAACAGACGCTCCGGGTGCAGATGGTCGAGGTGGTAGGCGTGGCTCACCTGACCAAGATGGCGGTTGATCAGCTGCAGCAGCATGAAATCGACCATTTCGGAACTGCCGCCGCGGCCCGGCTGCAGCAGGCGCTGGCTCATCTGCTGGCTGCGCTGTTGCAGCAGGCCCTGCAGATCGTTGATGAAGGTTTTCAGTACCGGGTTGCCCTGGCAGTTCAGCATCGGCGGGATCTGCGCGGTATCGAGGCGCAGGCTGTTGTCGCCGCGTTTTTCCAGCACGCGGGTCACGCCGAGCGCGGTCCATTCGGCGTTGAGTTCGCTCTCCAGCATCAGCCGCAGGCGCAGGCGGCCGAACTGCAGCGCCGCGCTGCCCACCGAGACGGCGTTGAGATCGTCGACTTCGTTCTCGTAAGCCAGATAGCGCGCCAGCGCCTCCGGGCTTTCCTGAAAGATCACGTCTTCACGCCCCGCGCGATAGGTCGGCAGGGCCAGCACCACGTTTTCACCGGTCTTGTTTTCGGCGATGGTCAGCGGCGCGGGTGCCTGCTGGGCGCCGGCGAAGCGAAACGGCGTGCCGTCCGGCATGATGCCGCTGGCGGCGTTGAGCGCAATCTTGCCCTGGCGCAGCAGCGTTTGGTCCAGATCCAGGGTCAGGAACCCCCAGAAACAGCCGCTGTGGGCCTGGCCCCAGTTGCGCATATAGCCTTCGAGATAGTTTTCCGCCTGCTGGAAATGGTGAGGGCGCAAAAACATTCCCTCAGTCCAGACAACCTTATGAGCATCTTTCATCATCACACCTATAGTTACTTCGCTTCAGCGCAGCGGTAGGTCAGTCGACCTTTTTTACGGGGCGCAGGCCATTCACGCCCGCGACGATATGCGCTTCCAGCTCATCCGGCGAGAATTGCCATACCTTGTAGAAATTGGTTTCGGTGGGTTCCGGCAGCGGCAGTGAAATGCGCCAGGTCTTGCCGTCCAGATTTTGATACTCGGCGATTACGCCGATGTAGCGCGCATCCAACGCGCTTTGCCCGCCGAGCTTCTTGCCGGCCTGGCCCGGCGTCAGGAAGAACTGATCGCTGTCCAGCAGGCTGTTGCCGAGCACGCTTTTGGCGTCGTTTTGCAGACTGAAGAAGTCGGCATCCATAAATTCCGCATCCGAACGCAGCAGCAGCACGCGGATTTTGATCGGCGCCGGTTGCGCGCCGGCGGCGGCGTTGACCTGGCGATCGGCATCGAACACCAGGCTGTAACGCGACGGCACGCTTTTGGCGGAAGACATGCAGCCGCCGAGCGCCAACGCGCCCAGCAGCAGAAACAGCATCCCGCACCAGCGGGAAGCGATAGGAGTCGTCATCATGGGAATCTCGTCGCCCGCAGGCGTGCTGACTACTGGAGGATCCAGGTAGCTGAACCAGCGTTTTTACACGCCTTGCTGTCGCCGCCGACTTTGACGCAGTCCTGTTTGGCGGCGCGTGCGCGGCGCGGCAGATCTTTGCGCAGCGTCGATTTGTAGCGCGCTTCCGGTACGCCGGCGTTGGCCTGGATATACCCCACCAGATCGCCACCGCGGATGGCGGAGATCGCCAGCCAGTTGTTTTCCACTTCGCCCAGCGCGTAGAACGCGGCGGCGTTGTCCAGGCTGCCGACGGCGGTGCCGGTATAATTCGGGCTGCTCATGATGCTGGCGGCGTACAGGCTGCGGTACTCCTCACCGATCGGTTTGAACTGCTTCGGCGCGCTCACCGCGGCGCGGTGCTGCAGCGTGACGCCGTTGACTTCACTGCTGACGATAGCGTCGTTATTGAGTGCCGGCGGCGGTGGCGGCGGGGTGGAACAACCGGCAAGCGTCAGGGCGGTCAACAGCGTCAGGGTAATCCGTGTTTTCACAATGTCCTCTTTTCTTGATTGAATGGCTGTGTAATAAGGCGCCGTCATCAGGGCGCAAGCAGCAACACTTTTAATTGGCTCGGCACGATGCGCATGCCGAGCGCGTTGGTGGAATTCTGCAGGCTGAGGCTGGTCAGCCGGGTGGCCGGGGTGCCTTTGAGCAATACGGTAAAGGCGCCGGTCAGGTGGCGGGACGGCCCCATCACCGTCCCGGAAGCGACGCCGGTGGCCACGCCGGGGTTGTCGCCGTTGGTCAGCGGCGTCACCGTCGCCATGTTGTGCGCCGGGGTGCCGACGAACAGAATGTTGAACGCATTCGGGATGGCGGTCGGCGCCAGGGCGATATCCGGGTAGGGCACGGGCACCGGCGCCGGGCTTGGCGTCAGACAGACGTCGGGAAACGCCAGGTCCACGCCGATCATTTGGCTGTTGGCAAACATAAAAGGCCTCCGCAGGTTATCCGACGTGGATTTGTTCCGAATCCAGCTTGGTGATGTCTTTTGAGGTAATGAGCGTGTTGCGGGCATGAATGCGGGCGTAGTCTTCCGCCTGATAATCCAGCTGCCCGGCGCGCACGTGCTCGGTTTGGCGCACTTTACGGAACAGCGAATGGCTGATCTGGCTGACCGAATGCCACAGCGACTCGCAGCGCTTGCCGACCAGGCGGCTGATACTGACGAAGGCCGACAGTTCCTCGCCGCTGTATTTCATCTTGTCGACGTGGCAGTCGCCGCTGTTGGCCTGCAGCGTCATGGCGTCGCCGCTCAGCTTTAGTGCCTGCGCGCTGTGCAGCGACAGTGAACCGCTCGGCGTTTCAATTTGCAGATCGCCTGTGACGCAGAGCCGCGCTGCGCTTTGCGGCTCCGCACGTTCGAGAACGGTGATCGCCCACAGCTGGTGGCCGCAGCCGGCGACCAGCACGTTATCGCCGAGGGCCGGCGTCAGCAGGCAGCTCGCCGCCCGGCGGCAATGCCAGCCGCGGCCTTCGCACTCCACCACCAGGCTGCCGTCCGGCAACAGGTTGACGACCTGGCCGGCGGCCTGCTGGGGCGGTGCGATGTTGACGGCGCGAGTTGTGTTGGCAACGCTCATGGTGATCCCCTCGTGAAGTGGTCAATGCATTCAGATTCGGCTCTGGCGCTGTGCGCTCCAGGTTTCGGCGGCGTACAGTTCTTCGTCGCGCTCGAGAATTCCGCTGCGATCGCCCCAGCGCGTTTGCTGCTGGTGGGCGCGGTGCATGCGGGTGCGCATAAAGCGCGCGCGCCGGAAATCGGCGGCGCCGATGTCGGCATAACAGAAATCGGCGTAGGTCAGGTCGCTGTCGCTGAAATCACAGCGTGCCGCACGGCTGCGCTGGAACACGCATTGATACAGGCGCGCCTGGCTGAAGTTGGCGGCATCCAGCGTCGCTTCGCTGAAGATCGCCTGATCGAACTGCCCGCTGCGGCACTGCGCCTGAGTCAGATTGGCCTCCAGCCACAGCGACTGTTGCGCTTGCACGCCCGTCAGGTTGGCACGCCGCAGCGAAGCGCCCTTGAAATTGCTCTGGCGCAGCGTCGCCTGGCTGAAATCGACGTCGTCCAGTTGGTTATCGGTAAACTGGCAGGCGATGAGGCGCTGCCCGGCGTAACTTTTGCCGCGATGGTCACATTCGAAAAACGTGACGCGGTCGAAATCTACCCCTTCAAACTCGGTTTTACAGAGGTTTAATCGAAAGAACGTGACAAGGGATAGCCGCGCATGATTCAACGCGGCGCCGTCGAGCGGGCTTTCGTAAAAGGTGGTGCGATCGTGCTGAGTGGCGGAAAAGTTCGCGCCGGCCAATTGGCATGACATCCAGTGGCTTTGATTGAGCGGCAGTCGGCTGAAGTCGCTCTGTTCAAGCCGGCAGTCGTTGAACATCGTCAGTTCGATATGGCTCTCGCAGAAGCGGCCGCCCGGCATGGCGCACTGATTGAAGGCCGTTTGCTTCAGGTTCGCTCGTGCAAATTGCGAGTGTTCGAGCCGGCAATCGCTGAAGACGCTGTCGCGCAGATCGCAATCGGAGAAGTTCACGCCGCTCAGGTTCAACTCGTTGAACATGCCGCCGGCCAAATCCATACCGGCGAATGACAGGCCGTGCAAATCCTCACCGGCAATCAGCTCGCCGCGTTTCACGCGCTGGCGTATCTGCTCAGGTTTTGAGGTCATACTTCCTTCCCGTTATGGCGAGGCAATGTTTTCACCCTGGCGGTATAGGCACCGTCGAGCCGGGTCGCCCGATCCACCTGCGACTGCGACAAATCGGCCCGGAACAGATTGGTGCCCTGCAGGTCGGCGCCTGACAGCACGCATTTTTGCAGGATCGCTGCGATGAAATTGGCGTCGCGCAGGTTGGCCTGGGACAGATCGCTGCGAATGAACAGGCTACCGCTGCCGTTGGCCTGACGGAAATCGGCCTCGTTCAGCCGGGTTTCCGACAGGTCACAGTTATCAAGGCGCGCACGGCTGAAATTAGCCCGCTGCAACGGCATTTGGCGCAAATTGCACTGGTTCAGCGTCGCGTCGCTGAAATCCGCCTGCGGCAACAGCGTCTTCGCTGCGAAGGCGCAGGCGGTGAGGCGTGCGGCGCGGAAGCTGAGGCTTTGCGTCTCGGTATCAACCCAGGCGCAGCTCTCCAGCCGCGCCCGATCGAAGTTCACCGCCAGCAGCCGGCATTTGATGAAGCTGACTTTGTCGAGCCGGGCGTGGCTGAATATCAGCTGCTCCAGCTGCAGTTCCATCAACGTAATGTTGGCCAGCGTGGCGCGGTTGAAGTCACACTGCCCGAGCAAGGTTTCGTATCCCAGCAAATCGCGCAATGACGCCATCGTGAAATCGCAGCGTTGAAACAAGGTTTGTTGAATGTTGGTTTCGTGCAGCTGCGCGCCGGCGAAATCCGTCGCTTCGCATTTCGCCAGGGCCAAAGAGGCGTGGCTCAGATCCGCCTGCTGCAAGACGGCGCCGCTGAGATCGGCGCGCGCCAACATCGCCTCGCGAAGGTCACAGCCCACCAACCGGGTTTGGCGCAGATTGGCGTTTTCCAGCAACGTGCCGCGCAAGGTGGCATGGCTGAGGTCCATGCCGGACAGATCGGCGCCGGTAAGGTCCAGGCCGCTGAGATCTTTATCGCGCTGCATCGCAGCGGTGACGCGTTGGCGAATGATTTGCGCCAGATCGCCGCTTAAACGCAGCGCCGGGTTTTGCGCCTGTGCCGACATTAAATACATCTGGTGCAGCGCGCGCTCGCTTTCCCCCAGCTGCTTGTCGCTAAACGCGTCGGGGCGTTGACGCGCCTGTTGAAACAGCTGGTCGCGCTGCTGTTGGTAGCTTTCCGCGCCGGAAAGGCCGGCGGGGCCTGGGCCGTCAATATCAATGCCGTTTGCCTGCGCGCCATCAAGGATTTCACGGTAATGCGCTTCAGCGCGCTGTTCCATGCCGTCGACAAACTCGGCCAACCTCTCCAAAGAGGGCATCGGTTCCGCTGGCGGCGCGGGAAACATGTCGTCGATGTCTCGGCCTTCGCGCTGCAGACGTTGGCGGTGTTGTTCGCGTTGGTGATGTTCGTAGGCGGCGATGTTTTCCACCATCGGGCTTTGCTGCGTCGGCGTTTCCGTATCCAGCCAGGGGCCGATACAGCACTCCGGCAGCAAATCTTTTTCACGAAAAGCGTGCAGAGCGCCATGCTCTTTATCAAGCCGCTGATCGAGCACCTGCCGATAATGAGCGACGCTGCGGCTTTTACCCTCAATTTCCAGCGCCGGCATGAGCTGCATGACGTCTGCGGCATCGTCTTCATTGATGGGAAGGTTGCCCTGGTAGATCAACAGCATTTGTTCGCGATGGGGAAAGAACCACACGGTGGTGTGGCGCATCGTGATTTCCCCGAAATGTGCTTCGCCGCCGCGCAGCCGGTTGATGAAGCAGCGTGCGCGCCACGGCGGTAAATGCCCTTGCTGCATCGGCTCCGACGGATGCATGTTCCATATCCGGTAGGCGGCCTGGGGCGGTAGAGTGTCGCGTTGGGGAAACTGCTGATCGCCGTCCGCCATGTTGAACAGGCGCCAGTCGATGTCGTTGGCGAAGCCGGGAAAGCCGTTTTTCAACCAGTCGGCGTCGTAGTTTTTACCAATGTGGGAGAAGCGACGCGGCCAGGTGATATCCAACGCGTCAAAGCTTGCCGGTTGTGCGCTATGCCGAGGCGACGTAAGGCGCCCCTGCAGCGGCTCGACATTGGGTAGGCGATGGATACGGCCTTGCGGAAATGTTTCTGGAGTGGCGCCGATGCCGTGTGGATTATCGGCGAACTGGGTGCCGCCGTAAGCCCGGCGCCAGTCCAGACGCATTTCTGCAAAAGGAAGGGGAGTGGAGGGACGATCGTTGATCCAATGGCGATCGCCGAAAACCACCAGCGTTTTCTCCAGCGAATCCAGCTGGATCTTCACGGCGCAGGCGGTTTTGTCTTGCTGATGGTGGGTGTAGGCGTTGCCGGTGGCGAGAAACTCCGCACAGGCTTTCGGGATAGCCAGGTCGAGCACGCCGCCGCTCAACGTGAGTTCTTCGGCAGCCAGCTGCCACAGCTCCGGTTCGGGGCGCAGGCGCGGGGAAGCCCCCATATCGGCCAAGGCCAAAACGGAAACGCCCAGATGATTTTGCCCTTGCCAAGAGAAGGGGCGATGAAGCGCGCTTAGGCGCAGAGGTTTTACGACTTTCATTGTGTGTGTAAAGCTTCCTGTGGATATCAGCCGGCAGCCAGGCTGCTTGCTCAAAAACAATCCGTTTTTCGGTTTAATAGATATCAGGCTATGTCACAACAGATGAAGAAAACGATGCGGCGTTCAGCGCCGATCGTTAATGCGGGGAGCGAGCCCCGCTTCGAAATGGATGATCAAGAGGACAGCGCGCTGTCTTTCCCGTTTATTCCGCGAACCAGCAGCACGGTGGCTACGGACAACGCCGCGGCGATCGTCTTGGCGATAAATTGGCCGGCGCTTTCCAGATGATAGGGCGCAAAAAAGCCGATGTCGGCGGTGCCCAGAATCAACAGCGCGGCCAGTACGGCAAAACAGCCCAGCTCTATCGCCAGTGCCAGTCTGCCGGGGGCCGCCGCACCCAGGTAACTCATCAAAAAACCGGGCAGGATCAGGAACCCGATCAGTTCTGCGGGCGCATTCACCGCAGACATCACTTGTTGGTTGTATTTCAGGAGCGCCAGCATCAGCACGACAAAGATCAGCAGCCGCACAGGTAACGCCGCTGCCCGGCTTGCCGACAAAAAGATTTTGCCGATCGCGGCGAGCAAGACGCAGCCAACCAGGATGCCAAAGAAGGTAAACAGGATTTGTCCCCAAAGACTGTCCTGCGTCGAAAAGGCAATAAACGCGCCCATCGTGACACTTCCTTATGCAAGGTGATTTAGCGAACTGATGGACGACAAGTCGCTTTCAGCACGTAGAAACCGGATCGCGTCGATTGAAAGGTATATTTTCGCTCAAAGCCGGGAAAGCTCTTCGATCACCGCTTTCTTGGGGTTCTTCGGGTCGTACTTTATCGCGGTGAAATGACCCGGCTGATATCGCGGCAGATCCACGACGCTGATCGGGCCTTTCGCCACCGCCGTATGGTTCTTTCCGTCTTGGGCGATGTACTTGATCTCGACTTCACAGACCGGTCGGTTGCCGTCCCAGAGATTGGTCTGGCGAATGCTGACGATTTGCCCGGAGGCGGAAACGCCGTTTTCCATCACGCTGAGAGAAGAACCGATATGTTTGAAATAGCCCCAGATATCGACCGTGATGAATTTGAAAAAACCCACCAGGCTGAGGATAGGGGCCAATAAAATCAAACCGATGACGGTGAAGATATTTTTGGCTTTTGACATGGGCATCCCTACTTATAAAAAGATCGCCAGCGCCTTGCTGCTCAATCGCAAAGAACCGTTGGTTATCAAGGCCCCAAGCTGCGTGAACGTCATGGGATCGTTGCTTAGCTTGAAATTGGTTTTGCTGATCGAAAGCGGGTTATGGGAAACATCGAACATCGTGTGCTTGACGCTCAGCCCCGTTAAGGCAAGGTTGGCGCCTATCGCGGTCCACTTATAGCCATGGCAGTTGTCTTTCCAGGTGGGCGCCGAAATAGAAACGCCGTCCTCGCTGGTAATGTTGATGGTTTTTGCCGTGATGGTGAGCGAACCGCTAATGGCCGTTTGCTGATCGTTTTTGTAGGTTTCTTTGACATTCCCCGTGATATCGGTGGTCTGGCCGCCAGCCTCCACCGTCAGCGTTTGACCGCCTGCGGTGACCGTAGTGGTTTGCCCGCCGGCGGTGATGGTGGTGTGCTGGCCGCCGGCGGTGATGTTGACCGTCTGCCCCTTGTTGATGGTGCTGGTCTGTTGCCCCTCGGTAATGTCGAGGGTCTGATTGCCTTTCACCGTCACATGTTGCGTCTGCGTGATGTCTTGCGTCTGCGCGCCGTCAAGCTTGAAGGACTGATTGCCGGTGATGTCAATCTTATCGCCGCCGTCGATAATCGTCAGGTCGCGGCCGCCTTTGATGTTCACCGTCTGGTGAGCGTTCAGGTTGGCGGTTTCGAGCCCATTGACGGTGGTGGTGCGTTTTGCTTTGTACAGGAATGTGGCGTCGCCAGTGACGGTGTCGTCCTGCAGGCGGCCGATGGAGGTGGTGCGACTGCCGTCAATGTTGACGTTCTTGTCGTTTTCCACCGTCATATTCATGTTGCGTTCGGCGTGCATGTCGAAAGATTCGTTGCCGGGCGCGTCTTCCAGGAACAGGAAGCTGGCGTTATCGGTGCCGCCGCCTTTGCTGCGGCTCATAAAGCCCATTTTGGTGGCGTCGCCGGGCAGATCCCACGGTGGCATGCTGTCTTCGTTGTAAACGCGGCCGGTGATGATCGGGCGATCCGGATCGCCGTTGATAAAGTCGACCACCACTTCCTCACCCACGCGCGGGATCTGAATCCCGCCGTATTTCCAGCCGGCCCAGGCGCTGGAGACGCGCACCCAGCAGGAGCTGGTTTCATTGCCGTTGCCGTGGCGATCCCAACGGAACTTGAGTTTCACCCGGCCATATTTATCGGTCCAGATGCTTTCGCCTTCCGGGCCAACCACTTCGGCGGTTTGCGGGCCATGGGTTTTCGGCCAGGGCGTGGTGCGCGCGGGGCGCCAGTTGATGCCCGCCGGGACGACCTGAAATTCGGTACGTTGCTCGCCGGCGTCGTTATCATTGCTGGCGTAGCTGTTTTCCTGCATGAAGTAATGCGCGCTGACGACCAGGTAGGCCTGGTTGTCTTCCGTGCGCGGCGCCTGGCTCAGTTGGAAACGGTAGCCGGGGGCAATGCCCTGCGAACTGCCTTCGCCGCTCATCTGTTCATGCTGCGCTTCGAACTCCTGCTGGCGAACCTTGACGTAAAACTGGCCATGGGCGTGATCGGTATAACGCCCGGGCCAGTCGAACACCTCGGCTTTGTCCTGCGCGAACGAGGCGGGATTCTGCCGGGCCTCCAGCAACCGCGCGCGCGGTTTGCGAAAATCGTAGTCGTCCAGGCTATACAGGCTGGGCGTAATGGCGTCCGAGACGCTCCAGCTGTTGATGCTGTCTTTATTTTCCACCAGGCCGCCTTCCGCGAGCTGATAGGGAATGCTGGCGTAGCCGGCGAGTTCCTGATGTGCCGACGGCGCATCAGCCAGCACCAGCGTATGGCCGTCTTGCTGGTGCGTGAAATAGTAATAGATGCCTTCGTGTTCCATCAGGCGGCTGATGAAGTCGAAATCGCTCTCCTGGTACTGCACGCAGTATCCCCAGATGCGGTAGTCGTAGCTCAGGCGATTATCGATTTTCACCTGATACTGCCCCAGCACCTGAGTCAGGATGTCGGGAATGGTCTTTTCCTGGTAGATGCGAAAGTCGCGGTTTTGCGTCAGATACCACAGCGTGGGGCGCAGCACGGCGCGGTAGATATAGTAACGGTTGCCGCCGGCTTCTCTTCCGGAGAGCGTCATGCGCGTGATATTGCCGTTGAGATAACGCGGCGCCAACGGATTGCCCCGCAGCTCCAGCGTGATTTTTTGTCCCAGCAGTGCTTTCAGATCGAGCCGATTGTCGGGGCTGAGCAGCTCGACGTCGAATTCGAACAGCCCGGCCAGTTTTTCCTCACCGGAAAGGCTTCGGAACAACAGCTGATGGGCGGGCAAAGGCGTGTGCGCAATGATAAGGCGATCCATACTATTCCCCGGTTTAGGCATAGCTACCGCACGAGAGTTGACGCGCGATCCCGATGGCGTATCTGTCACGAATTGAGACAGGAACTGACGAAAGATTTAACAAAGTTTACACAAAGGCACGATTTGTGCAGTCTACAATAGAGCTCTGCATTTGCAAAATAGCCTTGTGGATCAATGCTCAATTCGTTAACTTGCTCACGATCTTGCTTTTTATTATCTAAAACATATAGATGCGAGCAGGTCATTTTTTATCTCAAATTATTGGGAAATTGGTAATACCAAAAAGTAAATCTGTAACACTTAAACCAACGTGTTTATAAAACAACTCTTTTTTTTCGTAAAAAAAGTCACTGACTGTTTTTTATCCTTACCATTTGCCAGTTAAAGATGATCAAATATATAAATTTGTCGAATGTGAATTCGGATGATTCCTATTTGGTGGGCGAAAAAAGGCCCAGCGACAGGGCCTGAGGTGCGGGTTTGAACGGTTGAAAATGCAGCGAGTGCCGGCGTTAAGCCGGGCAGAAATCGAAGGGAATTTGGCCGATCAGTTCGCAGAGCCAGATTAAGGCCGGGTCGCGTTGCGCCTGCCGGCCGGCGATCAGTTCAATGGGAAAGGGGGCGATGGCCAACTCGTCGGGCAGCGGGAGAAAACGTACGCGTTGCGGATCGGAAAAGCGTCGAGCCACGCTGGCGGCCAGGGTGGCGATCAGATCGCTGTCGGCGACCACGGCCGGCAGAGCGACAATATGCGAAAAGGTTACGGCGACGCGCCGCTGGCCGCCGATTTCCGCCAGGCGACGGTCGACCAATCCTCTGGCAGAGCCGTCGTCGGCCGGTGCGTACAGCCCGTGCGGCAGGCTGAGATAGCGCGCCAGATCCCAGCTGCCATCCGCCAGCTGTGGGTGCGAACGGCTGGCGATGCACACCAGATGCTCTTCAAACAACGTGCGCACATAGTGGCTTTCCGTACCGGAAAGATGCCCTCCCAGCGCGATGTCCACCTCGCCACGATCCAGCTGCCGGTAAATATTGTGACGATCCAAGCGCGAAACGCGAATATCAATGCCGGGCGCTGTCTGACGCAACCGACTGATGATGGCGGGCAACAGCAAGATATCGGCATAGTCGCCGGCCGCCAGCGTAAAGCGCCGTTGCCCGGCGGTGGCCGGATCGAAACGGGCAGGGGGTGCCAATGCCAGGTGGATCTGTTCAAGCACCTGCCGTATCTGCGGCATAAGCTGATGGGCGCGCGGCGTGGGCGCCATGCCGCCGCCGCTGCGAACAAACAGCGGATCGTTCAGCAGCGTGCGCAGCCGCGCCAAGGCATTGCTGACGGAGGGCTGGGCGCGGTTGAGACGCCGGCCTGCGGCGGTCACGTTGCGCGTCTGATACAACGCCTCGAACACCACCAGCAAGTTGAGATCGACGTTGGCTAAATTCATTTTATGAATACTCTATATACAGATAATCCATTTCCAGAATCATACTGCGTTCTCTAGGCTGGTGGCACACGAATTTGGCCTTCAGTCAGGAGAAATGATGAACAAAGTCTTGGTTACCGGCATTGAGCCGTTCGATGGTGACGCGGTGAACCCTTCCTGGCAGGTCGCGCAGGCATTGGCCGGTGAGCAGATCGCCGGCGCGGAGATCGCGGTGCTCGAGCTGCCCTGCGTATTGGGCCAGGCCAATCTGCAGTTGATCGCTGCGATCGAGGCATTGCAGCCGCTGGCGGTGATTTGTCTGGGGCTGGCCGGGGGCCGTGCCGAGATATCGCTGGAACGGGTGGCCATCAATATGATCGATGCCCGCATTCCCGACAATGCCGGTAAGCAGCCGATCGACGTACCGGTCGTCGCCGGCGGGCCAGTGGGCTATTTCAGTACGCTGCCCGTCAAGGCCGCGGTGCAGCAGCTGCGCCGGCAGGGGATCCCGGCGGGGGTGTCTTATACGGCAGGCACTTATAACTGCAACCATATCTTTTACGGTCTGCGGCACTATCTGGAGACGCAGCACGCGAAGGTCAGGGGGGGATTCGTGCATATTCCGTACAGCCACACGCTGGCGGCGGCGCATCCGGGCAAGCCGAGTATGGCGCTGGCGACGATGGTGGAAGCGGTGCGCACTATCGTGCAGGTGACGCTGACGGTAGAGGAGGATGCGCGATTCGGCGACGGTGCCGTGCATTAAAAGCAGGGCGTGGTGTACCACGCCCTGTTACCGGTTACTCGTCGGCGACGCGGATCACCAGTTTGCCGAAGTTCTTGCCCTGCAGCAGACCGATAAACGCCTGCGGCGCCTGTTCCAGCCCGTCCACGATGTCCTCGCGGAACTTGATTTTCCCCTGCTCGACCCAACTGCTCATCTGTTGCAGGAACTCATCAAAGCGAGAGCCGTAGTCGTCGAAGATGATAAAGCCTTGCATACGAATGCGTTTACGCAGGATCAGCCCCTCCAGCAGCGGCAAACGGTCCGGCCCGGCGGGTAATCCGGTGGCATTGTAATGGGCAATGATGCCGCAGACCGGAATGCGGGCTTTGGCGTTCAACAGCGGCAACACGGCGTCGAACACCGCACCGCCGACGTTTTCATAATAGATGTCGATGCCCTGCGGGCAGGCAGCGGCCAATTGCTCGGCAAAGTCGGGCGCGCGGTGATCGATGCAGGCGTCGAAACCCAATTCTTCCACCACATAGCGGCACTTTTCCGCTCCGCCGGCAACGCCGACAACGCGGCAGCCTTTCAGCTTCCCGATTTGGCCGACCACCGAACCGACTGCCCCGCTGGCGGCGGCCACCACCAGCGTTTCACCCGCCTGCGGTTGGCCGATATCGAGTAACCCCATGTAAGCGGTAAACCCTGGCATGCCCAGCACGCCCAGCAGGCGGGAAGGGTGCGGCAGGTGCGGGCCGAGGTTGCGCAGGCCGCTGCCGTCGGACAGGGCATAATCCTGCCAGCCGTCATAACCCAGCACCCAATCGCCGACGTTGAAGTCGGGATGCTGTGAGACCGCCACGCGCGAGACCGTGCCACCCACCATCACCTGACCGATCTCGACCGGCGGCGCATAAGAAGGGGCATCGCTCATGCGCCCGCGCATATAAGGATCCAGCGACAGATAAACGGTACGCAACAACAGCTGTCCCGCGCCGGGCTGCGGCACGGGGACGGTGTCGAGACGAAAGTTCGCCGCCGTCGGTTCGCCGTGGGGGCGCGAGGCCAGCAGGAAGCGGCGGTTCTGTTGAGAAGGGGACATCGAGAGCTCCTTTGCATTGCGACAAACAAGGTTCGTTAAGCCTAGTTCAGGGGCGGCAAGGCAACGTTACCGAATGTGCTTAGCCTTAGAGCGGGACGATCAGTACGTCAATATGGCTGATATTGATGAAGCGGGCGGCGGAACAGGAGACTTTGTTCATCATGCCGTCGCGGTGATTGCCGCACAGCAGCAGGTCGAACGGCCTGCTGCGGCTGGCGTATTCCAGGCTGTCACCCAGTTCGCCGTGCACGATCAGCATATCAGCAATCGGGTAACCGGCGCGTTGACGCAGCTCTTCCATAAACTGCCGGGTTTCCTCCTCCATCAGCGTGCGCAAATCGCCCAGCATCGGCCCGGCGAAATTGTTGTACATTTCCGGGTTGGCGAGGGTGCTTAACAGGGTGATGTTGCCGGCGTAGGGGCGGACGATAGAGACGGCCTTTTCCACCAGGCGGTGGCTGTCAGGCGCGACGGCGACGGTGACCAGAACGTTTTGATACCCCATATCCCACTCCTTGTTGTTTCCGCCGTGTTTCAGGCTGCCGCGTCGGTGGCCTTAGAGAACATGCTGCGCTCGGATAAAGGGTAGAACCTGATGGGCGTAATAAATGTGTTTCGCATCACGCGCGGCAATAAAAGCGGCGTTTGCCCGGTTATATAGCAATAAAAGATAAAACCGTTGCCGCACGTAATTTCGCTGAATTAAAGCACCTGCGCCCACAGCGTTTTCGGCACCTTGCCCAGATCGAACAATTTACCGGCAACCAGCTCGGCGCGACGGTGGTCGGCGGCGCGGTACATGTTGCTCATTTCTGTATCATTTTCAATGGAATAGTTCAGTTTGTCGTACACCTTTTCCAGGCTGTCCAAAGAGGAGCATTTACGGAATGTCAGCAAATATTCGAGCGTATCGGTCATGATTAAAATATAGCCTGTTAATAGTTAAAGCCGGGTGAATAACACATCAGCGGCTCACGGCGACGCCGCCGAGGCAGTGATGTACGACCTGACAAAAATCATTTCAAGTAGATAAATTGCACTGGGTAATAATGAGGCGTCGCCTGCGGCGGCGCTTCGATAAATCATAATATGCAAGTGCGTCATCAGCAATCTCATCCTGCTGATAAATGAAGAAATAGGGAAAGTCTCAGGGCGAGGCTGCGCGGATGACGGCAGAAGCGCCGCTGTTCCTGCTGCGCGCCAGTTCGCGCTGTCGCTTTTGCGGCGTTTTTTTCACCCGCCCTAAGAGGCGCAACGGCATTACGCGGTGTTTGTCATTGCCGCTTGCGTTGAGGTTTCGCCTCCCTGACGCTGAAGATTGGGGAGAGTAAAACAAAACTGCGTTTTATTTTATCGCAATGAAAGGATGGAAACGGGGGCGGGTTAATAATCTATTCACCTGCGGAATAATTATAACGGCGACAGAAAAGAAATAAAAAAGCATTAAAGTTTTAGGGTGTGCTGCCGATATGCCGTTTTAGGGGTGATTTAACGTAAAAAGACCATTCTTTCGCCGTGCTGATACGGAAACATATCGTTACGTCTGTTTGCTTGTTCACTACGCCAGCGAATCATTGATAAGCCTTAATCACCTGATGGTGAAAATTAGAACAGCCTCAAGCGGGGGGCTTAAGTCAAATCTGATAGCTAATAACCTTATAGTTTACAGTGGTTATTTTTCAGCTTGGATATTTTTTAGCGGCTTAACTGGTTATTTATGCTGAGTTTGTCGGCTACATGCAGATTTTTGTTCTGTTATTTTGGTTTGGTGATGCTTTTGTTCGAATTGATCTAAAAAAGATAATTTTTTGGCTGATAAACATTGTTTTTAAGACGTTTTTTTACCTGTGTCTGTTTTGTGAGCAAAATGGTGGTCAATAAATGTGCGTATTTGGGGGTATTTGGCTTAAATATTTTTTATTTTTGTGATCTATGTCACATTGTATTTAAAATTGCCTCTCACTTACATTGTGTGTGCTAATGGTTCGGGGGTAGAGTTGCGCTGCTTTAGGAATAATCTTATTAAATTTGTAAAAATAGTTTCATGGTGACTAAACACTATCGAAGCAGAATGCTGTACATCCATACACGTTGGTTTACGCTCGTAGCAAATACTGAACAGTGGTCGAATTTAGCGATTGGCGAAAATTATAGCAGTCGTTTTTGAGAGATTAATTTGCCAACTTTGGGAAACAACCCAGGTCACGGGCGATAAAATTTATCACCCAGCGTATGTTTTTAAACATAGTCTGTCGGGATGGGGAATATGGGTACGTCTGAATTACTTAAGCATATTTATGACATCAATTTGTCATATTTACTTTTAGCACAGCGTTTGATCAACGATGAAAAAGCGTCCGCGATGTTCCGCCTTGGTATCGATGAAACCATGGCCGACGCGTTGGCGCAGCTGACTTTACCGCAAATGGTCAAACTGGCCGAGACCAACCAGCTGGTTTGCCACTTCCGCTTTAACGATCACCAGACCATCGAACGCCTGACCAAAGAGTCGCGCGTCGACGATCTGCAACAAATCCATACCGGCATTTTGCTATCAAGCCATTTACTGCAAGAGCTATCGAGTAAAGACGCTAGCCCGACGAAGAAAAGAGCCTGATGATGGTTGAGAAAAGTATTGTTCAAGAAGCCAAGGACATTCAGCTCGCCATGGAGCTGATTTCACTGGGAGCCCGTTTGCAGATGCTGGAGAGCGAAACCCAGCTCAGCCGCGGGCGCTTGATTAAACTTTATAAGGAGTTGCGCGGTAGCCCGCCGCCAAAAGGGATGTTGCCGTTCTCAACCGACTGGTTTATGACCTGGGAACAGAATATTCACTCGTCGATGTTTTACAACGCCTACCTGTTTCTGATGAAAAGCGGGCAGTGCAGCGGGGTGGAAGCGGTGATTAAAGCCTATCGCCTCTATCTGGAGCAGTGCCCCCAGCAGGCCGGCGATGCGCCGCTGCTGGCGCTGACCCGAGCCTGGACGCTGGTGCGTTTCGTCGACAGCGGCATGCTGCAGCTTTCCGCCTGCAGCTGCTGTGGCGGCGCATTTATCACCCACGCGCACCAGCCGCTGAACGGTTTCATCTGCAGTTTATGCCAACCCCCATCCCGCGCCGTAAAAAGACGTAAACTTTCGCCGCAACTGGCCGATATTATTCCTCAACTGCTGGACGAGCAGGTCAAACGCGCCATTTGAGCCGCCACATTGCCGGCTCTCGGCAATGAATACCGACGTGTGATACGCAGGGGCGGCATGCCGCCCCCAGACACGCAGCCTGGTCTGTCGCGCCAGGGCGCGTTTGCCCCACCTTCCATCCACATTGTTAATTTAAGGAATGCGTGTGCTAGTTATTTTGGGTTATCTCGTGGTATTGGGTGCGGTGTTTGGCGGCTACCTGATCGTGGGCGGTCATCTCGGTGCGTTATATCAACCGGCGGAGTTTCTGATTATCGGCGGGGCGGGGGTCGGCGCTTTCATCGTCGGCAACAACGGCAAGGCGATCAAGGCTACGCTGCGCGCGCTGCCGCGGCTGATGCGCCGTTCCAAATACAACAAAGATCTGTACATGGATCTGATGGCGCTGTTGTTCCGCCTGCTGGCCAAATCGCGTCAGCAAGGCATGCTGTCGCTCGAGTTCGACATCGATAATCCACAAGAAAGTGAAATTTTCTCTAATTATCCGCGCATCCTTGCCGATAACACCCTGGTGGAGTTCATTACCGACTATTTACGGCTGATGGTGAGCGGCAATATGAATGCGTTCGAGATCGAAGCGCTGATGGACGAAGAGATCGAAACATACGAACAGGAAAGTGAAGTGCCCGCCGGCAGTCTGGCGATGGTGGGCGACTCCTTGCCAGCGTTCGGTATCGTCGCGGCGGTGATGGGGGTGGTGCACGCCCTGGCTTCGGCCGATCGGCCGGCAGCGGAACTGGGCGCGCTGATCGCTAACGCCATGGTCGGTACTTTCCTCGGCATTTTGCTGGCCTACGGCTTTATCTCGCCGCTGGCCACGTTGCTGCGCCAGAAGAGCGCCGAAAACGTCAAGATGATGCAGTGCATCAAGGTCACGCTGCTGTCGAGCCTGAACGGTTACGCGCCGCAGATCGCCGTCGAGTTTGGCCGTAAAACGCTGTACACCACCGAACGTCCTTCTTTCGTTGAGCTGGAAGAACACGTGCGCCGCGTGAAAGCGCCGGCGCAGCAGGCGACGGAAGAAGAAGCATGAAACAGAATCATCCGGTCGTTCTGGTCAGAAAGCGCAAGTCGCATCATGCCGCCCATCACGGCGGCTCCTGGAAGATCGCTTATGCCGACTTTATGACGGCGATGATGGCGTTCTTCCTGGTGATGTGGCTGCTGGCGATCGCCAGCCCGCAGGAGCTGACGCAGATCGCCGAATATTTCCGCACGCCGCTCAAGGTCGCCCTGACCAGCGGCGACAAGAGCAGTTCCGAAAGCAGCCCGATCCCGGGCGGCGGCGACGATCCTACCCAGCAGCACGGCCTGGTGAGAAAGCAGGTTGACTCGGCGGACTCGCGCGCTGAAGAGCTGCGCCTGAACAAGCTGCGCGAAAAGCTGGACGAATTGATTGAGTCCGACCCGCGCCTGAAGGCGCTGCGACCGCATCTGTTGATCAACATGATGGACGAAGGGCTGCGCATCCAGATTATCGATAGTCAGAACCGGCCGATGTTCAAAACCGGCAGCGCGCAGGTCGAGAGCTATATGCGCGATATTCTGCGGGCGATAGCGCCGATCCTTAACGACCTGCCGAACAAGATCAGCCTGTCCGGCCACACTGATGATATCCCTTACGCCACCGGCGAGCGCGGCTACAGCAACTGGGAACTGTCGGCCGATCGCGCCAACGCCTCCCGGCGCGAGCTGATCGCCGGCGGCCTGGCGGAAGGCAAAGTGCTGCGGGTGGTGGGCATGGCGGCCACCATGAGCCTGAAACAGCACGGTGCCGATGACGCGATTAACCGTCGCATCACCGTGCTGGTGCTGAATAAGCAAACGCAAGAAGGCATCGAACACGAAAATGCCGAAAGCAACGCGATGGATATCGCCCAGCCGGCTAGCCTGAAGCAGCTGGCGCCATCGGCGACTGCGCCGGCCAGTCAAACGCCGGAACCCCAGGCGGTAACGCCGACCGATCAAGCGACGCCGCCGCCGGCGGCGGACCCTGTCGCTCAATCGCAGGCATCCCCGGCGATAGCCCCGGCCGGCCAAGCGCCGGAACAACCGGCGGCCGCACCCGCACCGACTAACCGCGACTCACAGCCAGAGGTGACCCCGTGAGCATGGACATTAGCGATTTTTATCAGACCTTCTTTGATGAGGCGGACGAGTTGCTGGCCGACATGGAGCAACACCTGCTGGAGTTGGATCCGCTGGCCCCCGATATCGAGCCGTTGAACGCCATTTTCCGCGCGGCGCACTCGATCAAGGGCGGTGCGGCGACCTTTGGCTTTTCGGTGCTGCAGGAAACGACCCACCTGCTGGAGAACCTGCTGGACGGTGCAAGACGCCAGGAAATGAGCCTGAGCACCGAGATTATCAACCTGTTTCTGGAAACCAAAGACATTATGCAGGAGCAACTGGACGCCTATAAAACCTCGCAACAGCCTGATGCCGAAAGCTTTGAATACATTTGCCAGGCGCTGCGCCAGCTGGCGTTGGAGGCGCAACAGCAGCAGGAGGCGCCTGCGGCTCAACCGGCCGTTCAGCAGCCTGTCGTGAAGCCGGCGGCTGCGCCGGCGGCGATCGAAGGCGGCATGCGCATCAGCCTGAACGGGCTGAAAGCCAGTGAAATCCCCTTGATGTTGGAAGAGCTGGGCAACCTCGGCGAGGTTAAAGACCCTCATCAGACGGAACACAGTCTGGACGTGACGTTGCTCACCTCCGCCAGCGAAGACGACATCAGCGCCGTGCTGTGTTTCGTGCTGGAGCCGGAACAAATCAGCTTCTCGACGCCGACGCAGAGCGAACCGGCCGTTGCAGAAGCGAGCTTACCGGCAGCGGTCGCCGCGCCGGAACCTGCACCTGCGCCGGTCGCGAACGCCGCGCCGCCTGCCGCCAAACCGGCCGCCGCTCCGGCGGAAGCGCCGAAAGCGCGCGCCAAGGCGAGCGAGTCCACCAGCATTCGCGTGGCGGTGGAAAAGGTGGATCAGCTGATCAACCTGGTGGGCGAGCTGGTGATCACCCAGTCGATGCTGGCGCAGCGCTCCGGCACGCTCGATCCGGTGAACCACGGCGACCTGTTGAACAGCATGAGCCAGCTGGAGCGTAACGCGCGCGATCTGCAGGAGTCGGTAATGTCGATCCGCATGATGCCGATGGAATACGTCTTCAGCCGCTATCCGCGCCTGGTGCGCGATCTGGCTGGCAAGCTGAACAAGCAGGTGGAGCTGACGCTGCAGGGCAGTTCCACCGAACTGGACAAAAGCCTGATCGAACGCATTATCGATCCGTTGACGCACCTGGTGCGCAACAGCCTCGATCACGGTATCGAAGAGCCGGCCACCCGCATCGCCGCCGGCAAGTCGGCGGTGGGCAATCTGGTGCTGTCGGCCGAACACCAGGGCGGCAACATCTGCATTGAGGTTATCGACGACGGCGCGGGCCTGAACCGCGAAAAAATTCTCGCCAAGGCCGCGTCGCAAGGGCTGGCGGTGAGCGACAGCATGAGCGATGAAGAGGTCGGCATGCTGATCTTCGCACCGGGCTTCTCCACCGCCGAGCAGGTGACCGACGTTTCCGGCCGCGGCGTCGGCATGGACGTGGTGAAACGGAATATTCAGGAGATGGGCGGCCACGTCGAGATCCGTTCGCAGGCCGGTAAAGGCACCACCATCCGCATCCTGCTGCCGCTGACGCTGGCGATCCTCGACGGCATGTCGGTCAAGGTGAACGACGAAGTCTTTATCCTGCCGCTGAACGCGGTAATGGAATCGCTGCAGCCGCAGGCAGAAGATCTGCATCCGCTGGCCGGCGGCGAACGCGTGCTGCAGGTGCGCGGCGAATATCTGCCGCTGGTGGAGCTGTATCGGGTATTTGAAGTGGAAGGCGCCAAAACCGACGCCACGCAGGGCATCGTCGTTATCCTGCAAAGCGCCGGCCGCCGCTATGCGTTGCTGGTGGATCAGCTGATTGGCCAACATCAGGTGGTGGTGAAGAATCTGGAAAGCAACTACCGCAAAGTGCCGGGCATCTCCGCCGCGACCATTTTGGGCGACGGCAGCGTGGCCTTGATCGTCGATGTCTCGGCGTTGCAAACCTTGAACCGTGAAAAGCGTCTGACGGACGCCGCCGCATAATAATGAGTTTATTGATTTAAAAGGTGAATGATATGGCAGGATTGGCAGCCGTCAGCAAATTGGCTGGCGAAACGGTAGGGCAAGAGTTTCTGATTTTTACCCTGGGCAACGAGGAGTACGGCATCGACATCCTCAAGGTGCAGGAAATTCGCGGCTACGATCAGGTGACCCGTATCGCCAACACGCCGGCGTTCATCAAGGGCGTCACTAACCTGCGCGGCGTGATCGTCCCGATCATCGATCTGCGGGTGAAATTCTCGCAGCAAAGCGTGTCTTACGATGAAAACACCGTGGTGATCGTGCTGAACTTTGGCCAGCGCGTGGTGGGCATCGTGGTCGACGGCGTTTCCGACGTGCTGTCGCTGACCGCCGAGCAGATCCGCCCGGCGCCGGAGTTCGCGGTGACGCTGGCGACCGAATACCTCACCGGTCTCGGTTCGCTGGGCGAGCGCATGCTGATCCTGGTGGATATCGAAAAGCTGCTGAGCAGCGAAGAGATGTCGCTGGTCGACAGCGTGGCGAAAAGCGTCTGATTCATGACCCGAGGGGGCAGGGCGCTGCCCCCTTCATCCATCACTCTTCCTGACCTGTCGCGACGCCGCCGACCGAGCCCGGAACCCCTACTAAAAATAGTTACTTTCCCGCATAAAGTTTTGCCGTACGGCGCCGATAACTCTCACATTCAACGTCATCAGAGCCTGTCTGCGCGGGCTTCAACAAGGGAAATCATGTTAAATCGTATGAAGGTGGTCACCAGCCTGTTGCTGGTGTTGGTGCTGTTTGGCGCCTTGCAGTTGATTTCGGGCGGACTCTTTTTCTCCTCGCTGAAAAGCGATAAGGAAAACTTTACCGTCCTGCAAACTATCCGCCAGCAGCAGCTGCAGCTGAGTGAAAGCCGCGTTGACCTGCTGCAGGCGCGCAACTCCCTGAACCGTGCCGGTATTCGCTACATGATGGATACCAATAAGATCGGCAGCGGCGCCACCATTGATGAACTGCTGGGCAAAGCGAAAGAAGAGCTGGCCGAGGCGGAAAGACACTATGCCGCTTACGAAAAAATCCCTCAGGATCCGCGTCAGGATCCCCAGTCGGCAGAGCGCGTTAAGCAACAGTACGACATTCTGTACGGCGCGCTCTCCGAACTGATCCAACTGCTGGGCGAAGGCAAGATTAACGCCTTCTTCGATCAGCCTACGCAGAGCTACCAGGACAACTTTGAGCAGAGCTACAACGTTTATCTGGAGCAAAACGGCAAGCTGTATCAAATCGCGGTCGACGGCAGCAACAGCTCCTACAACTCGGCCATTTGGACGCTGATCGTGGTTCTGGTGGTGGTGCTGGCGGTGATCGTACTGGCCTGGACCGGCATCCATCATATCCTGGTGCGCCCGCTGAACCGCATGATTGACCACATCAAACAGATCGCCGCCGGCGACCTGACTCAGCAGATCGTCGTCACCAGCCGCAACGAAATGGGCGTGCTGGCGGCCAGCCTGAAACACATGCAAAGCGAGCTGATCGAAACCGTCAGCGGCGTGCGTCAGGGCGCGGACGCCATCTACAGCGGTGCGTCGGAAATCGCCGCGGGCAACAACGATCTCTCCTCCCGCACCGAGCAGCAGGCCGCTTCGCTGGAAGAAACCGCCGCCAGCATGGAACAGCTGACCGCGACGGTGAAACAGAACGCCGAAAACGCCCGTCAGGCTTCACAGCTGGCGCTGAGCGCCTCCGAAACTGCGCAGAAAGGCGGCAAGGTCGTGGCCAACGTGGTGCAGACCATGCACGACATCGCCGGCAGCTCGCAGAAAATCGCCGATATCACCGGCGTGATCGACGGCATCGCCTTCCAGACCAACATCCTGGCGTTGAACGCCGCGGTGGAAGCGGCGCGCGCCGGCGAGCAGGGCCGCGGCTTCGCGGTGGTGGCAGGTGAAGTGCGCAACCTGGCGCAGCGCAGCGCGCAGGCGGCGAAAGAGATCAAAGGCCTGATCGAAGACTCGGTCAGCCGCGTCGATATGGGCTCCGTGCTGGTAGAAAGCGCCGGCGAAACCATGGGCGACATCGTCAACGCCGTTACCCGCGTGACCGACATCATGGGCGAAATCGCGTCGGCTTCTGACGAGCAGAGCCGCGGTATCGATCAGGTTGGCCAGGCGGTAGCGGAAATGGACCGCGTGACCCAGCAGAACGCCTCGTTGGTGGAAGAATCCGCCTCGGCGGCGGCAGCGCTGGAAGAACAGGCCAGCATGCTGACCCAGTCGGTGGCGGTATTCCGCCTGAGGTCGGAAGGCCAGGAAGAGTTTAAAGCGCCTGCCACCAGCAAGGCGACGGTAACACCGGTAATCAATCATAAGAAAATGAACGCCAGCGATCTGCAGGATAACTGGGAAACGTTCTGACTGGTATCGGGCCTCTCTCGCAGAGGCCCTTTTCCCTACGTAGGCCGGTCGCCGGCCGGCTGCAAGGAGGTTCACAGTGTTTAACCGAATCCGTATCTCTACCAGCTTGTTCCTGTTGTTGATGACCTTCTGCGTTCTGCAGTTGGCCAGCAGCGGCCTGTCGTATTCCGCGTTTCGCTCCGATAACCACAACCTCGACATCATCACCCTCGGCAGCCAGCAGCGCGATTCGCTCAGCCTGAGCTGGGTGTCGCTGTTGCAGGCGCGCAATACGCTGAACCGCGCCGGCACCCGCGCGGCGCTGAAACTGCCGCAGGAGCAGGTGAACGAATTGATGAGCAGCGCCCGCAGTTCGCTGCAGAAGGCCGATCTCTATTTCAATCAGTTCATGGCGGTTGAGCGCAGCAGTGAGCAACAGAGTCAGCAGACGGCAACGACCAAGGCCAGCTACGAGCGGCTGCGCGGCGCGCTGCGCGAGCTGATCGGCTTCCTGGAGAAGGGGGAGCTGCAGGCATTTATGGATCAGCCGACGCAGAAAACCCAGGACCTGTTCGAGGCCGACTTCGTGCAGTACCTGCAGCTGGTCAACGGCGACATCAGCGAAGCCAGAGACGCCAACCAGTTCTCCTTCACGCTGGCGGGCCTGATGCTGGCGGGGGCGGTCTTGATGCTGATCGTGGTGACCGGCAGCGCCATGTGGTGGCTGCGTACCATGCTGGTGCAGCCGCTGAACCAAATCCGCAGCCACTTTGAACGCATCGCCGCCGGTGATTTGGCGACGCCGATTCAGGTGTATGGCCGCAATGAAATCAGCATGCTGTTCGCCAGCCTGCAACGCACGCAGCAGTCGCTGATCGGTACCGTCGGCGCGGTGCGCGACGGGGCGGAGTCGATTCTGATCGGCCTGCAGGAGATATCCGAAGGCAATAACGATCTCTCTTCCCGCACCGAGCAGCAGGCCGCTTCGCTGGAAGAGACCGCCGCCAGCATGGAACAGCTGACCGCCACGGTGAAACAGAACGCCGACAATGCGCGGCAGGCCTCTCAGCTGGCGCGCGACGCCTCGGCCACCGCGGCCAAGGGCGGCGAACTGGCCGGCGACGTGGTGACCACCATGCACGATATCGCCAACAGTTCGCAGAAAATCGGCGCCATCACCAGCGTGATTGACGGCATCGCTTTCCAGACCAACATTCTGGCGCTCAATGCGGCGGTGGAAGCGGCGCGCGCCGGTGAACAGGGGCGCGGTTTCGCCGTGGTCGCCGGCGAAGTGCGCAACCTGGCGAGCCGCAGCGCGCAGGCGGCGAAAGAGATCAAGGTGCTGATCGACGAATCGGTCAGCCGCGTCAAACACGGCTCGGTGCTGGTGGAAAACTCCGGCGCCACCATGCAGGACATCGTGCGTTCGGTGACCCGCGTGACCGACATCATGGGCGAGATCGCGTCGGCTTCGGATGAACAGAGCCGCGGCATCGAGCAGGTGACGCAGGCGGTGACCCAGATGGATCAGGTCACCCAGCAGAACGCCGCGCTGGTGGAAGAGTCCGCTTCGGCCGCCACCGCGCTGGAAGAGCAGGCCATTACCCTGGCCGACGCGGTCGCGGTATTCCGTCTGGCGGACGATAACTTCGTCGCGCCAGGTAACAGCAACAACGCAGTTTCACCCGTGGTAAAGGAAGCCCAAGATTGTTAAACCGCATAAGCAGCACGTTTTTCCCCGGTGAGGTGGCATGAAACAGGCGCCGTCAACTTCTAACCGGGATACTGCGTCGATGTTGACGCAAATGGTGCAGCGCCTGCCGCTGTCGGACGTGCATTTTCGCCGTATCAGCCAGTTGATTTATCAACGCGCCGGCATTGTGCTGGCGGAGCATAAGCGCGAGATGGTTTACAACCGCCTGGTGCGCCGTTTGCGGCTGTTGGGATTGCACGATTTCGGCGACTACCTGGCGCTGCTGGAAAGCGACCCGAACAGCGCGGAGTGGCAGGCGTTTATCAACGCGCTGACCACCAACCTGACGGCCTTTTTCCGCGAGGCGCATCACTTCCCGATCCTGGCGGAGCACGCGCGCTCGCGGCCGAACGGCTACAGCGTCTGGAGCACCGCGGCCTCGACCGGCGAAGAACCGTATTCGATCGCCATCACGCTGAGCGATGCATTGGGCCAACGGGCCGGCAGTTGCCAGGTTTGGGCCAGCGATATCGATACGCAGGTGCTGGAAAAAGCGGAGGCGGGCGTTTACCGCCAAGAAGATCTGCGCACCCTGACGCCGACCCAAATGCAGCGCTATTTTCTGCGCGGCACCGGGCCGCATCAGGGGCTGGTGCGCGTGCGGCCGGAACTGGCGGCGCGGGTGAACTTTCAGCCGCTGAACCTGCTGGCGCCGGAGTGGGCGCTGCCGGGGCAATTCGACGCCATTTTTTGCCGCAACGTCATGATCTATTTCGATAAGGCGACGCAGGAGCGCATCCTGCGCCGCTTCGTTCCCTTGCTTAAGCCGGGGGGGCTGATGTTTGCCGGCCACTCCGAGAATTTCAGCCAGATCAGCCGGGATTTCTACTTGCGTGGGCAGACCGTGTATGGGCTGACCAAGGAGAGGTAATGAGTAAAATCAGAGTGTTATGCGTAGACGATTCGGCACTGATGCGCCAGCTGATGACGGAAATCGTGAACGGCCACGCCGACATGGAGATGGTGGCGACCGCGCCGGATCCGTTGGTGGCGCGCGATCTGATCAAAAAATTTAATCCTCAGGTGCTGACGCTGGACGTCGAGATGCCGCGCATGGACGGGCTGGATTTCCTCGAGAAGCTGATGCGCCTGCGGCCGATGCCGGTGGTGATGGTCTCTTCGCTGACCGGCAAAGGCTCGGAAATCACGCTGCGCGCGCTGGAACTGGGCGCGGTGGACTTCGTGACCAAACCGCAGCTCGGCATTCGCGAGGGCATGTTGGCCTACAGCGAGCTGATTGCCGAGAAGATCCGCACCGCCGCCAGAGCACGCCTGCCGCAGCGTTCCAGCAGCCCGGCGCCGGCGATCCTCAGCCATGCGCCGCTGCTGAGCAGTGAAAAACTGATCGCCATCGGCGCTTCCACCGGCGGCACCGAAGCGATCCGCCAGGTGCTGCAGCCGTTGCCGGCAACCAGCCCGGCGCTGCTGATCACCCAGCACATGCCGCCGGGTTTCACCCGTTCGTTCGCCGAGCGGCTGAACAAGCTGTGCCAGATCACGGTGAAAGAAGCGGAGGACGGCGAGCGCGTACTGCCGGGCCACGCCTACATCGCTCCGGGGGATCGTCACCTGGAGCTGACGCGCAGCGGCGCCAACTATCAGGTGAAGCTGCATGACGGCCCGGCGGTCAACCGCCATCGCCCCTCGGTCGACGTGCTGTTCCGCTCGGTGGCGCAATATGCCGGCCGCAATGCGGTGGGCGTGATCCTCACCGGGATGGGCAACGACGGAGCGGCGGGGATGCTGGAGATGCACCGCGCCGGGGCCTATACCCTGGCGCAGAACGAGGCGAGCTGCGTGGTGTTCGGCATGCCGCGCGAGGCGATCGCCAGCGGCGGCGTCAGCGAAGTGGTCGAGCTGGACAGGATGAGCCAGCGCATGCTGGCGCAGATCGCCGGCGGCCAGGCATTGCGCATTTGATTTTAGTCCGCAGGGTCTTCCCGGCGGCGATATGACCCAGGTTCGCCGCGCGGCGGCCTGCGGTTTTGCATCATTAAACGGTTAACTATTTCAGGAGTAACAATGGCAGACAAGAACCTCAGATTTCTGGTTGTGGACGATTTCTCCACCATGCGCCGCATCGTCAGAAATTTGCTCAAAGAGCTGGGCTTCAACAACGTCGAAGAAGCTGAAGACGGCGCGGATGCGCTGAACAAGCTGCGCGCCGGCGGTTTCGACTTTGTGGTGTCCGACTGGAACATGCCGAACATGGACGGGCTGGAGCTGCTGCAAACCATCCGCGCCGATAGCGCGCTGGCCGCGATGCCGGTACTGATGGTGACGGCGGAAGCCAAGAAAGAAAATATCATCGCGGCGGCGCAGGCCGGCGCCAGCGGTTATGTAGTGAAACCTTTTACGGCGGCGACGCTGGAAGAAAAGCTCAACAAGATTTTTGAAAAATTGGGCATGTAAGGAGAGGGCGATGAGAGACATTCCAATGCCTGCCAGCGATGCAGCGACCGCGGGAGAGATCATCTCCCGCATCGGCCAACTGACCCGAATGCTGCGCGACAGCATGCGCGAACTGGGGCTCGATCAGGCGATTGCCCAGGCGGCAGAGGCGATCCCGGATGCGCGCGACCGTCTTGACTATGTCGTAACCATGACGGCGCAGGCGGCGGAACGGGCGTTGAACTGCGTGGAGGCGGCGCAACCGCGCCAGGCGGAGCTGGAATCCGGCGCGAACGCGTTGAAAGGGCGCTGGGACGAGTGGTTCGCCAACCCCATCGAACTGGACGACGCGCGTTCTCTGGTTAACGACACGCGCCAGTATCTGGATCAGGTGCCGGGCCATACGGCCTTCACCAATGCCCAACTGCTGGAAATCATGATGGCGCAGGACTTCCAGGATCTGACCGGCCAGGTGATCAAGCGCATGATGGACGTGGTGCAGGAGATCGAAAAGCAGCTGCTGATGGTGCTGATGGAAAACATGCCGGAGCAGCCGGTGAAGGAAAAACGGCCGAACGACAGCCTGCTGAACGGCCCGCAGCTCGACCAGAACGGCGTCGGCGTGATCGCCAACCAGGCGCAGGTCGACGATCTGCTCGACAGCCTCGGTTTCTGAGGCTTTTCGGGGCGCGCGACGGCGCGCCCCGAAAGTTGCGCGGTGTCCCGCAAAGATTAATGTATATAGCATTGCTATATACATCATGGCGGTTATAATTTGTACTCCAGTTAAAGGAGGTCGCCATGACGTTAGGTTCTGTCTTTACCAATAATCGGACACAGGCTGTACGCTTGCCTGCAGAGGTGCGTTTCCCTGATACCGTTTCTAAAGTGACCGTCCGCGTAGTGGGCAAAGAGCGCATTCTTGCCCCCCTGGAGAATACCTGGGATAGCTTCTTCTGTGCGGAAAATGAGGTGAGCGATGATTTCCTCAATGAACGTGCCGGGCAGCACCAGCGCGAGCGGGAAGATTTTTGATGTTCAGCCATATGCTGGACACCAACATTGTTATCTATGTCATTAAGCGCCGCCCGCTGGAAGTGCTGGAGGCATTCAATCGCTATGCAGGTAAAATGGTCATTTCGTCGATCACCTATGGCGAATTGGTTCACGGGGTGGAGAAAAGCGCTCGCCCAGCGGTGAACGCCAGAGTCGTTGAGGATTTTGTCTCCCGATTGGACATTCTCGATTACAGCGCCAAAGCAGCATCGCACTACGGCAACATCCGGGCTGCGCTGGAACGCCAGGGAACGCCTATTGGCGTAAACGATCTACATATCGCCGGGCATGCGCGCAGCGAAGGATTGATCCTGGTGACCAATAATCGACGCGAATTTGAGCGCGTTGAGGGTTTGCGGCTGGAAAATTGGTTGTAACCTCTCCCTGATGGTCTCATCCCCTAAATAACCCGCCTTTTCCCCCGTTGTTCCGTCAATGACATCGCCAATTTTTTGGCATGCTGACCGCCATTCTTTACCCTCTCGACACAGGAACGGCGTTTCGTGGCTGAAGACAGCGATCTGGAAAAAAGCGAGGCCCCCACGCCCCACAGGCTGGAGAAGGCGCGTGAAGACGGCCAGATCCCGCGTTCCCGCGAACTGACCTCGGTACTGATGCTGCTCTCGGGCCTCGCGATCATCCTGATGTCCGGCAGCAACATGGCGCAACAGCTGGCGGCGATGCTCACGCAGGGGTTGAACTTCGACCATGGCATGGTCAGCAACGATAAACAGATGCTGCGCCAGCTGGGCATGTTGCTGCGCCAGGCCGTACTGGCGCTGTTGCCAATCATGGCGGGGCTGGTGCTGGTGGCGCTCGCCGCGCCGATGCTGTTGGGGGGCATTCTGTTCAGCGGCAAGTCGATCAAATTCGATTTGAAACGGCTGAACCCGTTGTCCGGGTTGAAGCGCATCTTTTCCAGCCAGGTGCTGGCCGAGCTGCTGAAAGGGATCCTGAAAGCGACGCTGGTCGGCTGGGTGACAGGCCTCTATCTCTGGCATAACTGGGCGGCAATGCTGCATCTGATGACCCAGCAGCCGCTCGACGCGTTGGGCAATGCGCTGCAGATGATTCTGTTCTGCGGTTTTCTGGTGGTGCTGGGATTGACGCCGATGGTGGCGTTCGACGTGTTCTACCAGCTGTGGAGCCACTTCAAAAAGCTGAAGATGACCAAGCAGGATATTCGCGACGAATTCAAAGACCAGGAAGGGGACCCGCACGTTAAGGGACGTATTCGCCAGCAGCAGCGGGCGATCGCCCGGCGCCGCATGATGGCCGATGTGCCCAAGGCGGACGTGATCGTCACCAACCCGACGCACTACGCCGTCGCGTTGCAGTACAACGACAAAAAAATGAGTGCGCCGAAAGTGCTGGCCAAGGGGGCCGGCGAAATCGCCTTGCGCATTCGCGAACTCGGTGCGGAGCACCGCATCCCGATGCTGGAAGCGCCGCCGCTGGCGCGTGCGCTGTATCGACACAGCGAGATTGGACAACATATTCCGGCCACCCTGTATGCCGCGGTCGCCGAAGTGCTGGCCTGGGTGTACCAACTGCGCCGCTGGCGGCGCGAGGGCGGCCTGATCCCGAAAAAACCTGAACGTTTACCGGTGCCGGAAGCACTGGATTTTGCAAGAGAGAGTGACTCTGATGGCTAATTTGGCCTCCCTGCTTCGTTTGCCGGGCAATTTTAAAGATACGCAGTGGCAGGTGTTGGCCGGCCCGGTGTTGATCCTGTTGATCCTGTCGATGATGGTGCTGCCGTTGCCGGCGTTTATCCTCGACCTGCTGTTTACCTTCAACATCGCGCTGTCGATCATGGTGCTGCTGGTGGCGATGTTCACCCAGCGCACGCTCGAATTCGCCGCCTTCCCGACCATTCTGCTGTTCTCCACGCTGCTGCGTTTGTCGCTCAACGTCGCGTCCACGCGCATCATCTTGCTGGAGGGGCACACCGGTTCCGCCGCCGCCGGCCGCGTGGTGGAAGCCTTCGGGCACTTCCTGGTGGGCGGCAACTTCGCCATCGGTATCGTGGTGTTCATCATCCTGGTGTTGATCAACTTCATGGTCATCACCAAGGGGGCCGGGCGTATCGCCGAAGTGGGCGCGCGTTTCGTCCTGGACGGCATGCCGGGTAAACAGATGGCGATCGACGCCGATCTGAACGCCGGGTTGATCGGCGAGGACGAAGCGAAGAAACGCCGCGCCGAAGTCACCCAGGAGGCCGATTTCTACGGCTCGATGGACGGTGCCAGTAAATTCGTGCGCGGCGACGCCATCGCCGGCCTGATGATCATGGTGCTGAACGTGGTCGGCGGCCTGTTGGTCGGCGTGGTGCAACACGGCATGGAGCTGGGGGCGGCAGCGGAAAGCTATACGCTGCTGACCATCGGCGACGGCCTGGTGGCGCAGATCCCGGCGTTGGTGATCTCTACCGCCGCCGGCGTTATCGTCACTCGCGTCGCGACCGATCAGGACGTCGGCGAGCAGATGGTGGGCCAGCTGTTCAACAATCCGCGCGTGATGCTGCTGAGCGCCGGGGTACTGGGGCTGTTGGGCCTGGTGCCGGGCATGCCGAACCTGGTGTTCCTGCTGTTTACCGCCGCTTTGCTGGGCCTGGCCTGGTGGCTGCGCGGCCGTGAACAACAGGCACCGAAAGCGGTGGAGGCGCCGGTGATGCCGGACAACCCACAGGCCGCCGAAGCCAGCTGGGCCGACGTGCAGTTGGAGGATCCGCTGGGGATGGAGGTGGGTTACCGGCTGATTCCGATGGTCGATTTTCAACAGAACGGCGAGCTGCTGGGGCGTATCCGCGGTATTCGCAAGAAATTCGCGCAGGACATGGGGTATCTGCCGCCGGTGGTACACATTCGCGACAACCTGGAACTGCCGCCTGCCAGCTACCGCATTCTGATGAAAGGCGTCGAGATCGGCAGCGGTGAAGCGCAGCCGGGCCGCTGGCTGGCGATCAACCCCGGCAATGCCGTGGGTGAGCTGGCGGGAGACAAAACCGTCGATCCGGCCTTTGGGCTCGAGGCGGTGTGGATCGACAGCGCCTTGCGCGAGCAGGCGCAGATCCAGGGCTTTACCGTGGTGGAAGCCAGCACCGTAGTGGCGACGCACCTCAATCACCTGATCGGCCAGTTCGCCAGCGAGCTGTTTGGCCGCCAGGAAACCCAACAGTTGCTGGATCGCGTGTCGCAGGAGATGCCGAAACTGACCGAAGACTTCGTGCCGGGTGTGGTATCACTGACCACGCTGCACAAGGTGCTGCAAAACCTGCTGGCCGAGCGTGTTTCTATCCGCGATATGCGCACCATCGTCGAAACGCTGGCGGAGCATGCTCCGGCGCAAAGCGATCCTTATGAGCTGACCACCGTGGTGCGGGTAGCGCTGGGCAGGGCGATCACGCAGCAGTGGTTCCCGGGCAACGGCGAGATTCAGGTCATCGGTTTGGATACCCAACTGGAGCGCCTGTTGTTGCAGGCGTTGCAGGGCGGTGGCGGCCTGGAGCCGGGGCTGGCCGATCGCCTGCTGGATCAGGCGCGCCAGGCGCTGCAGCGGCAAGAGATGCTCAGCGCGCCGCCGGTGCTGCTGGTCAACCATGCGCTGCGGGCCTTGCTGGCGCGCTTCCTGCGCCGCAGCCTGCCGCAGATCGTGGTGTTGTCCAACCTCGAAATCAACGACGATCGCCAGATTCGCATGACGTCGACCATTGGAGCCGCCTGATGAAACGCTTTCTGTTCGTGTTGTGTTTGCTGGCGCCGTTAACCGCCGGTGCGGTGTCCGGTTCCTGGGTGGCCGAAGGGGGGGGCGTGACGTTGGAACAGGGCGGCATGCGCGATGAGTCCGCCGGTTTGCGGCCGCCGAACGCGTTGCCGGATGCCAATGCGCGCATCACCAGCGTCAGCTGGCGCTACCGTTTACTGGGGCCGGAGCCGGTCGGGCTGCAGGCCCAGCTGTGTACGGTGAACCGCTGCATTCCGCTCGGCGGCGGCAGCGGCAGCAGCAACGGTTTGCAGGGCGAACCGGCCAATGCGGAATTGCGCTTTGTCTATTACGTGCAGTCGCAAGGCGGGTTGAATCCGCCGCTGCGCGTGATTGGCAATCAGGTCATCGTCAATTATCAGTAGGGTCAGGCCAGAATTTGCAGGCCGTTGCGTTCCACCAGTGACAGCAGCTTCATTGCGGCGGAGTTCGGTTGCGCTTCGCCGCGCTCCCATTTTTGTACCGCCTTTTTACTGACGTTGAGATACAGCGCAAACACCGGCTGACTGACGTTTTCCCGTTCGCGCAGCGCGCGGATCTCGGCCGGCCCGAACTGTTTCACCGGCCGCAGACACAGCATGTCGAAGGTGCGCATGGTCACGTCGTCGACGAAACCGGCGCGGTGCAGGCCCTGAACTTCCTGGTGGATCGATTTCAGCATCTTGCTCATAGTTGTAACCTTATTAATTCCCCGCAGTTGACCAGCTGATACAGTCTGAATGGTGAATAATCCAGATACAGCGCCGCCAAATGCCGCCAGGAAATTAACTCATCCTGATTGATGTTGTCTCTTTCGTTTTTGGCAAAGCCATACATGAAAAAGATCCTGCCTTCATCTGCCGTTGCGATTAATACCCGATACCCGCGCCGTTTTCCACTCCCCATCCGGGCGATGCGTTTTTTGTAAACGCAACCACCGAGATTGGCGTCGTACAACTGATTTTGCATCTCTCGCGCCGCTTTCACTATCGTGGCGTCACTGATGCGTTCGTCGCCGGCAAATGTCTGGAAGGCTTTTGTGAGATAAATGTCGGTCATTCACTCTCCGTGTGAAAATATACCCTTAGTGGGTATAGATCAAGATGTTTAACGACCGAGCTAAGATGACGAAATAGGGAGTGATGAGGAACAGGCAAATATCCGTTCTGCGCAGCCTGGCGCATAACGTTAAGGGAATTCAGAAAGCGATAAGAAGAAAATGCGAGAGGGCGCGCATAGCCGGGTAAACCCGCGCCCGGTGGTGCGCACACCGGGCGAAATCAGGGCTTAGACGCCGATTTTTCTGCCGAGCAGGCTGCCGGCGTGCGACTGGCCGTCCGGGCCATACAGCGATTTGTTGTTCTTGCTGAGGATCGCCAGCGCCTGAGCGTTATGGTCGATCTGCTGATTGAGCAACAGGCCATTGTGCTGATTCTTCTCGCGCAGCGTTTGGCTCAGCAGCTGAACGCGTTGCCAGCGATCGGCCAAGGGCGCATGGCTGGCGTAGGGCGCGCGTTGCCCGCAGGCTTTTTCCTGCCCCAGGCGCTGTTGCTCGAGGTAGGCGACCGTCGCCAGCAGTTGGCTTTTGGCATCGGTTACGCGCTGCAGCGCCACGCCGGGCAACTGGCCGGAACACAGCAAGTCGTGCTCTTCCTCCAGCACGCCATTGAGCGCCTGCAGCGTTTCCAACAGTTTATCCAGCAGTTGTGCCAGGTTTTCCATAGTGATGACTTATCCTTTACCGCTACTCGCCGCCGCGCCGTCAGTCGCGCCCGGCGATCCATTGAATGTCGCTCTGCGCGTCTTGCAGCAGCGCGTCGGCGATTTTGCCGGCGTCCATCTTCAGTTCGCCGTTGCGGATCGCCTGCTTGATGGCCTCGACCCGGCCCATATCGATATCCTGGGTGCCCGGCTGCATCAGGCGCGCCTGCGCCTCGCTCAGTTTGACCTGTGTGCCGCTGACGGCCGTTTCGGCCACGGCGGCCTTACGCGGTTGGAGCGGGTTGTCGGCCGGGGTTTCACGCGGTTGCACAGTGGAAACCGGCTGTAACCGCTGGGTGCGATCGATACTCATGGTCCATCTCCGTTTACGCCGTGACCGCTCGGGGGCGACGACGCTGCAATGAAAGTTTTGCGGCCCTGGTGGCCAATAAAATGCTGCTTGATTTGTCTTATCGGCAAGGTTTGCGGAACCTTTACTTTTTTATAACGTAATGCGAATCGCGCCGTCGTCCCCGACCACGCCGCTGACGATCTGCCCGGACGCCATGCGCACGCGCACGCTGTCTTCGGCGGCGGCGTTGTTCATCGCCTTGCCCGCACCGCTGATGTTGAACCCTTCGCCCTGCGCGGTGACCTGTACCGGTTGCCCGGCTTTGATAATCCAGGCGCGGCGCAGCATGGCGAGGGTCAGCGGTTGGCCGGGGCTGATATTGCGCAGGCTGACGGCGCCTAACGCTTTGCCCGCTTCGGTCAGCGCGCGCGGCGGCAGGGTATCGAGCCGGCCTTCCTTCAACGCCAGATCCGCCGCGGTCAACCGGCTGCCGGCGCTGATGCCGCGCGCCGAAACCAGATAGCGGCCGAACACCTGCACCTGCGTCTGGATAAAACGCCGCTCCTGGCCACAGCGCGCCGAAATGCTGACGTTGCCGCCGATCCGCGCGTTGGGCGGCAGCGACAGCTGGGGCAGTTCGCAGGCGGGCCATTGGGCCGGCGGCGTGCGCACCCGCACTTTCACCTGTACCGGCTCGCCGGTGAACTTGCCTTTGATGAAGCTTTCGATTTGCGTCGCCAGATCGTCGGCGCGCGCGTTCAGACTGCACAGCAGGCCGATAAGCAGCAGCATTTTACCTTTCATCGTCATCTTCTCAAGCTTCATCGGGATACGCGTAAGTGTACCCGCAGCGCGCGCAGGCTAAGCAGATAAATAGCGCCCCATTTTGCGTCTATTCCCGCGATAGGGTGGCGCTGGGGACGTTTATCCTGTCGACTCCAAATTCTAACCTCGCGGAGGGAGCATGCTCGACAAACTGGACGCGGCTCTGCGCTTTGGCCAAGAGGCGCTGAACTTGCGCGCCCAGCGGCAGGAAATTCTGGCCGCCAACATCGCCAACGCAGACACACCGGGTTATCAGGCGCGGGATATCGATTTCGCCAGCCAATTGAACAAAGTGCTGGAACAAGGGCGCGTCAACGGCAACGGCATGTCGCTGAACCTGACGGCGGCGCGCCACATCCCGGCGCAAACCCTGCAGCCGCCGCAGCTCGATCTGTTGTACCGGGTACCGGACCAGCCGTCGATGGACGGCAACACGGTGGACATGGATCGCGAACGCACCAACTTTGCCGATAACAGCCTGAAATATCAGACCGACCTGACGCTGCTCAACGGGCAGATCAAAGGGATGATGTCCGTGCTGCAACAAGGATAAGGCGCATGTCTTTACTGAACATTTTTGATATCTCCGGCTCGGCGTTATCGGCGCAATCCCAGCGCATGAACGTCAGCGCCAGCAACATGGCCAACGCCGACAGCGTGACCGGCCCGGACGGCGAGCCTTACCGCGCCAAGCAGGTGGTGTTCCAGGTCGCGGCGGCGCCCGGGCAGCCGACCGGCGGCGTGCGCGTCGCCCAGGTGGTGGACGATCCGGCGCCCGAGCGTCTGGTGTACCAGCCGGGCAACCCGCTGGCGGACGCCAAGGGCTACGTGCGCATGCCGAACGTCGACGTCGTGGGGGAAATGGTCAACACCATCTCCGCTTCCCGCAGCTACCAGGCCAACGTCGAGGTGCTCAACACCACCAAGTCGATGATGATGAAAACCCTGACGCTGGGTCAGTAACCGGAGGTTCCCATGGCTATTGCCGCAACCACTAACGAGTCGTTGGACAACACCGTCATCGGTAACAACAGCAAAAATACCAACAGCCAGGATCTGCACAACAGCTTCCTGACGCTGCTGGTGGCGCAGTTGAAAAACCAGGATCCGACCAATCCGATGCAGAACAACGAGCTGACCTCGCAGCTGGCGCAGATCAACACCGTTCAGGGCATCGAAAAACTCAACACCACGCTGGGCTCGATCTCCGGCCAGATCAACAGCAACCAGTCGCTGCAGGCGACGGCGCTGATCGGTCATGGCGTGATGGTGCCGGGCAACAACATTCTGGTCGGCAGCAAGGATGGCAAGGTCAGCACCACGCCGTTCGGCGTGGAACTGGAGCGCGCCGCCGATCAGGTGACCGCCACCATCACCAACGCCAGCGGGCAGGTGGTGCGCACCATCGAAATCGGCGGCCTGACCGCCGGCGTACACGCCTTCACCTGGGACGGTTCGCTGGATGACGGCTCCACCGCGCCAGACGGCGCCTACAAAGTGGCGATTAACGCCAAAGGCAACGGTGAACAGTTGGTGGCGCGTAGCCTGCACTTCGGGCTGGTGAACGGCGTGATCCGCGACGGCAACGGCGCCAAGCTGGATCTCGGCCTGGCGGGCAACGCCACCCTGGAAGACGTGCGACAGATCTTATAACCCTAAGCATCAGGCTCAATCGGACGATAGCCTGACCACTATTCGGAGAATAACATGGCCTTTTCTCAGGCAGTCAGCGGCTTGAACGCGGCAGCAACCAACCTGGACGTGATCGGTAACAACATCGCCAACTCCGCGACCGCGGGCTTCAAATCCGGCAGCGTGTCCTTCGCCGACATGTTCGCCGGTTCGCAGGTTGGGCTGGGCGTTAAAGTGTCCGGCATCACCCAGAACTTCAAGGGCGGCACCACCACCGGCACCAGCCGTGCGCTGGATGTGGCCATCAACGGCAACGGCTTCTTCCGCATGCAGGATAAAGACGGCGGTATCTTCTATACCCGCAACGGCCAGTTCAAGCTGGACGAGAACCGCAATCTGACCAACATGCAGGGCCTGCAGCTGACCGGTTACCCGGCGGCCGGTTCCCCGCCGACCATCCAGCAGGGTGCCAACCCGGTGCCGCTGAGCATTCCTGAAGGCATGATGAACGCCAAGGCGTCTACCTCCGGTGAGATGGTAACCAACCTGAAGTCCACCCATAAAGTGCCGGAGAACAAGACGTTCGATCCGACCAAACAGGACAGCTACAACTACGTCAACACCATCACCGCCTACGACTCGCTGGGTAACGCGCACAACATCAACGCCTACTTCGTGAAGACGGAAGACAACAAGTGGCAGGTCTATACCCAGGACGGCAGCGCAGCGCCAGTGAACGCCGGCACCATGGAGTTCAGCACCAGCGGCAACCTGGTGAAAACCACCAGCACCAACGGCGCGCCGGGCGAGTTCAGCATGGTGATCCCGATGACCGCCAAAGACGGCGCACCGGCGCAAAACTTCACCCTGAGCTTCGCCGGCAGCATGCAGCAGAACGTGGGCAGCGACTCGGTGAGCAAAGTGGCGCAGGACGGCTATGCCGCCGGTGAATACACCAACTTCCAAATCAACAACGACGGCACCGTCGTGGGCATCTACTCCAACCAGCAGACTCAGGTGCTGGGCCAGATCGTCATGGCCAACTTCTCCAACCCGGAAGGGCTGGCGTCGCAGGGCGATAACGTGTGGCAGGAAACCGGTGCATCCGGCCAGCCGCGCGTCGGTCTGTCGGGCGGCGGCGGCTTCGGTAAGCTGACCAGTGGCGCGCTGGAGTCTTCCAACGTCGATCTGAGCCAGGAGCTGGTGAACATGATCGTCGCACAGCGTAACTACCAGTCCAACGCCCAGACCATCAAGACGCAGGACTCCATCCTGCAGACGCTGGTTAGTCTGCGCTAATAGGGCCGAGTCATGGATCACGCGATTTATACCGCGATGGGCGCGGCGCGCCAAACGCTGGAACAGCAGTCCATCACCGCCAACAACCTGGCCAATGCGTCGACGCCGGGCTTTCGCGCCCAGCTCGCCGCGTTGCGCGCGGTACCGGTCGACGGGCCGAGTATGGCGACGCGCACCTTGGTGACCGCGTCGACGCCGGGCGCCGACATGAGCCAGGGGGCGCTGAACTACACGTCGCGTCCGCTGGACGTGGCGCTGCAGCAGGACGGTTTCCTGGCGGTGAGCCTGCCGGGTGGCGGTGAAGCCTATACCCGCAACGGCAACATTCAGATCTCCTCCACCGGGCAGTTGACGGTGCAGGGGCTGCCGGTGATGGGCGACGGCGGCCCGATCGAGGTGCCGCCGTCGGCGGAGATCACCATCGCGGCCGACGGCACCATTTCGGCGCTGAACGCCGGCGATCCGCCGAACACCATTGCGCAGATCGGCCGCCTGAAGCTGGTGAAAGCCGATGCGCGCGAAGTGATGCGCGGTGACGACGGGCTGTTCCGCCTGACGCCGGAAACCCAACAGCAGCGCGGCAATCAGTTGCAAAACGATCCGCTGGTGCGGGTGATGCCGGGCGTGCTGGAAGGCAGCAACGTCAAGCCGGTGGAAACCATGGTCGACATGATCGCCAACGCCCGCCGCTTTGAAATGCAAATGAAGGTCATCCACAGCGTGGATGAAAACGAACAGCGTGCCAACTCACTGCTCTCAATGAGTTAAGCAGCAAGGAAATAACCGATGATTCCATCCTTATGGATTGCCAAAACCGGTCTGGACGCGCAGCAGACCAACATGGACGTGATCGCCAACAACCTGGCGAACGTCAGCACCAACGGCTTCAAACGCCAGCGTGCGGTATTTGAAGATCTGCTGTACCAGACCATGCGTCAGCCGGGGGCGCAGTCCTCCGAGCAGACCACGCTGCCTTCCGGCCTGCAGATCGGCACCGGCGTGCGTCCGGTGGCGACCGAGCGTCTGCACAGCCAGGGTAACCTGTCGCAGACCAACAACAGCAAAGACGTCGCCATCAAGGGGCAGGGATTCTTCCAGGTGATGCTGCCGGACGGCACTCAGGCCTATACCCGTGACGGGTCGTTCCAGATCGATCAGAACGGCCAGCTGGTGACCTCCAGCGGTTTCCAGGTGCAGCCGGCGATCACCATTCCGGCGAACGCGCTGTCCATCACCGTCGGCCGCGACGGCATCGTCAGCGTCACCCAGCAGGGGCAAACCGCCGCCCAGCAGGTGGGCCAACTGACGCTGACCACGTTCGTCAACGACAGCGGTCTGGAGAGCGTGGGCGAGAACCTGTATCAGGAAACCGAAAGCTCGGGTGCGCCGAACGAGAGCACGCCGGGGCTGAACGGCGCCGGTCTGCTGTATCAGGGTTACGTGGAAACTTCCAACGTCAACGTGGCGGAAGAGCTGGTCAACATGATCCAGACTCAGCGCGCTTACGAGATCAACAGCAAAGCGGTATCGACCTCCGATCAGATGCTGCAAAAGCTGACGCAACTGTAATCTGTCATTGACGGGCCCGGCTTGCCGCGCCCGTCATTCTCTTTCGTGAAACAAAGGCGATACCCGTGGTAACCACATATTCGATGGCAATCCTGCCGCGGCAGGGACAACGCTGGCTGGCGGGAATGGTGATGCTGACGCTGAGCGGCTGCGCCTATATCCCGCACAAACCGCTGGTGGACGGCGCGACCACGGCGCAGCCCGCGCCGGCCAGTGCGCCGATGCCGAACGGCTCGATCTTCCAGACGGTGCAGCCGATGAACTACGGCTACCAGCCGCTGTTCGAAGACCGCCGTCCGCGCAACGTCGGCGACACCCTGACCATCGTGCTGCAGGAAAACGTCAGCGCCAGCAAGAGCTCCTCCGCCAACGCCAGCCGCAACGGCGCCAGCAAGTTCGGCGTCGCCACCTCGCCGCGTTACCTCGACGGCCTGTTGGGCAATGCGCGCGCCGATATGGATATTTCCGGCGACAGCACCTTCGGCGGCAAGGGCGGTGCCAACGCCAACAACACCTTCAACGGCACCATTACGGTGACGGTCAACCAGGTGCTGGCCAACGGCAACCTGCACGTGGTAGGGGAAAAGCAGATCGCCATCAACCAGGGCACGGAATTCATCCGCTTCTCCGGCGTCGTCAATCCGCGCACCATCAGCGGCAACAACTCGGTGACCTCGACGCAGGTGGCGGACGCACGTATCGAATACGTCGGCAATGGCTATATCAACGAAGCGCAGACCATGGGCTGGCTGCAGCGCTTCTTCTTAAATGTTTCACCGTTCTAAGGATTGACTGATGCTGAAAAAATGGTTTATCGCGCTGTGCGTCGGGCTGGTGTGCTTGCCGGCGGCGGCGGAGCGCATCCGCGATCTGGTGACGGTGCAGGGCGTGCGAGACAACGCCCTGATCGGCTACGGCCTGGTGGTGGGGCTGGACGGCTCCGGCGACCAGACCATGCAGACGCCGTTTACCACCCAAAGCCTGAGCAACATGCTGTCGCAGCTGGGCATCACCGTGCCGCCGGGCACCAACATGCAGCTGAAAAACGTGGCGGCGGTGATGGTGACCGCCAAACTGCCGCCGTTCTCGCGCGCCGGGCAGAACATCGACGTGGTGGTTTCTTCGATGGGCAACGCCAAGAGCCTGCGTGGCGGTACTCTGCTGATGACGCCGCTCAAAGGCGTGGATAACCAGGTTTATGCGCTGGCGCAGGGCAACGTGCTGGTCGGCGGCGCTGGCGCGGCGGCCGGCGGCAGCAGCGTGCAGGTCAACCAGCTGGCGGGCGGGCGCATCAGCAACGGCGCCACCATCGAGCGCGAGCTGCCGACCACCTTCGGCAGCGGCGGCGTTCTCAACCTGCAGCTGAACGACGAAGATTTCACGCTGGCGCAGCAGATCAGCGACGCCATCAACCGCCAACGCGGCGGCGGCACCGCGACGCCGCTCGACGCCCGCACGATCCAGGTGCTGGTGCCGCAGGGCAACAGCTCTCAGGTGCGCTTCCTGGCGGAGATTCAAAACATCACCGTCAACGTCGGGGCGATGGATGCCAAAGTGATCATCAACTCGCGCACCGGTTCGGTGGTGATGAACCGCGATGTGATCCTCGACTCTTGCGCCGTCGCCCAGGGCAACCTGTCGGTGGTGGTCGATCGGCAGAACACCGTCAGCCAACCGACGACGCCGTTCGGCGGCGGCCAGACGGTGGTGACGCCAAACACCCAGATCTCGGTGCAACAGCAGGGCGGATCGCTGCAGAAGGTGAACGCCAGCGCCAACCTGAACAACGTGATCCGCGCGCTGAACGCGCTGGGTGCCACGCCGATCGATCTGATGTCGATCCTGCAGGCGATGCAGAGCGCCGGCTGCCTGCGCGCCAAACTGGAAATCATCTGATGGCCGGCGATCTGATGGCGATGTCGGGCGCGGCCTATGACGCCCAGGCGCTGAATGGCCTCAAGCGCGATGCGGCGGCGGACCCGCAGGGCAACCTCAAGCAGGTGGCCCAGCAGGTGGAAGGCATGTTCGTGCAGATGATGCTGAAAAGCATGCGCTCTGCCTTGCCGCAGGACGGGGTATTGAGCAGCGATCAAACGCGGCTCTATACCTCGATGTACGACCAGCAAATCGCCCAGCAGATGTCGCAAAAAGGGCTGGGGCTGGCCGACATGATGGTCAAGCAGATGAGCAACGCCAACACGGTGCCGAGTGAAACGGCGGGCCTGTCGCCGATGGCGCTGGACAACGAGGTGCTGCAAACGCTGCCGAACCAGGCGCTGGAGCAGATGGTGCGTCGCGCGATGCCGAAAGCCCCGCCGGCCGCCGCGCCGCTGTCGCTCAACAACGGCAACTTCGTCGCTCGCCTGTCGATACCGGCGAAGGTCGCCAGCCAGCAGAGCGGCATTCCGCATCAGCTGATCGTCGCGCAGGCGGCGCTGGAGTCCGGTTGGGGGCAGCGCGAGATCCCGACCTCGGACGGCACGCCGAGCTACAACCTGTTCGGCATCAAGGCCGGCGGCAGCTGGAACGGGCCGGTGACGGAGATCACCACCACCGAGTTCGAACAGGGCGCGGCGAAGAAGGTGAAGGCGAAGTTCCGCGTCTACGGCTCGTACGTCGAGGCGATCGCCGATTACGTCAAGCTGCTGACCAACAACCCGCGCTATGCCGACGTGGCCGCCGCGCGCAGCCCGGAGCAGGCGGCGCACGCGCTGCAACGCGCCGGCTACGCCACCGACCCGCAGTACGCCAGCAAACTGGTCAGCGTGATTCAGCAGATGAAGAACGCAGGGGAACAGGCGGTCAAAGCTTATACCCACGATCTGAAAGATTTGTTCTAAATCCCCGTCAGGCTTGACGCCGCAGCGGCGTTGACCGCACAAGCTCGTCCCCGGTCACTTGGCTTAACCAGGCTCCCGGGGACGCCCTTGCTTGTCGCCCTGCTGCGACGCCAATTATTGAGGGGATAGGCGGTAATGAAGGCTGGCTGGATGCTGACCGCATTGCCGCTTTTTTTCCTCAAGTTCTTCTCATTTTTGCCGATAACCGAGACAGGCTGAGCGAACAGGCTCAGCAGCTCAATTAGAACCCTGTGGGCCACCGGCGCCGCAGCATAAGGAATTCCGATGTCCAATAGCTTAATCAATACCGCAATGAGCGGGCTGAATGCGGCTCAGGTGGCGCTCAGTACCGTCAGCAACAACATCTCCAACTACAACGTGGCGGGCTATAACCGCCAGACCGCGATCCTGGCGCAGAACGGCGGCATGGCCACCATGAGCGGCTTTATCGGCAACGGCGTGACCGTCACCAGCGTCAACCGCGAGTACAACCAGTTCATCACCAACCAGCTGCGCGGTGCGCAAAGCGCCTTCGGGGCGCAAAACGCCTATTACGAGAAGATTTCGCAGATAGACAACCTGCTGGCGAGCAAAACCAACCCGCTGTCGACCAACATGCAGGATTTCTTCACCAACCTGCAGAACCTGGTGAGCAACGCCGGTGACGACGCCGCGCGCCAGACGGTGTTGGGCAAGGCCAACGGCCTGGTGAACCAGTTCAACAACACCGACAAATTCCTGCGCGACATGGACAACGGCGTCAATCAGCAGATCAGCGATACGGCGCAGCAGATCAACAGCTACGGCCAACAGATCGCCAAGCTGAACGACGAGATCACCCGTTTGCGCGGCAGCGCCGGCGGCGAGCCGAATGCGTTGCTGGATCAGCGCGATCAGCTGGTTACCGAGTTGAATCAGCTGGTGGGCGTGCAGGTCACGCAGCAGGATGGCGACGCTTATACCGTCTCCTTCGCCAACGGTTTGACCCTGGTGCAGGGCAGCAACACTTATCAGGTGGAGGCGATGCCTTCCAGCAGCGATCCTTCCCGCCTGACCATCGGTTATAACCGCGGCAATGGCGCCAGCGAAGTGCCGGAAGGCCAGATCACCAGCGGCAGCCTGAGCGGCGTGCTGAAATTCCGCAGCGAGACGCTGGACGGCGTGCGCAATCAGCTGGGCCAGTTGGCGTTGGCGATGGCGGACAGCTTTAACCAGCAGCATCGCGCCGGTTTCGACCTGAACGGCGACGCAGGCGGCGACTTCTTCAGCTTCAGCGGCGGCCGGGTGGTGGATAACACCCGCAACACCGGCGACGCGTCGCTGTCGGTCGCTTACACCGACACCGGCAAGGTGAAGGCCAACGATTATCGCGTCGAGTTCGACGGCAGCAACTGGCAGGTCAGCCGCCTGCCGGACAACGTGAAAGTCAACGCCACGCCGGGCACCAGCGCCGATGGCAAACCGACGCTGAACTTCGATGGGCTGGAAGTGAGCATCGACGGCAATGCGCAGGCTAAAGACAGCTTCACCGTGAAGCCGGTCAGCGACGTGGCGGGCAACCTGAAAGTGGCCATCACCGATTCGTCCAAGATCGCCGCCGCCGGTAAAGACGACAGCGGCCGAGGCGATAACGAAAACGCCAAGAAGCTGCTGGATCTGCAGACCAAAAACCTGGTGGACGGCAAGGCGACCTTGAGCGGCGCTTACGCCGGCATCGTCAGCGGCGTCGGTAACCAGACCGCTGCCGCCAAGGCCATCGCCACTTCGCAGGCCAAGATCGTGACGCAGCTGGGCGCGCAACAGCAGTCGATGTCCGGCGTTAACCTTGACGAAGAGTACGGCGAGCTGCTGCGTTTCCAGCAGTACTACATGGCCAACGCGCAGGTGATCCAGACCGCCAGCTCGCTGTTCGACGCGCTGCTGAATATTCGTTGATTTCATTGTTAACCGGCGCCGATAACGGCGCCGGTCGCTCAGAGTAAGGAACCCACAGCATGCGCATGAGCACCAGCATGATGTACCAACAGAACATGAACGGCATCACGGGCAACCAGTCGCTGTTCATGAAGGCCGCCGAGCAGCTTTCCTCGGGCAAGCGGGTGATCAACCCGTCCGACGATCCGCTGGCGGCGTCGCGCGCGGTGATGTTGTCGCAGTCGCAGGCGGAAAACAGCCAATACACGCTGGCGCGGACTTTCGCTCGCCAAAGCGTGTCGATGGAAGAAACGGTCTTGGCCGGCGCGACGTCCACCATCGCGGACATGAAGGCGCTGATCGTCAGCGCCGGCGGCACCGAAAGCGATAACGACCGCCAGTCGTTGGCCACCCAGCTGCAGGGGCTGAAAGATCAGCTGCTGAACCAGGCCAACAGCACCGACGGCAACGGCCGCTATATGTTCGGCGGATACGTGAACGACAAGGCGCCGTTCGTCGACAACGGTGGCACCGTCAGCTATCAGGGCGGTGACAAGACGGTTCAGCAGAAAGTGGACGCCAACCGCACCATGACCATCGGCCATACCGGCAACGCGGTGTTCATGTCGTTGACCAGCAACCCGAAGCCTGAGCCGGACGGCAGCGCGCCGGTCAGCAACGTATTCGAGAGTATCGATATCGCGCTGAACGCGCTGAAAACCCCGCTGCAGGGCGCCGATGAGGCCACCAAGCAGCAGGTGAACGATGCGCTGGCGAAAGCCAACCGCGGCCTGGACAACTCATACAACAACGTACTGAGCGTGCGCGCCGAGCTGGGCAGCCAGCTGCAGGAGATGGATCAGCTGGACAGCATCGGCAAAGAGCGCGACATGACCAACCAGGTCCAGATGAGCGCGTTGACGGATGCCGATCTGGCCGAGTCTATTTCGTCTTACTTTATGCAGCAGGCGGCGCTGCAGGCGTCGTATAAAACCTTCAGCGATATGCAGGGCATGTCGCTGTTCCAGATGAACCGTTAAGAGCAAGACCCCGTTGCCTGACCGCGACGGGTTTCCCTTTAGTGCGCTTAGAAAACGTCCTCTCCGCCCCGCGGGGAGGAAGGCTTCTTGAAACCGGGCGCACTCGTTTGGCGCGTCACTCGTTCTCCCACTACTGACTGAGTGACGCGCCTTTTTTTCATCAGGGAAGAAATAATACGATTGTCACCCCTGTTTAATGCGCAACGGCATGATTGAAATCAGTGGCGGAAAAATCGCGATGGATATTATTTCCCTGACGATAAATAGTGGTGCTATTTCTTTTTCTTCTCTACTTTCCATTTTCCGCCGTCGGCCGTCTCGGTAAAAGAAACTCTAAACTTGTTGCTTTTCCAGTGGGTCAAACCGAATAACCGGCGTGCTTTGCGGTTGCTTTTCGCTTTAATCATGATCTCGCTCCTGTGGTTAGCAAAGGTCGATGCTGCGCCCTGCAGCCGGCAGGCTGCCGGACGCATTTATTCTGGGTGTAAGTTATCTGTCGCGCATTTAACAATGCGTGACTGCGTTATTCTTATTTTTTACTCGAGATAAACGTACTTTATCGCTGCGAAAAATAAGGAGGTGCAAGGCGATATTTTTTTGTTACCGGGTCTATTCTAGGTCGGGGTTTTATTTATTCAAGCCACCGGAGACATTTGAACCTTAATCCGGATAAAAGGCGTTTCTCAGGCTTTTGTCCCAAGAAAGCGTTTTTATTGCCATTTTGTCTCAGGCGAAAACGGGGGGAAGGAAGGGGCTGCGCAGGGGCTTAGAAGGTCATGCCGCCGATCACCGCCGCCAGCCGATCGAAGATTTCACCGAACAGATGCTCGCAGAACGGGGCTAACATCGGCATCATCATGCCCAGCGTCATGATGCCGAAGGTCATGGTGACCGGGAAGCCGATCACGAAGACCGACAGCTGCGGCGTCATGCGGTTGAGCAAGCCGAGCGCCATGTTCAGCGTTAACAGCAGGCAGATCAGCGGCAGCGCCAGCATCATGCCGTTGATGAAGATCAGCGAGCCGACCTGGGTCAGTACCAGGAAGCCGTTGCCGTTCAGCGGCTGCGTCTGGATAGGCAGGGTGTGGAAGCTGTCCGCCAGCAGCGAAATCAGCCACAGATGGCCGTCGAAGCTGAGGAACAGCAGCATCGCCAGCAGGTTGAGCAGGCGCGCCAGCACCGGCATGTTCGGGCCGCCGCTGGGATCGAAGAAGGTGGCGAATGACAGGCCCATCTGCATGCCGATCACTTCGCCCGCCAGGCGCACCGCCGCGAAGGCGAACTGCATGGTCAATCCCAGCGCCACGCCGATCAGAATCTGTTGAATCGCCAGCCACAGGCCGGCGGCGGAGAAGATCGGGATATTGCTGGCGGGCAGCGTCGGCGCGATCAGGATGACGATCAGCCCGCCAAGGCCGATTTTGACCTTTTTGCTGATTTGCTTTTCGCTGAATATCGGCGCGGTGCTTATCAGCGCCAGAATGCGCAGCAGCGGCCAAAAATAGTGGCTGAGCCAGACGGTGAGCTGGGCGCTGTCGAAGGTGAGCACGGTTAGCCGATCAGGGTGGGCAGGTTGCTGAACAGGGTGCGCATGTAGTCCAGCAGCAGGTTCAACATCCAGGGGCCGGCGATGATGATGGTGGCCACCACCGCCAGAATTTTGGGGATGAACGACAGCGTCATTTCGTTGATCTGGGTAGCGGCCTGCAGCAGGCTGACCACCAGGCCGCTGATCAGCGCCGCCAGCAGCAGCGGCGCGGCCAGCGCCAGCGCCACTTTCATCGCCTCGGTGCCGAGCGCCATAACCGATTCAGGTGTCATCTCGCGTTCTCCGATCGGGGGTTACGAATAGAAGCTCTGCGCCAGCGAACCGAGCAGCAGCTGCCAGCCATCGACCAGCACGAACAGCATCAGCTTGAACGGCAGCGAGATGGTGGCCGGCGGTACCATCATCATCCCCAGCGCCATCAGCACGCTGGCGACCACCAGGTCGATAATCAGGAACGGAATGAACACCGTAAAGCCGATCTGGAAGGCAGTTTTCAGTTCGCTGGTGACGTAGGCGGGCAGCAGGATGCGCATCGGCACCGCCTCCGGGCCGGCCAGCGGCGGCTGATTGGCCAGCCTGGCGTACAGCGCGAGATCGGTTTCGCGCGTTTGGCGCAGCATGAATTCGCGCAGCGGCTGCGCGCCTTTATCCAGCGCGACCTCCAGCCCGATCTTGTCCTGGCTGAACGGCAGGTAGGCGTCCTGATAGACCTTGTCGAACACCGGCGACATGATGAAGAAGGTCAGGAACAATGCCAGCCCCAGCATCACCTGATTCGGTGGCGCCGACGGGGTGCCCAGCGCGTTGCGCAGCAGCCCGAGTACGATGATGATGCGGGTAAAGCTGGTCATCATCAGCAGCATGGCGGGCAGGAAGGTCAGCGAGGTCAACAGCACCAGCGTCTGCACCGGCAGCGACCAGCTTTGGCCGCCGTTGGCCAGCGGCTGACTGATCAGCCCCGGCAGTTGCGCCAAAGCCGCCGGGCTGATGAACAGCAGGGCGGCAGGGAGACAAACCGCCGGACGGCGGACGAGGGTATGAAGAGTCGAGGTCATGCCGATTTTTCCGGGCGTTTCAGAACTTTTTGCATCAGTTGGCGGAAGTCCGCCGGCGTCGCCGCATCGGCCGCACCCTCGTCTTTCGGCGGGGCGGGCAGGGTGTGCAGCGGGGTGATCTGCTGGGCGGTGACGCCCAATACCAGCAAGGTATCGTCGACTTCCACCACCACCACGCGCTCGCGCTGCCCGACCTGGCAACTGGCGCGCAGGTTGAGCAGCTTGTTGTTGCGCGCCTGCGGAGCGAAGCCCAGCCGGCGGAACAGCCAACCGGCCAGCAGGATCAGCAGCAGAATGCCGCCGAGCGCGCTGCTGACCTGCATCAACACCGAACCGGCCGGCAAGGCCGGCGCGGCGGGTTGTTGGGTACTTTGGACGGTAACGGGCGCCGCGACGGTCATCAGCGGCTCAGTCGACGCATGCGTTCGGACGGGGTGATGATGTCGGTGATGCGCACGCCGAACTTGTCGGCCACCACCACCACTTCACCTTGTGCGATCAGGTAACCGTTGATCAGGATGTCCAGCGGCTCGCCGGCCAGGCCGTCCAGCGCCACCACCGAGCCTTGCGACAGGCGCAGCAGCTCTTTGATGGTCATCTTGGTGCGCCCCAGTTCCACGGTAAGCTTGACCGGAATATCCAGGATCAGGTCGATATCCTGCAGGCTGCCGAGCGCATCCTGAGCTTCCAGCGACTTAAACACCCCTTCGGTGCTCGCGCCGGATTTCTCTGTCGACTGCTGCTCGTTAAACGCATCAGCCCACAGATCGTCTACGGATTCCTTTCCTTCGCCAGACGGTTGCTTAGGATCACTCATTGGGCTGTTCCTCACTCAGAGCATTCAAAATAGGGTTAATCAAATGTTCAACACGCAGGGCATATTGCCCGTTCAACGTGCCGTATTGGCTGGTCAGAACCGGTACGCCGTCCACATGGGCGATCAGGCGTTCCGGCTTGTCTATCGGTAATACATCGCCCGGCTGCAGCTTCAGGACTTTCGACAGCCGCATTGGGATATCGACGAAGTTGGCGATAAGCTCCAGTTCGGAGTGCTGCACCTGCTTCACCAACGTTTCGCGCCAGTGGCTGTCTTCCTGCCGCGAATTTTCCAGCGGCGGGTTGGTCAACAGCTCGCGCAGCGGTTCGATCATCGCGAACGGAATGCAGATGTTGAACTCGCCGGTCAGCGCGCCGATCTCCACCTGGAACGGCGTGGTGACCACGATGTCATTCGGCGAGGTGGTGATGTTGGTGAACTTCACCTGCATTTCGGCGCGCACGTACTCTACGTCGATCTTGTAGATGGCGCTCCAGGCGTCGCCGTAGGCGTCCAGCGCCAGGCGCAGCATGCGCTTGATCACCCGCTGTTCGGTCGGGGTGAACTCGCGGCCTTCGACCTTGGTCGGGAAGCGGCCGTCGCCGCCGAACAGGTTATCGACGGCGATGAACACCAGGCTCGGCGCGAACACGAACAGGGCGGTGCCGCGCAGCGGGTTCAGATGCACCAGGTTCAGGTTGGTCGGCACCGGCAGGTTGCGGGCGAACTCGTGATACGGCTGGATTTTGATCGGGCCGACGGTAATGTCCGGGCTGCGGCGCAGCAGGTTGAACAACCCCATGCGGAACTGCCGGGCAAAACGTTCGTTGATGATTTCCAGCGCGTGCAGACGCTCGCGCACCACGCGGCGCTGGGTGTTCGGATCGTAAGGCTTGACCTCGCTCTCTTTGCCGACTATCGCTTCGGGTTCATCACCCGCGCTGTCGCCGTTGAGCAAGGCGTCGATCTCTGCCTGTGAAAGAATGCTATCGCCCATAGTGATTACCGCAGTATGAAGGCGGTGAACAGCACGTCGCTGACCACCTGCTTCGGTTGTCCCTTAACCAGCGGCGGGCTGAGCACGTCCTTAATCTGCGCCACCAACTGTTGCTTCCCTTGTTCATTGGCCAGCTGGCTCGCTTCCTGACGGGAGAGCAGCATCAGCAGACGGCTGCGCACTTCCGGCAGAAAATCGTTCAGCTGGCGGCGGGTACTTTCGTCCGGCAGACGCAGCGTGAGGCCGATGTACAGCACGCGATCCGGGTTGTTGTCCGGCGTCACCAGGTTGACGGTAAAGGTGTCGAGCGGCATGAACACCGGCGCGGCCGGCGGTTGCTGTTTGGCAGCGGCCGGTTCGGCACCGTTTTTATGCTGTTGCAGCAACCACCAGCTGTAGCCCGCGGCGCCACAGGCGACGACGCTGATCAAGACCAGCAGGATGACCAGAAGGGGGCGTTTCGGTGCTGCCGGAAGGGAGTTCTGAGACATAGCGAAATCTAATTCCTGTTGTTCCACCCGCGGCCGGCGAGGCGGCGGGCATAGCGCGCGGCAAGGCCGCACGCATGACATGTAAAGGTATTATCGCGTCTATTGCGGCGTGCAATAGCCTGAATAGACGCGCAAATGGGTGCCAGCTTGGGCGTTTGCGGCGGCTTAGGCGAAAATATCGACGCCGTTGACCGCGCTGGCCATACGCTGCAGCGCCGCCGGTGCGCTGACGCCCTCGGCGGCTGCGCCGTCACCGCCATGATGTTCAGCATAGCTGGAACGCCCCTGGCCGTTGGAAGCCTGCTGTTGCGCCTGCTGCTGCCATTGCGGAGTGGACTCGCCGCCCACGCTGCTCTGCCCCAGGTTGATACCGCTCTCCGCCAGCGCGTGCCGCAGCTGCGGCATCGCCGCTTCCACCGCCGCACGCACCTGACCGTGAGCGGAGGCGATGTGCAGCTGCGCCTGCTGATCGTCCAGTTTCAGCGTGATCTGCAAGGCGCCCAGTTCCTGCGGGTGCAGGCGCAGCTCGGCGCTTTGCTGGCCGTTGCGGTGGAACATCAGCACCTGCTGGTTCAACGCCTGCTGCCACTCCGGGCTGCCCAGCTGCGCGTTGAGCTGCGGCGCAGGCGGTGCGGTCACCAGTGCGCTGGCAGGAGCGGCCGTTTGCGTTGGGCTGGCGGCGGCCAGGGCGACGGCGTGGTTGAGCGTCGGTGGCTGCTGCGCATCGCTCGCCGGCAGCGGCTGTGCGGTGCTTGCCCGTTCGCCGTTGGTCGGTTGCGGGAGCGCCGCCTTGGCATTATCGCCGTCGGTAGCCGACGTTTTCGCCCCTGTTAGCGAGGGAGCGGGGGATGCCGAGGAACGCGCGACGGTTTTATCACCGGCCGCCGCGATGTTCAGCAGGCCATTGCCGGGCTGCAGCGCAGTCGCTTCGTCAGCGCTATCCACCGGCAGCGAACGTTGGCCTTCGGCCGGTTGCGCCTGGGCGACGATCGCGGCCGGCAGCATGGCGTACAGCGCCTGCAGCGTTGCGGCATCCAGCTCTTTGGCGGCGGCGATCGGCGGCTGCGCCGGTTTGTCGCCGGCGGCGGGCGCTTCGTCCTCGGCGCCCTCAGGTGAAAGCGCGTCGGCTGAGGCCGTCTGGCCCGGCAGCAGGCCGCCGCGCTCGCCGAAAGTGGCTAGCAGTTGATTGAGCTGGTTGCGGCTCAGGGCCGGGGCGCGTTCTTCGTCCGCGCTCAGCGCGACCGGCGGCTGTTTGCCGTCGGCGGCGGGCGCGAAACGGGCGCCGAGCAGCTGGGCGAAAGCGGACGACAGCTGGCTCTCATCCAGCGCCGACGTCAGTTCGGCCAGGCCGCCGGCGTCGCCGGGTAAGGCCAGGCCGGGCAGGGCGTTCAGATTCATGGGTTGATATTCCTTTGTGCACTGCGTTGAGCGAACTCATCCATCAGTTTTTGATCCCGTTTGTTCTCCTGCTGCTGCTCCGCCGTCAGAGCGCGGGTATGCAGGGTCTCGAAAGCGTTCAGTCGCTGTTGTTTGTCTTGCCATTGCTTCACCGCATGATCCACTTTCTGCCCCCACTGCAGCAGCTGCTGGCGGTGTTGGTCGATGGCCTGTTCCAGCGTGCCGATAAACTGCTGGTAGTTTTGCCAGCGTGAGCTGTCCATGCCGTCGCAGAGCGTATGATTCAGCTTCTGGCGGTATTCGTCCTGATAGTTGAGCAGCATCGACAGCTGCTGCTCTGCCGCCTGCTGCGCCTGCCGTACCTGGCCCAGCTGTTGCGCGGCCTGTTCCACCGCATCCTGCGCCAGATCTCGCAGGGTAATCAGGGGGGATTGTGATTTCATCGCTGTGCGCCTCTGGTGACGTTAAACAATCAACTGCTGCAGCTGTTGACAGGCTTCATCATAGCCGCTGCGTTCAAAGATGCCCTGTTGCAGGTAAGCTTCCATCTGCGGATACAGCGTCATCGCTTTGTCCAGCAACGGATCGCTGCCCGCCGCGTAGGCACCGACGCTGATCAGATCGCGGTTGCGCTGATAGCTGGCCAGCATCTGTTTGAAGGTGCGCACCCGGCGGTAATGCTCTTCGTCGATCAGCGACGTCATGGCGCGGCTGATTGACGCTTCGATGTCGATCGCCGGGTAGTGGCCGGCTTCCGCCAGGCGCCGGGACAGCACCACGTGGCCATCGAGAATTGCGCGCGCCGAGTCGGCGATCGGGTCTTGCTGATCGTCCCCTTCGGTCAACACGGTGTAGAAGGCGGTGATGGAACCGCCGCCGCTGATGCCGTTGCCCGCGCGTTCCACCAGCGCAGGCAGCTTGGCGAAGACCGACGGCGGATAGCCTTTGGTCGCCGGCGGCTCGCCGATGGCCAGGGCGATCTCACGCTGCGCCATGGCGTAGCGGGTGAGGGAATCCATGATCAGCAATACATGCTGCCCGCGATCGCGGAAATCTTCGGCGATGCGGGTGGCGTAGGCCGCCCCCTGCATGCGCAGCAGCGGCGACACGTCCGCCGGCGCGGCGATCACCACCGAGCGCGCCCGGCCTTCGGCGCCGAGAATGTTCTCGATAAAGTCTTTGACCTCGCGGCCACGCTCGCCGATCAGGCCAACGACGATCACATCCGCCTGGGTATAACGGGCCATCATGCCGAGCAGCACGCTCTTGCCGACGCCGGAGCCGGCGAACAGGCCCATACGCTGGCCGCGGCCGACGGTCAGCAGGCCGTTGATGGTGCGCACCCCCACGTCCAGCACCTGCTCGATCGGCGTGCGCTGCAAGGGGTTGAACGGCGCGGTGATCAGCGGCGCGCGGTAACCGGTTTCCGGTGAAGGCAGGCCGTCGAGCGGTTTGGCGCTGCCGTCCAGCACCCGTCCCAACAGGGCCGGGCCGAGCGGCAGCTGTTTGCCGGCGCTTTGGCCTTCCGGCGCGATGCGGGCGTAAACCCGCGCGCCCGGCACGATGCCTTCCACTTCTTCCAACGGCATCAGGAACAGCCGCTGGCCGTTGAAGCCGACCACTTCGCTTTCCACTTCCTGCACCTCACCGGCGTCGTGCCGTTCGATGAGGCAGGTCGCGCCGAGCGGCAGCTGCAGGCCGGTAGCCTCCAGCACCAGCCCGGTCGCACGGGTCAGGCGACCATAGCGGCGCACCGTCGGCGCGCGCGCGATGCGTTTTTCCAGCGTATCCAGAGAGCTCAGCCAGCGGCCGAGACGCGCGGTCATCAGACTTCTCCCGGTGCCGCCAGGCGGCACAGTTCATGCCAGCGCGTCGCCAGACTGGCGTCGAGATCGCCTTCCTCGGCGCTGACCTTGCAGCCGCCCGGGTGCAGCTCGCCGTCCGCCAGCAGGCGCCAGCCGTGCAGGCTGAGGGTAACCCCCAGCTGCTGCTCGACGCGCGGGTAGTCGTCCGGGTGCACCCGCAGCTGCGGCTTGCCGTTGAACATCGGTTCCTGTTGGATCAGCTGTTGGATCTGCGCCAGCAGGGCGGTGCCGTCGCATACCGGCGGCTGGCCCAGCACCTGTTTGGCGGCGGTCAGTGCCAGCTGCATCAGCCGTGAAGCGATCACGCTGTCGAGCGCGTCCAGCGTGTGCTGGAATTCGGTGACCAGCTGCTGCCAGTGGGCAGTCAGCGGCTGCTGCTGCTGTTGCGCTTCCAGCAGCCCTTGCTGGCGGCCTTCCTCCAGACCAGACTGAAAACCGGCCTCATAGCCTTTTTGCTGGCCGTCGGCATAGCCCAACTGCTGGCCCTGTTGCTCCGCCTGCAGGCGCAGCGTCGCCAACTGCTGCTGCAATTCGGCCTGTGCGTCCGGCGACGGATCGTCAAGTTCGAGATCCGGCAACTGCGGCAGCTCGACAGCCGGTTTCTGTTCGCCCAGGTCGTTGAGCGACCAGGGCTGCCAGGGCAGGGTGTTAATGCGATCAGACATAGGTGTCCTCGCCGCCGCCGATGATCATTTCGCCGCTTTCCGCCAGGCGTCTTACCACCAGCAGAATGGCTTTCTGCTCGTTCTCCACCTGCGACATGCGCACCGGCCCACGGTTGGCCAGATCGTCGCGCAGGATGTCGGCGGCGCGTTGCGACATGTTCTTGAGGAACTTCTCGCGCAGCGGCTGCTCGGCGCCTTTCAACGCAATCAGCAGCGACTCGCCTTCCACTTCTTGCAGCAGGCGTTGGATACTGCGATCGTCGACCTCCACCAGGTTTTCGAACAGGAACATCTCGTCGATGATCTTCTGCGCCAGCTCGCCGTCGTATTCGCGCATCGCGTCGATGACCGCTTCTTCCTGCTGGGTTTTCATCAGGTTGATGATCTCGGCGGCGGTGCGCACCCCGCCCATTTTGCTGCGCTTGAGGTTCTGGCCGTCGAGCAGATTGTTCAGCACTTCGGTCAGCTCCGCCAACGCCGCCGGCTGTACGCCGCCGAAGGTGGCGATACGCAGCATCACGTCGTTGCGCAGGCGTTCGTCGAACAGGGCCAGGATATCTGCCGCCTGGCCGCGTTTGAGGTGCACCAGAATGGTGGCGATGATCTGCGGGTGTTCGTCGCGGATCAGATCGGCAGCGCTCTGCGGCTCCATAAAGTTGAGCGTTTCCATGCCGGTGGTGGTCTCGCGCGATTCGAGAATGTCTTCCAGCAGGCTGGCGGCGCGCTCTTCGCCCAGCGCTTTGACCAGCACCGAACGCAGGTAGTCGCTGGCGTTGACGCTCAGCGCCGCGTATTGCTCGGCGTCGTCTTCAAACTCGGTCAGTACTTCGCCGAGCTGTTTGTGCGAAACCTGGCTCATGCCGGCCATGGTGCCGCTCAGCAGCTGTACTTCGCGCGAGGAGAGGTGTTTGAACACCTCCGCCGCGCGATCTTCACCCAGCGTCATCAGCAGGATGGCGCTTTTGTCGGTTCCGGTCAGGCTCATATCTCGTTACTCATCCATTGGCGGATTACCAGAGCGACCACGCGTGGGTCTTTGTCAGCCAGATCGCGGATCCGCTGGCTCTGGACTTCTGCGCTGACGCGCTGCTGCGATTTACGACGCTGCGCCAGCTCCTCGTTGCTCGGTTTGCTGCTGTCGACCGGTTTGGCGGCAGGGGCGTTGGCGGCGGCGACGGCGGCCTGTTGCGCCGCCTGGCGCTGTTGCAGCTGCGGCCGCACCAGTTTGCGCCACAGCAGCCAGGCCACCAGCAGCACCAGCAGATAGCGGCCCGCGTCGATCAGACGATCGATAAACGACTGGCTTTGCCAGAACGGCAGTTCGCCACCGGTCACCTGACTGTCGGTAAACGGCGTGTTGACCACGTTCAGGGTATCGCCACGGCTGCTGGAGTAGCCCATCGCTTCACGCACCAGCGCTTCGATCTGCGCCAGCTGCTCTTTGCTCATCGGCTGCGGTTTGCCGTCTTTATCGGTGCCCAGATAGTTGACGACCACGGCGACCGACAAACGCTGCACGGTGCCGGCTTTTTGCTGGGTATGGCGAATGGTGCGGTCGAGCTCGTAGTTGGTGGTCGCGTCGCGACGGGTATTTTGCGGTACGCCGCTGGCCGCCGCGCTGCGGGTGGTCGCGGCGTTTTGCGCGGTGGCGTTGGCGTTGGCATTGTTGCCTGCGGCGGTGGCCGGCTTGGCGGTCTCAATCGGCGCCGTGGCCGGCGCGCTTGGCTGATTGGACAGTGCGCCCGGCACGCCGCCTACCTGTGGCCCGCCGATCTGCTCGCTCAGGCTGGTTTGCTGAGAGCGGATAGCGGCTTTGTCAGGCTGTTGGTTAGGTTGGTACTGTTCATCGGTTTGTTCGCGAGTGGCGAAGTCGATTTGCGCCGTGACCTGCGCGCGCACGTTGGCGCTGCCGACCACCGGGGCGAGGATCGCTTCGATGCGGCGCTGGAAGCCGTTTTCCACTTCGTTGGCGTATTTCAGCTGCGAGGCGTTGAGATCGCGCCCGGTGCCGTCGGACTGCGTCAGCAGACGGCCAGCCTGATCGACCACGGTCACATTGCCCGGCGGCAGGCCGGCGACGCTGCTCGACACCATATAAACGATGGCGTTGATCTGGCCATCGTCCAGCGCACGGCCGGGTTGCAGGGTCAGCGTTACCGACGCGGAAGGGGATTTTTGTTCGCGCACGAACAGCGAAGGTTTAGGCAGCGCCAGGTGAACGCGGGCGTTTTGTACCGGCCCCAGCGATTCGATAGTGCGCGACAGCTCGCCCTCGAGGGCACGCTGATAGTTGATCTGCTCGCTGAACTGGCTGATGCCGAATTTTTCCTGATCCAGCAGTTCGAAGCCGACGGCGCCGCCTTTCGGCAGCCCTTGCTGCGCCAGGCGCAGGCGGGTTTCATGCACCTTTTCCGCCGGGATCAGCAGCGCTGCGCCATTCTCGGCAAAGCGGTAAGGGATATTCATCTGCGTCAGCTGGGTGACGATGGCGCCACCGTCGCGGTCGTTCAGATTGCTGTACAGCACGCGGTAGTCGGGACTTTTCACCCACAACAGCAGCGCGACGACGATCGCGATCGCGGCGGAAGCGGCGACCAGCAACGGAATTTTCGGGTTGGCGCGCAGACGATTCCAGATGGCCTGCAGGCCGTTGTCGCGGCTTTCGCCGGCGGTTATCGAAGCACTCATTTTAGGTCTCGTCCTTCAATGGCGCTCACGATCCCGTACGGGCCGCTGAGCAGCTCCCTGCCAGGCTGATGAACGGTATGGTTAGCGTTGTGTGACAAAACAGACTCCCTGATACACATATCTTCTAAATAGCGGCGCTCCCATTTCTGGGCAGGCCATTATTCGCCTTATCAGACGATTCTGATTGCCCGATAAGCCGGGTTTTTTGCAGTTAATTAGCCGCTTTAGCTCTGAAAACGCTGTGCTAGGGTGTGCATCATTGGAGAAGTGCAGGGTGAAACGTCACCCGGCGAGACGAGATGATTGAGGACCAGATGGCGATTCAGGGCATTGAAGGGGTACTGCAGCAGATGCAGACCATGGCGGTTCAGGCCGGCAAAATGGGGCAGAATGCGGCGCCACAGGGCGTCAGCTTCGCCAGCGAACTGACCGCGGCGCTCGGCAAGATCAGCGAGACCCAGCAAACGGCGCGCAAGCAGGCGCAGGATTTTGAACTGGGCGTGCCGGGCATCAGCCTGAACGATGTGATGGTCGATCTGCAGAAATCGTCGGTCTCTTTGCAACTGGGCGTGCAGGTGCGCAACAAGCTGGTGGCGGCCTACCAAGATATTATGAATATGCCGGTGTGACGTTCGGTCTGTGCCACCTGTCAGAGCCGGGTCCGTCGCCAAAAGCGACGGATCTCGACGGCTAACAGGAGGGCAAAAGGGCCGATGACAAACAGAGTCAGCAACATCGAAAAGGCCTCAGTCCGCCAATTCCGCAATCCGTTCGTGGGCGTTCGCCAGTCCCTGTGCGAGGCCGTGCGGTTTCATATCCAGCCCTTCGGCATAGATAAATTGCACGTCGCCGATCCCCATCAGCCCCAGCACCGACCGCAGGTAGGGCGTCACGGCGTCGGTCGGCTGGCCGGCGTGTACGCCGCCGCGTGAGCTGAATACCAGCGCATTGACGCCCTCGACCAACCCGACCGGGTAGGTGGCGGTATAGTTGAACGTTACCCGGGCGCGGGCCACCAGATCGAACCAGTTTTTCAGCTGGGTCGGTACGTTGAGGTTGTACATTGGCGCCCCGACCAGCAGCAGATCGCTCCCTTTCAGTTCGGCAATCAGCCGATCGGACAGCGCCACCGCCGCTTGCGCGCGTGGACTGGTGTTTTCCGCGCCGCGCAGCGCACTGAACAGCTCGCCGTCCAATACCGGCAGATCCAACGCCGTCAGATCGTGCTCGACGATCTTATCTTCGTGCCCTTTGGCCCGACGTTCCGCCAGATAGCGGTCAATCAGGTTATTGGTCTGTGAGTCGTTTCCCATAATGCTGGATTTGAGCACCAGTATTTTTTTCATGTGGTTGTCCTCTGACGATCATCTGTGGTTTTCACCGGGAATTCCGGAATGACTGCAGGTTATCATTGCTTGATGTTCACCAGTGGTGATAGGTTTTCACTTAATTGATTCCAATTTGGAAACGGTAAAATGAAAAGCGATCTCAGCGCGCTGCCGGCTTTTGTCGCCGTGGCGGAAGGCGGCAGTTTTGCCGCCGCCGCAGAAAAACTGCATCTGACGCGCTCCGCGGTCAGCAAAATCGTGTCGCGGCTGGAGGCGCGGCTCGGCGTGATGTTGTTTATGCGCACTACGCGCAGCCTGAGCCTGACGGATGAAGGGGCGCTTTACTACGAGCACTGCCGGCAGGCGTTGGCGAACATACAGGCGGCGGAAAATCAGCTGGACAGCGGCAAGATGCAGGTCAGCGGCCGGCTCAGGGTCTCGGTGCCGGTGTTGTTCGGCCACCTGTGCATCGCCCCCTTGCTGACGGCGCTGGCGAATGAGCATCCGTTGTTGACGCTGGAAATCTCGTTCAGCGATCGCAGGATCGATCTGGTCGATGAGGGGTTCGATCTGGCGGTACGCATCGGCGAGCTGGCGGACAGCGGCAGTCTGGTTGCCCGGCGCCTGGGTGAACACGGCATGCTCCTGTGCGCTTCGCCCGACTACCTGCGGCGCAGCGGAGAACCGAGCACGGTGGACGCGTTAAGCCGACATCAGGCGGTGGGGTATCTGCACGCGGGGGCGGTGTTGCCCTGGCAACTTCGCGGCGAAAACGGCGAGCTGCAGCCGTTCAGGCCACCGGCCAAGATGATGATGGATGATATGCAGGGGATCGTCGATGCCGTTTCCGCCGGTGCCGGTATTGCCTGGCTGCCGGAGTGGCTGGTCCGCGATCGGCTGGCGGCGGGGACGTTGGTGGAGATCATGCGCGGTGAGTCCAGCCTCAGTTTTCCGGTGAATGTGGTATGGCCCTATATGCCTTACCAGCCGCTCAAGGTGCGGCTGGCGGTGGACAAACTGGTGGCGGAGCTGCCGGGAAAATTGGCGCTTGTGGCGCCGTCGGTATCACAACGCTAAGGGCCGGAGCCGCAACTGACAGGAAACGGGCGCTAATGTAACGAATAGAGGGACGAAAACGGCGCTGTCAGGCTTATTGAATGCCCAGGTGACCGTTTATTATGGCCTGATTAGTAGGGTTATTATTCGAGGCAGGTCAATGAGCACGAAAAGCGAATCCAGATGGCGTCTGATCAGTATTTTAATGCTGACGGTACTCGCCGTATTAATTGGCATTTTGGTTAAACTGGACTGAAGTCTGACCAGGCGATAAAAGCCTGGCCATTTTATTGTGCGGCAAGTAAGCGCATCATGTCTTCTTCATACAGCAATGCTAAAAGCCACAGCCCCAACAACATTATTGCCAGAGAAAATAATCGCTTTTCATTACGCATCGTTTAATTTGCTCTTCGGCGGTTCGACGTTGCGTAGCCTATCTCAGCGTTGTGACAACTGTTAGGAACCTGTGCTAAATAAAGCCATTTTGTTGCGCGTCTATTTATGTTTCTCCGGCGGCTATCGCTTCGGCCCCCAGGGGGCCAGGTTCCATAATCCTTTGGTGGCCGCGAATGGCGGTAGGCGCAAAGCCGAAGCGCTTGCGAAAACGTTCGGCGAAACGCGACGCGCTTTCATAGCCGACATGTTGTGCGATGGCGGATATCGGCCAGTCGGTGGATTGCAGCAGGGCCAGCGCACTGCTCATGCGCACGTCGATCATCAGGTTGCGCAACGCGGTATTTTCCATCGACAGTTTGCGGCGCAGCATCACTTCACTCATCGACAGGCTCTCCGCGACTTTGGCCGCGGTCCAAATGCTGTGCGGATCGGTTGCCAGGCAGCGGCGCACGCGTTGCGTCAGGTCTTTGGCTTCGTTGTGGATGAAGCGAATGCCGAACTGGGCCAGCCACAGCAGAATTTCCAGCATTTTGTGCCGCACGATGATGGTGGGAAAACGCTGCCGGAGCGCCAGCGCCAGGCTGGTGGTCTCAAAGCTGTGCTTCAGGGCGCAGGGCAGATTGCGCAGCGCCAGGACGGCATCGAACGGCATCGGCGCCGGCGTTTCCTCGGCCGGAGGCTGAAGAGTGAGCAGCAGAGGGTCGCAGGTCAGCAACTGACAGCTGAACACGCCCTCTTCGGAGGGGCCGTTAATAATATCCACCGTTTGTCCCCCGTCGATAATCAACAGCTCGCCGGGATGAGCCACCACTTCGTGTTGTTGCCAGCGTACGCGCTTATGGCCTTGTTGTATCAGATACAGATGTGGTTGCTCAAAATAGACTGAAGGGAATAATAATTCAGTATGCTGAACGATGTGCGCTGAGGCACCAATTCCTGGACAGAGATTAATTGTACGTTCCATCGATATTCATTTCGCAGCCATTATCTGGGAATATCTTTACGCTTTGATCCGCGTTGGAGCAACATTTTTCCATGGGCTGTGAAACACAGCGGCGTGTTTTATCTATCAAAAATCAATTTCCTGCTGAACAGAAAACGTCCGTGTCGGGATGATGCTTATCCATTAAAGTGAGAGCCAGGCTCGAAGCGCGCATTTTACCAATTACCCATAAACTGAATAATTCAAATGCCATAGATTAATATCCTAACGTAACCCGAGAGTAATAGCGCATGGTGCTATTTAATCCATTTTCGTCAGTATTGTCGATCTTATCGGACCTGTGGTTCCCCCAGCAACAGCGCGCGGTCATGAAATTGGCCGTAGGTATTGTTGACCACGTTCTGGCGCGTGGACTGCTCGATCAGCGTTTTCAACTCATCCATGCGTTGCTGTAACAGACGCTTGAGCTCGGTTTCGTTGTCGAGGATCTGTTGCAGCTTATTGCGCAGCATCTCCTGCAGTGCCATAGACGGGCCGGCTTGCCCGGTAAAGGCGGCGGTTTTTTCCACCGCCGTCACGTAGGCGAATTCGAGTTCGACGAGCTCTTCCCAGCGCCCGGTTTGCGCCAGCGCGATCATCTGGCTGCTCAGGCTGTAAATTTGTTGATAAGCGGCTAACAGCTGCTGTTGACGTTCCATTACACGGCGTCCTGCGAAGGTTGGTAGTTGGGGCCGATCTGGCGCCAGGCATCGGCGATGTTCTCCAGCAGTTTGACCACTTCGGCGATTGCCGCCTCGTCGTTATGCAGGTTGGCCTGCATTAACCGACGCTTCATGTAGTCGTACAACGCCGCCAGGTTTTCGGCGATCTCGCCGCCCTGTTGAGGGTCGAGGCCGCCTTTCAGGCCGTTGTCGATGATGTTGATGGCTTTGGACAGCGCCAGGCCTTTGCCGGCGATATCGCCCTGGTTCATCAGGATGCGTGCGCGAAGCAGGGCGCTGAGCGCCCCGTCGAACAACATCACGATTAACTGGTGCGGGCTGGCGCTCATGGCGCCGCTTTCCAGACTGACCTGTGCATAGGCCTGAGTGCCGCTTCTGTTATACATGTTGTTTCTTTACCTGTTACCTGGTTAAGGGATCACTTTGCAGAGAATTGCTGTTGTAAATAGTTACCCGTGCTGCTCAATTTGGACATCATGGTATCCAACTGAACGAACTGCTGCTTGTAACGGTCGATGGTGTTCTGAATGCTGGCCGTGACCGTGGTGATCTGGATGTTCAGGCGATCGAGGTTGGTATTGATGCTCTTGGTCGAGTTCTCGATGATGCCGCCGGCCTTGATGTAACTTTGGATATCGTTGTGGATCTGGGTGGCCATACCGGTGTCTTTGCCGTTACCTGCGAAGAAGTTGGCGACCTGCTCCGGTTTTTCGTCGATGGCTTTGTTCAGCTTGGTGCTGTCGATTTCCAGCTTGCCGGTTTTGACGTTGGTGGTGATGCCGAGGTTGCCCAGGCCTTTCAACTCCGGGTTGTCCTGCGCCGAGCTGAGGGCGCTTTTGATCGAGGACTGGATACCGCGCAGGGTGTTGTCACCCAGCAGCGCACCGTTCTTGGCATTCTGCGCTTCGCCGCTTTTGACCGGCGTGTATTTGGTCAGCGAATTGAAGGTGTCCAGCAGCGAGTTGTAGTTATCCACCCACTCTTTAATCTTGTCGGCGCTGCCGCTCTTGTCGATGCCGATCACTAGGTTTTGCGGTTCGCCGGCCTTGGTGGTGGTTTTCAGATCGAGCGTTACGCCCTGCAAGGCATCGGCGATCGAGTTGGTGCTGCGCTTGATTTTCGTGCCGTTGACGACGATTTCCGCATCCTGCCCAGGCACGGTTTGTTTCATCGCGGTGCTGCCATCTTTAGGCGGATTTTTAGGATCGTAGTTGAGGATGGCACCGAGCTTGTCGTCGTTATTGACCTGCACCGCAATGGTGTTTTTTTCGCCGGGCGTGGTGGAGCTCAATGCCAGTTGATAGTCATTGTCGCCGACGCGCATGATGCTGGCAGTGACGCCGGATTTCGATTTGTTGATGGCGTCGCGCATCTCGACCAGCGAAGTCTGATCGTCACCGAGCGGGATCTTGGTCTCTTTCGGCGGGTTACCTGCCGTAATAGATATGGAACGATCGCTGCTGCCCGGGGTGCCCAGCTTGGCCTGCTGGTCGGCGATCGGCGTCTGAGTGGTCAGCGTTTGCGGCTGTGCCAGTTTCAAGACCTCAATCGAATAGTTGCCCGGTACCGACTTGTCGGTGGTGGTCACGGTAAACTGATCGTGCTTGGTGGCGGTGGTGTTGTTGAAGAACTCTGGCTTGGCCAGGTCTTTGCTCAGATTGTCAAACTTCTCCAGTGCGCCTTTCAGCGTGCCGTAAGCGGTTAGCTGGGCGTTGTAGCTGGTCTGCTGGGTGGTGTACGGCGTCAGGCGCTGTTGTTCCGCTTTGGTCAGCTTGTCGAGCAAACCGTTAAGGTCGAGTCCTGAGCCGATGCCTAATGAACTGATCGATGCCATTCGTGTTTCTCCTTGGTAATGACTTTATTCGCTTTACGCGTTATCGGCCCAGTGATGAAAAAGTTTACCGAAAAAAACAAAAAAACGATGGCGCAATAGAGGAGGGAAAAACCGCGTTATTTCTGCCATTGCCCCTGGCGCAAAAAATTTTAAAAAATTGCTAAAGGTTGTTAGGGGAGGGCCGATACCTGAGGGGACGGTGGTTGACGCCGTGGGCAAACAAGCCCGAACCTTTTAACTGTGTTGCGAAGAACGCAACTGACTCGTAAGGAAAGCAAACAATGGCACAAGTAATTAACACTAACAGCCTGTCGCTGATGGCGCAGAACAACCTGAACAAATCTCAGTCTTCTCTGGGTACTGCGATTGAGCGTCTGTCTTCCGGTCTGCGTATCAACAGCGCGAAAGACGATGCTGCGGGTCAGGCGATCTCCAACCGTTTCACCGCGAACATCAAGGGTCTGACTCAGGCTTCTCGCAACGCCAACGACGGTATCTCCCTGGCGCAGACCACCGAAGGCGCACTGAACGAAGTTAACGACAACCTGCAGAACATCCGTCGTCTGACCGTACAGTCTCAGAACGGTTCCAACTCTTCCAGCGACCTGCAGTCCATCCAGGACGAGATCTCTCAGCGTCTGTCTGAAATCAACCGCATCTCCGAGCAGACTGATTTCAACGGCGTGAAAGTACTGAGCGCAGATCAGAAACTGACCATCCAGGTTGGCGCGAACGACGGCGAAACCATCGATATCGAACTGAAAGACATCAATGCTAAAACTCTGGGTCTGGAAAAGTTCAGCGTGGCCGATGGCATTGATAAAACCAAAGTAGCTGCCGCTGCACCTGCTACCGTGAAAACCGGCACCAGCGTGGCAATCAACACCGGTACCGTTCAAGCCGGTGGTAAAGATATTGCCAGCTATGAGAAAGTTGGTGACGATGTATTCGCTATCAACGCCGATGGCGACTACTACAAAGCAACTTTCGATAAAGCGACCGGCGACCTGAAATCCGTTGGCACCAAAGAAGCCACTAAACCAACCGGCGGCACTGCGGTAACCAGCATTGAGAAAGAAGTGGCTCCTACCGGTCCTGATGCGGCTAACCTGCGCTCTTACGACAACGGCAAATCTTACGTGATCCAGGAAGGTACCGGTGCCGATGCCAAATACTTCAAGGCGACCGTAGACGCAGCCGGTAAAGTGACCAAGGGCGCTGAGCAGTCCACCGAGCCAAAAACTGCCGATCCGCTGGCAACCCTGGACAAAGCGCTGTCTCAGGTTGACTCCCTGCGTTCTTCCCTGGGTGCGGTACAGAACCGTTTCGATTCTGTTATCAACAACCTGAACAGCACCGTTAACAACCTGTCCGCTTCTCAGTCCCGTATCCAGGATGCTGACTACGCGACCGAAGTGTCCAACATGAGCCGTGCCAACATCCTGCAACAGGCTGGCACCTCTGTTCTGGCACAGGCTAACCAGTCTACTCAGAACGTGCTGTCCCTGCTGCGTTAATCGTCTCTCCCGATTAACTGTCGCAAAGAAACCCCGCTTCGGCGGGGTTTTTTTATGCTCGCGCACCGCGCGGTTATTACATGGCGCAAATAAAGCCCGTTTTGTGCGACTGTTCAGCCGATTGGCATTCCGCCCCCTACGCATAATAGCGCTGACTCTCTTATCCGCAGGTTTAAGACATAGTGAGCGATCTGTATACCGCCGAAGGCGTGATGGACAAAAATTCTCTCTGGCTGCGCTACGTCCCGTTAGTGCGCCACGAGGCGTTGCGCCTGCAGGTCAGGCTGCCCGCCAGCGTGGAGCTTGACGACTTGCTGCAGGCCGGGGGAATCGGGCTATTGAACGCCGTTGAGCGTTATGACGCCCTACAAGGAACCGCCTTTACCACCTATGCGGTGCAACGCATTCGCGGCGCGATGCTCGACGAGCTGCGCAGCCGCGACTGGGTGCCGCGCAGCGTGCGGCGCCATGCGCGCGAAGTCGCGCAGGTGATGCGGCAACTGGAACAGCGTTACGGCCGTCCGGCGAGCGAGACGGAAGTGGCGCAGACGCTGAATATCTCGCTGGATGAGTACCGTCAAATTCTGTTGGACACCAATAACAGCCAGCTTTTCTCCTACGACGAATGGCGCGAGGAGCATGGCGAGAACGCGGAACCGATGCTGGAAGGGCATGAAGAGGCCAACCCGCTGCATCACCTGTTGGAAGGCAGCCTGCGCCAGCGGGTGATCGACGCCATCGAGGCGTTGCCGGAGCGCGAAAAAATGGTGCTGACGCTGTATTACCAGGAAGAGTTGAATCTCAAAGAGATCGGCGCCGTGCTGGACGTCGGGGAATCCCGCGTCAGCCAACTGCACAGTCAGGCGATCAAACGGCTGCGCGCGCGGCTGGCGAACGATACCTGACGGCGGCCCACCGCCCCTCAACTCGATGACTCATGCGACAATCGGACTGCCCTTTATGCCAGGAATACTGTTGAAGAAACGGCCGCTTAGCCGTTACCTGAAAGACTACAAGCACAGCCAAACCCATTGCTCCCAGTGCGGCAAACTGTTGGACCGCATGGCGCTGGTGTTTCGCGGCAAGATTATCAATAAAGAAGCCATCGCGCGCATGGATCAGCCGATCGACGATGCGGTCTGGCAAAACGTGCAGCACGAGCTGACCGCGCTGTGCCGCTTCTGCAGCGAGATCTCCTGCAACAGCCACCCGAGCTATTTCGACATCATGGCGTTCAAACAGTATCTGTTCGAGCAGACCGAGATGAGCCACAGCACCATCCGCGAGTATGTGGTGCGGCTGCGCCGGCTGGACGAAATGCTGGTGGCGCGCAACTACCCGGCGGATAAATTCGCCAGCAGCGCCAGCCATCAGCGCATCATCGACGATCTGCCTACCGCGGCGCACAACAACTACCGCATTGCGCTGCGCAAATACGATCAGTATCTCGCCTGGCAGCGCAGCTACTGAGACTTTTCCCCGGCCGCTGGGCCGGGGCCTGCTGTTTCCCCCGTGATAAAGGATGATTATTCAGTTCACATCTGCTAAATCTATCGGTTATCAGATGTTGATATTCGATTCCCTGGGGGGAAGTAGTGAACCTGCAACAACAACTGGCGCAATTTCCGCGTCTGGATCTGGTTGGCACCGCCACACCGCTCGAAAAGCTGTCCCGTCTCTCCGATTACCTCGGCCGCGAAATCTACCTTAAACGTGACGATGTCACTCCTATGGCCATGGGCGGCAACAAGCTGAGAAAGCTTGAGTTTTTGGCCGCCGACGCGCTGCGTCAAGGTGCCGATACGCTGGTCACCGCCGGCGCCATTCAATCCAACCACGTGCGCCAGACGGCGGCGGTGGCGGCGAAACTGGGCCTGCACTGCGTCGCGCTACTGGAAAACCCTATCGATACCCGCGCGGAAAACTACCTGACCAACGGCAACCGCCTGTTGCTCGGCCTGTTCAACGCCGAGGTGGTGATGTGCGAAGCGCTGCACGATCCGCAGCAGCAGCTGGCGGAGCTGGCGACGCGCCTTGAGGCGCAGGGCTTCCGGCCTTACGTGGTGCCGGTGGGCGGTTCCAATGCCCTGGGCGCGCTGGGATACGTACAGTGCGCATTGGAAATCGCCGAGCAGAGCCAACGCAGCAACGTGGCGTTCAGTTCGGTGGTGGTGGCGTCCGGCAGCGCCGGCACCCACGCCGGGCTGGCGGTGGGGCTGCAGCAGCTGCTGCCGGAAACCGAACTGATCGGCGTGACCGTCTCGCGCACCGTGATCGATCAGCTGCCGAAGGTGGAGCAGATCCAGAAAGCTCTGGCCTGTTCGCTGAATATCGACGAACTGGCGCCGATCGCGCTGTGGGACGATTACTTCGCGCCACAATACGGCATGCCGAACGAAGAGGGCATGGCGGCGGTGCAGCTGCTGGCGCAGCAAGAAGGCGTATTGCTGGATCCGGTGTACACCGGCAAAGCGATGGCCGGTTTGATCGACGGCATCGCCCAGCGGCGCTTCCGCGATGAAGGCCCTATTCTGTTCGTTCACACCGGCGGCGCGCCGGCGCTGTTCGCCTACCATCCACAGGTGTAAACACCGCTTGTTATTCCATTTTGAACTATATTTATAAAGTTATATTCCTTTATGCGGGCGGTCGCACTGTTAAAGTGCTGATATCAAAAAAGATAAATAACACACAGGGGTGTTTATGATGTTTGCAAAAGTTCGTCGTCAATGGCTGTTGGGCGTGGTGGGCGTCGCGTTGGCCGCCGGTTTGGCGACCCAAACCTACGCTGCCGACAATCTGCTGCAGCAGGTGAAGCAGCGCGGCACGCTGATCGTCGGCCTGGAAGGCACCTATCCGCCGTTCAGCTTCCAGGGGGAAGACGGCAAGCTGACCGGTTTCGAAGTGGATTTCGCCAACGCGCTGGCGGAACACCTGGGCGTGAAGGCCAAGCTGAACCCGACCAAGTGGGACGGCATGCTGGCTTCGCTGGATTCGAAACGCATCGACGTGGTCATCAACCAGGTGACGCTCTCCGATGAGCGCAAGAAGAAATATGACTTCTCCACCCCTTACACCGTTTCCGGTATTCAGGCGCTGGTGAAAAAAGGCAACGAAGGCACCATCACCAAGCCGGAAGACCTGAAGGGCAAGAAGGTCGGCGTGGGCCTGGGCACCAACTATGAGCAATGGCTGCGCGCGAATGTGCAGGGCGTGGACGTGCGTACCTACGACGACGACCCGACCAAGTATCAGGATCTGCGCGTTGGCCGCATCAACGCCATTCTGGTGGATCGCCTGGCGGCGCTGGATCTGGTGAAGAAAACCGGCGATACGTTGGCGGTAGCCGGCCCGGCGTTCTCTCGTCAGGAGTCCGGCGTGGCGCTGCGCAAGAACAACCCAGAGCTGCTGGCCGCGATTGACCAGGCGATCGCCGAGATGCAAAAAGACGGCACGATGGCGAAGATCTCCGAGAAATGGTTTGGCGCGGACGTAACTAAATAATGCACGAAAGTATTCAACTGGCGCTGGATTCAGCGCCATTTTTATTGAAGGGCGCAATACTGACGCTTCAGCTCAGCCTGGGCGGCATGGCGTTGGGGTTGCTGCTCGGTTTTCTGCTGGCGCTGATGCGCCTTTCGCCGCTGTGGCCGCTGTCGTGGCTGTCGCGTATCTACGTGTCGCTGTTCCGCGGTACGCCGTTGATCGCCCAGCTGTTTATGATCTATTACGGTCTGCCGCAGTTCGGCATCGAGTTCGATCCTTTCCCGGCGGCGCTGATTGGCCTGTCGCTCAATACCGCCGCCTACACCTCGGAAACGCTGCGTGCGGCGATTTCGTCGATCGACAAAGGGCAGTGGGAAGCCGCCGCCAGCATCGGCATGACCCGTTGGCAAACCCTGCGCCGAGTGATCCTGCCGCAGGCGGCGCGCACCGCCTTGCCGCCGCTGGGCAACAGCTTCATCGGCCTGGTGAAAGACACCTCGCTGGCCGCCACCATTCAGGTGCCGGAACTGTTCCGTCAGGCGCAGCTGATCACCTCGCGCACGCTGGAAGTGTTCACCATGTACCTGGCGGCATCGCTGATTTACTGGGTGATGGCGACCCTGCTTTCCGCGCTGCAAAACCGTCTGGAAGCCCACGTTAATCGCCAGGATCAGGAGTAGCGCATGAGTGCCATTGAAGTTAAGCAATTGACCAAGCAGTTCAAGGGTCAGACGGTACTGCATGGGATCGATCTGGCGGTGGACGCCGGCGAAGTGGTGGCGATCATCGGGCCGAGCGGCTCGGGGAAAACCACCTTATTGCGCTGCATTAACCTGCTGGAGGAGCCGGATTCCGGCACCATTCGCGTCGGCGATATCCTGATCGACGGCAGCAAGCCGCTGAGCAAACAGAAAAATCAGGTACGAGCGCTGCGTCAGCAGGTCGGTTTCGTGTTCCAGAACTTCAACCTGTTCCCGCACCGTTCGGTGTTGGAAAACATCATCGAAGGGCCGGTGGTCGTCAAGGGCGAGGCGAAGGCCAGCGCGGAACAGCGCGCTCGCGCGTTGCTGGCCAAGGTGGGACTAAGCGGCAAGGAGCAGGCTTATCCGCGGCGGCTGTCCGGTGGCCAACAGCAGCGGGTGGCTATTGCGCGCGCGCTGGCGATGCAGCCGGAGGTGATTCTGTTCGATGAGCCGACGTCGGCGCTCGATCCCGAGCTGGTGGGGGAAGTGCTCAATACCATGCGCTCACTGGCGGAAGAGAAACGCACCATGGTGATCGTCACCCATGAGATGAGTTTTGCCCGCGACGTGGCGGACCGGGTTATCTTTATGGACCACGGCCGCATCGTTGAACAGGGCCCGGCCAAAGCGCTGTTCGCCAACCCGCAGCACCAGCGTACCCAGCAATTCCTCGACAAATTCTTGAATCAATAAGACGGCGGGGGAGCTTCCCCCGTTCGCATTCACTCCTTTTTCAACAATGCGTTTCGCGCGGCGGCGGCGAGAAATCCGCTGCGGCTACCGTATCCCGGATGTTGCCGAACCCGAGAGTCAATGCGACGAGTAGCGTTCTGCCACGGTTTGCAAGCAGACTAATTCGTTCTGAGTTCACCCTGTTGTTATCGCCCATGAGGCGCCGCATCCTCATGCCAGGATAGCAAGACGCTAACGGCTGACCGGGCTGCGGGCAATAAAAAACCCTGCACAAGTGCAGGGTTTGCGTAGCGGTGAGCCAATCAGGCGGCCATGCACGGCCGCCTTGACGATGCGTTAACCGATGGTCATCAGGCTGGCGTTACCGCCGGCGGCGGCGGTGTTGACGCTCAGCGAACGCTCGATCAGCAGGCGTTCCAACAGGATGTTGGTTTCACCGTGAGCGAAGCCCTGCACCGAGACGATGGCGCCGCCGCGCTGCGCGATCTGCTCGCACAGGGTGCGCAGCTGGTCGGCATCGCCGTGGTAGATGGCGGCGTCGAACTCGACCTTGTCCTGCTGCCAGTCTTTGCTGAAGGCGATGCGCGCCTGCACATCGTTCGGCAAGCGGCGGAACAGATTGCGCTGCAGTTCCGCTTCCGGCCACAGCGCGCTGCTGCCGACCGCCAGCACGGCGGCCAACTGGATCAGCGCGTCGGCTTCGTTATCCGCCAGGCACAGCACGCGTTCACGCGGCAGCAGGGCATAGGTATTGCGCTCGCCGGTCGGGCCCGGCAGCGGACGTACGGTGCCGCCCTGGCCCAGCTCCGCATAGCGCTGCGCCAATGCCGCCAGTTCGCCGTGTTGGCTGGTGACCGCCCATTTCTCCAGCGATTGCAGCGCGCCCAACAGCTGCGGCCGCGCGGTGGCTTCCATCGGGCGCTCGTCGTCCTGACGGTGCAGCGTACGCTGCAGCGCGTCGTCCGGACGGTTAGCCAGCAGACGGTACAGGTACAGCGGGCCGCCGGCTTTCGGGCCGGTGCCCGACAGGCCTTCGCCGCCGAACGGCTGCACGCCGACCACCGCGCCAACCATGTTACGGTTGACGTACAGGTTGCCGACCTTGGCGCGTTCGGTCACCCGGGCGATGGTTTCATCGATACGGGTGTGAATGCCCAGCGTCAGGCCATAACCGGCGGCGTTGATCTGATCGACCAGCGCGTCCAGATTGTTGCGCTGGAAGCGCACCACGTGCAGCACCGGGCCAAAGATCTCTTTTTGCAGCTCGTCGAAGCTGTCGAGTTCGATCAGCGTCGGTTTGATGAAGGTGCCGCGCGCCCACTCTTTCTCATCCTGCGCGCTGCCTTTGGCGGCCTGGTACACCTTGCGGCCTTTGGCGCGCATCGCCTGGATGTGGCGTTCGATGCCGGTTTTGGCTTCGGCGTCGATCACCGGGCCTACGTCGGTAGACAGGCGCTCCGGGTTACCCATGCGGCATTCGGCCATCGCGCCGCGCAGCATTTGCAGCGTGTGCTCGGCCACGTCTTCCTGAATGCACAGGATACGCAGCGCGGAGCAGCGCTGGCCGGCGCTGTCGAAGGCGGAGGCCACCACGTCGGTGACGACTTGTTCGGTCAGGGCCGAAGAGTCGACGATCATGGCGTTCAGGCCGCCGGTTTCGGCGATCAGCGGCGTCGGACGGCCTTGCGGATCCAGGCGACCGGCGATGCTGCGCTGCAGAATGCCGGCGACGTCGGTGGAACCGGTAAACATCACGCCGCGGACGCGGGCATCGTTGACCAGCGTTGAGCCGACGGTTTCACCCTGGCCCGGCAGCAGCTGCAGCACGCCTTGCGGAATGCCGGCTTCCAGCAGGATGCGCACCGCCTGCGCGGCGACCAGCGGCGTTTGCTCGGCCGGTTTGGCCAGCACGCTGTTGCCCGCCGCCAGCGCCGCGGCGATTTGGCCGGTGAAGATCGCCAGCGGGAAGTTCCACGGGCTGATGCAGACTACCGGGCCCAGCGGACGGTGGCTGTCGTTGGCGAAATCGTCGCGCACCTGGCCGGCGTAGTAGTGCAGGAAGTCCACCGCTTCGCGCACTTCGGCGATGGCGTTGTTGAAGGTTTTACCCGCTTCACGCACCAGAATGCCCAGCAGGCTTTGCAGCTGACTCTCCATCAGCTCGGCGGCGCGTTCGAGGATCGCGGCGCGCTCCGTCGGCGGCGTAGCGAACCAGATTGGGCCGGCGGCCGCGGCGGCGTCGAGCGCACGGCTGACTTCGCCTTCGGTGGCTTCACGCACGTAGCCGACCACATCGCCCGGCTCGGCCGGGTTGATCACCGGTTGCTCCACGCCCTGATCCAATTCGGCGTCGATGATCGGTTCCGCGCGCCACGGATGGCTGGCGCTGGTGAGCAGGGCGCTGGAGAGCGAGGCCAGACGCTGTTCGTTGGACAGATCCAGACCGCTGGAGTTAGTGCGTTTCTCGCCGTACAGCTCGCGCGGCAGCGGAATGCGCGGATGCGGCAGGCCAATCTGGCCTTCGCTGGCTGCCAGCGCTTCCACGGCGCTGACCGGATCGGCCACTAGCTCGTCGAGCGGCAGGGTGGCATCGGCGATGCGGTTGACGAACGAGGTGTTGGCGCCGTTTTCCAGCAGGCGGCGCACCAGGTAAGCCAGCAGCGTTTCATGGGTGCCGACCGGCGCATAGATGCGGCAAGGGCGGTTCAGTTTGCCGTCGGCCACTTTACCCACCACCTGCTCGTACAGCGGCTCACCCATGCCGTGCAGGCACTGGAACTCATACTGGCCAGGGTAGTAGTTGTTGCCGGCCAGATGATAGATGGCGCTCAGGGTATGGGCGTTGTGGGTCGCGAACTGCGGATAAATCAGGTTCGGCACCGACAGCAGCTTGCGGGCGCAGGCCAGGTAGGAAACGTCGGTATAGACCTTGCGAGTGTAGACCGGGTAGCCTTCCAGGCCGTCCATCTGGGCGCGTTTGATTTCGCTGTCCCAGTAGGCGCCCTTCACCAGACGGATCATCAGGCGACGGCGGCTGCGTTGCGCCATGTCGATCACCGCGTCGATGGCGAACGGACAGCGTTTTTGGTAGGCCTGGATCACGAAGCCGATGCCATTCCAGCCGGCCAGCTGCGGTTCGAAGCACAGCTTCTCCAGCAGATCGAGCGAGATCTCCAGGCGGTCGGCCTCTTCGGCGTCGATGTTGATGCCGATATCGTACTGGCGTGCCTGCAGGGTCAGCGACAGCAGGCGCGGGTAGAGCTCTTCCATGACGCGTTCGTACTGCGCGCGGCTGTAGCGCGGGTGCAGGGCGGACAGCTTGATGGAGATGCCGGGGCCTTCATAGATGCCGCGGCCGTTGGAGGCTTTGCCGATGGCGTGGATCGCCTGCTGGTAGGAAACCAGGTAGGCCTGCGCGTCGGCTTCGGTCAGGGCGGCTTCGCCCAGCATGTCGTAGGAGTAGCGGAAGCCTTTTTCTTCGAGCTTGCGCGCGTTGGCCAGCGCTTCGGCGATGGTTTCGCCGGTCACGAACTGTTCGCCCATCAGGCGCATCGCCATGTCCACGCCTTTGCGGATCAGCGGTTCGCCGCTCTTACCGATAATGCGGTTCAGCGAACGGGACAGATTGGCTTCGTTATGTGTGGACACCAGCTTGCCGGTGAACAGCAGGCCCCAGGTCGCGGCGTTGACGAACAGCGACGGGCTGCGCCCGAGGTGCGAGTGCCAGTTGCCGTTGCTGATCTTGTCGCGGATCAGGGCATCGCGAGTCGGTTTGTCCGGAATGCGCAGCAGCGCTTCCGCCAGGCACATCAGCGCCACGCCTTCCTGCGAAGAGAGGGAGAACTCTTGCAGCAGGCCTTGCACCATGCCGGCGCGGCCGTTTGCACTTTTTTGGTTACGCAACTTCTCGGCGATGCCATAGGCCATTTTGTGAGTGGCCTGTGCAAGATCGGCGGGTAATCGCGCCTGTTCGAGCAACATCGGCACCGCTTCGGTCTCCGGGCGACGATAGGCAGCGGTGATGGCGGCGCGGGTGACCGACTGCGGCAGAATTTGTTCGGCAAAATCGAGGAATGGCTGGTGTGACTCTTCCTGCGCTTGCGGCATAATGTCGTCCGCTTCAGGCTGGCCCGCAGCGGCCAGCGCTGGAATTTCAGGAATATCGGAACCGCTCTCGAGACGCTCGAGGTAATTAAAGATGGCCTGCTTGATGAGCCAGTGCGGCGTGCGATCGATACGCTGTGCGGCGCTCTTGATCCGGTCGCGTGTTGCCTCGTCGAGTTTCACGCCCATTGTGGTAGTGCCCATGCCAATCCAACTCCTGTGTTTAGAACCTATCCCATCAGGCTAGACAAACAGCAGGCCGGAAAGCCTGTTGGGATAGGTTCGTGAGATGTGTGGTGTCAAGAATGCAGACAATATCCTGCATGTTGCAACTTTGTGCAACCTTGTTAAATCAGGCTGATGAGCGAAGTGTGAGTTTCATCGATTTTTTAACATGGCCAGTTGGCACGAATGTTGCGTTATTGAGCGAATGCGGCGGGGTTTATGCTGCCGCAGACGCTTTACCTTGCGGTATATAAGGGTAATAACCAGGTGCAACTCATTTTGCTTGTCGTGAGTGCAACCTTTGAGCCCGGTAAATGTGACGCAGGGTAAACTTTGTGTAACTTTGTTGTTAAATATCTTGTTGGTTGATGAAAGGCTCATCTAGGATAACCGACGGTCAACAATTACGGGCAGAAACTATTTTACCTGCACTTGCTCGCAGGCTGCGCCACGTTCCGGCGCGGCGGCCAGTGAAATGCATTGCGCGTGGATTTACCGGCGCCGGCTTGGCCGGAGCGAAACGCGAATAATAATGAAAGTGGAGAATTAAATGACAATGAGCACACCTATGCTGGTGACCTTCCTGGTGTACATTTTCGGGATGGTGCTGATCGGCCTGCTTGCCTACCGGGCAACCAACAACTTTGATGACTATATTCTCGGCGGCCGCAGTTTGGGCAGCGTGGTGACCGCGCTGTCCGCCGGCGCTTCCGACATGAGCGGCTGGTTGCTGATGGGCCTGCCGGGCGCCATCTTCCTCTCCGGCATCTCCGAAAGCTGGATCGCCATCGGCCTGACCATCGGCGCTTACCTGAACTGGAAGCTGGTGGCAGGAAGGCTGCGCGTACATACCGAAGCCAACAACAACGCCCTGACGCTGCCGGATTATTTCACCAGCCGCTTTGAAGACAACAGCAAGCTGCTGCGCGTGATCTCGGCCATCGTCATCCTGGTGTTCTTCACCATTTACTGCGCCTCCGGCATCGTAGCCGGCGCGCGCCTGTTCGAAAGCACCTTCGGCATGAGCTACGAAACCGCCCTGTGGGCCGGCGCCGCGGCGACCATCCTCTATACCTTTATCGGCGGTTTCCTGGCGGTAAGCTGGACCGACACCGTGCAGGCCAGCCTGATGATTTTCGCGCTGATCCTGACGCCGGTGATCGTGATCTTCGCCGTCGGCGGCATCGATACCTCGATGCTGGTGATCCAGGCGCAGAACCCGGCCAACCTCGACATGCTGAAAGGGCTGAACTTCGTCGCCATCCTGTCGCTGCTGGGGTGGGGCCTGGGCTACTTCGGCCAGCCGCACATCCTGGCGCGTTTCATGGCGGCGGATTCTCACCGCACCATCCGCAGCGCGCGTCGCATCAGCATGACCTGGATGATCCTGTGCCTGGCCGGCACCATCGCCGTCGGTTTCTTTGGTATTGCTTACTTCGCCAACAACCCGGATCAAGCCGGTAACGTGTCGAAGAACGGGGAACGCGTGTTCATCGAACTGGCGATGCTGCTGTTCAACCCATGGGTAGCGGGCGTGCTGCTGTCGGCGATTCTGGCGGCGGTCATGAGTACCCTGAGCTGCCAGCTGCTGGTGTGCTCCAGCGCGATCACCGAAGACCTGTACAAGGCGTTCCTGCGTAAAGGCGCCAGCCAGCGCGAGCTGGTGTGGGTCGGCCGCGTGATGGTGCTGGTGGTGGCGTTGATCGCCATCGCGCTGGCGGCCAACCCGGAGAACCGCGTGCTGGGCCTGGTGAGCTACGCCTGGGCCGGTTTCGGCGCCGCCTTCGGTCCGGTGGTGCTGATTTCGGTGATGTGGTCGCGCATGACCCGCAACGGCGCGCTGGCCGGTATGCTGGTCGGTGCGGTGACGGTGATCGTCTGGAAACAGTACGAATGGCTGGGGCTGTATGAAATCATCCCGGGCTTCATCCTGGGTTGCCTCGCCATCGTGGTGGTGAGCCTGATGGGCCGCCAGCCTTCCGCCACCATGACCGAGCGTTTCGATCAGGCGGAAGCCGAGTACAAAACGGTGTAACGCCGTTCGATGTCAGTCGGTAAGGGGCGCGCAGAGCGCCCCTTTTTTTTGTCTGCCGATCGCCGTCATCCAGCTGTAACACCTGGCGACATTTGATTAGAAAAAATCACCGTCATGCCTCTTGTATTTATTCTTGGCAGAATGATAATCACTCTCGTTGGTTTTTACGTTTCTTTACATAGTTGCCGCGGCTCATTTCGCAACCACCGTCTCTGCCGCCGCGGTCTTTTCAGGGGTGATTATTTATGTTCGTTCCCTTTCTTATCATGTTCCGTGAGGGGCTGGAGGCCGCGCTGATCGTCAGCCTGATCGCCAGCTACCTGAAGCGCACGCAGCGCAGCCAATGGCTGGGCGCGGTGTGGATCGGCGTGATTGTCGCTGCGGCGCTGTGTCTGGCGCTCGGCATCTTCATCAATGAAACCACCGGCGAGTTCCCGCAGAAACAGCAGGAGCTGTTCGAGGGCATCGTGGCGGTGGTGGCGGTGGTGATCCTCACCTATATGGTGTTCTGGATGCGTAAGGTGTCCAAGTCGGTCAAGGTGCATCTGGAAGGGGCGATCGATCAGGCGCTCAGCGCCGGTAAAGGGCAGGGTTGGGCGCTGGTTGCGATGGTGTTTTTCGCCGTGGCGCGCGAAGGGCTGGAGTCGGTGTTCTTCCTGCTGGCGGCGTTCCAGCAAGACGTGGGCGCCGCGGCGCCGATCGGCGCGGTGCTCGGCCTGGTGGCCGCCATCGTGCTGGGCATGATGATTTATTGGGGCGGGGTGAAGCTGCACCTGGCCAAGTTTTTCAAATGGACCAGCCTGTTCATTCTGTTCGTCGCCGCCGGCCTGGCCGCCGGGGCGATCCGCGCCTTCCACGAAGCCGGCCTGTGGAACCACTTCCAGGACATCGCCTTCGATTTCAGCAGCACCCTGTCGACCCATTCGCTGTTCGGCACCCTGCTGGAAGGCATTCTCGGTTATCAGGAAGCGCCGACGGTCAGCGAAGTGGCCGTCTATTTCCTGTATCTGATCCCGGCGCTGATTTTCTTTTTCCTGCCGCAGCGCGCGGAGCCGGCAGCGGCCCCGGCGCAACGTAAAATCAATCATTAATGTTTAATAGGGAATCTCGTATGTCTACTCCGTTATTTCGCCGCAAGGCGTTGCACGCAGCATTACTGGCTATCCCGGCGTTTGCGCTGAGCATCGACGCGTTGGCGGCGGACGTGCCGCAGGTCAAAGTCACGGTCAACGACAAGCAGTGCGAACCGATGCAGCTGACGGTGCCGGCCGGCAAGACGCAGTTTGTGGTGCATAACACCAGCCAGAAAAACGTCGAATGGGAAATCCTGAAAGGGGTAATGGTGGTGGAAGAGCGCGAAAACATCGCGCCGGGCTTCACCCAGAAAATGACCGCCACGCTGGAAGCGGGCGAATACGACATGACCTGCGGGCTGCTGAGCAACCCGAAAGGCAAACTGACCGTCACCGCGGCAACCAACGGCGCCACCGACGGCAAACCGAACGCGTTGGATCTGGTTGGCCCGATCGCCGAATACAAAGTCTACGTTATCAAAGAAGTCGACGGGCTGGTGAAACAGACCAAGCTGTTCACCGACGCGGTGAAGGCCGGCAACGTGGAACAAGCGCGCAAGCTGTACGCGCCGACCCGCCAGCACTATGAGCGCATCGAGCCGATCGCCGAGCTGTTCTCCGATCTGGACGGCAGCATTGACGCCCGTGAGGACGACTACGAGAAGAAATCGGCGGATCCGAACTTTACCGGCTTCCACCGTCTGGAGAAGGCGCTGTTTGCCGACAACTCGACCAAAGACATGGGCAAATATGCCGATCGTCTGTATCACGACACCGTTGAACTGCAAAAACGCGTGGGTGAACTGACCTTCCCGCCGAGCAAGGTGGTGGGCGGCGCAGCCGGGCTGATCGAAGAAGTGGCGGCCAGCAAGATCAGCGGTGAAGAAGACCGTTACAGCCGCACCGACCTGTGGGATTTCCAGGCCAACGTCGACGGCGCGCAGAAGATCGTCAACCTGCTGCGCCCGCTGTTGGTCAAGGCCAACAAGCCGCTGCTGGACAAGATCGACGCCAACTTCAAAACCGTCGACACCATTTTGGCGAAGTACCAAACCAAAGAGGGGTATGAGTCCTATGAGAAGCTGACCGATGCCGACCGCAATGCGTTGAAAGGGCCGATCACCACGCTGGCGGAAGACCTTTCCCAACTGCGCGGCGTATTGGGTCTGGACTGAGGCATAAGGTTATGAGCAACAAGGCAGGCCCGAATAACGGGCCTCACCCGCACTCTCAGGAGGCGGCATCCCCTTCACGCCGCCGTTTGCTGCAGGGGCTGGGGCTGAGCGCGCTGGCGCTGGGCGGCAGCCGCCTGGTGCAGGCGGCGGACAAAGCGGCGGAGCCGTTGGCGGCGCCGCAGGATGAGCGCTGGCAGAAACAGCCGTTTTATGGCCGCCATCAGGCCGGGGTGCTGACCCCGCAACAGGCGGCGATGATGCTGGTGGCGTTCGACGTGCTGGCGACCAGCAAAGCGGATCTGGAGCGCCTGTTCCGGCTGTTGACCGACCGCATCGCGTTCCTGACCCACGGCGGCAAGGCGCCGGAGGTGGACGCCAAATTGCCGCCGCTCGATTCGGGGATCATGGGGCCGGAGATTTACCCGGACAACCTGACCATCACCGTCTCGGTCGGCGCATCGCTGTTCGACGAACGCTTTGGCCTGCAGGCGCAAAAGCCGCTGCGGTTGCAGAAAATGACCCGCTTCCCCAACGATGCGCTGGACGCCGGGCTTTGCCACGGCGATCTGCTGCTGCAGATCTGCGCCAACACCAATGAAACGGTGATCCACGCACTGCGCGACATCATCAAGCATTCGCCGGATCTGCTCAGCGTGCGCTGGAAGCGGGAGGGATTCATCTCCGCGCATGCGGCGCGCAGCAAAGGCAAAGAGACGCCGATCAACCTGCTGGGCTTCAAAGACGGCACCGCCAACCCGAAAACCGACGACAAACCGCTGATGGATAAGGTGGTGTGGGTCGGCGACAACGTCGGCGAGCCGGCGTGGACGGTGGGCGGCAGCTACCAGGCGGCGCGCATTATTCGCTTCCGCGTGGAGTTTTGGGATCGCACGCCGCTGCAGGAGCAGGAAACCATTTTCGGCCGCGAAAAGCACAGCGGCGCGCCGCTCGGCATGAAGCATGAACATGACGAGCCGAACTACGCGAACGATCCCGACGGCAAGGTGATTCCGATGGACGCGCACATCCGGTTGGCTAACCCCCGCACGCCGGAAAGCCAAAGTAACCTTATGTTGCGACGTGGCTACAGCTATTCCCTTGGCGTTTCCAATGCCGGGCAGCTGGAAATGGGGCTGCTGTTCGTCTGCTATCAGGCCGATCTGGAAAAAGGATTCCTGACGGTGCAAAAAAGGCTCAACGGCGAAGCGCTGGAAGAATACATCAAGCCGATCGGCGGCGGATATTTCTTCGTATTGCCGGGGGTGAAAGAGGGCGGCGACTATTTGGCCAGCGGCTTGCTCAAGGCCTGAGTGCGCAATGACGAGGCGGGATCTTCCGCCTCGTTTTACGTTGGCTTGCCTATTGTGCGGGACATTAAGCGACGGAGTTCAATTCAATCCGCCGCCTGCGGATTAAAAAATCTGAAGGGCCCGCCGACTTTGGGTTGTGCAAATTTTAATCGATAAACTAAAGTGTCATTCGCGGCTTTTAATTGTAATTAATTGATATTTATATGATAAAAATTTTTCTGGAATGACGTGCCGAGCGTGATATAGTGTTTTTGCGCTAACTGAAAACAAAAGATATAAAATTTTTTTACATTTTAGTAACGCGACAGGATTGAATGTCATTATACTGTAATCATCTGGCGGTAGTTTTCACACGGTGCACAGCTTGAAGCTGTAAATATCACTGCGGGGATCGCTAATGGTAAAGTCCTTGGTTGGGCTGGAAAGAAAAAATAACACATCTCCCCTGATTTCTCGTTGTAACGAGGGTTCTCTCTCCGACTCTCTTTTACCGGCAACCCCGCACTCTTATCGCTATCGAACCTCATCACTTTTTACTCCACGTTTTTTAATGCAGTCCGCGTTGTCCCGTGAAGACACGGCGCTTAAGCGTTGCCGTCGATTCACCTTGTCCCTTGGCTCTTATTGGCTCGGAGGAGGCCAAAACCTAATACGTGTGTGAAACATAATCGCGCGGCCTGGCCGTTGCGGTAGGTGAAACAAACTGTAAGGTGCCACTATGGGTAGACAGAAAGCAGTGATCAAAGCACGTCGTGAAGCGAAACGCGTTATTCGTCGTGACGCTCGTAGTCATCGCCAGCTGGAAGAAGAGTCTGTGACCTCGCTGGTGCAAATGGGGGGAGTCGAGTCTATCGGCATGGCGCGAGACAAGCGCGATAGCTCACCCATCGAGGCTAGAACCGAAGCTCAGGGTCATTACTTATCAGCCATAGAGAATAAGCAGCTGATCTTCGCCACCGGCGAAGCCGGCTGTGGCAAAACATTCATCAGCGCCGCCAAGGCGGCGGAGGCGCTGATCCATAAAGAGGTGGATCGGATTATCGTTACCCGTCCTGTTTTACAGGCGGATGAAGACCTTGGCTTCTTGCCGGGTGATATCTCCGAGAAATTCGCGCCTTATTTCCGCCCGGTGTATGACATTCTGGTGCGCCGTTTAGGCTCTTCCTTTATGCAGTACTGCCTGCGCCCGGAAATCGGCAAGGTAGAGATTGCGCCGTTCGCTTATATGCGTGGACGCACCTTCGAAAATGCGGTCGTTATCCTGGATGAAGCCCAGAACGTGACCGCCAGCCAGATGAAAATGTTCCTGACCCGCCTGGGCGAAAACGTGACGGTTATCGTCAACGGCGACGTGACCCAGTGCGACTTGCCGCGCGGCGTGAAATCCGGCCTCAGCGACGCGCTGGAGCGTTTCGAAGAGGACGAGATGATCGGCGTTATCCGCTTTGAGAAACAGGACTGTGTGCGCTCTGCTTTGTGCCAGCGCACGCTCAACGCTTACAGTTAACCTATCCGCTAATGGAAAGGCCGCTTCGGCGGCCTTTTTTATCTCCGCAATTTCCCCTCTCGTTTAACCTTTGTGTAAATTATTGTGGTTTTTTGTATAGATTTTCGTTGAGTTAGCGTTAATGATTAATGGGTTCCAGATTGGCGCGCAACTTGCGTGCGCCGCCAAAAGGACACTATCTGGGGTGTGCGCCGCGCGGCGCATTGAGCGTGAGTTCCTTGATGCGATTCAAACATGAAATATATCATTCTGATTTTGCTTATTTTATGCGTCGTCTATGTGCATTACCGCGGGCGGGTTCGCTACAACGTGTGGCGACAGCTGTCTGACCATTCCACCTTTACCGCACCGCTGAACGTCTTTATGTACCTGTTTTCCCGCGTGCCGACCACGCCGTACCTGAAGCCGGAGCAGTTCCCTGAGCTGGCGGTACTGCGGGAGAATTGGGAAACCATCCGCGACGAAGGACAGAAGCTGATGGAGATCCAGCAGATCAAAGCGTCCGATCAATTCAACGACGCCGGGTTCAACTCGTTCTTCAAGACCGGCTGGAAACGCTTTTATCTGAAATGGTATGAGGACAGCCATCCTTCCGCTATGACCCTGTGCCCGCAGACCACGGAACTGCTGCGCAGCCTGCCTTCGGTCAAGGCGGCGATGTTCGCCGAACTGCCGGACGGCAGCCGTTTGCCGCGCCACCGCGATCCTTACGCCGGTTCGCTGCGTTATCACCTGGGGCTGATTACCCCCAACGATGACCGCTGCTTCATCGAGGTGGACGGCGAGCGCTACAGCTGGCGCGACGGTGAAGGCGTGATGTTCGATGAAACTTACCTGCACTACGCGGAAAATCAGAGCGGGCAGAATCGTCTGATCCTGTTCTGCGACATCGAACGGCCGATGCGCTACCGCTGGGCGCAGGCGGTGAACCACTGGCTGGGGCGCAATCTGATGAGCGCCGCCACCGCGCCGAACGAAGAGGGCGATCGCACCGGCGGCGTCAACAAGATGTTCAAATACATCTATGCGATACGCCGGGTGGGGAAACGCCTGAAGGCCTGGAACCGCACCGGTTATTACATCATCAAGTGGATTTTGTTCGGGGGGATCGCCGCGGCGATATTCTTCTCGGTATAACGAAGACAGGGGCGCACGGTGTGCGCCCCTTTTTGATCAGGCGAAGATAGTCATCATGTAGGCGGCGAACAGCGCCAGGTGGGCGGTGCCGTTCAGCACGTTGGTGCGGCCGGTCGAGAACGACAGCTGGCACAGCAGTAACACCGTCAGCATCACCACGATATGCGGCGTTTGCAGCCCGAAGATCAGCGTCTGCCCGGTCAGGGTGGCGATGATGGTGACCGCCGGTACCGTCAGGGAGATGGTCGCCAACACCGAACCGAAGAACAGGTTCATGGCGCGTTGCACCTGATTGTTCAACACTGCGCGCAGCGCGCCCAGCCCTTCAGGCGACAGGATCAGCAGCGCAACCAGGAAACCGGTAAACTGCGCCGGCGCATTCATCTTGGTCAGCAGGCCTTCCAGCGGATTGGCGTTGAACTTGGTGACGGCGATAACCGCGATCAGGTGCACGACGAGCCAGGCGGCATGCCAGGCGCTGCTGTGCGAAGAGGGTTTGCCGTGATGCGGGTCGCCATCGTCGTCTTCATGCTCATACACGAACAGGCTCTGGTGGGTTTTGGTCTGGATCACCAGGAACACGCCATACATGGCGGCGGAGATCAGCGCCACCAACAGCGCCTGCCCGGTGCTGAAGTTACCGCCCGGCAGCGCGCTCGGGAACACCAGCACGATCACCGCCAGCGGGAAAATTGCCATCAGATACTGTTTAATGCCGCCCAGGTTGACGTACTGGGTGGCGAACTTGCGCCCGCCGAGCAGCAGCGCGAAACCGACCAGGCCGGCGGAAACGATCATGATGATGGAATACAGCGTGTCGCGCATCAGCGCCGGCGCGGCGTCGCCGGTGGCCATCAGTGCCGAGATCAGGCTGACCTCGAGGATCACCACCGACAGGCTGAGGATCAGCGAGCCGTAGGGTTCCCCCAAACGGTGGGCGAGCACGTCGGCGTGGCGCACCACGCTGAAGGCGCTGCTGAGGATCCCCACCAGCGCGAGAATATTGATGCCGACGATCAGCGGAAAGTAAGTGGTGCTGCTCCACAGATTCAACACCACCAGCGCGGCGATGGGGAAGATCAGCGAGTATTCGGTGTGGCGAGATTTGGTGGATCGGCCAGGATCGTGTTGCGACTTCATGAGGGTGGCACTCCTTCTCAAACAGCGTAGCCCGTCAGCGCCGGTCGCCGTGATGCGGCAACTCTGCGTTTCCAGTAGGTATTTTATATTAGGATACACCCACGGCGCCGGTGTGATGTTGTTTTTATCTGAGAAAGCAATTGCTTGCTTTATGTGATCAGGGTAACAAAAAAACCGCACGGGGTGCGGTTTTATTTACTTACTTTTACGCAATAACGCCAATTTTTAACGTTAGATATGAGAAAAGTCGTGTTTACTTATTTAGCATGCGGTTAATCAAGGAAAATACAGCCGTTAGTCGTCAATATTATCCATGATTTCATGCCGTTTATTGTGGTAACCCTCTTCATTTAGTCCCTCACGCCAGTAAGGTACGGCATAAAGACGATTACGATCGCATTGGCGTTCGCGACGCAGGTAACGGCGCAGCTCTACCACCAGGCGATCTTCACCGGCGAGCCAGAAGTGCGTTTCGCCCTGCGGCAGGGATTGCGCGCGGAAGCGGGCGATCAGGTCGTCGGTGTTCTCCGTGCCGCCAACGATCCAATTCATCTCAACGCCGGCCGGTTTTCTCAGATCAATCACGTCGGCGGTGCTGTCGACGCGGACGAAAGCGCGCCCGGCGCTGTGCGGCGGCAGATTCTCCAGCAGCGCGGCCAGCGCAGGCAGTGAGGAGGGATCGCCCGCCAGGCAGTAGAAATCGGCCGCCGGCAACATCGGTTTGGGGCCGCCCGGGTTGCTGATGCCGATTTTATCGCCGGCCTTCGCCTGGCGCGCAAAGTCGACCGCCGGGCCCTGGTGATCGTGGATCGCGAACTCGATGTCCACCTCCGCCTGTTCCGGGCGCACGGCGCGAATGGAATAGGTACGCACGATCGGGCGCACGGCGTCCGCCGCCCAGCGGGGGCCGTTTTCGGTCAGCGTCGGCAGATCCGGCTGGGTTTGGCCGGCGAGCGGCAAAAAGACCTTGATGTGCGCAGCGGCGGCGTTGGCCGGGTAGTAGCGCAGATCGGGTGCGGTAAAGGTGATGCGGCGCAGGTGCGGCGTAATGTCCTGTACGGCGCTGACGGCGATCAGGTAGGGGGCGCGTGAGCGAGGGGCTTCGGTAGTCACGGGGATCTCCTTATAGTTCGTTTGGCGGTGAGTATATCATGCCGTTTGATAATGAGAATTGTTTGCTCATTGAGGCGCAACGGCGTGTGAGCTAGGCTTAAGCTTCACGGAATACGCACGGGAGGACGTGATGCCCTATCAAGACACGAACGACTTGCCGGACAATGTGAAGCATGTACTGCCGGCCCATGCTCAGGCGATCTATAAAGAAGCGTTCAACAGCGCCTGGCAACAATACCGGGATCCTGAAGACCGACGCGGTGACGACAGCCGGGAGGAGACGGCGCACAAAGTGGCCTGGGCAGCGGTCAAGCAAAGCTATCGCAAGGGCGACGATGAGCGTTGGCACAAAAAGTAACGCTTTATGGCCTGATAAAATCGCGCGGACGTTATGCTGACCCGGCAATTAATATTATTGCTGCTCAGTACAAATACTTTTCCACGTTAACACCGCTTTGCAACTTGATTGCGCGGCGGGAAAAGAATATGTTCATTATTAATCGGCGCGGTTATTGAATTAATAAAATTCCGCACCTAAAAATAAAATTGCAAAGGTTCAGTAGTGGCGAGGGAGGACGAGAAATCGTATTCCCGGGAGGTTGTAACAGTGTTAACGCGAGATTTTCTGCAAAAAGCGGATTGCAAAACCGCATTCGGCGCTATTGAGGAGTCGCTGTTGCTGACGCCTGAACAGCGCGCAGCCTCGTTGGATTGCACGTTATCGCGCCGGCCGGATCACAGCCCGGTTTGGGTATTCGGTTACGGTTCGCTGATGTGGAACCCGGTTTTTGAATCGGAAGAAGTGCGGCCTGCCATGTTGCAGGGCTGGCACCGGGCGTTCTGCATGCGCTTGACCGCCGGGCGCGGCACGCTGCATCAGCCGGGGCGCATGCTGGCGCTGAAAGAGGGCGGCCAGACCACCGGATTGGCCTTCCGTCTGCCGGAAAGCAAGCTGCGCGAAGAGCTGGAGCTGCTGTGGAAGCGCGAAATGATCACCGATTGCTACGTGCCGACCTGGTGTGAGCTGCAGCTTGAGGGCGGTGAGGTTGTCACTGCGCTGGTGTTCGTGATGAACGCGCAGCACCCGCTGTTTGAAGCAGACACCAGCCACCAGGTGATCGCGCCATTGATCGCCAGCGCCAGCGGCCCGCTGGGCACCAACGCGCAATACCTGTTTGCGCTGGATAACGAGCTGAAGCACCACGGCATGCAGGATGATTGCATCGGCGATCTGGTGCGCTATGTACAGCAATGGTTGCAGCAGAACCGGCCCGGCGCTTTCGGGGCGGAGGCCACGGCCTGAGGCGTTGGCAGGGTGGCAAACAGTGAAGGGCTCAGCACGCTGAGCCCTTTTTCATATATCTAATACCTCTATTTAATAACTTTATTCTGCATGATTATCTAAGGCGCTTTCTTTGTGTGGTTATTTATCTCGTTATTTTTAAAGCCATTCATCATTTTCCCCCGTCGTCATCCCCCAAGAGTAACGATAAATAATTCACTTAGTATTAAATTGCATAACTAAAGGCTATTTTTTATTTGTTCAGCCCCGCAGGACTCCGTATCAATATGGAAAACGCTACCGCAAGAAACAGGGAGACGGGGATGAACTTTCAACAATTAAAAATTATTCGCGAATCGGCGCGCTGCAACTACAACCTGACCGAGGTCGCCAATACCTTATTTACTTCGCAGTCCGGCGTCAGCCGGCATATTCGCGAGCTGGAAGAAGAGCTGGGCATTGAAATATTCATTCGTCGCGGCAAGCGGCTGCTGGGTATGACCGAACCCGGCAAAGAGCTGCTGGTGGTAGCGGAACGCATTCTCAACGACGCCAATAACATCCGTCGCCTGGCGGACGTCTTCAGCAGCAACGATTCGGGGCAGCTGCATATCGCGACGACGCATACCCAGGCGCGCTACAGCCTGCCGGGGGTCATCAAAGAGTTTCGCGCGCTTTACCCGCGGGTACGGGTGGTGCTCAATCAGGGCAGCCCGGAGGAGATCGTTTCGATGCTGGCCGCCGGCGAAGCCGATATCGGCATCGCCAGCGAACGGCTGATGAGCGACGAATCGCTGGCGGCGTTCCCTTACTATCGCTGGCATCACACCATTCTGGTGCCGGAAGGGCACGAGTTGACGCGTCAGCCGCAGGTGACGCTGGAGATGCTCAGTACCTTGCCGCTGATCACTTACCGTCAGGGGATTACCGGGCGCGCGAAGCTGGATGCGGCGTTCAAAGCGGCGGGTCTGACGCCGGACATCGCGCTCAGTGCGCAGGATTCCGACGTGATTAAAACTTACGTCGAGCTGGGGTTGGGCGTGGGTGTGCTGGCGGACATGTCATATGAAAAAGAGCGCGATCGCGGGTTGGTGAGCCTCAACGCCGAGCACCTGTTTGAACCCAATACGGTATGGCTGGGCCTGAAACGCAGCCAGCTGCAGCGCAACTATGCCTGGCGTTTTATCCAGCTGTGCAACCCGACGCTGTCGCTGACCGAAATCAAGGACAAGGTCTTCTCGTCACAGCTGGATGCGGTGATTGACTACCAGATTTAGTCGGACAGCTGGGCCCCGCCGGATTGCCACGGGGAAGGGGGATTAGTCGTCGGTACGTTCGATCAGGTGACGTTTACTTTTTCTGAACGGGCCGATGGCTTCCCATTCCGGGAGTTCTTCAGGCGGACGCGGGTTGGCCATCTCCCAGCGATGGTGTTGGCGCAAAATCTCGATGGCGATGCGTTTTTGCTCTTGAATGGAGAGCGTAGGGTCGGTCAGATCCTTATTTTCCATTTTGGCTTCCTTTCTGCTCGTTATTTATACGCACCTTATCACATTTGGCCCCGTACTTTTCCAGCGATTGTATTTACTTTTTCAGTGCGTTGAAGCTGGTTTTACATGTCATGGTACCGGGTATTACTTCAAAGGCGGCCTGACGAGTATACAGCGCCAACACGCGGTGATTGATTGCGTGGCTGATAAGTATGTCCGGCGGAGGCACCGGCGTCAGCCTCTGCTCTTGCAGGTTCAGGCCATACAGATACAGCACCTGCAAGCAGTTGCGCAGCATATTGCCTTTCAGGGGATGTTGCGCTTCACGCAGGGAGAAATTCTCCAACGCGACAAGTTCGATAACGTTCTCTGCCTGGAGATAACGGCACAGGCAAAAGCCGGCGCGGCTCAGCGGGCTGGCCATTTGCCGATAGACGAAAGCGAAACTCATCGGCGTTTGGGCATGATATTTAAAAAGAGAGCGCCAATTTAACGTATGCCCGTTTTTTCTGCCTTTTTGCCAGCGCCGGTCTTGTACCGTCAGACGAGTCATAAACAGATCCGACTCAAGCAGGACGCTGTTCATGTCTGCCAGTGTTTGCTCTATCGCTCTCTCATGCCGGTGTGAGACGCCATTTTCTGGTGGATGGTTTTCCATTTTCCCGTCCCTTGGGTGACCGAGCTCACGTTAATCACCCAATGAAACAGGCTCAAACCCCGCGTTTCACCGCTGCGAACTGCGCCGCAAAGACAGTTATCCATTGCGGCCAGGTGCCGTGAGAGTGCGATCTGGCGTGCAATACTCTCTCTAATAATCAAAACCCCATCTATATACATAAAAAGAATATCTATAGTGATTTAAGTACCTTCAGCTGCCGATCGTGCTCGCATACACTCGCGAAATTATTATAAATTCCATCTGCTTGGAGAGTTTCAGATGAAAGCGCTCGTTCCTTCTTTGCTGTTTTTAGCCGTGGCGGCCAGCGTTAACGCGCAGGCGGCGACGCCGGCCAACACGCTGGTGATCGCGCAGTCTATCGATGACGTGGTCAGCTTTGACCCGGCCCAGGGATTTGAGTTGACCACGGTGCAGTCGTTCAACAGCCTGTATCAGCGTCTGATCCAGTCCGATCCGCACAACCCTATCGATCTGAAACCGACATTGGCCAGCAGCTGGCAGGCCGGCGCCGACAATCGCAGCCTGACTTTCAGCCTGCGCCCGGACGCCAGGTTCGCCAGTGGCAATCCGCTGCGGCCGGAAGACGTGATCTTTTCGCTTTCGCGGGTGGTGAAACTGAATCTGGAGCCGTCGTTTATCCTGACGCAGCTGGGCTGGAACGCGAAGAACGTGGAGCAACACCTGAGCAAGGTGGATGACCACCAGGTAAAAATCAGCTGGAGTGAAAACGTCAGCCCGGCCTTCGTGCTCAGCCTGCTGTCGGCGCCGGTATCGTCGATCGTCGACGCCAAAGAGGCGCTGGCGCACCAGCAGGGCGACGATCTGGGGCACCAATGGTTGAACAGCCACTCCGCCGGCAGCGGCCCTTATAAAATCCGCACCTATGTGCCGCACGAAGTGGTGGTGCTGGACGCCAACCCAGGCTCGCCGGAAGGGGCGCCGACGCTGAAAACCATCCTGATCAAAAACGTGCCCGATCCGGCCGCGCGCCGCTTGCTGATCGAGCAGGGCGATGCCGATATCGCGCGCAACCTGGGGGCAGACCAGATGGCGGCCTTAAAGGGCAAGCCGGGCGTCAAACCCCTGGCGATTCCTTACGCTTCGCTTTATTTCCTGCAGTTCAACGCCAAGGCGTCACCGGCGCTCGGCAATCCGGCGTTCTGGGAGGCGGCGCGCTGGCTGTTCGATTACAAAGGCATCGCCGACGATCTGCTGAAAGGGCAGTTCCAGAGCCATCAGGCATTCCTGCCGGACGGTTATCTGGGGGCGCTCAAGGATCAGCCGTACAGCTTCAATCCGCAAAAAGCCAAAGAGATACTGGCCAAAGCGGGACTCAGCAACGTCAGTTTCCGTCTGGACGTCAACAACCAGCCGCCGTACCTGGATATCGCCCAGGCGCTGCAGGCCAGCTTTGCCCAGGGCGGCGTGAAGGTGGAACTGGTGCCGGGCATCAGTTCGCAGGTCTCTACCAAGGTGAAAGCGCTTAACTACGATGCGACGCTGACCTCCTGGGGGCCGGATTATTTCGACCCTAACACCAATGCCGCAGCCTTCGCCTACAACCCGGAAGACGGCAGCAAGACGCTGGCCTGGCGCGCCAACTGGCAGATCCCGGCGCTGAGCAAGCTGACGCTGGCCGCCACCGCGGAAAACGACACCGCCAAACGGGTGGCCGACTACCAGCAACTGCAAAAACAGGTGCAGCAAAGCTCGCCGTTCGTCATCGGCCTGCAGGCGCGCAGCCTGATCGCGGTGCGTGACAACCTCAAGGGTTATGTGCAGGGCATCAACCCTGACATGGTGTTCTACAGCAAGGTCAGCAAGTAATGGCCGCTGAACTGTCCGCCAGCGCCGGGGCGGCCCGGCGGTATTGGCGCTGGGGCGGGCGGCTGCTCGGCGGCGCGCTGTCGCTGGCGCTGACGTTGCTTGGCCTGCTGCTGTTCACCTTCATGCTGTCGCACCTGGCGCCGATCGATCCGGCGCTGCAGGTGGCGGGCGATCACGCCAGTGAAGCCACCTATGCGCAGGTGCGGCACGAGCTGGGATTGGATCAGCCGTTGCCGGTGCAGTTTTGGCGTTATCTGGTGCACCTGGCGCACGGCGATTTGGGCATTTCGCGCATCACCGCCCAGCCGGTGTTGAGCGATCTGCTGCGTACCTTCCCGGCGACGGTGGAGCTGGCCACCTGCGCCATTATCCTCGGCGCCCTCGGCGGCATTACGCTGGCGTTTCTGGCGGTGCTCAGGCCGGGCAGCTGGCTGGATAACGCGGCGCGTCTGCTGTCGTTGATCGGTTATTCGGTACCGATTTTCTGGCTGAGCCTGCTCGGGCTGCTGCTGTTCTATGCCACGCTGCACTGGTCGGCGGGGCCGGGGCGGCTTGACGACATCTACTTGTACAGCATGGAGCCGCGCAGCGGTTTCGTGTTGATCGACAGCTGGCTGTCCGGCGATCGCGAAATGTTCTACAACGCCATCGGCCACCTGTGGCTGCCGGTCGTGGCGTTGGCGCTGCTGTCGATGGCGGGCATTACCCGATTGCTGCGGGCGGCGATGCTGGAAGAGTGCAACAAGGAATACGTGACGCTGGCGCGTTCCAAGGGGGCCGGGCGCCTGCGCATTCTGCTGCGCCATGTGTTTCCCAACGTGCTGGGCACGCTGATCACCGTACTGTCTCTCTCCTATGCCAGCCTGCTGGAAGGGGCAGTATTGACCGAAACGGTGTTCGCCTGGCCCGGCGTCGGGCGTTATCTGACCTCGGCGCTGTTTGCTGCTGACACGCCGGCGATCCTCGGCGCCACGTTGCTGATCGGCACCTGTTTCGTGCTGTTGAATGCGCTGGCCGACGCCTTGACCTATTTAGTGGATCCGCGAACCCGATGAGCCAATATCTCTCTGAACACGAACCGCAAAGCGAGCCGGCCGTCGGTTGCCGCCGCGGTCGGCGTCTGACCACGCTGACGCTGGGCGCGGCACTGGTGGCGATTTTGATCGTCACCGCGCTGCTGGCCCCGTGGCTGGCGCCTTTCGATCCCAATCTGCAGCATATCGAGCTGCGGCTATTGCCGCCTTCCGCCGCACATTGGCTGGGCACCGACGGCTTCGGCCGCGATTTGCTCTCCCGCGTGATTTACGGCGCGCGGCCGACGCTGATTCTGGTGTCGCTGATTCTGGTGTTGACCATACCCATCGGCCTGCTGGTCGGCATTGGCGCCGGTTATCTTGGCGGCTGGGTAGAGCGTATTTTGATGCGCCTGACCGACATTTTCCTGTCGCTGCCGAGCCTGGTGATCGCGCTGGCGTTTGTGGCGGTCATGGGGCCGGGGCTGATGAACGGCGCGCTGGCGCTGGCATTGACCAGCTGGCCGGCCTTTGCCCGCCAGGCGCGGGCCGAAACCCTGGCGCTGCGCCGCAGCGACTACCTGGCGGCGGCGCGCATGCAGGGCATCAACGGGCTGCGGCTGATGGTCGGCCACATTTTGCCTTTATGCCTGCCGAGCGCGGTGGTGCGCGCGGCGCTGAGTCTGGGGGGCATCATCCTGTCCGCTGCCGGTCTGGGGTTCCTCGGCATGGGCGTCGCGCCGCCGACCGCCGAATGGGGCTCGATGGTGGCCGAAGGCAGTAAAGTGATTTTCGACCAATGGTGGGTCGCCGCCGCGCCGGGCGGGGCGATCCTGTTCGCCAGCCTGGCGTTTAACCTGCTGGGCGATGGCCTGCGCGACAAAATGGATCCTCGTCATGGGCACTGATAACACCTTATTGACCATCGAACGCCTGGCGATCGGCGTGCCGGGGCCACAGCCGGTGGCGCTGGTGAAGAATATTTCGTTCAGCATGGGGCGGGAGCGGCTGGCGCTGGTCGGTGAGTCCGGCTCCGGCAAGTCGTTGACCGCGCGTGCGCTGATGGGGCTATTGCCGCCGCCGTTACAGCTGCAGGCGCAGCGCCTGACGTTGGGCGGTGAAGACTTAACGCGCCTGAGCGAGCGCCAGTGGAGCCGGCTGCGCGGCGACCGGGTGGCGATGGTGATGCAAGACCCCAAGCATGCGCTGAATCCCAATCAGCCGATCGGTCGTCAGGTGGAGGAACCGCTGGTGCTGCATGCGAAGCTGAGTCGCGCCGAGCGGCGTGAAAAAGTGCTGGAGATGCTGGCGGCGGTGGGCTTGCCCGATCCGGCGGCGCTGTGCCGCCGCTATCCGCATCAGCTCTCCGGCGGCATGGGGCAACGGGTGATGCTGGCCATTGCATTGATCAACGATCCGCAGCTGCTGATTGCCGACGAACCGACTTCGGCGCTGGATCACCAGATGCGCGATCAGGTGCTGCAGCTGATAGACAATCTGGTGGCGCAACGCAATATGGGCCTGATCCTGATCAGCCACGATTTGCAGCAGGTGGCGCACCACTGCGAGCGGGTACTGGTGATGTACAAAGGCGAGCTGTTGGATCAGCTGCCGGCGGCAGAGCTGGCGCAGGCCACGCATCCTTATACCCGCACGCTATGGGCGTGTCGGCCGAGCCGCGAGACGCGCGGCAAACCGCTGCCGGTGCTGGATCGCGCACTGCTGGAGACGTTGAAATGAGCGTGATTGCACTGGAAAACCTGAGCGTCAGTCACCGCCAGGGTTACGAACTGCGCACCGTGGTGCATGAGGTTAACCTGCGCATCGAACCGGGCGAGTGTTTCGGGCTGGTGGGGCCTTCCGGCTGCGGCAAGTCCTCGTTGCTGTGGGTGCTGGCCGGGCTGAATGGCAGCTGGCAGGGCGGTTTTGAATTGTTGGGGCGGCGGCTGCAGCCGGGGCAGGCGTTTACCGGCGAACTACGGCGCGAGGTGCAGATGGTGTTTCAAGATCCCTATGCTTCGCTACACCCGAAACACCGGCTGTTGCGTACGCTGTCGGAGCCGCTCAAACTGCTGAAGGAAAGCGACATCGAACGTAAAATCAGCGCAGGTTTTCGCCAGGTGGGGTTGGATCCGCGCCTGTTGGATCGCTACCCGCATCAGCTGTCGGGCGGCCAGCGGCAGCGCGTGGCGATTGTGCGCGTATTGTTGCTGCGGCCGAAGCTGCTGTTGCTGGATGAACCGACTTCGGCGTTGGACATGTCGGTGCAGGCGGAGATCCTCAACCTGCTCAACGAGCTGAAACAGGCGGGCGATCTGACTATGGTGCTGGTCAGCCACGATGCGGACGTGATTGACCACATGTGCGATCGTTCGGTGGCGATGGCGCACGGCCGCATCATCGTTTGAACCTATGCCCGCCAACGCGGCGGGCATATCCATCTTGGTAATAAATAAAGCAATTTATCGTCGTTCTTCCGTTAATTCTTACCCCCTACACTCGACAAACAGCGCAACCGCGTGATTGTGGAGAGTGTATCGATGAAACGGTTAATCCCAACTTTATTGTATGGCGCGCTGGCGGCCGCTTTCGGTGCGCAGGCCGCCACCCCGCAGGATACCTTGGTGGTGGTCAGTTCTCTGGAGGGCATTATCAGCCTCGATCCGGCGGAGAGTTTTGAAACCGTCAGCTCGGCCAATCTGGTCAACCTTTATCAGCGCCTGGTGGCGCCGGATCGCGCCGCGCCGCAAAAGCTGGCGCCGGACGCCGCAGGCAGTTGGCAAGCGGGCGTCGATGGCCGCAGCCTGACCTTTACCCTGAAACCGCAGCAACGCTTCGCTTCCGGCAATCCGCTGCGGCCCGAAGACGTCATTTTCTCGCTGGTCCGCGCGGTGAAGCTGAACAAGGCGCCGTCGTTTATTCTCGGCGAGTTTGGCTGGACGCCGGATAACGTTGAACAGCAGCTGAAGAAGGTGGGAGATAACCAGGTGCAGCTCCGTTGGCCCGCCAACATCGGCAGCGAGCTGGCGTTGCGGCTGCTGACGGCGAACGTGGCCTCGATCGTGGATGAGAAGCTGCTGAACGAGCACGCGCAGCAGGGGGACTACGGCAATGCCTGGCTGCGCAGCCATTCCGCCGGCGGCGGCCCGTATCGGGTAAACAACTATGTGCCGCACGAGGCGCTGCTGTTCGGCCGCAACGACTTTGCGCCGTCGCCGGCCAGACTGAAAACGGTGTTGTTCAAGAACGTCAGCGACGCCGGCACCCGCCGTTTGTTGCTGCTGAAAGGGGATGCCGACGTGGCCTACGATCTGGGGGCCGATCAGTTCGACTCGCTGCGCAATGTGCCGGGCGTACGCATCGAGCAGGCCGATGCGCCCCGGGTCTATTACCTCGGTTTCAACACCGGCAGCAAAGACAACCCGGCGCTGGGCAATCCGGCACTGTGGCAGGCGGCGCGCTGGCTGGTGGATTATCAGAGCATCGCCGAGCAGCTGTTGAAAGGGCAATATCGGGTGCATCAGGCCTTCTTGCCGCAGGGATTGGACGGGGCGCTCGACGATCGGCCGTTTAGGCTCGACGTGGACAAAGCCAGACAGATCCTGCGCGAGGCCGGCATCGCCGAAGGGACGCGCATCAGTCTGATCGTCATCAACCAGCCGCCGTATACCGACATCGCGCAGGCGTTGCAGGCCAGCTTTGCGCAGGCCGGGCTGCGGCTGGATATCCAGCCGGTGGTGGAGAGCGATCTGTGGGGCAAGATGCGCGGCCGCGATTTTCAGGCAATCTTCACCTACTGGGGCGCCGACTACCTGGATCCGAACACCAACGCCAGCGCCTTTGCCTACAACGTGCCCGGTGGGCCGAAAACCCTGGCCTGGCGCACCCAGTGGGGCATTCCCGCCATCAGCGCGGAAACGCGTGCCGCGGCCGCGGAGGGCAACAGCGCCGCGCGCAGCGCACGTTACGTCACGTTGCAACGTGAACTGCAGGTCAGTTCACCTTATGTGGTGGCTCTGCAGGGGCAAACGCTGGTGGCATTGCGGGACAACGTTGAAGATGCCCGGGTGGATATCGCCAACAGCATGCTGTATCTGGACCGGGTGAGTAAGTAGCGACCGCGCCGCGCGCCTGGCCGGGCTTCTGGCGCGCCAAAGGCCGACAGCGTGTGAAATCGCCTGCTGTTGCAACCGCGAAGCGCGAGAGGTTGTATCAAGGTGAAATAAAATGAAATTTCATAACGTGCTCATGTGGCGGTGATAGATTGGCGCTGAAAGGCGGCGTTGTTTACGCCTTTCAGCGCGGTCGTTCGCAATGATGCGAACACATCACGTCAGGAGAGATTATGGACAATAACGGAAACGCTTCAGTGGAGCGCGCAGCAACCTTGCTCGCCACCGGCGAGGTTGTGACGCCGGAACAGTTTTATCAGGACAGCGACGGAAGCAACTGGGGGCCGGCGATCAACAAAGCGGCGGCGGCGGCGCTGCAAGCCGGCGGTACGTTATCCCTGGGCAAACGGGTGTATACGGTCGCCGGGCACGTACTCATTCAGACGACAACGGACATCTACGGCGGCATCGGTTTGCGGGTGGTCGGATTGGGGCGGGCGACCAAAATCGTCAAGACCGCAGACAGCAGCTATACCAATGAACAAGGCGAAACCAAGAAAGCGGTGATCGTGGTGAAAGGCTTCGCCAATCTGACGCTGCACGGCTTGACGTTACGGGATGATACCGGCGCAGACGATACCCACGGCGTATGGTTCAGCGATCTCAATATGACGAAGTTTGATATCCGTGACATCTACACCCAGGTTGGCGGTTATTCGCTGTTTGTGTCGGGCGACATGTTCATTAACTGGCTGGTGAACGTGCAGATGGAAGCTAACGCCAATCGCCCGGGCGATGGGGTGCTGTGGATGAACAAGTCCGGCACCACCAATTTTATCGACGGGCTCTACGCCGCTCGCGCCAAAGGCACCGCGTTCAGAATTTCAGGGTTTTACTCTACGGTCGGCTCGTTGGCCGCGGATGACTGCATCGGCGATATCTACTATTTCAAAGATTTTAACGGCACGATCAATTCATTGGGCTGCGAGAACCGCAATACGCAGCGCGCCGCCAGTGTCAGCGTGCTGTCCACCAACTTTGCCCAGGGCACGATAGGCAATATCAATATCCAGGACGCGCAGAACGTGGAGAGCGGGGGCGTGCTGTGCCGGTTCATCAACGAATCCCGTTGGGATATCGGTCAGTTGAATCTTTACAGCGGTTCGAAAACGCCTTTCCCGGTGGCGATCGCCGCCTGCAACAACAATACCGAGGTAACCTTCAGTAACGTCTATAACGGCGGCGTCCCGGTGGCCGGCAAAAGCACCGTCGACGTTACGTCGTTTTTAAGCGGGGTCGAAGCGATGTACAGTCTGGGTGAGCGGGCTATTGCCCCTTCCTCCACCAGCAATCATTTGCCGCGCAATATCTCGAAACAGCCATCGTGGACTTTGTTAGGCACCCTGACCGCGCCGGATCGGCAACCCACAACGCACATTACGCTTCAGCAGGGCGTAAGCACCAAGGTGCTGGCGTGCGATTTATATATCACGTTCGACCTGTCTTCGCAGGCGACCGCCTTTGTCGTCAATAGAGGCAGCTATAGCGCGAAAAGCGCCTTTATGTTGCGGCGCACCGGGCCGTTGAGCTGCGAAATATATTATCGCGTCGAGAAGGATTTCGGCTTTGGCAGTTATCAGGTGCAGACTACGCGCGGCAGTTACTGGCGGCCGGACGGCGTTTCGTTGAGCGCGCCCCCCTCCGATGCGTTGGAAATCCGTAGCGACGAGATGTTATCCACGACGAGGCTCACGGCGGTCCAGCCACTGGCCAATCCGACAACGGCCAGCACGGCAGAAGTGGCCGGATTACTCAATCGGCTGATCGAGGCGCTGAAGACCTAACCGAACAACGTCAGCGCGCTTTGGTCGGCGCCCATCAAGAGCTGCAGCCAGCCGGCCGCCGCCAAGGCGATACCGAAAGGTTGCGGCGTTCGCCAGCCGCGGCGCGGGTGCCGGCCGCGCGCCGCCGCCAGGCCTAACCCGAACGCCGCCGCCAGGCAGACCAACAGCGGCAACGTCGTCCAACCGAGCCAGGCGCCCAGCGCCGCCAACAGTTTGAAATCGCCCTGGCCGATGCCGTTACGCCGCCGCACCTGCCGATAAAGCGCGTTGAGCAGCCACAGCGCCCCGTAGCCGGCTGCCGCACCGATAACCGCATCATCCAGCGGTGCCCAGCGGGCGTCAAGGTTGCACAGCAGCCCGCCCCACAGCAGCGGCTGGGTTAGCCGGTCCGGCAGCCATCGGTGGCGCCCGTCGAGCCAGGCCAGGGCGATCAGCAGCGCCGCAGCCGGTGGCAACCACAGCCGGTGCGCTGCCGAAAGGTCGAAAGGCAGCGTCGCCAACGCCAATCCCAGGGCCGTCAACAGCAGGCTGCGGCGGCGCAATCTCGGTAGGTTGGCGCGTACGGCTACCGTTCGCTCCAGCCGGGTGATAAGTGAGAAGGCGAGCAGGCCGGCCGACAGCAGCGCGGTGAAAAACAGCACGTGCCACAGTGAGGAAAGAAACATCAGGGTTCCGTCAGTCGTGAAAAAGATGTTTAAAATAACGGCAAAATGCGTATTTCACCGGGGTGAAATGCGGCGGCCTGCGGGATATGCGCGGTTGCGCGCAGCACGGCCTTACGTATTGCATGGCAAAACAAGCCGCTACGTGTCGGCTCGCAGCGTTACTGCACGTTTTATCGGCAAAATCGGCGCTAAAAGAGTGTGAATTCACCTGCGCTCGGAGGGGGGCGAGTCAAGGGTGTGATGTGACGGCGTCACTCTGGCCGATTGGGGTTTATCCTATTGTTTCTGTTCGCCAAGCCGTTAGGCTTTAAGGGAGAGGCGTCCCCGCCAGGCCGGGACGTAAGGTTTTTCAGATCTGTCGCGGGAAAGGCGATAGCCAAGCAGTGGGTTGGCGCGATCCAGGAGGGAGAGAAGCCAACGGTGTCATGACAGACGTGATTCAGACAGGATTTATCAAGACCCAAAAACGATTTTGGCGCCGTCGCCAGGAGGCCTGGCTGGCTGGGCCGCTGATGTGGCTGGCCGGCATGGTGCCCGTGTGCGCCGAATCCCCACCGGCGCCGGACGCCGTTATTTCTTCCGAACAGCAAGCCGCGGATCCGGCCGAGAACTTGCCGGATCTGGGCGGTGCGCCCGACGACGCCGCGCGTGAAAAACAGTGGGCCGAGATGGCCAAACAGCTCGGCGAGAAAGATCTGAACAACGTTTCACGTCAGCAGATGCGCAGCCGCGCCGAGGATTATTTGCTGGGCCAGGCGGCCGACACGCTGCAGCAACAGGCGCAGGAACTGTTGTCGCCGCTGGGCACTGCCCGGCTATCGCTGAAGATGACCGGCGAGGGCGATTTTACCGGCAGCAACGGGCAGTTATTCAGCCCGCTGTACGACGTTGACGGATTGTTGACCTACAGCCAGATCGGCTGGCTGCAGCAAAGCGCCGGGGCGCTGGGTAACTTTGCGCTGGGGCAGCGCTGGATCGTCGGCGACTGGCTGCTGGGCTACAACACGGCGCTCGAGAGCGATTTCGCCCGGCAGCGCAATCGCGGCAGCGTCGGTGCGGAAGCCTGGGGAGACTACCTGCGTTTCTCCACCAACTATTACTACCCGCTGTCGGCGCTGTCGCAGCAGCCCGGCGACGGGGTGTTCTTCAGTCGCCCGGCACGCGGTTACGACATCACGACGCAAGGCTACTTGCCGTTTTACCGCCAGATCGGCGGTTCGCTCAGCTATGAGCAGTACCTGGGCGACAATGTCGATCTGTTCGGCAGCGGCAAAAAGCAAAATGATCCGCGCGCGATGCAACTGGGGCTCAATTACACCCCGGTACCGCTGGTGACGATGAAGGCGCTGCATAAGATTGGCGCGGGCGGGCAGAGCCAGGAGCAGGTTGAATTGGCGTTGAGCTATCGGCTCGGGGTGCCGCTGGTGAAGCAGATTTCGCCGGAGTATGTGGCGCAGGCCAAGTCGCTGCGCGGCAGCCGTTACGATCCTATCGAACGCAAGAACGTGCCGGTGCTGGAGTTTCGCCAGCGCAAGACGCTGCAGGTGTTCCTGGCCACGCCGCCGTGGAGCCTGCAGGCGGGAGAAACCGTGCCGCTGGTGCTGGAAATCAAGGCGTTGAACGGGATTTCTCATGTCAGTTGGCAGGGGGATACGCAGGCGCTGAGCCTGACGCCGCCGCACAACGCCAACGATCCGCAGGGTTGGACGGCGATCGTGCCGCCGTGGGACGACGCGCCGGGCGCCGCCAACAGCTACCGGCTGTCGGTCACGCTGGAGGACGATAAACAGCAGCGCGTGACCTCGAACTGGATAGCGCTGAAAGTGGCGCCGCCGCTGACCGCGACCTCCGGGGAAGACGCGGGCCTGCCGCCGATCAAAACCCTGACGCCGCCGCCCATTCCGGCGCAAACCGGGCCGCTGTACGGCGGCGATTAGCCGTTTTTACCCTGCAGCACCCACACGGCCGCCTCGACGCGGGATTTTAGCTTCATCTTCTTCAGCAGGTGTTTGACGTGTACCTTGACGGTGCTTTCGGTGATGGTCAGGCGGCGGGCGATCAGCTTGTTCGGCAGCCCCTGAGCGATCAGCTTCAGGATATCTCGCTCGCGCGGCGTCAATTGCTGAATATCGCGATCGGCGCTGGGGCGGTTTTCCCGCAGGCTGGCGGCGAGGATCGGCGTCAGCGTCTCGCTGAGCACCATCTGCCCGGCCGCGGCCTGATGCAACGCCTTCAGCAGATCCTCCGGCTCCATGTCTTTCAACAAGTAACCGTCGGCGCCGCGCTTGAGCGCGCTGACGACGTCGTCTTCATGGTTGGACACGCTGAACACCACGACTCGCCCTGACAGGTCGGTCTGGCGCAGGCGATCCAGCGTTTCCAGCCCGTTGATGCCGGGCATGTTCAGATCGAGCAGGATCAGATCCGGATCGTGCTGTTCCGCCAGCGTGACCCCTTGTTCACCATTGCTGGCTTCAGCGATGACCTGCAGGCGAGCGTCCATGCCAATCAGCTGTTTTACGCCGTTGCGCAGCATCGGGTGGTCGTCGATCAGTAAGATTGTGGCGGCGGTTTCTGTCGTCATGGTGTCTCCGTTAGTCGATGGCGTGGTTATCCGGCGTGAAGCTGACTCGCACCTCGGTGCCGCCGCCGCTGCGCGGTAAAATGTCGCAGCGGCCGTGCAGGCTCTTGGCGCGATCGCGCATGATGATCAAGCCGTAATGGTCGGGGCGAGACGTCTCGGCCGGCAGGCCGCGTCCGTTGTCGCATACGCTCAGGGTCACTTCGCCCCGTTTATTGATGACCTGAATGCTCACCTGGCTGGCGGCGGCATGCTTAAGGATATTGCTGAGCGCCTCGCGGGCGATCTGCAGCAGGTGAATGGCCTGGTAGGCGGGCACCGTGCGCGGCCCCAGTTGGTAATCGAGATGGATGGTCAGGCCCAGTTTGGGATTGAACTCCGCGACCGTCGATTGCAACGCCGCCAGCAGGCCCGGCTCGGTCAGCTGCAGGCGGAAGGTGGTCAGCAGCTCGCGCAGCTGGCGATAGGCGCCGTTCAGCTCTTCGCGCATCTGCTGCACCAGCGCCTGACTGGCGGACGAGAGCGTTTCGCCCTGCATCTGCAGGCAGGCGATCTGCATTTTCAGGCAGGAGAGCGATTGGGCGATAGAGTCGTGCAGCTCGCGGGCGATCGCCGCCCGTTCTTCCATCAGCATCAGCTGCTGCTGGTGGTCGACCTGACGCTCGATGGCCAGCACGCTGGTCAACTGCTCCACCAGGGTGCTGATCAACTGGCGGTGCTCATCGTTCAGCGGCTGTTGCGGCGCATGTTGCGCCACGATCACGCCGTAGTCGCCGAGCTTGTCGCTCAGGCTCCAGCTCAGCGACGGGTTGTCGGGATGCTGGCGGTCGCTGTCGTTCAGGCAGGCGCTGCACACCGGATTATGGCAATGCTCCGGCCGCAGCGGCTGGTTGCCGCTCAGCTGCAGCAGCGGCTCCCGGCTGTCGTTTTCATACAGCCGTACCTGAATGGCGCGCAGCGGCGTCAGGGTTTGCAGTTGATTGAGCAGCGGCGTCAGGCGACTGCACAGCGGTTCGCTGGCGTGCAGCAGGCGGCTGGCGCGATAGAGGAAGCTCAGCACCTGATTTTTCTGCTGCAGGTCGGCGGTCTTCTCGGCCACGCGCTGCTCCAGCCCGCTGTAGGTGGCCGACAGCTCGTCGGACATGGTGTTCAGCGCGCCGCCGAGCGACGCCATTTCATCCTGGTGGCCGCGCTGCGCGAAGCGGCGGCTAAAGTCGCCGCGGCCCACCGCCAACGCCATCTCCACCAGCTGTCGCCACGGATGCAGCAACCGGCGGCGCAGGTAGCAGGTGGTGCCGATCAGCAGCAGCAGGGTCAGCGCGATGAAGCCGGCCTGCACCAGCGTCACCATCAGCAGGCGGCGCTCGGTTTGCCTGTCGATATCCGAGACCAGCTTATCCAGCAGCTGCACGAAGTGCGCCACCTGCGGCGCGGCATCGGCCGGGCGCTGCGCGCTGCGCAGGCGAGGTTGCAGGGTCTGCTGCCAATAGTCGCGCAGGGCGTCGAAAGGTTGCGTCAGCCCTTCCTGTTCCACCGAACGCTGCAGGTCGGGGCTGTTTTCGTCGCGCTCCAGTTCGCGGATCAACGTTTCATGCCGCTCATCGAGCGGCACCTGCGCCAGCAGCCGGTAGCTTTGCATACGCAGCGATCCGGCCTTGTTGATGGCGTGCGCATTGCCCTGAATGCTCTGCGACATCCAGGCGGAAATCCCCATGCCGGCCACGCCCAGAATGCCCGACAGCAACATCAGCAGGGCGACCTGATTCACGATCGAAAGCGGGGCCAACAGGCGTTTCATAAGCGCGGATTCCTGGCGTTTGGCGCCGCTGAGGCTCAGGGGCGAAGGCGGCGACGGGGGTAAACAAGTAACGATTCAGCCGTATTTTTGATTATCCCTGAGCATAACCCCATACCTCGAATGAAGTACCCATTAGTTTCCGGCGGGGGGGCAGGACGATGAAAGCGATGCAGGTTTTATTTTCAATGCATTGATTTTAATTGATTTAATTTTTAATTGTGGCGTACCCCTAAGGGGATGAGGGCGCTATTTGCGGCGCCAACTACTTGCATTCGGGTTGATATACATCAACTTTGCCGCCGGGGCTGCCCCCTAGGGTGTGCGGAATGATCCCCCGTGTCTGAGGTTTTTATGTCGCAACTTGCAACGCCTTCATCAAAGAAAACCGGTGCGCTGATTCAGGACTGGCGTCCTGAAGACAGCGCCTTTTGGCAGCAGCGTGGCCATCGTATCGCCACCCGCAACCTGTGGATTTCCATTCCCTGTCTGCTGCTGGCCTTCTGCGTCTGGATGCTGTTCAGCGCCGTCGCGGTCAACCTGAACAAGGTGGGCTTCAATTTCACCACCGACCAGCTGTTCCTCCTGACGGCGCTGCCGTCGGTTTCGGGCGCCATTTTACGCGTGCCGTATTCATTCGTGATCCCGCTGTTTGGCGGCCGCCGCTGGACCGCCATCAGCACCTGTTTCCTGCTGGTGCCGTGCCTGTGGTTGGGATTCGCGGTACAGGACAGCAGCACGCCGTACAGCGTGTTCGTCATCATTTCCCTGCTGTGCGGCTTCGCCGGCGCCAACTTTGCCTCCAGCATGGCCAACATCAGCTTCTTCTTCCCGAAAGCGCGTCAGGGCGGTGCGTTGGGGCTTAACGGCGGGTTGGGAAATCTGGGCGTCAGCGTTATGCAGCTGGTCGCGCCGCTGGCGATCTCTTTCAGCCTGTTCGGCCTGTTTGGCGGCACGGCGCAAAATCAGGCCGAGGGAGGCCAGCTGTGGCTGGAAAACGCCGCCTGGATCTGGGTGCCGTTCCTGCTGGTGGCCACGCTGGCGGCCTGGTTCGGCATGAACGATCTGGCGGCGGCCAAGGCATCGTTACGTCAGCAACTGCCGGTGCTCAAGCGCGGGCATTTGTGGATGCTGAGTTTGCTGTACCTCGCGACCTTCGGATCTTTCATCGGTTTCTCCGCCGGCTTCGCCATGCTGTCGAAGACGCAGTTCCCGGACGTGGTGATCCTGCATTACGCGTTCTTCGGGCCGTTCCTTGGGGCGCTGGCGCGACCGGTTGGCGGTGCGCTGTCTGACCGCTTCGGCGGCGTGCGGGTGACGTTGATCAACTTTGTGGTTATGGCCGTTTTCGCCGCGCTGTTGTTCCTGACCTTGCCGAGTGCGGGGGAGGGCGGTTCGTTCATCGCCTTCTACGGCATCTTTATGGTGCTGTTCCTCACCGCGGGGCTGGGCAGCGGCTCGACTTTCCAAATGATTGCCGTCATTTTCCGTAAAATCACTGTCGATCGCGTCAAAGCGGCCGGCGGCAGCGATGAAAGCGCGCAGCGTGAAGCGGTGACGGATTCTGCCGCCGCATTGGGCTTTATCTCGGCGATTGGCGCGGCCGGCGGTTTCTTCATTCCCCAGGCGTTCGGCACTTCGCTGGCGATGACCGGTTCGCCGGCGGGGGCGATGAAAGTGTTCCTGGTGTTTTATATCCTGTGCGTGGTGATCACCTGGGCGGTGTATGGCCGCAAGAAAAAGGCCTGAGTATCAAACGGCTTTCTCTATCCCTTCCCGACAGGGGAGGGATATTTCGTTCATTCCGAGTCATCTCTTCTCTCTTCCTCAGTGAAATTTTCTGTCTTTAGGTAAAATTCTCATCCCCGATTACCGTTTTTTTCTTTTTTTATAGCACTATCTCTCAATGTCAGAATGCTTTCGCGTAAACGGATTATATTATTTGCACGGTTTTTTCTTTTTATTGAGAGTATTCCTGCATTAAATCATTAATGCCTTTCCCGCAGGTTAAATGAAATTTCCGGGAGGGTGAGGCATAATTAGTGCGATTGTTATAAGATCATCTATAGGGTTTTGTCTTAGATGCTGCGCCCATCCACTGGAATGAACCCTGGGGTTAAATCAGACAACTCTCATTCTGTTTTTTCCGGCTTTTTGTAGTCTATCTGGCAATCAGATTAGGTGGAAAAACAGGATGAATTCACGTGGCGGAATGAAATTTCACAATTTTATTCGATTAACAATCAAACAACACTGCTGGCTTTTTCTTTTAAAATCAATGAGGTGCTAGTTTGAATTTTACGGTAATCATGAAAGAAATCCATGTTGCCAACAGGGAAAAAGAGTCGTTTGGATAAACATAACATCCTTAATCAGGCCTAATGTAAAAAATGAAATCAGAAAATTTTTATAAAAGCCAATATCCAATGGATGCAACCTGTTGAGTTTACATTTAATTTCTTGAACATTTTTTGATATTTCTATACAAAGTGTGCAGGACAGGCACGCTAAGGAAATTAAAAGTGAATCTTGATAAAAGAATAAAGATTAGGAATCTCGATGTTCTGACTCCTGCCGGGGAGAAATTCCGTCTGCGTTGGAAGGAGTATCAAATTCTTTCGCTGCTTGTCGCCAGATCACCAGAACTGGTTACCCGAACGGAAATTATAGAAAATATCTGGAAAGGAACGTATTGTTCAGATTCAACGATAAATCAAACAATTAAATCTATTCGTCAGAAAATTAGCGACGCGGAACATACGCTTATCAGAACCATTCCTCGTTTGGGTTACAAGGTGGAAAATCAAGCCGTTTTTCACTTTATATCCGAAGATGAGGACTACGCTGACGACGATATATTAAATGACGGCAATGATATTGGCGCTGATATTCAAGCGGAACTTTCCGAAAATGAAAGTGAATCGCCTGAAATCAACGAAGAGAAAATAGATAAGCCGCGTAAATCGCCCCTTGTTGCTGCGCCTGTCGCAACGATGGAATCAGCCAAAGCACCGGTGCAGGAAAAGAATCCGGCGGCAGTGCGTCGCTTTTTCAGCATGCCTGCCAGCCGCGTAGTGAAATACCTGACGGTATTCGCTTCGTTGCTGGTTATTTCACATTTTTCATATGTGCTCGGTAACCAAACTCGCCCGCCGGTGATCAATGATATTCAGAACAACACGCGCGTTGTGTTGACGCTGACGCTGAATAATCCCCATACCAACAGCCCGCAAACCCTGTTCTGCCTGTACCAGGGCGAGAGCATGGATCAGGCGACCATCGAATGCGTCGACCCTAAGCAAGGGCAGCTTAAATTGCCGGTAAAATATGAGACTTCTTCTACGCCGGGTAAAGGTCGGATTAATCTCATATTGCCGAATAAAACCTTGCAATATCAAGTTGCTTACGATGTTAAAAATTAACGCTGAATGAGGTTTTATCTTTAGCGATAATTTTACATTTGATGAAATCTTTTATTTCATTATTTGTTATTTGAAAGCCAGGTTCGATTTGTCCAGTCTGGAACTCATTACCTAACGCATATTAGCGCCCTGTTTCCATTGCGGTGACAGGAATAATGAGAAACCTGCTGAGTGACAAATTATGGATAAGCGTAAAGTAGCTATTATCGGGGGTTCCGGTTTTATCGGAACACGCCTGGCGAAACGTCTCAGTGAGCGCGACGACCTGACGTTGGTCATCGTTGACAAGCAACCCAGCGCACATTTTCCGGCGCTCTATCAGTATGGCGATGTGACGCAGCCCCAGACCTTGCAAGAACCGCTGGCGGGCTGTGATGCCATCATTAATCTGGCGGCGGAACATCAGGACAATGTCGATCCTATTTCGCTCTATTATCAGGTCAATGTCGAAGGCGCACGCCATGTCTGCATGACCGCCTCCGCATTGAATATTCGCCAAATCATTTTCACCTCCTCGGTTGCCGTTTACGGGTTCGTTGAACAGGAAACCGATGAAGGGGGGCGTTTCGAGCCCTTCAATCATTACGGCAAATCCAAGCTCGAAGCGGAATATGTTTATGAAGCCTGGCGCAAGGCGGATAGCGCAAACAAATTGACCATCATCCGCCCGACGGTGGTTTTCGGGGAAGGCAACCGCGGCAACGTGTATAACCTGTTCCGCCAGATCGCCAGCGGCCGATTCGTGATGATTGGCAGCGGTAATAATATGAAGTCGATGGCCTACGTTGAAAATATTGCCGCGCGGCTGGAACATGCGCTGGATCAACAGTCAACGTATCAGGTCAGCAACTACGTCGATAAACCGGACTTTACGATGAATCAGTTGGTCGACGTTATTTCCTCTTCGCTGGGCAGAGAAAATAAGACGATTCGCATTCCCTATGCCGTAGGCATATGCGGCGCAACCGCCTTGGATGTTGTCAGTAAAATAAGTCGCAAAAAATTCCCAATCAGCCGCGTAAGAGTGCAGAAATTCTGCGCCAGAACGCAATTTAAAAGTAGTGTGCGGAATAATTTCGTGGCGCCGGTAGAACTTGATTCGGCAATCGAAAGAACCATTAAGCATGAGTTTTCTGAGAGATAACTTAACCGCACGCTGGCGTTATTTACCTATTTCCGCCGACAAGCGGATAAATCTGCATTTTTCAGGATTAATTCATGCTGACTTATATCCTGGCAGGATCAATTTTGTTTTTGTTAATAGCGCATTGGGAGCTGTAACTCAAGGGCGGTAGCGTGCTTATTCGCTGGAGGAACGATGTTATATCAACTGAGCGTGATATTTGTGCTGGCGGTCGCCTGGGTGCTTATTGCCCGCCGGGCCGCTTTGGTGGTGGGGTTGGTGGATAAGCCCAATGCGCGCAAGCAACATCTGGGGCATATTCCGCTGGTCGGCGGCATCGCCGTGTACCTGACGCTGACGCTGATGACGCTGTGGCAACCCGCCTGGCTGCCCGACAGCGCCGTCTATCTGTTGTGTGTCACGGCGCTGGTGGTGTTGGGCGTACTGGATGACCGCTTTGATCTGCCCGTGGCGCCGCGCGTCATGGTGCAGGGAGGGATCGCGCTGGCGATGATGCTGGCGGCAGGGATGCAGCTTTCCTCGCTGGGCTATGTCTGGGGCCATCAGGAAGTGATGCTCGGTTATGGCGCGCTGCTGCTTACGCCGCTGGCGGTCTGGGGGGCGATCAACGCCTACAACATGGTCGATGGCATCGATGGGCAGCTGGGCGCCTTGTCCTGCGTCACCTTCGTGGCGTTGGCCATCCTGTTCGGATTGGGCGGCCGGGAAGACCTGGCGCTGTGGTGTCTGGGTCTGATCGTCGCGCTGGCGGCTTATCTGCTGTTTAACCTGAGCCTGTTCGGTGCGCGCAACAAGATCTTTATGGGAGACGCCGGCAGCATGGTGATCGGCTTCAGCGTGCTGTGGCTGGTGTTGCTGGCGACGCAGGGGCCGCAGTCGGTGATGCGCCCGGTCACCGCGCTGTGGTTGATCGCCATTCCCCTGATGGACATGGTGACCGTGATGGTGCGCCGCCTGTTGCGCCGCCAAAGCCCCTTCAAAGCGGGCCGCGATCACTTACACCATATTTTGATGCGCCGCGGGCTCAATGCACGCCAGGCGCTGGCAATGAGCACCATGCTGGCGGTGACGCTGGCCTGCGTCGGCATTTGCAGCGAAGTGTTGAAGCTGCAGGAAAGCCTGATGCTGGTGGCGTTTCTGCTCTGTTTCTGCGGTTATTTCGCCATGCTGCGTGAACCGCGCCAGGCAACGGTACTCCGCGATAACCCCAGCGTTGGCCGATAATCCTCTCACGGGCTGCGGCAGCAGCCCGTCTATCACGGTACCTCCATGAATCTTCATTTGGCCCTTTTGATGCCGTTGGTCTGCACCTCCGCGCTGTTGAGCGGTTGTACGGTGGTCCCCGGCTCGCATTTACCGACCAGTGGAAAAGCCATCGTCGTGCAGCAGGACGACGATTTCGATTTGAATAACCAGGTACAGGTCTATCGCATGTCGCCGATGCTGCTGCAGAAAATGCGGCGCGTAGAACCGGTCGCCCGGCCGAACCCGGCGCTGGATCAGCGGTTGCAGAGTTATCAATACCGCATCGGCGTCGGCGACGTGTTGAACGTCACGGTTTGGGATCACCCCGAGTTGACCACGCCGGCCGGGCAGTACCGCAGCGCCAGTGACACCGGCAACTGGGTGCATGCGGATGGCACGATCTTTTATCCCTATATCGGGCGCGTGGCGGTGGTGGGCAAGACCGTCACCGAAGTGCGCAGCCTGATTGCCGGCCGTCTGGCGCAGTATGTGGAAAGCCCGCAGGTGGACGTCAGCATCGCCGCTTTCCGCTCGCAGAAGGCTTACGTGACCGGCGAAGTGAAAACCTCCGGCCAACAGGCGATCACCAACGTGCCGTTGACCATCCTGGACGCGATCAACGCCGCCGGCGGCCTGACGGACAACGCCGACTGGCGCAACGTGGTGCTGACCCATCAGGGCAAGGAGCGGGCTATCTCGCTGCAGGCGCTGATGCAGCGCGGCGACATCAGCCAGAACGCGCTGCTGCAGCCGGGCGACATCCTCTACATCCCGCGCAATGACGAACTGAAAGTGTTCGTGATGGGCGAGGTGGGTAAGCAAGCGACGCTGAAGATGGATCGCAGCGGCATGACCCTGACTGAAGCCCTCGGATCTTCCGAAGGGATCAGCCAGACGGTGGCGGATGCGACCGGGGTATTCGTGATCCGGCCGAGCGGCGGTAAAACGCCGCAGCGGCTGGCGACGCTGTATCAGTTCGATCTCTCCGATGCCAGCGCGCTGGCGATGGGCGCTGAATTTCAGCTGGAACCTTACGACGTCGTGTACGTCACTGCGGCGCCGGTCGCGCGCTGGAACCGTTTGATCAGCCAGCTGGTGCCGACCATCAGCAGCTTTAACGATCTCAGCGAGGCTACCTTGCGCGTGCGCAACTGGTAACTCCGCAGGGTGAATAAGGAACAGAAGATGAAAAACAATGCGCTGTCCGTGATGGTGGCCGAACAAGATGAAAAGCTGGAGTGGGAGCGCCTGATCGGTCCGCTGTGGGATAACCGTTGGCGGATCGCCGCCGTGACCGGTTTGGCCGGCGTGCTGGGTGTTGCCTACGCCCTGCTGGCCACCCCGGTATACCAGGCCACGGCGGTGGTGCAGGTGGAGAAGCAGCTGTCCGGCGATTCGCTGTTGCGTGAAACGCTGGACAGCTCGATGGGGCAAAGTTCGGCGACGGAGGATGAGGTGACGCTGGTCAAGTCACGCTACGTGCTGGGCAAAACGGTGGACGCCCTCGGCCTGACGGTGCGCGTCAGCCCGGACTATTTCCCGGTGTTCGGCAAAGGCTTTGCCCGGCTGAGCGGCGAAAAGCCGCCGGTCCTGGACATTGCCACGCTGACGACGCCGGAGGACATGCTGGACGAGACGCTGACGCTGACGGTGCGCGACGGACAGCATTACGAATTGAGCCATGACGGCGACAAACTGTTCAGCGGTGTGGTCGGGCAGCCGGTGGCGCAGGGCGGTTGGAACATGACCGTCTCGGCGCTGGACGCGGCGCCGGGCGCCAGCTTTACCGTGGTCAAAGTCGCGCGTCAAAAAGCGGTGGACGATCTGCGTAAATACCTGGACGTGGTGCCGGGTGGCAAGGACAGCGGCATCATGACCTTTACGCTGCCGAGCGAAGATCCGCAGAATGCCGAGGCGATGCTGAAGAACATCACCGACAACTATCTGCAGCAGAACGTGGATCGCAAAACGGAAGAGACGCAGCGTATGCTGGCGTTCCTGCAAGAGCAGCTGCCGCAAACGCAAACCTCATTGAACAACGCCGAAACTCAGCTCAATCAATTCCGCCAGCAAAACGACTCGGTGGATCTGTCGCTGGAAGCCAAATCGGTGCTGGATACTCAGGTGCAGCTCGAGGCCCAGCTCAACGAGCTGACCTTCAAGGAAGCGGAGATCTCCAAGCTCTATACCCGTGTACACCCGGCTTACCGGGCGCTGCTGGAAAAGCGCGCCACGCTGGAGGCGGAAAAGGCTCGGCTGGGTAAACAGGTGCAGACGCTGCCGAAAATGCAGCAGGAGATCCTGCGCCTCACCCGCGACGTGCAGGTGGATCAGCAGGTTTACATGCAGCTGATGAACAAGCAGCAGGAGCTGAGCATCAGCAAGGCCGGCACGGTGGGCAACGTTCGCATCATCGACGAGGCGGAAACCGCTATCCGGCCGATCAAGCCGCAAAAGGCGTTGATCGTGCTGTTGGCGCTGCTGCTGGGCGCGGCGGGCGCCGCCTCGGTCGTGCTGTTGCGCGCGGCTTTCCATCGCGGAATCAATGACATCGATACCCTGGAGAGACGGGGCATCAACGTCTACGCCACCGTGCCGCTGTCGCCGTGGCAGGTGAAGCGCAACCGCGAACAGCGTCATTTGCTGCCTAAATCCGGCGGCCGGCGCTTGCCGATCCTGGCGGTGGCCGAACCGACGGATCTGTCGGTGGAAGCGATCCGCAGCCTGCGCACCAGCCTGCATTTCGCCATGATGGAGGCCAAGAACAACATTCTGATGGTCTCCGGTGCCAGCCCGGAAAGCGGCAAGAGCTTTACCAGTACCAACCTGGCGGTGGTGGTGGCGCAGGCCGGGCAGCGGGTGCTGTTGATCGACGCCGATATGCGCAAAGGCTTCCTGCACCGCTGGCTGGCGGATGACGGGCATCAGGGCCTGTCCGATCTGCTGGTGGGCAACGTGATGGCGGAACAGGCGGTGCGGAAAACCGCCATCGCCAATCTGGACTTCGTGCCGCGCGGCCAGGTGCCGCCGAACCCGTCCGAACTGCTGATGCACCGCCGTTTCGCCGATTTTCTGCGCTGGGCCGGGCAAAACTACGATCTGGTGCTGATCGATACGCCGCCGATTCTGGCGGTGACGGATGCGGCGATCGTCGGCAATCACGCCGGCACCTCGCTGCTGGTGGTGCGTTTTGAGGTCAACACCGTCAAGCAGATCGAAACCAGCATGCGCCGTTTCGAACAGAATGGGGTGGGGATCAAGGGCGTGATCCTCAACGGCATGGTGAAGAAGGCGGCAACCGACATGAGCTACTACAACTTCGCCTACCCAAGCCATCGGGAAGATAGCCCGCAGGCAGGGGAATAAGCGGGTGAAGGCCATTATCACCAATGCCCTGTGGCTGATGCTCGAACGCGTTTCGCTCAGCCTGTCCGGCATCTTCGTCTCCATTTACGTTGCGCGCTATCTGGGGCCCGCGCAGTTTGGCGCGCTCAACTATCTGTTGGCGACGATTGCCATCGTGGTGCCACTGGTACAGTTGGGCGCCGACAGCATCATTTTCAACCGCGTCGCCCGCCGACAACCGAGCGGCATTCGCCTGATGCTGGCGTCAATACGCCTGCGCCGTTGGCTGTTCCTGGCGGTGACGCTGCCGATACTGACATGGAGCTATTTCAGCCAATCGCCCGCCAGCCAACTGATGACGCTGTTGCTGCTTGTCAGCGCCTATTTCTCGATTCAGGACGTGTACAAGATTTATTACGATGCCCGCCTGCAGTCGAAACGCAATACGCTGATCAACAACCTGGCGCTGCTGCTGTCGATCGGGCTGCGGCTGGCGCTGGTGAGCGCCGCGCTGCCGCTGGTGTGGTTCGCGGTGCCCTACATCCTCAGCAGCGCCGTACCTTACCTGGCGCGCCTCTGGTTATTCCGTGGCGAAGCTGCGGCCTCGCCGCGGGTTACGCCGCGCCAGGCCGGGCGCTATGGCCGTTATTTGCTCAAGGTGGGCCTGCCGCTGGCCATCTCCAGCCTGTCGATAGTGATCTATACCCGCATCGATCAAATCATGCTGGGCAATCTGGTCGGCGAGCAGGCGGTAGGCTGGTTCAGTGCCGCCACCACCCTCAGCCAAGGCTGGGTGTTCGTGCCGATGGCGCTGATCACCTCGTTGATGCCGGGCATTGCCAGCTGTCGCGATCCGTTGGAGCAGGAATACCGTATCCGGGTGCTTTATCTGGTGGTCTTGGGCCTGTCGTTGCCGGTGTTGCTGGGCCTGTGGTGGTTCGCTCACCCGGCCATTGCGCTGCTGTACGGTGCCGCTTTCCAACCGGCCGCCAGCATCCTGGCCATTTGTACGCTGACCTCGCTGTTCTCGGTCATGGGGACGGTTTCGTACCGCAGCATCGTGCTGTTCGCCGGCTATCGCTTTATCGCCATCAAGATGCCGTTGGTGGCCGTGGCGAACGTGGTGATGAATCTGCTGCTGATCCCGCGCTACGGCCTGATCGGTGCGGCGGTGTCTACGCTGCTGGCGGAGTTCATTTCGTTCTTCGTGCTGAACAGTTTATTCCGTGGCGGAAAAATTACCCGACTGCAGCTGACCTGTTTTTACTGCTTGCCGCGTCTTGTCAGCAAATTAAGGAGAGAACATGTTAAACATCCTGGTTAAAAACATTTCCAAGCGCCTGCCCGATGCCTGGCACCATCAGGTTAAATACGCGCTCTATTTCAAGAAGCTGCCGCACCTGTCAAAACCGACCGGCTTCAGCGAAAAGATCATGCGTCGCAAAATTTATCCGCGCAGCATCTACACCACCTTGTCGGACAAGTTCAAGGTACGTGAATTTATCGCCGGTCTGTGGGGCGAGGAGTATCTGGTGGAGCTGTATGCGCATGGCACTGAGCTCAGCTACGACATGTTCAGGCAATTGCCCAACGCCTTCGTGCTGAAGGCCAACCACGGCAGCGGTTATAACCGGTTGGTGTTCGACAAGCAGCAGGTGAGCTACGCGGAGTTGTACGATCTCAGCAACGCGTGGATGCGCAGCAACTTTTACGAGCAGAGTCGCGAAAAGCATTATCTGGATATCGAACCCTGCATCATGGTGGAGCGCCTGTTGCTGGATGGCGAGCAGGTGCCGAACGATATCAAGTTTCATTGTTTTAACGACAATCATGAAATTCGCATGTTCATCCAGGTGGACTATCAGCGTTTCGGCACTCATCGGCGCGATATTTTCGATATCGACTGGAACCGCACCGAAATCCGTATCAGCTTGCCGAATGCCGACGAACCGATGCCGCGCCCTACGCGGCTGGACGAAATGACGCGTTTGGCTCGCCAGACAGCGCAGCAGTTCTCTTATGTCCGCGTGGATTTCTACCAGGTCGGCGAGAAGGTGTATTTCGGTGAGTTGACGTTTACGCCTGGCGCGGGGTTAAGCAAGCTGATGCCGAAAAACATTGAGCAGGAATGGGGCAGTTATTTTACTGAGTAAACACTTATGCAAAGAGTCGCCTCCAATTTTCAAATGCATGCCAACGCCGGTTATAATCAGTCGCGGGATTTAGTCAATCAATCCATCGTATTGACCTTTCTGCTGATGTTTTTCGTGAAAACCTTCCTGACCTCGGGATCGTTCAACAGCGAGCTGATTAATAAAACCGTGATGGGGCTTAATGGCCTGATGTTGCTCTATGTCGGTTATGCATTTTTTATCGCTACGCTGGCGGAAAAAGCGGTTGCGGGTTTTTTGGCTCTGTTGTTTCTGGTTAATATTGCCACCGGGCATGGGGATTATCTGTTTGGCGCGGTATTCAGCACGGCGGTGATCATTTTATTTCGCCGCATAGACATGGGACGTGGCGCTGAAATGTTTGCCATCGCCTTTGTGGTGGCAGGGTTGCTGATGGTCATTCCCTATAGCTTTTACACCAATGGGTTTGTTTATCTTGATGAACGTTACGGCAACAGATTAACGCTGGGTTTCGATAACCCGAATACCCTGGCGTATTATTCTTTTGCCTTGTTCGCCACGCTGCTGTGCCTGATCGACCATGCGAAACTAACGCGTGGAATGAAAAATATCGCGTCGTTGGCGGTGTCGGCGTTAATTCTCCCGGTGCTGATGTATTCCTATTCTCGCACCTGTTTTATGCTGGCGTTGTTGATGTTATTGCTGTTTTGGCTGGCGCCGCTGCTGCGTGTCGCCCCCAATAGAAAAGTCTGCATCGTGCTGACGTTGGTTATTGTCGGCTTTCAATTCGCCAGCGTTATGCTCTGGGGCAGCAATCCTGCATTGGATGTCCTCTTGAACCAGGCGTTGACCGGGCGAGTCTGGTTCTCCTGGCAGATGTTTCAGTCGGTGGGGCTACCCAATCCGCTGTTCGGCATGAATATAGAACCTTATAAACCCGTCGATTTCTTCTTCATTGCCATGTTTTATTCGGCCGGTGGCCTCGCCTCTGTCGTCATGCTTTTCTGTTATTTTCACCTGTTGGGTAACATGCGCAAGCTGAGTCGGTTCATGCGCTGGGTGGTGGTGGTTTTCCTGTTAACAACGTTGACGGAAACCTATTTTTTGGTCCCGGTATTTAACGTGTCGTTATTGTTGCTTTGCCGTGGAAAAGAAATGATAAATTCTAAATTAGAGGGTTAAGAAATGGATTTCTCGATCGTGATCCCTATTTACAATAGTGCACGCTATCTGCCTAAAACTCTGAAGCGGGTTTTCAACGCTTGCCAGGGGTTCGACTATCAGGTGATTTTGGTTGATGATTGCTCTGACGAGGATGATATTAAATATATTCGCCAGATAGCAGCAACCAATAGCAATGTGATGCTGCACGAGAAAAAAAAGAAGAGCAATGCGGCGGTATCGCGTAACTTAGGCATCAAGTTGGCGCAATCGGAGATCGTGTTTTTTCTCGATTCCGATGATTACTTCACAACCAACTATATTATCCGCCGCATGAATAAACATGAAGATCGCCATATTGATATTATCTTCGGTAACTATGCGGAGGTGAGCGGCGATTCGGTACGTGACTTCAACTTCCACTACAAATCCGGTTCTTCCGGCGAAGATTTTCTTTTTCTGGAAATGGGCGATATTCGTTCATCCACCATCAGCATACGTAAAAAAAGCGATCGCCGCTTTTTATTTCCCGAGTTCCTCAATAAGCATCAGGATTGGGGCTTTTTGGTCAATGCCACCAATTTGGGCGCGCATGTGGCGCACGACGCCGGCGGAGGGGTGTTTCTCGACGTAGGGCGCTACGGGCGCATGACGGCGAAGCTTAATCTGGAGGCCAGCGATCGCTTTATCAATACCTTCCTCAGCCCCAGCGATCGCCATATCAGCGGATTCGCCTGCAAGCACCTGCTGGCCTCGCTGTATTCGGAGAACGCCCAGGCGTTCAATTATTACTCGTCGCGCATCGTGCGGCGCAGCCTGAGCGGCAAGTTCAAGATGATCAAATGGTATGGCGATTGTCTGGCGCGGTTGGGGTTGTTCTCGGTTGGCGGCCGGCTGCTGCGCAATGTGCGCCAGGGATTCAGGAGATGATATGCAACCACGCAAGGTAATCATCGTTATCGAAAATATAGCGGGCAAGGGCGGAACTGAACGGGTCGCCAGCGGTTTGGCCAATGCGCTGGCGCGTCTGCCGGGTTACGAGGTGGCGCTGTTTTCGCTGTTTGGCGAGCGGAGCTTCTTTCCGCTGGCGAACGACGTCCGGTTGCGCTGCGGCGGCGGCGATTCGCTGTTCTGGCCATGGCGGCTGGCGATGGCCCTGCGGCGTGAACGCGCGGACGTGATCATTACCGTTTCCATGGGGAAACTGTCGGTGGTAATGACGCCTTTTCTGCGTTTGTTCTGTGCCCGCAGCCGGCTGCTGCTGAGTGAACACGTCAGCTTTCACCAGTATCCGCGCGTATTTAAGTGGTTGAAGTTGCTGGTTTACCGGCTGTGTGACCGCGTAATTTTTCTGACGCGGCAAGATAGCGACGCCATCGCCCGCTGGGTGGGGGCTGGGAAATGTCGGGTGATCGAGAACGTTTCACCGTTCGGCACGCAGGCGCCGACGCCGACGCTGCAGAAAAAGGTGGCGCTGGCGGTGGGGCGATTGAGCAATCAGAAAGGCTTCGATCGTCTGATCGCGTTGTGGCAAGGAGTGGCGGCGCAGGCGCCGGATTGGCGGCTGCTGATTATTGGCGACGGTCCGGAGCGCGACGCATTGCGGCGGCAGATTGAAGACGCCGGGTTGGAGCGGCAGGTGAACCTGCTGCCGGCCACCGCCGACGTGGCGGCCTATTATCGCCAAGCCAGCCTGTATCTGATGACTTCTCGCTATGAAGGGTTGCCGATGGTGCTGATCGAAGCCATGAGTTTCGGCCTGCCGCTGGTGGCCTACGACTGCAAGACCGGCCCGGCCGAGTTGATAGACGATGGTGTCAACGGCTATCTGGTGCCCGATGACGACGCCGCCGCCTTCAGCGAAGGGGTGATCAAACTGATGCTCGATCCGGGTTTGCGCGAGCACTTTTCTCTCGCCGCGTTAGAGAAGTCCCGTCGTTTTTCTCCCGAACGTATTTATCCCGAGTGGCAACAGCTCACCGAGTGAGGACAGAATGGAAAAGATATCCGTGATAATGCCGGCCTACAATGCGGCGCACTCTATTAAAGAGTCGATTCTAGGCGTGCTGAATCAGCGATTTACCGATTATCACCTGTATGTGATCGATGATGCGTCCACCGACGATACTGCCGAGGTGGTGCGGCCGTTTATCCACGATCGCCTCACCTACATACGCAATGAGCATAACCAGGGCGTGGCGGAAACGCGCAACATCGGCATTGAGGCGGCGAAGGGCGACTATATCGCCTTCTGCGACAGCGATGACGTATGGCTCCCCAACAAGCTGTCGCGCCAGGCGAGCATTTTGCAAACCCGCCGCTACGACGTGGTGTGTTCCCATTATTACACCTTCGAAGACGACCTGAAGTTGATCAAAAACACCCGGGGTGCGGATGAGCTTATTGGCTATCAGGACATGTTGAAAAGCAACTGGATCGGCAATCTCACCGGCATCTACAACCAGAAGCGCATCGGTAAGGTGTATCAGCAAAAAGTGGGTCATGAGGACTATTTGATGTGGCTGGCGGTGCTGCAGAAGGCGCGTAACGGCCTGGCCTACTGCATTCCCGAACCGCTGGCCTGTTACCGATTGTCTACCCATTCGCTGTCGGGCAACAAAATCCGCGCCGCGGACTGGCAATGGCGGATTTACCGTCAGCATTTGGGGCTGTCTTACCAGAAATCCTGCTATCTGTTCGCCACTTATCTGTTCAACGCCGTGGTGAAAAGGAAATGACCATGAAGGGGATGTATCAGATGGCGGCTCTGAGCTGTTGCGCCTGGTGGAGCGCTTCGGCTCTGGCGCAGAGCTGCCAACCCAATCTGTTGGCCAACCCCGGCTTTGAGCAGGGGCTTAGCGGCTGGCGTGCGCAGGGCGCACAGGCCGACGGCGATGCGCACAGCGGCCGTGGCAGTCTGCGTTATGACAATGCAGATGCCGCGCAGTACCGCACCTTCAGTCAGATGCTGCGGGTTGCGCCCGGGCAGACGATCGATTTCGGCGTCTGGCTCAAGACCCATGGCGTACGCGGGCAAAGCCGCGACGGCGGCGCCGGGGTTTATCTGCAGAGCTTCGATGCGCAGGGGCGCTTTCTGGAAGGCAGCTATCCGGCAGGGGTGACCGGCGACAGCGGCTGGCAGCAGGTGAGCGCCAGCTATACCGTGCCGCCGCAGGCGGCGCGAGTCACTTTTGGCGTCTATCTGCGCAAGGGGAGCACCGGTACCGCCTGGTTTGACGACGCCTATGCGTGTGCTCGAGCGTCTACGCCGGCGTTGTATCAGCTCGGCGCGTCGGCGCAGGGGAAGGTCGACACGCTGTTGGTCACTCCGCAGCCGCAGCGTTTGCAAGTCGACAGCGAATTGCTCAATGCCGAGGGGCAGGTTGTTCACAGTAGCCGCGACCGTTATCAGGTTGAAGGGCAGCGCCGGATCGAATACCCACTGCCGACCGGCCTGGCCCAGGGGGAATATCGCCTGCGTCAGCAGGTCACCGGGCAGCAATCCCAGCCGGCACAGGGCAGCGAGCTGTCTTTTCGCGTCGGGCAGCCTGCGGCCAAAGTGGCGATCGACAGCGAAGGCTTTACCGTGCGCGATGGTCAACGGCTTTTCCCGTTGGGTATTTACGCCAACGTGGCTACCGATGAGCATTTGGAGCGCATCGCATCGGCGGGATTCAACACGGTGCTGAATTATGATTATGGGGAGAAGAAAGATCCTTACGCCTTTTTCCGCAACGCACGCCAGCGCGGGCTGCTGGTGATTTACTCCGTCAAAGATCAGTACCGCGGCAGCCGCTTCGCGCCGCCCGCGCGCGGTGGCGATTACGCGGCGCTGACGGCCTGGTACGTGCAGCGCTTGCGCTCTCAGCCCAACCTGCTCGCCTGGTACATCAACGATGAGCTGGGGCCGGAATATCTCGATAAGATCGAGGAAAAAAACCTGCAAATAAAGCAGCTTGACGGCGATCATCCCACCTTCCAGGTGTTGAACAAAACCGGGGAGTTGGACGCTCACTTCAACAGCAGCGACATTTTGGCGACCGACCCATACCCGGTGGGGAACGATAGCGATCTGACGCGCACCACGCGTTATACCGAACTCACGGTGCAGGCCGCCCGCCAGTCGCGCGGGGCCTGGGTGGTGATGCAAATCATGGATCACGCCGCTTATGACGCCCGCCGTAAGCCACATCCGCCGTCAGAGGCGGAAATCCGCAACCAGGCCTGGCAGGCGTTGATCGGCGGCGCCAAGGGGCTGTTGTTTTATTCCTATACCGATCTGTTTTACAAGCGCAAAACCGGCCGCTTCGACCAACGGGAGTTTGACGCCACCTGGCGCGGTGTGGCTGCCGTGTCGCAGCAAATCGCCGCTTTCACCCCTTATCTGCTGACGGGAAAATCGACGCCGCTGGCGGGAAGCGATCCGCAAATGCCGGCGCGGATGTTTATTCTGGGCGATCGCGCCTTGCTGCTGGTAGCCAATCCTTACTATCGAGAGGGAAGCACCCGGTTGCGCCTTCCGGCGGGCTGGCGGCAGCAGGAAGGGGGGGCGGAGATCGCGCTGGCGTTGCCCGCCGTGGGCACCGCGACGCTGTGGCTCCAGCGCTGAATGCGTCGAGTTAACGTCACGCGGGAGGTCTCTCCCGCGTCCTACCCCCAAATACCCCGCCTTGCCTCCCTTCCGCCAGCCTTTGTCATGACAGCCTCTTTTATTCATTTAAATTCAATCGATTAACATCATATCCCGCACCTATACTTTGGTGGTATTTCTCACCCGATACGCGCGTCGCCTCCCACTTTCTCTTGATCGCAATCAATTTGCCGCCGGTTGGCCGTCAGTAGGCTGGCGGCAGATTGAGCATGTCTTCTTATAACGACAAGAGCCTTCAGGAGCATTCCGGATGAGCAAATTTTTAGACCGTTTCCGCTATTTCAAGCAGTTGGCGGAGCCTTTTTCTGGCGAGCACGGCCAGACCTTGAACACCAACCGCGACTGGGAAGACGGCTATCGCAGCCGTTGGCAGCACGACAAAGTGGTGCGTTCCACCCACGGCGTGAACTGTACCGGTTCCTGCAGTTGGAAGATCTACGTGAAGAATGGCCTGGTGACCTGGGAAACCCAGCAAACCGACTACCCGCGCACCCGGCCCGATCTGCCCAACCATGAACCGCGCGGCTGCCCGCGCGGCGCCAGCTACTCCTGGTACCTGTACAGCGCCAACCGGCTGAAATACCCGCTGATGCGCAAGCGTCTGCTCAAGCTGTGGCGCGAGGCGAAAGCGCAGCACAGCGATCCGGTCGCGGCCTGGGGCTCTATCGTCGGCGATGCGGAAAAAGCCAAAAGCTACAAGGTGGCGCGCGGCCGCGGCGGCTTCGTCCGCTCCAGCTGGCAGGAGGTCAATGAACTGATCGCCGCCGCCAACGTCTATACCGCCAAAACCTTCGGCCCGGACCGTATCATCGGCTTCTCGCCGATCCCGGCGATGTCGATGGTGTCCTACGCCGCCGGCGCCCGCTACCTGTCGCTGATCGGCGGCGCCTGCCTGAGCTTCTACGACTGGTATTGCGATCTGCCGCCGGCCTCGCCGATGACCTGGGGCGAGCAGACCGACGTGCCGGAATCCGCCGACTGGTACAACTCCTCCTACATTATCGCCTGGGGCTCCAACGTGCCGCAGACGCGCACCCCGGACGCCCACTTCTTTACCGAAGTGCGTTACAAGGGCACCAAAACCGTGGCGGTGACGCCGGACTACGCCGAAGTCGCCAAGCTGTGCGACCACTGGCTGAATCCGAAGCAGGGCACCGACAGCGCGATGGCGCTGGCGATGGGCCACGTGATGCTGAAAGAGTTCCATCTCGATCGCGAAGTCGGCTACTTCCGCGACTACGTGCGCCGCTATACCGACATGCCGATGCTGGTGCTGCTGGAAGCGCGTGAAGGCGGCCATTACGCCGCCGGCCGCCTGCTGCGCGCCGCCGATCTGGTGGACGGGCTGGGCCAGGAAAACAACCCCGAGTGGAAAACCGTCGCTATCGACAGCCGCAGCGGCGATCTGGTGGCGCCGCAGGGCTCCATCGGCTTCCGCTGGGGCGAGAAGGGCAAGTGGAACCTGGAACAGCGCGAGGGCAAGTCGCAACAGGAAGTCGAGCTGCAGCTCAGCCTGTTGGGCATGCATGACGACGTGGCCGAGGTGGGCTTCCCGTACTTCGGCGGCGCCGACAGCGAGCATTTCAACAGCGTGGCGCTGGACGAGATCCTGCTGCACAAGCTGCCGGTGAAACGCCTGCAGCTGGCGGACGGCAGCGAAGCGCTGGTGACCAGCGTGTACGACCTGCAGCTTGCCAACTACGGCCTCGAGCGCGGGCTGGGCGACGCCAACTGCGCCGCCGACTATGATGAGGTCAAGGCCTACAGCCCGGCCTGGGCCGAGCAGATCACCGGCGTGTCGCGCCACAACATCATCCGCATTGCCCGCGAGTTCGCGGAAAACGCCGAGAAGACCCACGGCCGTTCGATGATCATCGTCGGCGCTGGCGTCAACCACTGGTATCACATGGACATGACCTACCGCGGCCTGATCAATATGCTGATCTTCTGCGGTTGCGTCGGCCAGAGCGGTGGCGGCTGGGCGCACTACGTCGGCCAGGAAAAACTGCGGCCGCAAACCGGCTGGCTGCCGCTGGCGTTCGGCCTCGACTGGCAGCGCCCGCCGCGCCACATGAACAGCACCTCGTTCTTCTACAACCATTCCAGCCAATGGCGCTATGAAACCGTCGGCACCGACGAGCTGCTGTCGCCGCTGGCGGACAAGTCGCGCTTCGGCGGCAGCCTGATCGACTTCAACGTGCGCGCCGAGCGCATGGGCTGGCTGCCGTCGGCACCGCAGCTGGGCACCAACCCGCTGCGCCTGGCGGAGCAGGCCCGTGCGGCCGGTCAGTCGCCGGTCGAGTTCACCGTCGATAGCCTGAAAAACGGCACGCTGGGCTTCGCCGCCGAGCAGCCGGACAATCCGCAGAATTTCCCGCGCAACCTGTTTGTCTGGCGCTCCAACCTGCTGGGCTCCTCCGGCAAGGGCCATGAGTACATGCTCAAATACCTGTTGGGCACCGAAAACGGCATTCAGGGGAAAGATCTCGGCCAGCAGGGCGGCGTGAAGCCGCAGGAAGTGGAATGGCGCGAGCAGGGCGGCGAAGGCAAGCTGGATCTGGTGGTGACGCTCGATTTCCGCATGTCGAGCACCTGCCTGTACTCCGACGTGGTGCTGCCGACCGCCACCTGGTACGAAAAAGACGACATGAACACCTCCGATATGCACCCGTTCATCCATCCGCTGTCGGCGGCGGTCGATCCGGCCTGGGATTCGAAGAGCGACTGGGAGATCTACAAGGGCATCGCCAAGGCCTTCTCCGAGGTGTGCGTCGGCCATCTGGGTCAGGAAACCGACGTGGTGACCCTGCCTATCCAGCACGATTCCGCCGCCGAACTGGCGCAGCCTTACGGCGTGCAGGACTGGAAGAAAGGCGAGTGCGATCTGATCCCGGGCAAAACTGCGCCGCACATCATCGCGGTGGAACGCGATTACCCGGCCACCTACGAGCGCTTCACCTCGCTGGGGCCGCTGCTGGACAAACTGGGCAACGGCGGCAAGGGCATCAGCTGGAACACCCAAACCGAGGTCGACTTCCTCAAACAGCTTAACTACGTCAAGGCCGACGGCCCGGCGGCGGGGCGGCCGAAGATTGAGAGCGCAATAGACGCGGCGGAAGTGATCCTGTCGCTGGCGCCGGAAACCAACGGCCAGGTGGCGGTAAAAGCCTGGGAGGCCCTGAGCAACGTCACCGGCCGCGATCACCGGCATCTGGCGCTGAACAAGGAAGACGAGAAAATTCGCTTCCGCGACATTCAGGCGCAGCCGCGCAAAATCATCTCCAGTCCGACCTGGTCCGGTCTGGAAGACGAACACGTTTCCTACAACGCCTGTTACACCAACGTGCACGAGCTGATCCCGTGGCGCACCCTCAGCGGCCGTCAACAGCTGTATCAGGACCACGAGTGGATGCGCGCCTTCGGTGAAAGCCTGCTGGTATACCGGCCGCCGATCGACACCCGCGCCGCGCAGCCGTTGCTCAACAGCAAGCCGAACGGCAACAAGGAGAAGGCGCTGAACTTCCTGACGCCGCACCAGAAGTGGGGCATTCACTCCACCTACAGCGACAACCTGTTGATGCTGACGCTGTCGCGCGGCGGCCCGATCGTCTGGCTGAGCGAAGACGACGCCAAAGATCTGGGCATCGCGGACAACGACTGGATCGAGGCCTTCAACGCCAACGGCGCGCTGACGGCGCGCGCGGTGGTCAGCCAGCGTATCCCGGCCGGCATGACCATGATGTACCACGCGCAGGAGCGCATCGTGAACCTGCCGGGCTCGGAGATCACCAGCCAGCGTGGCGGCATCCATAACTCGGTGACCCGCGCCTGTCCGAAGCCGACCCACATGATCGGCGGCTATGCGCAGCTGGCCTACGGCTTCAACTACTACGGCACCGTCGGCTCCAACCGCGACGAATTCGTGGTGGTGCGCAAGATGAACCGCATTGATTGGTTGGACGACGAAGGCAACGACTACGCGCAGGGCAGTCAGCAGGAGAACAGCAAATGAAAATTCGTTCGCAAGTCGGCATGGTGCTGAATCTGGACAAGTGCATCGGTTGCCACACCTGTTCGGTCACCTGCAAAAACGTCTGGACCAGCCGTGAAGGTATGGAATACGCCTGGTTCAATAACGTGGAAAGCAAGCCCGGCGTCGGGTATCCGCACGCCTGGGAAGATCAGGAAAAATGGAAGGGCGGCTGGATACGTAAAATCAACGGCAAGCTGGAACCGCGCATGGGCAACCGCGTCGGCGTGCTGGCGAAAATCTTCGCCAACCCGGACGTGCCGGCGCTGGACGACTACTACGAGCCGTTCGATTACGACTACCAGCATCTGCATACCGCCAAACAGGGCAAGCACCAGCCGGTGGCTCGCCCGCGCTCGCTGATCACCGGCCAGCGCATGAACAAGATCGAAAGCGGCCCTAACTGGGAGGAGATCCTCGGCGGGGAGTTCGAAAAACGCTCGCAGGACAAGAATTTCGACAACCTGCAGAAGGCGATGTACGGCCAGTTCGAAAACACCTTCATGATGTACCTGCCGCGCCTGTGCGAACACTGCCTCAACCCGGCCTGCGTCGCCACCTGCCCGAGCGGGGCGATCTACAAGCGCGGCGAAGACGGCATTGTGCTGATCGACCAGGACAAGTGCCGCGGCTGGCGCATGTGCCTGACCGGCTGTCCGTACAAGAAAATCTACTTCAACTGGAAGAGCGGCAAGTCCGAGAAGTGCATCTTCTGCTACCCGCGCATCGAAGCCGGGCAGCCGACGGTGTGTTCGGAGACCTGCGTCGGCCGCATTCGCTACCTCGGCGTGCTGCTGTACGATGCCGACCGCATCGAGCAGGCGGCGGCGGTGGAGAACGACAAGGATCTGTACCAGAACCAGCTCGATATCTTCCTCGATCCGCATGATCCGAAGGTGATTGCTCAGGCGCTGGCGGACGGCGTGCCGCAGGGCGTCATTGAAGCTGCCCAGCAGTCGCCGGTGTACAAAATGGCGATGGACTGGAAGCTGGCGCTGCCGCTGCACCCGGAATACCGCACGCTGCCGATGGTGTGGTACGTGCCGCCGTTGTCGCCGATTCAGTCCGCCGCCGACGCCGGCGAGCTGGCGCACAGCGGCGTGTTGCCGGACGTCGAGAGCCTGCGCATTCCGGTGCAGTATCTGGCGAATCTGCTGACCGCCGGCGATACCGAACCGGTGCTGCTGGCGCTGAAGCGCATGCTGGCGATGCGCCACTACAAGCGGGCGGAAACCGTCGACGGCGTGGTGGACACCAGTGCGCTGGAGCAGGTTGGGTTGAGCGAAACGCAGGCGCAGGAGATGTACCGCTACCTGGCGATCGCCAACTATGAAGATCGCTTCGTGGTGCCGTCGAGCCACCGCGAGCTGGCGCGCGAAGCCTTCCCGGAAAGCAAAGGCTGCGGTTTCAGTTTCGGCGACGGCTGCCACGGCAGCGACGGCAAGTTCAACCTGTTCAACAGCCGCCGTATCGACGCCATCGACGTGACCGCGAAAACCGCGCGGCCGGAGGATGCCTCATGATCAGCCTGAAAGTGATCGCCCGCCTGCTGGATTACCCGGAGCAGGTCCTGTTTGACCATCAGCAGGCGCTCATCGAAGCGCTGGAGCCGGCCAGCGAGCTGGATCTGCACCACAGCGCGCAGCTGATTCTGTTTATCCGCCGCCTGTGCGCCCGCCCGCTGCTGGACGTGCAGGCCGACTATTGCGAGCTGTTCGATCGCGGCCGCGCCACCTCGCTGCTGCTGTTTGAGCACGTGCACGGCGAGTCGCGCGATCGCGGCCAGGCGATGGTTGACCTGATGGCGCAGTACCGCGCCGCCGGGCTGGAGATCGACAGCCGCGAGCTGCCGGATTTCCTGCCGCTGTATCTGGAGTATCTGGCCAGCCGCAGTGCGGCGCAGGCGCGTGAAGGGCTGCAGGACATCGCGCCGATCCTGGCGCTGCTGGGCGCGCGCCTGCAACAGCGTGAAAGCCCGTATGCGGTGTTGTTCGATCTGCTGCTGGCGCTGTCCGGCAGCGAGGTGCAGGCCCAGACGCTGGAGCCCCAGGTGGCGCAAGAGGCACGTGACGATACGCCGCAGGCGCTGGATGCGGTGTGGGAAGAGGAGCAGGTCAAGTTTCTCGGCGAACAGGGCTGCGCCTCCGCCCAGCAGACGGCGCACCAGCGGCGCTTCGCCGGCGCGGTGGCACCACAGTATCTGGACCTGACGGATGCGTTAACCGGAACCAAAGGACGCTAATCATGCAATTTTTGAATCAGTTCTTCTTCGATATCTACCCTTATCTGGCCGGCGCGGTATTCCTGATCGGCAGCTGGTTGCGTTACGACTACGGGCAGTACAGCTGGCGCGCCGGCTCCAGCCAGATGCTGGATAAAAAGGGCATGCGGCTGGCGTCCAACCTGTTTCACATCGGCATTATCGGCATCTTCGCGGGCCACTTCCTCGGCATGCTGACGCCGCACTGGATGTATGAGGCCTTCCTGCCGATCGACGTGAAGCAGAAGCTGGCGATGATCGCCGGCGGCGCCTGCGGCCTGATGACGCTGATCGGCGGCGCGCTGTTGCTGAAGCGCCGGTTGACCAACCCGCGGGTGCGCGCCACCAGCAGCTTCGCCGACATCATGATCCTGACGTTGCTGGTGGTGCAGGTGTGCCTCGGCCTGCTGACCATTCCGTTCTCCGCCCAGCATATGGACGGCAGCGAAATGATGAAGCTGGTGGCCTGGGCGCAGGCGGTGGTGACCTTCCACGCCGGCGCCTCTGCGCACCTGGAAGGCGTGGCGATTATCTTCAAACTGCACATGGTGCTGGGCATGACGCTGTTCGTGCTGTTCCCGTTCTGCCGCCTGGTGCATATCTGGAGTGCGCCGGTAGAGTATCTGACCCGCCGTTACCAGCTGGTGCGCAACCGCCGCTGAGCCTGACCCCGCCGCCGCCGATCGCCAGCGGCGGCGCTATTCCGATAATTCTCCCGCCGTCTGCCCATTCTCGCCGCCTTGCCGTAAACTGAATATCTCAGTAATGTTACGCTTATGCTTCCGCCGACGGACGTCGGCCCGCGCCAGCTGATAACAAGAGATACCGCCTTGATGAAAGGCCTTTTGGGACATAAAAACCGGGGATGATCCGCATAGCCTTTGCGCCGTGCGGGAGAATCGCTTTATGGATAGTCAGGTTAATCAATAACAATAATGACCACACAATGTCGCTCACCCGAGCTGTTGCCTCTGAAAATCATTGCCACCGGGGCCGCGTTGCCGCCCAACCGCGTGGCCTCCTCTACGCTCGATGCCCGCCTGGGGAAACCGGCCGGCTACGTTGAAAAACGCTCGGGCATCGTTTACCGCTATCACGCCGCCGACGATGCCAGCCAGGCCGATCTCGCCGCCGCCGCGCTGCAAGACGCGCTGGCCCGCAGCGCCATTCCGGCAGCCTCCATTGACCTTTTGATCTCCGCCTCGGCGATAGCGGTGCAGGCGCTGCCGTGCACCGCCGCGCATATTCTCAAGGTTGCCGGGCTGGCACCGGGTACGCCGGGCTTCGACATCAACAGCAGCTGCGTCAGCTTTATCTCTGCGCTGCAGGTGGCGGCGGGGCTGTTGAACGCCGGGACGTATCGACGTATCGCCATCGTCTCGGCGGATCTCGCTTCGCGCGGCATCGACTGGCAGCACGAAGAGTCGTCGCTGATCTTTGGCGACGGCGCCGCCTGCGCCATCGTGGAGCGCGGTGACGGCACAGGCGGCATCCTCGCCAGCCTGGTGGAAACCTATCCCGCCGGCAGCGAACTGTGCGAGATCCGCGCCGGCGGCACGCGCCGCAACCCGCGCGCCGGCATGTGCGAGCAAGACTTCCTGTTTCATATGCAGGGCAAGCCGCTGTTCCGTCAGGCGTCGGCGCTGATTGAGGACTACCTCGACCGGCTGCTGAGCGCCAGCGGCTTGACCCTGGGGCAGATCGCCACCGTGGTGCCGCACCAGGCCAGCCATTTGTCGCTCGAACATATGCGCAAACGGCTGCACGTCTCCAGCGAGGCGCTGGTGGACATCTACCGCCATCACGGCAACCAGGTGGCGGCTTCTATCCCGACCGCGCTGCATGCCGCCGTGACCACCGGGCGCTTCAACCCCGGCCAGCCGGTGATGCTGATCGGCACCGCCGCCGGGCTGGCGCTGGCCGGCATGGTGTTGCTGCCATGAGGGTGCTGGTGACCGGGGCGACCAGCGGGCTGGGGCGCAACGCGGCGGAGTGGTTGCTGGAGGCCGGGCATCAGGTGCGCGCCACCGGCCGCGATGAGCGGGCCGGCGAAGCGTTGCGCCAGCTGGGCGCCGAATTTTACTCGCTCGATCTGGCGCAGGCCACGCCGCAGCAGTGCCGGGAGCTGGTGACCGACTGCGAGTGGGTGTGGCACTGTGCGGCCAAGTCATCGCCCTGGGGCAGCAAAGCGGAATTTCACCGCATCAACGCCGCAGCGACGGACAAGCTGGCGGAGGCGGCCGGGCGCTGCGGCGTGCGGCGCTTCGTGCATATCTCCACGCCGGCAATCTACTTCGATTTTCAGCCGCATTACGATCTTGATGAGGGTTATCGCGCCCGGCGCTTCGCCAACCACTATGCCGCCAGCAAGCACGCCGCCGAGCAGCGGCTGTTGGCGCAGGCGAAGATCTACCCGCAAACCACCTATATTATGCTGCGGCCGCGCGGCCTGTTTGGCCCGCACGATCGGGTGATCGTGCCGCGGCTGTTGCAACAGCTCGAACGCGATCGCGGCGTGCTGCGGCTGCCCGGCGGCGGGCAGGCGTTGCTGGATCTGACCTTTGCTCCCAACGTGGTGCACGCCATGGAGCTGGCCAGCCGGCAACGCGGATTGCCGTCCGGCGCCGTGTACAACATCACCAACCACCAACCGCAGCGGCTGGCGGAGATGCTGGATGCGCTGCTGCGCCAGGAGCTGGGGCTGCGTTACCGGCTGCAGGCCGTTCCGTATCCGCTGCTGCAGGCGCTGGCCGGCGGCATGGAGTTGTGGGCAAGCCTGAGCGGCAAGGAACCGCTGCTGACGCGCTACAGCGTGGCGGCGGTGCATTTTGACATGACCCTGAGCCAGACTCGCGCGATCGAAGAGCTGGGCTATCGGCCGCGTTACTCGATGGAGGAGGGGATCCGCCTGACCGGCGAGTGGCTGCGGCAGCAAGGAGGCATACCGCATGGCTAAGGTCACCGTATTTGAAGTGGGCTATTGCACGCATATCGGCTGTATGGCGCTGCGCGGCGCCGGGTTCCGGGTGTGTAAATTCCCGGCGCGCGCCTATCTGCTGGAGGTGGGGCAGCGCCGCTGGCTGTGGGATACCGGCTACGCGCATTATTTTCAGCAGCACACGCAGTCGGGGGTATTCAGCCTTTACCGCCGCATGACGCCGGTCTATTTCGATCCCGCCGAGTCGTTGGCGCATCAGCTGCGCGAAGCCGGTTACGCCGAAGGCGACATCCAGGCGCTGATCGTCTCGCACTTTCACGCGGATCACATCGCCGGGCTGCAGGATTTCAGCCACCTCGACTTTATTTGCTCCGGCGAAGGCTGGCAGCAAACCCGTGGGCTGCGCGGTTTCGCGGCACTCAAGCGCGCCTTTATTCCCGGCCTGATCCCGGCGGATTTCGAGAGTCGTCTGCAGTTTATGGAGGCTTTTCCCTCGGTGGCGTTGCCCGCGCTGCTGGCGCCGTTCGATCGCGGTTACGCGCTGCCGGGCAGCGAGGGGCAGATCGTGCTGGTGCCGCTGCCGGGGCATGCGGCCGGCCATATCGGCGCCTTTATTCTCACCGACGCCGGCTGGACGCTGTTGGCCAGCGACGCCGCCTGGTCGCCGCAGAGCTACCAGACGCTGCGCGGGCCTTCGCGCCTGGCCAATCTGGTGATGGACGATGCGGCGGCGTACACCCGCACGCTGGAACGGCTTAACCAACTGTGGGCGGGCGGCCAGGTCAACATTTTGCTGTGCCACGAGGGGGACCTGTGATCCCCTTCATGACCCTGTGGCACTATTTCCGCGCCCGGCGCCTGCGCTTTGGCGATCGTGCGGCGCTGGAGGCGCATCAGGCCCGGCAGCTCGCGGGCTTTGCCCGCCGGGTGCTGAGCAAGAGCCCCTATTTTCAGCGCTTCAGCCGCCGGCCGTTCGCCGAATGGCCGCAAATGGACAAGGCGCTGATGATGGCGCAGTTTGACCGGATGAATACCGCCGGGCTGAGCCGGGAAGCGGTGCTGGCCTGCGCGCAGCGCAGCGAGGCGGATCGCGATTTCACGCCGAAGATCGGGCGCTACAGCGTCGGGTTGTCGTCTGGCACCTCCGGGCAGCGCGGCGTGTTTGTCGTCAGCCCGCGCGAACAGCAGGTGTGGGCCGGTGGCATGCTGGCGAAGATGCTGCCGGACGGGCTGTTGGCCGGCGAGCGCGTAGCCCTGTTTCTGCGGGCGGACAATAATCTCTATCACAGCGTAAACAACCGTTGGCTGAGCCTGGCGTTTTACGATCTGCTCGCGCCGTTCAGCGAGCATCTGCCCGCACTGGAACGGCAGGCGCCCAGCATCATCGTGGCCCCGGCGCAGGTGCTGCGTGCCCTGGCGCTGGCGGTGCTGGCCGGGCAGGTGAAGCTGCCGGTCAAAAAAGCGATCTCGGTCGCCGAGGTGTTGGAAGAGCAGGATCGCCGCCTGCTGATGCAGGTGTTTCCGGCGGTCGGCGAAGTGTATCAGGCCACCGAGGGGTTTCTTGCCGCCACCTGCGCGCACGGCACGCTGCATCTGAACGAAGAGTTTTTGCATATCGAACCGCAGTGGATCGACGAGCAGCGTTTTACGCCGCTGATCACTGATTTCACCCGCAGCACGCAGCCGATCGTGCGTTATCGGCTGGACGATGTGCTGGTGCTGCGCAAGGAACCCTGTCCGTGCGGGCAACCGACGCGGGCGATTGCGCGTATCGAAGGGCGGCGCGACGATCAGCTGATGTTACCCGATGCGCAGCGCCAACCGCAGGCGGTGTTCGCCGATGCCTGCAGCCGGACGATCGCCAATGCGTTGCCGCTGACCAGCGATTACCGCCTGATCCAGCGCGGCGAGCACCGGCTGGAGCTGATCGCCGATTGCAGCCTGGCGGCGTTGGCGCACTGCCAGGCGCAGCTGATCGCGCTGTTCGCTCGCCAGGGCATCGCCACCGATCGGCTCGAATGGCGGTTGACGGCGCAGGCGGTGTTACCGCAGTTCGATCGCAAGCGGCGACGCATCGTGCGCCAGGCGGAGGAAGCATGAAAAAGATGCTGTTCAGGCTAGGGCACATGTTGCTCGGCTGGGGGACGGTCGGGGTGGTGTATAGCCTGACCGATCGCCTGCAGGGGGCGGGAACCCTGCTGCCGCCATCGGCGCTTGACCGGGCGATCCCGTTTAATCCGGCGGCCATTTGGCTCTATCTGTCGTTCTTCCTCATCGTCCCGGCGGGCTATTTGCTGGCGCCGCTGCAGCGAATCAAATGGCTGACGCTGGCGATGCAGCTGACGGCGCTGGGCGCCGGGGCAGTTTACCTGCTGTGGCCGACCACCATGGCCTATCCGCAGAACGAGGGCGTTGGGCTCAGCGCGCAGCTGCTGGCGGCGTTAACGCAGGTGGATTCGCCGCAAAACTGCCTGCCGTCGTTGCACATGGCGCTGACGGTGCTGGCGGTGTGGGCGCTGAGCGACGGCGAGCGCAAAGTGCGGACGGCGCTGTGGATGCTGTGGGGCGTGGCGATCGCGTTCTCCATTCTGCAGCTGCGCCGCCATTTGTTTGTCGATCTGGCCGGCGGTGCGCTGCTGGCGCTGTTCGCCGGCTGGCTGGCCCTGCGCATAGAGGCCCTACGCCGGCGCGTGGTTAAAGGAGAAGTAGGATGAGCGATCTGGCGTTGCCGATAGTGTTCATGCTGTTCATCGTGGTGGCCGAGGCGGTGGCGCTGCAGTGGGGGCGCCGTGAGCCGGTCAACTGGCACGATCTGGTGTTCAACCTGAACTCCGGCCATATCATGCTGTGGCTGTTCCGCGGGCTGGAGATCACCTGCTACGGCTACGTGGCCGCGCATTTCAGCCTGGGGCTGCTGGACGCCTGGCCGCCGCTGCTGATGTGGCTGTTCGCCCTGCTGGCGTGGGACTTCGGTTTCTACTGGCTGCATCGCCTGCACCACCGCTTCCGCGTGCTGTGGGCGGTACACGTGGTGCACCACCAGGGGGAGCACTTCAACCTGTCGCTGGGGGTGCGCAACTCCTGGTATTCGTCGTTCACGTCGATCCCGTTCTTTTTGCTGCTGGCGCTGGCGGGCGTGCCGCTGTCGGTGTTCGTCACGGTGTCGATTTTTCACTACAGCATTCAGCTGTTTAACCACAATGCGCTGACGCCGAAGCTGGGCGTACTGGAAAAAATCCTGGTCACGCCGGCGCACCACCGGGTGCACCACGTCAAGGACATGGCGTATTCCAATAAGAACTTCGGCGGCAGCTTTATCTTTTGGGACAAGCTGTTCGGCACGTTCTGCCCGGCGCTACCGACCACGCCGTTCAGCTACGGCGTCAGCGGCGATCGGCCGTCCGCCAATCCATTTTGGGCGAGCAATCTGCCGTTCCTGCGCTATTTCCGTCTGGCCTGGCGCCCGGCGCCGGGCCGGCCGCGCGACCGCCGTTCGGCGCTCAGCGTCTTCAGCGGCGCCATGCTGTTGTTCTCGCTGGTGGTCGGTTACGTCTACCAATACGGTTACGGTTACGGCGACATCAGCTGGCCGCAAATGGCGCTGCTGGTGCTGCTGGCGTTGGGCTCGGTGGCGCTGGGCGGCATGACGGAAGGGCGGCCGTGGGCGAGCGCCGTTTGGCTGCTGATCGCGCTGGGCATGCCGCTGCTGTTTATCGGCTATCTTGGCTGGCCGCAGCGCTATTGGCATATCGCCATGGCCGCCGTGGCGCTGCATGCCCTGTGCGTGGCGCTGGGCTGGGGGCGAGTGGCCGCACCGGCCGCCGTGGAGGAACCGCATGGCTGACTTATTACCGCCGCTGCGTTTCCCCACCGATGGCGAGCAGGCGTTTCACCGCGATCTCAAGCGCGCGGCGCACGCCTGCCTGGCGGGCGATCATCGCTATGCCGATACCGCGCGGCTGGCCAAGGCCACGCTGTTGCTGGCGCTGTGCGTCGGGTTTTATGCCCTGAGCCTGATGCAGCATCAGCCCTGGGCGTTTTTCCTCTGCTATTTCCTGTTCGTGGCCATGGGCATGCTGCTCAACGTCAACGTCAATCACGATGCTTCGCATAACGCCTTCTTGCGCGCGCCCTGGGCCAATCGCCTGGTGGGGCGGTTGGTGACGCTGCCGCTGGGCGTCGATCCGGACTATTGGCGCACGCGGCACGTGGATTACCACCACGTTTACGCCAACGTCGAACACTACGATCTGGACACCGAAGAGAACGGCTTTTTCCGCCAGACGCCGTTCCAGCGCTGGCGGCCGCATATGCGCTATCAGCATCTGTACTGGCCGCTGATCGCCGCGCTCTCGCTACCCTACATCGCGTGGATTTTCGATTGGTCCGATCGGCTCGATAAAACGCCGCTGCGGGAAAAACGCGTGCTGGCGGGGCGCGGCGGTTGGGCGCTGTTCGTGCTGTGCAAATTGCTCCATGTGGCGCTGGTGCTGGTGGTGCCGCTGATCCTGTGCCATCTGCACGGCATCGGTTGGGGCTGGGTGCTGTTGGCTTACGCGCTCAGCCAGATGTTTGCCTCGCTGCTGGTGGTGTTCCTGCTGCTGGGCACCCACTGGGCGCAGGCCGAGTTTTACCCGGCGCCGGCGGGCGACAGCATGCCGCACGGTTGGTACCGGCACAATTTCGCCACCGCCTGCGATTGGCAGCCTGAGCCGCGCTGGCTGGAACACCTGACCGGCGGGCTGAACTATCACCTCACCCACCACCTGTTTCCCGGCTGGAATCACCGCCACTATCCGGCACTGGCCGCCGCGGTGGCGGAAGTGGCTCAGCGGCATGGCATGGCATATCGCTGCATCGGCTATCGCGAACTGCTGGCGCAGCAACAGCGCTTCTTGCGCCTTATGGGGCAGCCATGAAACCGCTGCGCCCGTTAGCCTATCGGCGCGATGACGGCGGGCTACATCGCGCGCTGATGCAGGCCGCCCAGCATTATTTGGCGGCCAACGGCGATCACCGCTTCGCCGACGGCGGCATGCTGGCGAAGGTGGCGCTGCTGTTGGCGCTGTGCGGCCTGTGTTACGGGTTGAGCCTGCAGCAGCAAAACGGCTGGGCGTTTTTCGCCTGTTATTTCGGCTTTATCTTTATTGGCATGTTCCTGACGGTGAACGTGGTGCACGACGCCTCGCATAACGCGTTTTTCCGTCGGCCCTGGGCCAACCGCTGGCTGAACGCCCTGGTGAGCGTCCCGCTGGGGCTGGATCCCGACTGCTGGCGCGTGCGCCACGTGTTGTTTCACCATGCCCATAACAATATCGAACATTACGACCCTGACATCGACGCCAATGGCGTGCTGCGGCAAACGCCGTTCCAGCGCTGGCGGCCCTTTATGCGCGCCCAGCGTTACTATTGGCCGCTGGTGGCGGCGCTGACGTTCCCGTACTACATCTGGCTGTTCGACTGGCTGGACCGGGCGGGCCGCACCCGCGTGGCGGCGCGCATGGCGCAGCAGGGCGTGCGCGGCTGGTGCGGATTTCTGGCGGGCAAGGCGGCGCACCTGCTGCTGGCGCTGGCGATCCCGTGCTGGTTGCTGCCGCCGGCCATCGGCATCGGGCAAATTCTGCTGGTCTATTTGCTGAGCCAGATGCTTTCTTCATTGCTGTTCGTAATGTTGATCATCGGCACCCACTGGGCCAAAGCCAATTTTTATCAGGCGCCGGCGCAGGGTGCGATGCCGCACGGCTGGTATCACCATGTGTTCGCCACGACCTTCGACTGGCTGACCCGGCCGCGCTGGCTGGGATACTGGCTCGGCGGGGCGAACCTGCATTTGACGCATCATCTGTTCCCGCACTGGAGCCACCGCCATTACCCGGCGCTGAGCCGCATCATCGGCGAGGTGGCGCCGCGTTTCGGCATCGACTACCGCCTGCTGGAGCTGGAGGAGCTGTTGCGCCTGCAGCAGCGCTTCCTCAGCGCGATGGGGCGCAAACCGCATTAGCGTTGCATGTGGATTGTGCGAGGCGTTACGCAGTTCACTAATTGAACGATATTTGCCCTTCCAGTAGACTTTCCCCCTGTGAATCAACGGCCACAGGAGGTGGACTATGCGCAGCTTGCCGATTCGGTTATCCAATGAAATCGACGACAGTTTGAACGATATTGCCCGGCGTCACGGGATGGCCAAAACCGACGTCATACGGCTGGCGTTTGCTTTAATGACGATTGCCGACCGTGAGTGGATGAAACAGGATGGTTCCCGCCTCGGTATCGTGCGTGAAAGCGACGAGGGGCTGGAGGCAGTCGCCGTGGTGGTGGGGATTTTTCCATGAAGCCGCAAAATGAGCGCCCGCAGCTCGATGCTGAAAGGTTGTATTTGGATCCTTCGCTGGTCTTCGACGAAATGGAGCGGCTGCGCCTGGCGCGCCAGGTGCTGTGCGGGATATTTGCGGTCAGCGTGGGCGTATTCGCCGCCCACGCGTATTGGGACAAAAATGAAGCACTGAGGCAAGCGTTCGAACTGGTGAAGATCGGCGCCTTGCCGCTGGTCACGCTGGTGGTATCCTTCTACTTTCCCAACAGCGCGGCCAGATAAGGCGCCGCGTCAATGCGACTTCATGCCCGCCGCGGTCATCAGCAGGCGGAACAGCGAGGCGACCACGAACAGCCCCAGCACGCTGGCGCTCCAGATGATCACCAGCCAACCGATGCGTTTCCACCAGGGCGCCGGCGCGGCGGTTGCCGTTTTATCTTGCATAGCGTCCTCCCTTCTCAGTGATAGCCGTGTTCATGGCTGATCTTGCCGCGGAACACGTAGTAGCTCCAGAAGGTGTAGACCAGAATGATCGGGATGATGAACAGCGCGCCCACCAGCATAAAGCCGAGGCTCTGCGGCGGGGCGGCGGCGTCCCACAGGCTGATGGCCGGCGGGATCAGGTGCGGCCAGATGCTGATGCCAAGCCCGCTCAGGCCGAGAAACACCAGCAGCAGCGTCAGCATGAACGGCGAGTAGTGCGCGCCGCGTTTCACCCCACGTTGAATCCCCCAGGCGCTGAGCAGCACCAGCACCGGCACCGGCAGCAGCCAGAACAGGTTCGGCAGCGTAAACCAGCGGGCGGCGATTTCCGGATGCGCGATCGGCGTCCAAATACTGACCGCAGCCAGCACCAGCAACAAGATCGCCAGCAGCGGTGTTGCCAGGTGATACATGCGCGCCTGCAGGTCACCGGCGGTTTTCATCACCAGCCAGGTACAGCCGAGCAGGGCGTAGGTCACCACCAGCCCCAGCCCGCAGAACAGCGCAAACGGCGTCAGCCAGTCCAGCGCGCCGCCGGCGTAGGTGCGGCCTTCGACCGGGAAGCCGTTGATCACGGCGCCTACCACCACACCCTGGCTGAAGGTGGCGAAGATTGAGCCCCAGATGAACGCCTTGTCCCAGATATGGCGTTTCTCCGGCTTCGCCTTGAAGCGAAACTCGAAGGCCACGCCGCGGAAAATCAGCCCGATCAGCATCAGCGTCAGCGGGATCGCCAGCGCGTCGAGGATCACCGAGTAGGCCAGCGGGAAGGCGCCGAACAGCGCCGCGCCGCCCAGTACCAGCCAGGTTTCATTGCCGTCCCACACCGGGGCGACGGTGTTCATCATCAGATCGCGGTCGCCGCTCTCTTTCACCCACGGAAACAGGATGCCGATGCCCAAGTCAAAACCGTCCATCACCACGTACATCATGGTGCTGAACACGATGATCACAAACCAAATCAGCGGAAGATCGATGCCCATGTTCAGCTCCTGTCGTCCAGAGTGTCGTTGACCGCGGACAGCGGACGTGCCGGGCGGCCCTCGGTATTGTCTTCTTGGTGTTCATGCGGCTGCGGCCCTTTGCGGATCAGGCGCATCATGTAGGAATACCCCACGCCGAACACCGAGCAGTAGACGATGATGAACGCCAGCAGGCTGATGCTCATGTGCAGGTCGCCGTGCGCGGAGACCGCGTCCTTGGTGCGCAGCAGGCCGTACACCACCCACGGCTGGCGGCCGATCTCGGTGGTGAACCAGCCCGCCAGCAGCGCCAGCAATCCGGAAGGGCCCATCCACAGAATGAAGTACAGGAACGGACGCGACTGATACAGCCCGCCGCGCCAGCGCAGCCACAGGCTCCACACCCCGGCCAGAATCATCAGCATGCCCAGCCCGACCATGATGCGGAACGACCAGAACACCACGGTGGAGTTGGGGCGATCTTCCGGCGGGAAGGATTTGAGCGCCGGCACCTGTTCGGTCAGGCTGTGGGTCAGGATCAGGCTGCCGAGGTACGGCACTTCCAGCTTGAAGCGGGTCTCTTCGCGCTGCATGTCCGGCCAACCGACCAGGATCAGCGGCGTGGCTTCGCCCGGCGGGTTTTCCCAGTGGCCTTCAATGGCGGCGATCTTCGCCGGCTGGTGTTTCAGCGTATTCAGGCCGTGCGCGTCGCCGATCAGCGCCTGCACCGGCGCGACGATCAGCGCCATCCACATCGCCATCGACAGCATCTTGCGCATCGCCGGGGTATCGCGGCCGCGCAGCAGGTGCCAGGCGGCGGAGGCGCCGACGAAGAACGCCGAGGAGAGGAAGGCGGCGGTGGACATGTGCAGCAGGCGGTACGGGAAGGACGGGTTGAAGATCACCTTCAGCCAGTCGACCGGCACCACCTGGCCGTTGATGATTTCATGCCCCTGCGGCGTCTGCATCCAGCTGTTGGAGGCCAGGATCCAGAAGGTGGAGATCAGCGTGCCGAGCGCCACCATACAGGTGGCGAAGAAGTGCAGGCCGGGGCCGACGCGGTTCCAGCCGAACAGCATCACGCCGAGGAAACCGGCTTCGAGGAAGAAGGCGGTCAGCACTTCATAGGTCAGCAGCGGCCCGGTAATGCTGCCGGCGAACTCGGAGAAGAAGCTCCAGTTGGTGCCGAACTGATAGGCCATCACCAGCCCGGACACCACGCCCATGCCGAAGTTAACGGCGAAAATCTTTGACCAGAAATGGTAAAGCTCGCGGTAGGCTTCATTGTGCGTTTTCAACCATAACCCTTCCAGCACCGCCAGATAGCTGGCTAAACCGATGGTGATGGCGGGGAAGATGATATGGAAAGACACGGTGAAGGCGAACTGTATTCTGGCGAGTTCCAGTGCATCAAGACCCAGCATGGCGCCTCCTAGGGTTGAACATAAATTAACCTCTTGAGTATAGCTGTCATTTTTATGTGAAATACTTGGCGTTAAGTTAAGCACGGAGTACAGTGACTATAATAGTGACAGTTATTTTACTTTTTCATATAACAGTTAATGGTTATGACCCGATACGAGCAGCTTGCGCAGCAGATTAGAGAACAGATCCAGAACCGGGTGTGGCGGGCGGGCGACAAGCTGCCTTCGCTGCGCGAGAGCGGCAAACGCGCCGGATTGAGCCTGATGACGGTGGTGCAGTCTTACCAACTGCTGGAGAGCCAGGGGTGGATCGTCGCCCGGCCGCAGTCGGGCTACTACGTGGCGGCGCGTCCGCAGCCGCTGCCCCAGCCTTCGCGCGGCGAGAAGCTGTTGCTGAGCGAGCAGGTGGACATCAATGCCTTTATTTTCGACGTGCTGCAGGCCTGCAAGGATCCGGATATCGTGCCTTTCGGTTCGGCCTTTCCCGACGCCACGCTGTTTGCCCAGCCGAAGCTGGCGCGGGCGCTGAGCAGCGTAGCGCGCAAGTTCACGCCGCACAGTTCGCTGGCCAACCTGCCGCCGGGCAACGACGCGCTGCGGCGGCACATCGCCCAACGCTATGCGCTGAGCGGCATGCAGGTCGCGCCGGACGAAATCGTCATCACCGCCGGGGCGATGGAGTCGCTCAGCCTCAGCCTGCAGGCGGTGACCCAGCCGGGCGACTATGTGGCGATCGAGTCGCCGGCGTTTTACGGCGCGCTGCAGGCGCTGGAACGGCTGCGGTTAAAGGCGGTGGCGATCGCCACCCATCCGCAGGACGGCATCGATCTGGACGCGCTGCAGCAGGCGGTGGAACAGTATCCGATCAAAGCCTGCTGGCTGATGACCCACTTCCAGAACCCGCAGGGCGCCACCCTGCCGGAGGCCAACAAGCAGCGTCTGGTGGCGCTGTTGCGCGACCGACAGATTTCGCTGATTGAAGATGACGTTTACGGTGAGCTGTACTTCAGCGCGGAACGGCCGCTGCCGGCCAAGGCGCTCGACAGCGGCGGCCAGATCCTGCATTGCTCGTCGTTTTCCAAATGCCTGGCGCCGGGCTTTCGCGTCGGCTGGGTGGCGGCGGGGCGTTATGCGCAGCAGATCCAGCGTTTGCAGCTGATGAGCACCGTTTCCACCAGCGTGCCGACCCAAATGGCGCTGGCGGATTATCTGCTGCACGGCGGCTACGATACCCATCTGCGGCGGCTGCGGCGGCTGCTGGCCCAGCGCCAAAGCGCGATGCGTCAGGCGATCGCCCACCATTTCCCGCCGACGGTGAAGGTCAGCCAGCCCGACGGCGGATACTTCCTGTGGCTGGAGCTGGATCCGGCGCTGTCGTCGATGGAACTGTACCGGCAGGCCCTTTCCCGGGGGATCAGCATCGCGCCAGGGCGCATGTTTACGACCGGCGACCATTTCAACCACTGCTTCCGCCTCAACGCCTCTTTTGAATGGAACGATCGGTTTGAAGAGGCGATCAAAACCTTAGCCAAACTTATTCGGGGGCTGGCGGCGGCAGGCTGAATCGCATTTTGCACGGCGCTTCGCCCCAGAAAAATTCATAATGCTTTTTTCGGCAATGGAATGCCGGTTTCGTTGTTAGACAGCCCTCCAGCCGCCCATTACTCTGCGATAAATTTTGTCACATTTTTATCAACGGGAAGACGAGGGGCAGCGGGTGAGTGGAATAAAAAATAGGCTAAACAAACTGTTGCGCTATCGGCTAACGCCGCTGGCGCTGGTCTGCGCGCTGGGGCTGAGCGCCGGCGTGCAGGCGGAAACGCTGGCCGAAGGCATCACGCCGGCCAGCGACGCTGCTCGGGTACCGGCCGCCGCCAAGCTGCGTAAAGACACCGTGGTGGCGGGCATCTCGGAGCCGCAGGGGATTTTCAACCCGTATCTGTTCACCAACGGCTGGGACGAGAACGTGACCGACGTGATCTTCAGCCGCCTGATCGGCCTGGACAGCCAGGGCAAGCCGGAAGGGCGATTGGCGGAGTCCTGGCAGGTCAGCCCCGATAACCTGACCTACACCATCAAGCTGCGGCCGAATCTGGTCTACAGCGACGGCTCGCCGCTGAAAGCCGACGATATCGCCTTTACCCTGACGCTGCTGCACGATCCGGCCTATGACGGTGACACCGACATCACGCCGGCGCACATCCAGGGCGGCGCCGAGTATAAAAACGGCACCGCCGCCGGCATCAGCGGCCTGAAGGTGATCGACGATCGCACCATTCAGATCGTCACCACCCAACCGGGCGCGACTACGCTGCAACTGATCGGCGGGCCGGTGCTGTCGCGGGCTTACTACGGCAAAGACTATCAGCGCGGCAAGCTCGACGGCGTGCGCGCCTTCAACGGCAAGCCGCTCGGCAACGGCCCCTATATTTACGACAAGTACGTGCCGGGGCAGGAGATCCGCTTCCACGCCAACCCGAACTTCTATCTCGGTGCGCCGCCGATGGCGCGCTTTATCTACCGCGTCACCAACCCGGCCACCAACTTCCAGCTGTTCCAGACCGGTGAGACCGACTACGACGCCTTTACCGCCAAGCCGGACGATATCGAACAGCTCAAGCTGCTCGGCTTCGCCAATATCAACCTCTACAGCTCAAGCGATTACAGCCGCATCGACTTTAATCTCAAGCGCCCGGCGCTGCAGGACAAACGGGTGCGCCAGGCGCTGATCTACGGCCTGGATCGGCAAAAACTGATCGCCGTGGTATACCAGGGTTACGGCAAGGTCGCCAACCAGCCGATCTCGCCGATCTCCTGGGCCTATGATGCGAACGGCATCAATCCCTACGCTTACGATCTCGACAAGGCCGGGAAGCTGTTGGACGAGGCCGGTTGGCGAGTGGGCGCGGACGGCATTCGGCAAAAAGACGGTAAAAAGCTGGAGCTGACGCTGCTGGTGACCAAAAAGCTGATCAATGACGCGCTGGTGCCGATCGCCAAGGACAACTACCGCCGGCTCGGCGTGGTGCTGAAACCGCAGGTATTGGACTTCAACGCGCTGCTGGCGCAGCGCAAGGCGGGCAATTACGACCTGGCGTCCCTCAGCACCAGCACGTTGAACGATCCGCACGATGGCGTGCGCGATTTCATCAGTCGCGAGAGCGAGACCGGTTATCACAATCCGCAGGTAGACGCGCTGATCGCCAGGGCCAATGCCACGCTGGATATCGCGCAGCGTAAGCCGCTTTACCATCAGCTGTATCAGGCGCTGGCGGACGATCCGCCGGTGATCCTGCTCGGCAACCGCGAGATTTTGAGCGCCAGCAGCGCGCGCGTCACCGGCTTTAAACCGGATATCTACAACGGCTTGGTCGGCAGCCTGCCGAACGTCAAACCGGCGCCGTAACGCCCTGACGCCGCCGCGCCACTCCGGGCGGCGGCGATGGAATTCGCGATGAGAAATTTTATCCTGCGCCGTCTGTTGCAGACGATCCCGATGCTGCTGTTGGCTTCCTTGCTGATTTTTTGCATCTTCGCCCTGGCGCCCGGTGACTTTATCGACGGCAACATCAACCTGACCGCGCAACGCGCCGCCGAGCTGCGGGCGCTGTACGGGTTGGATCAGCCGTTGTTCAGCCGCTACCTGCACTGGCTCGGCCGGCTGCTGCAGGGCGATCTCGGTTTTTCGCTGCAGTATCAGATCCCGGTCAGCACGCTGCTGAACCAATACATCTGGAACTCGTTCCTGCTGGCGGCGGTGGCGATGGTGCTGTATTGGGGCATCGCGCTGGCGGTGGGGGTGATCTCGGCGATGAAACCCTATTCGCTGTTCGATCATCTGATCACCGTGGCGGTGTTCGCCGCCATGTCGTTTCCGACGTTCTTCCTGTGTCTGCTGCTGATCAAATGGTTCGCCGTCGATCTGCACTGGCTACCGGCGGGCGGCATGCTGCGCACCGGAAGCGAAGCGAGCGGGCTGGCGTGGGCGCTGGAAGTGGCGGCGCACCTGCTGCTGCCGGTGCTGGCGCTGGTGATGCTGCAGGCCGGCAGCCTGACGCGCTATTTCCGCGCCAGCATGCTGGACGTGATCCGCATGGACTATATCCGCACCGCGCGCGCCAAGGGGCTCAGGGAGAAAACGGTGATCCTCAAACACGCGCTGCGCAATGCGCTGTTGCCGATCGTCACCCTGCTGGGGTTCGAGCTGCCGGGATTGTTCTCCGGCGCGCTGATCACCGAAAAAATCTTCAACTGGCCGGGCGCCGGGCATATCCATATCGATTCGCTGGCGGCGCGTGATTACCCGGTACTGATGGGATTCACGCTGTTTCTGGCAGCCTTGACCATTCTCGGCAATCTGCTGGCGGACATTCTGTACGCCTATGCCGATCCGCGCATTCGTTTGAGGTAACGCTATGTTGGCTACGTTGTTTTTCGGCCGCCGCCGCCGCTGGCGTCAGGCCCAACTGCCCGCGCTGGCGCAACTGTCGCCGCCGCCCGCCGCGCAGGCCTGGCGACGACTGCGTCGCCACCGGCCGGCGATGATCTCGCTGGCGTTGCTGGTACTGTTGGCGTTGCTGTGCCTGATTGGGCCGTCGCTGTCGCCGTGGCGCGACGACGCCGGCGATGTGCTGAATATCAATCAGGCGCCGAGCGGCGCGCACTGGTTGGGCACTGACTTTCTCGGCCGCGATATCTGCACCCGGCTGCTGCTGGCGGGGCGGATATCGCTGACCATCGGCCTGGTGTCGATGCTGCTGTCGGTGACGCTGGGCTATGTGCTGGGGGCGCTCGCCGGTTATTTGGGCGGCGTGGCGGACAGGCTGATCATGCGCTTCGCCGATCTGCTGATGACCATTCCCGGCCTGCCGCTGCTGATCATCATGGGGGCGATGCTGACCGAGCTCGACGTCTCGCCGGACTACCGCATCTACATGGTGATGATCATGCTGAGCCTGCTGGGCTGGCCGTCGCTGGCGCGGCTGGTGCGCGGCCAGATCCTGTCGCTGCGCGAGCGGGATTTCATGCTGGCCACCGAGGTGCTGGGGCTCTCCACCCGGCGGCGTCTGTTCGGCCATCTGCTGCCCAACACCGTGCCGATTTTGGTGGTGGTGGCCACCATGGCGGTGGCTAACGCCATTCTCAGCGAATCGGCGTTGAGCTACCTCGGGCTGGGCGTGGTGCCGCCGACGCCATCGTGGGGCAACATGATGGATGCCGCCAACAGCCTGATCGACTTTCAGCGCCGCCCCTGGCTGTGGATGCCGCCGGGGCTGGCGATCTTCGTCACCGTGGTGGCGATCAATATCTTGGGCGACGGTCTGCGGGACGCGCTCGATCCGAAAATGAACGGGGTAACACGATGAGCCAACCGCTGGTGGCGTTCGATCGACTGTCGGTGTCGTTTCAGGGAGAGCAAGGGCCGGTGCGGGCGGTGCAGCAGGTCAGCCTTGAGCTGCAGGCCGGGCAAACGCTGGGGATCGTCGGCGAGTCGGGCTGCGGCAAAAGCGTGACCGCCATGGCGCTGATGGGGCTGCTGCCGCAGCCGTTGGCGCAGGTAGACGGCGGTGAAATTCGCTTTGAAGGGCAGAACCTGCTGTCGCTACGGGCATCAAAGATGGCCGATCTGCGCGGCAACCGGCTGGCGATGATCTTTCAGGAGCCGATGAGTGCGCTCAATCCGGTGTTGACCCTCGGCGAACAGCTGGTGGAGCCGCTGATTCGCCACCTGGCCCTGTCGCCGAAAGCGGCCTGGGGTCAGGCGATTCAACTCTTGACGGAAGTGGGGTTGGCGCGCGCGGAGGCGCTGATGCGCTGCTACCCGCATCAACTGTCCGGTGGCATGCTGCAGCGCGTGATGATCGCCATGGCGATCGGATGCCGCCCGGCGCTGCTGATCGCCGATGAGCCGACCACGGCGCTCGACGTCACGGTACAGGCGCAGATCCTGGCGTTGCTGCGCGAGCAGAGCCGGCGACACAACATGGCGATGATCTTGATCACCCACGATCTCGGGGTGATCGCCCAGATGACGGACCGGCTGGCGGTGATGTACGCCGGGCGCGTCGTCGAGCAGGGCACGACCCGGGAAGTGTTGGCCGAGCCGCGGCATCCTTATACTCAGGGGCTGATCGCCTCGCGGCCGGTGCCGGGCCAGCGGCTCCGCCGTCTGTATTCCATTCCCGGCCAGGTGCCGGATCTGGCGCGCTTGCCTGAACACTGTGCGTTTGCCGAGCGCTGTGCGCAGGCCTCCGCTCGCTGCCGCGATGGCATTCCGCCGCTGTACGGCACACCGCAGCGCCAGTCCGCCTGTTTCCTCAACGCGGGAGGGCGCCCGCATGTCGATTGAACCTCTGGTGGAAGTGAAAGGATTAAAGAAATATTTCCCGCTGCGCGACGGGCTGTTCGGGCGAACCACCGGCCAGCTGAAGGCGGTGGACGACGTCAGCTTCAGCATTCGCAAGGGCCGCATTTTCGGGCTGGTGGGCGAGTCCGGCAGCGGCAAAACCACCGTTGGCCGCACGCTGCTCGGCCTGCACGACAAAACCGCCGGCGAGGTGATGTTCAAAGGGCAGGCGTTGGATAGCCTGAGCAAAGAGGCGTTGCGCGCCCTGCGGCCGAAAATGCAGCTGGTGTTTCAGGATCCGTACAGCTCGCTGAATCCGCGCCTGCGCGTGGGCGACGCCATCGGCGAAGCGCTGTTGCAGCACGGCCTGGCGAGCAAGGCGGAACTGCGCGAGCGGGTGCTCGATACCCTGTCGATCTGCGGGCTGTCTCCACAGCATTACGGGCGGTTTCCGCATGAGTTTTCCGGCGGCCAGCGCCAGCGCATCGGCATCGCGCGCGCGCTGATCCTGCAGCCGGAGTTTATCGTCGCCGACGAACCGATATCGGCGCTCGACGTGTCGATTCAGGCGCAGATCATCAATCTGTTTTCCGATTTGCAGGAACGGCAGGGGGTGACGCTGCTGTTTATTTCGCACGATCTCGGCGTGGTAGAGCACCTGTGTCAGGACGTGGCGGTGATGTACCTGGGGCAGATCGTCGAGAGTGCCGACCGCGATGCGTTATTTCGTCGGCCGCTGCATCCCTACACGCAGGCCTTGCTGGCGGCGGTGCCGACGCTGGATGTGCATCGCTCGCTGCCGCGGGCAGCAAGCGGCGAGCCGCCCAATCCCGCCAACCCGCCGCACGGCTGCCGTTTCCACCCGCGCTGCCCGCAGGCCACGGCGCAGTGCCGTGAACAGGCGCCGCGCCTGCGCAGCGTGGCGCCCGGTCATCAGGTGGCGTGCCATGTGGTCGGCTAGCGTCAGGACAGGTAGTGCTTCAACGCGCGCCCGGCCTGGTGGATCGCCGAATGCACCGCCGGGACGTGGGCGAGCGGATTCAACAGGCCGTAGTCGTGGATCAGCCCGTTATAGCGGGTGGAGGTGACCTCGACGCCGGCGGCATCGAGCAGACGCGCGTAGGCTTCGCCCTCATCGCGCAGCACGTCCAGCTCGGCGGTTTGCACCAGCGCCGGCGGCAAACCCCGCAGCTGTTCCGGTGTGGCGTTGAGTGGCGAGGCGTAGATGTCTTTGCGCTGCGCCTTATCGGGCGCGTAACTGTCCCAAAACCACTTCATCATGTTGCGAGTCAGGAAATGGCCTTCGGCGAACTGATGATAGGAGTCGGTATCAAACTGGGCGCGGGTGACGGGCCACAGCAGGATCTGGCAACGCAGCGCCGGTATGCCTTTCTCTTTGGCCATCAGGCTGACCACCGCCGCCATATTGCCGCCGGCGCTGTTGCCGACCACCGCCAGCCGCGAACCGTCGACGTTGATCTTCTCGCCGTACTCGGCCACCCATTCGGTGGCGGCGTAAGCCAGGTTGATCGCCTCAGGGTAGCGCACCTCCGGTGAACGGGGATAGTTGACGAACACCGCCACCGCGCCTGAGCTGTGCACCAGATCGCGCACCAGCCGTTCATGGGTGGGGAAATCGCCCAGCACCCAGCCACCGCCGTGAAAGAACATGAATACCGGCAACGCCTCTTTGACCCTGGCCGGCCGCACCAGCTGCAACAGAATATCCTGACCTTCTACGTGAATGGTTTTCTCGCTGATCTCGACCTCGCGCAGCGGCACCTCGACGCTGCGCTGCGCGTCCTCCAAGACCCTGCGCGCCTCTTTGGGCTTCATCTGTTCCATGGGTTTACCGCCGCCGGCATTCAGCGCGTCGAGAAACGCGCGGATGTCGTGCTGGGCGTGCGGCTGGCTGAGATCGACGGTTTTCTTGGGCATGGTGACTCCTTGTGCGCAGAAGAGAAGGGGCGGTCAGGATCACAGTGTAGACGCTGGCGCACAAAGCAGGAGCCACGGTCAGCGCGGCCCTGTTTCGGGAGCATGGCGGGGGAGATCTCTGCGTCGCTGCCGCGTTGCACAATTTTGGCGCACCGCTGCACCCGATGGGGGCAAAAAGCGTGATAGCGAGCAAAGGGGGGGAAATTATTTTTGCGAGCCCGATCAGAAATCCTGAAGTTTTTCGTAATTGAATAGGATTTCGCGCGCAATGATGATTTTAGGCCTTATTTTTTAATTTATGCATTACCAATGCATAGAAAATGAATAAATATTCATTATAAGCCGTTGTTTTAACGTAAAAAATAGCAAAATACGGCAAAAATCCCGTTTTGGCACGATAGCTGCTCTACACTCTTTATCAAACGACATGTATTTTAACTGCTCGTTAACATTTACTCCCCGCTCAGGGACCGGATATACGCCATAAATAGTGAAAAACCGATTTTATGTAACAGATTTGTTTCTAAATCAGCGGTAAGGGACAGCATTTTCTCCGCCGGGAAAGTCGGTTTTGAACAACGGTTTTTTTGCATTGTGGCGGCCTAGCCGGGCTTGAGCGGTCCTTACAGTCAAAATTCAGCCTTTGCTGAGATTATGAGGTCACTATGGAACAGCCAATCGCAGTTACCCGCCAGTCTTTCGATGACTGGATGGTCCCGGTTTATGCCCCTGCCGATTTTATTCTGGTGCGGGGAGAAGGATCGCAGGTGTGGGATCAGCAGGGTAAGTCTTACATCGATTTCGCCGGCGGCATTGCGGTTAACGCGTTGGGGCATGCGCACCCGGCGGTCAAGGCGGCGCTGGTGGAGCAGGCGGGCAAACTGTGGCATCTGGGCAATGGCTATACCAACGAACCGGTGCTGCGCCTGGCCAAAAAGCTGATCGACGCCACCTTCGCCGACAAGGTGTTCTTCTGTAACTCGGGCGCCGAAGCCAACGAAGCGGCGCTGAAACTGGCGCGCAAGCATGCGCACGACCAGCACGGCGCCGGTAAAGATCAGATTGTGGCGTTCAACAACGCGTTCCACGGCCGCACGCTGTTTACGGTGTCCGCCGGTGGCCAGCCAAAATATTCGCAGGACTTTGCACCGCTGCCAGGCGGCATCACCCATACGCCGTATAACGATCTGGCCGTGGCGGCCGAGCTTATCAACGATCGCACCTGTGCGGTGATCGTCGAGCCTATCCAGGGCGAAGGCGGCGTGCTACCGGCGGAAGCCAGTTTCCTGCAGGGGCTGCGTGAACTGTGCGATCGCCATAATGCGCTGCTGATCTTCGACGAAGTGCAGACCGGCGTCGGCCGCACCGGCCACCTGTATGCCTACATGCAGTACGGCGTGGTGCCTGATGTGCTGACCACGGCCAAAGCGCTGGGCGGCGGCTTCCCGATCGGCGCCATGCTGACCACCGATGCGCTGGCGAAAACGCTGGGCGTCGGCACCCACGGCACGACCTACGGCGGCAACCCGCTGGCGACGGCGGTGGCGGGGGCGGTGTTCTCCATCATCAACACCCCGGAAGTGCTGGAAGGCGTCAAACAGCGTCACCAGTGGTTTATCGACGGGCTGAACGACATCAACCGCCAGTATCCGATTTTCGCCGAGATTCGCGGCGGCGGTTTGCTGATCGGCTGCCAATTGACGAAAGACTATGCCGGCAAAGCGAAGCAGATCACCCAGCTGGCCAATGAAGAAGGCGTTATCGCGCTGATCGCCGGCCCGGACGTGGTGCGTTTCACGCCGTCGCTGATCATCCCTGAGCAGGATGTGAAAGAGGGGCTGGCGCGATTCGCGCGCGCCGTGGCGCGCATTTGCAGCTAATCAGCGGGCTGCGCCTTCACCGGCGCAGCCTGATTCAGAAGAGGTTCGCATTATGATGATTATTCGCCCTATAGAGCGTCGCGATCTGGCGGATTTACTGACGCTTGCCGGTAAATCCGGCATCGGTCTCACTTCACTGCCGCAAAATGAAGATACCCTGTCGGCACGCATTGAGCGGGCGTTAAAAACCTGGCAAGGCGAACTTCCGCAAAGTGACCAGTGTTATTTGTTCGTGTTGGAGGACAGCGAGCGCCGGCAGGCGGTGGGTGTCTGTGCGATCGAAGTGGCCGTCGGCCTGGCGGAACCCTGGTACAGCTTCCGCGTCGGCACGCAGGTGCACGCTTCCAAACAGCTGAACGTCTATAAATCGGTGCCGACGCTGTTCCTCAGCAACGACCATACCGGCCATTCGGAGCTGTGCACGCTGTTCCTCGATCCGGATTATCGTCACGGCGAGAACGGCAAGCTGCTGTCGAAGGTGCGTTTCCTGTTTATTGCCGCGTTCCGCGAGCGCTTCTCACGGCGCCTGATCGCCGAGATGCGCGGTTTCTCCGATGAAAACGGCCGTTCGCCGTTCTGGGAGAGCGTCGGCCACCATTTCTTCTCCATCGAGTTTGCCAAGGCGGACTACCTGAGCGGCACCGGGCAGAAGGCGTTTATCGCCGAGCTGATGCCGAAACATCCGCTGTATGTCGATTTCCTGGCCGAAGACGCGCAGAAGGTGATCGGCGAGGTGCACCCGCAAACCCTGCCGGCGCGCCGCTTGCTGGAGGCGGAAGGCCTGAGCTATCAGGGCTACGTCGATATCTTCGACGGTGGCCCGACGCTGGAAGCCGAAATCGACCACATCCGCGCGGTGAAGCAGAGCCGCCTGGTGAAAGTGGTGCTGGATGACACGCCGATGCGCGCCGATGCGCCGGTGCATCTGGTGGCCAACGACAACTATCAGAACTACCGCGCACTGTTGGTCAATGCCGATCTGTATGACGACCGCCTGCATATCAACGCCGCCACCGCCGCGGCGCTGGGCGTCGAGCAGGGCAGCCCGGTGCGGGTGCTCCCCCTTATTGCACAGGAGAAAGCATGATGTCCCATCCAGCACTGTTGATTAACGGCGTCTGGCGGCAGGGCCGCGGCGCCGAGTTCGGCAAAGCCGATCCGGTCGGCAACCAGCCGCTGTGGCGAGCCAACGCCGCCGACGGCGATGACGTTGCCGCCGCCTGCGAAGCCGCGCGTGCCGCGTTCCCGGCCTGGGCACGTACGCCGTTCGAGCAGCGTGAACAGCTGGTAAAACGCTTCGCCGCCTTGCTGGAAGAACACAAGCAGTCGCTGGCGGAAACCATCAGCCGCGAGACCGGCAAACCGCGCTGGGAAACGCTGACCGAAATTCAGGCGATGATCGGCAAGGTGGGCATTTCGCTGCAGGCCTATCAGACGCGCACCGGCTTTAGCCAGACGGCGATGGCCGATGGCGCTTCGGTGCTGCGCCATCGTCCGCACGGCGTGCTGGCGGTGTTCGGGCCTTACAACTTCCCCGGCCATCTGCCGAACGGCCATATCGTGCCGGCGCTGTTGGCCGGTAACTGCGTGGTATTCAAACCGAGCGAGCTGACGCCCCTGACCGCCGAGGAGACCCTCAAGCTGTGGCTGCAGGCCGGTCTACCGGACGGGGTGATCAACCTGGTGCAAGGCGGCCGCGAGACCGGCGAAGCGCTGGCGGCCAGCGCGGATATCGACGGCCTGCTGTTCACCGGCAGCGCCGGCACCGGCTATCACCTGCATCGCCAACTGGCGGGGCAGCCGGAGAAGATCCTGGCGCTGGAGATGGGCGGCAACAACGCGCTGATCGTCGACGGTTTCGACGATCGCGATGCGGCGGTCAACCTGGCTATCCAATCGGCGTTTATCTCCGCCGGCCAACGCTGCACCTGTTCACGCCGTATTCTGGTGAAGCAGGGGGCCGAAGGCGATGCCTTTATCGCGCGTCTGGTCCAGGTGGCGGGCGAACTGCGGGTCGGCCGCTGGGATGCCGAACCGCAGCCGTTCATGGGCGGGGTGGTGTCGGCAGCCGCAGCGGAAAACATGCTGAAAGCGCAGCAGCACTTGCTGGCGCTTGGCGGCAAATCGCTGCTGACCATGCGCCTGCTGGAGCCGGGCAGCTCGCTGCTCAGCCCGGGCATCGTCGATCTGACCGGCGTGGCCGGCGTACCGGACGAAGAGTATTTCGGGCCGTTGACCACCATCGTGCGTTACCGCGATTTCGACGAGGCGCTGCAGCTGGCCAACCGGACGCGCTACGGCCTGTCGGTGGGGCTGGTATCGCCGCAGCGCGAGCTGTTCGAGCGATTGCTGCTGGAAGCGCGCGCCGGCATCGTCAACTGGAACAAGCCGCTGACCGGGGCGTCCAGCGCGGCGCCGTTCGGTGGCGTGGGTGCCTCCGGCAACCATCGCCCAAGCGCCTTCTATGCGGCGGACTATTGCGCCTGGCCGATGGCTTCGCTGGAAAGTGAAAGCCTGTCGCTGCCGGCGACGCTTTCGCCGGGCTTGGCGTTCCGTTAATCGTCTGCGGCGGCGCGCCGGCGTCGCCGCACGCTATCCCCAGGGGATGAACATGTCAGGATATGAAGTCAATTTCGACGGTTTAGTGGGGCCGACGCACCACTATGCCGGGTTGTCGTTCGGCAACGAGGCGTCGACGCAACATCAAAACAGCGTATCGAACCCGAAGCTGGCGGCGAAACAAGGCTTGCTGAAAATGAAGGCGTTGGCCGATCTCGGTTTCCAGCAAGGGGTACTGCCGCCGCAGGAGCGCCCGCATTTGCCGATGCTGCGTCGCCTGGGCTTCAGCGGCAGCGATGAGGCGGTGCTGGCGCAGGCGATGCGTCAGTCACCGCGCCTGCTGTCGGCGCTCAGTTCGGCGTCGTGCATGTGGACCGCCAATGCGGCCACCGTGTCGCCCTCGGCGGACAGCGCCGACGGCAAGGTGCATTTCACCGCTGCCAACCTGAATAACAAATTCCACCGCGCCATCGAAGCGGAAACCACCACCGCCGTATTGCGGGCGATGTTCAGCGACGATCGGCATTTCGCCCACCATGAAGCACTGCCGCAGGTGGCGTTGTTCGGTGACGAAGGGGCGGCCAACCACAACCGTTTGGGCGGCGACTATGCCAAACGCAGCGTGCAGGTGTTCGTCTACGGTCGGCAGGAGTTCGGCGGCGAAACGGCGCCGGCGCGTTATCCGGCGCGCCAGACGCGCGAAGCCGGCGAGGCGATCGCTCGCCTGCACCAGCTGGACGAACAGCATACGGTCTTCGTGCAGCAAAACCCGGCGGTGATCGATCAGGGCGTGTTCCATAACGACGTGATTGCGGTCAGCAACCAGAACGTGCTGTTCCACCACCAGCAGGCGTTTTACCGCCAGCAGCAGGCGCTGGATGAAGTGCGCCGCAAGATGGCGACGCTGGACAGCGAGCTGGTGGCGATCGAAGTGCCGACGGAGCGCGTCTCGGTGGCGGACGCGGTGGCGACCTACCTGTTCAACAGCCAAATTCTTACCAAGCCGAACGGCAAGATGATGATCGTCGTGCCGGAGGAGTCGCGTCAGCACGCCGGCGTGTGGCGTTATCTCAACGACATGGTCGGCAGCGGCGGCCCGATCGAGGAAATTCGCGTGTTCGACCTGCGTGAAAGCATGCGCAACGGCGGCGGCCCGGCCTGCCTGCGGCTGCGGGTAGCGCTTAACGAGCAGGAGCTGCGGGCGGTTAACCCGCGCGTGATGATGAACGAGCGGCTGTTCGCGACGCTGAACGAATGGGTCGACCGCCATTATCGCGATCGCCTGACGCAGGATGATCTGGCCGATCCGCTGCTGCTGCGCGAAGGGCGCGAGGCGCTGGATTCGCTGACGTCGATCCTCGGTCTCGGCTCCATCTATCCATTCCAACGCTAAGGGAGGCGGCATGATCGATCTACTGCCCCTGACGCTGGAAGGGAACGAACCCGTCGAATGGCAAGGTGAAACCCCGCAGCTGCGCTGGCGCTGGCAGGGGGAAGGGGTGCTGGAGCTCACGCCGCGGCAACCCTACCGCCAGGCGATGGTGATGTCGGCGGGGGTGCACGGCAACGAAACTGCGCCGATCGAACTGCTCAATCAGCTGGTCGGCGACCTGCTGGCCGGCCGGTTGCCGCTGAGGGTGCGGCTGTTGGTGGTGTTGGGTAACCCGGCGGCGATGCGGGCCGGCAAGCGTTATCTGCACAGCGATATGAACCGCATGTTCGGCGGCCGCTACCGCAACTTCGCCGCCAGCGGCGAAACCGTGCGTGCGCAGCAGCTGGAGCGTGCGCTCGCCGCCTTTTTCGATGGGGAACAGGCGGCGCGTTTCCATTACGATTTGCACACCGCCATCCGTGAATCGCGTTTGCCGCGCTTTGGCATTCTGCCTTTCCAGAAACGCCCGTACAGCGAGCCGATGTTGAAGCTGCTGGATGCGGCCGATCTGGATGCGCTGGTGGTACACAGCGCGCCGGGCGGCACGTTTAGCCATTATTCCAGCGAACATCTCAATGCGGCGAGCTGTACGCTCGAGTTGGGCAAGGCGCGGCCGTTCGGCAGCAACGATCTGCAGCAGTTCGCCGCCATCGATCTCGCTCTGCGGGCGGCGGTCAGTGAAGGGCCCCTGCCGGTGCGTGCGGCCGATGAGATTCGGGTTTTCCGCGTGATGCACTCGTTGATCAAGCACAGCGAAGATTTCAAGCTGCACCTGGGCGATGACACGGCCAACTTCACCGAACTGAAACCGGGCATGTTGCTGTGCGAGCAGCCGCAGGAGGACTATCGCGTGGGCCAGGAGGGCGCGTGGATACTGTTCCCTAACCCCAATGTGGCGTTGGGCCTGCGCGCCGGTATGTTGTTGAACGAAGTGCCCCGCTCTACGCTGTATTGATTTATCCACGGCGGCGCCGTCAGCGCGCCGCCGTTATTCCCTTGATTATTTTATTCTGCTATTTCCCGCTATTTTAATTGGCGTAAGGCGAATTTTATTCGTTCCGAAGAGATTCCCTTATGTGAATGAATAAAAGGCGGTGTCAGATGATTAGCTGAAAGTCTTAATTGCCTGGTGAATTTGTTAAGATAAAAATGTGAAATAAGTAACGTTTTTAATAACCATGCTAATTTTGTTGTTACTTTGGGATCGTGCAGAAAGCACACAAAACGAAACCAAAATGCACTACATTGGTGCATTGCACCATTTTGGTTATAACTTATGTGATAAAATATTCTTATATTCAATGAGTTGTGCAATTCCTTTGTTGTAATATTTGGTTACAAATAAACATGCTTTCTCCTCGTTGTTTCATGAACTTTTTGATTTTAAGTTTTGATTCATGATGCTAATGTCACATCACCCCCGCATTAGGGGAGCTCATAAAATACCAAAAGATAAAATCACAGCCCAAAATATAAATTGGGCGTGACGGGCAGGGTTCTAATTATAATATCTAGGAAAATAAATGATGAAACGCAGTGTATTAGCCTTAGCTGTCGCCCTCGGGGCGGTCACCTCCTTCGCCAACGCGGCTGAAATCTATAATAAGGATGGCAATAAACTCGACCTGTACGGCCGCGTTGCTGCCAAACACGTTTTCAGTAAAGACAAGGGTGAAGACGGCGACAAAACTTACGTTCGTCTGGGCTTTAAAGGCGAAACCCAAATCAACGATCAGTTGACCGGTTACGGCCAGTGGGAATATCAGGTTGCTTCCAACCACGACGAAGCGCAGGGCACCACCGGCACCAAAACGCGTCTGGGCTTCGCCGGCCTGAAGTTCGCCAACTATGGCTCGTTCGACTACGGCCGTAACTACGGCGTGGTGTACGATGCCGAAGCCTACACCGACATGCTGCCGGAATTCGGCGGCGACTCCTACAGCTACACCGACAACTACATGACCGCGCGCTCCAACGGCCTGGCAACCTACCGCAACCGTGACTTCTTCGGTTTGGTGGAAGGCCTGAACCTGGCGTTGCAGTACCAGGGTAAAAACGACGGTGACGGCCGCAGCGTCAGCAAGCAAAACGGCGACGGCTACGGCATGTCTCTGGACTATCAGGACATCGGCGGCAGCGGCATCGGCGTAGCGGCGGCGTTCTCCGACTCCAACCGCACCAGCGCTCAGAAAGCGCTGCAGTACGGTAAAGGCGACAAGGCCACCGCCTGGACCACCGCGGTCAAATACGACGCCAACCAGGTGTACCTGGCGGCCATGTATGCCGATACGCGCAACATGACGCCGATCAGCGGCAACGGCGTTTCAGGCTTCGCCAATAAAACGCAAAACTTCGAAGTTGTGGCTCAGTACCAGTTCGAAAACGGCCTGCGTCCGTCCGTGGCCTACGTACAGTCCAAAGGCAAGGACATTGAAGGGATTGGCGATGTCGATCTGGTGAAATACGTGGAAGTGGGCGCGACTTACTACTTCAACAAAAACATGTACACCTACGTCGACTACAAGATCAACCAGTTGAACGACGACAACAAACTGAAGCTGAGCACCGACGACATTGTTGCTGTCAACCTGACCTACCGCTTCTAAGTTTCCATCATTACCTTCATCCTGTGTCGGGATCGGTAATCAGGCAGGGCGCAAGCCCTGCCTTAGCTTGATGACAAAGGAGGAAAAAGCGTGGTTTTTCCTCCTTTGTGGTTATCAGCCGAAAATCAATGAATTGATTTTCCTTATTTTAAAATGTGGTCTTCGGTAAACCTGCCAATGTCATCAGGTTTGTCATTAACCTCAGGCAGGGCGCAAGCCCTGCCTTCGTTTTTTCAGGTGCTCAGCCTTTTGGCGCCAATCCCACCAGTTCGATGGCAGAACGCAGCGCGGCGAAACGTTGCTGATCCTGCTCGCGTTCTATCTCCGTGACCAACTGTGAAAGAATATTGCTGCCGGAGACCTTTTTATGGTTTTTGATTAACTGCAACACCGCATCGCCCAACGCCAGGCTGACGTTGCGCAGCAGAATTTCATAATGCTCGTTGGAATGAGCTGATGCTGACATGACCTTTCTCTGTCTCTCTTCTTCGGGAGCCGCAATTTAGCAAAACAGCGGCCTAAAGCCTCGGAGGCAGACGAAGTTTCCGATGAAATCAGAAATTCCTCAGCACCGGACGGGGAAGGCGTTAAAAATCCGAATATTCGCTGGCCGGTAACCAAAAGCCGTCGATAAACTCTTCCATGGGATAACAACCGGCGTGGCGCAGGTTCTGTTCCTTCATCGCGATCAGGCATTGCGGTTCGTCGCGCAATATATCGACCACCATTTCACTGCAGCCGCCATCCAGATAACAGACAAACATCACCAATGCGTACATCGTTGCATGCCTCCTTCGTCGAACCGCCCTGTAGGCAACAGTGTAGGTAAAAAAGCGCGATTTTTCAGCATCATTGCGTGATAAATCGCCATCGAGACGCCGCTGACGGCACTTTCGGAATTCTCTAACCATTTCTGACGCCGGGAGCGGATGGCATATCCTTTTGACGATGCTAAGCTTAACAAGCCTTACTTCAATGCATCAGTGCAACCATCAAAAGGAGTGAATATGGGCTTGTTTAACTTCGTCAAAGAAGCGGGCGAAAAACTGTGGGATACAGTCACCGGCAATGCCTCCGCCGAAGATCAAAGCGCCAAACTCAAGGAGCATCTCGATAAGAGCGGCCTGCCAGGCACCGACAAAGTCGATGTGCAGGTGGTCGATGGTAAAGCCGTAGTGACCGGCGATGCCGTCAGCCAGGAGCTGAAAGAGAAGATCCTGGTGGCGATCGGCAACGTGGCCGGCATCAGCGGCGTGGAAGACAAGGTGGCGGTGGCGCAATCCGACGCCGAGAGCCGTTTCTACACCGTGAAGAAGGGCGATACGCTGAGCGCGATCTCCAAAGAGATGTACGGCAACGCCAATCTGTACAACAAGATTTTCGAAGCCAACAAGCCGATGCTGTCGAGCCCGGACAAGATCTATCCGGGGCAGGTATTGCGTATCCCGCAATAATCTGTCGCTCTGCCAGAGCCCGGTTGCGTACCGGGCTTTTTTTTGTCCTCTGTAATCGCCGTCTCTTATTCCCTTGCTATATCAATGTCGGTTACATCTACCCTGTGTACCCGCTCGCTCGCCGGCAGGTGCGGTGTTGACCCTGATGGGGAAAGTTGATAGCGTCATGCCCCGGTTGAGGCCGGAACGCCCAAGGCGGCAACGTTAACGCCTTATACTGAGGGGCCTTTTGCCCCGCCAAACAGCAATGCAGCAGTTGAACGAGTGAAAACCGATTTAGTGAAACAACAGCGTAACGCCTCAACGGATAAAAACTATCGAGAAACCTTGGGTGATGCGCAATTTGCTATCGTCGTGTTGGCGGTGGCGTCCTGCTCACTGATTATCTTTACGCTGGCGGTCACGCTGTGGGTGACCTGACGCGATTAACTAGGGGAGATAAAATGGAGCCTAATCTCCATGATGAAACCAAACTGCTGGCGATTATCGGCCTGTTGGTTTCCGTGCTGCTGGTGGTATCAATTCTCTTTGGCGTGACCTATTTCTCCGATCTCAGGCACGCGCACGACGATGTTGACATCAAAAGCTGCTATATCAAAGCGTCCTAATCCGCGCGAATGCGCCTGAGCGCCGCCGATCTGTGAGGTGAGCTGTCCTGTGTTAAGCTGGGACGGTTATCCCTTGGCGAATCGGCGCCATTCAGGAGGTCTTTGCGATGAGTCAGTCCCGTCCTACGCTCTCTTCACCCTCACGCGAGTGCCCCGTCGTTGACGGCGTGCGCCAGATCCAGCGTATTGCCGTGCGTAACGCCGAAGTGGGGGGCATTCCGATCAACCGCGCGCTGCCAACCCGGGAAAGGCGCACCGTCGGTGCCTGGTGCTTTCTCGATCACGCCGGGCCGACGGTATTCAACGGTACCTCGCCCGGCATGGATGTGGGGCCACATCCGCACATCGGTCTGCAAACGTTCACCTGGATGATCGAAGGCGAAGTGCTGCACCGCGACAGCCTCGGCAGCGAGCAGGTGATCCGTCCGGGCCAGGTCAATCTGATGACCGCTGGGCACGGGATCGCACATACTGAACAGTCGGTGGGCGAACCGAGGCGATTGCATGCTGCACAATTATGGATAGCGTTGCCGGCCGAACATGCCGACATGGCACCGCGTTTCGATCATTATCCTGACTTGCCGCAGTGGCAGAATAACGGCGTGAATCACCGTTTGCTGGTCGGCGAATTTGACGCTTATCGTTCGCCGGTATTTACCCTTTCGCCATTAATCGCCATAGATATGGAATGGCAGGAAGCGGCGACGGTGCAATTGCCGCTGCGCGATGACTATGAAATCGGCTTCTTGCCGCTGATGGGAGAATTCGAACTTAATGGTGAAACCTTTTCACCTGACGAGTTTGCCTATTTGGGCATGAAGAATAACTCTATCGAGTTAAATGCACGGAAAGGCAGCCGGGGATTATTAATTGGTGGCGCGCCGTTAAACGAAGAGATTCTTATCTGGTGGAATTTCGTTGGTCATACCAAGGCTGAAATTACTCGGGCCCAGCATGATTGGGAACAAGGGGCGCCGCGTTTTCCGCCGGTGAGCGGTTATTCCGGCGAGCGGATGACCGCGCCGCGCCTGCCCTGGGGCGATGTTTGATAGCGTTAGGATATAATCGCCGCGATTATTCGGCTTATTTCGCTCTAATAAGGCGAAATTACTGTGATCGCGGCTCCAGCTTTACCACAGAATAAGGTTTATCGGCAGAACAGTGATCTGGCGCATATAATGACAATGAGAAGAAGTTTAGGATAATCCTCAGGAAGTCAGGTTGTCTCCCGTTAGTCAGATGTCAGTGAGGTCATTATGAGCCAGGTACTCTATCGTGCAAGACTGTCCCATGTCGTGATTGCCACGGCGCTGTTTTGGGTCTCTGTCGCGGCATTGTTGGTCGCCGTATTAAACTAACCTCAAAAAATGACTCCTGCATAAACCCGCTTCGGCGGGTTTTTTTATCGCCGTTGTCTGGCGATAGAGGCTACGCGATTATACTTAATGACATCTTCAATAAGCGATAGGGACACTCATGAAGCTGTTTGCCGATATTTTGCTGTTGCTCATCGCGGTGCTCCATCTTTATATCCTGGTGCTGGAAATGTTCCTGTGGCGTGCGTCGCTCGGCAGACGCGCCTTCGGTACAACGGCGGAGTTTGCCGCGGCCACGCGGGTATTGGCCGCCAATCAGGGGCTGTACAACGGTTTTCTGGCGCTGGGGCTGGCATGGGGCTACTGGCGTGAGGACATGGCGCTGCAGCTGTTCTTTCTCGGGTGCGTGTTGGCGGCCGGGGTGTTCGGCGGGCTGACCGCCAGCCGCAAGATCCTGTGGGTGCAGGCGCTGCCGGCCTTGATCGCGATGCTGGCGGTATGGGGGGCGCGTTAACCCGCCGGTTTACGGCGGGCGTCAGGCGGATTTTTGGTGAATGACGTGCAACGGCGGGTCGATGTGCAGATCGACGCTCAAATCCTGACGGAAATCATAAGGCGTGATATTAAAACGCTTTCTGAACATGTAGGTGAAGTGGGACTGTGAGCCGAAGCCAAAGTCCAGGGCGATATCGAAGATCGACGCTTCACTGCTGCGCAGTTGGTAAACCGCGCCGGCCAGACGGCGTTCGCGAATGTATTTGCCCAGCGAAATCCCTGTCGCTTCTTTGAACAGCTTCTGCATGTGCCACAGCGAGTAGCCGGAGTACTCGGCCAGCTCTTCGAGATGGATCACTCGTCCAAGGTGAGTTTCGACCCATTTGCTGAGGGCGCAGACCAATGAGAGATGGTGTTCTTGTATCATCAGTGCGTCAGTGTGAGATCTACATAGCGGTGAAGTATACACAACTTGCCGCCGCGGACAAAAACGCCGCCGGTGACGGGGGGCAATTATTCGGAAAAACCGTTCAACCACAGCTTGTCAGTAGAAAGGAAAAACGGCTAATCTGAGACTGTCGCCGCCGCGGTGGGTGACGCGGAAAAGGCCACAGCAAGTAACCGCCAAAACAGAGTCAGCCGTAACAACTCAACGTTGATGGGGTGATCGCATGTTAATGACAGTGATTATTACTCTGGTTGTAATCGTGGGCGTCGGCGCTTTTATGGCGATGCCGGTGATGAGCATGAAAAATGCGGAAGGTGTGGGAGGTGAAGAACCGTGAGAGCAAGAGACATTGCACGCCGCTGAGCGGGGCGATCGCGAATCGGGAAAGCCTGGGTCAGAAACCCGGGCTTTTTGTTGCGTAGCCGCTCAAACGTTTTTCCGCTCGACGGTTTCCTCTCCCCAATAAAGCTGATCGGCGGTGGTTTTGGCAAAGGCCTTCTCCAACGCTTCGTCGCTGCCTTCTTCCCAGATCTTCTGTGCCAACACTTCGTCGTTCCCTGCCAGTTCAAAAATAGCTTCGGCGATTTCCACCGAAGTTTCACGCACTGTCGCCCAGGATTTCACATTGTGATTCGCCATAACTTTCTCCTGTTGGTTGTGGCTTACGGGTGGTTTTTGCCACCGTCATGCTGCAAGTATAGGCTAATCCGCCGCGGGCTTTTGCCCGGCGGTGCGCAGAAGGGGGAAAAAGGCGGGGAGAGCGGGCAATGGTGCAGGCGGCGTGCTATTCTGTGCGGCGTTTGAATCAAGAGGAAAATTATTATGTCTGACATGCTGAGCAACGAGCAGGAACTGGCTTCCGATCTGGTCGCTTGCCAACTGGTCATCAAACAGATTCTGGACGTTATCGACGTGATTGCGCCTACCGAAGTGCGTGACAAGATGGCGGGTCAGCTTAAAAGCATCGATTTCTCCACGCATCCTGCAGGCGCCGATCCGGTGACTCGCCGCGCGATTGACAAGGCGATTGCGCTGATCGAGATGAAGTTCACCCGCAGCTGAGGCGGGGCCGCCGCAGGGCGGCGGCGTCGGGCGGTGGCGGTTAATCCACCACCGTTTCGATTTTCTTGAACAGCGGGCAGTCGGCTACGCCGATGAAACCGTTGTCGCCATTGACGTACTGGGCGATCGCCACGTTGCGCGCCGTCAGGTATTTGCACTGCAATCCCAACCCGCCAACGTTCTTGTTGCTGCCTATCAGCACGCCGTAACCCGAGATCAAAAAGCCGCCGTAAATGACCGCCAACACCAGTACCCACTTAATCAATCTGCTCATTGTGCTTCCTCATTGTCCCTGAGGGCCCATCTAGCCACGACAACGGCATGACGGCAAGGGTAACAGTCTGAAAACCGGGCGATAGCCAGAAATCTAAACGACAAGTTAAACTTCGTTTAACTTCGCTGTGATAACATGCGCGATAGATTACCCAGATAACAATGAGGCTGCTAAATTTGTTGCGAAAAAAAATCCTCGTGATAATGACGGCCGTCGCTGCCTGCCTGTTTTTCTACCTGTTGGCGCTGGACAGTTATTGCGACGACGGCGGAAACTTTGCGCTGGGCATCTGCTCGGTAACGCGCTTCGTGCCCTGGTAAGCAATTTTTGGCAGGGATGTTCGCACGGCCGCCGCGAGTGTTAAGATGGCGGCCTGAATGTCGCAGTAGATAGGGTTGTCCATGTACGATTTAGGTTTTGGCCAGAACGGCCTGTTGTCGCTGGCCCTCGCCGCCGTGGCGTTGCTGGTTGGGCTGTGGGTTTGGTTTCTGGTGAACCGCGCCAGCGTGCGCGCCAACGAGCAGATTCGTCTGCTGCAGGAGATTGCCGAGCAACAACGCCAACAAACGGCGCTGTTGAAACGCTTGGCGCACCGTGCACGCGCTGATGGCGGCGATGCTGCTGACGACGACGATCTCAGCCCCGCGCTGGATTTCAAAGGTTTTATCCCCGAACGTTAAGCATGATGCTCCGGCCGGCGGCAGCGCCGCCGGGGCGCCTCAGTAAAACACCATGCCCTGATACGGTTTTTCCCGGCATGCCGCCAGGCGGCTGGCCAGATCGCCGGCATGGATCTCCAACTGGTGCCCGTCAGGATCGAGAAAATAGAGCGATTCGCCTTCGCTGCGATTGCTCTTCCACTCTTTGACGCCGTTCTGGCGCAGCCGCTCGCTGACCTGCTCAATGTGTTCCGGCGCTACGCTGAAGGCGTAATGGGTGTAATCGCGCGCGCTTTGTTGCGCCCGGGCCTCATCCCGCGACAGACACAGCCACAACGCCCCCAACGAGAGATAAGCGCCGCCCTGCCAGCGGGCGTGCGGGGTAAACCCCAACAGATGGCGATAAAATTCGAAGCTGCGATCGAGATCGCTGACGGCGAGCGTCAGGTGATTGAGGCCGGTCAACATGCATGCATTTCCTGGGCGCTGAACAGAGGGAAAAGTGTACGCAGGCGCTAAGGAAAGATAAAGGGGGCAAAGCATTAGTAGAGATAATGTGAAAACCGGCGGCGCTGTCATAAAACTGTCGTACAGACATCGTAATGTAGCGCGAACCTTACGAAAGATGGATAAAGCCGATGATTAAATGGTACGAAGAAAGCGATGCCGAAGTGAACCGCAGCATCGCGCTGCTGACCGGGGAGAACCCGGACAAGTGGTATCCCTACGGTGGTGTGAAAGGTAAAGATTACTGCAAGAATCCCTCCGATGCCTGGCCGATCATTTGCGCCAACAAAATCAGTCTGAACCCCGATAACCAAAGCGACAGCCCGCAATGGCAGGCGCGCATGAGCACCCAGGGCGGTGAATGGCAGGCGGACAGCGTCAGCCCGCTGCGCGCGGCGATGATCTGCTTCCTGATGAGCCGGCAGGCTAACTGATTCGAACAATACCGGTGATTGGTAAGAGTTTCTCCTTTTTCTAATAACAGAGCTGTCGTTGGCGGAGGCTGTTTATGAAGCGCATTATCAAAGGTGATAAAAACTTGTCTCATCTGGTGATTGCCCATGCGGCGATCGATCGTCATGCCGAAAGCTTCGGCCAGCGCCGTCAGGGCTGGCCCTCGACCTACCTGATAAAATATCAAAACGATCGCGTGGCGGTGGAAGTGGTCACGCGTAGCCAATCTTATGTCGCCACGCTGATGATCGGCGCGCGCAACCTGACCAAACTGTGCGGAATGCCCGGCTAAACGCCGCTCTTATCCGCTTTCTCACGGTAAAAAAATCGCGCTCCGGCCCGCCGTCTCGGGGCGCTTCTCCTTGATGCTCACGGGGTTAAGTGTTAAAAAGCCGCCCGCAGATACATTTATTGATTGGTGAAATCTTGGCCGATAACGGCAAGGGTGTACGCCATATGAGGATAAGATGGGCGGTCAGCATCAGGACACTCCGCTAAAACGCGGTTTAAAAAACAGACACATACAGCTTATTGCCCTCGGGGGCGCCATCGGTACCGGTTTATTTCTCGGCATTGCGCAAACCATTAAAATGGCCGGCCCCGCCGTGCTGTTGGGCTACGCCATCGGCGGTTTTATCGCGTTTTTAATCATGCGCCAGCTGGGCGAAATGGTGGTGGAGGAGCCGGTCGCCGGATCTTTCAGCCACTTTGCCTATAAATATTGGGGCGACTTCGCCGGCTTCCTTTCCGGCTGGAACTACTGGGCAATGTTCATTCTGGTCGGCATGGCGGAATTGACCGCCGTCGGCATCTACATTCAGTACTGGTGGCCGGAAATCCCCACCTGGGCCTCCGCCGCGCTGTTTTTCGTGCTGATCAACCTGATTAATCTGGTGAACGTGCGTCTGTACGGCGAAACCGAGTTCTGGTTCGCCATCATCAAAGTGGTGGCGATTGTCGGCATGATCGTGTTCGGCGCCTGGCTGTTGGTCAGTGGCAACGGCGGGCCACAGGCCAGCATCACCAACCTGTGGCAGCAGGGCGGCTTTATGCCGCATGGCTTCTCCGGGCTGGTGATGGCGATGGCGGTCATCATGTTCTCGTTCGGCGGGCTGGAAATGGTCGGCATCACCGCAGCGGAAGCCGCCGATCCGCGCCGCAGCATTCCCAAAGCCACCAATCAGGTGGTGTACCGCATTCTGATCTTCTATATCGGCTCGCTGACCGTGCTGCTGTCGCTCTATCCGTGGGGGCAAGTGGTGGAGGGCGGTAGCCCGTTCGTACTGATCTTCCATGCGCTGAACAGCAATCTGGTGGCGACCGTGCTCAACGTGGTGGTGTTGACCGCCGCGCTGTCGGTCTACAACAGCGGCGTTTACGCCAACAGCCGCATGCTGTTCGGGCTGGCCAGCCAGGGCAATGCGCCGCAGGCGCTGACGCGCGTGAATAAACGCGGCGTGCCGGTATTGTCCATCGCGCTGTCGGCGTTGATTACCTCGATTGGCGTGCTGATCAACTACCTGATGCCCGGCAAGGCGTTTGAGCTGCTGATGGCGCTGGTGGTGTCAACGTTGGTGATAAACTGGGTGATGATTTGCCTGGCGCACCTGAAATTCCGCGCCGCCAAGAATCGCCAGGGCGTCATCCCCAGCTTTAAGGCGCTGTGGTATCCGTTCGGCAACTACCTGTGCCTGGCGTTCCTCGGCCTGATTCTGGTGATTATGTATTTCAGCGAAGGGATCCGCATTTCGGTGTTGCTGATGCCGGTGTGGATTGCGGTGCTGTGGTGCGGGTTTATGCTGACGCGCCGTAAAGGCGCCAAGCGCTAATCGGTATGCGGCGGAGGCGTAGTCTGCGCCTCCGCTTCTTTTCTACGTCAGCCGCGCGGCATAAAGGCGCGCCCCTCACCGTGACCCCGCCCCAGCAGTTTCCGGCACAGCAGCAGCAGGGTGCTGATCACGTCGATGGCGACCACGCTGAGCATCAGCAGGGTCAGCATGAAAAACCCGAGCAGCGAACCGCCCAGCAGAACCAGTGGCGCCGGTACGCGCAGACGGCGCAGCTTCATGGCGAAATACATTTTCCAGTATTGCTTCTGCGCCAGCAGCGCGCTGCGAATACGGCGCCCCAGGCCGATGCCTGATTTGCGGGATGTAGAACGACTCATAACTTCTCCTTTTCTGTATGCCCTACAAGTCAATCACAAAGATCTTAAGAGAGTCTTAACGGGCTCTTGGCGGCCCTGGCTGTCTCACCGGAGTGAGACAACAGCATACGGCAAAAGGTCCCGCAATGCAGCGCACGGCTGACGAAGTGCGAGTCTCGTCGGGTTTGTTACACTGAAAGTCACGCCCATGCAGGGGGCGCAGCGGTCAGGAGAAGGGGCTGGATGAAGAGAATCAATCGTTACTACGATGCGGCCAAGGCGCATCACACGCCGGAGGGATTTCGCAACCCGGAACCCTCTCAGCGCCAAGAGGGCGACCTGCAGCGTTGGCAGGATGAGCGCAAGCGGCAGGGGCTGCCCAGGCCGCCGCAGCAGGGCTACGCGCAATTTACCGAACGCTGGTGGCAACCCGCCGATCTCAGCGGCAGCGATGACAGCATCTGGTGGCTGGGGCATGCATCCATGCTATTGCGGCTGGGTGGCCGCTATATCCTGATCGACCCGGTGTTGTCCGAACGCGCCTCGCCGCTGAGCTTCTTCGGGCCGAAGCGCAGAACGCCGGCGCCGCTGATGGTGGAGCAATTGCCGGCGGTGGATGCGGTGCTGATCTCCCATAATCATTATGACCATCTCGACAGGCGCACGGTGCGGCAGCTGGCGCGGCGCTTCCCACAGGCCGAGTTTATCGTGCCGCTCGGCTTGAAGCGTTGGTTCCGCCGTTATCGGCTGAAGGTGCATGAGCTGGACTGGTGGCAGAGCCTGTCGTTAGGTGGGCTGACGGTCTATGCCACGCCGGCGCGGCACTGGAGCATGCGCACGTTGTGGGATCGCAATCGCTCGCTGTGGTGCGGTTGGGTAATCCATCATCCGGCGCTGCGGTTCTATTTTTCCGGCGACAGCGGCTATTCGGCGCGGTTGGCGGAAATCGGTCAACGGTTGGGCCCGTTCGACGTGGCGGCACTGCCCATTGGCGCCTATGCGCCGCGCTGGTTCATGCAGGAGCAACATATGGATCCGCAGCAGTCGGTGGCGCTGTATCGCGAGCTGAATCAGCCGCGAGCCATTCCCATCCATTGGGGGGTATTCGAACTGGCGGATGAATCGCTGGACGAACCGCCGCAGCAACTGAACCTGGCGCTGAGCGAGGCGGGGCTGGAACAGCATCAATTCCATCCGCTGAAGATTGGCGAGCGCATCGCGTTGCAGGACTCGCAGCAGGCGTTGTCTATCCGCCCGGTGGTAGAGAGGAAAGAATAAGATCAACGGTTTGAAAGCGTGGCAGTAATTAGCAAAATTGATAAGTGCGGGGTGGGATTCAAATAACCACCCGATTTTCCGGATTTAATTCAATGCCGCACTTTCGCTATTCATAAGGTTATTCCGGTTATTCAGATTTAGGGTTTTCGGATTATTTAGGATGAAGCCACCGGCCAGCGGGGGAGGCGTCAGGACGTTGCATGCTTATGCAGCCGTTGGTCGGCGTGTCAGCGCGGTTGCCGGCTCTCGTCACGCTCTGGCGCATGCCGTGCGGTGACAGGGCTGAAGGCCGATGGTGAATGCGCTTTCCGACGGTAAAGGGGCGGAGGAGCATTGAATAAATTGGCCCCCGTTCATCGATATTCAAATGTTGCATATGACATTCCATAAAGATTCAAATTTTTTAACGCTATAAGCGACGAAAAAGCGAAAACGTCGAGAAGGAGATGCGTCAAAACGATGAAAGTTTTGTTAAAACGCTATCAGAATGCGGGGTCTGGCGCAGCCAGTTTGGCAAGCAGAAAATAGCCGATGCTTCAACATCTTTTGGCCTATTTAAGCAAATGTGGCTCTCGACCGTTTCAAATATGTGCGACATGTCGTTCAGTGATTAAAAATGGCTTGCCATCGCATACAGAGTATGTGATAACGCATCTGGGTAAAACGAGGTACAGTTCTGTATATGTGTGGCATTTTCAGTAAAGAAGTTCTGAGTAAAGACGTTAGCGTTGAATACCGCTTCTCTGCCGATCCTTATCTTAGTGCCTCAAGCAGTAACGACTCTAGTTTGTCTATGTAACGCCCTCGGGCGGTTTAAACAATCCAAAGGAAATACTCAAGATGGCAAAGATCAAAGGTCAAGTTAAGTGGTTCAACGAGTCTAAAGGTTTCGGTTTCATCACCCCGGCTGACGGCAGCAAAGACGTGTTCGTACACTTCTCTGCAATCCAGGGTAACGGCTTCAAAACCCTGGCTGAAGGCCAGAACGTTGAGTTCGAAATCCAAGATGGCCAGAAAGGCCCATCTGCAGTAAACGTTACTGCTATCTAATCAGCGTCAGCTGTACAAAAAGCCCGCCTTCGAGCGGGCTTTTTCGTTTCCGTCATCCGGCGGCGATGATGATGCCGGCGTACTGGTTGCGGCCTTTGATCCCCGGATGCGTCGGATCCTGCGCGCGCCGGTGGCTGTTGCGGCGATAGCTGGTGTATTTGAAGCGCTGTGGCCGCTGTGGGTCGACGTCCGGCGTGCAGATGGTGCAGCTGCCTGCGCGGTCAACGGCGGCGAAGCCGAGCGCCGCCAGCTTGTATTCGGCAATCGCGGCCAAATCCAGATGCCGGTAATGTGGGCTGATCAGCGTGGCGGGCAGCGGCAGGCGCTGTTTAAAATTTTCCACCAGCGCTTCATCGACTTCGTAGCAGCACGGGCCGGCGGCAGGGCCGATAGAGGCCACCCAATCGGCGGTGTCGCCGTCCTGGCGAATGCGCGCTGCCATCTGTTCCAGAATGCCGTCCAGTAAACCGCGCCAGCCGGCATGAGCCGCGGCGATGGCGCCCCCGTCGCGGCGGCTGAACAGCACCGGCAGACAGTCCGCCGTCAGTACGCTGAGCAGAATGCCGCGCTGGCGGGTATAGAAACCATCGGCCTCGCCGCACGCCTGCGCCGGTTGCAGCACGTCGACGATACGGGTGCCGTGCACCTGCTTCTTTTCCGGTAGCGTGGCGCTGTAGGGCAGCAGATGCCCGGGCAGCAGCGCGAGTTTGCTGCCGAAGCCGTGCTGAATGTGGGGCACCGCATCGAGCAGCGCGGAACGATCGCTCATAAGTTATTTTCACCTGCGTGAGAAAACAGACTCTCAGTGTAGCCAGCTTTTTCCCCGCTTGACCAGGCGTTGTTGGCGGCGAAAGCGAGCGGGGATGCGCCTTGCATCGAGCCGACGCCTTCTTTAGACTAGCCGCGCCCTGTCTTTCTGGAAGCCCATTCATGTCTTATCAATGCCCTCTGTGTCATCAACCGCTGCATTTTTCATCGCAACACTGGCGTTGCGACGGCAATCATCAGTTCGATCAAGCCAAAGAAGGCTACGTCAATCTGCTGCCGGTGCAGCACAAACGATCGAAGCAGCCGGGAGACAGCGCGGAAATGATGCAGGCACGGCGCGCGTTTCTCGACGGCGGTTATTATCAACCGCTGCAGCAGCAGGTGGCCGAGTGGCTGGATTTGGCGCTGGCGGCCGATGCAGGCGCGTTGTTGGACATAGGCTGTGGGGAAGGGTATTACACCGCCGCCGTGGCCGCACGGCTGGCGCAGGCGCGCAATATGGCGGTCTATGGGCTGGACGTCGCCAAGGTAGCGATCCGCTACGCCGCCAAACGTTATCCTGCGGTCTCGTTCTGCGTCGCCTCCAGCCACCGTCTGCCGTTCGCTGACGCGGCGCTGGATGCGGTCTTGCGCATTTATGCGCCTTGCAAGGCAGAGGAGCTGGCGCGGGTGGTGAAGCCGGGTGGCGTGGTGGTGACGGTTTCGCCGGGCCCGCGTCATCTGTACCAGCTGAAAGAGCAGGTCTACCAGCAGGTGCAGCTGCATGCCGAGCAGGACGAACAGTTCGACGGTTTCGAGTGCGAGCGTAAAGAGGCGTTGGCCTATACGATGACCCTGCCGGGTGCTCAGGCCGCCAACCTGCTGCAGATGACACCGTTCGCCTGGCGTGCTACGCCGGAGGTGCAGCAGCGACTGGCGCATGGCGGCGAGTTCGTGTGCGAAACGGATTTCGCGTTGGCGCTGTACCGACGCCGCGCTTAACAGGCGCACCGAGCCCAGAAACAAAAAAACCTGCCGCGGCAGGTTTTTTTGCAGAGTGAGCGCCTCAGGCCAGGTAGCCGAGGTGCTCCAGCAGAATGTTGACGCCGATACCGATCAGCACCACGCCGCCGAGGATCTCGGCGCGTTTGCCCAGCAGCGGGCCGATAAAGCGGCCAATCATCATGCCCAGCGTCGCCATGATCATGGTGGCGCAGCCGATGGCCATGGCGGTATGCACGATATTCACCTGCAGGAAGGCCAGGCCGACGCCGATAGCCATCGCGTCGAGGCTGGTTGCGATAGCGGTGGCCACCAAGATCCAGAAGCCGTGGCGTTTGACCTTCTCTTCCTCATCGGGCCTGTTGCGCACCCCTTCGACGATCATGCGCATGCCGAGAATGAACAGCAGGGAGAAGGCGACCCAGTGGTCCCATTCCATGATGTATTGGCTGGCGAACAGACCGATGGCCCAACCGATGAGCGGGGTGATCGCTTCGACCACGCCGAAGATCAGGCCGGTGCGGATCGCTTCGCGGAAACGGGGTTGATGCAGGCTGGCACCTTTGCCGATCGACGCGGCGAAAGCATCCATGGACATGCCAAAAGCGAGAATGAGTGTTGCTGAAAGGTTCATGTGAAATAGCCTCGGCCGGGTGGCTCCATATACACGTAACCCACCCCCAACCAAACGACGGAGTTACGTGTCTATGGTCTCGCCAACCTTACCTGGCTGCCCGCACCACGTTTCATACGGCGAAACGAGTATGTTGATACGGGCGTTTCTGGCGTTTTATTCTCCAGAAACCGGCTACTCCCCAATGACGGCGCAACCATACCATATTATTTCTGCCATCGACAACTTTATTCTAGAGTCATGTTCGCTCTTAATTGAGACTCGTTTTCATTAATCTAAGTTCATGCGGGAATATAATGTAGACGTGGGTAACAATGTTGCGGAAATAATAGTCAGAGTGAAAATGGCGCTGCCGATTAATTATCCACAAGCAGCGCAAGGTTTGAGCGAAAGTAAAATGAGTTTTTCTTTATCTATTGATTATCAATGAAAAAGTGGTAAATCTTCTCCAGGTCATCCAAGTGCGTCACCTGAACCAACAGCCGGCGCTGTTCCAGGTCGACGGCCAGAATGCCATCCTCCGATAAATTCATGGCTTTAATGCGGTTATATTCGACAAACACATTGGCGAAGAAAAATCCGTGTGCTTTAAACACCATCTTGGGGGCGCGAATATAAGAGATATAGATCGCGAGCAGCGCCAAAGAAATAAGCAAATAGGTGGTTAATACCGCACCGTTGGTGGTGACGTTGCGGTAAATCAGAATGGCGATCAGGCCGACGAAAATCAGGCTGTCGAGGCGATGGCGGCGTTTGAGCGCCACTTTCAGCCGCGTTTTACCTTTCAGCAGGTCCATGCCGAATTCGTCGTACAGCGAATACAGCAACAGCAGGGCGATAAACAGCATCAGTACGGCGTCGGTCAGTGACATCTCTTGCTCCACACATAAAAAAGCCGGGGGTTGCCCCCCGGCCGATTCGAACGATTACAGGCCCAGCAGGCCAATCCAATAGCCAAAGATGCCGATGACGAAGAAGCCGATGATGATCCACAGCGCATTGACTTTTTTGCGCAGCAGCCACATACAGGCGAAGGTCAACAGCAGTGGCACCAGGCCCGGCATCAGCTGGTCGAGGATGGTCTGCACCGTGGTGACGTTGGTATGCCCGGTCTGGTCGGTGATCTTGGACACCACCAGCGGGATATTCACGTGCGTCCACTTGTTGACCAAGGCGCCCATAACAAACAGGCCGAGAATGGACGCCCCTTCCGTCAGTTTTTGCAGGAAGCCGCCGCCCATGTCGTTGACGATATCCACCCCTTTACGGTAACCGTAGGCCACGCCGTAGTAGCGGGTCAGCAGGCGCACCAGGTTGAACAGCACGAAGAACAGGATCGGCCCGAGCAGGCTGCCACTCATGGCGATGCCGGCGCCGAGCGCGGCGAACACCGGCCGCACGGTGCCCCAGAAAATCGGGTCACCGACGCCCGCCAATGGCCCCATCAGACCGACCTTGATGCCGTTGATCGCACCGTCGTCGATCGGCGCGCCGTTGGCGCGTTGCTCTTCCATCGCCATGGTCACGCCGAGCACCGGCGCCGCCACGTAAGGGTGGGTGTTGAAGAACTCGAGGTGGCGCTTGATCGCCTGTTTGCGATCGTCATTGTTTTCCGGATACAGGCGACGGATCACCGGTACCATCGAGAAGCAAAAACCCAGCGCCTGCATGCGCTCGAAGTTCCACGACCCCTGGAACAGGTTGGAGCGCAGGAATACGCCGCGAATATCGGCCGGCGTGAGTTTCTTTTGAGCAGTTGTATCAACCATTTCTCTCACCTATTCCTAGTCGAGTTCGTTATCGAGATCGTTCGCATTAGCCGGGCCGGCCTGGACAACCTGGGACTTGTTGTATTTCGGGCTGAGCTGGATATACAGCACGGCCATCACCACGCCGATGACGCCGAGCGCCACCAGGTTGAAGTTGGTGAAGGCGGCGGTCACGAAACCAAGGTAGAAGAACGGCATCAGGTAGCCGGCGCGCATCATGTTAATCACCATCGCGTAACCGACCACCACGATCATGCCGCCGGCGATGTTCAGGCCGCTGGTGACCACTTCCGGGATCGAGTTGAGCAGGGCGTGTACGCCGGCGGTGCCAACCGAGATGGCGACGATGACCGCCGGAATGGCGATACGCATCGCCTGCAGCAGCAGGGCGCCGATGTGGATCCAGGTGATGGCCCGCAGGCTGCCGCGCTCCGCCGCGCTGTCCGCCGCGTGCTGGAAGGCCACGGTGAGGGTACGTACGATGATGGTCAACACCTGGCCGGCCGCCGCCAGCGGAATGGCCAGGGCGATACCGGCGCCGACGCTTTGCCCGCCGGCGATGACCAGAATGGTCGAGATGATGGACGCCAGGGCGGCATCCGGCGCGACTGCCGCACCGATGTTCATCCAGCCCAGGGCAATCATTTCCAGCGTACCGCCGATAATGATGCCGGTTTTCATATCGCCGAGAATGAAGCCGATCAGGGTACAGGCGACCAGCGGACGGTGGAACTGAAACTCGTCGAGGACGGAACCCATCCCGGCGATACAGGCAACGATAAATATCAGCACAATCTGAAGAGTGGTGATCTCCATTGCACTTCTCCTATGACCAAAAAGCTCTGAGTAAAATAATCAGCGGCTGGCGCCACTAATTGAGTTTGTTAATCAGGTCCATCATTTTTAGCCGGCTGTCGGACGAGACCTTACGCACCTCCAGCTCGATACCGCGATCGTTCAGTTTCTTAAACGCTTCGATATCTTTTTCATCGACGGAAACGGCGTTGTTCACCTGGGTTTTCCCCTGGCGGAACGCCATGCCGCCGATATTGACGGATTGAATATCCACGCCGCCTTCCACCAGACGCAAGACGTCGGTCGGGTTGGTAAACAGCAGCATTACGCGGTCGTTGGCGTACTTCGGGTTGTTCCAAACGCGGATCGCCTTCGCCACGTCCACCACGTGAGCGGTGACGCCCGGCGGGGCGACCTGGGTCAGCAGGGTTTTGCGCACATGGTCGGCGGCGACTTCATCGCTGACGACGATAATGCGGCTGACGTTGGTTTCTTTGGTCCAGCGGGTGGCGACCTGGCCGTGAATCAAACGGTCATCGATGCGCGCCAGGCCGATTTTCATGTGGTCGTTCGGCCCCAGCGGCGCCTGAGGGGCAGCGGCTTTGGCGACGGGTGCTGCGGGTTTTGCGGGTTCTTCCTGCGGTTTTTTCAGCGCTTTCACGCCTTCGCGGCCGGTTTCCAACGCCAGCGCCACCAGTTCATCGAAGGCGGGGTTGTCGTCCCGCGCCATGAAGGTTTCCACCAGCATCGGAATGTTGACCCCGGTGACGACCTCATAGTTTTCTTTGTCGACCGCAATGCGGCTGGCGGCGTTGAACGGGCTGCCGCCCCAGGTATCCACCAGGAACAGCACGCCGCCGCTGGTATCCAACCCACTGATTTTTTCGTTGTACTTGACGATTAACGTTTCGGCATTCTCACCGGGAACGAAGTCTATAAAGGCGACGTTGTCCTGCTCGCCCAATAGCATCTCCGCCGTTTTCAGCAGTTGTTCCGCTGCAGCCCCGTGTGTGCCGATGATAATAGCTATTGCCACTCGCTACCTCCTCGTTGAACTCCAGGCGCGGTTTGTGTCGTTTCTCCGCGCCGTCTTGGCAGTCACTTCCGCGGTTCAGATACATTATGGTAGAAAAAAAGAAACGCACGCCTAACATTTCTCACGCAGTTTCAAATGCCTGTGCGTGATGCTTCACGAACGCGACATTTATTTTAGTGAGTGAAAAAATATTTTTTGTGACGCTGCTCCGTTATTGAATGCTCGGATAAATCTTAGCTGTCGCAGATGATACGGCGCGGCGCCATGCTAAACCGCCGTTGAAAAAGCCGCTTTGTCCCCCAGAAAAATCCTGATACAGTAATTTCCTCTTTCATCACTAAGGAGTGAAGGGCCTCAGCCCTCCCTATGGACTGTCACCGAAGTTACTGTTTTACCAGGTTTCACCCGCCACCTGCTGGCGTTGCATATGCTGTTCGGCCATTCGGCCATCTCCCGGTAACCCCATCCCGTCACTTTGCTATTGTCGACTGCGCCCATGCAGCGGCGGCATCGTCACGTCTGAGCGGTGTGCGCTCATTCCCACTTTTCTCTGGAGTCTGATATGGAATTTTTAATGGACCCCTCTATTTGGGCGGGGTTGCTTACGCTGGTGGTGCTGGAAATCGTGCTGGGCATCGACAACCTGGTGTTCATCGCCATTTTGGCCGACAAGCTGCCGCCGAAGCAGCGCGATAAGGCGCGCATCATTGGCCTGTCGCTGGCGTTGCTGATGCGTTTGGGCCTGCTGTCGGTGATCTCCTGGATGGTAACCCTGACTACGCCGCTGTTCAGCGTCGGCGATTTCAGCTTCTCCGGCCGCGATTTGATCCTGCTGTTCGGCGGGGTGTTCCTGCTGTTCAAGGCGACCATGGAGCTGCACGAACGGCTGGAAGGGCAGACGCACCAGGACGGCGCCAACCGCGGTTACGCCAAGTTCTGGGCGGTGGTGGTGCAGATCGTGATCCTTGACGCGGTGTTTTCGCTCGATGCGGTGATTACCGCCGTGGGTATGGTGAACGATCTGCCGGTGATGATGGCGGCGGTGGTGATCGCGATGGCGGTGATGCTGTTGGCGTCGAAGCCGTTGACCAACTTCGTCAACGCGCACCCGACCATCGTGGTGCTGTGCCTGAGTTTCCTGTTGATGATTGGCCTTAGCCTGATCGCCGAAGGCTTCGGTTTGCACATTCCTAAAGGCTACCTGTATGCCGCTATCGGCTTCTCGATCCTGATTGAATTGTTCAACCAGATCGCGCGTCGCAACTTCATCAAGCATCAAGCGCGTCGCCCGATGCGCGAGCGCACCGCGGAAGCGATCATGCGCCTGATGGGGCAGCAGCGTACACAGCAGACGGACGATGCGGTCGCCTTGCCGAGGGATGAAACCTTTGCGGCGGAAGAGCGCTATATGATCAGCGGCGTGTTGACGCTGGCCTCGCGTTCATTGCGCAGCGTGATGACGCCGCGCACCGACATTTCCTGGGTCGACTGCGAGCGCTCCCGCGAGGAGGTACGCGCACAGCTGCTGGATACGCCGCACAGCCTGTTCCCGGTGTGTCGTGATTCGGTGGATGAGATTGTCGGCGTGGTACGCGCCAAGGATCTGCTGGTGGCGCTGGAGCAGGGTGAAGACATCGCCGAGTTCGCCGCCCGCACGCCGCCGATCGTGGTGCCGGAAACCATGGACGTCATCAAGCTGCTGGCGGTGCTGCGTCGCGCCAAAGGGCGTCTGGTGGTGGTCACCAATGAGTTCGGCGTCGTGCAGGGGCTGGTGACGCCGCTGGACGTGCTGGAAGCGATTGCCGGTGAATTCCCGGACGAGGACGAAACGCCGGACATCGTGGCGGAAGGCGACGGCTGGCTGGTGAAGGGCGGAACCGATCTGCACTCGCTGGAACAGGCGCTGGCCTGCGATGATCTGGTCAGCCCCACCGCCGACTACGCCACCCTGGCGGGGCTGCTGTTGGCCCACTACGGGCAGATGCCGGTGGCGGGAGATACCATCGAGCTGAACCACCTGCGTTTCGATATCGTTGAGGTGTCCGAATACCGTATCGAACTGGTGCGCGTTACCCGCGTCGCCCTGGACGATCCGGCGCACGCGTAACCCTCCCGCCGGGGGCTCAGGCCTCCGGCGGATCCTCTTCCGCTTTCCTGACGCGCGATTCGTACTGCTGCAGCCACAGCGGGAAAACATGAATCGGCATCGGCTTGGCGAAATAATACCCCTGCAGGGCATTGACCTCGCGTGAGCGCAGATAGTCGGCCTGTTCCTCCGTTTCCACCCCCTCTGCCACCAGTTTCAGCTTCAGGCGCTGCGCCAGCGTAATGATGGTGTCGGTCACCGTGGCGTTGACCGCATCGGTGCCGATGGCGGCGGTAAACCCGCGATCGATCTTCAAGACGTCCGGACTGAGGTTTTTCAGGTAGCTCAGCGAGCTGTGGCCGGTGCCGAAATCGTCGATGGCCAGCATGATCCCCATGTCTTTCAGCGTGCGGATCTGGTCATACTGGATCGCCGACAGCGCGGTGCGTTCGGTCAGCTCCAGCATCAATGAGGGCATCGGGTGCGCCGGCAGCCAAATCTGGCGGATATCGTCGATGATGTTGAGCGTTTTAAAGTGCTCGGCGGCGACGTTGATGCTGATGTAGAAGGACGGTCGTGGCGGGAACAGCTGCAGATTTTCCGTCACGGTGTTCATCAGGTAGCGAGTGAGCGGAATGATGAGCTCATGCTGCTCGGCCAGCGGAATAAACACGTCAGGCGAGATCCATCCTTGTCGCTTCTTTTTCCAACGCAGCAGCATCTCGACGCCAGCGCAGCGCCCGGTGTCGCTGTGGATGATAGGCTGACAGTAGACGCGGAACTCCCGATGAGTGATGGCATGGCCGATGTGGTAAGACAGGCTCATGCGGTTGGCGGTGAGCAGATAGACCACATAGGCCGCCAGCAGGCTGATCAACAGCGCCAGCGGGATATGGCGCGGCAATGCGGACAGCGCCAGCATGCCGATCTGTGGGCCGAACAGTGAAATCGAGAACGGGTACAGCGCGGAGCCGGCGGTGTAGCGCAGGTCGTTGGTCAGGGTGTCGCGGCTCAGGATTTCGCGGCGGCCATATTCCAGGCTGCTGTCGTCCACGTTCAGGACCACTCGCTGAACGTAAGGCTCTTGCGGTTCGAGTAAAAAGTTGGACAGCAGCTCGATATTGAATACGTGCAGCACGCCGCTGGTTTTATCACGGGGGGATGGCGTCCACATCACCAGCGTGGGCAGGCCTTTGCTGACCGCCAGTGAGGGGCGCAGCGCCAGCCTGGCGTTGCTGTCGACGAAGGTGGGCATCACCGCGGCCAGCTGATAATGACGGGTGCCAAACAGGCTGGAGCAGTAAATAACACCGTTTTTCACCAGCAACATCGCGCGTAGCGCCTGATTTTGCGCGGCGCGAAAGCGCAGGGTCGATGAAACGTTTTCGCAGGGTTGGTCCAGCATGTCCATACTGCGTTCCGCCTGCATCTGCGCTGGCGTCAGCAATTGGTTGATCTTGCCGACGGTGCGGGTAGCCAACGTCTGCTGGCTCTGCTCGATGCTTTTGACCTCTTGATAGTAACGGGTATACAGCGATACCAACAGAATAGCCACGCCCACCGCTCCGGCCAGCAGCCAACGGTAGTAACGATATCGGGACGCGGCGAGGTGGGCCATCAACATCCGGTAAATCCTTGTTCGGTAATCCAGCTCCGAGTCACAGTCAGGCCATAGATCCTTAAGTTGCGCTCGGCTAATTCTAGCCTGAGGTTATACAAGATTGATGGTAACTCAGTAAATTATTTCAGTATGGTAAAACAGAAGGCCAATTTGCAGGCTAACCGCCCGATCGATGAGAAAAATGCAGGATATTTTCTGGTGACATTGTCACTAAAAGCGGTCAATGAATTGATTACCCATAAAAAACCCCGCCGGGCGGCGGGGTTGTCTGTCAGTCGCATTGCACCTTGATCGCCAGGCCGCCGCGTGACGTTTCGCGGTACTTGGCGTTCATGTCTTTGCCGGTTTCGTACATGGTCTCGATCACCTTATCCAGCGAAACGCGCGGCTCGCTGGTGCGGCGCAGGGCCATGCGGGCGGCGTTGATCGCCTTGACCGAAGCGATGGCGTTGCGCTCGATGCACGGTACCTGTACCTGGCCGGCAACCGGGTCGCAGGTCAGACCCAGGTTGTGTTCCATGCCGATCTCCGCCGCCACGCACACCTGTTCAGGGCTGCCGCCCAGCAGCTCGGCCAGACCGGCCGCCGCCATGGAGCAGGCCACGCCGACTTCACCCTGGCAGCCAACTTCGGCGCCGGAAATGGAAGCGTTCATCTTGTACAGCGCGCCGATGGCGCCTGCCGCCATAAAGTAGCGGATATAGATATCCGGGCTGACGGATTCGATGAAGTGATCGTAGTAAGCCAGCACCGCGGGCACGATGCCGCAGGCGCCGTTGGTCGGCGCGGTGACCACGCGGCCGCCGGCGGCGTTCTCTTCGTTCACCGCCAGCGCGAACATGTTGACCCAGTCGATTACGTTCATCGGATCGTTGGACAGTTTGTCCGACGCCACCAGCATGCGGCGCAGCGCGGAGGCACGGCGCGGCACGCGCAGCGGCCCCGGCAGCACGCCTTCGGTGTTCAGACCGCGATCGATACAGGCACGCATGGTTTGCCAGACGTTACCGAAGTAGGTGTCGATCTCTTGCTTGCTGTGCAGCGCCAGCTCGTTCTGCATCACCATGCCGGACAGCGACAGGCCGGTCTCGCGGCAGTGGTCGAGCATTTCGCGCGCGGAGTTGAACGGATAAGGCATTTTCAGCTCTTGCTCGCCGGCCTTGCCAAAGTTCTCCTCGTCGACGATGAAGCCGCCGCCGATGGAGTAGTAGGTCTTGCTGTACACTTCTTTCTCGCCGGCGAAGGCGTGGATCTGCATGCCGTTCTCATGCAGCGGCAGGTTGTCGCTGCGGAAGACCATGCCGCCGTCGCGCGGGAAATCGACTTCATGCAGGCCGTTGGCCAGCATCAGGCGTTGACGTTGCTCTACATCGCGAATAAAACCCGGAATGCTATCGATATCGACGGTGTCCGGCATATTGCCGGCCAGGCCGAGAATGATGGCGATATCGGTATGGTGACCTTTACCGGTCAATGAGAGTGAGCCGTAAACGTCTACGGCAACACGCGTGATAGAAGGCATCAGGCCTTTATTTACCAGATCGTCGACAAACTGTTTGCCGGCTTTCATCGGTCCAACCGTATGAGAGCTGGACGGGCCGATGCCGATCTTAAACATGTCGAAAACGCTAATCACGCTAAAACTCCTTAAAGAGACGTATTGTTATGGCTGCGGCGGTTAAAAACCGCGCAGGGAACAGCGATATTGTAAAAGGGCCGTACGGGTTCGGCTGCCTTTTTCGCATGAAATTAAATAATCCGTGGTGTCGCTTTTTTTGCTGATTACCCGGGGCGAACCCTTAAGCGGGGTATCCGCTTTCGCCTAAGCTCCATTAACGGTAATCGCGCCAGCTTTCCGTGCTGAACGCCGCCGGCTTAATCCCTGTTTCTACAGTGGTTTATCTCGGACGGTGGTATTTTACAGGTATTTCGTAAGGTTTAAGAGAGGGTTTACAGTTTTTTTAAAACCATTCAACCGGAACGGTAGTTGAAAAAGCGATCAAATGAAGTGATTTCGATCGCTTTACCTGCAGCGGACGTCGACGGCCATGCCAGATTGCGAGTCAGATCACGCAATGCGGGTCAAATACTGACCTGCTGCGCCAGGCGGCGAATAATGGCGGCGGTCAGCCCCCAGATAAACTGGCTGTGATACCAGGAGAGGTAAAGGCGGTGCGTGTGGCCGGCGCGATGGATATCCAGCGGGTAGTAACGCGACAGGGTCAGCGCTTCCCGCAGGGGCATCTCGAACACGTCCGCCACTTCGCCCTCGTTGGCGTGGAACTGCACGTCCGGCGGGATGAGGCCGACGATGGGCGTGACCTGAAATCCGGTGCTGCTGTCGAGCGGCGCCATTTGGCCGAGGACGGTTACCGCGTGTGGCGGTATCGCCACTTCTTCCTGCGCTTCCCGCAGCGCCGTGACGATCGCCGACCCGTCTTCGGCATCGGTTTTCCCGCCGGGGAAGGCCACCTGGCCGGCATGTTTACGCAGCGAATCGGCACGGCGGGTCAACAGCAAGGTGGGCTCGGCGCGGCAAACGATCGGGATCAGCACCGCCGCCGGGCGCACATTGTGCGAGATCTGCGCCGCCTGCGGTAACTGCAGTTGAAAACGGCTGATAAAGGCGTGCAGTGAGGCCGGTGAATTCGATGGGATCACGACAGGGAGTACTCCCCAAGCTGCGGCAGAATACGACCAACCTTGTCGAAGGTTTCCTGGTATTCCGCCTGTTCCTGGCTGTCTGCCACGATGCCGCCGCCGGCGGAGCAGTGGATGCGGCCGTTTTCGGTGACGAGCGTGCGGATGGTGATGTTGGTGTCCATGGTGCCGCAGGCGCTCAGGTAACCGATGCTGCCGCAATAGGCGTTGCGACGCTGCGGCTCCAGCTCTTCGATGATTTCCATCGCCCGCACCTTGGGCGCGCCGGTGATCGAACCGCCGGGGAAGCAGGCGCGCAGCAGCTCGGTGGCCGAGGCCTGCTCCGGCAGGGTGGCGGTAATGGTGCTCACCAGGTGATGTACCGCCGGGAACGGCTCCACGACGAACAGTTCCGGCACCCGTACGCTGCCGGGCTGGGCGACGCGGCCGATATCGTTGCGCAGCAGATCGACGATCATCAGATTTTCAGCGCGGTCCTTGGGCGAATCGGCCAAACGGCGAGCCTGTGCGGCGTCTTGTTCTGCGTCCGCCAGCCGCGGCAGCGTGCCCTTGATCGGGCGGGTTTGGATACGCTGCTGCTCCAGCCAGAGGAAACGCTCGGGAGAGACGCTCAGCACGCTGTTGTGCGGCAGCCGCAGGAAGGCTGAGAACGGCGCACGGTTGCAGGCGCTCAGTCGGCAAAACGCCTGCCATTCGTCCCCCTGGTAGTCGGCGGAGAATCGCTGTGCCAGGTTAATCTGGTAACAGTCGCCGCTGCGCAGGTAGTGCTGAACACGTTGGAACTTCTCGCCGTATTGCCGCCGCGTCATATTGGCATGCCAGCCGCTATGCAGCGTGAAAGGGCGCTCCGCCGGCGCGGTTTGGCGAGTGAGCCAGCGCCAGCGCTGCTCCACATCGCCATAGCTGAGCAGCGTCAGGGTTTGCAATTGGTGGTCGGCGATAGCTGCCCAGTCGTAAATGCCCACCGCCATGTCCGGCAACGCGAGGTCGGCTTCGGCCAACTGCGGCAAGGTTTCCACTCGGCGCCCAAGATCGTAGCCGAACAGTCCCAGGGCACCGCCCTGAAACGGCAGATCCGGGTTAAAGGCCGGCTGCCAACCTTGCTCTGCCAACTGCTGCTGCAGCAGGGAAAACGGATCTTCCTTCGACTGAGTAGTGACGCCGTCACTTTCAATTACCGTGTCGGGGCCACGCGTGGTGAGCGTAACGCGCGGCTGTGCGACCAGAATATCGAAGCGGTTATGCGAGTGATCGGCAAAGCCCGAATGCAGCAACATCGCCCAGGGCTGTGCTGAAAGCGGGGCGAAAAGCGTCATCAGGGCACTGCGGCTATAGGGCAAAGACTTTATGTTTGGGGCGGTTACGCTCATGAACGTCAAAAAACCTGGCTGTGAAGACGGCAATGTCTGGGCGTTAGTGTGCCATAGACGGCTAAGGCATGCATGTTTTGCCATGCGAGACATGCAGCACAGTTCACATAAACGGCAGTTCAATAAACCTGAAATAAGGCATTTTTTGCGCCATTCATTATACTTCGGTATGTTAAAAATTTAACGTCAAATAAACTGGAAGCCTGCTTTATCGAGGGCGCAAGACCCGAGAAATATAAAAACGATTCGTTAATTTCATTAATTTATTGTTACCCATGGTTATTAACTGGGTGATGCGGGAAAGTTTTGCCTGTGTTTTGTCGCGCGGGCCACTCAGTGAAATGGATGCCTGATTTGACACTGTTTTTCTTGCTGAAAGCATGAAAAGACAAAACAAGATAAATCTTATTTAGCCTGTTGCGGAAATCTGAGCGCCTTAGGCCTATTTATCCCCTCTGGCGCTGAATGGATTGATATTTTTAAAAAAATAAAATTATTATTTTGTTACATTATCATTGAAGAGCCGCCTATGTCGTTAATGCTGAGCGTCATCGTCCCGATGCACAATGCGGGAGAATTATTAGAGCCTTTCCTGGCTTCGTTGCTGGCCCAACGCGAACAACGCCTGGAGGTGATCATCGTCAACGATGGTTCTACCGACGGTTCAGGAGAGACCGCGCACCGTTACGCGGCGGCGCATCCGCATATTCGGGTCATCGATCAGGCCAACGCCGGCGTTTCTAACGCGCGTAATGCCGGGCTCGCCGTGGCCCGGGGAAAATACGTGGCGTTTCCCGATGCCGACGATCTGCTGGCGCCGGACATGTATTCCACGCTGCTGGAGCAGGCGGAGCTCCACCAATTAGACGTGATGCAATGCAATGGCGAGCGCTATTTCGCCAGTGAAGACGAATTACAGCCGATTTTTCCCGAGGCACGTTTACAGACCACCGACGTTATCGCCGGCGTACAGTGGTTCGAACGTGCATTGAAATCGAGAAAATTTATTCACGTTGTATGGTTGGCAATATATCGCCTCGATTTTATCCGCCGGCATCGGCTTTATTTTGAACCGGGATTACATCATCAGGATATTCCCTGGACGACCGAGGTCATGTTTAATGCCCAACGGGTCAAATATTTAAGTACGCCGCTGTACCGTCAACGGGTACACGACAAGTCGATCAGCAATCGTCGCCGCACCGGCAAAGCAAACGTGGATTATCAACGCCACTATATGAAAATCGTCGAAATGCTGGAGCGGCTCAATTTGCGCTATGCTGGCAGCATTGCCATTCGTCCGGCTTTTCATTGGCAAATTACCCGTGAAGCGTTGGGCATTTGCCACAGCATTCGCCGTGAGCCGGATCCGGTCGCCCAGAATCAGATTACCGAAGAGTTTTATCAGCGCGGCATCGACAGAGCGATGTTCGCCAACGCGCGCGGCGTGAAGCAGGGGTGGCATGTCATGCTGTGGCGGCATCGCCTGAAGCAGTGGCGCAGCGATAATGGCTGTTCGCAACCGGCCTGAGGCACAAGACGTTGGGATCCGTCGCGTTAGCGCGTATACTCCTTCTCCCTTTTGCCGGAGAGAACGACACATGCATGCAGGTATGCCATTACTGAGTCACGCGGAGCAGCAGGAAGCGGCGGATCGCATCCATCAACTGATGGAGCAGGGCATGAGCAGCGGTGAAGCCATTGCTCGCGTTGCGCAGGAAATTCGTGAGAAGCATCAGGGCGCTCAGGTTGCGGTACTGTTCGATGACGATGATGAAGACGAGCAGCATGATGCCGCACCGGAGGCGTCGCGGGATGACGATGCTGAAGAAGACGAAGACTATTGATGTTATCGGGGCCGCGCAAGCGGCCCCGTCAGTTTCAGCCGTTGACCGCCACGGCGGCGGCGGCTTGTTTCGCCAGCTCCACCGCCTGTTCCGTCGTGCTCGCCGTTGCCAGCGCTACGCCCAGACGACGTTGCCCGGCGATCTCCGGTTTGCCGAACAGGCGCAGCTGGTTGTGCCCGCACAGCGCATTTTCCAATCCGCTGAAACGCACATCGCTGCTGGTGAGCTGCGGCAGGATCACTGCCGAAGCGGAAGGGCCGAACTGGCGGATGGCGCCGATCGGCAACCCGAGAAAAGCGCGAACGTGCAGGGCGAACTCGGACAGATCCTGTGAAATCAACGTGACCATGCCGGTATCGTGCGGGCGCGGTGACACCTCGCTGAAGATCACTTCGTCGCCACAGACGAACAGCTCCACGCCGAACAGCCCGAAACCGCCCAAGGCTTTCACCACTTTCTCCGCGATAGCCTGGGCCCGGCTCAGCGCCGTCGCCGACATCAGTTGCGGCTGCCAGGATTCGCGATAGTCCCCATCCTCCTGACGATGGCCGATCGGCTCGCAGAAGTGCACGCCGTCCACGGCGCTGATGGTCAGCAACGTAATTTCAAAATCGAATCTTACCAGCCCTTCGACGATCACCCGGCCGCCGCCGGCGCGGCCGCCCTGTTGGGCGTAATCCCAGGCGCTTTGCAGTTGTTCAGGCGTGCGGATCAGGCTTTGCCCCTTGCCGGAAGAGCTCATCACCGGTTTGACGATGCACGGATAGCCGATGTGTTCGACCGCCTGCTGGAAAGTCGCCTCGCTGTCGGCAAAGCGATAGCTGGAGGTGGGCAGGCCAAGCTCTTCCGCCGCCAGGCGGCGGATGCCTTCACGGTTCATCGTCAGGCGGGTGGCTTCGGCGCAGGGCACTACGCGGTGGCCCTGGCGTTCAAGTTCGACCAGCATGGCGGTGGCGATCGCTTCGATTTCGGGAACGATATAGTCCGGCCGCTCTTGTTCGATAACGGCTTTCAGCGCGTCACCGTCCAGCATATTGATGACGTGGCTGCGGTGCGCCACATGCATGGCGGGGGCGTCGGGATAGCGATCGACGGCGATCACTTCCAGACCGAGGCGCTGGCATTCAATGGCGACTTCTTTACCCAGCTCCCCGGAGCCGAGCAACATAACGCGGGTGGCGGAAGGGCGCAGGGCGGTTCCAATCGTTAACATAGTTTCGTACCTGGATCGGTGAAAGTAAGCGGATTGATGATCGGCGGGCAGTATATACGAAAACGATTGCGTGCGCAGCCGCCGCGCCAAGTTTGTTGCTAACTGACTGTTTTTATAACAAGCAGAAATATTTGCCCTGCATGGGCGATTGTGCGTTAATAAGCGACGGCGAAAGAAGGCCTACATATAGCAAGGTTTTCGCGTCTCGTGCCGTCAAGGCAGGTTTATCAAGTAAAGGAAACACAAATGAGCAAGATCACTGGTCACGTTAAATGGTTCAACGAAAGCAAAGGTTTCGGCTTCATCACGCCTGCCGACGGCTCTAAAGACGTTTTCGTTCATTTTTCCGCTATCGTTAGCGATGGTTTCAAGACCCTGGCTGAAGGCCAGCAGGTTGAGTTCTCCATCCAGGACAGCCAACGTGGCCCAGCCGCAGCCAACGTCGTTGCTATTTAACGACTGAGCCGCCAAGAAACCCGCCGCCGGCGGGTTTTTTTATGCCCGCTGCCCGTAACGCCGCCCATCTCTGTTATCATTTACCGCTGATTCGGCGCCAGCCTGCGGGCGCGCCGCCATTCCATTCGTCATATAAGAGTTATCGCCGTGAGCACAGTTTCTTTTTCTTCCCTGCCTCTGCCAGCCGAACAGTTGGCCAACCTCAACGAACTGGGGTACGCCAAAATGACGCCGGTGCAGGCCGCCGCGTTGCCCGCCATCCTGCAAGGGCGAGACGTGCGCGCCAAGGCGAAAACCGGTAGCGGTAAAACGGCGGCGTTCGGCATTGGTTTGCTGAATAACATCGTCGTTGCTCAGGTTGCCACGCAGGCGCTGGTGCTCTGTCCCACCCGCGAGCTGGCCGATCAGGTGAGCAAAGAACTGCGCCGCCTGGCGCGCTTCACGCAGAACATCAAAATCCTGACGCTGTGCGGCGGCCAACCGATGGGGCCACAGCTCGATTCGCTGGTGCACGCGCCGCATATCGTGGTGGGAACGCCGGGCCGCATCCAGGAACACCTGCGCAAGAAAACGCTGTTGCTGGACGAGCTGAAGGTGCTGGTGCTGGATGAGGCCGACCGTATGCTGGACATGGGCTTCGCCGACGACATCGACGATGTGATCAGCTACACGCCGCCGCAGCGTCAGACGCTGCTGTTTTCCGCTACCTACCCGGCGGGTATCGAACGCATCAGCGAGCGCGTTCAGCGTCAGCCGCTGAGCGTCGAAGTGGACGATGACGAAGCGCAGACCGCCATCGAACAACGTTTCTATGAGACCACGCGCGATCAGCGGCCGGCGCTGCTGGTGTCGGCCATTCGTTATCATCAACCCGCGTCCTGCGTGGTGTTCTGCAATACCAAACGCGATTGCCAAACGGTGCTTGAGGCCCTGGAGGCCCGCGGTATCAGCGCACTGGCGCTGCATGGCGATCTGGAGCAGCGCGACCGCGACCAGGTGTTGGTGCGTTTTGCCAACCGCAGTTGCCGGGTGTTGGTAGCGACCGACGTCGCCGCTCGCGGGCTGGATATCAAAGAGCTGGAGCTGGTGGTTAACTACGAACTGGCGTTCGATCCTGAAGTGCATGTGCACCGTATCGGTCGTACCGGCCGCGCCGGCATGAGCGGGCTGGCGATCAGCCTGTGCACGCCGCAGGAAATGGCGCGGGCGCACGCGATTGAAGACTACCTGCAGATGACCATTGCCTGGGCGCCGGTGTCCGAGCTGAGCGGGGCCGCCAACGGTTCGCTGGAGGCGGAGATGGTGACGCTGTGCATCGACGGCGGCCGTAAGGCGAAGATCCGCCCCGGCGATATCCTTGGCGCGCTGACCGGCGATGCCGGGCTGACGGCGGCGGAAGTGGGCAAGATCGACATGTTCCCGGTGCATGCCTACGTCGCGATCCGTAAAGCCAGCGCGCGCAAGGCGCTGCAGCAGCTGCAACAGGGCAAAATCAAAGGCAAGAGCTGCAAGGTGCGGCTGCTGAAATAAGCCGAAGGCGGGTGGCGGTTTGCCTTCCCGCCGCTATCTATTTATACTGTATATAATTACAGTTATTTGAGTATTTGAGGACGCACACATGGCGGTTGAAGTTAAATATGTGGTGGTGAGAAACGGTGAGGAAAAAATGACTTTCGCGAGCAAGAAAGAAGCCGACGCCTACGACAAAATGCTGGATTTGGCGGATAACCTCGGAGAGTGGCTGCAACAGGCGCCGCTGAACCTGGACGACGAACAGCGCGAAGGGCTGAGCTTCTTCCTGGCAGAGAATAAGGACGCACTGGGTCTGATTCTGCGCGGCGCATCACCGGCGGAAACCGGCAAAAAACCGACGGAAGCGAAAGCGAAAAAAACGGTCTCTAACTCAAAAGAGGGATCTGCGTCAGAAAAGCAAGCGGCATAATGACTTATGTTGCGGTGTTGTGATGAAAAAGGATCTAAAATGAGCCGTGAAATAACTTTCTTCAGCCGCTTTGAGCAAGACATTCTGGCTGGGCGCAAAACCATCACCATTCGGGATGCCAGTGAGTCGCACTTCGAACCGGGCGAGGTATTGCGCGTAAGCCGCAATGAAGACGGCGTATTTTTCTGCTTTATCGAAGTGCTGTCGGTAACGCCGGTGCGCCTGGATGCGCTGACCGAACGCCACGCACAGCAGGAGAACATGTCGCTGAGCGAGCTGAAGCAGGTGATCAAGGAAATCTATCCGGGCCTGGATGCGCTGTTTGTCATCGAGTTCGTCAAACGGTAACTCTTTGCCGAAACCCTGTTGTGAGCCAGGGATGGGCGCCCGGATAGCGCTAATCACAACGGGAGGACATATGAAAAAAACGGGTTTGGCTATCGCCTTGTTGGCCATGATGGGAGCATCGACTGCGGTGTGGGCGCAGGATCAAGAGCAACGCACCGCCAAGGTGGGGCAGTGTGCCGGTCTGCAGCCGGCGGATATTGCCGCTCAGGTCAAGCGTGATTTCTTGCAGAACCGCATCACGCGCTGGGAGGCGGACAAAAAGCTGCTGGGCACCGCAACCCCGATCGCCTGGGTCAGCCCGGATGCCATCACCGGCAAGGATCAGGTGTGGCAGGTGCCGCTGACGGTGCGGGGTACCAAGATGGATAAAACCTACAACGTGACGCTCAACTGCAACACCGGCGAGATTGCCTACAGCGCGCCGCAGTAATACTTTCCCGCAATAAAAAGCCCGCCGCTCGGCGGGCTTGATACATCAAGACGCGGTCAGTCGCTAAACGGGATCACCAACTCACCCGGTTTCACTTCCAATCCCTTCGCCAGTTTTTTCGCCAGCGCTTCGGTTTTGCTGTTGTCAGGATTCAGCACATAAGCCGGCTTTTGGTCGAAGTAAGATTTCAGCGACTGGTTCAGGTATGGCGTCAGCGCTTTCATTACCGTCTGCATTTTTTCCGGCTGCACGCTGTAATCGGTCAACTCCATATCCTTCAGGTAAATGGCGCCCTGTGCACGGTCGTAAACCGGCTGTGCTTTCAGCGTCAGCTTCAGGTCCGCCGCCTGCGGGCCGAGAATCGACGTGATGTTGACCTTGGCGTCGCCGGAAAGGGTGACTTTACCCGGCTCGCTGCGGCCGATCTGGCTTTGCAGCTGCGTCAGCACGATGTTGGCGTCCACCAGGCCGGGCACGCCGATCTGCTTCTGATAATCATTGTGTTTCTGCAGGTAATCATTCACTTCCTGCTCGCTCAGGGTGTATTGGGTCAGTTGATTGCAACCGGCCAATACGCCGGCGAACAGCAGGGCGGCTGCGCCCATCAGGATCTTCTTCATTAATGCCTCATTGCGACTGCTGGCGAAAAGTGCTGCAGATAATTGATTAATCATTATAAACGTTCCGCCTGCGCGTGAAAACGGCAGGCGGCGATGTGCAGAGGATAGTGCGCGCAAAAGCGGGCGAGACCTATCGGATAACGCCGAAAGCGTCAGCGCCGCAGCCGCAGCGCCAAGAGAATCACGCCGGCCAGGCAGGCTGCGCCCCCCAACAGCGGGAACAGCGGAATGCCCCACAGTCGCAGCGACGAATGCATCAGATAAGGCGCCAGCCCCAGGGCAAAAGCGGCGGTGACGATGGCGATGGCCAGGGTGACGGCGGCGCGTTCCAGCGCTTTGCTCAGCTGGCCGAGGTTACTGACGTTGATATCGGCATTGAGCCGCCCGCGTTTTAGGCGGCGAACCAATAGCCGCAGCGTTTGCGGCAGCTCTTCTCCGGCATCGAGCGTTTCCCCACCCAGGGCCAACAGCCGCTGGCGCACGGCGTCGGGGGCGTAGCGCTGCAGCACCGTTTGTTGCAGCATCGGCTTGAGCGTGGCCACGATGTCGAAGTTTGGATCCAGACGATGCAGCACGCCGTCGGCGGTGATTAATGCCTTGAACAGTAGCACCAGATCGGGCGGCAGCGCCAACTGGTGTTCGCGCGCCATCACCAGCAGGTCGGTCAAGGCTTTACCCAGCGTCAGGGTGGTGGCGGCCTGTTTGTCGAGAAAGTTTTGTGCCGCCAACTCCAGATCCATCAGGTCCAACGGTTCGCTGTCCGACCAGGCGATCAGCGTGTTGACGATGCCTTCGGACTGGCGATCGGCGATGGCCTGCAGCAGCAGGAGCAACTGGTTGCGCCGCCGCTCGGACAGCTGGCCCACCATGCCGAAGTCGATAAAACCGACGCGGTCACCGCTCAGTGCCATGACGTTGCCGGGGTGCGGATCGGCGTGATACAGCCGATGCTCCAGCACCATGCTCATAAAGGCGCGGGCGCCGCGTTGCGCCAGCAGCGGGCCGTCAAAGCCTGCCGCCGCCAGCTGTTCAGGGCTTTCCGGCGCGGTGCCGGGCAAGTATTCCTGCACTAACAGGCGGGGAGAAGAGTATTGCCAATAGATTTTTGGCACCATCACGTCGGGTTGACGCGCGAACATCCCGGCAACGCGGTCGCAGTTATGCCCTTCGTGGGTCAAGTCCAGCTCGTGATTGAGCGCCGTTGCCAACGCTCGGACCATCTGCCGCGGCCGATAGCGCGCCAGCGCCGGGCTCTGCTGCTCCACGGTCTCCGCCAGCGAGGCCAGCAGCCGCAGATCGGCGTGGATGGTTTTCGCCAGACCGGGCCGCAGCACTTTTACCACCACTTGCTCGCCGCTGTGCAAGCGTGCGCGGTAGATTTGCGCCATCGACGCCGCGGCCAGCGGCATGCGATCGAATTCGGCAAATCGCTGTTCCGGCTCGCCCCCCAGATCGGCGATGATTTGCGGCGCCAGCGTTTCCCATGGCAACACCGCCGCCTGGCTGTGCAGGCGATCCAGTTCGTCGGTCCAGGCCGGGTCCAGCAGATCAGAGCGCGTGGCCAGGATCTGACCGAATTTGACGAAGGTGGGGCCCAGCGCTTCGAGCGCTTCGCGCAGACGCTCAGGCAGGGTTTGTGCATCCTGCGGGGCAGATTCACCGCGGGCGCCGCGCAACAAGGCTCCCAGGCCCAGCAGGCGCAGAACGTCTTGCAGACCATAACGAATCAGAACGGAGGTTATTTCCTTCAGCCGCGCCCGGTCGCGAGCGGTGGCGAGCACCATTTTCAACATCAGTACGCCATGTCCTTATTTGTCATTCTCGAACGTTATTGTTCCATATCCAGCAGCAACGGCACCTCGCTGCGCTGCGCCATGCGGTTGCGGTAGGCTTCCACGTTGTCCGGCAGCGCAACCCCGGCGACGATCGATAACGAGCGCAACAGCGGGAACAGGTGAATGTCGTCCTCGGACAGCTCGCCGTTTACCGCGTCGGCGGAGACGATCAGCGACGACAGCGCTTGCAGGTCGGCTTCCAGTTCGGCGATCAGATCGGCACTGTTGGCGAGATGTTCGGCAAAATCACCGATAGCCGCCTGTTTTTTATCGATAAAGTAACGGCGGGCGCTGTCGGTGGCGAACTCTTCGAAATCGGCATGCGCAATACGCGGCAGCAGCAATTTGGCGCTGTAACTGCCGACCCGCTGCAGCCACTCGGCAATGGCCGGGTTGGTGCTACCGGTCAGCACCGGCTTGCCGTCCAGGCTATCGACATAGCGCACGATATCCAGGCTTTCCGGCATCGCTTCGCCGTCGTCTTTGATCAGGATTGGCACCATTTTTGTGCCAATCAGGTTGAATGGGGTCGTCTCGTCGTCGTTGAGCAAGGTGACCAGCCGAATCGGCTGGCGCTTCAGGCCGAAAATCATACGGGCTTTAACGCAGAAGGGGCAATGATCGTAAATGAACAGTTTCATGCTTGCTCCGGGTTGTCAGGTTTTAACAGCAATAGTTACCACAGCTTACCGAGGCTGTCTTGAAGCGCGTGTGTTGGATGGTGCGTTATTGCGACATTGCCCGCGCAACAGGCGCGGGCGAGGGGCGTTATTTCTTGGCCGGTACCGAATTGAGCACATCGATCAGGTGAATGCGGGCCTGTTCCAGATCGACCTGATCGCGCTCGTTGGCGGCGGAGACGACCTGCAGCTGTTTGATGATATCGCTTTTCAGCGCGCTGTCGCTGGCGATGATGTGGGCCAGCGCTTTTTCCACCAGGGTGGAGCGCGCATAAATCATGCGCAGGTTCAGTATCATATGTTCGAGCAGTTGCGGTAACTTCGCTTCTTCAATCATGCCGACGGGCTCCTGTGGGGTTTTTACTAACAGGATAGCAGCTGTTGCCGATTCGGCCGGATTTCTATGGCGTTAACCGCCGCGCAGCATCATCGACGCGTTGCGCCGCGGGCTGAATTGCCAGTACAGCGCCAGCAGCGTGGCAAAACCGACGGCCCCGAGCAGCAACCAGGGCAGTTCCGGCATATTCATCGCCCGTCCGGTATCGTACATCCAGCCGCCGCCGGTATAGCCCAATGCGCCGCCCAGCGCCAAACCGAGGCGGCTGAAGCCCATGTAGCTGCCGCGCGCACGCGGATCGGCCAGCGAAGCGCTCAGCGTTTCGCGCGCCGGCTCGGCGATGATCGAGCCCAGATAGAAGCAGCAGATCAGCGTGAAGACCCCCTGCAGGCTGGTGGCGAGACCGATCGGCAGCAGGCTGAGCGTCATCAGCAGCAGGCCCGCCATCAGGCGCTGTTCAAGCCGGAAGTGTTTTTCTCCCCAACGCGCCAACGGATAGAGCAACGACAGCGACAGCGCCGCTTCGATCGCGTACATCCATTTCACCGCCGCCGGTGAACCGGCAATTTCGTTGACCACGATCGGCATCATCAGCATCACCTGTACCGCCAGCATGTAGTAACCGGTCAGCGTCAGGACATAGGTGAGGAAGCGGCGATCGCGCAGAACCCGCAACAGGCCTTCTTTCATCGGCACGCGCACGGTGGAGATGCGGTAAGCCGGCAGTAACCAGGCATTCCAACCGGCAGCCAGCACGAAGATCGCCGCCCCGACCCAGCAGACAAAGTGAAAATCGTACTGCAGCAGCCAACTGCCGATCAGCGCGCCGACCACCGCGCCGGCGCTGTCCTGCATCATCAGCAGCGAGAAAAAGCGGCCGCGCTCGTGCGGACGGGTCAGTTTGATCACCAAAGCGGTGCGCGGCGGATCGAATAACGTGCCGCCGAGGGCGGAAAGCGCGCAGGAGAACCACAGGATCCAGGGCTCATCGGCCATCGCCATGGTGGCGAACCCGGCGGCGCGCAGCAACATGCCGGTGACGATCATCGGCTTGGCGCCGAAACGATCGGCAATGGCGCCGCCAAAGATGCCGAGCCCTTGTTGCAACAGCTGGCGCAAACCCAGCGCGATGCCGACGATCAGCGCCGCCCAGCCCAGCTGATCGACGAAGCGGATCGAAATAAGCGGAAAGACGACAAAGAAGCCTAACACCACCAGCAGGTTATCGAGCAACAGAAAATATTTACCCAAGCTGCGCGCTTGCGACACCAGAGACATGCTTCACCATGAGCAATTAAGAAAGAAGGGGAGACAGCCGTTCCATTCTCTACCCAATTCCCGTACGGCAACAGGGGCGGCATAGATAATATTTTTTTATCGTCAAGGTGTTACCTGAGCTGCAAAATTGGCGGAAAAACGCCGTAAAACGCGTATTCGGCGATTTACTGAGCGGCCGGGATTTTACCTCGGGGGCGGGCTACGGTTATATTGAATGCAGGGAAGCGCAGTTCTGCAGCGCTATTGGCAAAATAAAACCATGGCGAAAGATCGGCACAGGATAATGATCCGCTCGGCTTCCTAATAAATACTTCTTATCGAACCGTTTTGACTGCGGGGGAAATGATGTTCGGCTATCGCTCTGCATCGCCAAAAGTACGTCTTACAACCGACCGGATGGTGGTCCGTTTAGTGCATGAACGGGATGCCTATCGCCTGGCGGATTATTATGCTGAGAACCGGACCTTTCTCAAACCCTGGGAGCCGGTGCGCGACGAAAGCCACTGTTATCCTTCCGGCTGGCAGGCGCGCCTGGGCATGATCACCGAAATGCAAAAGCAGGGCAGCGCCTACTATTTTATCCTGCTCGATCCGGAAGAGCAGGAAGTGCGCGGCGTGGCGAACTTCAGCAACGTGCTGCGCGGTTCGTTTCATGCCTGTTTCCTCGGTTATTCGCTGGGGGAGAAATGGCAGGGGCAAGGGCTGATGTTCGAAGCCTTGCAGTCCGCTATCCGCTATATGCTGCGCCAACAGCGCATGCACCGCATCATGGCCAACTATATGCCTCACAACCAGCGCAGCGGCGCACTGCTGACGCGTCTGGGATTCGAACGTGAAGGTTACGCCAAGGATTACCTGCTGATCGACGGCAAGTGGCAAGACCACGTTTTGACGGCATACACCAATAAAGAGTGGTTACCCCCACGTTGAGGCCAAACGATGAAATATGAATTGAACGCCAAAGAGGCGCGGGTCATCGGCTGCCTGTTGGAAAAACAGGTCACGACCCCTGACCAATACCCGCTTTCGCTTAACGCCATTACCCTGGCGTGCAACCAAAAAACCAACCGCGAGCCGGTAATGGATCTGAGCGAAAGTGAAGTGCAGCAACTGCTCGATCTGTTGCTGCGCAAACATTTCCTGCGCACCCTCAGCGGGTTCGGTAACCGGGTAGTCAAGTACGAACAGCGGTTTTGCAACTCCGAGTTCGGCCAACTGAAACTCTCGCCCGCCGAACTGGCGGTGATCGCCACCTTATTGCTGCGCGGCGCGCAAACGCCGGGCGAGCTGCGCACCCGCACCAACCGGATGCACGAGTTCAACGATGTCAGCGAGGTCGAACAGGTGCTGCAGCAGCTGGCTACGCGCGAAGATGGCCCGTTCGTGGTGCGCCTGGCGCGTGAGCCGGGCAAACGCGAAAGCCGGTTCATGCACCTGTTCAGCGGCCAGATTGATGAAGCGCCGGCGGCGCTTGAGTCTGAGGTCGACGGCGACCTGAGCGCCAGGGTCAGCGCATTGGAAAACGAAGTATCGGAATTGAAACGGCTGGTGCAACATCTGTTGGCGAGGGAAGCGAATGACTAAATTGCGTGTGGGCGTGGTGGGATTGGGCAGTATTGCGCAGAAGGCTTACCTGCCAATCCTCGGCCAGGCGGCGGATTGGACGCTGGTGGGCGGTTTTTCGCCCAATCAGCAAAAAGCGCAGCCGCTGTGCGACAGCTACCGCATGGCCTGTTTCTCCCGTCTGGACAGCCTGGCCGAACAGTGCGACGCGGTTTTTGTCCACAGCAGCACCGCCAGCCATTTTTCCGTGATAGGCGAGCTGCTGAACCGCGGCGTGCACGTTTACGTCGATAAGCCGCTGGCGGAAACGCTGGAGCAGGGTGAGCAGTTGCTCGAGTTGGCCGAGCGGCGAGGCAAAAAGCTGATGGTGGGGTTCAACCGCCGTTTCGCGCCGCTTTACCGGCAGCTCAAACAGCAAATGAATCAGCCGGCTTCCATTCGCATGGACAAACATCGGACGGACAGCGTCGGCCCGCACGATCTGCGTTTTACCCTGTTGGATGACTATCTGCACGTGGTGGACACCGCGCTGTGGCTGGCGGGCGGGCGCGAGCAACTGCTGAGCGGCCGTTTGCAGGCCAACGCCGCCGGTGAAATGCTGTATGCCGAGCACCACTTCGCCTGCGGCGACACGCAGGTGACGACCAGCATGCATCGCCGGGGCGGCAGCCAGCGTGAAAGCGTGCAGGCGGTGACCGACGGCGCGCTGTATCAGTTGACCGATATGCGCCACTGGCAGCGTGAAGATGCGCAGGGCGTGTTGGAACAGCCGGTGCCGGGCTGGCAAAGCACGCTGGTGCAACGCGGCTTCGACGGGGCGGTACGGCATTTCCTTAATGCCGTCGCCAACCAGAGCGCGCCGGAAACCGGCGGCGAACAGGCGCTGGTCGCCCAGCGGGTGGTCGAGCGTTTGCTGCGGGATAACTCTATGTAACATATGGCGGTAGCTATTCTTTTCCGGATGCGTAAACTGAGCCGATTGTTTCACTGACGCCTGCTGTTGCAGGCGTTGATATTTACGGTACCTATCAGACAACCACATGAACCTACTCAAATCCTTGGCTGCCGTCAGCTCGATGACGATGTTTTCGCGGGTGTTGGGCTTTGCCCGCGATGCAATCGTCGCGCGCGTGTTCGGGGCCGGCATGGCAACGGACGCCTTCTTCGTGGCGTTCAAACTCCCTAATCTGTTACGCCGTATCTTTGCCGAAGGGGCATTTTCGCAGGCCTTCGTGCCGATCCTGGCCGAATACAAGAGCCAGCAGGGTGAAGAGGCGACGCGCACTTTTATCGCCTATGTCTCCGGGCTGTTGACGCTGGTGCTGGCGGTGGTGACGGTGCTGGGGATGCTGGCCGCGCCCTGGGTGATCTATATCACCGCGCCGGGCTTTACCGATACGCCCGACAAGTTTGCCCTGACGTCGGCGCTGCTGCGCATTACATTCCCCTATATTCTGTTGATCTCACTGGCGTCGCTGGTGGGGGCGATCCTCAATACCTGGAACCGTTTCTCGATCCCGGCCTTTGCGCCAACGCTGCTTAACGTCAGCATGATCGGCTTCGCGCTGTTCGCGGCCCCGTATTTCAATCCGCCGGTGCTGGCGCTGGCCTGGGCGGTGGTGGTGGGCGGCGTGCTGCAGCTGGGGTATCAACTGCCGCACCTGCGCAAGATCGGCATGCTGGTATTGCCGCGCCTCAAGCTGGGCGATGCCGGGGTCTGGCGCGTGATGCGCCAGATGGGGCCGGCGATCCTCGGGGTGTCGGTCAGCCAAATCTCGCTGATCATCAACACCATTTTCGCTTCGTTCCTGGTGTCCGGCTCGGTGTCCTGGATGTACTACGCCGACCGCCTGATGGAGTTTCCTTCCGGCGTGCTGGGCGTGGCCTTGGGCACCATCCTGCTGCCGTCGCTGGCCAAAAGCTTCTCGAGCGGCAACCACGACGAGTATTCGCGCCTGATGGATTGGGGGCTGCGCCTGTGCTTCCTGCTGGCGTTGCCGAGCGCCATTGCGCTCGGCATTTTGGCCAAGCCGCTGACCGTTTCGCTGTTCCAGTATGGCAAATTCAGCGCCTTTGACGCGGCGATGACGCAGCGTGCGCTGGTGGCTTACTCGGTAGGGCTGATGGGGCTGATCGTGGTTAAAGTGCTGGCGCCGGGCTTCTATTCGCGGCAGGACATCAAAACGCCGGTCAAGATCGCCATCATTACGCTGATTATGACGCAGGTGATGAACCTGGCGTTTATTGGCCCGCTGAAGCATGCCGGCCTGGCGCTGTCGATCGGTTTGGCGGCATGTCTGAACGCCTCGCTGCTGTATTGGCAACTGCGCAAGCAGAAGATTTTCCAGCCGCAGCCGGGGTGGGCGCTGTTCCTCACCAAGCTGGTGATCGCCGTGCTGGTGATGTCGGCCGTGTTGATTGGCGCGATGTGGCTGATGCCTGCCTGGGATCAGGGCAACATGCTGGAGCGTTTGCTGCGCTTGGCTGCGGTGGTGGTGGCCGGTGTGGTGGCGTACTTTGGCGTGCTGGCCGGGTTGGGCTTCCGCCCGCGCGATTTTGCTCGCCGGGTCGCCTGAGCCAAAGGCAAGCGTAAAAAAAGGTCGCCTGGGCGACCTTTTTGCTTTCTGGGCGGCGCAGTTTACATGCGTTCGACGGTTTCGATGCCCAGCGTATCCAGACCAGTTTTCAGCGTTTTTGAGGTCAGCAGCGCCAGCTTCAGGCGGCTCTGACGCACTTCTTCGCTGTCGGCGTTCAGGATCTGGCAGTGCTCGTAGAAACCGGAGAACAGGCCGGCCAGATCGTACAGGTAGCTGCACATGACGTGAGGCGTGCCTTCACGCGCGACGGTGGTGAGCACTTCTTCGAACTGCAGCAGACGGGTGGCCAGCGCAATTTCGCGCTCTTCGGTCAGCGTCAGCGGCAGCGTCAGGCTGGTTTCGTCGATGCCGGCGCGTTTGAATACCGATGCCACACGGGTATAGGCGTATTGCATATAAGGCGCGGTATTGCCTTCGAAGGCCAGCATGTTATCCCAGTCGAAGACGTAGTCGGTGGTGCGGCTTTTCGACAGATCGGCGTATTTCACCGCGCCGATGCCGACCACGCGGGCCACGGTTTTCATTTCGTCTTCCGGCATGTCCGGGTTTTTGCCGGCGATCAGCTGTTCAGCGCGTTCGATGGCCTCATCCAGCAGATCGGAGAGCTTCACCGTACCGCCCGAGCGGGTTTTGAACGGCTTGCCGTCTTTGCCCAGCATCATGCCGAACATGTGGTGTTCCAGCGAGACGGACTCCGGCACGTAACCGGCCTTGCGCACGATGGTCCAGGCCTGCATCAGGTGCTGATGCTGACGGGAGTCGATGTAATACAGGACGCGATTGGCACCCAGGGTTTCGTAGCGATACTTGGCGCAGGCGATATCGGTGGTGGTGTAGAGGTAGCCGCCATCCTTTTTCTGGATGATGACGCCCATCGGATCGCCGTCCTTGTTCTGGTATTCGTCGAGGAACACCACGGTAGCGCCTTCGCTTTCCACCGCCAGCCCTTTGGCTTTCAGATCGGCGACGATGCCCGGCAGCATCGCGTTATACAGACTTTCGCCCATCACGTCGTCTTCGGTCAGCGTGACGTTCAGGCGGTTATAGGTCAGCTGGTTTTGCGCCATGGTGATGTCGACCAGCTTGCGCCACATTTTCAGGCAGTACTGATCGCCGCCCTGCAGCTTCACGACGTAAGCGCGCGCGCGTTCGGCGAACTCGGCATCTTCATCGTAATGCTTCTTGGCTTCGCGGTAGAACTGTTCCAGATCGGACAGGCCCATGTCGCTGGCGTTTTCATTCTGCATTTTTTCCAGGTAGGCAATCAGCATGCCGAACTGGGTGCCCCAGTCGCCGACGTGGTTGGCGCGGATCACTTTATGGCCCAGAAACTCCTGGGTACGTGCCGCGGCGTCGCCGATGATGGTGGAGCGCAGGTGGCCGACGTGCATCTCTTTCGCCACGTTCGGCGCGGAGTAGTCGATAACGATAGTTTGCGGCTCAACCGGTGCGATGCCCAGTTTCGGTGCGTTTAGCACTCGATCGGCCTGGCGCGCGACCCAGTCGCTGTTCAGGAAAATGTTGATAAAGCCGGGGCCGGCGATTTCCACTTTAGCGGCGACGTCGCCGAGATCCAGCAGTTGCACCACTTTTTCCGCCAGTTGACGGGGTGGCATGCCCAGCTTTTTGGCGACGGACATCACGCCATTGGCCTGGTAATCACCAAACTGCGCCTTGGCGGATGGGCGGACCTGCGCTTCGCAATCGGCTGGCGCGCCAGCGGCGATCAGCGCCTGGCTGACTTTATCTGAAAGAAGAACCTGAATATTCACCGGGTTACCTTAATGACGAACGAGGGGCTGAAGCCAACCCCTGTGGGATTCAACGGTGGCGGGCGCGATGGGCGGCCTCCACAAAACAGCCTGCGATTGTAACCGATCTGACGGAGCCCGTCAGCAGTTGGCGCGGCCGCAGCGATGAAACTGTTGTCGGGTGCGGCGCGTTGATGGCCGGAAGGTGAAAGCAGAATGACCTGACAGAATGTACGAAGGGGAGAGTTGCAAAGCTAGCGCTTTTTATTGCGGCGACCGGCATCCAGCGTGTTGCCGCTGCGTGATTTGAAATGACGGTAGATGGCGTATACGGCGATAATTATCAACACCAAGGATATCGTCAGCAATAACATAATGATCATCTCGAATTTAAATTTCCTCCAAAGTAGCTGAGTTGCCTCGATGAATCAATTGCTCGGTGTTAAATTAAGATAATCCTTAGGTTTTTATCAGTTTTTGGATTTTATTGTCTTTTTTTACAATGGGTTGAGTATCGTGTTTTGTGCGGCTTTGATGAGTGGGAAAGACTTCAGTAAGCCAACCTATTCAATCAGTTTGACCTGCATGCCATGTACGATTTTGTGTAAAATAACTTAAATCCTTGCGTCATGATAAAAGGGTTTAATGAACTGCGAAAAATGTTATTTTTTATTTTTTTGTTGATTTTATAAGCTGTCATATTAATAAGTTCTCAGGTTTCTATTCCCCATGCACACAGTCGAAAATCATTCTGAACGGCAACCGAAAAACCTCGCAATGCTGGCGAGCGCTGTCGCCTCCGTGTAAATTACGGCGTTTCACATGCGTTCCGTTGTTTTGAGGTTTCTATGACCACCCCCTTGCAGGCCATTGCCGAGCTGGACGACCTGGTGCTCGACCTGCCGCGTTTCGAGCAGGCATTGCATCAATTTGCCGCCAAATTGCGGCTTGATCTGGCCGCGTTTACCGCCGATCACATCTCTCTGCGCTGTCATCAGAACGCCACTGCCGAACGCTGGCGCCAGGGGCTGATGCAGTGCGGGACACTGCTGTCCGAGTCGATGATCAACGGGCGACCTATCTGTCTGTTCGATTTGTCGCAGCCGCTGGCCGTGGGGCCGTGGCAGATAGACTGCGTCGAGCTGCCGTATCCCGGGGAGAAACGCTATCCGCACGAAGGTTGGGAACACGTCGAATTAGTGCTCAGTGGCGATCCACAGACGCTGCACGCCCGGGCGTTGAGCTACCTTGCCGATGAAGCGCTGCTGGCCCCGGGGATCAAACTGAAGCAAAGCTCGCCAAAAGGCGAGGGCGAGCGGCTACCGAACCCGACGCTGGCCATCACCGACGGAACGGTGACGATAAAGTTTCATCCTTATTCCATTCGAGATATCGTCGCCAGCGAACAAGGTTAGCCGGGCAGTGCCGCACAGGCTCGCGCCATGCGATCGAGCGCTTCATCGAGCAGGGCCCACCGGCAACCAAAGTTAAGCCGCACAAAGCGCCGATCGCCGAAATCCAAACCGGCGCTTAATCCTACGCCCGCGCGTTCGAAGAACTGATGCGGGTTGTCCACCGGTAAAGCGCTGCAATCGATCCACGCCAGGTAGGTGGCTTCGATTGGCAAAACCGTCAACCCCGGCATGGCGTTGATGCGCTCGATCAGCCGATCGCGATTGGCACGTAGATAAATCAGCTGCTCGTCCAGCCAGGGCTGCCCGTATTGATAAGCCGCCTGTGCCGCCACCAGCGCCAGCAGATTGACCTCCGGCACGATGCCGCTGCGCGCGCGTTTCAGCCTTTGTCGCAGCGCTTCGTTGGGAACGATCGCCAGTGAAGCGCCCAGCCCGGCAAGATTAAACGTTTTTGACGGCGACATCAGCGTCACGCTGCGTTGGGCCGCATCGTCATTCAGGGTAGCAAAAGGGGTATGCCGCACGCCGGGTTCAAGCAGCAGCTCGCAGTGGATTTCATCGGAACAGACGATTAAATCGTGCTCGCGAGCGAACTGATGGTGCTGCAACAGCTCATCCCGGCGATAAACGGTGCCACCGGGGTTCTGCGGGTTGCACAGCAACAGGAGCTTCTCGTTGCCGCTAAGCCGATCACGCATCGCGGGGAAGTCCAACACCCAGCGTTGGCCTACCGCCGTTAGCGGCACTGAGAGGTGCTTACGCCCGGCGAATTTGGCCGCTTTGCGGAACGGCGGATAAATGGGAGAGGGGGCCAGCGTGCTCTGGTGTTCTTCGGTGCAGGCACGCACGCACAGGTTCAGGCCGCATACCAGCCCAGGCAGGAAAATGATCCATTCAGGCTTGATGTGCCAGCCGTAGCGCTCTACCATGCGGCGGGTAAAAACCTCAATAAGATCAGGGGATGGGTGAGTGTAGCCGAATACGCCGTGCGCCACGCGACGCTGCAAGGCTTCGATCACCGCCGGCGGCGAGGTGAAATCGCTGTCGGCGACCCAAAGCGGAATAATGTCTCGGTCGCGATATTTATCCCACTTAACGCTGTCACTGTGACTGCGGTCTACCCATTGATCAAAATTGAATGCCATAGTTACAACCCTGAGCCGGTTTATGCCTAAGCATGAGCCTACGTGAGAAATGAAGAAATGAACAATTGCCGCCGTATGTTGGCCGTTATCTGGGGGTGACAATGATAAAACTGGAAGTTTGTTGCTTTAGCGTCGACTGCGCGCTGACGGCCGAACGGGCAGGCGCCGATCGTATCGAGTTGTGCGCCAGCCAGAGCGAGGGGGGATTGACGCCGAGTTATGGCACGCTGCGTCTGGCGCGCGAGCGGGTGGCGATCCCGGTGCATCCGATCGTTCGTCCTCGCGGTGGCGATTTCTGCTACGGCGCGGTGGATTTCGAGGTGATCAAACAGGATCTCCGCCAGATCCGCGAGATGGGGTTCCCCGGCGTAGTGGTCGGCATGCTGGACGAAGAAGGGCACATCGATCTGCCGCGCATGCGCGAAGTGATGAAGCTGTGCGAGGGCATGGCGGTGACGTTCCATCGCGCGTTCGACATGTGCCAGAACCCGATGGTGGCGTTGGAACAACTGACCGAGCTGGGCGTAGCGCGCATTCTAACCTCCGGCCAACAGCAGAACGCCGAACTGGGCCTGCCGCTGCTGCGAGATTTGCGCCAGGCCAGTCACGGCCCGGTGATCATGGCGGGTGCCGGCGTGCGCCTCAGCAATCTGCACAAGTTTGTCGACATCGGTCTGCATGAACTGCACAGCTCTTCCGGCCATCTGGTACCGTCGACCATGCGTTACCGCAAGGCGGGCGTCACCATGTGCTCCGATAACGAGTTTGACGAATTTAGCCATTATTGCGTGGATGGCGAAATGGTGGAGGCGATGAAAAACGCGCTGGCCTTGGTTGATCCCCTGGCGCAAAGCGCATAATCACGCAGCTAACCGCGTTTGAAAACCGGTTTCCGGGCCGTAAGACCCCTTTGCGTGTCACTGAGCTCTCGGCGATCGCGCAAGTACCAGGCCCCGGCGTTTTGCCGGGGCTTTTTTTATGTCTTTGACCCGTCCTGAATAGCGTTGACACGTTTTCGACTTAAATCCGGAGAACGTGATAATGGCCGAGTTTAAACGCACACAACGCGACTATCCTTTGTCTTTTAAAATTGCTGTTGTTGAGCAGGTTGAAAAAGGCGAAATGACCTACAAACAGGCTCAACTGCGCTATGGTATTCAGGGACGTTCGACCGTTCTGACTTGGTTACGCAAGCATGGCCACCTTAACTGGGCCCCAGGTCTTCCCTCTCTCTCCAGCCGGGAGTTGCCCATGAGCCAACCGTCTGCCCCTTTAACTCCTGAGCAAAGGATCAGGGAACTTGAAGAACAGCTTGAGCTGGTCACCCAGAAAGCGGAGTTCCTGGATGCTGTCGTTAACGTGCTGAAAAATGACTATGGGATCAGTGTCATAAAAAAGCGGCCAGGCAAGTCCTCACGCAAAAACAGCCCCAAAAAATAACCATTACCCGGGCCTGTCAGTTCCTGGGACACAGCCGACAAGCCTGATATCAGCACAATACACGGCTTAGTAAGCAGCGGGCTCGTGATGTCCGGATCGTCGATTTTGTTAAAACGATAAGAGTACGTCAGGCGCGTATCGGGACCCGTAAGTCGCATTATCTACTGAATAAACAATCAGATGATGGATTGCATGTCGGACGTGACCGGTTGTTCTCTCTGCTGAAGGAACGCCGGCTGCTGGTGCCAGTCAGACGGGCGTACCATAAAACAACGGACAGCCATCATCGTTTTCGGCGACATCCCAATTTATTAAAAACGGGACCGGAACAGGTGGTGGTCAGGCGACCAGAACAGGTATGGGTAGCAGATATTACCTATCTGCCAACCCGGAATGGCATGGTCTATCTGAGCCTGATAACGGATGCCTGCTCAAGGAAAATAATGGGCCATCATGTACACAGCGATCTGCGTACTGACAATGTCGTGCAGGTTCTGAAACAGGCCTTAAAGCAGAGAAAAACGACTCAGCCACTGATCCATCACTCGGACCGTGGAATACAATATTGTTCAGCAGGTTACCAGTCAATCCATGAAAAATACGGGCTAATATGCTCAATGACAGATGGCTATGACTGCTATCAGAACGCATTGGCGGAAAGGGTGAACGGGATACTAAAGACGGAGTTTTTGCTATCACGCCCGGCAGATCTGGAGCAGGCAAGAAAGATGGTGAGGGAATCGATAGAAATTTACAACGGAGAGCGGCCTCACCAGTCGCTAAAATATAAAACGCCCGATGCGGTGCATCAGGCGTTTTACAGGCATAAAAGTGTCAACCTATGCCAGGACTAGTCATGTGGATGATTAGTGCTGTGCATCGGGCGAGAAGTTGAAGACTTCGCCCGGAGTAATGCCGCAGTTTAAAACGCGCACCGCATTATTGCCATTTCCGGGATTGATCAGGATATCGTGGATAGTGCGATTGTTGTTCATGACAAAACGCGCGTAGTAAAGGTTGCCGATGCGTATCCAGGGAATAGCTTCATTGCTCTCGACAGTGTCGGTATAGTTATCGTTGAACGAGCGGGCCCAAATGCCAGTCGAAGCTTGCGCGGTAGATTGATCGCCGATAGAGGATGCGATGGCCCAGAATGTTCTCAGTCCCATGCTCCGATGAATACGTTGACCTAAACCTTTATAAGCCGGGTTATCTCCATTGGCGGTCAGGATATTGCTATCCGCCGTCAGATTTCCGTCAATAAACCAGCCTACAGGCTGTTTGTCAGCACCGATGGCGATCATATTGCTGTTCGTCAAACAATTTAGCGGAGCCGCATGTAGCTGGTAGCTGCGTTGCGCAATGCTCAGTGTGCCTCTAAGAATGTTGTAACCCGCTTCATTGTTCAGACTGCCGTTCGTCCACATTGGCATGACGGTGTTGCTGAATGAAAGTTGATACCCGCCGTTCGCTTCGAAGCGAACGGCCTGAGGAGAGAGTGAACCCTTCGGTCCATTAGCGGTAGCGAAGTTAACATTGCTGATTTGCACTGGGGTGATATTTGATTGGCCAGTAGACTTTCTTAATACCAGGAAGCCCCCAACGGTATCACCATAGTCATTAATATAAGAACCGTTGGCGATTTGAATATTGGCGGAGGAATCCGAGTCGATATCAATTCCGGTACCATTTCTGTCAGCCATGAAATTGCTCAGGCTAAGGCCGCCTAAATAGGAGGTTCCTTGTGTTGTAGTTTTGATAAAGATCTTTTTGCCATAAGAGAACACATTCACCATAAACGTATTGTCGTGGCGATCGAGATTGAAAGCACAAGAACCGGTTACAGCGATAGAGGCAGTCACCGCGTTTTCTGTCGGGCGCACGACGTTGGCATTGACGTGAACATTGGTAAATCTGTTGATGTCCCTGCTTTCATAAACCCTGTAGTCGCAGCGTACTGCCCAACCGTAGATATTCTCAAAGTTGTTGGCTTCTCCACGAGCTTCAACAAAATCATAGGCGCCTACATAACGGCAGTTGGCGACTGACAGAGCGCCGGTTGCGGTAATGGTGGCCCCGTATGGAACAAACGCCTCCGGCTGGGTGGCAGTATATTTCTGATCTGGATAGAGGAACGACCAACCATCAAAGACAACGTTCTTATCGCAGGCGAAACAAACCGCACCTGCCGGCTTTTTGATGATGAAAGCACTATCGTCCGCAAGGCCTGCCCGATTAGGGCCATTGTTTGTAAGACTTGCAGGGCCTTGAGCAAGACCGCGGCGGGATCCTCTGACTGTGATGCCATTAGCGACGTTGATAGGTTGAGTGCTGGTCAGCAGATATTGAGCATTTTCCGAAGCATAGACCACTTTGTTTTTTAAACTCGCGGCATAGTTTAATGTCGCGCTGATTGCTGCGTCAGAGGTGGAAGTGCCACTAGGATCAGCGCCGAAGTGATCGAAAGTCAGTTTCTGATCCAGTCGTTTCCAGCGGGCTCCTCCCGTTGTAACCACCACGGTACCGTTATTGTCCGCACTGGTTGTATCCGTTTTCGCATAATAGAATTCGCCGCCGCCGGTGAAATGTCCGGGGGTGTGAGAAACTAAAAAGACAATCTGGTCATCTGTAACTGGCGTCAGATTACGCAATTCACTGATGTTATTAACACTAATCATATTGTTCATGAAATTTCTCCTGTTGGTTGGCAACACGATTCTCAATCAGGATGGACGTTTCAAAAAGTCGATGAGGTTTGCTGGGTGCTGATACAGCGTGAAGTTCAGGCCGCGGCAATTGGAGCATGCGTTGGCCTGGTACCTTGTCAAGACGCAGCACCGTTTCAACGCTGTTATTCGGTCGGCGGCCCCATCTCTTCTTGCGATCGCCATGCCCTGCTGATAAGTTTGTGAGTTAAAATCCTTTAAATATCATAATATTAAATGATTTTTTGGTATGTATTTCCGTGGTGAATGGTTTGCGTTCTGCCGCTCGTCACCGCGCCGGTATTTTTACCTGTTCATCGCCTGCCTTATGGCCGGAACATCACAGCATCAATTGAGGAGAGCCGTCGGCGCAGCCGCAGGGCGCGTTAACGGCGGACTAAACAAGGAGATAACGATAATGACCCGAACGGCACACTGTTTGAGCGCGGCGCTTTTACTGACGTTGGCCCTGACCGGCTGCCAGACCGCCAAGCGACCTGTTTCTACATTAAGCCAGCCGCCCAGCGCAGAAGAAATTGCGGAACAAGACAAACGGCAGCGTGAGGCCGAGCGCATGCAGCAGTGCCAGCGCGAGTTGGATGCCATGCGCGGCATGGATAACGAAAAATACCAAAAATTCAAACGCGAATTCGATACCTTGATGGGCGGCGCCGCGCAGTATGCCGGGGTACGCCAGCGGGTCAACACGGGCACGCAGGAAACCGTCGACGCCCTGTATCGTTATCGCACCAGCCGTCTTTGCGCGGACATCAGTTCTGCCATGATGACCGGCCTGGCTGAGCGCGGAGAACGCGCCCAATGACCCCTCGTGCAAGAAAGGCCTTACTGAGCCTGATGATACCGCTGGCGTTTGCGCCGGCGGTGGCCGGGGCGGATGACGATGTGCCGGCATTATTGCAGTTTGCCGAGCGTTACCAGCGGCAGGACGCGCCGGCAGCCGAGACCGTGGTTACCCCATCCCAGGAAAGCCAAAAGCCGGCGTCCCGGCCGGTTCAAGCTCGTGAAACGAGCTCACAGAGAAAGCAACTGGCTCAGTTGCAAAAGACGCTGCGCGAGAAAGAGACTCGATTGGAGCAACAGCAAGCCGCTCTTCAATCCCTGCAACAGGAGTTGACCGCGTTGCGGGTTGCGTCGTCCCTGACCGCTGCCGATAAACCGACACCGGCGCCTGATTTGAGCGCGTTGAGCGACTTCGCCAGCGGCGTACGACAGGCGCTGAACCTGACGCCGCAGGAGCGCAAGGCTCAGGCGCAGATCGCCGAAGCGCAGGCGGCGTTAGCGCGGCAAAAGCAGCAAACCGAGGAGCGCGACCGGCGCATTGCCTTGCTGGAACAACGGCTGGCGGCGTTGCCTGAACAGGCGGATAAGGCTTGGCAGGAGAAACTGGCGGCGGCCCAGACCACCAACGATAAAGCGCGCCAGCGTTATGAGCAGGATAAAAAAGCGGCCGCCGCTGAGCTGGAACAGCAGAAGGCCGAGGCTGCCAGGCTGACGGGCGAACTGCAGCAGCAGCTGGCGCAGCTGCAAAAAGAGCAGGAGGGCCAACGGCAGCAGGGTGGGCAGCAAGAGAAAAGCCTGAAGACGGCGCTGGCGCAGCAAAAGGCCGAAGCCGCCAAGGCGACGGGTGAACTTCAGCAGCAGCTGGCGCAGCTGCAGAAAGAGCGTGATGATCAACGCCAACAGGTTGAGCAGCAAGAGAAAAGCCTGAAGACGGCGCTGGCGCAGCAAAAGGCCGAAGCCGTCAAGGCGGCGGGTGAACTTCAGCAGCAGCTGGCGCAGCTACAGAAAGAGCGTGATGGTCAACGCCAACAGGCCGAGCAGCAAGAGAAAAGCCTGAAGACGGCGCTGGCGCAGCAAAAGGCCGAAGCCGCCAAGGCGACGGGTGAACTGCAGCAGCAGCTGGCGCAGCTGCAGGAAAAAAACAAGACGCAAACCGAACAAGCTAAAGCGTTGGAACAACGTTTGGCGGTGGTAACGGCGGAAAGCGCGCAGGCTGCGCAGCAGCGGGATAAAGCGACACTGCAGGCGGATAAAACGGCAACGGAGCTGGCGGCCGCCCATCAGGCGCAGCAAGCTTTGCAAGACGAGCTGAGCGGGCTGAGATCGCGGGCCAAATGGCTGCCTGATGCGCAGGCGCTCAAGAAAAAGCCGGAACAGCAGAGCTATGCTGCCGGTGTCGCTTTGGGACGCGATATTCAAACGATGCTGGCGGAGCGTAAAAATTGGGGCATCAATCCCGATAAAACCCTGCTGCTGGCGGGCGTGATCGATACCTTCAACGGCCATTACCAACTAAGCGATGCACAGTTGACCCGCGCGCTGGCGGAGTCGGAAAAAACGGTGAACGACGCCAGAAACCAGGCGGCGAAGGTGCAGACCAGCAAGGGCGAGGCGTTCGTCACCGAGTTTAAAAAGAAGAAAGGCACGCAGAAGTCGCCTGCCGGTTTCTGGTATCGCATCGATTATGTAGGTGATGAAGCCATTAAGGAAAACGCACGGGTAGACATTGTGGTGAAAGAGAGCTTAACCGACGGCAGCGTGATTCAGGATATGGATCGCAGTGGGAAGGTGATGTCACAGCCACTCTCTGCCTATCCGCCGTTGTTCCGCGAGGCGATCGGCCATCTGAAAAATCATGGCTCTCTGACAATGGTGGTGCCGCCGGCGTTGGCGTACGGAGAAACGGGCTATGCGCCGCAGATCCCGCCGAACGCGACCATGGTGTATGAGCTGCGGATTGTCGATGTCGACAACGGGTAAATTCGGGCCGGCTCAGGCCGGCCCGATTAGCGAACGCTAGGGTTTTTTGGCGGTCAGCACGGCGCGCAGGGGCGCCGGATAGCCTTCGATCGTTTTGCTGCGATCGTTCGGATCGAGGAATTCGGCCAGTGACTCGCTGGTCATCCAGTCGGTGCGGCGCTGCTCTTCGAGGCTGGTGACGCACATATCGGCGATCTTCACGTCGACGAAACCGCACTTCTCCAGCCAGCATTTCAGCGCTTCGGCGGAAGGAATGAAATACACGTTGCGCATCTGTGCATAACGATCGCCCGGCACCAGCACCTGGTGGCGATCGCCTTCCACCACCAGCGTTTCCAGCACCAGCTCCCCTTCAGCCACCAGCTGATTTTTCAGCTGATAGAGATGATCGAGCGGCGAGCGGCGGTGATATAGCACCCCCATTGAGAACACGGTGTCGAACGCCGCCAGATCCGGCAACTGCTCGATGCCGAGCGGCAGCAGGTGGGCGCGCTGATCGCCACCCAACAGCTTGCGCACCGCTTCGAACTGGCACAGGAACAGCTGCATCGGATCGATGCCGACGGCAAAGTGTGCGCCGGCGCCGATCATGCGCCACAGGTGATAGCCGCTGCCGCAGCCGACGTCGAGAATGGTGCGGCCGGCTAGCGGAGAAATGTGCGGCAGCACGCGATCCCACTTCCAGTCGGAATGCCATTCGGTATCGATATCGATGCCATACAGCGAGAACGGCCCTTTACGCCATGGCATCAGGGTGCGCAGCATTTTCTCGATGCCCTCGAGCTGGCCCGGCGACAGGCCGGGCTCCATCTCGGCGCGCACGCCGTGCAGCAGATCGAGGCGGGTTGGGGTCAGCGTCGGCAAATGTTCCACCGAGTTAAACCACTGTTTGAATTTGCCGTGCAGCGATTCGCGTTGCCAGGCGCTGAGCTGCGCAGGCAGGGTGTCCAGCCAATGGCTGAGGGGGCTTTTGGCGATGCGCTGATAGAAATCACCGAACTCGATCATTGCGCATCCCCCGCTTTCAGGGCGATCAACGAACCGAAGTTGAAGCATTGGAACCACACTTCGGCATGCTCGAACCCGGCTTGATGCAGGCGCGCCTTATGTGCCTCTACCGAGTCGGTCAGCATCACGTTTTCCAGCATGCTGCGTTTTTGGCTGATCTCCAGCTCGCTGTACCCATTGGCGCGTTTGAAATCGTGATGCATGTTGAACAGCAGTTCGCCGACTTCGGCGTCTTCAAAGCTGAACTTCTCCGACAGCACCAGTGCGCCGCCCGGGCGCAGGCCGCGATAAATTTTCTCCAGCAGGCGCAGGCGATCGGCCGGTTCGAGGAACTGCAGCGTAAAGTTCAGCACCACCATCGAGGCGTTCTCGATGTCGATGTCGCGAATGTCGGCTTCGATGACGTCAACCGGCGTGTCGGCGCGGAAGGCGTCAATATGGCGGCGACAACGTTCCACCATCGCCGGCGAATTGTCGACGGCGACGATATTGCAGCCGGGCACCTTGATATTCCGCCGCATCGACAGCGTTGCCGCGCCCAGCGAGCAGCCCAGGTCATACACCCGGCTGTCGGGTTGCACAAAGCGTTCGGCCAGCATGCCGATCATCGAGATGATGTTGGAATAGCCGGGAACGGAGCGTTGGATCATGTCGGGGAACACTTCGGCAACGCGTTCGTCGAAGGTCCAGTCGCCCAATTTGGCGATGGGGGCGGAGAAAAGGGTATCGCGGTTTGGCATAGCGGCAAATCAGTTCAGAATTCGAAGCTGCGTAGTCTAACAGAAAAGCGCAAAAAAGCGGAGCGGAAGCAGGCGGCGCGGCCGCCTGATGATAAAACGGGATCAATGCAGGCTAAAAATCAGATCCCAGGGTAGATAGAAGATATTTGCCAGAACCATCAACAGCAAAGAGATATAGGTCGCGGCCATGCCTGAACGGCGCCAGCGAACCTCGCGGTTGCGCAAACCGTAGTAATGCACCAGCCGCCCGGCCATCAGCATCAGGCCGCAGAGGTGAATCATCCAGATTTCCGCGCCGTTCATCTCCATGATCACCAGCAATACGGCAGCGATCGGAATGTATTCAACGGCGTTGCCATGCACGCGGATGGCGGTCTGCAATTCGTAGAAACCGCCGTCGCCGTAGGCTACGCGGTACTGCATCCTTAATCTGACTACGTCATAAGAGAGTTTGATCAACAACAATGCGCCGAGCACCACATAAAGCGCGCTTACCATTTTTAACTCCGTTCCCTAACCAAAACTGGCAGCCAGCATCATAGCCGTCATTGTATTCACTGTCGCGGGGAAATATTTGATGTTATTGGTCAGATTAATAGGTCAAAACAGTGCATCCTGTTCCGGCCAGTCCGGCGGCGCAGGCAAATCGGGGATCGCCAGGCGCAGCTGCTGCCAAATTTTTTGCGCCTGCTGGGGCGAATCGCCGTTGTCCGGCGTATGAATAAACAGATAAGGCTGATGCTGTTGCTGCCACAGCGGCAGTTTTTGCTGCCAGGCTTCGAACCAGCGCAGGTTGTCGGCCAGCTGATCGCCGCCGATAAAGCGCACCAGCGGTTGGTCGGCGGTGACCAGGGCATGCACCGGCAGCTTCGGTTTTTTCTGCTGCGCATCGCGCACGGCGGCGGTATGGGGGGCGGCGTGATGCACCGGGCGGCTGTCGAGGATCACCCGATTGATGCCGCGCTGGTGCAACCCCTGATTCAGCGCACGCTCTGCCTCGCCCTTGGCGAAAAACGCCGGATGACGCACTTCAACACCGTAGGTGAATTCTTTCGGCAGGCTTTCGAAGAATTGCCACATGCGCGGCAGCTCGTCAGGGCCGAAGGCGGCGGGCAGCTGCAGCCACAGTTGGCCGATGCGCTGATGCACCGGGCTCAGGCAGTGGTAAAACGCCTGCAGCTCGGCGGCGCAGTTACGCAGGGCCGCCTTGTGGCTGATGTCCGACGGGAATTTGAAGCAGAAGCGAAAATCGTCGCCGGTCATGTCGCGCCAGCGCTGCACGATTTCCAGCTTCGGCAGCGCGTAGAAGGTGGTGTTACCTTCCACGCAGTTGAAGTAGCGGCTGTAATCCGCCAAGTCACGCAGCCCGATGCGGTTCCAGGCCGCATGTTGCCACTGCGGCAATCCGATGTAGATCACGGCGTCGTCTTCCTTTACTGAGATCATCAGGCTACAACTTAACGTTACCGCTCGAGCGCGGCAAGAATTTCGCCGGTGTCGCGCACCCGCGCCAGACGTGGGAAGATGTGTTCGAACGCGAAGCGGTGCATTTCCGCGTTCTGCGCGCTGCAGACGTCTTCGGCGATCACCAGTTCATAGCCGTGTTCCCAGGCGGCGCGAGCGGTGGACTCTACGCCAATATTGGTGGAGATGCCGCCCAGCACCACGGATTTGATGCCGCGGCGGCGCAGCTGTAAATCCAGATCGGTGCCGTAGAAGGCGCCCCATTGGCGTTTGGTGACCAGAATATCGCTGTCATTGACCGCCAGCGGTGCGGGGAACTCCCACCAACTGACCGGCAAGCCGCCGGCGGGCGCGGGAGCCGGTTTGTCCACCGGCTGTTTCAGCGCTTCGGCGAAGGTGTCGGACCAGCCGACGCGCACCAGCAGCACCGGCGCGCCCAGCAGACGAAAACGCGCGGCCAGCAGGGCGGCGTTCGCCACTACCTGGTCGGCGCTGTGCGGGCCGCCGGCGTAGGGCAGAATGCCGTTTTGCAAATCGATCAGCACCAGAGCGGTGGTTTGGGCGTCAAGTTTCAGCATGGATTTCATCTCGTTGCGAAGTGGATAAAAACTGTTCGGCGCGCCAGGCGAGCAGCGTACGGCGCAAACCGGGGGAGAATCAGGCTACGTGAAAAAACTGTCGCAGGTTAATGGGAAATTTGTTAATCGATGTGTTGATTCGAACGAAAACGCGCCATTTAGTGCAGTAACAATGCTGTGTTCGCACTTATCGGGCGGATGAATTTCCTTTATAATGACTCCCTTTTTTCAACACTCTTTAATCCAACGACCTATGCCGATTTATGAATATGCATGTGGTGCTTGCAACCATCGGTTAGAGAAATTGCAAAAATTTTCCGATGCGCCGCTGGCAGACTGCCCGGCGTGTGGGCAGCCCGCGTTGACCAAGTTGATCTCGTCCTCCGGTTTCCAGCTTAAGGGTACCGGCTGGTATGCGACGGATTTTAAACCGGGTAACAAGTAGAATTTATCAGATAACAGCCGCGCGACAGGGGCGCAGTAGCCCGGCGCGGCATCGGCTGTGTAAAAGGATAGCGTATGCGTACTGAATATTGCGGGCAGTTGAATCTGTCCCACGTGGGCCAGGAAGTCACTCTGTGTGGTTGGGTCAATCGTCGTCGCGATCTCGGCGGCCTGATCTTTATTGATATGCGCGACCGCGAAGGCATCGTGCAGGTGTTCTTCGATCCGGACCAGAAAGTGGCGTTCGACAAGGCCTACGACCTGCGCAATGAGTTCTGCATCCAGATCGTCGGCACCGTGCGTGCGCGTCCGGACAGCCAGATCAATAAAGATATGGCCACCGGCGAAGTGGAAGTGTTCGCCCACGCGCTGGAAATCATCAACCGCTCCGAGCCGCTACCGCTGGACTCCAACCAGGTCAACAGCGAAGAAGCGCGCCTGAAATACCGCTACCTGGATCTGCGTCGCCCGGAAATGGCCGAGCGTCTGAAGACCCGCGCCAAAATCACCAGCTTCGTTCGCCGCTTCATGGACAGCCACGGCTTCCTCGATATCGAAACGCCGATGCTGACCAAGGCGACGCCGGAAGGTGCCCGCGATTACCTGGTGCCGAGCCGCGTGCACAAGGGCAAATTCTACGCGCTGCCGCAGTCCCCACAGCTGTTCAAACAGCTGCTGATGATGTCCGGCTTCGATCGTTACTACCAGATCGTCAAATGCTTCCGTGACGAAGACCTGCGTGCGGACCGTCAGCCTGAATTCACCCAGATCGACGTCGAAACCTCCTTCATGACCGCCGATCAGGTACGTGAAGTGATGGAGAAACTGGCGCGCGAACTGTGGCTGGACGTGAAGGGCGTGGATCTGGGCGATTTCCCGGTCATGACTTTCGCCGAAGCGATGCGTCGCTTTGGCTCCGACAAGCCGGACCTGCGTAACCCGCTGGAGCTGGTGGACGTGGCTGACCTGGTCAAAGACGTCGAGTTTAAAGTCTTCTCCGGCCCGGCCAACGACGCCAAAGGCCGCGTGGCGGCGATCCGCGTACCGGGCGGCGCACAGCTGACCCGCAAGCAGATCGACGAGTACGGCGCTTTCGTCAACATCTACGGCGCCAAAGGCCTGGCGTGGCTGAAAGTCAACGACCGCGCCGCCGGCATGGAAGGCGTGCAGAGCCCGATCGCCAAATTCCTCAGCGCGGACGTGCTGGAAGCGGTCCTGGCGCGCACCGATGCGCAGACCGGCGATATCCTGTTCTTCGGCGCCGACAGCTTCAAGATTGTCACCGATGCGATGGGCGCGCTGCGTCTGAAGCTGGGTCGCGATCTGGCGCTGACGCAACTCGACAGCTGGGCACCGCTGTGGGTGGTTGACTTCCCGATGTTCGAAGAAGACGAAGAGGGCGGCCTGGCGGCCATGCACCACCCGTTCACTTCGCCGCGCGACATGAGCCCGGAAGAGCTGGCGGCAGCGCCGGTCAACGCCATCGCCAACGCCTATGACATGGTGATCAACGGTTACGAAGTGGGCGGCGGTTCGGTGCGTATCCACCGCAGCGAAATGCAGCAGACGGTGTTCAGCATTCTGGGCATTAACGAACACGAACAGCGCGAGAAGTTCGGCTTCCTGCTGGACGCGTTGAAGTACGGTACGCCGCCGCACGCCGGCCTGGCTTTCGGCCTGGATCGTCTGGTGATGCTGTTGACCGGCACCGACAACATCCGCGACGTCATCGCCTTCCCGAAAACCACCGCGGCGGCCTGTCTGATGACCGACGCACCGAGCTTCGCCAACCCGGCGTCGCTGCAGGAGCTGGCGATCAGCGTGGTAAAGAAAGCCGGTGCGGAACAAGAGAGCGAGTGATGAGTTACAAGCGCCCTGAATCTATCCTGGTAGTGATTTACGCGAAATCCAGTGGTCGGGTGCTGATGTTACAGCGGCGCGACGATACCGAGTTCTGGCAGTCGGTCACCGGCAGCCTGGAACAGGATGAGTCGCCGCCGCATGCCGCGCAGCGTGAAGTCATGGAAGAAGTCGGCATCGATATCGAAGCAGAGCACCTGCCGTTGTTCGATTGCCAGCGCTGCGTGGAGTTTGAACTCTTTGTCCATTTGCGACATCGCTATGCGCCGGGAACCACGCGCAATAAAGAGCACTGGTTCTGTCTGGCGTTGCCCGAGGAGCGCGATCCGGTGATTACCGAGCATCACGCTTACCAATGGCTTGAGGCGGCCGAGGCCGTGAAGTTAACCAAGTCATGGAGCAATCAGCAGGCGATTGAAGAGTTCGTGATCAATTCAGTCCAGTAGTTTTTTTCGGAGATTTTTTTATGGCAGGTCATAGTAAGTGGGCCAACACAAAGCACCGTAAAGCGGCGCAGGACGCCAAGCGCGGTAAAATTTTCACCAAGATTATTCGTGAGCTGGTCACGGCCGCCAAGCTGGGCGGCGGCGATCCGGATTCCAACCCGCGTCTGCGCGCGGCGATGGACAAGGCGCTGTCGAACAACATGACGCGCGACACCATGAACCGTGCCATCGCGCGCGGGGTGGGCGGCGATGATGATACCAACATGGAAACCATCATCTATGAAGGTTACGGCCCTGGCGGCACCGCCGTCATGATCGAATGCCTGAGCGACAACCGCAACCGCACCGTGGCGGAAGTGCGCCACGCCTTCACCAAATGCGGCGGCAACCTCGGCACCGACGGTTCCGTGGCTTACCTGTTCACCAAGAAGGGCGTGATCACCTACGCACCGGGCCTGGATGAAGACACCGTGATGGAAGCGGCGCTGGAAGCCGGTGCGGAAGACATCGTGACCTATGACGATGGCGCGATCGACGTGTTCACCGCCTGGGAAAGCCTGGGCGCGGTGAAAGACGCGCTGACCGCGGCGGGCTTCGAAGCCGAAGCGGCGGAAGTGTCGATGATCCCATCGACCAAGGCCGACATGGACGCGGAAACCGCGCCTAAGCTGTTGCGCCTGATCGATATGCTGGAAGACTGCGACGACGTGCAGGAAGTTTACCATAACGGTGAAATCTCCGACGAAGTGGCGGCGACGCTGTAATCCGGTAAAACGGGCGCCGCCGTTCGGCGGCGCCGTGCATGCAAGGTGGATGTAGATATGGCGATCATACTCGGTATCGATCCCGGCTCACGCGTCACCGGCTATGGCCTTATCCGCCAGCAGGGGCGTCAGTTGAGCTATATCGCCAGCGGCTGCATCCGCACGGTGGTGGACGACATGCCGACGCGGCTGAAGCTGATTTACGCCGGCGTCAGTGAGATCATCACCCAGTTTCAGCCCGATTTCTTCGCCATCGAACAGGTGTTTATGGCCAAGAACCCGGATTCGGCGCTCAAGCTCGGCCAGGCGCGCGGCGTCGCGATCGTGGCGGCGGTGAATCAGAATCTGGAAGTGTTCGAGTATGCGGCGCGGCAGGTCAAACAGACCGTGGTCGGCACCGGCGCGGCCGAAAAGGCGCAGGTACAGCACATGGTGCGCTCGCTGCTAAAACTCTCGGCCAACCCGCAGGCGGACGCCGCCGATGCCCTGGCCATCGCTATCACCCACTGCCACCTCAGCCAGAACGTGCTGCGGATGAGCGAAGGGCGGTTGAACCTGGCGCGCGGGCGTTTGCGCTGACGCAAAGCGATGATTGCTCAGGCTGGATATTCATCCAGCCTTTTTTATGTTATAAGCTTTACCAGCAACGGCATGGCAGGGCGCCATGCCCGGTCATTCTGCAGGAGGGTAAATGATAGGTCGTCTCAGAGGAAATATTCTGGAAAAGCAGCCGCCGTTGGTGTTACTGGAGGCGAACGGCGTGGGCTATGAGGTACACATGCCGATGACCTGCTTTTACGAGCTGCCGGAACTGGGGCAAGAGGCCATCGTGTTTACCCACTTCGTGGTGCGTGAAGACGCGCAGCTGCTGTACGGTTTCAACGACAAGCAGGAGCGCGCGCTGTTCCGCGAGCTGATCAAGGTCAACGGCGTCGGGCCGAAGCTGGCGCTGGCGATCCTGTCGGGCATGTCCGCGCAGCAGTTCGTCAGCGCGGTGGAGCGCGAAGAGATCACTGCACTGGTCAAGCTGCCGGGCGTGGGCAAAAAAACCGCCGAGCGCCTGGTGGTAGAGATGAAAGACCGTTTCAAAGGGCTTAACGGCGACCTGTTCAACAGCAGCAGCGAGATCAGCCTGCCGTCTGCCACCGACAAAGCGCCGGATGTGGACGCGGAAGCCGAGGCCGTTTCGGCGCTGGTGGCGCTGGGCTATAAGCCGCAGGAAGCCAGCCGCATGGTCAGCAAGATTGCCAAGCCGGGCGCCGACTGCGAAACCCTGATCCGCGACGCGCTGCGCGCCGCCCTGTAAGGCCGAAAAGGGGTAGATAATGATTGAAGCCGATCGCCTGATTTCCGCCGAACCGATCAACGAAGAAGAGATCCTCGATCGCGCCATTCGTCCCAAGCTGCTGACCGAATACGTCGGCCAGCCGCACGTGCGCGAGCAGATGGAGATCTTCATTCAGGCGGCCAAGCAGCGCGGCGACGCGCTCGACCATCTGCTGATCTTTGGCCCGCCAGGGTTGGGGAAAACCACCCTGGCCAACATCGTGGCCAACGAAATGGGCGTGAATTTGCGCACCACTTCCGGCCCGGTGCTGGAGAAGGCGGGCGATTTGGCGGCGATGCTGACCAACCTCGAACCGCACGACGTCTTGTTCATCGACGAAATTCACCGCTTGTCACCGGTGGTGGAAGAAGTGCTGTATCCGGCGATGGAAGACTACCAGCTGGATATCATGATCGGCGAAGGGCCGGCGGCGCGTTCGATTAAGCTCGATTTGCCGCCGTTCACGCTGGTGGGTGCCACCACCCGCGCCGGCTCGCTGACCTCGCCGCTGCGCGATCGCTTCGGCATTGTCCAGCGGCTGGAGTTTTATCAGGTGGCGGATTTGCAGCACATCGTCTCGCGCAGCGCCGGGTGCCTGGGGTTGGAACTGTCCGACGAGGGTGCCCATGAAGTGGCCCGCCGTGCGCGGGGGACGCCACGTATCGCCAACCGCCTGTTGCGCCGGGTGCGCGACTTCGCCGAAGTGCGCGCCAACGGGGTGATCAGCGGTTCGGTGGCGGCGCAGGCGCTCGATATGCTCAACGTCGATGCCGAAGGCTTCGACTATATGGATCGCAAACTGCTGCTGGCGATTATCGACAAGTTCACCGGTGGTCCGGTCGGGCTGGACAACCTGGCGGCGGCGATCGGCGAAGAGCGCGAAACCATTGAGGACGTGATCGAGCCGTTCCTGATCCAGCAGGGCTTTATCCAGCGCACGCCGCGCGGCCGCCTGGCGACGCAGCATGCCTACCGGCACTTCGGGCTCGAGCGCGAAGCATAAGTTTTCCACCCGTCATAAAAAAGGGCCGCATCTGCGGCCCTTGACGTTAATGTTGAACTTGATGACGTTACCGGGTCTATAGAAGGCGCACATAAAAAAGGAAAATCAATTCATTGATTTTCGGCTGCTCACCACAGAGGAGGAAAAACCGCGTTTTTTCCTCCTCTGTCAGCAGTAGAAAGGGCCGCATCAGCGGCCCTTGTCATATCCCGGTTTTAATCAGGCCTGCTGTTTTTTGAACAGGCTCAGCGTGAACAGCACGGCGGCGCAGAGCACCACCGAAGGGCCGGCCGGCGTATCGTAAAACGCCGAGAAGGTCAGGCCGCCGGTGACGGCCACCATGCCGAGCAGTACCGCGACGCCGGCCATCTGTTCCGGCGTGCGCGCGAAGCGGCGAGCGGTGGCGGCCGGAATGATCAGCAGTGAGGTGATGATCAGCGCGCCGACGAATTTCATCGCCAGACCGATGGTCAAGGCGGTGACCAGCATCAATACGGTGCGTGCGCGCACCAGGTTAACGCCGTCGACGTGCGCCAGCTCCGGGCTGATGGTCATCGACAGCAGATCGCGCCACTGCCACCATAGCACCAGCAGCACCACGGCGACGCCGCCGGCGATCATCAGGATATCGCTCAGCGTGACCGACAGCAGATCGCCGAACAGGTAGGCCATCAGATCGACCCGCACGTTAGACATCAACGCCACCACCACCAGCCCGAGCGACAGGGCGCTGTGGGCCAGAATGCCGAGCAGGGTATCCACTGAAAGCTGCGGGCGGCGTTCCAGCCACACCAGGGCCAGAGCCAGCAGCAGCGTAATGGCGATCACCGCATAGAAGGGATTGATGTCCAGCAGCAGACCAAAGGCGACGCCGAGCAGCGAGGCGTGCGCCAGGGTATCGCCAAAGTAGGACATGCGACGCCAGACCACGAAGGAACCCAGCGGCCCGGCGGCGCCAGCCAACAACACGCCAGCCAGCCAGCCGGGAAGTAACAGTTCAATCATGCTTCGCGGCTCCCGGTTTTCTTCAAGACAATTCTTCCCTGCAGGTCGTGACGGTGGTTGTGATGGTGGCGATACACCGCCAGTTGCTCTGCGCCGCGGTTGCCGAACATGGCGATGAATTCGGGATGCATCGACACCACCTCCGGTGCCCCGGAGCAGCAGATGTGCTGATTGAGGCACAAGACCTCGTCGGTTTTCGCCATCACCAGATGCAGATCGTGCGAGACCATCAGCACGGCGCAGCCCAGCTCTTTACGCAGCTGATCGATGAGATCGTACAGCGCCAGCTGGCCGTTGACGTCCACCCCTTGCGTGGGTTCGTCCAGCACCAGCAGCTGCGGTTTGTTCAGCAGCGCTCGCGCCAGCAGCACGCGTTGGTTTTCGCCCCCGGAGAGCTTTTGCATCGGCTGGTCGAGCAGGTGAGCGGCGTGCACGCGCTTGAGCGCCGGCAGAATGTCGGCTTTCTTTACGCCGGGCTTGAGACGCATAAAGCGGCTGACGGTCAACGGCAGGGTGGCGTCGAGGTGCAGCTTTTGCGGCACGTAGCCAATGCGCAGATCGGGCTCACGCTCCAGCGTGCCGGCGGTCGGTTTGACCAATCCCAGCACCACGCGCACCAACGTAGACTTGCCCGCGCCGTTCGGGCCCAGCAGCGTGAGAATACGGCCGGGTTGCAGGCTGAGGGAAATGTTCGACAGCACCTTGCGGCTGCCGAAGGCGACGGAGATATTTTTTAGCGTTATCAGTGTAGACATCTCGAGATTACAGGTTGCAGAACGAAGCGAATGTTATAATATCACGCCTTGTTGATGAAAACGATGGGATTACTGATGATGGCAAAGAAAAATAAATGGCTGCAGCGCACGCTGCTGGCCAGCGCACTGTTGATGGCCGGCCCGCTGAGCAGCGCTTCCGCTGCGGTGGTGACCTCGATTCGTCCGCTAGGCTTTATCGCATCGGCCATCGCCGACGGCGTGACGCCGACCGAGGTGTTGCTGCCGGACGGCGCTTCACCGCACGATTTTGCGCTGCGCCCTTCCGATATCCAGCGTTTGCGCTCTGCGGACCTGGTGCTGTGGGTTGGGCCGGACATGGAGGCGTTCCTGAACAAGGCGCTGGTGCCGATCTCGGCAACCCGCAAACTGGCCATCAGCGAACTGCCGGCGGTGAAGCCGTTGCTGATGAAAGGCGAAGATGACGACGATCATGATCATGCAGGCGAAGCGCATAACCATGCCGATGACGATCATGGGCATCATCACGGCGAGTACAATATGCACGTTTGGCTGTCGCCGGAGATAGCAAAAGTGACCGCGATCGCGATTCACGACAGATTGTTGGAACTTATGCCGCAAAATAAGGACAAATTAGACGCAAACCTGCGCCAGTTCGAGAATCTGCTGACGCAAACTGACAAAAATGTTGGTAACATGCTTACGCCTGTGCAAGGTAAGGGTTATTTTGTTTTTCATGATGCTTACGGCTACTTTGAGAAACACTACGGTTTGAGTCCGCTGGGCCATTTCACCGTCAATCCCGAAATTCAGCCTGGAGCACAGCGCCTACACCAAATTCGAACACAGTTGGTTGAGCAGAAAGCGGTATGCGTTTTTGCTGAGCCACAATTCAGGCCGGCCGTAATCAATGCCGTCGCCAAGGGTACCAAAGTGCGTTCCGGAACGCTGGACCCGCTGGGCATCGGCATCGCGCTGGGGAAGGACAGCTACGGGAAATTCCTGACTCAGCTGTCAAACCAGTACGTGAGCTGCCTGAAGTAAAGCTTATGAGGATAATATCGAGTGCAGCAGATAGTCCGAACTATCGCTCTGGCGTATAACAACCTGCCACGGCCCCACCGCGTCATGCTGGGGTCGCTGACAGTCGTCACATTGGCCGTCGCTGTTTGGCGGCCTTTTGTTTACCACCCAGAACACAACCCCATTGCCAAGAGCGTCGAGTTAGAATCCAGCCAGATGCGGTCATTGCTCCCCGAAGCCAGTGAACCGATTGATGCCGACCAACCCACCCCCGATGACGAAATCCCGCAGGATGAGCTGGATCAAAAAGATGCCGGCGACGATGGCGTGCATGAATATGTGGTTTCCACCGGCGACACCCTCGGCAGCATTCTGACGCAGTACGGCATCGATATGTCGGATGTCACCTTGCTGGCTTCGCAAAACCGCGATCTGCGTAATCTGAAGATCGGCCAACAGCTGTCGTGGACCGTCAATGATGCGGGCGATCTGCAGCAGTTGACCTGGGAAGTTTCCCGCCGCGAAACCCGCACCTATGACCGCGTCGGCAATAGCTTCAAAGAGTCGAAAGAGGCACAGCAGGGTGAATGGCGCAACAACGTGATCAGCGGCCGGGTCAACGGCAGCTTCGTCAGCAGCGCCGGCGACGCCGGGCTGAGCCGTAACGAAATCAATGCGGTGATCAAGGCGCTGCAGTGGCAGCTCGATTTCCGCAAGTTGCGCAAAGGCGACCAGTTCTCCGTGCTGATGTCGCGCGAGCATTTCGACGGTAAGAAATCGCAAAGCCAGCTGTTGGGCGTGCGTCTGCGCACCGGCGGCAAAGATTACTATGCGATCCGCGCCGAAGACGGCAAATTCTACGATCGCCAGGGCTCTGGCCTGGCGCGCGGCTTCATGCGTTTCCCGACCATGAAACAGTTCCGCATCTCCTCCAACTTCAACCCGCGTCGCGTGAACCCGGTGACCGGCCGCGTGGCGCCGCACAAGGGCGTCGATTTCGCCATGCCGGTCGGCACGCCGGTGCTGGCGGTCGGCGACGGTGAGGTGGTGATCGCCAAACGCAGCGGCGCGGCGGGCAACTATGTGGCGATCCGTCACGGTCGCCAGTACACCACGCGCTATATGCACCTGAAAAAACTGCTGGTGAAACCGGGCCAGAAGGTGAAACGCGGCGATCGCATTGCGCTTTCCGGCAACACCGGGCGCTCCACCGGGCCGCACCTGCACTTTGAACTGTGGACCGGCCAACAGGCGGTGAACCCGCTGACGGCCAAGTTGCCGCGTTCCGAAGGGCTGAGCGGCAAAGACCGCAGCGATTATCTGGCGCAGGTGAAGGAAGTGGTTCCTCAGCTGCAGCTGGATTAATACCCCCTTTTTCCGGCGCTTCGGCGCCGTCAATTTCATCGGCCTGATTGCGGGCCGATGCTGTTTTATCTGGGCGGTTCGCGGTTGTTAATTGCAAAATCGGTGATGGCAATTATGATTAGCCGAATCGCTAAGCAAAGAGCATGTGCATGCAAAACGAGAAGAAATCGAACGTAGAGTTCATCCCGCAGTTTCAGAAAGCCTTTTTATATCCGCGCTACTGGGGCGTGTGGTTGGGAACCGGCCTGATGGCCGGCATTTCGCTGGTGCCTGCGCGCCTGCGCGATCCGGTGCTGGGGGCGGTCGGCAAACTGGCCGGCAAGCTGGCGAAGGGCGCACGCCGTCGTGCCCGCATCAATTTGCTTTATTGCTTGCCGGAGCTGCCGGAAAGCGAACGTGAGCACATCATCGACCAGATGTTCGCCTGCGCGCCGCAGTCGATGGTGCTGATGGCGGAACTGGCCTGCACCAAGCCGGAGAAAGTGCTCAAGCGCGTGCGTTGGCACGGTGAAGAGGTGCTGGACAAGATCCGGGCGGAAGGGCGCAACGTCATTTTCCTGGTGCCTCACGGCTGGGCGGTGGATGTGCCGGCGATGCTGATGGCCGCGCGCGGCCAACCGATGGCCGCGATGTTCCACAATCAGCGTAATCAGCTTATCGACTACCTGTGGAATGCCGTGCGGCGTAAATTCGGCGGCCGCATGCACGCGCGCAACGACGGCATCAAACCGTTTATCAGTTCGGTGCGGCAGGGGTATTGGGGCTACTACCTGCCCGATCAGGATCATGGCGCGGAGCACAGCGAGTTCGTCGATTTCTTCGCGACCTATAAGGCGACGCTGCCGGCGGTAGGCCGGTTGATGAAAGTGTGTCGTGCGGCGATCGTGCCTTTATTCCCGGTGTACGACGGCAAAACCAGCATGCTGGACATTTATATCCGCGAGCCGATGGATGACCTGGCCGAAGCCGACGATCCGCGCATTGCCCGCCGCATGAACGAAGAGGTGGAAAATCTGGTGGGCCCGAACCCGGAGCAGTACACCTGGATCCTCAAACTGCTGAAGACGCGCAAGGAAGGGGAGATTGAACCTTACTCGCGCGACGATCTGTATCGTTAATCCTGTCTACCGCTAACGCCGGCCGGGCCACAACCCGACCGGCGTATCTTCAGATGTGCACCATACAGCCGCGAGCCCGCAGGATGTCGACGACTTTAGGCGTGCGGGTGAAATCATTCCAGCGCAGGTCCAGCTTGCGCAGGCGGCTCAGTTCGCCGAGGCTTTCCGGTAGGTCGCTCAGGCGGTTGGCGCGCAGGTCCAGACTTCTCAGCGCCGTCAGCTCGCCGATATTTTCCGGCAGACGCGTCAGCTGATTGAAACGCAGGTTCAGCTCGCTCAACCGCGGCAGCCGACAGAAGGCCTGCGGCAGCTCGGCGATGGCATTGTTAGCCGCATCGAGTATCTCCAGCTCACCGAGCTGAGCCATTTCCGCCGGCAGTGTGGTCAGGACATTTTTCATGATATGCAGTTCGCGCAGCGCGCGCAGTTGCCCGATTTCGGCGGGTAGGCTGCCGATGCGATTGTTGTATAAACGCAGCTCTTGCAATGCCGCAAGCCTCGGTATCGCCTGAGGCAAAACGGCCAGGCGGTTGTCGGTCGCATTGAGATAGATGAGTTGCTGCAGCTGCGCCAGCGAGCGCGGCAGCTCGCTAAAGCCGTTATCGCTCAGATAGAGGTATTTCAACCGATGCAGCTGCCCCAGTTCTTCGGGGAGTTCGCTTGCGCGATTGTGGCCAAAATCGAACATCTCGAGCTGTTGCAGCTGGCCAATCTCCGGCGGCAGGCGGTCGAGCTGATTACAGGAGATATTCAGCACCCGCAGATTTCGGTGCCGGAAGATCGAGGCGGGGAAAGCCGTCAGCTGATTGTCGTACAGGCTAATCTTGCGCAGCGCGTGGCCGGCTAACGGCGACTCGTCGAGCTGCGTCAGGCCGTGGCCGTCGAGATCGAGCTCATCACCGCTCGCTGCGGGAGTGTGTTGGTGGAGCATGGCGTTCTCCGTCTTTTATGGCGGTGTCAGGGCAAAAAAAATGCCGGCCAACGTGAGCCGGCCGGCATTTCGTCTGCGGCGTGGATTACTCGACGCGCAGGATACGGCTGGTATTGGTGGTGCCGACGGTTTCCATCACGTCGCCCTGGGTGACGATCACCAGATCGCCGGAGACCAGGAAGCCTTTGTCGCGCAGGCGATTGACGGCTTCATTGGCGGCGATCACGCCGTCTTTGTGGCTGTCGAAATACACCGGCGTCACGCCGCGATACAGCGCGGTCAGGTTCAGCGTGTGCTCATGACGCGACATGGCGAAAATCGGCAGACCGGAGCTGATGCGCGACATCATCAGCGCGGTGCGGCCGGACTCTGTCATGGCGATCAGCGCGGTAACGCCTTTCAGGTGGTTGGCGGCATACATCGAAGACATGGCAATCGCTTCTTCGATATTGTCGAACTGCACGTCCAGGCGGTGTTTGGAGACGTTGATGCTTGGGATCTTCTCGGCGCCCAGACAAACGCGCGCCATCGCCGCCACGGTTTCCGCCGGGTATTGGCCGGCGGCGGTTTCCGCCGACAGCATAACGGCGTCGGTGCCGTCCAGCACGGCGTTGGCCACGTCCATGACTTCGGCGCGGGTCGGCATCGGGTTGGTGATCATCGACTCCATCATCTGGGTCGCGGTGATCACCGCGCGGTTCAGGGTACGGGCGCGGCGGATCAGTTTCTTCTGAATGCCGACCAGTTCCGGATCGCCGATTTCGACGCCGAGGTCGCCGCGGGCAACCATGACCACGTCGGAGGCCAGAATAATGTCGTCCATCGCTTCGTCGCTGCAGACTGCTTCGGCGCGCTCAACCTTGGACACGATCTTGGCGTTGCAGCCGGCGTCGCGCGCCAGGCGGCGAGCATAGTTCAGGTCTTCACCGGTACGCGGGAAGGAGACCGCCAGGTAATCGACGCCAATCTTGGCGGCGGTCACGATGTCTGCCTTGTCTTTCTCGGTCAGCGCTTCGGCCGACAGGCCACCGCCGAGTTTGTTGATGCCCTTGTTGTTGGACAGCGGGCCGCCGACGGTGACTTCGGTAAACACTTTCATGCCCTGAACTTCGAGCACTTTCAGCTGAACGCGGCCGTCGTCGAGCAGCAGGACATCGCCTGGCACCACGTCGGCAGGCAGGCCTTTATAGTCGATACCGACTTTTTCTTTATCGCCTTCGCCTTTTGACAGGTTGGCGTCCAGCAGGAATTTATCGCCCACGTTGAGGAAGATTTTGCCTTCCTTGAAGGTGGATACGCGGATTTTCGGCCCTTGCAGATCGCCGAGGATAGCGACGTGACGTCCCAGTTTGGCGGCGATTTCACGCACTTTGTCAGCGCGAGCCTGGTGGTCTTCCGGGCTGCCGTGGGAGAAGTTAAGCCGAACTACGTTGGCGCCGGCGGCAATGATCTTTTCCAGATTATTGTCGCGGTCTGTAGCCGGACCCAGGGTGGTAACGATTTTGGTTCTTCTGAGCCGTCTGGACATGTATTACTCCGTTGACTGGTGAAGCAAATATTGGTGTTGCGATAAACGTCGGATAACGAAACCAGGCGTGAAATGTAATTTTACAACACTGATATTTCACCCGGGTTACCCGCATGAGCATATTAACAGGGTACAGCCTCTGATGCCGTCATTCAAATGTCTGTTGAACGGCGATTTTTTCTTCGTCAGGTCACGAGTCAAAACTGTTGGGAATGACCACCCCTTTATCAAAGCGCGATTCTTTGAGCGCTTCTTTGACCCGCTTCAAGTTATCTCTGAATTTAGCCCCTCTGCGCAAGGTAAATCCGGTGGCGAGCACGTCAATGAGCGTTAATTGCGCGATCCGCGACACCATCGGCATGTAAACGTCGGTGTCTTCGGGCACATCGAGCAGCAAAGGAAGGGTCGCCGCCTGAGCGAGCGGGGTGTCGCGCGAGGTGATAGCCAATACCGTCGCGTCGTTTTCTCGCGCCAGGTGGGCCATCTCCACCAGATTCTTGGTGCGGCCGGTGTGTGAGATCAACACCACCACGTCGCCTTCGCCGGAGTTCATGCAGCTCATGCGTTGCATGACGATGTCATCGAAGTAGACCACCGGGATATTGAAGCGGAAAAATTTGTTCATCGCGTCGTGCGCTACCGCCGCGGAGGCGCCCAGGCCGAAGAAAGAGATCTTTTTTGCCTGGGTGAGCAGGTCAACCGCACGATTGATTGCGGCAATATCCAAATTTGCCTTTACTGTATCCAGGCTGGCCATGACCGATTCGAAGATCTTGCTGGTATAGGAATCGACGCTGTCGTCTTCCTCAACGTTACGGTTTACGTAGGGCGTGCCGTTAGCCAGGCTTTGGGCGAGGTGCAGTTTGAAATCGGGAAAGCCTTTGGTATCAAGGCGGCGGCAAAAGCGGTTGACGGTAGGTTCGCTGACGTCGGCCATGCGCGCCAGCGTGGCAATGCTGGAGTGAATGGCGGTCTGTGGGGAGGCCAGGATCACCTCGGCGACTTTCCTTTCAGATTTGCTCAGGAGTTCCAGATGGCTCTGGATTTTGTCCAGCGTATTCATATAACGAGAGTCACTCATGGTTTTATCCCTGTGGCTTTCAAGCAACAGCGCCGAATTTCGCCCGTGTTCGCCGCGCACGCAGACGCCAAACGAGCGGCTGTAACCTGGAATCGATAGGGTATGTCGATTTCAAACAAAGGAGAAATCAATGCCGGTTTAGTGAAAATATACTACGTGCTGGTAACCGTTGGCAGTCTCGACAGGGCGTATGCAGGCTTTTTTCACCAGAATATGACCTGTGTCTAACTTTCATAATGGTAACAGAGCGTCAAAAAAGACGAAAAATTACAGTTTTGCCCGCCTGTGCGGGCTCTGGCGCGCATTGGCGCTACCACTGGAATCTTGAGGTCTTTTTTCCTGCTTCTGCGCCGGGTTTGCTGGCCGTAGTCAAACAGAGTACATTAGTAATGTAAGAAAATTACAAATATCCTGCAACGAGGAGATGAACATGGCGGTAACCTCTACAGCCCAGGCGTGTGACCTGGTTATTTTCGGCGCGAAAGGTGATTTGGCGCGCCGTAAGCTGCTGCCTTCCCTGTACCAGTTAGAGAAAGCCGGACACATCCACCCGGATACGCGGATCATCGGCGTCGGCCGCGCGGAGTGGGATAAAAAAGCGTATACCGAAGTGGTCAAGGAAGCGCTTGGCACCTTCATGAAAGAAAAACTGGATGACGAACTCTGGGCCACGCTGAGCGCGCGCCTGGACTTCTGCAATCTGGACGTCAACGACAGCAAGAACTTTACCAAACTGGGTAAAATGCTGGATCAGAAACATCGCACCACCATCAACTACTTCGCCATGCCGCCAAGCACCTTCGGCGCCATCTGCAAAGGCTTGGGCGAAGCCAAGCTGAACCATGAGCCGGCGCGCGTGGTAATGGAAAAACCGTTGGGCACCGATCTGGCGTCCTCCCGCGTGATCAACGATCAGGTGGCGGAGTACTTCAACGAATCCCAGGTTTACCGTATCGACCACTATCTCGGCAAAGAGACGGTGCTGAACCTGTTGGCGCTGCGTTTCGCCAACTCGCTGTTCGCCTCCAACTGGGATAACCGCACCATCGATTCGGTGCAGATCACCGTGGCGGAAGAGGTGGGCATCGAAGGGCGTTGGGGTTACTTCGACCAGGCCGGCCAGATGCGCGACATGATCCAGAACCACCTGCTGCAGATCCTGACCATGATCGCCATGTCGCCGCCGGCGGATCTGACCACCGATCGTATCCGCGACGAAAAGGTGAAGGTACTGCGCTCGCTGCGCCGTATCGATCAGACCAATGTACGGGAAACCACCGTGCGCGGTCAGTACACCGCCGGTTTCGTCCAGGGCAAGAAAGTGCCGGGTTATCTGGAAGAGGAAGGGGCGAACAAGAGCAGCAGCACCGAAACCTTCGTCTCCATCCGCGTGGATATCGACAACTGGCAGTGGGCCGGGGTGCCGTTCTACCTGCGTACCGGTAAACGTCTGCCGACCAAATGCTCGGAAGTGGTGGTGTACTTCAAAAACCCGCCGCTTAACCTGTTCAGCGATTCTTACCAGCAGCTGCCGCAGAACAAGCTGACCATCCGCCTGCAGCCGGACGAAGGCATCGAAATTCAGGTGTTGAACAAGGTGCCGGGGCTGGATCACAAGCACCGTCTGCAGACCACCAAGCTGGACCTGAGCTTCTCGGAAACCTTCAACCAGGAGCACGTGGCGGACGCCTACGAGCGCCTGCTGCTGGAGACCATGCGCGGCATTCAGGCGCTGTTCGTGCGCCGCGATGAAGTGGAAGAAGCCTGGAAGTGGGTCGACTCCATCATGGACGCATGGAAAGCCGACAACGAGGCGCCTAAGCCTTATCAGGCGGGCACCTGGGGGCCGGTGGCCTCGGTGGCGATGATCACCCGCGACGGCCGTTCCTGGAACGAGTTCGAGTAATGCGCAATGCCGGCAGCCTGTCTGCCGGCTTTTTTTTGCCTGCGATCTGCGCGTGGGCCACATCACTTACGGTACGGCCGGACGTCCGCGCATTTGCGCGGAGCCCTGTGGCAGGGGCGTGCCATTGTTAACCGCGAGTAATGGAGAAATAACGATGAAAAACTGGAAAACCAGCGCCGAGCAGATCCTGACGGCGGGACCGGTGGTGCCTGTTATCGTGATCAACAAGCTGGAGCAGGCGGTGCCGCTGGCGAAAGCGCTGGTTGCCGGCGGCGTGCGGGTGCTGGAGGTGACGCTGCGCACCGCCTGCGGGCTGGAGGCTATCCGCGCTATTGCCAACGAGGTGCCGGAGGCCATCATCGGCGCCGGTACGGTGATCAATCCGCAGCAGCTGCGGGAGGTGACCGAGGCGGGGGCGCAGTTCGCCATCAGCCCGGGGCTGACCGAAGCCTTGCTGCAGGCGGCGACGGCGGGGCCTATCCCGTTGATCCCGGGCATCAGCACCGTTTCCGAGCTGATGCAGGGTATGGATCACGGCCTGCGCGAATTCAAATTCTTCCCGGCGGAAGCCAACGGCGGCGTGAAGGCGCTGCAGGCGATCGGCGGCCCGTTCCCGCAGGTGCGTTTTTGCCCGACCGGTGGCATTACGCCAAACAACTACCGCGATTATTTGGCGTTGAAGAGCGTGCTTTGCATCGGCGGTTCCTGGCTGGTGCCGGCGGATGCGCTCGAAAACGGCGACTATGCGCGCATCACTGAACTGGCGCGCAGCGCCGTCAGCGGGGCTGCGTTGTAACCCGCACCGCGCCTGGGATTGGCGCTTATTTGCGCACTCGCGCATATCGCAAGGCTCAACCCTTTGTTGAGCCTTTTTTAATTTATATCATGATTAACTTTCTTATTTTTAACCCGTTTTTTTCTGCTTTTTTATGAAAACGGCAGTTTGCTTTCTCATTTTGGCTGTGGTAAAAATATCTCAGTCGAAAATTTTACTTTTATGAGGATATTGGGCAAATCGCACGGTGTGCGGCTGATAATAGAGAACTATTATGATGACTATTAACGGAACTACCCTCAGAACCTCTACTTGCCAACTCTTCCTGTCTGCGATCCTTGCCAGTGAGCATCACTGGTGCAGCGAGCTATAGCGTCTTTCTCCCTTAACCGGTGCAGGTGGCGGGCTTAGGCCTTCACGCTACCGTTCAGCCGGGCAAACATTCTTTTTGCGTTTGGGTCAGTTTATCCCCAGGGATCTCTGCGTCTTGCGCGCCGCAATACGGCCGTTCGACGAGATAAATCGGGATAAATATGCCTTGGCGCGCGTTATTCGCCGTTTGGGAGAAAAATTATGATTTATTGGATCTTTTTAGGTTTGGCCATCATGACCGAAATCATCGGCACCTTGTCGATGAAATACGCCAGCGTCAATGGCGGCATGATCGGGCACATCGTGATGTACGTGATGATCACCGCGTCTTATGTGTTGCTGTCGGTGGCGGTAAAACGCGTGGCGCTGGGCGTGGCCTATGCGCTGTGGGAAGGCATCGGCATTCTGTTCATTACCCTGTTCAGCGTGCTGTGGTTCGACGAGCCGATCTCGGCGCTGAAGGTGCTGGGCCTGGCTACGCTGATCGCCGGCATCATGCTGGTGAAATCCGGCACCCGCAAAGAGCGAAAACAGGTCAGCCCGCGAGGTGACAACCATGCAACAGTTTGAGTTGTACCACATTGGGTTCCTGGGACTGGCGATCGTGCTGGAAATCATCGCCAACATCTTCCTGAAGATGTCGGACGGCTTCCGTAAAATTTGGCTGGGGCTGCTGTCGCTGCTGTCGGTACTCGGCGCGTTCAGCGCCCTGGCGCAGGCGGTGAAGGGCATCGATCTGTCGATCGCTTATGCGCTGTGGGGCGGTTTCGGTATCGCCGCCACCATCGCCGCAGGCTGGATCATGTTCGGCCAGCGGCTGAACGCCAAAGGCTGGATTGGCCTGGCGCTGCTGCTGACGGGGATGGTGATCCTCAAACTGTCCTGATAGCCGGCAATAAAAAACCGCAGGCGTTGCCGTCTGCGGTTTTTTTTCGTCTGCGCTCAGGCTTACAGCGCGGCGATGATTTTGATTTCCACCTTGTACTTCGGATTCATCAGCTGCGCCTGCACCGTGCAGCGCACCGGCGCGCTGCCGGCGACCACCCAGGCGTCCCAGGCGGCGTTCATCGCGGCGAAGTCGGCGGTGTTGGCCAGGAAGATGGTGGCATCCAGAATACGGCTTTTATCCGAACCGACGCGCGCCAGCAGCACGTCGATGGCGGCGAGGGCGTTGGCGGTCTGCGCGGTCGCGTCGTCGTCCAGGTTTTCCGGCACGCTGGTGTAGTAAACGGTCTCGTTGTGCACTACGGCCTCGGACCAGCGCTGATCGGGATCAATTCTTTCGATATTCATTTGCTTATCTCCATATCATAGTCGTGCTAAGGGTAGCACAGCCGGTCATGAAAATGCGCGGCGATAAAGTGGGTGGTAGCCGGGCGGCAGGCTTGGCATAATCACCGCTGAATGACACCGGCAGAGAGACAGCGTGACAGACGATTTTGCAACAGACGGCGCCTTGGCGCAGGCTATCAAGGGATTCAAACCGCGTGAGCCGCAGCGGCAGATGGCGCAAGCCGTTACCGAGGCGATCAATTTCAAGCAGGAGCTGGTGGTGGAAGCCGGCACCGGTACCGGCAAGACCTTCGCTTATTTGGCGCCGGCGCTGCGCGCCGATCGTAAAGTGATCATCTCGACCGGTTCGAAAGCGTTGCAGGATCAGCTGTATGCGCGCGATCTGCCTACCGTCGCCAAGGCGTTGAAGTACAAAGGCAAGCTGGCGCTGCTGAAGGGGCGCTCCAACTACCTGTGTTTGGAACGGCTGGAGCAGCAGTCGATGGCCGGCGGCGAACTGGCGGGGCAGACGCTGATCGATCTGGTGCAGCTGCGCAAGTGGTCGTCGCAGACCAAAGAGGGCGACATCAGCACCTGCAGCGAAGTGGCGGAAGACAGCTTCGTCTGGCCATTGGTGACCAGCACCAATGACAACTGCCTGGGCAGCGACTGCCCGCTGTATCAGGATTGCTTCGTGGTCAAGGCGCGTCGCCGCGCGATGGATGCGGATGTGGTGGTGGTGAACCATCACCTGTTCCTGGCGGATATGGTGGTGAAAGAGGGCGGTTTCGCCGAGCTGATCCCGGAAGCCGAGGTGATGATTTTCGACGAGGCGCACCAAATCCCCGACATCGCCAGCCAGTATTTCGGCCAGCAGCTCACCAGCCGCCAACTGTTGGATCTGGCGAAGGACATCACCATCGCCTACCGCACCGAGGTACGCGACGCCGCTCAACTGCAAAAAAGCGCCGACCGTCTCAGCCTGAGCACGCAAGATTTTCGTCTGAATCTGGGCGAGCCGGGTTTTCGCGGCAATCTGCGCGACGTGCTCGGCGAACCCAACGTGCAGCGCGCCCTGTTGCTGCTCGATGATGCGCTGGAGCTGTGTTATGACGTGATGAAGCTATCGCTGGGGCGTTCGGCGCTGCTGGACGCCGCCTTTGAACGCGCCACGCTGTACCGCGCGCGGCTCAAGCGGCTGAAGGCGGTGACGGAACCGGGCTACAGCTATTGGTATGAATGCAACTCGCGCCACTTCGTGCTGGCGCTGACGCCGCTGACGGTGGCCGATCGGTTCCGCGAAATGCTGGACGACAAGCCGGGCAGTTGGATCTTTACCTCGGCCACGCTGTCGGTCAATGACCAGCTGGGTCATTTCACCGAACGGCTGGGGCTGACCAAGGCCAAAACGCTGCTGTTGCCGAGCCCGTTCGACTATGCCAAACAGGCGTTGCTGTGCGTGCCGCGCTTTTTGCCTTCGCCGAATCAGCCCGGCGGGGCCCGCCAGCTGGCGCGCATGCTGCGGCCATTAATCGAAGCCAACAACGGCCGCTGCTTCTTCTTATGCACCTCGCACCAGATGATGCGCGAGTTGGCGGAAGAGTTCCGCGCCACCATGACGCTGCCGGTGCTGTTGCAAGGGGAAACCAGCAAAGGGCAGCTGCTGGCGCAGTTCGTCGCCGCCGGTAACGCGCTGTTGGTGGCGACCAGCAGCTTCTGGGAAGGGGTGGACGTGCGCGGCGATGCGCTGTCCTGCGTCATCATCGATAAACTGCCGTTTACGTCACCGGACGATCCGCTGCTGAAGGCGCGCATTGAAGATTGCCGCCTGCGCGGCGGTGACCCGTTCAATGACGTGCAGTTGCCGGATGCGGTCATCACCCTGAAACAGGGCGTCGGCCGCTTGATCCGCGACACCGACGACCGCGGCGTGCTGGTGATTTGCGATAACCGTTTAGTGATGAGACCTTATGGCGAGGTGTTTCTCAACAGCCTGCCGCCCACGCCGCGCACCCGCGATCTGAAGCAGGCTATCGCCTTCCTGCAGGCCGCCGATGCGTCGGCCACGTGAAAGATGAAGGGCTTACGGGGCTGTGCTACAATGCGCGCCCTGTATGAAAAACCCAGTTTTATTCCCGCCAGAGGTTGGCATGTCCACGCGAATTTTAGCGATCGATACCGCGACGGAAGCCTGTTCCGTCGCCGTCTGGAATCAAGGCGAAATCCACGCCCTGTTTGAGCTGTGCCCACGCGAGCATACGCAACGAATTTTACCTATGGTGCAACAGGTGCTGGCGGAATCCGGTCTGGCGCTCAACCAGCTCGATGCGCTGGCCTTCGGTCGCGGCCCCGGCAGCTTTACCGGGGTGCGCATCGGCATCGGCATCGCTCAGGGCCTGGCGCTGGGTGCCGATCTGCCGATGATTGGCGTTTCTACGCTGCAAACCATGGCGCAGGGCGCCTGGCGCGTCAGCGGCGCGGAGCGCGTGCTGGCGGCGATCGATGCGCGTATGGGTGAAGTCTACTGGGGGCAGTTCGAACGCCAGGTGGACGGCAGCTGGTTGGAAAGCGAAGGCGAGGCCGTGCTGTCGCCGGCGCAGGCGCTGGAGCGTGCGCAGCGCCTGCAGGGCGAATGGGCCCACGTCGGCACCGGCTGGCAAACCTATCCCGACCTGGCCAACGGTTCAACCCTGAGCGTACGCGACGGCCAAATGCTGTTGCCGCAGGCGCAAGACATGCTGCCGCTGGCGCTATACGCCTGGCAACAGGGGTTGGCGGTGGCGGTGGAAAACGCCGAGCCCACCTATCTGCGCAATGAAGTGACCTGGAAAAAACTGCCGGGCCGCGAGTAATCGCGGCGTATTGTGCTGTTGTTGATGCCGGGCGACGAAAGCCTGCAACTTGAACGATGAAACGCGGTCAAAGTTACAGGCATTTCAGGAGATTGCGACCATGTTAATCCGCACTGCAAGTAAAAAGCTGTCGCTGCTGGCCGTCGCCTGCGGCGCGCTGGTTCTGACCGGGTGCGTCACCGTACCGGATGCGATCAAAGGCTCCAGCCCTTCGCCGGTGACTCAGCTTTCCTCGGTACAAAATGCACCGAACCTGTTTACCGGCGCGGAAGCCCGCTTCGGCGGCACCGTGGTCAACGTCGCCAACGAGCAAGGGCGCACGGTGCTGGAGATTGCGGCGGTGCCGCTCGACAGCGGTGCGCGGCCGATACTGGGCGAACCGTCGCGCGGCCGCTTGCTGGCCACGGTAAACGGCTTCCTCGAACCGGTTGATTTCAAAGGCCAGTTGGTGACCGTCGTCGGCCCTATTACCGGGCTGAAAGAGGGGCGGATCGGCATGACGCCGTATCGCTTCGTGACGATGAACGTGACCGGTTTCAAACGCTGGCATCTGGTGCAGCAGGTGGTGATGCCGCCGGCGCCGATGGGCCCCTGGGGCTGGCGTGGTGGCCCGTGGGGACCCGGTTGGGGGGCAGGCTATGGCTGGTATAACCCTGGCCCGGCACAGGTGCAAACCATCGTAACCGAGTAGCATACGCTTGATGTGAACAAATTTGACAGGGCGGCTCAGGCCGCCTTTTTGTTTTTTGGGATAAGGAATATCCGACAATTAGTGACGTACATCGCAACCTGAATAATGTTTAAAACCCGAACTGGTCTGCTGAGTTAAAATATTGTTATGGTTAGGCTGCGAGTTTGAGGGCTGCGATGATAATTAGTAATGATTTCAGGAGTAATACCTTGGATAAGGTCTGGTTAAAACGGTATCCGGCAGATGTGCCCGCAGAGATTGATGCCGATCGCTATTCGTCGTTGATCGAAATGTTTGAGCATGCCGTGCAGCGCTATGCCGATCAGCCCGCCTTTATCAACATGGGCGAGGTGATGACCTTCCGCAAACTGGAAGAACGCAGCCGGGCTTTCGCGGCTTACCTGCAAAATGAACTGGGCCTGAAGAAGGGCGACCGCGTCGCGCTGATGATGCCAAACCTGTTGCAATACCCCATCGCGCTGTTCGGCATTCTGCGCGCCGGCATGGTGGTGGTCAACGTCAACCCGCTGTATACCCCGCGCGAGCTGGAGCACCAGTTGAACGACAGCGGTGCCAGCGCCATCGTCATCGTCTCCAACTTTGCCCATACGCTGGAAAAAGTGGTGTTCAACACCCAGGTCAAACACGTGATCCTGACGCGCATGGGCGATCAGCTTTCGGCCGCCAAAGGCACGCTGGTCAACTTCGTGGTCAAGTACGTTAAGCGCCTGGTACCGAAATACAACCTGCCGGACGCCATTTCATTCCGCAGCGCGCTGCAGCGCGGCCGGCGTCTGCAATATGTGAAACCGGACATCATTAATGCCGATCTGGCCTTCCTGCAATACACCGGCGGCACCACCGGGGTGGCAAAGGGCGCGATGCTGACGCACCGCAACATGCAGGCCAACCTCGAGCAGGCCAAAGCCGCCTATTCGCCGCTGTTCCGTGAAGGGCAGGAACTGGTGGTGACGGCGTTGCCGCTCTATCATATTTTCGCGCTGACGGTGAACTGCCTGCTGTTTATCGACCTGGGCGGGCGCAATTTGCTGATCACCAACCCGCGCGATATTCCGGGGCTGGTGAAAGAACTCGGCAAATATCCGTTCACCGCCATGAGCGGGGTCAATACCTTGTTCAACGCGTTGCTGAACAACGAAGATTTCCACAAGCTCGATTTCTCTACGCTGCGTTTCTCGGTCGGCGGCGGCATGTCGGTCCAAAAAGCGGTGGCCGAGAAGTGGGAGAAAACCACCGGCAAACACCTGCTGGAAGGCTATGGCCTGACGGAGTGCGCGCCGCTGGTGGCCGGTAACCCTTACGATCTGAAACACTACAGCGGCAGTATCGGTTTGCCGGTGCCGTCGACGGATATTCGGCTGGTGGACGACAACGGTCACGATGTGCCGCCGGGCGAACCCGGCGAACTGTGGGTCAAAGGGCCGCAAGTTATGTTAGGCTATTGGCAGCGCCCGGAAGCCACCGACGAAGTGCTGAAAGACGGCTGGCTGGCGACCGGTGATGTGGTGACCGTAGACGAACAAGGATTTGTGCGCATCGTCGATCGTAAGAAAGACATGATCCTGGTCTCCGGTTTCAACGTTTACCCGAATGAAATCGAGGACGTGGTCAGCCAGCATCCGAAGGTGCTGGAATGTGCGGCGATTGGCGTGCCCAGCGAAGTCTCCGGCGAAACGGTGAAGATCTGCGTGGTGAAGAAAGACGCTTCGCTGACCAAGGAAGAGCTGTTGACCCATTGCCGTCGCCACCTGACCGGGTATAAAGTGCCTAAAATTGTTGAGTTCCGCGATGAACTGCCGAAGTCGAACGTCGGCAAGATTTTGCGGCGAGAACTGCGCGATGAGCAAAAAACACCGAAGCCGGCCGATGCCGCCTAGGTGTCGCTCTCGCGTCTGACTATCAACAACGCCGGTGAATGCCGGCGTTGTTGTGTTTGAATCCTACAAGAGAATGATGTTTTGAATTATCAGTTGATCACTACCGATGCCGGATTGCAGCAGGTCTGCGAGCAGGCGAGAAAGCATGCCCAGATTGCGCTGGACACCGAGTTTGTCAGAACGCGCACCTACTATCCGCAGCTGGGCCTGATCCAGCTCTACGACGGTGAACAACTCTCCCTCATCGATCCTCTGCCGATCAAGCAATGGCAGCCGTTTGTCGACCTGCTGGCCGACACCGCCGTGGTGAAGTTCCTGCATGCCGGCAGTGAAGATCTCGAAGTGTTTCTCAACGCCTTTAAAACGCTGCCGACGTCGATGGTCGATACCCAGATCCTGGCGGCCTTTACCGGCCGGCCGCTCTCCTGTGGCTTCGCGACGCTGGTGGCGGAGTACATGAAGGTTGAGCTGGACAAGAGCGAGTCGCGCACCGACTGGCTGGCGCGTCCGCTGACTGAAAGGCAGTGCGTGTACGCGGCTGCCGACGTGTTCTATCTGCTGCCGATGGCCAAACAGCTGGTGCAGGAGACGGAAGAGGCCGGTTGGACCGCGGCGGCCAATAACGAGTGTCTGCTGCTGTGCCAGCGCCGTAGCGAGACGCTGGCGCCGGCATTGGCCTACCGCGAAATCAGCAACGCCTGGCAGCTGCGCCCGCGTCAGCTCGGTTGTCTGCAGAAGTTGGCGGAATGGCGGCTGCGCCAGGCACGCGAGCGCGATCTGGCAGTGAACTTCGTGGTGCGTGAGGAAAACCTGTGGCAGGTGGCGCGCTATATGCCGTCTTCGCTGGGAGAACTGGATTCGCTGGGCCTGAGCGGGCCGGAGATCCGTTATCACGGTAAAACGCTGCTGGCGCTGGTGGCGGAAGCCGAAGCGCTGGAAGAATCCGAGTTGCCGGCGCCGTTGGCTAACCTTATCGATCAGCCGGGCTACAAGAAGGTGTTCAAAGACATCAAGGCGGCGATCGCTGCCGTCAGCGAGCAAAGCGGGTTGAGCAGCGAACTGCTGGCATCCCGTCGCCAAATTAACCAATTGCTGAACTGGCATTGGAAACTGAAGGACGTCGAAAGTCGCCCTGAATTAATCAGCGGCTGGCGCGGCGATCTATTAATGGCACCGCTGCAGGACATCCTGAAAGATTATTAATCGCTGATTATCACCAGGGCAGGGTAGGGAAACTCTGCTCGGGTGAATATAGGCAGGAAATAATGCGTTGAAGGTAAATCTCGCCAGAATTTACTTTAAACGAGGCGGCGGCAAAGTTAATTGGGAATTGTCCCAAAGGAAAAAATCACTTTTTTGATGCCGATAAAGCTTAATGACTGGATGCACATACAGTTACCCCCTGCATAAAATATACAGGGGGTAATTAATGCGTCGCAATCATTTAGCTGCTTCTTCCGATTCCGGTAATGTCACGTTAAGTTCAAGTACCGAAATGTCGTCCCCTTTCTGCTCGAATTGCACGTGCAGCATTTCAGGATCGATCTGAATGTATTTGCAAATAACCGCCAGAATATCGCGTTTCAGATCAGGCAGATACGGGGGCTCACTGTCCCCGCGACGACGCTCTGCGACGATAATCTGCAGCCGTTCCTTGGCTATATTGGCTGTCTGTTTTTTGCGGGACAGAAAGAAGTCTAATAAGGCCATGGTTTATCCCCCAAAAAGGCGTTTCAGGAAACCCTTCTTCTCTTCTTCAATGAAGCGGAATGGGCGTTCTTCCCCCAACAAGCGGCAAACGGTATCGTCGTACGCCTTACCGGCGTCTGACTCGGCATCCAGAATGACAGGCTCACCCTGGTTGGAAGCGCGCAGCACGGACTGGTCTTCCGGAATCACACCCACCAGTGGAATGCGCAGGATTTCCAGCACGTCTTCCATGCTCAGCATGTCGCCACGGCTGACGCGGCCCGGGTTGTAACGGGTCAGCAGCAGGTGTTCCTTGATTGGCGATTCGCCTTTCTCGGCGCGGCGTGACTTGGAAGAGAGGATGCCCAGGATACGGTCGGAGTCGCGTACCGAAGACACTTCCGGGTTGGTGGTGATGATAGCTTCGTCGGCGAAGTACAGCGCCATCAGCGCACCGGTTTCGATACCGGCCGGTGAATCGCACACCACGAAGTCAAAATCCATCTCGCCGAGATCGTTGAGAATTTTTTCAACGCCTTCGCGGGTCAACGCGTCTTTGTCGCGCGTCTGCGAAGCAGGCAGGATATAGAGGTTTTCAGTGCGTTTGTCTTTGATCAACGCCTGATTCAGCGTGGCATCGCCCTGAATCACGTTCACGAAATCATACACTACCCGACGTTCGCAGCCCATGATCAGGTCAAGATTACGCAGGCCGATATCGAAATCGATCACGACGGTTTTCTTGCCTTTCTGGGCCAGGCCGGTAGCGATGGCCGCGCTCGAAGTGGTCTTGCCAACGCCCCCTTTACCCGATGTAACAACAATAATGCGTGCCATGAAATGGATTCCTTGTCAAAAGGGCTTAGTTTAAAGGTTGTATGGTTAAAGCGTTATCCAACAGGCTGAGTCGTACGGCCTGCCCGACGTAATCGGACGGGATTTGGTCGCTCAACCAGTACTGCCCTGCGATAGAGACTAGCTCAGCCGCCAGGTGGGTGCAAAAAATCTGACATTGCGTGTCGCCTGACGCGCCTGCCAGTGCGCGACCGCGCATCATGCCGTAGACATGAATGTTGCCGTCGGCAATCAATTCGGCGCCGGCGCTGACGCTGTTGGTCACGATAAGATCGCAGTTGCGGGCGTAAATCTGTTGGCCGGAACGGACTGGCGTGCTGATGATACGCGTTTTAGCGGGGGCGTTATCCGCCGCTACGGGCGCAGGCGCAGGCTCCGGCGCCGCCATCTTCTGGCCTTTGCCTTCGCTCAGCAGCGGCAGCCCGGCACGGGCTATCGCGCGCTTTTGACGCTCATCTCTGCAACCGCTGATACCCACAACGCGCAGACCTGCTGCCGCGACAGCCTGTTGAAGTTCTTTCCAGTTCGCATCGCCATCCAGCGTTGCGACGTTGATAACAACAGGGGCGTTTTTCAGAAAAGCGGGCGCTTGCTCAACTTTTTCCTGTAACGCCTGACGTATTACCTCAGGCTGCGAATTATGCAAATGAACAACCGATAGGGTAAAACTGCTGCCTTTTAGCTCAATTGGCGATTGTGACATCTATCCTGACTCAGTCTCAGCAACTTTAAATCCCCGGAATACCACTCGGGGTGCGATATTCCGATGTACTATAAGCATGTTATAGTCAGAGTTATATCCAGGCAAGACGCTCCCTCAATTAAATAGAGTTAAAAAAATGCTTTGTGTGATCTATAGAAGCCCGAAACGCGATCAAACTTATCTTTATGTCGAAAAAAAAGACGATTTCTCTCGTGTGCCGGAAGAGCTGATGAAAAGTTTCGGCGTGCCGCAATTCGCCATGATGCTTTCGCTTGATGAGCGCAAGAAATTGGCCTCGGCGGATATCGAAAAGGTGAAGCAGGCGTTGAAAGACGAAGGCTATTACCTGCAGTTCCCGCCGCCGGTAGAAAACCTGCTCAATCAGCATCTGGCGGGCGACAAGGCCTGAGACGGCGGCCACGGCCAGGGGAGGCGCGATGACACGTTCGGCGAGAAGAACCGTATTGGCCGCCTGGCTGGCGCTGGGCGGTGTGATGATACCGGGCGCACCGCAGGCGGCACAGGAGGCGACGCTGGCGGCGAGCGGCCGGGATCCGGCGCAGTTTCCGGCGTATGTCGAGCAACTCAAGCGCCAGGCGCGGGAGCAGGGCATCAGCGAGAGCACCCTTGACCGTGCTTTTGCGCAAATACATTTCGTCGATCGGGTGATCAAGGCCGATCGCAATCAGCCGGAGCAGAAGGTCACCCTGGATGACTACCTGCGGCGTGTAATGTCGCCCGCCAAGGTGCGCCAGGGGCGCGAACTGTACCGGCAGCGCCAGGCGCAATGGACGCGCGCCAGCGAGCGCTATCGGGTGCCGGGGCGCTATATCATCGCGCTGTGGGGCATGGAAAGCGCCTACGGTAAGATTCAGGGGCGGGAAGACGTGGTGTCTGCGCTGGCGACGCTGGCGTTTGAAGGGCGCCGCGAGGCCTTTTTCAGCCAGGAGCTGATGGCGGCGTTGCAGATAGTCGAGCAGGAGCACGTCGGCGATACGCCCCTGAAAGGCTCCTGGGCCGGCGCAATGGGGCAATGCCAGTTTATGCCGAGCTCTTTCTTGCGCTACGCGGCGGACGGCGACGGTGACGGGCGCATCGATATCTGGAACAACATTGATGATGTCTTCGCGTCTACGGCCAGTTATTTGTCCAAAGAAGGCTGGCAGGCCGGCATCGGCTGGGGGCGCGAGGTCAAATTGCCCGCCGGTTTCAATCGGGCCGAGCTGGGGTTGAAAGACGCGCAGGCGCGCAGCGTCAACGCCTGGCAACAACGCGGGGTGCGTCGTGCGGATGGCAGTGCCTTGCCGCACGCTGTTCAGCGCGGTTGGATCATCGCGCCGGATGATCTGCAGGGGCGGACGTTCCTGGTCTATGATAATTTTCGCACCCTCATGCACTGGAATCGCTCTTACTATTTCGCCCTCGCCGTGGGTATGATGGCGGACGCGATCGGGCATTGATCCGGCACACCAATAATCGGCTTGGCGCGCCAAGCCTCTACAGTTTGGGAGAAGCGGTATGTATCAACATAGAGACTGGCAGGGTTCGCTGCTCGATTTCCCGGTGAACAAGGTGGTCTGCGTCGGCAGTAACTACGCCGATCACATCAAGGAAATGGGCAGCGCGGTTTCCGTCGAGCCGGTGGTGTTCATCAAACCGGAAACGGCGCTGTGCGACATTCGCCAGCCGGTGGCCATCCCCAAAGAGTTCGGTGCGGTGCATCATGAGGTGGAGCTGGCGGTACTGATCGGCACGCCGTTGAAACAGGCCAACGAAGACCGCGTTGCGCGGGCGATCGCCGGCTACGGTGTGGCGCTCGATCTGACGCTGCGCGATCTGCAGGCGGGCTTTAAAAAAGCCGGTCAGCCTTGGGAAAAGGCCAAGGCCTTCGACGGTTCTTGCCCGATGTCGGGGTTTATCCCGGTGGCGGAATTCGGCGATCCGCAAAATGCCGAGCTGTCGCTGACCGTTAACGATCAACTGCGCCAGCAGGGTAATACGCGTGACATGATCACGCCGATCCTGCCGCTTATCAGCTACATGAGCCGTTTCTTCACGCTGCGCGCCGGCGACATCATTCTGACCGGCACGCCGCAGGGCGTGGGCCCGATGGCCTCCGGCGACATGCTGAAAATCAGCCTGAACGGCAAAACGCTCAGCACCCGCGTGATCTGATCTCTCTTGCCGCCGGCGCCGTCGGCGGCAAAGCTTGCATCTTGTGGCTAAAATGTCTATATAGTCCCCCCTCGAACCTGTGCGCAGGTGACTTATCCATTTACCGAAACCGGACGCTAACATGTCACAACTCGCTTTTTGGCAACAGAAAACGCTGGCGGAAATGTCAGAACAAGAGTGGGAATCGCTGTGCGACGGGTGCGGGCAATGCTGTTTGAATAAGCTGATCGACGAAGATACCGACGAGATTTATTTTACCAACGTAGCCTGCAACCAGCTCAACATCAAATCCTGCCAATGCCGTAACTATGAGCGGCGCTTCGAGCTGGAAGAGGACTGCATCAAACTGACGCGCGAGAACCTTACGACCTTCGATTGGTTGCCGCCGACCTGCGCCTATCGCCTGATCGGTGAAGGCAAACCGCTGTTCCCTTGGCACCCGCTGCTGAGTGGCTCCAAGGCGGCGATGCACGGCGAGCGCATCACGGTGCGGCATATCGCGGTGCGCGAGAGCGAAGTCGTGGACTGGCAGGATCATATCCTCAACAAGCCGGACTGGGCCAGGTAGGTGTTTGAATTAGAAGGGTAATTATGTCACTTAAAAGATGCTTGGGGCATCTGTGGGGCATTGCTCTTAAAGTTTGCGTTTAAAATGCTCAACTGATCCTGGTTGTTATCGCTCATCCACTTGCCATACACCGTGTAAAGCATCTGTGCTGACGAGTGTCCCATTTGCGACGCGATGAAGTTTGGATTCACCCCGGCGCTCAATGCCCAGCATGCGTATGTGTGTCTCGACTCATACGCTTTGCGATGCCTTATCCCTGCTCGTTTTAAAATGAAGTTCCAGGTAGAACCAAAAGAGCCTGGCCCATACCAATCTCCTCCTTTACCATTCCTCGCCGTCAGTCTTGGCACAAACACAAAAGTGCATTCATCAACACGGGTTCTGCCAAACTCGCGTAGATGGACACTAACCTTGTGCTGCTTTCCAAGCCTGGTGTATTCCATTTGGCTTTTGAGTGCTTGTATCGCTGCATCAGTAAGGTTTATTGTCCTGATACTGCTGTCGGTTTTTGGCGGAGTGAAATGGCCTTTCATCGCGATGTTGCGGCTTATAGTGATTGTCCAGTTTTTTGTGTCGATATCCTCCCATGCAAGCGCGCTAATCTCACCATGCCTCATCCCTGTATTAACGGCGAGCACCCACAAATTTCTTATCTGCTCTGATGGAACAGCCTCGAGCAGCCTACGGTACTCATCGCGTGTAAGCGGATCTGGCTCAGACTTGCTTTTGCGCAGCGGTTCTACCCCAGCAAATGGCGACTTTTCAACATAACCGTTTCTGGCTGCAAACTCGAAGAGACCGGAAAGACATGCCATATAAACGTTTACCGTCCTAACCGTCCGTCCCTTCTTCACACATCGTGTTTTCTGGTATTTTCCGCAGAGTTGATAGCCAGTGAGCAACTCCTTCCTTGTCGTTAAAATGTCCTCGTGTGTTATTGCCGAAATAAGCCGATCTGACCCTAATATCTCAGTGGCAACCTTAATATTTGAGGTATAGCGATTGATAGCATTTAAGCTGATCTCCATGCGCTTCAGCTCCAGCCACCGCTTAGCAACCTCGCCAAGAGTTATGCCAGTAGTGACAAAACCAAATTTAGCGAGGTTGTTTGACTGCGGGAATTGTGCGGCATAGTTAAAGGTGCCAGTCTTTATTGCATAGCAGACTGAGGAGCGAAGCTCACCGGCTAGCTTTCTGTTCTTTGCTGTGTCAGGGACGCCGAGGTTTTCTCTTACCCGCCTCCCTCGATAGATGAACCACAAACGCAGAGAGCCTCCGTGGCTCTCTACTCCAGTTGGATAGGTTGACATAGCGACTCCTTGTTAGTTGATAGGGATGGGCATTTAAGCAGAAATTCTTCGTCGTTTCGCGGGGCTCTGTCTTTCTACCCAATTATCAACCTCGATTCGGTTGTACATGATTGTGCTGTTCGGTGCCGGATTCATGTCTGCTGATACATGCCTATATTCGCGGCCCTCCATCCAAGATGTACGCCTGGCATGTTGGATCATGTGCGTTGTCATGCCGGTAAGCGTTATCAATATATCTTCAGAAACCCACTTGTTGGGCGTAAGGTTGATCACTTCGCTCATAGTCATCTCTCTGTAAAACGCCCATTCAGCATGCCGATCGTGTAGTTGAACCTCGGCAAAGAAATGCCGAGCAGTTCAACCTGCGCGAAATGCTTCATGATGATAGGGCGGGATAGGGTATCGAAAGGGGTTTTAGGGTGTTGCTTTATCGCGGCGTGGAGTTCGTCGTTACAGCGTTTTGCTACTGACCGGAGAGCGTTTTGCTGAACACTGCCGGCTGAAGGTGCAGGCTGTTTACTGGGCATTGATTCCCCCAATGATCCCAGCCTGGCGCATCGCCACGGCTGAATAGTTCGATTCGTGACACGTCGCCGTATAGCTGTTCCAATCGGTGACGAACCTCCCATGGCTTCTGGCTATGCTCTCCCAAGCAGCTGTAGACCACCTGTTTGATATTCTTCTTCACGCGTTCGAGCCCTGCACCTCGCACAGCGAAAAGTACGTCCTCAGTATTAGCCCGAGTGTAGTTTCCGCCATTCATGCGGCTTTGCTGGTTCAGAATCTCAATCAGGTCATAGAAGTCGGTAATATCGCCTTCGCAAAGCGCCTTGTTGAAATGTTTTTCACTTAGTTCGTTGAACTTCACCCAAGTAAAACCCTTGATGGTGCGAACACTAAACCCCCAGGCTTTTGCTAGTGCTAAGGCTTCCTTGAAGTGTGTCCCGGTATACCACATGGCAAGTACGGCATCATCGGCAGCTAATTCCCATACTGGCAGGCGCATGATGTCTTCGATTTTCATAGTTGGGTAATGATTAGTGGCAGCACCGTTACTCGCCTTGTTTTTATAGTCCCACGGCGGATCTGCATAGATGAGTTGATATGTCATTGAGCATTACCCCAGCAGCGTGCGGCCGCGTTGACGCAAAACTCTATGCGGACGTTAACCCAGACAACATCCACCGCCCGCGCTGCATTGATCGCTTGGCGCCACAGCTCTGCAGCATCTGCAAAATGCGCGCGACGCTCTGCCTCGGCCGCCTGATGGGCCAAAGATTTGTATTTGAATGACATGGTTATCTCCGGGTTCAGTAGGCGCGCTGGTGGGTAACAGGGGTGATCAGTTGGTTGGATTGCTGGACAAGAAGAATCATTCTCACTACTTCCGGCGGTTCACTGCGGATGTAGCTATCGGTGATTTTCCCTGGCGTGGTCGGCGGTCTTGCCCTGGCGTAAGTGATGTAACTTGGATCGATGGAGATAACCTTAAAAGCCTTTTTCCCTTCTGCAAATTTGCTTTTGGAAACGACCAGAGGGGAGCGCTGGATAGCACTACGCAATGACTTTATGTGATTCTCGGTAATTTCTGGGAACTGGGATTTCAGCAAATCGAAATGGCCTACTGCTGTGTAATAACCCCCGTCATCAATGAGGAATTGCAGCATCTCATAATTGGTCATGTCAGATCCTTATCTGGTTGTTGTAGCGCTCATGGCTCATAACTTCCCATGAGTTTCCGTTGTCTTTAGACAGCAATCGCCAGCAGCGGGCTACTGGCAGCGTTAAATGCTTGTGTTGGTATGTTCGGTTGGGTTTCTTTTTGCCCTCCCTGTAGGCGCATAGAACCCCCTCAGCTTTGGCGCTGATTCGTTGCGGAATTCGTGGTTTCATTTTTACCGGTGGGTTATTTGGTGATTGGCGCCCAGCATATGGATCGGATGCCAGGGCGGCGGACTTTCTCAACGGCGTTTTCTTTTTCCAGCTTGACCAAGCGCTGGCGGATAGCTTTACCGGTCATGCCGTTGTAGCCAGCACAGCGGAGGAGGCTTGCGACAGAATCCGGCGTGGATCCGGCAATGCTGAGCCGCGAGATGATTTCGTTATCGTCGGGTATCGTGATCATTCCCACCCTCCGGCGCTGCTGCCAGCGCAGCTTCGTAGATGCATAGAGCAATACCGCCGCAGCAACGCGCTTCCATAGCGATGGCTTCGCCGATTTCGTCGGTCATTTCCAGCGGCATGAGTTTGAAGCCATCCGGCACTGCTGGCGCTGGCGGTGCATCGTACAACACACGAAACTCGTAATCGTTGTCCGTCGCGTGCTGTACGCTCATCTCTGCGTGCTGTTCTGCGGTGATGCGCTCCCATTCGTGCCACATGTTGTAGCCGCTGTTCCAGTAGCGCATTTCCCATGCCACCGGGCGAGTGCTGGCTGGCGCTGGCGGGGCGGTGTAGAGCTTAACGTTCGCATAGCCCTGACTTATTGCGTGACTGTTATCAGACTCTGGAGTTGACTTTAACCAATTTCCGAATTCCCCAGATTTGGTATGATATAGACCCCAGCCAGCAAACTTACCCATTGCCACAGGCTGCGCCTCCCGGTTAGCCGCCAACTCATCAAAAGCGTCGGCGTTCTGCAGCATGTCCTGCGCGATGCTCACCGATTCCCATTTCGCTTCTACCGCTTTTTCGCGCCAAAATTTAGCGCGCGCTCTCAACTGCTCAGTCGTTAGTGTCATGCACCCCCCTTAACCTGCTGTAGAGTGAACGGCGGCCGGGAATGTTAGCTCCCCGAAACCAGCATCAAGATCGTTAACTACCAGGCCGAAATCCCTACAGCCCCTATCCTGTATTTCATCTATCTGCTTATCCAGGCGCTTGTCATACACAAAAACATCCTTATCGCCGATGGTGTAAAAACCCAGGCGATCGGACGGGCAGCGGTTCAGCACTTCTTGCAGCTCTTCCAGCCATGCTTGCTCTTTTTTGTTAAGCTTTGCCATCCTACTCATCCCCCTCTACAGTGACTGAAAACCCGCTGGCACGGATTACATCGGCTGTCGTTCCTTCCAGCAGCCAGCGATTGCCTGCTTTGTCCACCCACGGCGACTGCAACCGCACCGGCGTAGCCAGCTTGGCTTCCAGCTCGGCGATGCGCTTCTCTGCGTCCTCGGCGCGCTTCTTCCATCCGGCAGACTCTCCAATCCAATATTGAGCCACCTTATCCAGGGCGGAGACGTACTCTTGCGAGTAGAGGGGAGCACCGTTTTGCTTACTGCATTCGCACCATTCTTTTTCGCCAGTCTCTTCATCTTGCCACTCGATGAAATATCCAATCGGCTTGCTCAGTTCGCTCAGCTTATTGTCCATCACTCGCCATCCTCATCATCGCGTTTAACGATATAGAACTCTTTGCAGCCACAGCGTGGACAGGTTGAATCCTTAACGGGTACGCCGCCGATCGGCTTACCTTCAACCATGACGCGCTCGGAGTGCAGGTGAACCAGCTTGCATTTCTTTCTGCAGCATTCGTATGTGTCGTTTGCCATGCTCATTGTGCTTTCTCCTGGGCTACATGCATTCCGAATAGATAACTCCGCAGAACCCTTCTGCGCGCTTTCGTTCTGTGCGCCGCTGGTGGCGCGATGATTTCGTTTTTACTGGCGAATACCCAAAACTAAACAGTGCCGCAGCCCTTCGATTGCTTAGCCGGCAATCCATTTCCAGTGCTATCCGCGCAGCTCTGTTGCTCTTACGCTTAGCCATGCTGAATCCCTCGAACCTGCCCCATATAGCGAATCATCTCCGCTCCAACCCACATGCCCACCTGAACGCTTACCCCGTTACCGATCTGCTTGTAAGCGGCGGTATCAGATACAGGGAAGTTGAACCAATCAGGAACGCCCTGCAGGCGCGCATACTCTCGTTTCGAGTATGGGCGCACACCCAAAGGGAAGCGCTTATCGACTACGAGGCGGGTGCTCTTGTCTTTCGCGTAGTGGGCGACGCATGTCGGTGCCAGATCACCCGCTGCAGGGTCACTGATAATTGGCAGGTCACGGTAGGCGCCGTTCATGCGCTTGGCGATAGCCGATGGCAACGTGACTTGCGGGTCATCTTCCAGAATCGCTGACAGCGAGATGCGCGCTGAATTCTCCGGCGGGCGCACGGCGAATGTGCGGCGGGTGCCGATGATGATCAGGCGGCTTCGCTTCTGTGGTAACCACGTCTCCGACTTGATCGGGCAGAACACCTGAATGAAGTAGTCAGGCATACGGGTCATGGCTTCCATCACGACAGGAAACGCGCGCATTCCTGGTACGTTCTCGATCACGTAAAACTCAGGCTTTGCCAATGCGAAATGACGAAGAGCATGCAGGAACAAATCATCGCCGGTGCGCACGCCGTGGATATCGCCGATCGTCGAGTATTTCGTGCATGGGTACGTGAAAACCATTCCGTCGCAGGTATCCTGTTCGAATACCAATTCCTGGCTGATATCGCACTGCTTAACGTGGTCGCCGAGGTTGTGCCGGTAGGTTTTGCAGGCGTCGGCGTCCAGTTCAAACGCCTGGTTAACCTTGATACCGGCATCCATTAGGCCGATATCCATCAGGCCGGCGCCGCAGAAGTATGAATTGACGGTTACGTTCATTGCTCCACCTCCCTAGCGCTGCCAATAGGCCATGTAGCGAACTCGCCCTGCGGCAGTTCATCGGTTACATCCCGCTCAGCCCACGCCAGAAACTTCTCGCGACTTACTGACGGAAAATGTCGCCCGAACGAAACGGATGGGCTGTCGTATTGCACGGTGGTAGCGCCGATATGCAGGATCGTTCTGTCGTTAACCAAACCCATCGCGTTGCGTGGGCGCTTTCCGCGATAGGTTCTTCCGCTTTGGAGCTTCAGTTAATTTGCTGGCATCACTGGGCGCTCTTTCATTTGGCCTCCCGCAGCTGCTTGGCATGGGATTTCAGTGCGTTGCAAAGTTCCATCGCCCCGCTTGATCGTAATTCTGCATCGGCATAACTGATCCCAATCCTGTCCATTACACAGTCTGTATCGAGATACTCAGAGCATGAATCCAACGCCGCTGTAATTGACCGCGCTTCGATAGCTGCAAGTGCTGCGTCAGTGGCTGGGGGTTCGATTTTCGGCAGCAGCGCATAGTCACAAACCGTCTCAATGGCCGGGTCGCAACCATCATCCTCGGTACGCGGCCGCTCGTTAACCCTGGTTGATTCCTGAATGATGATCCCCCAGGACACCTGAGCAACCTCGTCAGGCCAGCCATCGCATGCCTCACCGCGGTAGTAGTCAATGTAGGATTCAGCTGCTGCAATGGCTTCATCCTTGGTTTTGAACTCCTCAAAGCCATTGTCTGGGTCGTATGCGAAAAATCCGCACCCACTCTTCAGCGCCGCATTCTCCACAGCCAGAGCATCGGCTCGTTTCTGCTGAGCATCGCGCTCAGCCTTCAACGCGCTCACTACCTGCTGGTGGGCATCGAACCGAACTAATTCACCGTGCTCAGCTTCACGTGCGAAAGCCTCAAAACGAACTGCGTGCATTTTGTAGTCAGGGGTAAAGCGCTTGATGGTTGTCATGCTTCGTCTCCCAGCACCCAGCGGAGCGCCTGAGCATAATCACCGCTCGCACCCTCCAGGGCTTTCGTTATTTCTTTTCGGGACTTCATGCGGGGTTTGGCATCGCCAATCACCTGGCGCTGGCGCCGTGCCTTTTCGTGGCCTTTGGTGCCGGCGGTAGCCGCTTCAACCTCTTTCACTTTTTCGCGTTGTTCGTCGGGTGAGAGGTTCGCCAACTGGCGCGCCTGGGTAACGGTAACTGCGCCTGCTTCAACCGCATCTTTAACGGCCTGAGTGGCATCGAGCAGGGCGAGTGTGGCGCGGATCGTCTGCACGCCAACGCCAAACATCAGTGACAAATCGTCTTCATCGTGGCCCCGCGTAAGCGCATCAGCCATTTTCTTGGCTCGGCCCAGCGGCGTGTCTGCCTGAAAGATTTCATTGGCACTAATCATCACCTCAGCAACGCTAAACGGCGATCCGCGTCTGACGACTGCCGGCACAAGAAGAGGCTTTTTACCTTCTTCCCGCAGGCGTTTATTTGCTTCAAGAGTGTTTTTAACCCGCTGACGACCTTCAACTACGCAGGATCTGCCTGTCTCTGGGTCTTTCCAGATAACGATCGGCTCAATCACCCCCAACTTCATGATGCTAAGCACCGTTGGTTCATGGAGAGGCAGATGGATTCGTTCGTCGTAAAGCGGGTGCGTTTTATCGGATACCAGGTGCAGATTTTCCGGCTCGAACATCAGCACGTTGGTTTTACCGCTGGCGCCGTAGGCTTCCTTTGAGTTTTTAGCCATGCATCAACTCCAGACCGCGCCAGCAGTGAGCAGGCACAGGGTAAAAATGAGAAGGTAGAAGAGGTGTTTGCCGTGGTGGCGCTTAGGGGCGAAATCGCCCCCGGTCAGGTCATACTTGTGCTGTATGCGGGCGTTGAGGCTTACCATGTTGGCCTCCGCTGCTGAGTGTGCAGGCGGCGCTGCAGTGTTCTGATGTTCTGGCGGACGACGTACACCGGCGCGCAGGTATCGGCGCAGACGAGCATTCTCACGGCCTTATATCTGCCGTCTTCATAGCGCTGAATGCTCACGGCCTGTTTTGCTACGTCGCGCGTCTGGCCGCAGTGTTCACAGCGTTGGGTGGTGGTTTGCATAACATGTCCTCTCAATGAAATTCACATGGGCAAAGGCGCTGCCTGAGTTGATGCACGCGCTCGGTTTCCCTACGGTTCCAGCACACTGGAGCAGGGCAGCGCCTTTGCTGATGTGAAAAAAAGAGCCCCGGCGAGCGGGGCAAAGGATGTGACAAGGGAAGTGGTACTGAGCAGGCTTGTGATTTCTCACGCACCTGGTGGCGCATCGAACCGGGGCTTTATACTGTGTAGGTTAAAAGGTGAGCCGGAACGATACGCCACCAGATAGGTGAGGTATTGGGCTGACCACTCATGAGGTAGGATCCTTCACCGATTCCAGAATTTAAGGAATCGGGCGAGTGGTTAGCCTAATACGCCGGAATTAACCGGCGATGATAAAACCGATTGCTGACCAGCAGGCGGCGCATAAGACAAACACGCCAAGCCAAACTTTTTGATTGAACGTCATGGATGCCTCCATTTTCTTTGGTGTAAATACATATAGATATGTAAACTAAGGCGATAAACCTCAGGGGGACGCATGGGTATCATTGGAAAAATTCAGTCATTAATCGGATCAGATAGCGAAGCTCAGAAAGTGGCAAAAAAACTTCCCGCTGCTTACATCGCATCTATCGGTCAAAAATTCATGGATATCGAAGATCCAGATAGCGATGGTGATTGGCTGGGGCTTGGTGATCCATTGCCTACGGCTGAAGTAACTGAGTTCAATTCAGAAACAGGAAGCTTCGCTTTTCGTCACATCGTCTTAAAAGAAGGCGATGAGATTGAGCGATACTCGACAAGCATGAATATTGATGCGGTATCCGGCGGCTATGTATTCCGAGCCGGTAACGAATCCGTTACTGTGCCTGTAAATCCTGATGAAGCCTCACTGTTACCTGTTATAAAGATGGCTGTGAGCCAAGCTGTTAGGGTTTCATAATTTGCATACCACGGCGCCCCGTATGGCGCGGTGGGGGTTATTTGGTTGCGGCCAATTTTCTGGCATAACCCAGGAATCGCCGTGATTGTTCAGGCGTTATACCTTTCTCCGGCCATGCTGCTGCCTTAGCGTTGTTGCGCAGTGACCGACGTATCCTGCGGTAGTCAAATTTGCCAGATGGGCGACGCAGGCCGGAAAGGCGTTTTTCTGATTGCTGTAATTTCATCGTGTAACCCTCTGCTGTAGTGGTCTTGCCGAAGCCCTCGCTCACAAGGGCAGCGGTAAAATCACTTAGCTGCTCAGCCACTCGTCGTAGGTTTTCAGCGGCTTCCCGGTCATGAATTCATTACCTTTACCGTCGTCAGCGCAGGCAAGGTAAATTTGATATTCGCTGTCGTTGTCGCCGCGTGCTTTTGTCTGCCAATTCGCGTTTTGTTCGAGTTGCATCGTTAACCCTCTGCTGTTAGTCGGCCATCTGACGAGCAAACCAGCGTTGCGCGCCTGCTGCGGTTTTAAAACCCCGGCTCTTGGTGAATGTCATCGCCGTAAACGTGCCATCGCCATTTGGAAAAACGCCGGTCTTTACTGTTTCGTTGTTGCCCATATCGTGAGTAGTGTTCATCGCTAATCCTCGGATTTACCCCGGCGAACCGGGGTAGCTGTTAGATACTGATCACGCCAGCATCAAATAGGCGCTTTAGCGAGTTGCTGATATCAGCTTTAAAACATTCAATTGCTTTCTGGCGCTCTTCGTTTCTGGAAGGACGAGAACGAGGGTTTGCTATTTTTTCCTCAAGCTGTGCGATTTCATCCTTGCGGTGAGCAATGGTGTTTTTTGCGAATAAAATCTGTTGTTCGTTCATCGATCTAATCCTCAGTGGTTTTATGCCTGTCCGCCGGATGCTCTCGACGGCAGGGTAAATCCACTCTTTCCCTAAAGAACGTATCCGGTCGATCCCTCTCGGGGCCGGGGAGTGATTGCATCGCTCACCCCTGGGCGTCTTACCTGTGTGGCTTCCTGCCGGTGACGTTGTTGCTGTCGATGGATTAAAATGTACAGGCAAAACTGTATTTAGTAAACAGGAAAAACTGTATATATTACAGGTCATGATGTAATCCAATGATTTGGAAAAGATTAAAGTTTGAAATTTAGGCGAAAAAAAACCTCGCCGGAGCGAGGTCTTGAAGTTGAGAGGGATTAACTTATTGTGACGCCATACCAGAACACCGCACCAACTACCCTGATTTTGTTGCTATCGTCACCCATATATATTTCATCGGGGTACTCATCAGTGTTGAATGATCGTAGACGCACTCCGCCAGGTAGGCGATACAAAATCTTCACCCGAGCCATACCGTCATGATCCAATGCATAGATCTTTCCGTCTTTTATCTCCCTGTTACCAGTATTGATGGCGACTGTAGCTCCATCAGGAAGAACGGGCTCCATGCTATTACCCCAGACCGACATACAAGCCGCTTCTTCGGGCTTTACTCCTAGTTTTTTTAAGCTACGGAGTGAGAACTTTAGCTTTCTTCCCTCGCAGTCAAGCTCTACCACTCTACCATTCCCCGCAGCTAACTGAGCCTCTTTGAAGAAAGGCAGGTAGACATCATCTTCATCTTCTTCTTCATCGTCTGTCCAGAGTGAAATACCGTCCAAAGGCGTCGCATTCGACTCCTGGACACCGGTTTTTAGCCACTGCATTGAGCACTTAAGAGCTTGAGACAGTTCAAATATTTTTCTCGGGTTTTTTGTCTCACCATTTTCAATGCTTGCAATTGACTGTTGCCGAATACCAACCAGATCAGCAAGTTCTGTTTGAGTAATACCAAGCGCCTCGCGCCTAGTTCGTACCCTTTCTGCAAGGCTCATAACCCCTCTCCGCCATTAATGAACAGCGCAAATCTTCACAGTAAATACTGTATTTGACAAACAGGCTTGCCTGTAGAACAATACAGATAAAACTGTAGGAGAGCGCAATGAATACAGGTAACACACTTTCGCATCGGGCAAAGGCTCGACGGATCGAGCTTGGTCTTACACAAGCCGAAGTTGCAGAGCTAGCTGGGATTACTCAGCAGTCATACCAGCAACTCGAGGCTGGGGAAACGAAGAGGCCCAGAAACTTACTGGAGATCTCTTCAGCCCTTAAATGCACAGCCCATTGGCTGATGTATGGAAAACGCAAACTTTCTTCGTGAAAGCAACCTTTCAACATAACGGAAATTGTAAATGGAATCAGTCGCAACAACACGCAACGAAGCTCAGGCGATCCAGAGCGACATCATGAGCCGCATTGCAGCTATCGGGGTGACAAGCCTGGCCGGCGCGATCGGCGTTGATAAATCGCAGGTGAGCCGCTGGCAGAGCAAAGGGGGGCTGGTGGAGAAAGCGAGCTTGCTTCTCGCCGCTACCGGCTTCAAGCGTTCGGAAACCATGTTGACGTTCAGGGGCGAGGAAACCGCCGAACTGGCGCGCGGGTTAATGGCAATGCTGGAGCACATCCGGGAACCAAAGACGGAATAGGGGGCTTTATGGCCTGGGACACGTTTGTTTACGACAACATCAAGAAGCAGCTGGTGAAAGAGGGATTCAGCGAAGCGCTGGCTCAGGGGGGGGCATCACACGGAGCCGACCTTTACCGGCGGAAGTCGCAGGCGAGCAGGAAGGGGATGATTTATGACGACTGTCTCACGCTTGCGCGCCAGTACGTACTTGCGAGCTGCACCAAGGAAGAGAAGCCGGAATCAGGGAAGAAGAAAAGCCGAACAGCTGCAACTGCTCGGCCATCACTTTTCTAGAACCTAACCTGAGAGGTCGATTCATTATGGCAAACGTAGCGATCAGTGGCAACAGCCCGAAAATGACGAGCCGTGAAATTGCCGAGCTGACTGGCAAGCAACACGGCCACGTCATGCGCGACATAGAAATCATGCTGGAACAGCTGGGCGAAGGCCTGGATGGGTATATCCAGATTTGGAGACACCCCCAGAACGACCAGCAATACCGGGAATACGCGCTCGACAGAGAACATACCGAATGTTTGGTGACCGGATACAGCGCCAGCCTGCGCATGAGGGTGATCAAGCGCCTGCACGAACTGGAGGAGCAAAACTCCCCAGTACCGCAGACGTTGCCTGAAGCGCTGCGCCTGGCTGCTGATATGGCTGAACAGAAGGCAATGCTGGAGCAGAAGGTTCAGGCCGACGCACCGAAGGTGGCATTTGTCGATCACTACGTAGACGCATCAGGTTCAAAAAGCCTGCGCGCCACTGCCAAGGTTTTGAACATGCCGGAGAAAGCGATGATTGACGCGCTGATCCGCGACAAGGTTCTGTTCCGCCAGTCCGGGAATCTGCTTCCCCATGCTCTGCGCCAGCGCGACGGGCTATTCACCGTCAAAACTGGCACGTCTGATTTTGGTCACGCCTTCACGCAAACCAGGGTAACGCCGCGTGGCATCCATTGGATTGCTGAACGTTACGCCTCAGAGCTGATGGCGAGCTAACTATGAGGCAATCAACCCCACTGGATAGGAAATATGTCGATGACCACGGTAATCCCGTGAAGGTCATCCGGTGGGAGCGTGTAGAGCGTCAGGTGATTTTTATGAGAGAGGGCTACCCGCATGAATGCATGCAACCTCTTGAAAGATTTAAAGAGAAATTTAAGCGAGTGGACATATGAGCGCCTTAATGCAGCTTCTTGATCGGCCCATAGCTTACCAGCCGTCTTTCGTCGGCCTGGGAGTTGGGGTGACCGGCGCCGTTCTGCTGTCGCAGCTGGTTTACTGGCATAACCGAATGGATGCCGGCTGGTTCTACAAAACCCAGAAAGAGATCCGTGATGAAACAGGCCTAACGCGCGAGGAACAGGAAACGGCACGCCGTCGCCTTATCTCCGCCGGGGTACTTGAAGAGGATCGCCGTGGTGTACCAGCAAAGCTCTATTTTCGGGTTAAAGCCGATGCTCTTGAGTTGCTTCTTCTGAAGAAAATCAAAGAGAAAACCCAGAATGCGGGAAACCCTCATTCCAGTATGCGGGAATCCCGCATTCAAGAGTGCGGCAATGCCGCAGACAAGAATGCGGAAAACCCTCAGACAAGTTTGCGGGAAAGCAGCGCGCCAGATTGCGGGAATCCCGCAGACATTCATACAGGAGATTACACAGAGATTACTTCAGAGACTACAGCAGATAAAAAACCTGTACGTCCGCCGGCTGCGCCGACAGACCAGCCGCAAGAGGATTCTTTGAAAATCGATTACGACGAAGTGCTACGGATCTTCCGCACCACGCTGCCAGAACTGCCAGACGTCCTGAAGATGACCGACGGGCGCCGCAAGGCACTGCGCAAACTCTGGAAGGACTACGAGATGGACATGGAGCGCTGGGGCGCTTACCTGCGGTACATCTCGAAAAAATGCCGCTGGATGCTTGAAGACCGCCCAGACACGAACAGCGGCAAGACCTGGCGAAAAAAGGACTTCGACTACCTGATCACCGAAAAATGCTACCTGAAGGTCAAGGAAGAACGGGCTGATGATCACCCGAAAGTACAGCGCCAGGACAGCGCCGCCCGCGAAGAAGCCTATGTCCGCCTGGTATCCCAGCGCCAGCAACCACGGAACGAGGTGGAGAAGCTTGCGAAGGAGATGGCTGGATCCCTTGGTCGCATGACCGATTACGACGCCCGCCGAGCCTGGACGGGGATTTGGGCTCAGGCAGTAGCCAAGGCCAGCGAGAACGATTTAGCGAGGATTGCCTGATGAGAGCGATAGTCAAAGCAGCGGTACAGCGCGATCTGGGTATTGCCCTGATCCCGGTTGACGAAAAGCTGGCGTTTCACATGACGGGCCGCGTGATGGTTTCCACGCTGCCGAAAGAATTCAAAGACGCGCCAGAAGGCATCCTGCCAGCGGTAGAGCATGAGATCGCCAACGACCCACGGTTACAGGATTTCTTCACCCATGAGCGCGTCACAAACGCCTGTGGCGGGGTTAACGCTATTGAAGCCTGGGCGACGCAGTTCACGAAATGCCAGTACAGCAAGCACGACCTGCCGGAGACAATTCTGGACACAGAGCGCGTAGGAAATTCAGCCGTTCGCATCTGTCCCGGCTGCTACAAAAAAAGCCTGGGCGTGTCGCCTAAGCTGGAAAAAATCGCTGCTCGCAACACTGCGCGCTGGGTCGTGGCGACGGCAAAACACCGCCTGAAGTCCGAGGGGCAGCTAACAATCCCTGAGCTGATGCTGTGGGCTATGTTGTCCGGGGTATTCGACCTGATCCCCGAAGAAGTGGCGCGCACTGTCACCAACTTGCCAGAACCAAAGGTTGTCACCGGCATCCGTAAGGAGTCCGACATGGACTGTCAGCCGGCGGTTAATGAGCTCATCGCTAAGCAGGCCCAGAAGTGCTTCAAGGTAGATACTGAAGTCCCTGGCGCCTTTGTGTTGCGTCCGAAGAAAACTCGCGCCGAAGACAGCAAGTATACCCGCTGGGTTAAGACTCGCCCCTGCTGCGGTTGTGGGGCTCGGTCTGACGACCCTCACCACATTATCGGCCACGGGCAGGGTGGAATGGGAACCAAGGCCCACGACTTCTTCACTATCCCACTGTGCCGTAAATGCCACGACGCCTTGCACGAGGATGTAGCGGCCTGGGAGGCGGAACATGGTAGTCAGGTAAAGCTGCTGTTTGAGTTCCTGGATTTTTCCTTTGGCATCGGGGCGATCGCATGAAAGAGGTAACCATAACACGTCAGCAGTACCGGAACGTCTGCGATGCGCTGCTCAACACCACAAATCTGAACGAGCAGCTTTTGCTGCTCTCAACCTCGGACAAGCGTTCGGAAAAGATTCACCGCCAAGCCAGCAAGCTATTGCAAAAAATTCGCCAGCAACTTCAGGAAGCCGTGGGAGAAAAAGCATGAGAGACATCCAGCTAGTTTTAGAGCGTTGGGGCCAGTGGGCGAAAGACAACAGCGGCGTGGACTATTCTCCGATCGCAGCTGGGTTTAAGGGGCTTCTGCCGAACACAAGCAAGAGCAAGCCTTCATGCTGCGATAATGACGGCCTGATTGTTGACGGCGCCGTGGGTAGATTGAAGAAGGTGCGCGACGAAAGAGAGCTTGGTGTAATCATGCTGCACTACAGATACGGGGTATCAAAATCGGAGATAGCCCGTAGATGGAAGGTTTCAGAAGGGAACATAAGGCAAAAGCTGATGATGGCAGAAAGCTTTATAGAGGGCTGTTTAGCTATGACCGGGGCGACGCTTGAGATGGACGCCTGGACGAGCAGAACAGAAATTTCGGCTGTCGCGTAAATTTCCGCTTTTCGTTACGAATTTTACTGGCTATTGTGATAAGAGTGGTTACGCAGTTACGTAGCTTATCAACTTTCAAAACCTCGCAGCTGCGGGGTTTTTTGCTATTCAGCAGTGGACTAGGAATCGGCAATGTTGTCCTAAGACTGTCACAACCCCAACGATTACCCAGAGTTTGAGTCTCAATGTAAAGTCTAGATATCGCCAAATTGATGGTGATTTAAAATACTTTTCAAGGAGATATACTCATGCAAGCTGCTGAAACTCATTATCTGGACAACGGTTACACCTTCCATATTCCAGCCGTATCATACCGTCGCCGCGTCTGCGTGCCGCTTCTGATGGCTATCGCGCCAGGTGGTAAATCAAAAGCGAAGCATATGTTGGTATTCAATGGTTCTTGGGTAACCGAAGCGAAAGCAGAAGGCGCGATTTTCCTCGACGGTGGCTCAATGCCAGCAACTGCTTGTAACTCGTGGAACACATACATCGAACCTAATCAGTCCGTCTCAATTCAGGCGGTTAGTGAAGGTTCTAATGGTGGCTATGCACTGCCAAGCATTACGGTTTTAATCGGACAAGATTGACCTAGCTTTTCCAAAGCAAAGTAATTTACACAGGCCCCTCTAATACGGGGCTTTTTGCATTTCAGCCCCAGCCAACGGACGACACACACGGCACCCTCTTACCGGCAGCGTTTACGGCTGGTGGCTGATCCCCACATCTTGGAGTTAACGATGAAATTTTCTGAGCTTCCTGAATCATCTAAAGACCGTGCACGTGAGGCGCTTTGCGCGGTTATCCGTAATGGCGTAAATTCAGCGTCGGCAAAACTGGCTGGTGAAACTGTGGCTGCTGCGTTTATTGCAATGGAGCACCATGATAGTGCTCCTGATGTATGTGAAGACGGTGTTTAGTTAGACTGTTTTCAACCCACGGATTGCTCGTCCAGCTGATTTCGTTACCATAACTCCTGACTTCGACTTCACCGAATTTGCGATTGCTTGCACTTCATCGGCAATTGCCGATTCATCCTTAGATGAATGTGAGTAGGTATATTCGGCATCAGGTAGTTGATATTCAACACCGGATGAACCAGTCACCTTTCTTGAATAACCTTTAGCCTCCATTTTTTCATGCAATGCTTCGTAATCATCTGAATCTGCCTTGTGAAGCTCAACTCGAACAGTAAACGTTGCCATATGTATTCCTTTTTGGCTGTGTGAGAACTGCCAAGATACCACTGCCGCCTGAGGTGAAAAAATAACAGGCAAATAATTCAAAAGCTGAGCTAATACTCGGCTTTTCTCGTTTTACTACAGCACAGCCCGATAACCGGGAGGTGGAGTCATGAAGATGCACCCAGACAATCCAAACCTACCGTATTGGTGGTCAAGCCTTCTCGGCCTTTTTTCGCTGCTGTCGCTGCAGGATTACGTCTTTATCGTAGGGGCGTTGATATCCGCCTTCTTTACGATCAAGACGTACTACGCCAAACGGAAGGAAGAGCGCGAACGCCTGGTAGAGGAACGCCGGCGCACGAAGATCATGGAGGACTATCTGCACGGTGTATCTGCCAGGCCAGAAAGCGAGCGCCCAGCGGCGGTTGAGGTTGTAGCCGAAGCGATGCGCAGAGCAGAGGGCTGATATGGCGATCACTCCGATAATGAAAAAGAGGCTGCTTGGTGCGGTTGCTGGTGGTGCCATCGCAATTGCGGCCGTACTGATTCCTTCCCTTGAGGGCGTCGAATACAAACCTTACCGCGATGTTGTTGGCGTGCTGACGGTCTGTTATGGCCACACCGGGCCAGACATTATTCCCGATAAGACGTACACCGAAGCGGAATGCAAAGCGATGCTGGATAAAGATCTGGTGCCTTTCGCCCGTTCGGTAGAGCGCTCGGTGAAGGTGCCAGCCAGCGAATACCAGAAAGCGGCGCTGATCAGCTTCAGCTACAACGTTGGCGTTAAGGCTTTCGAGTCATCCACGCTGCTGAAAAAGCTTAATGCTGGCGACAGCCGTGGCGCCTGTGACGAAATGAGGCGTTGGAATAAAGCTGGTGGCAAGGTCTGGAAGGGGTTGATTAACCGTCGCGAAGTAGAGCGCGAAATCTGCAACTGGGGCCAGTCATGAATCGATTGGTGGCGGTATTAGGTGCTGCTCTGCTGATCATCGTCATTGCGCTGGCGTGGCTGGCGCTTTACTTCCACAGCAACGCGGTAAAGGCCAGCGAGCAGGTTAGGCAGCAGGAAAAGACGCTGGCGCAGCAGTCAGGACTGATCTCAACCCTGCAAGCACAAGACCGGAAGAACAGAGCCTTGGCCGCAGAGCAACAACAAAGAGAGCAGCTACTACGCCAGCGCGAGGAAACCTACCAGAGGAAAATGCGAGATGCACTTAAAGGCAGTAAATGTGGGAATAGTCCTATGCCTGCCGCTGTTGTTGAGCTCCTGCAGCAAAATGCCGCCAGCGCCACAGCAAGTCGTTCTGTTACCCCCTGAGTCTGTGTTTGCCCCATGCGAGCAGCCAAGCCTACAAGGAGAAACGTGGGGTGACGCAGTGAGCTACGCACTGGCATTGCAAACGGCGCTTCATATCTGCGCTGGACAGGTAGAAACACTTCAGAAGTGGATGTCAGTTATCCACAATGGAGAACGCTTGAAGTAAAACGTATTTTGGATATTATCTAACTGTTAGCCCACGGAAAGTTCATGGAGGTCTGTTTGACCCAGTTTTTGGACTTCCCCTTAAGCAACCGCTGATCGTGACATCAGGGTTCCTGAGCCAGGGGTAACAGAATAGAGGGGATAGTGAGCAGGGAGATCGGCCAAGGTGGGTAACCATCTTGAGAGCATTACCACCCGCGTCTGGGACGTTGGAGTCTTCCGCCTTGTTGGTCACGCGATGAGGTTAATACATGAAAAGCCAAGGGGCTCAGGTGACGCTGCCATTCTCGAACCCCACGCTGGCCACGGTGTCAGTAGGGATACTTGGAAATGATGGTAATCCGCAATTAGCTTGGCCTGCCTTTCACCTACACCAACCGCCTCCGGGCGGTTTTTTATTTTCCATCACAGAGCAGCTTTCTGAGGCTGCTACGTGATGAAGAATTCCCCCGACAAGGAATGAGACAGTGAAGCCCTGCAGGAGGTGATCACGTCTTGGCAGCCGGAAAGACGGAAGTGGCGATGCAACGCCGAGAGGTGTGGCTGATGCTGCGGTTATTTATGGAGAGGGAATTTGCGTTGGACGAGATGAAGTGCGATGTAAGCGAGAGGTCTGAGCAGCTTGAATAAAGCTGCTGCAGCCAGATAAAACTCTGGTGAATAGTTCATAAAACCTCCTAGTAACGTTATATGGTCTTATAGGGAACCCAATCACAGCGGAATTGCTGTGTTCTATTGTGTCGGCTATTGCCTATAGTCAGGGTTTATCCGCTGTTCGCTGCTCCCCAATAGTGAGTCGTATTTACTTACATACAGCTGGAGGCTGGCGTATCATCCTCTGAACCAGGAGGATTTCATGTCATACAATCTCGGCAATCTGCCAAAAGAAGAAATGGACAAGGTTAACGTAGACCTTGCGGCGTCCGGTGTTGCGTACAAAGAGCGCATGAACATGCCGATCGTACCGGCGCAGGTGGAGGCGGAGCAGCCTGAGCATCTGCGCGAGCTTTTCCGCGAACGCCTGCAGCATTACCGTAGCCAGAGCCACAAATTCCCAGGGCCAAGCGACCCGCGATACCAGCAAATGGCTGAGGCCAACGGCAAGAAATGACTTAACCCGCTTCGGCGGGTTTTTTATTGGGAGAGAATCATGGCTAAAACAGCACAGGATGAGAGCCATGAGAGGCGACCCTACCCACCGTTACGGTTTATCGAAGACCATCAGCTAACGCCATATATCGGCCTGGTTCCCGCGAACGAGGTACAGGAGTGGATGCAGCGTCAAATCATCGAAGATGCCGGCAGCCTATTTAACCCAGACCACGGACACCTTGCAGACGCCGATTTGCGCTTTATGTGGGCATCGTCCGCGTTTGAGAAGAAAGGGCGCCATGTGCTCGGCCAGGCTGAAGAGGTAGCGATGCGCGCCGGAGGCTGGCAGAAGGCCCGGATGGAACAGCAGATGCATGAGTGGTTCGGAGTGGTGCCGAAATTCATCATCACGTTAGCTGCCGACTACTGCTCCCAGTGTTCTGATGCCGAGTTCTGCGCCCTGGTCGAGCATGAGCTCTACCACATCGCACAGGCAACCGACGATTTCGGAGCCCCAAAATTCAACAAGGAAGGCCAGCCGGTGCTGAAACTGCGCGGCCACGACGTTGAAGAGTTTGTTGGCGTGGTTCGCCGGTATGGCGCCAGCGTGGAAGTTCAGGAACTAGTTGATGCGGCTAACAGGCCTGCGGAGGTGGCACAACTAAACATTGCCAGGGCGTGCGGTAATTGCATGTTGAGGCTGGCGTAAATATTGGACTGTATTGGACGGATGGTGATTTATGGCTGCATTAAAACCAGATGTAAAAGCCTTCATCATTCAGTCGCTTGCGTGCTTTGATACCCCTACACTGGTAGTGGAGTCCGTCCAAAAAGAGTTTGGGCTAAAAATTACGCGTCAGCAGGTTGAATCTCACGACCCGACAAAGGTTAGCGGCAAGTCACTGGCTAAGAAGTGGGTAGACCTGTTCCACACGACGCGAGAACGATTCAAGACGGAAATTTCAGACATTCCGATCGCCAACAAGGCCTACCGGCTGCGCGTGCTTGATCGCATGGCGACGCGAACCGAAACCATGAAAAACTTCGCATTGGCCGCTCAGATCGTCGAGCAGGCCGCGAAAGAGTGCGGCGATGCGTATACGAATAGACAGAAGGTAGAGCACACAGGTAAAGACGGCGGCCCCATCGAGTCGGCCACGTTGACGAAAGACGAATACAAGCAGGCTCGGCGGGAGATGTTGGAGGATGACGACTGTTGAGCAGCGGAATTATGCCCGCAAGATAGAGTGTGAAGAGGATGGGATGTATTTCTCCCGCTACTTCTTCAAGCAGAGAACCGGCGGCAAGATGATCGTCGCACCACATCACAAGGTAATCCAGGAGACACTGGATCGTGTGATCGCTGGCGAGATTCAGCGTCTGATTATTAACGTCCCTCCCGGCTATACAAAAACAGAACTGGCGACCATCAATATGATGGGGAGAGGACTGGCGCTAAATAGGCGTGCTAGGTTCATGCACCTGTCGTATTCACACAACCTTGCTCTTCTTAACTCATCTACAGCGCGAGGAATAATAAAGTCTCGTACGTATCAAGCCATGTGGCCGATGGAGCTTCGCGATGATGCAGATAGCAAGGCGATGTGGTGGAATGAGTTTGGCGGCGGCGTATATGCGTCATCTGCAGCAGGTCAGGTAACCGGCTTTCGAGCCGGACACATGGAACCAGGCTGGCAAGGTGCCCTGGTTATCGATGACCCAGTAAAACCTGACGACGCTTACTCTGAGATCGTCCGCGATGGCGTAAATAACCGCTTTAACGAGACAATCAAATCACGACTGGCGATCGAGACGACGCCGATGATTGTCATTATGCAGCGCATCCACTACCACGATCTGAGCGGTTATCTTCTGCGCGGGGGCAGTGGTGAGAAATGGCATCATCTGAACTTGCCGGTGATTATCGACAACAGTCAGTCATACGCTGCGCAGTATCCAGAAAACACCCACGCTTTACCGATTGACCACGGATTGCCTGATGGTTGGCTGTGGCCATTCAAACACAACGAATCGCATCGAACATCACTGTTTTCTCATCGCCGCACTGCCGAAGCTCAGTACATGCAGAAGCCTCGCCGCTTCAATGCTGAGGGGGCGCTGTGGAATGAGCAGATGATAAGCGCTGCTCATGAGCTACAAATCAAGCATGACAAGGTTCGCACAGTCGTGGCTATTGACCCACAGGCAACCAACAGCGATGAGAGTGATGAAACAGGGGTAGTTGCTGCGAGTTCCTATGGCGCTGGAGACAAAAAGCAATTCTCGGTTGATGGGGATTACAGCGGTAAATATTCTCCAGCAGGATGGGCTAAAAAAGCGATATGGGCGTATGAACATCATCAGGCAGATGCGATCGTCATAGAGACAAACCAGGGTGGTGATATGGCGGAGGAGACACTACGCAATGCAGGCTTTAAAGGGCGGATTATTCGAGTTCACGCCAGTAAGGGGAAGTATGCCCGAGCGGAACCAATATCAGCCCTGTACGAACAAGGCAGGGTGTTGAATCAGGGAAATCTCTACGTGCTGGAAAATCAGCTGATGGAGTACATACCGACGACTGCCAAAAAGTCACCAGACCGCCTTGATGCCATGGTTTATGCGCTGACTGAACTTAACGGCTCTCAACCGAGAGGGATGATGCTCCCTAAGCGGCTACAGTAAACCACTCCAAACGGAAACCACATGAACAAAAATCTCCAACTGGCCGTCAACCACGCGTTGAACGACGCCAGGATTGAGCGTGCTCGCATGGCGATGCTTGGGCCATCTATGGGCCTGGATAATAAACGCGGCTCCGCATGGTGCGAATACGGCTTTCCTGAGCAGATCACTTACGACAATCTTTATTCATTGTTTCGCCGCGGTGGTATTGCACATGGCGCTGTGGAAAAGCTGGTGAGCAAATGCTGGCAGACCAACCCGGAGATCATCGAGGGTGATAAGTCCGACGAGAAGCGCGCGGAAACTGCCTGGGAGAAAAAACTCAAACCGGTATTCACGAACCGGTTATGGCGCGCTTTTGCAGAAGCTGACCGCCGACGGCTCGTCGGGCGTTACTCTGGCATTTTGCTGCACATCCGCGACGACAAACCATGGAATACCGAAGCAGCCAGAGGCCGAGGCCTCGAAAAAGTCACGGTAGCCTGGGCTGGTTCACTAAACGTGAGCGAGTGGGACACAGGGCTTAACTCGAAAACATACGGCCAGCCGAAGATGTGGCAATACACAGAGCGGCTTTCAAATGGAGCCACACGACGTGTCGAAATCCATCCAGACCGGATCTTCATCCTCGGGGATTACACCGACGATGCTATCGGGTTCCTTGAGCCAGCATATAACGCATTTGTCAGCCTGGAGAAAGTAGAGGGCGGTTCCGGTGAGTCATTCCTGAAGAACGCAGCGCGGCAGTTGGCGCTTAGCTTCGACAAAGAGATCGACTTTGGCAGTCTGGCGTCAATGTATGGCGTAAGCGTTGACGAATTGCAGGACAAGTTCAACGAAGCCGCGCGCGAGATGAACCGCGGCAACGATGTGCTGATGAGCCTACAGGGCGCCGCTGTTACCTCCCTTGTTTCCCCGGTGTCTGATCCTGGCCCAACCTATAACGTGAACCTGCAAACGGCTTCTGCCGGCGTTGATATCCCTTCGCGGATACTGGTAGGCAACCAACAGGCTGAACGCTCAAGCACCGAAGACCAGAAGTACATGAATGGGCGCTGTCAGAGTCGCCGCGGTGATCTGTCGTTCGAAATTGAGGATTTCTGCGACAAGCTGATCGACCTGAGAATTATCGATTCTGTCGGCCAGAAAACAGTTATCTGGGACGATCTCAATCAACAGACTCGCGCTGAGCGCCTGGCGGACTCCAAGGCCATGGCAGAGGTGAACAAGGCCATGGTCGAAAGTGGTGACACGGCGCCGTTCAGCGGTGAGGAAATTCGCACTGCAGCAGGATTCGAAACTGAAGGCGGCGACCCGCTTGGAGAGACAGGGGATGACGACGAAACCTAAGCCTCCAATTCTGCCGAGCAACATCAAAGATCCCACAGGAGTTGATAAGTTAGAGCGTGGCGCCATGCGTGAGTTTGCAAAGCGCATGAAGCTGATAACGAAAGGCTATATCGACATTCTCAACCGCATCCCCTCCGAACCCGTCGTAAACGAGCGCTACACCTTCCGTCTTGATCAGGGGCTTCTGTCAATGCTGCTACAGAACGGCGAAGCGCTGGTGGACGAAATTCTGCTGGAGGGTGGGGAATTCAATCTGTGGTTCTTTGGGCGCTATGTGTCCGTGGCTTACCAGCGCGGAACGGCGCAGGAGTATTACAACCTTTCTCAGCAGTCATCTGCTTACGCTGCCGGCCAGCAGGATGTTCCCAACATCTTGTTGAGTGAGCCCTATCAACTGCGTTTGATTCTGGTCAGAGCGCGCGAGTTCGAAGAGATGAAAGGGCTTAGCGCTCAGGTTAAGAGCGATATGGCGAGAATTCTGACTGATGGTATTGCCAGGGGGCTCAACCCGCGTGACGTAGCGAAAAACCTCAACGAGCAAACTGGCATTGAAACCCGGCGCGCTAATCGTATTGCCAGGACGGAAATCACTACCGCACTGAGGCGCGCACGATGGGATGAAGCTCAGGATGCGCAAGACCGCTACGGCATCAAAACAAAGCTGCTTCACATCTCTGCGTTAAGCCCTACCACCCGAGCAACGCACGCCGCCAGGCATGCTCACCTGTACACGCAGGATGAAGTTAGGGGGTGGTACACGAAGAATGGCAACGCCATCAACTGCAAATGCTCGCAGCTTTCCGTGCTGGTGGATGACAAGGGGAACCCTCTCACTCCTTCGGTCATCGACAAAGCCAAGCAGACGTTCAACGACATGAAGGAGAGAGGCTACAAATGGGCAGAGGGTTAATCCATGAAAGTTCAAGTTAACGTCACTACTAAGGTCAACAGCCAGGCAATTCGTCGCGAGTCATACAACTGCCGCGAGCATCTTGTTTTACCGAGCTACACACTGCCGGCAAACGTGGTCATGAATGATGGGCTGTATACGGCCAGCGAAATCGATGCTCACTATCAAGGGCTGGAAGGCACGCTGGCGCCGCTGGGGCATCCTCAGCTAAATGGCGCATTCATTTCTGCCTTTTCGCCTGAGGGCATCAACCAGGGCCATATCGGTGCCTGGAATCGCAATGTGAAGAAATCGGGCAACCGGATCTACCTGGAGAAGTGGGTTGATACCCAGATCGCCAACCAGAGCGAGGGAGGCAGGGAGCTTATCTCCCGCGTAGAGGCCATTGAGCGCGGCGAAGATGTTCCACCTATTCACACCAGCGTTGCGGTGTTTCTCGACCAGCTTGAGCCCAATGAGCAACAGAAGGCCACAGGTGCCAAGTGGGTGGCGAAGATTCACGGCATGGATCATGACGCAATTCTGTTGCATGAGGTAGGCGCAGCGACGCCTGAGCAGGGCGTTGGTCTGATGGTTAACGCTGACCTTGCCACGCCGTTAAAGGCCAACTCTGGCGCGCTGATTGGCGAGTCATACCGGGATCGTGAGCAACGTCTCGACCGCGCAGCAAAAGAAAGATTTGCTCCCGGCGAAAATGAATATGCCTGGGTGGCTGATTTCACCGACTCACAGGTTGTAATCATTCGCAATGGCGGCGCAGCCCAGGTTTATGGCTACACATCGGAGGGCGGAAAAATCACCTTTGATGAAACCGGCACACCGGTTGCGCGACAGGAATCCTGGGTGACGGTCGTCGCCAACAAAGTTAAATCCCTTTTCAATCCGCAGGGGCAACCTGCAACCAACCACCAAACGGAGGGCGACATGCCTTTAACCACTGAAGAGAAACAAGAGCTGATCACCGAAATCGGCAAAGGCCTGGCCGCCAACTTCGCCGAGGCGCTCAAGCCGATCACCGATAAAGTTGATGCGCTCCAGTCCAACCATAACCAACTGGCCGAAACCCTGACTGCAAACTCTCGCGCAGAAGAGAAAACCAAGCGTGAAGCCGTTGCGGCCGTTCTTGGTGAACTGGCTGCTAATGCCCTGACAGGCGAAGCGTTGGATGACGCTTTTAAGCGCCTGGGAAGCTCGGCTCAGTTGGGCGGTAACTCCGGTCAGCATCAGCAAGAAAATGGCGCACCTGCCGCCGAAGAACACTTCAAATAAGGGGGCTATCCAATGCCACGTTATCGTCGCGTAAACATCGACGGAAAGTCGTTGTATAAGACCGAAACCCACACCACTGCCGCGGCACTTTTGCCAGGCACTGCTGCAGTCATCAACGCCAGCGATGAATTCGCTCAGGCTACCGCGCTAAAGGGCCGAATCTACATCATCGATGTTGCCTACCATCAGGGGTTGAAAATCACCGAGGCGGTTCCTGCTGGCGACTCTGCTGTAGGCAACTACGTGGAGGAAGGCCGTGAATTGGCGCTGCTCTGCGTACCTGGCGCGTATAAGAAAGATAGCCCGATCAAGCTTGGCGCTAACGGCCAATTCACCCTGGCAACTGCTGACACTGATTCAGTGATCGGTTACAGCCAGGACGAAGCCACCATCGCTGCCGGCGCTACCGATTTCATCCGCGTGCGTATGCGCGTTGGCACTGTCGCCGCTGGCGCTTAAAAGAAGGATAAACGCACATGTATTTCTCCAAAGAGACATTGGCTGCTAATAGCCGCCTCGGTGGCCACTGGAATGAACTGTGGGCTAACCGAAACATTTGGAACGCCCAGCACAATGCAATGCTCGCCGCAAACCGTGCGCATATGACGCCTGAAATGCTGGCGTGTAATGCTGTAGGTGGTTTCGCTCGCGAATTCTGGGCTGAAATCGATAACCAGATCCTCCAACTGCGCGACCAGGAAGACGGTATGGAAATCATCAATGATTTGATGGGTGTCCAGACTATTCTTTCTGTTGGTAAAACTGCAAAACTCTATAATGTTGTTGGTGATATTGCTGATGATGTCTCAGTAAGCATTGACGGCCAGGCGCCGTTCTCATTCGATCACACTGAATATGATAGCGACGGTGACCCGATCCCTGTCTTCACTGCAGGTTATGGGGTTAACTGGCGGCACGCTGCTGGCCTTAATTCCGTGGGTGTTGATCTGGTTCTGGATTCTCAGTCTGCTAAGTTGCGTAAAGTCAATAAGCGCCGGGTGGCCTATTACCTTGGCGGCGATGAAAAAATTCAGGTTCAGGGCTACCCAGCTCAAGGCCTGAAGAACCACCGCAACAGCAAAAAGCTCAACCTGGGCGCCGGTGCCGGCGGCGCTAATATCGATCTGACCACCGCGACGATGACTCAGTTGTTCGAGTTCTTCGGTAAGGGGGCTTTCGGTACGTTGGCACGCGTTAACAAAGTTTCTCAGTACGACGTGATGTGGGTATCCCCGGAAATCTGGGCTAACCTGGCGCAGCCATACGTGGTAAACGGTGTTGTGAGCGGCAATGTATTGCAAGCGGTAATGCCATTTGCACCGGTGAAAGAGATTCGCCAGACGTTCGCGCTGAAAGGCAACGAGTTTATCGCATACGTTCGCCGCAAAGATGTGATTTCCCCGCTGGTTGGCATGGCTCAGGGCGTTATTCCTTTGCCACGTCCACTTCCGAACGTTAACTACAACTTCCAGATCATGTCTGCTGAAGGTCTGCAAATCACTGCAGACGATCAGGGGCTTTCCGGTGTTGTCTACGGCGCCAATCTGGCATAAGGGGAAAACATGGCTAAATACGAAGTTATTCGCCCCTGGAATGGCGTAGAGATCGGGGATGTGTTGGAACTGGAAAAGCTTCACCCAGCGCTGAAATCTAACGTTCGGTTGATGCGTGGCGCGGCCGGCGGTGAACTGACCCCGGCCACACCGGATGCCGGCAACGAAACAAAGTCGCGCAAGGATGCTATCAAGGCGCGGCTCACTGATCTGGGGATTGAGTTCAAAGGCAACCTCGGCGAAGAAAAGCTCGCTGAACTGTTGCCGGAAGGCGAGCTCGAAAATCTGTTCCCCGCTGAATAACAGCCGCCGCTAAGGCGGTTTTTTTATGCCCCGTTTCGGCGGGGCTTCTTCGTACAGGAATCAGCCATGGTGACTAAAGAAAAGGCCAAGGAATATCTGGAGTCACAGGGTATCACCTTGCCTGATTTCGTCCTGGATGCGCTGGTGGAGCAGGTGAACAGCATTCAGGAATGTCTGGATGCGAATTACCCAGCATCCACAGCGTTACTCATCCAACTCTATCTTCTCGGGCTAATGGGATTAGGGCAGGGCGATAAATACATCAGCTCTCAAACGGCGCCAAGCGGGGCATCGCGTTCGTTCCGCTATCAGTCATTTAGTGATCGCTGGAAAGGGGCGCTGAACCTGCTGCGTGGGCTGGATAAAAAAGGGTGCGCTACAGGTCTGATTCCACCTGACCCAACAAACAAGGCTTTTGCCGGTGTCTGGATCGGCAAGGGCGGCTGCATGTGCGGTGGTGGTTGATGGCATGGATACCTGTCGCCGAACGGTTACCAAAGCCTTTTGAACGCGTCTGGGTGAAGACTGACACGGACAGGCAAACCACGGGATTCGTTAACGACCGCGGTGAGTGGAAATTTAATTGCCCGAAAATCGCGGCAGAACGGCCTGCGGTGATTAGCTGGAGAGAGTGACATGTCATCATTAGCCATTTGGTCATATACGGCTGAGGCCACGATATGGCGCAATCTAGGCAGTAGTGAAGCGGGCGATCCTCTAGGTTGGACTCCGCCTGAAATTATCATGTGCGATTACCAGGGCGGACTCTCGGCGAAGCTGAATAATATCGGTTCGGAAATCACTGTAAAAAACACTGTGTGGACTGAATTCACCGAAGCTAAGAAAGGCGACTATCTGCTTATCGGCGTGTCTACCATGGTAGACCCGATCGCCGCGGGTGCCGATGAGGTGGTGCAGGTGATCCGCTATGCCGACACGTTTGAACGCCTGGCGGAGGATATAGCCATTCTGACGGGAGTGTAGCGATGGGCGTAAAGATAAAGGGTATCAAAGAGGCCCAGCAGCGCCTTGATGCCGTGGTTGAGGATGTCAGGACGAGAAAGGCGGTCAGGGCTATCAAAACAGCGCTGTTTATCATCGGCAATGAGGCTGCCCTGATGACCCCAATAGGTAAAACCTCGGTACTGCTTAACTCGCAATACCAGGACACCCCCGTAGTGAATGGAACACGCATCACTGGGCGTATCGGGTATTCGGCTAACTATGCGGTCTATGTTCATAACGCCAGTGGCATCCTAAAAGGGCTGCCGCGTCCTAAGTCGCAAGGAGGCGGTAATTATTGGGATCCATCTGGTGAACCTAAATTCCTCACCAAGGCCGCAGAGAAAACTCGCGGGCAGGTGGACGAGATAATCAGGAAGGAGATGATGCTGTGACACCTCCAATGTATCTCCGCCTACGAAATCTTTTCGAGAGTGCGGGCCTATCCGCGGGGCTCACCATCCAAACGCTGATGTGGAACGACACGGGCAAGCTATCAGACACCTTCATCGTGTTCCGGCCTGGTGGTGGTTCAGATATTCAATACGACCGCGGCGGAGATTTCTTCGTAATGGTCGATATTGTCGGGGCCAAAGGGAAGAACGCAGAAGCAGATGCCGCGGCGAACAAAATCGCCGATTACATCAGCAGCCAACAGGGCGCTGATAGCTGTGTTGGCGCCATGCGTCTGCTCGGAGGCTCTCCAACGCCAATCCCATCAGCAGAGGGGCGATTAATCTACCGACTTTTAGTCTGCTGCACCTACGGCGAATAACGCACATATCTATCCATCAGGCTGCCTATGGGCGGCCTTTTTTATTTGAAGAGGTAACACATGCAAGGTTGTGCAAATGATACCGGCAAGCTGATCGGTAAAGTCGCGGTGCTGCGTATGGCTTTCGGCTGTGCTGACACGCTGCCGGCACTGAGTGACTGGAAGCGCCTCGGCGCGCTGACCACCAAGGGCTTCGACTTTTCGCCAAACTCCGTGACGTCTGAAGCGGACGACGCGAAAGGGCTGGTGGAGAACCTGGTAACCAACATGGATTTCACCATTTCCGGTGAAGGTGAATTCCGCCGTAAAGACAAAACCACTGAGATCGGCGCGCTCAACATCTCCAAGTACATTTTCGATGAAGTCCAGGCTGGCCGGCAGCCGTCGATCTGGGTGCGCTTCGATTTCGTCGGCGAAGACTCCGGCACCTACATCATGGGCTACTTCAACACTACGTCGTGGTCTGGTGATTTTGGTACGAGCGACATTTCCACTTTCTCCGGCGAGTGGAAAGTTGCTGATGCCGATACTGTCGTGTTTGAAGTCGCCGCGGATGTACCGGTTACCGGGGTGACAGTGGCGCCAGCAACAGCAAGCATTGCTGTAGGGGCGACTCAACAGCTTACCGCTACCGTGGCGCCGGCAGATGCCAGCGATAAAACCGGCACCTGGTCATCCTCGGCAACCGGTAAGGCCACCGTCAATCAGTCAGGTCTCGTTACTGGCGTTTCTGCTGGCGCGGCCACAATCACGTTTACCACCAATGATGGCGCTAAAACATCAACCAGCGCGATCACCGTTACCGCGTGACTATCACAAAGGGCGTACTGCGCCCTTGATGATAATTATTCGAGGCATCTCATGATACCAATCACTGAATTAGGCGAGATGGTCATCACCGATGCCGATCGCGATTACTTCCTTCGACCTTCGTTCGCAAACATAACCCGCATAGGTTCGCCAGTGGAGATTGTAGAGCGATTTGCTGAACTCCATACCAGTGAGGCGCCAAGGTTACTTGAAGCCGCTGTTGAGGCATACGGTGAGGTTCCTGGGTGGTTGCTGGCATACATCAACGCGCCGTCATTCAGTAGCTCAGCAATATACGCCGGGATGATCGTCATGCAGGCATGCTGTGATGATGACCTTAGCGCGCTGGTGGGGGAGTTGCGGCCAAGTAAGCGAGGTAAGAGGGCTTTCGTGTTCCGCCGCGGCAAGATGCCGGCGAGCGATATCATCGTAATCGGCCAGTCGCTGATCACTCACGGCATCATCGGCAAGGCAAAGATACGCAAGCTGCAGCGACACGAGTCGAACAGCTACGTGAGCGAGTTCAACGCCTTCGAGTACATCAGTGCAGCGCGCAATCATTTCAATATGCCTCGCGCCGAAGCAGAGCGCCTTTCGATGACTGAGTTTCAGTTGCTGCTGGCGGCAAAATACCCAGAGCAGAAAGGCTTCACGCGCGAAGAGTACGATCAGGTGATGGGCGAAGATGAGAAGCGCTGGCAGGCGATGATGGCAAAGCGGTGTGGAACAGATTCTGTAAGTAACTTTTAGGTTACATGACCTGCTACGGCGGGTTTTTTTATGCCCGGAGAACACCAAATGGCAGAACAAGACGGCGGCAGCCTTGTCTATCAGGTCGATATCGACACTGCAAAAATGATTACCGGGAGCCGCAGGGCATCTGTGGTCCTCGGGGAGATGGAGAAGCAATCAGGAAAAGCGGACGCCAGCCTATCGAAACTTGAACGTCAGGCAGGAACAGCAGGGGCAACCTTGGGAACGCTGTCTCGTGTAGCCGCTGCTGTTACAGCCGCTCTATCATTTCGTGAGGTATTGTCATATGCCGACGCATGGACGACGCTCAACAACAAACTGGCAAACGCAGTAAGAGCCAACGAGACTCTTGCTGACGTAACTGAGCGAGTCTTTCAGATCACTCAAGATACACGCTCAAGCTTGAACGGTACTGCGACACTTTATTCTCGCCTTGAGCGCGCCACACGAAGCTATAACACCTCAGCTGACGATCTCGCTAAGTTAACGACTATTATCAACCAGGGATTTGTCGTATCTGGCGCTACAGCTCAAGAGGCTGAAGGGGCCATAGTTCAATTATCTCAGGGCTTGGCTTCTGGCGTGCTGAGAGGGCAGGAATATAACTCTGTAGCCGAACAAGGTAGCCGTCTGTCCATTGCTCTGGCCGACTCTCTTGGCGTTAGCATCGGTCAGCTTCGTGTGATGGCCGCGCAAGGTAAATTGACTACGGATGTAGTTGTAAAAGGGCTTTTGTCACAAGGTGATGCGATTGGGAGAGAGTTCGCCAAGACCACAATGACTATAAGCCAGGCAAGCCAAATTGCCGGCAACAACATCACCAAATTTATCGGTAGTTCAACAACGGTAAAAACCGGCGTGATGGTCTTCAACGATGCTGTTATCACCCTGAGCGAGAATCTTACAGCTGTATCCAACGTGATATTGGCAATCACTGCCGTGATTGGTTCTCGATATGTTTCCGCATTAACTGCCGCTACAGCAGCAACGATAGCCAATACGGCCGCAGCGGTTAGGGCAGCTATAGCACAAGGATCACTTAGAGCGGCATTGGTCGCAGCCCTAACCCCTCTGGGTGGACTAGTCGGAGCTGCAACCCTTGCGTCTGCGGCTATCTTCTATTTCTACCAGAGGGCGCAGCAAGCCAAGCAAGAGGCAATAGATTTTGCCGATAAACTCGATGGTGTTATCGCAAAAATGCGCACCATGAGTAGCGTTCAGTTGGCCGCTGAAATAGACAAGGCCAGCCAGTCAATCAGGCTTCAATCTGAAGAATTGAAAGGCAGCGAGGCGCGACTCACTGATCTGACATCCAGATTAGAGAGCGCAAAGGCTGCCGTTGCAGGTTTAGGTCAAAATAACCTGTTCTATTCTGATGCGGTGTCGAAAGTTAACCAGTTAGAAAGTGAGCATATCCAGTTAACTGCTCAGGTAGATTCAGAGCAAACAAAGTTAAGTCAAACAATCAGTAAAACCGGAATATTGCGCGCCCAGATGAACGGGACATTCCAACAGGGTATAGACTTGCTGAAGCGTGATGGGCATGAGGCGAGTGTTACTGCGGGCTTGTTTGGCCAGCTCGGAGACGCTATTAACTTTGCTGGCAGGGCTAAAGAAAAGTTTAACTCGCAAAGCCTCATCGTTGAACGGCCTAAAAACGTTCAGGACTACCTGGATAAGCTGAATGATCAGGTTGAAATTCAGGGCGAACTAAACGATAGGAAGCGCGCCCAGCTCAAGGCAGAGAAGGACATCAGAGCGCTCGGCGGTAGTGAGCAAGACGTAATGCTGGCACGCGAAAGGGCAGGAGCTGAGTTCGATGCAACGAAGGCAATTCAAGAGCAGAAGAAGGCGACTAAGGAAGGAATAGCGGAGGGCAAGAAGTCAGCCAACCAGGCAGAAAGCGTTGCTCAGAAGCTGGCAAACCTTAAGCAGCAGTCAGAGCTTGCGGCGGGATCAACAAGTGAGCTTAGCCGAGAGCAGGCGATCCTGACCGCACAGCAATCACTGGGAAAAGGAGCTACACAGGCCCAGATCGCTGAGGCTGGTGCTTACGCTGCCAAAAAGTGGGACACAGCCAACGCTATCAAGGCGCAGGCTGCAGCAGAGAAGCTACTCCCGGAAGCCAAAGAGTACGCCAGCTACGCGCAGGACGTGAAGGATTTAAACACGGCGTTGGCTGCTAAGAAAATCAGCCTGGAGCAGTACAACACCACGGCTGAGCAACTGGAGCAACAGCATCAGGTTAACTTGGCAAAAATCCGGGCTGAAGCTGTGGTAACTCCTCAACAGCAAGCCGCCGGAATGGTTGACCCAGTGCAACAGCTTGCCAATGAAAACGCGCAGAAGTTGGCGTTGATTCAGCAGTTTGAAAATGATGGGACGTTAGCGCATGACCAGGCCTTAGCGTTGCGAACTGCTGCAGATCGCCAGTATGAGCAGCAGAGGACAGAGGCACAATGGCAGCTATTGAGCCAGCAAAGCCTTGGTTACAACATGCTGACGAGCGCTGTTGATGCCTTCTCGGGTAATGCATCAAACGCAATTACTGGCCTGCTTACCGGCACGATGTCGGCACAAGAGGCTATGCGGTCGCTTGGTAACACCATCCTGAACAGCGTGATAAACAGCATCGTTCAGGTGGGTGTGGAGGCGTTGAAAAACTACATCCTCGGCCAGACGCTTGGCGCCGCATCCGTGGCCTCATCTGTAGGTATGGCTGCAACAACGGCTTCAGCCTGGGCGCCGGCGGCCGCAATGGCATCACTGGCAACTCTTGGCGCTAACGCAGCTCCAGCGGCTGCTGGGATAACCTCAACCGTTGGGTTGGCTGGTGGTCTGGCTTTGGCTGGCGCGCGTTATAACGGCGGCCCTGTGAGCGCAGGCGCGATGTACCAGGTAGGTGAGCGAGGAAAGCCAGAGATTTACCAGGCGAGCACTGGTAAGCAGTACATGATCCCCGGTGACAACGGCAAGGTGATTAGCAACAAGCAGATGACCGGCGGCGGCAGTGCGGCGCCAACCATCATTATCGAAAACTACTCATCCGGTGCTGGTGTAATGGATACCCAGGCCAGCAAAGGTGCTGATGGTGGCGATGTGGTGCGCATTGTGCTGGCAGATCTGCAGCAGGGTGGGCAAATCAGCCAGGGTATATCCCAGTATCACCAGGCGCCTCGCAAAGCCACTGAATAGCAGCACTCAAACCTCCATAACCCGCTTATGCGGGTTTTTTATTACCGGGAGAAAACCGTGGCAATATCTTATCCCGACTGGCTATCACTTCCCCAGAAGGCCAACAAGAGTCGCACGATTGATGCCGGGTTCCGCACCGATCAGCCAGCAGTGGGCGCGCCGATATTCCAGCGTCTGACAGATGACCTCAAAACCACCTGGTCGCTGACGTGGATTTTCACGCTGCAAGAGGATCGGGCATTCGAGCAGTGGTATCGCAGTCCTCGTTACCTGGATAACGGTAATCAGTGGTTCACGATGCTGTGCAATCTGGGGGGCTCTGGCCTGCAACTGCAGGAACTGCATTTTGTGGCACCGCCGGTGCAAACGAGCATCAACGGCAACACGACTACATGGACCGCGAGCGTAATCACCCGGAAGGTCTACAACCCGGATGATGAGTTCTCAGACGTCATTGTTGAGCTGCCGCCGTATCAGTGGGGAATCATTGATGAAGTGGTTAACCGCGACATGCCGGAGTATTGAATGCCTACCTTACGAGAATTTCAGTCACAGCGGCCCAACCGGATCATCTACGACACGATGACGTTTAACCATCCGGCATTTGGTGTTCTCCGACTAGTGGCAAACCAGATATACCCAAAGACGTTCGCCGGCCAGGTGTTTTCACCGTGTCGAATGGAGGTCGCAGAGAGTCAGCAGAGCAGCACTCCGGTGATCAACTCAACAGTGAAATTCGGGCGCTTGGCACAGGACTTTAAGCAGCAGCTGAAGCTGTGGCGCGCGCACTCACGCATAACGCCTATCTCTGCCACGTATCAGCGTTTCGATGCGGCGGACATGAACACGCCGCTGAAGTCTTGGACGCTGTATGTGAAAGATGCCTCTCTCGATGAGGCTGACGTAACGTGCTCGCTCACGCTGCAGAACCCGCTAAACAACAACATCGGCTTCCTCTACAACACCACTGAATTCCCAGGACTCGCCAATGCATAAATCTGACTTCATTCACACCATGGGGGGTAAGCCGTGGCGCGATCGGGCGTGCTCGTTCGATGCGGCTGATTGCTGGGGACTGGTGGTGCTGTATTACCGGCATGTGCTCGGCATAGAGATACACCAAACTCCGGGCTACGAAGCCGGTAGCGACTTCCTGACGTGTTTTTCCGGTGATGTTGTGTTCTGGCATCAGGCCAAGAAAGCAGCCGACGGTAGCATTTTTATTGCGTATTACGGCGGTCAGCCAGCTCACGTCGGTTTGGTCATTGATGGGCAAGCATTCCATAGCCGCGGCGAAGCGGGGCATGTGCGCTTTGACAAGCTGCGGACGCTGGAGCGAGTTTTCACCAAATTGGAGTTTTACGACTATGCCGTTGATCGAAGTTCAGCGCGTGCCGGGGTTGCCAAAAGAACGTCACAACCTTCCCGCCGGCAGTATGTTCTATCCCTGGCTGAAATCCGCCAACCTTCATTGCGATGTTGAAATTCTGCGTAACGGCGTAAAGCTGCAGCCCGATGAAGAGTTGAATTTCCCGCTCAACGATGGCGACGTGATCAGCGTGTTCGACCAGCCGAAAAGCGGCACCATTGGTAAAGTGCTAAGCCCGATTTTTGCCCCAATCAAGTTCGTTCAAAAAATCCTGACGTCATTGCTCGGCCAGCCAAGCGCGGGCGTGGCGACAAGCAGCAACGCAAAGACATCACCTAATAATAGCCTGAAAGGGCAAACCAACATTGCGCGAAACGGTGAGGCAAAGCCTGACAACTATGGCCAGGTGCGTGCGTACCCTGACCTGATTCAGGAGTCGCTGTTCGAGTACGACAACAACATCAAGAAAGTCACCGAGTGGATGAACTTCGGTCTGGGACGATATGACTGGACGTCAGTAAGGTACTCAGAATCGAACCTCGGAGCGTTGGCTGGCGCCTCATACCGCATCTTCCAGCCAGGCGAGAATATCCCGCTGATCAATGAGGGGTTCGCTTTCGACGACATTGACGGCCAGGAGCTTCCTGGGCCGAACGAGAGCGGTGATTTTCCTGCAGAAACGGCGACGACAACCACCGATATGGTTTCTGGCGAGATCATCACCGGACAGGCAAAGGTGAAAATCAAGCAGAACAGCGACTTTGATTACTTCTATGACCTGCCTAAGCCTCATTCTGTATCGTTCGTCGTCAATGTCACCTACAACACGGTGTCGGGGCCGGTAACTCGCGATATCACGGTATTTGCCGATCTCTTCAGTGCGACGACAACAGACGATGGCGCCCCAGTGAACCCACAGTATTTCTACGAGTTCACGTTTGTAAATCTGGGCGGCAACGATATCAGCCAGATCCCCGACGACGCGGTAATCAACACGTCGATATTCACGCTTAACGACAATGAACCGCTGGTAATTGGCCCATCATTCTCTCCGGTTGATGGGACTCAGCTTTGGGTACATCTGCAGGCGCAATTGGGACATGGAGACTACGCCAGAACCAGCGTCACCTTCTGGAAGGTTGATGATGATAACAACCAGATACCCGGCACGCTGGAAAGCTACAACGTCGGGCTGAATAACGATGACGAGAACGCGGATACAAAGTATAGGACGTTCAAATTCACGCCAGTGTCTGGCAATGGCCGCTATGCGGTAACGTTCATCCGCACCAATAACAGTAACGATCACTCAATCCTGAAGGTCGAAGCTGTTCACATCGTCAGGACGCGCACCAACGTTGTTTACCCGAATGACACGCTCGTAACCGTCACTGTCACTGCGACAGAACGAGCTACCAGTGCAAGGGAGCGAAAATATAACGCTCTAATCACCCGGCACGTCATCAGTTACAACCTGGCCACACAGACAGTCGATTACACAGAAAGGCCGTCACGCTCGTTTGCAGACGCTGTATTACACACCTGGCTAAAAATGGGCGGTCAGCCAGAGTCGAGCATCGACATCTACGAACTTTACTCTATCGCGGCATCGTTGCCGGATCGGCGCCTGGGCTATTTCGATTACACCTTCGATGACGAAGATATCTCGCTGGGCTCTCGGATTCAGACGATCTGTGATGCGGCCACTGTGACGGCGTTCTGGGATGGCGGGGTATTGTCCTTCACACGCGATGAGCGGAAGCCAAACGCAACGACGATATTCAACCGCGCCAACATGAAAGCGGAGGATTACAGCCTTTCCTACGACATGACTCTCCCCGGTGGTTTTGATGGGGTAGAGGTCAAGTATCGAAACCCGGTCACGAATAAACAGGCATTCATACGCTACCGGATCGTCGGCAACTCGATTGAAGAGGGGGAACCGGTAAAGGCGAAGAAATTCGACATGCTGTTTATCCGCAATTCGTTCCAAGCACGGGATCGGGGATTGAAAGAAGTTCGCCGGCTTCTGTATTCACGCCAAACGATGGCTATCCGAGCGCTTGCCGATGGGGAATGGGTGAATGTCGGCCAGATGGTGCAGGTAGCCGATATCTACGACGCTAACCAGCAGGATGGCTATATCGTCGCGCGTAACGGTAACAACTTCGATACTAGTGAACGGATCGAGTGGTCCGGGGATATGTTTGTCGTCATCACTGATGCAAATGGCACCCCATCGGCGCGTGTTCAGGCATACCCCCGTAGCGATACGACATTCGGTTTTACCGCTCCAGTACCAGCAATAAATCTCAATATATTTGACGGATATAACGTCCAGTCTCCGTCTCGCTACGTTATTGCCACGCAAATGGAGATGGACGCAACTAAGTGGACGATCACAGAAAAGAAACCGAATGGCGACGGGACTACCTCGTTAACCATGTCTGAATACAACGATGAAATGTATAATTACGAGGTAACTGAATAAATGGCTACCACACCGACAAATAAGCCAATCCCTAGCGAGGATGTGAGGGATTTAAAATTCAACTCAGGAAAAATTGATGAGATAGTTAGTTCAAGCAACAGAACATATATCGATAGGTTTGGTGTTGAACGATATACATGGAAAGGGGCTCTTGATAATATAGCGCCATTAGGTAAACCTTGGACATTACAAGAGGCTCAAGCCGCTATATCTGCGGGAGAGATCGCAGATGGCGCTTATTTTTTTGTATGGTCTGATGACACGAACTCAGTAGCAGACGTTTATCAAAACGTTGGTGGTGTAGCCACTAAAACAGGGAAAAGTTATCCTAGCAGTGAGTTCATATCAGAACTCGATGCTAGGACAAAGAATCAAACGCTTTCAGGCGGCTTCTTTAACGGAATGTCAATTACGTCCGCTGCAGCAGACATTGATGGAGTGTGTATTTATCTTACTGTTGAAAATGGCGATGTTTATGTTGCCACAAAAACAGGAATGGTTTCATCTTCGGCAAATGCTGTAGTAGCAAATAAATCTCTATCGTATGGGTTTTATAATGGTATTCCAGCAATACAGTTAACAACTGACGCTGAAGGGAAAATAATTTCATTGTTCACCGCAAAAGGTGAGTCTGTTAGCAATGGAGATATTCTCATTGACATTGAATATGATTTTGGTGGTCAGTCCAATGCGCTTTGCTATGGTTTTGTTGATGGAAGGCCTGCTGCAAAGGTTGTTGTTGATATAAAAACAGGAACCGTTTCTGAGATTGTTTCTTCCAGCGGTGATATTTATAGCTACAACAATAATCTACTAATCAAGCTAACTGATATTGGAAGTGATACAGGTGGTGTTGATAGGGATTTCATTTACTCAGGAAAACAAAAAAGCTACTTGGGTCAGGCGTCATCTTACAGCGAGCCTAACAGCAATATCGTTTATATATTTATTGACGAAGGACAATCAAACTCATGGGGGCAGGGATCAGGTGGTGTTCCGACGATAGCTGGGAACCCTATTTACCCTGGCAATGCATTAATGCTGAACACCGGAGTAAGGGCTGTTAGCACGAAGGCAACCAGCTTAGTGCCCCTGATTGAAACTCAGAGTGGTCAGTTGAGTGAAACATCATGCTCATCGTGGGTTAATCACACGATACGTGACGTTGAAGCGTTGACTGGAGTCATGCCTACGATTGTCGCAATAAATGCAAGCCTTGGAGGTCAGCAATACTATCAACTGACACGGGGCCAGGATACGTACAAGCGATTCCAGATAGCTCTACAGTCAGCAACCGATTTGATAATTAACCTTGGGAAAAGGCCTGTTGTTGCTGCATTCCGCTGGATGCAAGGAGAGAATGAAGTTGATATTCAGGCTAGGACAAAGCAAGAGTATGAGTCTCAACTTCGTCAGCTTCAACGGTTTAAAACTGATGATGTTAAGATGATAACCGGACAGCATGAAGATCCCGTTTTCTTCATAAATCAAATATCGTGGCCGAGCACATATCCCGAGGGGTTGTGGAGGCAGCCAATTAAAGAGGCTCAGTTACTGAGATCAGAGAGGATCTTACCAGTGGGGCCAATTTATCAGTATCCAATGTCTGACCATATTCATATGAATTCATGGGGTAGAAACTATCTTGGTCAATGTTTGGCTATCGCAACAGTAAATGAGGTTTTTGGTGCTTCAAGCACGCCCATGGCACCTTGTGACTATTATTTTGTTGGTGATAATGTGCTGAGGGTTAAAGTTTCTACGCAATATCCTCCACTTGTTTTTGATACATCAGGTATAATCTCAATGGATGGGCTTGATAATTATGGTTTTGATTTCGATGATTACACTGAATCGCCACCAGAAATAACTGATGTTTCCTTGGTTTCTGCTGATGTGATTGAAGTTACGTTAAACAAAAAGCCAGCACGATCTTGGCGACTCGCATATGCTATGAAAAAATCAGATATTGACCGTGCAGGCCCTATTACAGGAGCGAGAGGTTGTCTCAGAGATAGCTCTGGTCATAAAAACATTTACGACAATGCAGTTACAACTTTCAACTTCTGTCCTTCATTCATTATCAACTCAAAATAAGGTGATATCATGCTGCTTGTTAGAACTAACTCCAAATCTGCATTTTCTGGGAACAATATACCAGTGTTCAAAGTAACTAAGGCAGAGGAGGAGCTTTTTAACCTCGGTGTTTCGTCATGGATTGAGACCGGGGAACGTTTCATCAGGACAAATGGCGCAGGGGTTGTAACCGGAGTTCTTGATCGTGCAAATAGCGATGTTCTTGTACCTGTATCATCAGCTCCAACAAAAATTAACGCTGGAATTCCAGCTTTGCATTTCAATAACACGCCTGTGCGAGGCGGTGTTGATGTTTTTGCAGATACGAATATTCAGACGATTGTTACTGTGATGCGTGCGAGCCTGGGTACTGTTGACACGATTATCGGAAGCCAGGCTGCTGACAATAAGCCATTAATGCTGTTTGTCGATCGTCCTGATGATTCAAAAATGCGCTACTTGCAGCATTTTCCTGATAACCAGATCAACTCTACAAAGCCGGTAAAAGGCATCGGCTGGTTCTCATGCGTTATTACCTACAACCTGCCAAACCCACAGGCTGTGTTTTATGTTAACGGCGAACAGGTAACGGCGCCTGGACCGGTTACTGGTGCTCTATCAACTGCTGCCGGCGCACGTAAAATCGTAGTGGGCGGAGCTGGCCCGCTGGGCGCACAGTCGCCGGGTACATTTGATTTTGCGTTATCAATCGTCATTCCAAATGTCGACGCGTATCGCGATCAAACTGCACTTGCGAAAATCAATGCGTATCTTGCCGAATTTATGCCGCGATTAACCGCATAAGAGGCTATCGATACAGAGTAGCGAAATCGAATGCGATGGATGCATCTACGGCCGCTCCCTGGGTTTCAAACGGCACTTCTGAGACAAGCGGCCAGCGCCCTTTATGCCAAACATAAAGCCAGTGCTGGCCTTCTTCGTCCTCACGGATCGCGAACATCGGAGGGCTATTCTGTTGTGGCTCTGGGTATCTGTCGTTTTCGTTGAGAATGAAGATCTGCCGGCCGGCGAGGGTGATGCTGCCCATTGCTCTGCTCCGCTGGTGGGGGTGCAATAATGGTAGCCTATGGAAGAGGAGTGTTGGATTTATGGGGCATGTATGGGGCAAAAAATTACCGCAAAACGATACAACTACCTGCTAAGTAGTGGCTCGACTTGCGGTAATGCTTTGTCAATAACCGTGATTCCTTACTACTTCCAATCAATTTCCGCTTTTACGGCTGCCTATCCTCAACAAGCCGGACTGGGCCAGGTAGGTGTTTGAATTAGAAGGGTAATTATGTCACTTAAAAGATGCTTGGGGCATCTGTGGGGCATTGC
>NZ_FXUD01000001.1:0-483495 GCF_900182895.1 Serratia sp. CC22-02 | reverse complement strand
GTAATGCTTTGTCAATAACCGTGATTCCTTACTACTTCCAATCAATTTCCGCTTTTACGGCTGCCTATCCTCAACAAGCCGGACTGGGCCAGGTAACGTCACCCCTTGGGCAGCAAGAGGGCGGCGTATTCAGACATTCCGCCCTCTGCGCTATCTGGCGCGCTACCGACGGGCGTGGGGGTTATGGCATAACCGCCACTTCACGCTTTTTTATCGCGGCGATGCCAGTTAGCCAGATTTTTCAGCGGCTGCTTCACATACGGGCTGGCTTTGATCAGGCTGAACAGCAGTTTATTCACCGCCGTACCCACCTTGTCCATCGGCCGGTCGATATCGAGAAACAGCACCGCACGCAGCTCGTCGGTGTCGTTGCGGACCTCGTGCTCGTAGGAATCATCAAACAGAATCACTTTGCCCTCATCCCAGTGCAGGATCTGATCGTCAACGCGGATCCACAGCTTTTCCCGATCCTTTGGCACGATCAACCCCAGGTGCGCACGCACCACGGCACGGGTCGGGCCCTTGTGGGGCACGATGTGATAGTGCGGTTTAAGAATCGAAAACATCGCGGTGCGCATGCCGGGGATCTCGCTGACCGCCTGTGCGGTGCGCGGGCAAATGGCGCAGTTATCATCAACCCGCTGCCCGTAGACAAACAGCCCGAAGGTTTTCCAGTTATCCCCTTTAGAGATGCGTTTCTGATCCGGCGATATTTGGTGGAACGCGGGAATATCTTCCGGATGCTCCAGCAGCCGATCCAACTCCTCCCGAATTGCCGGCCAATGGGCTTCCAGCGTGGCCACCCAGTTAAATTCATGATTACCGATCTGCGGCGTAGTCGAGATTAGCGAATGACGGGTCTGAAATTCGCCGTTCCAGCGCAGGAATCTTTTCCCGGCTTTAAGCAGCAGGCGGCGCAGGAGGGGGCGCTGAGATGCAGGGGGCAATGCGGTATCCGGCATAGAATCGTGTCCTTGATGTCATTGACGTTATGCAGTCAGCCAGAGACAGGGCCTGGCTCACCGAAAGAAAGGGTGAAAATCACAACGTCATTTAGCATAAGGAAAGCATCGCGAATAATTTTAATCATTAGTGCGCGAACGGTGAGCGGGCCTTGGGATAAAGGGGAAGGAAGGAAAAAAGCCCCTGCAAAGATGAGGGGCAAGACACACAACAACACCAGGGAAATCGGTAATACTCACTTTGCCGATACTATAAGGATTTTATGGGCAAACTTCACCAAAATATTGTGCTCTGAATGTGACAAAGACGCAGTGGTTCATAAGTAACGGTAATTTATTGCTGTCCTAAGGCCGAAAGGAAAGCGCTGGCGCCGCCCGTTGTTGCCCGCCAACATCGCAGAAGTTTAATGTTATGTAAATTACGCGCTTAACTGAGCCGGAATGCTTCTTTTTAAACGATAAGTTGGGTAATTTGGCCGCTCTCCCGCATGTTCGAGAGTATAACAATGAAAATGATCCGTCTGTTTGCCGTGGCTGGAGCGCTGATTGTGCTCGTTTATTTCCTTACACATACCTGAAATGGGGTTATCTCTGAATTTGACCGCAATATCCTAAAAAAACGGCGCCTTTCGGCGCCGTTTTTTGTTTGTCTGCCGATCAGCGGCCGAACAGGTCGCGGCGACGTGGGCGAACAAATTGTGCGATCAGCACAATCAGCGCCACCAGCAGATAGGCGCCGAAGATGCCGACCAGCCACTGTGGCATTTCCAGCGTCAGGAACTGCCATTGGCGCACGGAGCAGTCGCCGGAAGCGTGGAACACCGCCGGCAGCCATTTGTCCAGCGGCAGCCACGAAGGGAAGCTGACGAAGAAATCGCAGGTATTGAACGGCGAAGGGTGCAACTGGATCATGGTGTGCTTCCACGCCAGCTGTACGCCTTCCCAGGCGCTGTAAATCCACAGCAAGATCGCCACATAGCGCAGTGGGGTTTTCGGCGCGATGGCGCCCACCAGCGAGGCGCCGAGGATGCCGAACAGCGCGCAACGCTCATAAATGCACATGACGCAGGGCTGCAGCAGCATAACGTGCTGGAAATAGAGCGCGACCAGTTCCAACACCAACGCTGTCAGGGCCATCAGCAGCCAGGCGCCGCGTCCTTGTGAACAGCGGTTAAAGAATTGCAACATATCTAGATTCTTCCATGCAGTAAGCAATTGAACCGGCAGTGTAAACCAATTCCTTCTCGCTGCCAGCCACCTGGGCCGGATTCAGCGTAAAAATAGTCGGTTCACCCTGCCAGCGCCGCCTTAGTGGCCGACGGCGTCGATGGGCGGCAGCGCCAGCCAATGCCACTGCGTCAGCAGCTCGGTCGCCGGCTCCAGCGTGAACTGGACGCACAGCAGACCGACCACCGTCAGCACCACCGTATAAGGCAGGGCCATCCACACCATGCGGCCATACGACAGACGCACCAGCGGCGCCAATGCCGACGTCAGCAGGAACAGGAACGCGGCCTGGCCGTTAGGGGTGGCGACCGAAGGCAGGTTGGTGCCGGTATTGATGGCAACCGCCAGCAGCTCAAACTGCTTCAGCGCGATGGTGCCGGTCTCCAGCGCCGTGCGCGCCTCGTTAATGTAAACCGTGCCGACGAACACGTTGTCGGAAACCGACGACAGCAGGCCGTTGAACAGGTAGAACAGCGAAAGCTGAGAGGCGGGGTCGGCGCGCAGCACAAACTGGATCACCGGGCTGAACAGGTGCTGCTCGATGATCACCGCGACCACGGTGAAAAACACCGTCAGCAGGGCGGTGAACGGCAGCGCTTCCTGGAACGCTTTGCCGATGGCGTGTTCGTCGTTCACGCCGCACAGGGAAGTGGCGAGGATGATCACCGACAGGCCGATCAGCCCAACTTCCGCCAGATGGAAGGCCAGCGCCAGCACCAGCCAAACGCCGATCAGCGCCTGCATCACCAGCTTGAGGCGTTCTTGCCTGCTGCGGCCAGCGGTGGCTTTGCGATCATACTCTTTCAGCACTTCGCGCACCGCCGGCGGCAACTGCGCGCCATAGCCAAACAGGCGAAAACGCTCTACCAGCCAACAGACCAGCAGGCCGCACACCAACACCGGCAGCGTGACCGGCGCCATACGCAGGAAGAAATCGATAAAACCCCAGCCCGCGCTTTTGGCGATGATCAGGTTTTGCGGCTCGCCCACCATGGTCATGACTCCGCCGAGCGCGGTGCCGACGCCGGCGTGCATCAGCAGGCTGCGCAGAAAGGCGCGGAATTGTTCCAGCGTCTGCTTGCGCTCTTCACCGGTGAAATCGCTGTCATCGCCGATGTCGCCATCGGGGCGATTCGACGTCACGTTGTGATAGATGGAATAAAAGCCGGTGGCCACGCTAATCACTACCGCCACGACCGTCAGCGCGTCGAGGAAGGCGGAAAGGAAGGCGGCGGCCAGGCAGAACGCCAGCGACAGCAGCGTTTTTGACTGGATGTTGAGCAGCAGCTTGGTGAACACGAACAGCAGCAGCTGCTTCATAAAGTAGATGCCGGCCACCATAAAGACCAGCAGCAGCAAGACTTCCAGGTTATGTTCGATTTCCTGCGAGACCTGCGCCGGGCTGGTCATGCCGATGGCCACCGCCTCCAGCGCCAGCAGGCCGCCCGGCAGCAGCGGGTAGCATTTCAACGCCATCGCCAGGGTAAAGATGAACTCGACCACCAGCAGCCAACCCGCGACAAACGGGCTGGCGAAGAAGAACACCAAGGGGTTGACCGCCAGGAAAATGAGAATAGTCAGTTTGTACCAGTCGGGAGATTGCCCCAGAAAGTTTTTGAGCAGGGCGCTGCGCAGGGTTGTTTCCATTGTCCTTTATGCATCCTTAAATCAGTCGTAGCACGTACCCTAACAATGCGGCGGGGGCGGGCGCAACCGGAGCTTGTTTTACGGCGGCAAATTTCTGCCGGCCGGTGTTTTTGCGCGTTTTTTGCCACTTTATGCACACTTTCGTTTATTGTTTTTCGCTCACGCTATGTCATGTCAGCACGATCTGGTATGATGAGCTGATTACTTTTACTGATTTTATCGTCGCAACGGAACGTCAAACACATGGTCATAAAGGCGCAGAGTCCTGCCGGTTTCGCGGAAGAGTACATTATTGAGAGTATTTGGAATAATCGCTTCCCCCCTGGCTCTATTTTGCCCGCGGAGCGTGAGCTTTCGGAGTTGATTGGCGTCACGCGCACCACGTTACGTGAAGTGTTGCAACGTCTGGCCCGCGATGGCTGGTTGACCATTCAGCATGGCAAACCGACCAAAGTGAACAATTTCTGGGAAACGTCCGGCCTCAATATCCTTGAGACCGTGGCCCGTCTCGATCACAAGAGCGTCCCGCAGCTGATCGACAACCTGCTGTCGGTGCGCACCAATATCGCGTCGATCTTTATTCGCGCCGCGGTGCGCAATCATCCGGAACAGGCCCAGGAAGTGCTGGCGAAGGCCGCCGAGGTAGAAGATCAGGCGGACGCTTTCAATCTGCTCGATTACGAGATCTTCCGCGGCCTGGCGTTCGCTTCCGGCAACCCGATCTACGGCCTGATTTTCAACGGCCTGAAAGGGCTGTACACCCGCGTGGGCCGTTACTACTTCTCCAACCCGGAAGCGCGCAAGCTGGCGCTGACCTTCTACAGCAAGCTGTCCACGCTGTGCCATGAGAAGCTGTACGACCAGGTGATGGATACCGTGCGCAACTACGGTAAAGACAGCGGGGCGATTTGGCAGAGCATGCAGGGCACCATGCCGAGCGATCTGACCGAAGCGCGCCGCTGAATACGACTAAGAATATTAAGGCAAAATCGTTCGTTTGCCAGCGGTATTCCGAACGAGTCTAAAATAGGCGTCTGTGGTTCAGGGGTGAGCCGCAGGCGTTTTTTTTCGCCCTTGCCAAGATGTTTCTTGATTTATTGGCAAGGGCGTTTTCACCCGTAGCTTCTGCGGGTTATATTGTTAAATCCCGTAAGGCAATCATGCCGCCAAGATAAGTCATATGCTGGTTGTCGTAATATAATAATCTCTCTTTTTCTTTGAATTGACATCCATGTATATTACATAAATTTTTTGCGGGGAGGACGATCTTAAATAATAACCTATCTCTGAAAGGTATCATTAAATGTTCTAGGTTTATTCGCGGCATTGAGTATTTTGCAGTGTAATTGCCAGTATGGTACATGACGGTGGTAGTGGGGGTGAGGATTTTTGCCACTAGCTTTCTAAGCGGGATCTCTTCACTATCGAGCGCTTTAACGGTGTTGAACTTAATATAAGGGACATCTTCAATTAATACGACGCTTTTCCCAGCACTATTCAATTTCTCCACAACATTTTTAATTCCGAGAGTTAGCGCCTCTATTTTTGGGAGTTGCTTTCCTGGTGCAGAGTAACCTTCGTTGTCGTTAATTATTCCGGAATCCCACGAGGCGGCAATAATGACACTTTTTATCTTGGGGTTGTTGATTACGAAGTCAAGCGCTTTAGCGTTGTATTCTGCGCATTCTGTTGCATGCGAAGGATATGCGTTCATGGTTCTGAACACCCCAATAAGCATCGGGCAGGTCGCTTTTGTCAACTGATAAACAGACATTTGGTGCCGCTTTGCATAATGGTCGACGCCACCGCGGAGTGAAGCAGCGTGGCTGTCTCCCAATAGGGCGATACCGGCATTTTTGCTGCTATCCAGACAAACGCTCTCGGTTGAATATGACGTGTGGCCTTGACCGATCAGGCACTTGTCGGCAACCCGTTCAAGTTTGTCGGCTTCCGCTTGAACGACGGCTTGTGAGACAGGCTGTGTGGCGCCTTTAGTTAAATAAAAAACAGAAGTAGGCAGCATGAGAATGGCAATCAAGGATAAGTAACCGCGAATAATGCTGCTCTCCTGCAACCGCCAACCCTGGCGAAAAGGGGTTTCGATATAGCGGTATGACAGATAGGCAATGACCAGCGCGAGGCTGACGATTGTTAACGTCGCGCTGAGTGGCAGGGGCTGACTTGCAGATAGCCTGGCAAAAGAGAGCAGAGGCCAGTGCCATAGATACCACGAGTAAGACACCAGACCGACAAATACCATCACGGGATTGCCCAACAGCCAGCCGCTCAGGCGGCCGTTGCCTAAAATAAGAAGCAAAGCGCCCAGCGTGGGCACGAGCGCCGCCGCGCCCGGAAAAGGGGTTTCGCTGTTGAAGTATGATGCCGAAATGATAATCAAAATCGACCCGAGGATAAATTGCAATTCTTTTAGCCAGGCAGGTTGGGCGGAAAGACGATTCTGTTGTTGGGCTATCGCTAACCCTACCCCCATACCCAATTCCCAGGCACGCGTTGGCAACATGAAGAATGCAAAAAGTGGATTGGCCTGAGTGACAAAAAGACAGGTGATAAAGGACAACAGGGTGATAGCGGCGATCCAGAACAGCGTGTTGAGTTTTTTTCTAAACAGGAAACTCAAAAGCAAGGGTAGAAAAATATAAAATTGCTCTTCGACGCCTAATGACCACGTCATCAATAGCGGGTTTAGTTCAGCATTGGGTGAAAAATAGTTGGTTTTGTGCCAAAGAATAATATTCGGCACTGATAATATTGTTGCGCCAGAAAATAATGAGAAGTCTTTCATTTCCAGCGGGGAGAGATAAAATGCTGCTATCACGGAGATAACGGTTAACATGAAGAGCAACGCCGGCGCTATCCGCTTTATTCGTCTGCTGTAGAAGTTCAGGTAAGAAAACTGTCCTTGCGAATGTTCGCGATGAAGAATTCCACCGATGAGGAATCCAGAGATGACAAAAAATATATCAACGCCGATGAATCCGCCGCTTATTTGTTTTATGCCAGCATGGTAAAGAACAACCAGAAGGATGGCGATGGCGCGCAAGCCGTCAATGTCCTTGCGATAACGGTTAACCGTGCCCTGTAGGGTTTTTTTCATTTTATATGATTGCTAATTATTAAATTTGTATTACCGAAATTAGAAGTCGATGGGCTTTTTGTCAATTTTACCCGTCTGTTTTCGGACTTTTTCCGCCACCCGTTAAATGGATAAATAAAGCCATTCCCCGGCTTGCCGGGGAATGGCGCGGTGCGGTTACAGCGGCGTCGGCCGCGGCGGGCAACGTTCGAGCAACTCCACGCTGCCATCTTCGTTTTGTTGCTCGAGGATCACGTCGAAGCCCCACAGGCGATGCAGGTGCTTCAACACGTCGCGGCGGCTCTTATCCAGCGGTGCGCGTTCCTGCGGGATGTAACGCAACGTCAGCGAGCGGTCGCCGCGCAGGTCCACGTTCCAGATCTGAATGTTCGGCTCATGGTTGCTCAGGTTGTATTGCGCCGACAGCTCCTGGCGGATCGCCCGGTAACCGGCTTCGTTATGGATCGCGGCAATCTCCAGATAGTTGTTGCGATCGTCGTCCAGCACGGTGAACAACCGGAAATCGCGCATCACTTTGGGCGACAGGAACTGGCTGATAAAGCTCTCGTCCTTGAAGTCGCGCATGGCGAAGTGCAAGGTGTCCAGCCAGTCTTTGCCGGCGATGTCCGGGAACCAGTAGCGGTCTTCTTCGGTTGGCGACTGGCAGATGCGCTTGATGTCCTGGAACATGGCGAAGCCCAGCGCATATGGGTTGATGCCGTTATAGTACGGGCTGTTATACGGCGGCTGATACACCACGTTGGTGTGGCTGTGCAAAAACTCCAGCATAAACCGCTCGGTCACCCGACCCTCGTCGTACAGATGGTTGAGGATGGTGTAGTGCCAGAAAGTGGCCCAGCCCTCGTTCATCACCTGAGTCTGCTTTTGTGGGTAAAAATACTGGCTGACCTTGCGCACGATGCGCAGCACCTCACGCTGCCAGGGTTCCAACAGCGGCGCATTCTTCTCGATGAAATAGAGGATATTTTCCTGCGGCTCGCTCGGATACCGGCGCGCCTGCTCCGGCGACTCTTCGCGTTCGACGCGCGGCAGGGTCTTCCACAGCGTGTTCACCTGGCTTTGCAGATACTCTTCGCGGCTTTTCTGGCGCGCTTTCTCTTCTACCAGGGAGATTTTCTGCGGGCGTTTGTATCTGTCGACGCCGTAGTTCATCAGCGCGTGGCAGGAGTCCAGCAACCGCTCCACTTCATCGACGCCGTAGCGCTCTTCGCATTGGCTGATGTAGTGGCGGGCGAACAGTAGGTAATCGACGATGGAGCTGGCGTCGGTCCAGCTGCGGAACAGATAGTTATTCTTGAAGAACGAGTTGTGGCCATAGCAGGCGTGCGCCATCACCAGCGCCTGCATGGTGATGGTGTTCTCCTCCATCAGGTAGGCGATGCAGGGATTGGAGTTGATGACGATTTCATAGGCCAGCCCTTGCTGGCCCTGTTTGTAGCGCTGTTCGGTTTCGATGAACTTCTTGCCGAAGGACCAATGGGTATAGTTGATCGGCATGCCGACGCTCGAATAAGCGTCCATCATCTGCTCGGAGGTGATCACCTCGATCTGATGGGGGTAGGCGTCGAGCCGGTAATGCTTGGCGACGCGGTCGATCTGCTCCAAATACACCTGCAGCAGCTCGAACGTCCAGTCCGGTCCATCGCTCAGACGTTTATCATCCTTAACCTTTTCATGTGTTGAAGTAGTCATCAGCGCACCCTCATTATTCACGGGTCTTGCTCAAACGGCAGGCCCTGTAACAAGCATAGTTCAAGTCATAATTAACCGTTGCAAATCAGTGAAATAAAAATGTCGGTACGCAGGGGAGCGAACGGCAGTCAATCCAGCGCCCGCCGGCGCCGCGTCCGTCCCGGCAGAAGGCGGCGCAGCGCCGCGCTTCCTCTTCGAGTATAACCCTGCGGCAGGGGGGCGCAATAGGTACTCTGTAGCGCGACAGGGATTGAAATTTGTTATGTTATATTGTAACTTTTCATTTTCTCAATGACGGACAAGGAGCATCTTTTGGCGAGGCATTTTGGCAAACTGGCGGTGGCGCTGGCAGCGTTGTTTATCGGCGGGCAGGCGCTTGCCCACGGGCATCATTCACATGGCAAGCCGCTGACGGAAGTGGAAAAAAAGGCGGAAGCGGGCGTATTCGACGATAAAGACGTCAAAGATCGCGACCTGGCGGATTGGGAGGGCGTGTGGCAATCCGTGTATCCTTATCTGCTCAATGGGGATCTCGATCCGGTGTTCAAGAAGAAGGCGGAGCAGGATAAGAGCAAGACCTTCGAAGAAGTGAAGGCCTATTACCGCAAAGGGTACGCCACCGATGTGGATACCATCGGCATTGAGAACGGCGTCATGGAGTTTCATCGCGGCGACCAATCCAACGCCTGTCAGTATAAGTACGCCGGGCATAAGATCCTGACGTATGTTTCCGGTAAAAAGGGCGTGCGTTATCTGTTCGAATGCCAGGATGCCGGCAGCCTGGCGCCGAAATTCGTGCAGTTCAGCGATCACATTATCGGCCCGCGCAAATCGGCGCATTTCCATATCTTTATGGGTAATACGTCGCAGGAGGCTTTGCTGAAAGAGATGGACAACTGGCCGACCTATTATCCCTTCCAACTGCAGACTAAAGAAGTCGTGGACGAGATGCTGCATCATTGATGCGGCAATTCCGCAGATTCTGTGTGCGGCCAAGTCAATCGTACGGCTGAAAATAGCAACGATAAGGAGGAACTTGCCGCCTTCTGACTATTATGCGCTAAGCATTACTGACAGAGTGTCAGTGAAATGTGCCAACGTAATTTATAACGTCATCCCCAAAAATAAACCCGCAATTGCGGGTTTATTGATTCGTATACTACAGAAATATTTGCTGAAACATCGGTACTAACAGTTTGTTGCCATATTCACTGAGGTGGTCGTCATCGTAATATATCGGGCGGCCATTATGAGTGCTTTCGCAGAGACCGTTTTTGCACAGCATCGGAAGAGGATTGAGGATTTTGACACCGCATTTCTCCGCAGCCTCGTCCTGCGCTTCCCAAACGAATTGATGACGTTTGTGGTAATCCTCTTCCGAGAGGTAAATGTGCATGCTCTTGCCGAGCATCATTGAGCGGGAAAGTGTTTTCGGGACATCCAGCATCATTTCCGGCGTTGGCCTAACCAAGAACACCGGATGATCAATGGCCAACTCGCATGCTGTTGCCACCAGATCCTTTTTGAACTCCTTCAGAAACTCGGGGGTAGGGTGCGAATAGATCTTGGAAAAATAAACCATCGGCATATTCATTTTCGCCACGATATTGTGTTGGCCGAAGGCGTAGACGGATGAACGATTTATAATGACGATCGGGATCGTTCTATCAATGCGCTTCAATCTCTCACGTTCCCACTGGTTAAATTCGTGACACTGGCTTCCCGGCACTTCTCCGGGCACCATCTTCGCTCCGAAAAGAGTCGGGCAACTGGCGTAAGTCAGGTCAAGAACACCGTCATTCTTGTTAGGTAATGCGGCGACGACCCCAGTCAACATAGCGTCCGCATGGCTATCGCCTACCACCACGGCTTTAATGTCATGGCCGCCATATATGCATTCCGGTGAACGGGTGCTGGTAGAGGCAATGCACTTGTCGCGATTAGGGATAACGTTCAGGCTTTCGTTGGCCACTACATCAATTTGCGGTGGCACGCGATTTGGGAAATTGAGCTTGAATAGCGCGATAGAGGCGAAACCGATGATCGTAGTGCAAGTTGCGATCGTAAATGCATTTCCCCAGGCTGTTTGCTTCGACAGTCTTTTTCTGGCCGGGTTTTCGATCATTCTTAATGAGAGTTCGCCAAGAATAAGACTCAGAATGATGCCGGCAATCAGCCAATTCCATGAGCTCGCAGCGTTGTTGTAGCCGAGAAACACGACAATAGGCCAGTGCCAAAGATAGATTGAATAGGACGAGACGCCAAGACGTTCTGCCAGGTAGTTAGAGGTAAACAGAGAATTTTGGCGGCTTGCAGCCAGCACCAACATGGCGCCAGTAACCGGCACCGCTGCATATAAGCCGGGCCACGCCAAGCCGGGATTAAACAGCGTGATGGCGGCGATAATTAAAGCGAAACCAGACCATTCTAACCATTTAGCACTGGTAGCATGGAGTTGAACGTTTCGAGTCAATCCCCACACTGCCCCCCCGGCCAGCATCTCCCAAGCGCGCGTTGGCAGCAAATAAAATGCCGATGATGGAGATTTGATCGCGAGGTAGCAGGACAACGCAAATGAAAGTATCAGGCCGACGAATATCGTCAATTGAATACCGCGAGTTTTCCACAGACGAGCCATGAACACGAGAGCAATGGGCAGAATAATATAAAATTGCCATTCAACGGAAAGTGACCAGGTATGTAGTAACCACTTCTCATGCGAGTCTGCGTCAAAATAGCCGGCCTCGCGCCAAAACTTGACATTTGAAACAAAAAGAATTGCGGTCAGAACGTGTTTGGCAAGGGTGGTGTAATCCGTAGACACAAGGAAAAACCACCCCAGCACCAATAAAGTGATGCACAGGGCCATGAGAGCTGGAATGATTCGCCGAGCGCGCGCCAGATAAAAATGCCAGATAGAGAACTTGCCGGTTTCCAAACCGCTGACAATTATTTGTGTCATTAAAAAGCCGGAAATAACAAAAAACACATCTACCCCGACAAAACCGCCCGCAAAACCGGGGATGCCGAAGTGAAAAAGAACAACGGCGATGACGGCCCAGGCTCTTAACCCGTTAATGTCATGCCGGAAGACCCTTGCAGTAGAAGTCATATTGATACTCATTTATCAAAATTATGATGTTGATTAACAACTTGTAACGTTGCTTGGCGATGTATTTTGCACCAAGTGACAAAAAATGCCTATACGTATGGCTGTTGAATAGGATTTTTACGCAGAAACTGGTGTTTGATCGGTGATGAAGCGATGTGTTGGCCTGAAGAACGGGCGATTTTTGCATGGTTTGCCGCGAATCGAGATACGCAAGCCATAAGGTGTTTAAAGGATGTTCGTTTTTACTGCGTTTTTTATGCTGCCGAGGTAGAAAACCTTTTTTTTGTTTTTATGCTTTGTTTTGTATTTTTTTTGGTTTTTTATTCTTAATGATTTGTGGTTGGTGCTTTTATGTTCTGTTAAATTCTTGTTGCCTTTCACGCCTTTTTTCATTGCTATCATTGATAGCAATGATGTCGAATCAGCGGCGCTCTGACGCCATATCCCCCCTTAAACCGCATCTTATCGCTATTTTCAGGTGGCTATTGCAAATGCAGAGCCCATCGACGATAAATTAATTGTGAATATTGTCACGTTTGATGATGAAGTTGTTGGACGGATTTTTTCACTGAGTTAATTTCCTGTGAGCAGAAGATTATGCTTTGTGAAGCCTTGAGCTGGAGTCAGCGATGCGAGTGGTAATTTTAGGTAGTGGAGTGGTGGGCGTAGCCAGTGCCTGGTATTTGGCGAAGGCGGGGCATGAGGTGACGGTGATCGATCGTCAGCCAGGTCCTGCACTGGAAACCAGCGCGGCGAACGCCGGGCAGATTTCACCGGGCTATGCCGCTCCCTGGGCGGCGCCGGGCGTGCCGCTGAAGGCCATCAAGTGGATGTTCCAACGCCATGCGCCGTTGGCGATCCGTCTCGACGGCAGCAGCTTCCAGCTCAACTGGATGTGGCAGATGCTGAAAAACTGCAACACCGAACACTACATGACCAACAAAGGCCGCATGGTGCGCCTGGCAGAATATAGCCGCGACTGTATCAAGGCGCTGCGGCAGGAAACCGGCATCCAGTACGAAGGCCGCCAGGGCGGCACGCTGCAGCTGTTCCGCACCCAACAACAGTTCGAAAACGCAGCGAAAGACATTGCGGTATTGGAAGATGCCGGGGTGCCTTACAAGCTGCTGGAGGCCAGCCAGCTCGCCAGCGTTGAGCCGGCGCTGGCCCAGGTGGCGCACAAGCTGACCGGTGGTCTGCAGCTGCCGAACGACGAGACCGGCGATTGCCAGCTGTTTACGCAACAGCTGGCGAAGATGGCAGAGCAGGCGGGCGTGACTTTTCTGTTCAACCGCAGCGTCGATCGTCTGCTGGTGGAGGGCGACAAGATCGCCGGCGTGCAGTGTGGCGAGGAAGTGTTCAAGGCCGATAGCTACGTGGTGGCGTTCGGCTCCTACTCCACGGCGCTGCTGCGCGGCCTGGTGTCGATACCGGTTTACCCGCTGAAGGGCTATTCGTTGACCATTCCTATCACCGACGAAGCGGCGGCGCCGTTCTCTACGGTATTGGATGAGACGTATAAAATCGCCATCACGCGCTTCGACCAGCGTATTCGCGTTGGCGGCATGGCGGAGATCGTCGGTTTCAACACGCAGCTGGAGCAAAAACGGCGCGAAACGCTGGAGATGGTGGTACGCGATCTCTACCCGAACGGCGGCAGAGTGGAGGACGCGACGTTCTGGACCGGCCTGCGGCCGATGACGCCGGACGGCACGCCGATTGTCGGCCGCACTTCGCTGAAGAACCTGTATCTCAATACCGGGCATGGCACGTTGGGCTGGACGATGGCCTGCGGTTCCGGGCAGCTGTTGTCCGATCTGATGTCCGGTATTACGCCGGCGATCCCTTCCGATGATCTGGCGGTGGCGCGTTACAGCGCCGGGTTTCGCCAGCAACACGCGGTTCCGCTGAACGACGTGCATCCCGCACGTTAATCGTCGACGCTGTCATAGACTTTCCCGGCCACGCGCAGGCGCGCGTGGCCGCTGTATGCTGCCCCAAGGAGAACCGATGCCCCGTCCCATAACCGCCACGATGCATCTCGGCGCGATTGAAAATAACCTGCAGGTGGTGCGCCGTTTCGCCCCCGGCGCCAAAGTGTGGGCGGTGGTCAAAGCCAACGCCTATGGCCACGGTATCAAACACGTTTGGCGCAGCATGGCGCAAACCGACGGCTTCGCCATGCTGGATCTGGCCGAAGCGGTGCTGTTGCGCGAATCGGGTTGGCAAGGGCCGATTCTACTGCTGGAAGGTTTCTTCCAGCCGCAGGATCTGGCGTTGCTCGATCGTTATCGCCTGACGACGGCGGTGCACAGCGACTGGCAGCTGGCGGCGATCGCCGACGCCACGCTGAGCGCGCCGCTCAATGTCTATCTGAAAGTGAACAGCGGCATGAATCGGTTGGGGTTCGCACCCGAGCGGCTGCGCGAGGTGTGGCAAAGGGCGCAGGCGGTTGCCAACATCGCCGAACTGACGCTGATGAGCCATTTCGCTACCGCCGACGGCCCGGAAGGCGTAACCCAGCAGATGGCCACTATCGAGACGGCGGCTACCGATATACCGCTGCCGCGCTGCCTGGCCAATTCGGCCGCTACGCTGTGGCACCCTTCGACCCATGGCAGCTGGGTCCGCCCTGGGATCATTCTGTATGGCGCTTCGCCGAGCGGTTGCTGGAATGATGTTGCGGCGACGGGGCTGCAGCCAGCGATGACGCTGAGCAGCGAGATCATCGGCATTCAACAGCTGAAGTCTGGCGATCGCGTGGGCTACGGCGGCCGTTACAGCGCCGCTGGCGCGCAGCGTATCGGCGTGGTGGCCTGCGGCTATGCCGACGGCTATCCGCGCCATGCGCCGACCGGTACGCCGGTATGGGTGGATGGTGTACTGACCCGCACGCTGGGAACGGTATCGATGGACATGCTGGCGGTGGATCTGACGCCCTGTCCGCAAGTCGAACTGGGCGCCGAAGTGGAGCTGTGGGGGAAACGCCTGCCGGTGGACGAGGTGGCCACGGCGGCAGGGACGTTAGGCTATGAGCTGCTGTCGGCCTTAGCGGCGCGGGTGCCGGTCGTCACCGAAGCCTGAGCCGCGGCTCAGGCGACTTTTCTAATCAGCCCTTTAATCTGCTTGCTGAGCCGCCGCGCATGCAGCGCCAGCAGGCAGCCTGCCAGCATCACCAGCGCCAGCGAGAGCTTGGGTTGCAGCGGCAACGCCATCGCCACCAAACCCAGCGCGGCGCCGCCCGCCATCTGCACGAAACCGACCAGCGCGGACGCGACGCCGGCCTCATTGGAATACGGCTCCAGCGCGTAGCTGGTGGCCGGGCCCATCACGAACGCCAACCCAGCGCAGGCGCTGGCGACCGGCAGCATATACGCCAGCCAGTGCGCTTGTGCCGTTGCAGGCAACAGCATGACGCCCAGCAGCAGGCCCAGACAGCCCAGCCCCATCAACATGCCGCCGGTCGCCAGACAAACCGGGCGGCCGACCTTGTGGATGATGCGGTTGGCGAAGAAGCTGACCAGCATGATCCAGAAACCGTTGGCGCCGAACACCAGCGAGAATTGCAGCGGGGTCAGGCCGGCGGTACCCATCAGCACGTTCGGTGCCAGAGAAACGTAGGTCAGCGCCATGCCCATCGCCCCGGAGTTCACCACCGCAAAGGAGAGGAAGCGGCGTTCGCTGAGGATGCGCGCGTATTGGCGCACCGGCAGCCCTTTGACCGGCACGGTATCTGCGGGGCGGGTTTCCGGCAGGCGCAGCGCGATGAGCGCCAACACCAGCAGCGCATAGCCGACCAGGAACCAGAAAGGCGCGCGCCAGCCGAAGGCTTCGGCGAGCAGGCCACCGAGCAGCGGCGCCAGCGCTGGGATGATGTTCAGCGTGCCGTTGAGAAAACCGAAAGCGCGGGCGGCGTCGTCGCCATTCAGGCGATCGCGCACGCCGCTGAAGGCGACGACGGCGGTGCAGCAAACCGCCACCCCTTGCAGCAGACGCGAAGCGATGAAAACCGTCGGGTTGGTGGCCAGCGCCGCCATCGCGGCGCCGATCATGTAGAGGATAATGCCGGCCAGCGCCACCGGCTTGCGTCCATAGTTATCGACCAGCGGGCCGGCGATGACCTGGCCGAGGCCGAGCACCAGTATAAACAGCGATATGGTGGATTGGATCAGCGCTTCACTGCTGCCGAGGCCGACGGCAATGGCGGGAATGGTCGGCAGGTAAAGATCGATGCCTAATGGGCCGAGCAGCACCAGGCTGAGAAGCATAAACAGAAACTTTTGCATAACAGGAAAGGCACGTCCGAGTGACAAAGAGGGCTAGAGTAGAGACTCTGGCGGCAAATGAAAAGGGGCAAAGCGGGTCAGCGCTGCGCCCCCTGGCGGTAATAGAGCGCCGAGACGGTATCGGCCACATAGCGGGCCTGGTGGCGAGCATCATCCAGCGCGCGATGCGGCATGCCCTCGAACGGGCGGGTCTTTTTCGGGTTAAAGCCGTGCAGTTCCGCCAGCGTGATCACCGTGCGTACGTCCTGAGTATCCCAGAATTTCCACGGGCAGGGCATTTCCAGCTGCTGGAAGGCGTGCTCGAGGATCGCGCAGTCGAACTCTTTGCCGTTGCCCCAGACTTTCACCGTATCGGTGCTGTTCATATGGATGAAGCGGCTAAGGCTGCTCAGCACGCGCTTCAGGCTCTCGGTGCCGCCGAAGGCCTGCTTGCGCGCTTCATCGGACTGTTTCGCCCACCAGGCGACCGTATCCAGGCTGATGGTACGGCCCGGTTGGTCTTTCTGGCTGCTGACGGCGGCTTCGAATTCGGCGCCCAGCTCCCCGGTTCGAGGATCGAAAAACACCGCCGCAACCACCAGGATGACGGCGCTGGGTTTTATATCCAGGGTTTCAATATCTAACATCAGATGGTGCATCGGCGTTTCCGGTGGTTGGCGTGGTGGCTTAATGTTACTACAGAACGTGCGCCGATGCGGCCGGTGCGCACATGAAATCCTTTTAAAGCGCCGCGTTCAGGTTATGATGCTTGGGATACTCTTGTCTGGTTGGTCGCTATCGGTGAGAACGCTTATCTTTATTCTGTGCATGGTTGGCTACTTGCTGCTGCTGGGCTACCTTAGCGTGTTTGTCACGGACAAGATCTGTGAGAAGGCGGGCAACTACACCAAAATATGCCGCATCGTAGACATTTCCGAGCCCCATATCCCCAAATAGCGCCGTGTTTACCCCAGGTAGTCAGTGGTAATCAACGGGGTCAGAATGGCCGCCAGCGCCGTGAGCGCGCCCCATTGCCGCCAACCCAGCCGCGCCAGCCAGTCATGCCGCTGCGGGGGCGTGGCCAGTTGCCCGACGGCCACGGCACCGGTAAGCAGCAGCGTCAGAATCAGCAGCACCAGGCCGCGGCTCACCAGCGTGAATTCAACATGCAGCACATTGGCGTAATACAGGCGCATCAGGATAAAATAACTCAGCAAGATCCAGGCGAAAACGACGTTCTTCTTGAGCACCTGCTGCAGCATCAGCGCGAGGAACAGGCTGTGAAACAGCGACAGCAGGGGCGCCTCAAGCGGATGCCGAACGCAGACGTTGTAGACCGCCATGTAAATGTTGAAAACCAGCAGGATATAGATCACGTAAATATACCAGCCGTAGATCACTTTGAGCTTTTTCGGGCTCGGCGGCAGGGCGAGTGCGTCCGGTTTCATTAATGCCTCCTGATGATGCCAGGCAAACGCTGCGGTTGAAGACGGCGCGGCGGCATCGTAATTTAAAATTCACAGGGTATATATCACCCGCGCGCTAAATGACGATTAAACACAGGATCGGCTTTATTTCCGCGCTGGCCTGGAACTCTTTTTCGTGCGCGGGGTCGGCTGGCGTGCGACTATTTGGCCGTTTCTGCACCATGGTGAAAGACGCAATATATTGATATGAAAGATTATAAAAACACTTCGGGCACTAAGATTCTGCTGCTGTTCAGCCTGGCGTTTTACACGCTGTTGCCGCCGCTGTTGACGGCGGCCGTGTTCAACCGTTTCAATCTTAACCCCTTCGCGATCGTCAAATTTTTGCACTTCAACCCGTTTTTGGCCGACCGGGGCATACCCGGTTATCAAACTTTCTTCTACTTGCTGATGCTCTGGTTGGGGATAAATATTTTTCTGTGGCTGCTGGTGTGGGGGACGGGGCGGTTGTATCGGTGCTGGCGAGCGCCGCGCGGCTGATATTTTCCCAAAGGGAAAACGTTGCGCAGGGAAATGACTTTACAATCAATAATGAGACGTATTATCATCTTTTCGCCGGTGAGGGGAAAGGGTTGTCTCCTTCTGTGCCCCCCGAGCCGGCACGACATTGCTCACATTGCTTCCAGTTTTCATGCCAGCCTTGCGCTGGCGTTTTTTTATCCCACGCCAAAAATCCGCGACGCCGGCGGCCTTCCCTTTTTCATTAGCATGGCTGTTTAAAAACCCAAACCCGCCGCGAGGTCTGTTGGGGGATTAGAACAGCGAAAACAGCAACACGACCGGCAGGCTCAACGGCCAGGTTAACCCTATGGTCAGTGCGCTGATACAGCGTATTTTGACGGTGTCCCGGCTAACCAGGTAGGTGAAAATCATAGAAACTAACAGACCAATAAAATAACAGTATTGCGTTGCAACCCACAGCGACGACATGAAACCCGATCCCAGTTGTATTTTTACGCGCGAATTCTAGGAGCTTGGCGGGTGATAATCAATGACCAAAGGCCGTTTATTCATACCTTTATCCATAAGAATGCATAATTTATTTCTATAAAGAACGTAGGGTTATTAACGGCTTTCCGGTTATTACAAAAAGAAATCAACAACATAGTTACCGGTAACATTTTGCGTCTGGCAAGCCCTCTGTTTGGGGGGCTACGCCAGGTCAGAAAAAAGTCGACGAGGGACGCAGAAAGGGGATGGGACTGTTATACGTAAATATTATTGATGTATCTGTGGGCGGAAAGGTTAAGGCGGGATGACGTCAGGTTTTGCTTTCGTGGGCACTTTGGGGGGCGGTTTTAGCGCATCGTCCCGATGCGCTGCTTGCCAGCCAGGGAGGGGGATTTATTGCCGCCGCAGGTTTAATGAATGTTAAGACCGTAGACGAACAGCCACGAAAACAGCAGCGCCAGCAGGCATGCCATAAAAACGATGGAGATCATTTCCTTCACAACTTCATTCCTTTTCCCGGTGAGCTAAATTTACTTCTCTTTGTTTTTGCGCGAGATTTTAGATCGGTATGGGTAAAAATCCTAGTTTTAATCCCGTTTTTTGCTTTGCACGCTGCGTGGATAGGCCATGGCGATGCCGGGAAATCGCGTGCGTTAACCCGTCGTAGCTATTGCCGAACGCCGCGAGCCTGACTATATAAAAATGAGGACTGCGTGACGTCGCCGGTAGCAAGGCGCGCCCCTTAAGGGCTGCAGTTTATCTGTCTATAGCGCTTCCCTAAGATGAAGGAGTCGGCAATGAGCACAAAACCCACTATCGTGCTGGTACACGGATTCTGGGGCGGCGCCGCGCACTGGAGTAAGGTCATCCTCGAGTTGTCGCGTAGGGGATATTCGGCGATGCATGCGGTGGAAATGCCGCTGACCTCGTTGGCTGAGGATGCGGAACGCACGCGCAAGATGGTCGCGCAGCAAGCGGGGCCGGTATTGTTGGTGGGGCACTCTTACGGTGGTGCCGTGATCACGGCAATGGGCAACCTGCCTAATGTGGTCGGCCTGGTCTACATCGCCGCCTTTGCGCCGGACGCCGGAGAAAGCCCCGGCGGTATTACGCAAGCGCATCCTCCTGCGGCGGTGGCGAATCTGGCCCCGGACAGCGACGGCTATCTGTGGATCAAAGCCGACAAGTTTCACGAGAGCTTTTGCCAGGATCTGACTGCCGACGAAGCGCTGGTGATGGCGGTGGCGCAGAAGGCTCCGCTGGCCGATACCTTCGGTAACACCATCGGCGAACCGGCATGGAAACATAAACCGTCATGGTATCAGCTCTCCAGCGACGATCGCATGATAACGCCGGAGAATCAGCGGCACATGGCGCAGCGGCTGCGGGCCAAGAAAGTTATGGTGCTGGATGCCAGTCATGCTTCGCTGGTTTCCCATGCCGCAGAGGTGGCGGGATTGATTGACGAAGCGGCCGGTTATGAATAAAGCCAGGGCAGAAAGGTAATCAAGGTGACAGCCCGCAACAGACTGTCTATTACGTCGGGCTAAAGAGCCGGCGTAATAGGCGCTTATTAAGGATAAGGGTTGATATCGCTATCAAGGGTAATGATGAACATCATCATTAACACCACGAGGGTGGCAATAATGGCGTAGATTTCCGCCTTGCGCATATCGCCTTAACGCCCGTTGACGCCGATCATTTCTATTGCTGCACGATGCAGTCTCTGAAAATAATCATCGGGTTGTTTTTCCACCTCCTGGATAAGGCAGGCGAGCAGATTCTGTTTGGTTATCGGCTTGTTGGCGGTCAGCACCAGCAGCACGCTTTTGCCGAGCAGGCAGCATATTTGCTTATGGTATTCATCAACATCTTGCTTGTTGAGGCCATAGAGAGTGTAGTCGATCATGATGTCTAACCTGCTGACAGGTAAATGCCCGCCGTGGCGGGCTGAGAAGCCATGGAAAAATAAAATGAGGCAAATTTCGCTTAGTAAAGGACTTAAGCGATGAGGTAACGATAACTGAATGGGAATATTCCTATCAAGCCGTGCGGGCCAGGAGGCGAATGTTTAGGAATAACCTCAGAAGCGCAAATAATAGGGAGGGCCGTTCTGGGCAATGTGGCTTATTATTGATATTGGGTTTGTTTAAAAATTAAACATAGATATTCTGAATATATAATGGTGAAAAAGAAACAGCCGGAAAATGTCATTCTCCGGCTGTGGTGACGTTCGCGCGGTGCTATTCACACGGTTTGCTTGCGAAACAGTTCGCGGAATACCGGATAAATATCGTCCGGCTCGCGGATATGCTGCATGGCGAAGTTGTCGAATTTCGCCTGCAGATCCTCATATTCGCGCCACAGCGTCTGATGAGCGCGACGAGTGATTTCTATATAGCTGTAATAACGCACCATCGGCAGGAGCTTCTTCGCCAACAGCTCATGACACAGCGGTGAATCGTCGGCCCAGTTGTCACCGTCCGACGCCTGCGCGGCGTAGATATTCCATTGCGCCGGGTCGTAGCGCTCTTCGACGACGTCGTTCATCAGCTTTAGCGCGCTGGAGACGATGGTGCCGCCGGTTTCTTGCGAATAGAAGAACTCCTGTTCGTCCACCTCTTTCGCCTGGGTGTGGTGGCGAATATAGACCACCTCGACGTTTTTGTAGGTACGGCTCAGGAACAGATAAAGCAGAATGTAAAAACGTTTGGCCATATCTTTGGTCGCCTGATCCATCGAGCCGGACACGTCCATCAGGCAGAACATCACCGCCTGGCTGGAGGGTTCCGGCCGGCGCTCATAGTTTTTGTAGCGCAGATCGAAGGTGTCGATGAACGGCACGCTTTCGATTTTCTTGCGCAGTTCGGCAATCTCCTTGCGCAACCGCTCCTCTTCCAGCAACTGCACCGGTTCAGTGTTTTCCAGCTGGTTCAACTCGTCTTCCAGTTCGTGCAACGCGCGCCTTTTCCCGGCGGTCATGGCGGTACGCCGCGCCAGCGAGTTTTGCAGCGATCGCACGACGCTGATGTTGGCCGGCACACCGTTGGCGGTATAGCCTGCGCGGTGGGTTTTGAACTCGGTCAACTGCTTGTACTGGTTCTTTTTCAGGTTGGGCAGGGCAAGATCTTCGAACAAAAGATCGAGATACTCGTCTTTGGAAATCTGGAAGACGAACTCATCCTGGCCTTCACCGTCCTGGCTGGCGTTGCCCTGGCCGCCGCCACCGCCTGATCCGCCCTGAGGCCGCTCAACGCGATCGTTCTGCACGAAGTGGTCGTTGCCCGGATGCACCCGATGGCGCGTGCCGCCGCGCCCCTGATGAAACATCGGTTCGTTGATATCGTCAGTGGGGATGGAGACCGATTCCCCGCTGTCTACGTCGGTGACCGAACGCTTGTTGATGGCTTCGGCAATCGACTGTTTGATTTGCGACTTGTAACGACGCAAGAAGCGCTGGCGGTTCACCATGCTCTTGTTTTTGCCGTTCAGCCGTCGGTCAATGAAATAGGCCATACTTCCCCCAAACGACGTTGCCAACTCTTCATGTCCCGGCCGCTGCAGCGCAATGTGCCGCCCCTCCGTGGGCTGCGCTGCAACGTCCATGACGGTGGACATGGCCCTGATAATGCCGCTTACCTGAGGCGTTATGAGGATTTTCTGACCCGCAGATACCATTCACACAGCAGGCGCACCTGCTTACGGGTATAGCCTTTCTCCATCATACGGTCGACGAAGTCGTCGTGTTTTTTCTGCTCGTCCGTCGAGGTTTTGGCGTTGAACGAAATCACCGGCAACAGCTCTTCGGTATTGGAGAACATTTTCTTCTCGATCACGGTGCGCAGCTTCTCGTAGCTGGTCCAGTTCGGGTTACGGCCGTTGTTATTGGCGCGGGCACGCAGCACGAAGTTCACGATTTCGTTACGGAAATCTTTCGGGTTGCTGATCCCGGCCGGCTTTTCAATTTTCTCCAGCTCGGCGTTCAGGGACTCACGATCGAACAGCTGACCGGTATCGGGATCGCGATACTCCTGATCCTGAATCCAGAAGTCCGCGTAGGTCACGTAGCGATCGAAAATGTTCTGTCCGTATTCCGAGTAGGATTCCAGATAGGCGGTCTGGATCTCCTTGCCGATAAACTCGGCGTATTTCGGGATCAGGTAGCCTTTCAGGTGCTCCAGGTATTTCTCGGCCAAATCCTGCGGGAACTGTTCGCGTTCGATCTGCTGTTCCAGCACATAGAACAGGTGCACCGGGTTAGCCGCCACCTCGGCGTGATCGAAGTTAAACACTCGCGAGAGGATTTTAAAGGCGAAACGGGTGGAGAGGCCGTTCATGCCTTCGTCAACCCCGGCGTAGTCGCGGTACTCCTGATAGGACTTGGCCTTCGGATCGGTATCCTTGAGGCTTTCGCCGTCGTACACGCGCATTTTCGAGTAAATGCTCGAGTTTTCCGGCTCTTTCAGCCGCGACAGCACGCTAAACCGCGCCAGCGTCTCCAGGGTGCCCGGCGCGCAGGGCGCGTGGGTCAGCTCGCTGTGGTCCAGCAATTTGTCGTAAATCTTGATCTCTTCCGACACGCGCAGGCAGTAAGGTACCTTGACGATGTACACGCGGTCGAGGAACGCTTCGTTGTTCTTGTTGTTACGGAAGGTCACCCATTCGGATTCGTTGGAGTGCGCCAGAATAATGCCGTTGAACGGCAGGGCGGAGATGCCCTCGGTGCCGTTGTAGTTACCTTCCTGGGTCGCCGTCAGCAGCGGGTGCAGCACCTTGATCGGTGCTTTGAACATCTCGACGAATTCCATTATCCCCTGGTTGGCGCGGCACAGGGCACCGGAGTACCCGTAGGCGTCCGGATCGTTCTGCGCGTGGTTCTCCAGTTTACGGATATCCACTTTACCGACCAGCGCAGAGATGTCCTGGTTGTTCTCGTCGCCCGGTTCGGTTTTGGCGATGGCGATCTGTTCCAGAATGGAAGGGCGTACTTTCACGACTTTAAACTTGGTGATGTCGCCGCCGAACTCATGCAGGCGCTTGGCCGCCCACGGCGACATGATGGTGCCGAGATAGCGACTGGGGATGTTGAACTCTTTTTCCAGGATCGAGGCATCTTCCTGCGGATTGAACAGGCACAGCGGATGATCGTTGACCGGGCTGCGTTCGCCGTTGGCGCTGAGGGTATAGATGGGCACGCGCTGCATCAGCGCCTTCAGGCGTTCCGCCAGCGAGGATTTACCGCCGCCCACCGGGCCGAGCAGGTACAGGATCTGTTTCTTCTCTTCCAGGCCCTGGGCAGCGTGTTTCAGGTAAGAGACGATCTGTTCGATGGCCTCTTCCATGCCGTAGAATTCTTCGAAGGCCGGATAGCGTGCGATCACGCGGTTGGAGAACAGGCGCGACAGGCGTGATTCTAGCGCAGTGTCGACCATCACAGGTTCACCGATAGCCATCAGCAGACGTTCGGCCGCGTTGGCATAGGCACTGCGATCTTGCCGGCAAATGGTAAGAAATTCCTGCAGTGTGAACTCTTCGTCCTTGGCAGCTTCGTAGCGCTGGCGATAGTGGTCAAATATGTTCATGATGCCCGTCCTTTCGTTATTAGCACAGGTTAAAGAGAGCGTGTGATAGTGTTCTGGCTCCCGAAAGATGAGAATACGCCTGAGTACAGCAACCCGTATGCCAACTTGGTGCGCTTATTATCGCGAGTTGCGCTGTATGCCACTGGGCCCAGGATAAATTCACCTTCTGATTTAAGCTTAGTTTGCTTGCCGGAAAATTTCCTGCCGCAGAAAAAGCTTTTTTTAAGTCATATCAATGACTCAGTTATTACCGTGTGAGCCAAATGCCTTGTCTGGCGCGGCCTGCGGGATGAAACGTCACCGTTCCGCCATGATTAATTCATAATTCCGCTATAAGTTATTCGATCTTGGTCGTTTTCTATTGTAAAGATTAGGCGCGTAACTAAATTTTCACATAAACTGTTGCAGCTATTAACCCTGTAATTTATGGAAAAAGAACCAGTGAAGATTTCAAAACTCAAAACGCTAGCAATTATCGCTTCCGCAATGGTTTGTGCGCAAAGTGCTCAGGCGGGAACCTGGTCACTCGGCGCTGCCGCGCTGGTTAGCCCGGACGCGTATCGTGGTTATCAGGACCGCGTTTATCCGGTGCCCGTTATCGACTATGAAGGTGACGACTTCTACTTCCGTACTCTGACCGCCGGTTACTACCTGTGGAAGGATCAAGAAAACCAGCTGAGCATCATGGGTTACTACACGCCATGGGGCTACCGTCCGGGCGACAGCGACGACGATCGCATGAAGCGTCTCGACAAGCGCCGCGGCACGCTGATGGCCGGCCTGGCCTACTCGCACAACGCCGAGTGGGGCACCCTCCGCACCACCTTCACCGGCGACACGCTGAACAACAGCAACGGTCTGGTGGGCGATGTGGCTTACCTGTACAAGTTTGATCTGGACGCGCTGACGCTGGTCCCGGGCGTGGGCGTGATGTGGAACAGCAAGAACCAGAACAAATATTACTATGGCGTCAGCGCCAATGAATCGCGCCGCAGCGGCCTGGACAGCTACACCCCAGGCGATAGCTGGGCACCGTATCTCGAGCTGAGCGCCAATTACCAGATCAACAAAAGCTGGAATGCCTTCTTCGTCGGCCGCTATGTGAAGTTGTCTGATGAAGTGAAAGACAGTCCGATGGTGGATAAATCCTACACCGGTTTGTTGATGACGGGTGTGAGCTACACCTTCTAATCACGCATTGCACGATCATCGTGCATGGCGTGCATCAAAAAGGGGCGCTGGCGCCCCTTTTGCACATCTGTGGTGCGCTGCCGCGCACGGCTTTTCAGGCTTTCTTCCGGCTACGGAAGGTCACACCCAAACGGGCCGGTTGTTCGCCGGCGGCGACCAGCGGTTTACTGACGCGCCCGGTCTCTACGCAGACCATGGTCTTGTAACCGTCGTTCGGCATATCCCCCATGCTGCAGGAGAGCTCTACGCCCGGGTTCCAGGCGATAACGTCACTCATATGATGGTGGTGAACCTCGATGGTGCGCGCGAGCGCCGGATCGCGGATCAGGCTGAAGGCCTCGGGGCGGGTGTAGACGCGATCGGTTTGGCCGACAAAGGTCACTTCGCCCGCCTGGCGCGTCTCTGCGCCACCCGCTACCTTGTCGATATAAGGCTCACCCAGGCCCGCCACGCTAACCCGGTCGATGTCGCCCACCTGGAAGTAGCTGTGCAGCGCCGCCGTAGCCTGATAATCGCCGTGCGATTCCAACTCGATCTCGCACTCCACACCCAGCTTGAAGCGGGCAATCAGCGTGAAGGCGTGCGGCCACAGTTTGCGGGTCTGCTCATTGTCTTTCAGGGTAAAGGTCAGGATGACGCCGTTGTCATCTTCATCGTGCGCCGTCAGGCTCCAGGGCTGATTACGGGCAAAACCGTGGGAGGGTTGTGCTACCGGGCCGAACCACGGCCAGCAGATCGGCACGCCGCCGCGGATGGCCTTGCCTTTGGCGAAGGGGGTATTGCTGCTGAGCCAAATCACCGGCTGCTCACCGCTGGGCTGCCAGGCCAGCAAATGGGCGCCTTGCAGCGCGACGGCCGCGCGCACTTTCGGGTGCGACACCACAACCACGCCCAGCTCATCGAGTTGACGCTGGCTGATGTAAGGCGAAATCTGTTCGGAAACGGGCAGGGTGAAAATTTTCTCGTTCATTTCATTACCTTAATGTTTGCCGGAGAGACAAATAAAAAAGGGCGACAAAAATGTCGCCCTCATTATCAGCTTAACATCATGCCATTACTTGGAGATGTGAGCGATCAGGTCTAGAACCTTGTTGGAATAACCGGTTTCGTTGTCGTACCAGGAAACCAGTTTCACGAAGTTGTCGTTCAGTGCGATACCGGCTTTGGCATCGAACACGGAAGTCAGCACTTCGCCGTTGAAATCGGTGGAAACCACGTCGTCTTCAACGTAGCCCAGAACGCCTTTCATAGAACCTTCAGCGGCATCTTTGATGGCTTTCTTGATTTCTTCGTAGGTAGCCGCTTTTTCCAGACGCACGGTCAGGTCAACAACGGATACGTTAGGCGTCGGTACGCGGAACGCCATACCGGTCAGTTTGCCTTTCAGTTCTGGCAGAACAACGCCAACCGCTTTCGCTGCGCCGGTAGAAGAAGGGATGATGTTCTGGGATGCGCCGCGGCCGCCGCGCCAGTCTTTGTGGGACGGGCCATCAACGGTTTTCTGAGTGGCGGTGGTCGCGTGAACGGTGGTCATCAGGCCTTCAACGATACCGAAGTTGTCGTTGATGACTTTAGCCAGTGGCGCCAGGCAGTTGGTGGTGCAAGAGGCGTTGGACACGATGTCCTGGCCGGCATATTTGTCAAAGTTGGCGCCACGCACGAACATTGGGGTCGCATCTTTGGATGGGCCAGTCAGAACGACTTTTTTAGCGCCAGCGGTGATGTGTTTACGTGCGGTTTCGTCGGTCAGGAAGATACCGGTCGCTTCAGCAACCACGTCAACACCCACTTCGTTCCACTTCAGGTTAGCCGGGTCTTTCTCTGCGGTAACACGGATGGTTTTGCCGTTAACAACCAGGTGGCCGTCTTTAACTTCTACCGTACCGTTGAAACGGCCGTGAGTAGAGTCATACTTCAGCATGTAAGCCATGTACTCTGCGTCCAACAGGTCGTTGATTGCAACGATCTCGATGTCAGAACGCTCTTGAGCAGCACGGAAAACAATGCGACCGATACGGCCAAAACCGTTGATACCTACTTTGATAGTCATATATTCCACCAGCTATTTGTTAGTGAATAAAAGGTTGGTTGTAAAATTACAAAAACCTTACCCAGCGTCAAGCGGAATCGTGTCAATTCTTGCGGCAAGTCAAACCGGAAGGGTGGTTTTGCACGCTTATTGCACAGTCCATTTGCGCTCGGCCTCATCCGTTATATGGGGACAAGCCGCCAAGTATAAAGTCAGCATACGCAAGATGTGTGATCGCTATCACAGATCATCGTGACGTGGCCTTTATGGGCTACAGTTTAGGCCAAAAACCCCTGCAGCGGTGTTAATTTTTTGTTATTATTAATCATTGTTTTCGTTGACATTATCCACATTCAGAGATAAGCACAAATGGCTAAAGAGACAACCCCCGGTCATCCGGTCACGGAACTGAATGAAATCCAACGTTATGTGACGCAACAGCGCGGCACCGAAGCGCCGTTCAGCGGCAAATTGCTGCACAACAAGCGCGAGGGCGTGTACCATTGCCTGTGCTGTAACCAGCCGCTGTTCTATTCCGAAACCAAATACGATTCCGGCTGCGGCTGGCCGAGCTTTTATGAGCCGGTTTCCGCCGATGCAATCCGTTATCTTGATGATAATTCACATAATATGCACCGTGTTGAAATCCGCTGCGGTCATTGCGACGCGCACCTGGGGCACGTTTTCCCCGATGGCCCGCAGCCGACCGGCGACCGCTATTGCGTCAACTCCGCCTCGCTGAGTTTCACCGATGGCGAAAATGGCGACCAAACGGCCGGCTAAGTGGTAATTTAACTAACAAAATCGATTCAGCTAATTATTCATCTGTAAGCGAGAAGGGCTCTGATGGACGTGAAAGATCTGATTGCGGCGATGACGCCCGAGATATACCAGCGCCTGGTACAGGCGGTTGAGCTGGGCAAATGGCCGGACGGCGTGGCGCTGACGCCGGAGCAAAAAGAAAACAGCCTGCAGGCGGTGATGCTGTGGCAGTCGATGAACAACGTCGATCCGCAGCACATGAGCATCGGCACCGACGGGCAGATCGTGATGAAGAGCAAGCAAGAGCTGAAACAGCAGTTCGTTGCCGAGCCGCTGGCCAAACTCAAACCGCAGTAAGGTTGCCCTAAAGCGGGGCGATGACGCCATCGCCCCGTCGGTTCACCGTTTTTCGCCCTTGATACCCAGCGATTCCGCCAGCTGCTGCGCCAGCCGGTTGTTATCGTCCGCGCCGTACTCCCAGAACATCGCCCCTCCCAATCCCTGGCTTTTGATGTACTCGGCCTTGATGGCCACCGAACGCGGGTTCTCGTAGGAGATGGCGAACAGCGATTTGCCTGCGGCGGATTGCAGCGTCAGGTAAGGTACCTTGGCGTCGTCATCCCAGTGCTCGTGAAAACGATGCTGCGGATCGTTGAGCAATTTGCTGACGATATCGTGGTATTTAAAGTAGGTGTCTTTGCCGAGATCCAGCCCCAGCGCGTTGAACAGGGCGGTTTCGCGCGTGCTGAAGTATGGCTGCGTCACCGGATGTTTGGCGGCGTCCGGCTTGTCCCAGTCGATGCCCGCCTCGGTCGCCCGCTTCGGTACCCGGCCGTAGAAACCGATGCCCAGGTTCATCTGTGCCGGTTTCAGTCCGGCAGCCAGATAATTCTTTACCACGAAATCGGCGCTGTAACGGTCGGCGGCCGCCACGGTTGGCCAACGCTTTGAATCGTACAGGTTGGCATTGAAATACTGCGTGCCGTAAGCCATGTCGTAGGTCATCAGATTGATGTAGTCGAGGTAAGGGGCAATGCTTTTCACATCGACCCATTCCTGCGGGCTTTTGACGTTGGCCCCGACGGCGATGGTTAACAGCTTGCCTTTACCCAGCGCCTGGTGAAGCTCTTTCAGCAGCAGGGTGAAGTTGTCGCGGTCTGCCGGTTGGCTTTCCACCAGCCCCCAGGCGCCGTTCACCGGATATTCCCAGTCCAGATCGATACCATCCAGCTGATACTGGGCGATCACCTGCAGCGCGGAGCGGATGAATATCGCCCGGTTTTCCGCAGTCGCCGCGGCGGCGGAGAAGCCCCGTGCGCCCCAGCCGCCGACCGACAGCAGCACTTTCAGCTCGGGGTTCTGCTTGCGCAGCGTCGGTAGCCGTTGCAGATCGGCCATCACCTTTGGCGACAGGTAGATCTGGTGGCGGCGAGCGGGGTCTTTCAGCGCCGCATTGGTTTCGTCTTTCTCGCCGTTGTAGATCAGGCCGAACGAATAGTTGAGGTGGGTGATTTGCGTGACGTCCAGTTTGTCGATGTCGCCACCGGGGCCGGCGGTGACGTCGCCGCCGCCGTTGAAGTAACCGACGGAGAGATAAGCCGCCTGGGCCGTGCTTGCGCCGGCCATAGCCAACTGCACCGCCGCCAGCAAAGGCAGCAGTTTTCGGGTTATTTTCATGTCTGTCTCCTTGGGCCGGCAAGGCCGACCGCACCGCCAGAGGCGGTCACAATAAAGCCGGGCTCAGCGGGCCCCGGATGCGTATAACCGGTTGACGCCAAAAGCGTCGCAGCCATAACAGCAAAAGCGCCTGCCGGTCACAAGCCGTTGGGGAAGAAGAAGGGCGGTATTGTGAGCGGCGTCGATATTTTCGCCGCCGCGCAGAGAGGGCGCCGGTGGCACCCGAGAGGATTTAGCTGGCGAGAAATTGTGACAGGGTAACCAGTTGCGCACCGGCGCGCGCCATGTCCTGCAGCGCCCCTTCGCTGTCGTCCGGATGCAGATTAACGCCGCGGCAGCCGTCGACGATCACCTGCGTTGGATAGCCGGCAGCCAGCGCATCCAGCACGCTGAATTTGACGCAGTAGTCGGTCGCCAGGCCCATGATTGCCAGCCGCTGGACGCCCTGCGATTGCAACCAGCCGTGCAGTTCGGTCTGCGCACGGTGGCCGTTATCGAAGAAGGCGCTGTAGCTGTCGATGTCCGTCTCCTGCCCTTTGCGAAAAACGGCATTGATATGTTGCCGCTGCAACCGGGGGTGAAAATCGGCACCGTGGCTCCCTTGCACGCAGTGCACCGGCCACCACACCTGCGGCAGGCCCTCCAGCTCGCCAAGGGTGCCGACCTGCGCATGGGAATTCACCGCAAAGCTGCGGTGATTGGCGGGGTGCCAGTCCTGGCTGGCCACGACCGGCTCGCCACGCGCCAGACAGGCGGCGATCGCCTGATTGGCAACCGGGATGACGGCGTCGCCCGCCGTGACCGCCAGCGCGCCGCCGGGGCAGAAATCGTTTTGCAGATCGATCAACAACAGGGCCGTTTTCATCGCCGCTCCAAAGATCAGTAGGTTAACCGTTGATGCTCAGTTCGCCGCGCAGGTCTTGCTGCATCAGGGCGCGGATTTGTTCCGGCGTCAGCGGCTGGCTCAGCAGGTAGTGCAGCTTGGTCAAGGCGGCTTCCACCGTCATGTCGAAACCGCTGATCACCCCGGCGTGCGCCAGCGCGTTACCGGTGGCGTAGCCTTCCATATTGACGCGCCCGGAGATGCACTGCGTCAGGTTGACCACCACGATGCCGCGTTCGGAGGCCGCACGCAACTCGTCGATCAGCTCGGCCTTTTGCGGCGCGTTACCGACGCCGTAGGAGCGCAGGATCAGCGCCTTGACCGGTTGCAACAGGAAGTTGCGCACCACCGCGCCGGAAATGCCCGGATAGATGGTGACCACGCCGATCGGCTGCGGCGTGATATCGTGCACCCGCAGCGCGCCGTTGCAAGCCGGGCTGTCGATGCCGTGCTGGCGACGAATGTGAATGCCGGCTTCCAGCAGCGGCGGCAGATTCGGGGAGGCGAAGGCGTCAAAGCCGTCGGCGTGCGCTTTGGTGGTGCGGTTGCCGCGGAACAGCTTGTTGTTGAAGAACAGGCTGACTTCGTTCACCGGATGGTTAGCCGCCAGATACAGCGCGTTGAGCAGGTTGGTCTGGCCATCGGAGCGCAGCTCCGCCAGCGGAATCTGCGAACCGGTGACGATCACCGGTTTAGCCAGGTTTTCCAGCATGAAGGAGAGCGCCGATGCGGTGAACGCCATGGTGTCGGTACCGTGCAGGATCACGAAGCCGTCGTAGCGATCGTAGTTCTGTTTGATGTCGTCGGCGATGTGCTGCCAATCTTCCGGCGTCATGTCCGAAGAGTCGATCAATGGCGCATATTCATGAATGGTGAAATCCGGCATTTCCGGGCGATGGAATTCGGGCATCAGCGCCAGCTGGCGCTGCAGGTGGCCGGAAACCGGGATATAGCCGTGATCGGAACGCTGCATGCCGATGGTGCCGCCGGTGTAGGCGACGTAAATGGATTTCTTTTGCATGGTCATGATTTTAACAAAGATAAGATGGGCTGAATTATAGGGGCATGGCGGCAGAAAAAAAGCCCGGCGATGGCCGGGCTGCAGAATTATTTGTTAGCGGACTTCTCCGCAGGTCAGACAGATCGCATAACGGTTTTGCGGATCGTTCAGGTTATTGAACAAGCCCGGCTGTTCTTTCACCGCGTTGGCGACCGAGGCCAGCGGGGCGGGCAGCATGGCCTGAATCGCCGCCGGCAGCATGGCGTGAATGGAAACGCCGAACTGGCTGAGCACCATATCGCTCAGGCTTGGGGTATCGACGAACCAGTCGAGCTGCCACTGCTGCAGCTTCGCCAGCTCGGCGGCTTTCTTCACCGCGTCGTCGAAATCGCCCAATTGATCGACCAGGCCGTTGGCCTTGGCGTCGCTGCCGAGCCAGACGTGGCCTTGCGCGATTTGGTCAACCTGCTGCGGGGTCATCTTGCGCGATTTGGCGACCAAATCGAGGAAGTTCTTATACCCGTTTTCGATGTTCAGCTGCATCATCTGCGAGAACTCTTGCGGTAATGCCTTGGTGACCGCAATGTCGGCCAGCGGCGAGGTCGCCACGCCGTCGGTGTGCACGCCCAGCGTATCCAGGGTTTTCTCGTAGGTGTTGATGATGCCGAAAATGCCGATGGAGCCGGTCAGGGTGCTCGGGCTGGCGATGATGTAGTCGGCCGGCGTCGAAACCCAGTAGCCGCCCGACGCGGCCATGCCGCCCATCGACACCACCACCGGTTTGCCGGCGGCGCGCACGGCGGCCAGTTCGGAGCGGATCACTTCGGATGCGCTGACGCTGCCGCCCGGGCTGTTGACGCGGAACACCACGGCCTTGATGGCCGGATCCAGGCGCGCCTGGCGCAGCTCGGCGGCGGTTGTGTCACCTCCGACGTTACCCGGCGTCTGCGGGCCGTCCATGATGGCGCCGTTGGCGAACACCACGGCGATCTTACCGCCCTGGTTGGCGTCCGGCTTCGGCTGGTAGTCGTAGATGCTGGTGGCGTTGAAATCGTTCGCCTGTTTATCCCAGCCGAAGGCCTTGACCAACTGATTTTCGATCGCGGTGCGCGAGGCCAGCTCGTCCACCAGCTTATTGTCCAGCGCATAGCGGGCGGTGTCGCCACCGGCCGCCTGCAGGCCGCTCAGTACGCCGGCAGCGCCCGGGAACAGCTGCTGCGGCGTCAGCTGGCGGTTGGCCGCCACGGTTTCCAGATAGTTCTGCCACAGGCCGCCAATCCAGCGGCTGTCCGCTTCGCGCGCCGCCGGGGACATATCGTCGCGGATCAGCGGCTCGACCGCCGATTTATAGGTGCCGACGCGGAAGATATTGGTGGTGACTTTAAGCATGTCCAGCAACGACTTGTAATACAGGTTGTTGGTGGCGAAACCGTGCAGATCGACCGCGCCCTGCGGCGACAGGTAGATTTTGTTGGCGTAGCTGGCCAGGAAATATTGCGTCTGGTTATAGCTGTCGCCGATGGCGAAGATCGGCTTGCCACTGTCGCGGAACTCGCGCAGCGCCTTGCCGATATAACGCAGTGACGGTTGATCGGCGCCGGCGAAGTCATTCAGCTGCAACACCATGCCGGTAATGTTTTTGTCGTCTTTGGCCTTGCGGATGCTGTCCACCACGTCGAACAGCGAGTTTTCCTGCAGGCGGCTGCTGGAGGCACCCAACAGTTCGCGGCCCCATTGCCGCACCCGGTTGTTTACCGAAGGCTGATCGACCACCACGCCGCTTAAGTCAACCAGCAGCGCGCCGCGCGCCGGGGCCGTCGAGGTGGAGGAACTTTGGAAGGACAGATAGATGCCGACCCCAACCAGGATCAGCAAGACCAGGAACAGGTTAAGGATCAGTTCCCTGATAAAATTCAGCAGACGCCATGTCCACCGGAAAATGCCGGCAATAATTTGCCACAATGTGCGCATGTGCTCTCCAACAAGAGTCGAGAATGTTCCGCTATCCTAATGAGCGGCCGGGTAAATGTCAGCTTTAAATCGTGGCACGCAGACGCTATCGCCGAGGCTGTAACTCGTCGTTTAGCTATGTTAACGTGGCCGGAATGAAAATTGTTATCAGGAGTTTACGATGGATGCTCTGGATCTTTTATTGAATCGCCGCTCGGCTTCGCGCCTGGCGGAACCGGCGCCGGCGGGGGAAGTGCGTCAAAATATCATCAACGCGGGCCTGCGTGCGCCCGATCACGGCGCGCTGCAGCCGTGGCGTTTCGTGATGATCGAAAATCAGGGCCTGGAGCGCTTCAGCCAGCTGCTGCAGGCGGCGGCGAAGCAGGATCAACTGGACGAAGCGGCGATCGAAAAGGCCACCAAGGCGCCGTTCCGCGCACCGCTGATCATCACCGTCATCGCCCACTGTACTGAAGAGACCAAGGTGCCGCGCTGGGAGCAGGTGGTTTCCGCCGGTTGCGCGGTGCAGGCGATGCAGATGGCGGCGCTGGCGCAGGGCTTTAACGGCATCTGGCGCACCGGCGCCTGGACCGAGCATGCGCTGGTGCGCGAAGCCTTCGGCTGCCGCGAGCAGGATGAGATCGTCGGTTTCCTCTATCTGGGCACGCCACAGCTGAAGGCCGCCACCAAGGTGACGCCGCCGGACAGCGCGCCTTTCGTCAGCTATTTCTGAGTTTTCTCCCGCGGGGCGCGGCGAAAATGCGCCAAACCCCGCAAAATTGCATGGTTTCTGAGCAGGCCGTTCGCATATCGGCGGCCCGCTCTTATCAATCCCCTCGGCAAGCGCTACCCTATGATATCTTGAGTGCCGTTACCGAAGGGAGTGGACTATGACATCGCCAGCGATCCGTTTAACCCAGTACAGCCATGGCGCTGGCTGCGGCTGCAAAATCTCACCGAAAGTTCTCGAAACCATCTTGCACAGCGAGCGGGAAAAGTTTGTCGATCCGCGCCTGCTGGTCGGCAATGAAACCCGCGACGACGCGGCGGTGTACGACATCGGCAACGGCGTCGGCATCATCAGCACCACCGATTTCTTCATGCCGATCGTCGACGATCCGTTCGATTTCGGCCGCATTGCGGCCGCAAACGCCATCAGCGACGTGTACGCCATGGGCGGCAAACCGATCATGGCGATCGCCATTCTTGGCTGGCCGATCGCCAAACTGCCACCGGAGGTGGCGCAGCAGGTGATCGACGGCGGGCGTTTCGCCTGCCAGCAGGCGGGCATCGCGCTGGCCGGTGGCCATTCCATCGATGCGCCGGAACCAATTTTCGGCCTGGCGGTGACCGGCGTGGTCAATACCGAGCGGGTGAAGAAAAACAGCGCCGCACAGGCCGGTGCGAAACTCTATCTGACCAAGCCGCTAGGCATCGGCGTGCTGACGACCGCCGAGAAGCAAAGCAAGCTGCGCCCAGAGCATCAGGGCCTGGCGACGGAAGTGATGTGCCGCCTGAACAAGCCGGGCGCCGACTTTGCCGAGGTGGCGGGCGTTACGGCGATGACCGATATCACCGGCTTTGGCCTGCTGGGTCACCTGAGCGAGGTGTGCCAGGGCTCCGGTCTGCAGGCGACGGTCTGGTTCGATCGGGTGCCGAAGCTGCCGGACGTCGAGGCGTATATTGCCGAAGGCTGCGTGCCGGGTGGCACCGGGCGCAACTTCGACAGCTATGGCCATCTGGTGGGCGAGATGAGCGATTTGCAGCGCCAGCTGCTGTGCGATCCGCAAACCTCCGGCGGCTTGCTGTTGGCGGTATTGCCTGAGTCGGAGGCGCAGGTGCTGGCGATTGCCAAGCAGCACGGTATCACGCTTGAGGCCATCGGTGAGCTGCATGTGGCATCAGCCGGTAAGCCGCTAATCGAGGTCGTGTAGTGTCCAACATGCCAGGAAGACCGGACTGCGCCGATTATCAACGCATTTTTTTGCAGGACGTGCCGCTGATTGACGTGCGCGCGCCGATTGAGTTTCAGCAGGGCGCCTTTGCACAGGCGGTGAATTTGCCGCTGATGATCGACAGCGAGCGGCAGGCGGTCGGTACCTGCTATAAACAGCATGGTCAACAAGCGGCGATCGCGCTTGGCCACAGTCTGGTGAACGGCAAACTGCGCGAACAGCGCACCGCCGCCTGGCTGGCGGCCTGCGCAGAGCGGCCCGCAGGCTATATTTACTGCTTCCGCGGCGGGCTGCGCTCGCAGCTGGTGCAGCAATGGCTGCATGAGGCCGGCGTGGATTATCCGCGTATCACTGGCGGTTATAAGGCATTGCGCAATTATCTGCTCGGTGTACTGACGCAAAGCGCGGCATTGCCGATGGCCCTGGTGGGCGGCAATACCGGCAGCGGCAAGACGCTGCTGGTCAACGAACTGGCCGACGGCGTCGATCTGGAAGGCGCGGCGCGCCATCGCGGTTCATCTTTTGGCCGAACGCTGGCGGGACAGAGCTCGCAGATAGATTTTGAGAATCGTCTGGCTGTGTTATTGCTGAAAAAACAGCATGGTGGCAGCCGCCGTTGGGTGCTGGAAGACGAAGGGCGGATCATCGGCAGCAACAATCTGCCGTTGCCGTTGTTCAACGGCATGCAGCAGGCACCGGTGGCGGTGATCGACGATCCGTTCGACATTCGCCTGGCGCGCCTGCAGGCGGAATATATCGACGGTATGCGCGAACAGTTCGAACAGGCCTATGGCGTGGAAGAAGGTTGGCGGCAGTACGATGACTATCTGCATCACGGTCTGTTCGCCATTCGCCGCCGTTTGGGCCTGGAGCGTTTCCAGCAGCTGACGCAGCGGCTGGAGGCGGCGCTGCGGGCTCAGCGTCTCAGCGGCCAGGGCGACGCGCACCGTGAGTGGCTGGCGCCCCTGTTGCAGCAGTACTACGATCCGATGTATTGCTATCAGTTGGAAAAGAAAGCCCAGCGGATTGTTTTCCGTGGGAACTATGCAGAAGTAAGAGAATTCTTGATGACGTTCAGCCAGAAAAACGGTGATTAATGCGACTGTTCATAGCCGAGAAACCGAGTTTGGCGCGCGCCATTGCCGACGTCTTGCCCAAGCCGCACCGCCGTGGCGACGGCTATATCGCCTGCGGCAACAACGACGTGGTGACCTGGTGCGTCGGCCACCTGTTGGAACAGGCCCAGCCTGACGCCTATGACAGCCGCTATGCGCGCTGGTCGTTGGCGGATCTGCCGATCATCCCCGAAAAATGGCGCTTGCAGCCGCGGCCTTCGGTCAGCAAACAGCTCAACGCCATTAAAAAGTTGCTGCTCGAAGCTGATGAAGTGGTCCACGCCGGTGACCCGGATCGCGAAGGGCAACTGCTGGTGGATGAGGTGCTGGACTATCTGGATTTGACGGCGGAGAAGCGCCAGAACGTGCGCCGCTGTCTGATCAACGATCTCAACCCGCAGGCGGTGGAGCGTGCGGTCGAGCGCCTGCGCGACAACCGAGACTTTATCCCGCTGTGCGTGTCCGCGCTGGCGCGTTCGCGCGCCGACTGGCTGTACGGCATCAATATGACCCGCGCCTATACGCTGTTGGGCCGCAACGCCGGTTACGACGGCGTGCTGTCGGTGGGCAGGGTGCAGACGCCGGTGCTCGGATTGGTGGTGCGTCGCGACGAAGAGATCGAAAACTTCGTGCCAAAAGACTTCTTTGAGGTTAAGGCGCACATCGTCACGCCGAAAGAAGAACGCTTTGTGGCACTGTGGCAACCCAGCGACTCCTGTGAACCTTATCAGGATGAAGAAGGGCGTTTGCTGCACCGGCCGTTGGCGGAACACGTGGTCAAGCGCATCGAGGGCCAGCCGGCCCTGGTCACGGCCTATAATGATAAACGGGAATCAGATACCGCACCGCTGCCGTTCTCGCTTTCCACGCTGCAAATCGAGGCGGCCCGGCGCTACAACCTCAGCGCGCAACAGGTGCTGGACGTTTGCCAGCGGCTGTACGAAACCCACAAATTGATCACCTATCCGCGTTCCGACTGCCGCTATCTGCCGGAAGAGCATTTTGCCGGCCGCCACGCGGTGCTGAACGCCATCAGCGTGCACCAACCCGAGCTGTATCCGCAGCCGGTGATCGACAGCGATCGCCGCAACCGCTGCTGGGACGATAAAAAGGTCGATGCGCACCATGCCATCATTCCCACCGCCCGCGCCGGCAAGGTCAATTTGACGCAGGATGAACGGAACGTGTATGGGCTGGTGGCGCGCCAGTACCTGATGCAGTTTTGTCCGGATGCGGTGTTCCGCAAATGCGTGATCGAGCTGGATATCGCCGGCGGCAAATTCATCGCCAAGGCGCGTTTCCTGGCGGAAGCCGGCTGGCGTACGCTGCTGGGCAGCAAGGAGCGCGACGAGGAAAACGAAGGTGCGCCGCTGCCGGTGGTGGCCAAGGACGATGAGCTGCTGTGCGAGCGCGGTGAAGTGGTGGAGCGCCAGACGCAGCCGCCGCGGCCGTTTACCGACGCCAGTCTGTTGTCGGCTATGACCGGCATCGCGCGATTCGTACAAGATAAAGCGTTAAAGAAAATCCTGCGGGCGACCGATGGTTTAGGAACGGAAGCGACGCGAGCGGGGATCATCGAATTGCTGTTCAAGCGGGCGTTTCTGTACAAGAAGGGACGCTATATTCACTCCAGCGAAACCGGGCGCGCGTTGATTCACTCGCTGCCGGATCTTGCTGCGCGCCCTGATATGACGGCCAACTGGGAAGCCACGCTGACGCAAATCAGCGAGAAATCCTGCCGCTATCAGGACTTTATGCAGCCGTTGGTCGGCACGCTGCAAGAGCTGATTTATCAGGCTAAGCAGAGCCGGGCGAGCATGGCGTTTCGTGGATTGCCGCCGCCGCCCTCCAGCGGAGGCAAAAAACGCAGGAAAAGCGCCGGCAAGGCGCAGGAGAAGAGTGAATGAAGCGTGGACTCAGTGGGGTATTGGCTGCCGCTGCCCTGATGTTTTCCGGCCTGGCGGTCGCCAATCGCGGCGATGTGGACGTGGTGTTACCGGTTTCGCCGGAGATTTGGGGCACGGCTAAAAGCGGCGTCAACCCACCGCCGGCACAGCCCTGCAACCGCTGTTGCGTCTACCAGAATCAAAACTATTCCGAGGGCGCGGTGCTTAAAGTGGAAGGGGAAGTGCTGCAGTGCGTGCGTGAGCCTAACACCATCGGCACCAACCCCTTGATTTGGGTGCGATTGAAGAAGTGACGATGTAACCTGTCGCCGCGCTCAGCGTGCACCGCTTTGCGCGGCGATATAGTCCGCCAGCAGTGGAACGTCGGCGGGCGCCAGGGCGTATTCCTGCGCCTGTTGCGGCGTAACCCAGACCAACGCCGAGTGGCAGCGCTGTTGCAATTCACCGGAGAACGCCGTGACTTGCCAGGCGTGCAGGCGGATGATGCGTTCGCCTTGCTGCCACTGATTGCTGCCCACATAGTCGCCGATACGGGCGCAAATTCCCAATTCTTCATCCAGCTCGCGCGCCAGCGCTTCTGGCTGGCTTTCGCCCGTTTCAACCTTGCCGCCGGGAAACTCCCACAGACCGGCCTGATCGCTGCCTGTGCCGCGCTGGGCCAGTAAAATGTGGCCGTTCTGTTCCAGAATAGCGGCTACCACGTCGATAATTTTCATTGGCTTCACAGAGTAAAACCCCGGCGAGCGCCGGGGTGATGGGATTACAGCGTAAATTCCGCCCAGACCGGCGCATGGTCGGAAGGTTTTTCCATGCTGCGGGTTTGGTAATCGATGCCGGTGGCGATGCAGCGCGAAGCCAGCGGGGTACTGGCCAGCAGCAGATCGATACGCAGGCCGCGGTTGTCGTCGAACCCTTTGGAACGGTAGTCGAACCACGAGAATTCGTCGTTGCGCCCCGGGTTGGCGTGGCGATAGGTGTCTACCAGGCCCCAGTTCAGCAGGCGGTCCATCCATTCGCGCTCTTCCGGCAGGAAGGAACACTTGCCGGTGCGCAGCCAGCGTTTACGGCTGTCTTCGCCGATGCCAATGTCATAATCGCTCGGGCTGATGTTCATGTCACCCATGATCAACACCGGGGATTCCGCCGACAGCTGCTGCTCCAGGTAGTTTTGCAAATCCTGATAAAAGCGTGTTTTAGCCGGGAATTTGATCGGGTGGTCGCGGCTTTCACCTTGCGGGAAGTAGCCGTTGATCACCGTCAGCGTGCCCTGCGGCGTCGCCAGATCGGCCATGATGATGCGACGCTGCGCATCTTCTTCATCGGTCGGGAAACCGCGGCGCACGGCCAGAGGCTCCGCTTTGGTCAGCAGCGCTACGCCGTAATGGCCTTTTTGCCCGTGATAGAACACGTGATAGCCGTGCTGGCTGACTTCTTCCAGCGGGAACATGTCGTCGTGAACTTTCGTTTCTTGCAGGCCGATCACGTCGGGCTGGTGCTGTTCGATAATTGCCGCCAGCTGATGCGGACGCGCGCGCAGTCCATTGATATTAAAAGAGACAAACTTCATGAGCGGTGCCGTTTTCACGAGAAAAATGTGCTGTGATAGTAGCAGAGTTTGGCGGGAAATGTAACGCAGACAGCGGCAGGGCCGCTGGCTGCGCAGCGGGTTTATTTCGCCCAGCGGTCGTAATTTTTGGGTTGATAATCGTCAAACTGTTGCAGCAGCGTTTGCGCCGATTCACTGATGTGCAGGGTGCCGAGATAGTCGTGGCGCATAAAGCCCTGATCGGCGACGTGTTCGAGGAATTGGCTCAGCGGGCGGTAGAAGCCGTTAACGTTCAGCAGGCCGACCGGCTTGTTGTGATAGCCGATTTGTCCCCAGGTCCAGATTTCAAACAACTCTTCCAACGTGCCGATGCCGCCGGGCAGGGCGATAAAACCGTCCGCCAGCGCGGCCATACGGGCTTTGCGCGTATGCATATCAGGCACCACTTCCAGTTCGGTCAGGCCGCGATGCGCGGTTTCCGCTTCAACCAGGCGCTCGGGGATAATGCCGACAGCTTCACCGCCCGCCGCCAACACGGCATCTGCCACGATCCCCATCAATCCTTTCTTGCCGCCGCCGTAGATTAAACGGCGCCCCTGTGCGGCCAGCAGCTGCCCCAGTTGACGAGCCTGCTCGGCATAAGCGGGATTGACGCCTTCACTGGCGCCACAAAAAACGCAAATATTGTTTCGCATCCACCTGTTCCTTACTGCACTAAAGAAGCCAGTGGTATAGCGAATTGTCGGCCGGAGTTCAAGTTACGGCTGGGAGTGAGGAAATAAAACATCGAGGTGAACGCGGGGAATAAGGGGGGGTAATTGAGTTTTATTGATACGAGAGCATTGGGGGCGATGTGCTTTAAGTCGATTTGGGAATGTTCTGCAAGAGATGGTGGTGGGGGAAGGATGATTCGTCGCTGTGCGACTCACCCTGCGGGCCGCGCTAAAGCGCGTTGTCTCACTGCGTGAGACTCGAACCTTGGTCGAAGCTTCTCATCCTTCCCCGGTGCGGAGCATTATGGATGCGGTGTGCTTTAAGTCGGTTTAGGGAGTTTTTGCAAGAGATGGTGGTGGGGGAAGGATGATTTGTCGCTGCGCGCCTCACCCTGCGGGCCGCGCTGAAGCGCGTTGTCTCACTGCGTGAGACTCGAACCTTGGTCGAAGCTTCTCATCCTTCCCCAGTGCGGAGCAATATGGATGCGGTGTGCTTTAAGTCGGTTTAGGGAGTTTTTGCAAGAGATGGTGGTGGGGGAAGGATTCGAACCTTCGAAGTCTGTGACGGCAGATTTACAGTCTGCTCCCTTTGGCCGCTCGGGAACCCCACCATGATATTCATGGATTTACTAATTGTTGCTCCGGTTTTATCCGGAAGAAACCTGGCCGGCTTCTTTACTGCTTCTTCGCTCCTGGCGGAGAAAAGATGGTGGTGGGGGAAGGATTATTCGTCACTTCGTTCCTCACCCTTCGGGCCGCGCTAAAGCACGTTATCCTTCCCTTTCTGATTCGCTTTAACCCAATGCGTATCAGCAACGAAAAGATGGTGGTGGGGGAAGGATTCGAACCTTCGAAGTCAGTGACGGCAGATTTACAGTCTGCTCCCTTTGGCCGCTCGGGAACCCCACCATATTACATGGCTATTTAACTGGCCTTGCTTGCGAGAGCGCTGTCTCGGTAAGCGGGGCGCATCATATCAAATGAAGCGGATGTGTAAAGCATTGAAATGCAGAAAATGAATCGTTTGCCGTTTTTTTATTCTTGACGGTGCATCCCTGAACGAAATGCACCGATTTATTGAACGATTACAGAATAACGGTGCGGTTGCCGTAGACGAAGACGCGCTGTGCCAGCACCTGATACAGCGCGCGGCTGAGCACATTTTTCTCTACGTCGCGCCCGGCGCGCATCATATCCTCGGCGGAATAGGTGTGATCGACGTGGATCACGTCCTGCATGATGATCGGGCCTTCGTCGAGATTGTCGTTAACGTAGTGGGCGGTGGCGCCGATGATTTTTACCCCGCGCTCATAGGCCTGGTGGTAAGGGCGCGCGCCGATAAACGCCGGCAGGAACGAATGGTGAATGTTGATCACCTGATTCGGATAATGCTGCACGAAGGCCGGGGTCAGCACGCGCATATATTTGGCCAGCACCACGTAATCCGGCTGATATTGATCGATCTGGGCCGTCATTTCGCGGTCGTGTTGCTCACGCGTCAAGCCTTCGTGGCTCACCAGATGGAAAGGAATATCGAAACGTTCCACCAACGTTTGCAGCGTGTCGTGGTTGCCGATCACGGCGGCGATTTCAACGTCGAGGCCGCCATAGGCGCTTTTCATCAACAGATCGCCCAGGCAGTGGGCCTCTTTGGTGACCAGCACCACGATGCGGCGGCGCCCGGTGCTGTGCAGCTCGCGCAGCGAACCTTCCGGCAGCGCGCTGTCCAGATCGGCCAGCAGCGTGTTGTCGTTGAAAATGCCTTCCAGCTCGGTACGCATGAAGAAACGCCCGGTGCGGTGATCGACGAACTCATTATTCTGAACGATATTGAGTTCGTGCTTGTAACAGATGTTGGTGATCTTGGCGATCAGCCCTTTGGCGTCCGGGCAGATGGTGCGTAACACTTTCCGTTGTACATTTTGGTGTGGCATGGGTTTGAGGATCCTGTCTGATACTGAACGGCCTGTCTGCGCAGGCGTAAACGTGAAGCGCCGGCCGGCTAGCGCCCGCAGCACTTCTTGTATTTTTTCCCTGAGCCACAGGGACAAATTGCATTTCTGCCGGGCTGGGGTTTGGTGCCGTCGATATAATACCAACGTTGATCGCGACGAAGGAAGCGCGAGCGCTCATGCATCGCCTGCGGTTCGCCGCTTTCGCCATCGGTAAAACGGGCGATGAATTCGACGAAGCCTTCGTCCGGCTCATGGCCGGCTTTCTCTTCCACGATCGTCAGGCCCAGCCATTCGGTATTTTTAAAGCTGTCGACGATCGCATTGCGCCAGGCTTCGGCGCCGCAGTCGGGGTGCCAGGTAGCGATCAGATAATCGACGTTATGATTCACGTAGGCGGTGAAGCGTGAACGCATCAGCTGGCCGGGCGTCGGCGCCGGTTGATTGCCGCTGATAAAAGGGGCACAGCATGCGTTATACGCTAGTCCGCTGCCGCATGGGCATGATTCGGGCAAAATAACTCCTGAGAAGACGAGGCAGAAAATGAATTTAGCGCATATGTTACCTAACAATATTCGTCAGTGACAATCTACCCTGAAAGCAGATACCCCCTGTTACCGAGAGGATGGCGCTATGCGGCAAATCAAGATCGGACTGGCGCTGGGAGCTGGCTCGGCTAAAGGCTGGGCGCACATCGGCGTGATCAATGCGTTAAAGAAACTGGGAATTGAGGTCGATATCGTTGCCGGCTGCTCTGTCGGTGCGTTAGTGGGCGCGGCGTTCGCCAGCCATCGCCTGCCGGCGATGGAGCAGTGGGTGCGGTCGTTCAGCTATTGGGACGTGATTCGTCTGATGGACTTTTCCTGGCAGCGTGGTGGCTTGTTGCGCGGCGATCGGGTGTTTAACGCCGTCGGACAGCTATTGAAGATCAACGATATTGCCGAATGCGCGCTGAAGTTCGGCGCCGTGACGACCAATCTCAGCACCGGCCGCGAACTGTGGCTGACCGAAGGCGATATTCATCAGGCGGTGCGCGCTTCCTGCAGCATGCCTGGCCTGCTGGCGCCGGTGTGGGCCGACGGCTATTGGCTGGTGGACGGCGCGGTGGTCAATCCGGTGCCGGTGTCGCTCTGCCGGGCGCTGGGTGCCGATATCGTCATCGCGGTCGATCTGCAGCATGACGCGCACCTGATGCAGCAGGATTTGTTCTCGGTACGCATTGAGGACGAAAGTTCGGACGATGCGCCTGCCGATACCTGGCGCGGGCGTCTGAGAGAGCGCGTCGGCAGAATGCGACAGCGTAAACCGACGACGGCGCCGACGGCGATGGAGATTATGGGCACCTCGATTCAGATGCTGGAAAATCGCCTGAAGCGTAACCGGATGGCGAGCGATCCGCCGGACGTGCTGATCCAACCTTTTTGCCCGCAAATCTCGACGCTGGATTTCCACCGCGCCGATGAAGCGATCGAGGCAGGGTTACTGGCGGTGGAAAAACAACTGGATCGGTTGTTGCCGTTGATAAAAAATAGATAATTCTCGGTTCTTGGTTGGCAATGCGCGGTCGGTCTGATTCAGACGAGCATAAGTGACCTTTTTGAGCCACTATTACACTATGGAAAGGGACGAGGCTCGGCTGATGGCATTACCACTCACTCACAAACGCATCTTGATCGTTGAGGACGAACAGGTTTTTCGTTCCGTGCTGGTCGGTTATTTGACCTCGCTGGGCGCTGAAACCGGCGAGGCGACCAACGGTTTGCAGGCGCTGAGTGCCGTCGATGACTTCAAGCCCGATCTGATTCTGTGCGATCTCGCGATGCCGGAAATGGGCGGTATCGAATTTGTTGAGCACCTGCGTTTGCAGGGGGGGCAGATCCCGGTGCTGGTGATCTCGGCCACCGACAAGATGGCCGACATTGCCAAGGTGTTGCGCTTGGGCGTACAGGATGTCCTGCTGAAGCCCCTGACCGATCTCAATCGCCTGCGTGAAGCGGTGCTGGCGTGTTTATACCCCAATATGTTCACCTCTCAGGCGATTGAAGAGGTTGAGCTGTTTCAGGATTGGGATGCGCTGAGCAAAAACCCTTCCGAAGCCGTCAAACTGCTTAAACAACTGCAACCGCCGGTACAGCAGACCATTGCACATTGCCGGATCAACTATCGGCAGTTAACCACGGGCGAAAATCCCGGTCTGGTGCTGGATATTGCCGCGTTGTCAGAAAAAGACCTGGCATTCTATTGCCTGGACGTCACGCGCGCCGGCGATAATGGCGTATTGGCGGCATTGCTGTTGCGCGCATTATTTAATGGGTTGCTGCAAGACCATCTGGCTAATCAACAACATCGTCTGCCGCAAATGTCAGCATTGTTAAAGCAGGTTAATCAATTATTGCGGCAGGGGAAATTAGATGGCCAATTCCCACTGTTGCTGGGATATTACCACGCCGAAAATAAGAACCTGATTCTGGTCTCCGCCGGGCTGCATGCCAACGTCAATACCGGGGATAATCAAATTCAGCTGAGCAACGGCGTACCGCTGGGGACGCTGGGGGCGACCTATATGAACCAGATCAGTCAACGTTGCACCGCCTGGCAATGTCAGGTGTGGGGCAGCGGGGGCCGATTGCGGCTGATGCTGAGCGCTGAATAACGGGCGCCGAGCGGCGAGATCTTAAGCTATTCACTTATCGGTAATTAAACCGTTTATTTATTCTCCCGATTATCAGAACGGGTAATAGTCCTAAATGTTTTCTATTTGTGTTCTGGCTAATGCTCGGCGCGCATAAGCTGGTATACTCCGAAGGTTTTTTTTATATCGAGCCCAAGCTCATAAAATGAGCGTTTTAGCTTTAAGAGAGGAAATAATGCCTGCTGTAAATCGCAAAGTCAGAAAAGCCGTGATCCCGGTTGCAGGCTTGGGTACGCGGATGTTACCGGCCACCAAAGCCATTCCAAAAGAAATGCTGCCGCTGGTTGATAAACCGCTGATCCAATACGTCGTCAATGAGTGCATTGCGGCAGGGATTAACGAGATTGTGCTGGTCACTCACTCCTCCAAAAACTCGATCGAAAACCATTTTGATACCAGTTTCGAACTGGAAGCGATGCTGGAAAAACGCGTCAAGCGCCAATTACTGGATGAAGTGCAATCGATCTGCCCGAAAGGCGTTACCGTGATGCAAGTCCGTCAGGGGAATGCCAAAGGTTTGGGGCACGCTATCATGTGCGCCTATCCGATGGTGGGTGATGAGCCGGTTGCGGTGGTGCTTCCGGACGTGATCCTCGACGAATATAGCGCCGATCCGAAAAAAGATAACCTGCGCGAAATGTTGCAGCGCTTCGAAACCACCGGCGTCAGCCAGATCATGGTTGAGCCCGTGCCGCATAAAGATGTCGGAAACTACGGCGTAGCCGATTGTAAAGGTGTCAAGCTGCAACCGGGCGAAAGCGCGCCGATGGTCAGCGTGGTCGAGAAGCCGTCGCCGGATAAAGCGCCTTCCAATCTGGCGATTGTCGGTCGTTACGTGCTGTCCGCCGATATTTGGCCGCTGTTGGCGAAAACGCCTCCAGGCGCCGGCGACGAAATTCAGCTGACTGACAGCATCGAAATGTTGATGCAGCAGGAAACGGTGGAAGCGTATCACCTGAAAGGCGTGAGCCATGATTGTGGCAACAAACTGGGTTACATGCAGGCATTTGTGGAATACGGTATGCGCCATGCCAGCCTCGGTAAAGAATTTTCTCAGTGGCTGCAACAGGTTGTTGCCGCTGACAAGAAATAATTGCGTGATGTTTCGTCTTAATTTGAAAAACTAGGATTTTCACATGAAAGTAACAGTTTTTGGTATTGGTTATGTGGGTCTGGTGCAGGCCGCCGTGCTGGCTGAAGTTGGCCATGACGTTATGTGCATTGACGTCGATGAGCGAAAAGTCGAAAACCTGAAAAAAGGCAATATCCCGATTTTTGAACCGGGCCTGACGCCGCTGGTGCAGCAAAACTATGAGGCCGGCCGTCTGCATTTCACTACCGATGCCAAAGCGGGCGTGGCGCACGGGAATATCCAGTTCATCGCCGTCGGTACGCCGCCGGATGAAGACGGTTCCGCTGACCTGAAATATGTCACTGCGGTTGCTCGCACCATCGCTGAGCACATGACCGATCGCAAAGTGGTGATCGACAAATCCACCGTTCCGGTCGGCACGGCGGACAAGGTGCGTCAGGTGATGGCGGATACGCTGGCGAAGCGCGGCAGCAACGTGCCGTTCGACGTGGTGTCTAACCCGGAATTCCTGAAAGAAGGCGCGGCGGTGGCAGACTGCATGCGCCCTGAGCGCATCGTGATCGGCACCGATAATCTAGAGGTGATCGAACCTATTCGCGAGCTGTACGAGCCGTTTAACCGCAATCACGATCGTATGATCATGATGGATATCCGCAGCGCAGAGCTGACCAAATATGCCGCCAACTGTATGCTGGCGACCAAGATCAGCTTTATGAACGAAATGTCCAACCTGGCGGAAATGCTGGGTGCGGACATTGAGAAAGTGCGTCAGGGCATCGGTTCTGACTCACGCATCGGTTATCACTTCATCTACCCTGGCTGCGGCTACGGTGGTTCTTGCTTCCCGAAAGATGTCCAGGCGTTGATCCGCACGGCGGAGCAGATCGGTTACCAACCGAAGCTGCTGCAGGCGGTAGAGCAGGTCAACTACCAACAGAAAGACAAGCTGAACAGCTTTATCAAAGACTACTTCGGCAGCGATCTGAAGGGTAAAACCTTCGCGCTGTGGGGCCTGGCGTTCAAGCCGAATACCGATGACATGCGTGAGGCGTCCAGCCGCGTGCTGATGGAGACGTTGTGGGCTGCCGGCGCCACCGTTCAAGCCTACGATCCGGAAGCGATGAACGAAGTTCAACGCATCTATGGTCAGCGCGACGATTTGAAGCTGATGGGAACCAAAGAAGCTGCGTTGCACGGCGCCGATGCTTTGGTGATCTGCACTGAATGGCAGAACTTCCGCGCACCGGACTTCGATGTGATCAAGAGTGCACTGAAGCAGCCGGTGATCTTTGATGGGCGTAACCTGTACGATCCTGAGCGTTTGGAAAATCGCGGCTTTACCTACTACGCGATTGGCCGCGGAGCCTCGATTAAACCAGTTATTTAAGGAGTGGGTATGAAATTCCTGGTTACAGGCGCCGCAGGGTTTATTGGTTATCACGTTGCAGAGCGTTTATTGGCCGCCGGCCATCAGGTTGTCGGCATCGATAACCTGAACGACTATTATGACGTGGGCCTGAAAATGGCTCGTCTGGACAGACTGACGGATAAGCCGGGATTCCGCTTTATCAAGCTGGATTTGGCTGACCGTGAAGGTATGGCGGCATTGTTTGCCGAGCAGCAGTTCCAGCGAGTCATTCATTTGGGTGCTCAAGCCGGCGTACGTTACTCGCTGGTCAACCCGTTGGCCTATGCGGATGCCAACCTGATTGGCCATTTAAACGTTCTGGAAGGCTGCCGTCACAATAAGGTCGAGCATTTACTTTATGCTTCCTCCAGCTCGGTATATGGCCTGAATCGCAAGTTGCCTTTTGCCACGGAAGACAGTGTCGATCATCCGGTGTCATTGTATGCGGCAACCAAAAAAGCCAATGAGCTGATGTCGCACAGTTATTCCCACTTATACGGTCTCCCGACGACCGGACTGCGGTTCTTTACCGTATATGGCCCTTGGGGGCGTCCGGACATGGCGCTGTTCAAATTCACCAAAGCCATATTGGCGGGGGAGAGCATCGACGTATATAACTATGGCGAAATGCATCGCGATTTTACTTACATCGATGATATCGCTGAGGCGATAGTGCGCTTGCAGGCGGTTATTCCGCAGGCAAATCCATCCTGGACCGTTGAACAGGGATCGCCGGCGACCAGTTCTGCTCCGTACCATGTTTATAATATCGGCAATAGCGCTCCCGTAAAACTGATGGAATATATCAGCGCGCTGGAGCAGGCATTGGGGGTCACCGCCCGTAAGAATATGCTGCCGATGCAACCAGGCGATGTGATGGATACCAGTGCGGATACGGAAGAGCTTTATCGTGACATTGGTTTCAAACCGGAAACCGGCGTTGAAGAGGGTGTGAAGCGCTTTGTTGACTGGTATAAGGCATTCTATCAGGTTCAATAATTGGACGAGATTTAATGCGATACAGGGGCCTTAGGGTCCCTTTTTTTTCACTGAAATTTCATGATCGAAGGAAAAGCGAATTAGGATATTTACTAAAAGGATAGGGGGGCGGGTACAGAAAGATAAGATTTAAAATGAAAAGGCCCCCCGCAGGGAGCCTTTCAGATACGGACTGAATCGCTATTACAGCAGGAAATCGTCCAGAGATTTACCTTGCTCTTCGATAGCTTTCTTAATCACCGCAGGAGTACGGCCTTGGCCGGTCCAGGTTTTCAGCTCGCCGTTTTCGTCTTTATATTGGTATTTAGCAGGACGTGCTGCACGTTTTGCTTTACCGGCAGCCTTGTTGGCAGCCATGGTTTGCAGCAGTTCATTCGGGTCGATACCGTCAGCAATCAGCATTTCGCGGTATTGCTGCAGCTTACGAGTGCGTTCTTCGATTTCTGCTTGAGCCTGGCTGTCTTCTTCGCGACGTTCGTTCACAACAACTTCCAGTTTCTCGAGCATTTCTTCCAGCGTTTCCAGAGTGCATTCTCTTGCCTGGGCGCGCAGGGTGCGGATGTTGTTCAAAATCTTTAATGCTTCGCTCATTGTCCTAGTCTCAAATTATATTGGTGGGGGGCGTCTCGATAATAATAGAGTGCTCTTTTCTTTTCTGCAATAGCCAAATTGACTTGAATACTCAAATTTACCTTTAAAAAAACCGTTAATCGGATCAGTCCGACAAATAATAGGAAGGCCTGTTAACTATTACCTTCATCGAGCTTAAGTCAAAATTTCAGCAGACAGGCTTTAAAGGGCGCGTGTCGCAAGGCTTTCATCGATAAGTTATCGCCGTAATTTATATCAATATTACAATGGGTTCTGTGGGCTTAATCACGCCATGGCAAGGCAGACATTGTAAACAATAGGGGTATATAGGTAAAGATTGCGTCAGGTAACGTCGGGGCGTCGGCGAAGGCGATTAAATGCCCGTTATTGGCCTCACCTATAAATAGACAGGCGTTCCGCCGCAGCTACAGCGCCTGCGGAGGGGAAAGGGCGGCTATGCATTAATGGGCAAATGCCCGGGGCTAACCATTAGCAAGAATTAATAGTGATGACAGGCATACATTATCCTGTAAATAGCTGTAAAAAGAACATGCCGACAGAACGATATGTTTCGCTTGAAAGCGCATTATTACGGCGAACGCAATATTCGTTCGCTTTGGGCTGAGCCGGGGGGCGGGTTATGGTACACTCACCGTCCTAATCAACATTTGAATATTTCTTATACCATCGGAGTGGCGGGGCCATGGCTCAACTTTATTTTTATTACTCTGCGATGAATGCCGGCAAGTCTACCGCGCTGCTACAGTCTTCATATAACTATCAAGAGCGTGGTATGCGCACGCTGGTGTTCACCGCGGAGATCGATCACCGCTATGGCGTAGGCAAAGTCAGCTCGCGCATCGGGTTATCTTCACAGGCCCAGCTCTATAACAACGACTCAATGCTCTTCGCCATGATTCAGCAAGAGCATCAACAGCAGCAGGTGCATTGTGTGCTGCTCGATGAAAGCCAGTTCCTGACCAAAGCGCAGGTTGAGCAATTGTGCGATGTGGTGGACCAACTGGACATTCCCGTATTGTGTTACGGCCTGCGCACCGATTTTCTCGGTGAGTTGTTTACCGGCAGCCACTATTTGCTGGCCTGGGCCGATAAGCTGGTGGAATTGAAAACCATCTGTCACTGCGGGCGCAAAGCCAATATGGTGCTGCGACTGGACGAGAATGGCAAAGCGATGCATGCCGGTGAACAGGTGGTGATTGGCGGTAACGAGAGCTATGTCTCCGTCTGCCGCAAGCATTATAAAGAGGCGATTCACTCCCTGGACTAAGGGTGAAAATGCCGCCAGAGCCCGCTGAAGCGTTTTGGCGGCGTGAATCGAAATGCAGCGCCTCAGGCGCAATAAAAAACCCGCCGTTTGGCGGGTTTTTTTTATCGGTTCACGGAACCGTTATTTCTTGGGCTTCTTTACCGCGGCTTTGGCGGCAGCCGGAGCGGCCGCTTCCTCTTCTACCGCTTCGCTGAATTCGCGGCCGTAGAAGGTATCCAGCATGATTTGCTTCAGCTCGGCAATCAGCGGATAGCGTGGGTTGGCGCCGGTACATTGGTCGTCGAATGCATCTTCCGACAGCTTGTCGACTTTCGCCAGGAAGTCCGCTTCCTGCACACCCGCTTCACGGATGGAGGTTGGGATGCCCAACTCGGTTTTCAGCTCGTCCAGCCAGGCCAGCAGTTTCTCAATCTTCTGCGCAGTGCGGTCGCCCGGTGCGCTCAGGCCGAGGTGGTCGGCGATTTCAGCGTAGCGGCGGCGCGCCTGAGGGCGGTCGTACTGGCTGAAGGCCGTCTGCTTGGTCGGGTTGTCGTTCGCGTTGTAGCGAATGACGTTGGAAATCAGCATCGCGTTGGCCAGGCCGTGCGGAATGTGGAACTCCGAACCCAGCTTGTGCGCCATGGAGTGACAGACCCCGAGGAAGGCGTTGGCGAAGGCGATACCGGCGATGGTGGCGGCGTTGTGCACGCGTTCACGGGCAACCGGATTTTTCGCGCCTTCTTTATAGCTGGCCGGCAGATACTCTTTCAACAGTTTCAGCGCTTGCAACGCCTGGCCGTCGGAGTATTCGTTCGCCAGCACCGAAACGTAGGCTTCCAGCGCGTGGGTGACCGCATCCAGACCGCCGAAGGCGCACAGGGATTTCGGCATGTTCATCACCAGGTTGGCATCGACAATTGCCATGTCTGGGGTCAGCGCATAGTCGGCCAACGGGTATTTCTGTCCGGTGGTGTCGTCGGTTACGACGGCAAACGGCGTGACTTCCGAACCGGTGCCTGACGTGGTGGTGATGGCGATCATTTTCGCTTTCACGCCCATTTTCGGGAACTTGTAGATACGCTTGCGGATGTCCATGAAGCGCAGCGCCAGATCCTCGAAGTGGGTTTCAGGATGTTCGTACAGCACCCACATGATTTTGGCGGCGTCCATCGGCGAACCGCCGCCCAGCGCGATGATGACGTCCGGTTTGAAGGAGTTCATCTGCTCTGCGCCCTTGCGCACGATGCTCAGCGTCGGATCGGCTTCCACTTCGAAGAACACTTCGGTTTCGATGCCGTGAGACTTCAGAACCTTGGTGATCTGGTCGGCATAGCCGTTGTTGAACAGGAAACGGTCGGTCACGATGAAGGCGCGTTTTGCCCCGTCGGTCGCCACTTCTTCCAGCGCGATAGGCAGCGAGCCCCGGCGGAAGTAGATCGATTTCGGAAGTTTATGCCACAACATGTTTTCTGCTCGCTTCGCTACAGTTTTCTTGTTGATCAGGTGTTTAGGTCCGACGTTCTCAGAGATGGAGTTACCACCCCAGGAGCCGCAACCCAGCGTCAGCGAAGGCGCGAGTTTGAAGTTATACAGGTCGCCGATACCGCCCTGAGAAGCTGGGGTGTTGATCAGAATACGAGCCGTTTTCATTTTATCGCCGAAGTAGGCGATGCGAGCCGTTTGGTTATCCTGGTCGGTGTACAGGCAGGAGGTGTGGCCGATACCGCCCATGGCGACCAGTTTCTCAGCTTTGGCGACGGCGTCTTCGAAATCTTTGGCCCGGTACATCGCCAGGGTAGGCGACAGTTTTTCATGTGCGAAAGGCTCGGACTCGTCGACCAGCTTCACTTCGCCGATCAGCACTTTGGTGTTGGCCGGCACTTTGATGCCCGCCATCTCGGCGATTTTCGGTGCGGATTGCCCCACGATGGCCGCGTTCAGACCGCCGTTTTTCAGAATGATGTCCTGAACCGCTTTCAGTTCTTTACCCTGCAGCAGATAGCCGCCGTGGGAGGCGAAACGTTCGCGTACCGCATCATAAATAGAGTCGACGACGATGACCGACTGTTCGGAAGCGCAGATAACGCCGCTGTCGAAGGTTTTGGACATCAGGATAGAGGCGACCACGCGCTTGATGTCTGCGGTTTCGTCTACCACGACCGGGGTATTACCGGCACCGACGCCGATGGCAGGCTTGCCGGAGCTGTAGGCGGCCTTCACCATGCCCGGGCCACCGGTGGCCAGGATCAGGTTGATGTCCGGGTGGTGCATCAGCTGGTTGGACAGCTCGACGGTCGGTTGATCGATCCAACCGATGATGTCTTTTGGCGCGCCGGCGGCGATAGCGGCCTGCAGCACGATATCGGCGGCTTTATTGGTGGCATTCTTCGCACGCGGGTGCGGCGAGAAGATGATGCCGTTACGGGTTTTCAGGCTGATCAGCGCTTTGAAGATCGCGGTAGAAGTTGGGTTGGTGGTAGGAACGATACCGCAAATCAGGCCGATAGGTTCGGCGATGGTGATGGTACCGAAGGTGTCATCTTCAGACAGGATGCCACAGGTTTTTTCGTCTTTATAGGCGTTGTAGATGTACTCGGAAGCGAAGTGGTTTTTGATCACTTTGTCTTCGACGATACCCATTCCGGATTCTTCCACGGCCATTTTGGCCAACGGGATACGGGCATCAGCAGCGGCGAGGGCGGCAGCGCGGAAGATTTTATCCACTTGCTCTTGAGTGAAGTTGGCATATTCGCGCTGGGCTTTTTTGACACGTGCGACAAGCTCGTTCAGTTCAGCGACATTCGTTACAGCCATAATGCTCTCCTGATAATGTTAAACTCTTTCAGTAAATAAGCCGTGCGAGCCACTAGTATAGTCCTAACGGGAATAAACGGTGATGAGAATACCGGGGCTTTCCCGCGTTATTTCTTCGCATGCTGCTGATTTGCTTAAAGAGCTTTTCCCTACGCCAGCCGGAGGGGCAGACCGTGAAGAGAACGGTATCGGCGATGTGGCCACCCACTTTGTTCTACTCCCTGCCTACGACTAAGAGCTTACCCACTGTTGGGTAGTTGATTTGTGATCTAAATCATGAAAACTGCAAGCTGACACCTTTCAGCTTGCGGGTGTTGGGAATCATTCTTGATAACTGTGAGCAATGACTCTTTTTTCAACATAAAAAATCAAAAGGCCATACATCACTTTAACAAAGGGCATTTGTTTCGCAGCATAACTTGCTGACAGTCAAAAATGCTGCTCTGGCCGGATGGATTACCCGCGGCAATTCCATTACATTAGCGCGCATAGGCAGCACACCTTTTTATAGTACTTAACGCGGAGCCATCTGTGGGCCAATCTCTGTTGGATCTTTCCGGCTTTATCAAGTTCTTTGTCGGTCTGTTTGCACTGGTCAACCCGGTGGGCATTTTGCCGGTGTTCATCAGCATGACCAGTTATCAGGCGGAAGCGGGGCGCAATAAAACCAACCTGACCGCCAACCTGTCGGTCGCCATCATTCTGTGGACCTCGCTGTTCCTGGGGGAAGGGATCCTGCGGATGTTCGGCATCTCTATCGATTCGTTCCGCATCGCCGGCGGTATTCTGGTGGTGACCATCGCCATGTCGATGATCAGCGGCAAGCTGGGGGAAGACAAACAGAACAAACAGGAGAAGTCGGAGAGCGCGATCCGCGAAAGCATCGGCGTGGTGCCGTTAGCGCTGCCGCTGATGGCGGGGCCGGGGGCGATCAGTTCTACCATCGTGTGGAGCTCCCGTTATCACAACTGGCAAAGCCTGCTCGGTTTTACGGTCGCGATCGCCTTGTTCGCCTTTTGCTGCTGGCTATTGTTCCGCGCCGCGCCGCTGTTGGTGCGTTTGCTGGGGCAGACCGGCATCAACGTGATCACCCGTATCATGGGTCTGCTGCTGATGGCGCTCGGCATCGAGTTTATCGTTACCGGCATTAAGGCGATATTCCCCGGCCTGTTGTAATACGCCTTGTTTAGCCGCGCACCTTTCGCGTTAGCGCGGCTAAAATTAATTTTAAAGTTTAAATTATTTATTGGCTCGCATTATTATAGTGCACAGGATGAATAAAATTTATGCGGTTGCACTCTTATGTTGCATAAATCTCATGTTGTTGCTCAAAAAAAACGCTAAGCGTTATTTCAATCACTTTTCCTCCCCCATTTCTGCCCATTTCGCCCCCGCTAAACGGTCACGCTGTTGTTAAATTAGTCACATCATTCTGTGGGGCTTGTCTCACTTTCATCCAGGTGTTATTAGTGATTAACCGCACATAGGCAGGTGTTTGTTCTTTGAATGGTTAGATTGTTAACTGAATGTTTCTTTTTGCAGCGGTGAGATCGTGCTGATGGTTTCAATTGAAATGAATGTGGTTTTTTTGTCTTTAAAATCATGCTGATGATCTCGATTTTTCCTGCCTTCCATCTTGGTGGCCGGATTGGGCTTCGTGCGATAAAAGAGAATTGCTTAACATTTTCGTAAAATTTATTGGCTATGGAATTTGGCTTCTGCTAATTTCCGAGCAACTTTCCCGTGGTCAATTAACTGAAATGCGCCACAAAAACGGGAATGATTTTTGCTGGTATCCGTTTATTTAGAATTCTTATAAACACTTCACAAACTTCGATAAGCGATGCTTGTCGGTGAAAAGGAGCCTCGATTATGCAGCAAACCCTGAAGCGTACTTCTTTGACCTTGTTGATTAGCGGCGCGCTGGGCGCCGGCGCCGTAAATAGCAGTTTGGCGGCAGAGGTTCCGGCCGGCGTCCAATTGGCGCAGCAGCAGAATATTGTGATCAACAACGGTAGCGAAGTGGCTTCATTGGATCCGCATAAGGTCGAGGGCGTCCCGGAAAGCAATATCATTCTTAACCTGCTGGAAGGGCTGGTGAGCACCGACGCCAACGGGCATGTGGTGCCGGCGGCGGCGACAAGCTGGGAAAACCAGAATTATCAGCAGTGGACCTTCCACCTGCGCCCCGGCGCGGTGTGGAGCGACGGCAGCCCGGTGACCGCGCAAGACTTCGTCTACAGCTGGCAGCGTCTGGCCGATCCGAAAATCGCTTCGCCCTATGCCAGCTACCTGCAATACACCAAAGTCGAGAATATCGACGACATCCTGACCGGGAAGAAGAGCCCGCAGACCCTCGGCGTTAAGGCGCTGGACGACCAGACGCTGCAGGTGACCCTGAGCGAACCGGTGCCGTATTTCATCAGCATGCTGAGCCACACGTCGCTCAAACCGGTGAAACGGGCGGTGGTGGAGAAATTCGGCGATAAATGGACGCTGCCCGCCAACTATGTCGGCAACGGCGCTTACCGCATGAAAGAGTGGGTGGTGAACGAGCGCATTGTGCTGGAGCGCAGCCCGAGCTACTGGAACAACAAGCAAACGGTGATCAATCAGGCGACCTTCCTGCCGATTACCTCGGAGGTCAGCGACGTCAACCGCTTCCGCAGCGGCGAGATCGACATCACCAACAGCGCCATTCCGCCGTACCTGTACGTCAAGATGAAACGCGAAATGCCCGAGCAGCTGCACGTTAACCCTTATCTGTGCACCTTCTATTACGAGCTCAATAACAAGCGGGCGCCGTTCACCGATCCGCGCGTGCGTACGGCGGTGAAGATGACGCTGGATCGCGACATTATCGCCAACAAGATCATGGGCCAGGGGCAAATCCCGGCCTACAGCTTCACGCCAACCTTCACGGAAGGCGCCAGCTTCACTCAGCCTGCGTGGGCCGGCTGGAGTCAGGAGCAACGCAACGCCGAAGCCAGGAAACTGCTGGCGGAAGCGGGCTACAGCGACGCCAAGCCGCTGAAGTTCTCGCTGCTGTACAACACCTCCGATCAAAACAAACAACAGGCGATCGCTGCCGCGTCGATGTGGAAGAAGAACCTGGGCGCCGAGGTCACGCTGCGCAACCAGGAATGGAAAACTTCGCTGGAGAGCCGCCATCAGGGGCAATACGACGTGGCGCGTGCCACCTGGTGCGGGGATTACAACGAACCCAGCGCGTTCCTGAACCTGGTTCTGTCCAACAGCAGCATCAATACCGTGTTCTACAAGAGCCCGGCGTTCGACGCCATCATGGCCGCCACGCTGAAGGCGCCGGATGAGGCCGCGCGCGCCGCGCTCTATCAGCAGGCGGAAGCGCAGCTGGACAAAGACTCCGCGTTGGTCCCGGTTTATTACCGCGTCAGCGCGCGTTTGATCAAGCCGACGGTGGGTGGGTTCACCGGCAAAGATCCGCTGGACTATACCGACGTTAAAAATCTTTACATTATCAATCAGTAAAGGGGTATTCCTCACGCCGAGGGGCAGGGGAATATAGGGAAGGCCGGCCGCCGCATTCGTTCCGCGGCGGCGGGAAAACAAAGTCCGCTTACGGGCAACGCGGGTTCCACGAAGAGCCTGTGATAATAAAAAACTGGAGTCGATAAGTATGACCAACATCACGAAGAAAACGCTCATTGCCGCCGGCGTCATCGCCGCGCTGGGTATCACAGCAACCACCAGCGCTTTCGCCGCTGACGTCCCGGCGGGCGTGCAGCTGGCCGACAAGCAAGAAATCGTCAAAAACAACGGTTCCGAAGTGCAGTCGCTGGATCCGCACAAGATCGAGGGCGTGCCGGAAAACAACGTCACGCGCGACCTGATGGAAGGCCTGGCGAACAACAGCCCGGACGGTTCCATCGTGCCAGGCGTCGCGGAAAGCTGGGATAACAAGGATTTCAAAGTCTGGACCTTCCACCTGCGTAAAGACGCAAAATGGTCCAACGGCAAGCCGGTGACGGCGCAAGATTTCGTCTACAGCTGGCAGCGCGTGGTGGATCCGAAAACCGCGTCGCCTTACGCCAGCTACCTGCAGTACGCCCATGTGGAAAACGTCGATGACATCATCGCCGGTAAAAAAGACAAGTCGACGCTGGGCGTGAAGGCCATCGACGACCACACCTTCCAGGTGACCCTGAGCGAGCCGGTGCCTTATCTGGTTGAAATGACCCCGCACTACGCCATGAAGCCGGTTTACAAAGACGCGGTAGAGAAGTTTGGCGAGAAGTGGACGCTGCCGGCCAACTACGTCAGCAACGGCGCTTACAAACTGAAAGACTGGATTGTCAACGAACGCATCGTACTGGAACGCAACCCGGAATATTGGGATAACGCCAAAACCATCATCAATAAAGTGACGTTCCTGCCTATTTCGTCGGAAGTGACCGACGTTAACCGCTACCGCACCGGTGAAATCGACATGACCTACAACAACATGCCGATCGAACTGTTCCAGAAGCTGAAGAAAGAGATCCCGAAAGAGGTGCATGTCGATCCTTACCTGTGCACCTATTACTACGAAATCAACAACCAGAAGGCGCCGTTCACCGATGCGCGCGTGCGTGAAGCGCTGAAGCTGGGCATGGACCGCGACATCATCGTCAACAAGGTGAAAAACCAGGGCGACCTGCCGGCCTACAGCTTTACGCCGCCATACACCGACGGTGCCAAGCTGACCGCACCGGAGTGGTTCGGCTGGACGCAGGAAAAACGCAACGAAGTGGCGAAGAAACTGCTGGCCGACGCCGGCTACGGCCCGGGCAAACCGCTGACCTTCTCCCTGTTGTACAACACCTCCGATCTGCACAAGAAGCTGGCGATCGCCGCGGCCTCCATCTGGAAGAAAAACCTGGGCGTGGACGTGAAGCTGGTGAACCAGGAGTGGAAAACCTTCCTGGATACCCGTCATCAGGGCACCTATGACGTGGCGCGCGCCGGCTGGTGTGCCGACTACAACGAGCCGAGCTCGTTCCTGAACATGATGCTGTCCGACAGCAGCAGTAACACCCCGCACTACAAGAGCGCCGAGTTCGACAAGCTGATGGCCAACGTGTTGACCGCGAAGACCAAAGACGAGCGCGCCGAGCTGTATCAGAAAGCGGAAGTTCAGCTGGACAAAGATTCCGCCATCGTTCCGCTGTATTACTATGTGAACGCCCGTTTGGTGAAACCTTACGTCGGTGGTTACACCGGCAAAGACCCGCTTGATAACGTGTACGACAAAAACCTGTACATCATCAAGCATTGATACGGTAAGAGCCGGCGGCGCAGGCCGCCGGCCCATGTTGAGAATAATAAGCCGTCATCAGGCTGTCGCACAGGGTTAGGGCAATGCTTAAATTTATACTTCGTCGCTTGTTGGAAGCGATCCCGACACTATTTATCCTTATCACCATCTCATTCTTCATGATGCGCCTGGCACCCGGCAGTCCATTTACCGGGGAACGCGCATTGCCGCCGGAAGTTATGGCGAACATCGAAGCCAAATATCATTTGAACGACCCGATCTGGAAACAGTACGGTCATTATCTGGCGCAGCTTGCGCAGGGAGACTTCGGCCCGTCCTTTAAATACAAGGACTATTCGGTGAACGATCTGGTCGCCAGCTCTTTCCCGGTGTCCGCCAAACTCGGCCTGGCCGCGTTTCTGCTGGCGGTGGTGCTGGGGGTGAGCGCAGGCGTGATTGCCGCGCTGAATCAGAACACCAAATGGGACTACACGGTGATGGGGTTCGCCATGACCGGGGTGGTGATACCCAGTTTCGTGGTGGCGCCGCTGCTGGTGCTGATCTTCGCCATCACGCTGAAATGGCTGCCGGGCGGTGGCTGGAACGGCGGCGCGCCTAAATTCATCATCCTGCCGATGGTGGCGCTGTCGCTGGCCTATATCGCCAGCATCGCCCGTATCACGCGTGGCTCGATGATTGAAGTGCTGCACTCCAACTTCATCCGTACCGCGCGCGCCAAAGGCTTGCCGATGCGTCGCATCATTTTCCGCCACGCGCTGAAGCCGGCGCTGCTGCCGGTGCTGTCCTACATGGGGCCGGCGTTCGTCGGTATCATCACCGGATCGATGGTGATCGAAACCATCTACGGTCTGCCGGGGATCGGCCAGCTGTTCGTTAACGGCGCGCTGAACCGCGACTACTCCCTGGTGCTGAGCCTGACCATTCTGGTGGGCGCCCTGACCATTCTGTTCAACGCGATCGTCGATGTGCTGTATGCGGTCATCGATCCGAAAATCCGTTATTAATCTGGAGCACGCGAATGATGTTGACTAAAAAGAACAGCGAAGCTCTGGAAAACTTCAGCGAGAAGCTGGAAGTGGAAGGGCGCAGCCTGTGGCAAGACGCGCGTCGGCGCTTTATGCACAACCGCGCGGCGGTCAGCAGCCTGTTTATTCTGGTGCTGATCACGCTGTTTGTGGCGCTGGCGCCGATGCTGTCGCAGTTTGCCTACGACGATACCGACTGGGCGATGATGTCCGCCGCCCCAAGCGTGGAATCGGGGCACTATTTCGGCACTGACTCCTCCGGGCGCGATCTGCTGGTGCGCGTGGCGATCGGCGGGCGCATCTCGCTGATGGTCGGCGTGGCGGCGGCGCTGGTGGCGGTGGTGGTGGGCACCCTGTACGGCGCAATGTCCGGCTATCTGGGCGGCAAGGTCGACTCGGTGATGATGCGCCTGCTGGAGATCCTCAACTCCTTCCCGTTCATGTTCTTCGTGATCCTGCTGGTGACCTTCTTCGGCCAGAACATCCTGCTCATCTTCGTGGCGATCGGCATGGTGTCGTGGCTGGATATGGCGCGTATCGTGCGCGGCCAAACCCTCGGCCTGAAGCGTAAGGAATTCATCGAAGCGGCGCTGGTGTGCGGCGTCTCCACGCGCAATATCGTGCTGCGCCATATCGTGCCGAACGTGCTCGGCGTGGTGGTGGTGTATGCGTCGCTGCTGGTGCCGAGCATGATCCTGTTCGAATCCTTCCTCAGTTTCCTGGGGCTGGGCACGCAGGAGCCGCTCAGCAGTTGGGGCGCATTGCTCAGCGACGGCGCCAACTCAATGGAAGTTTCACCGTGGTTGCTGCTGTTCCCGGCGGGTTTCCTGGTTGTCACTCTGTTCTGTTTCAACTTTATCGGCGATGGCCTGCGTGACGCCCTCGACCCGAAAGATCGTTAAGGAGTGCAATCATGAGCACCATTGAACATCCTCAACTGCAAACCGGCGCCGGGGTCAAAACGTCGCCGCTGCTGGACGTGAAAGACCTGCGCGTCACGTTCTCCACCCCGGACGGCGACGTGACGGCGGTGAACGATCTGAACTTCGACCTGCGCGCCGGGGAAACGCTGGGCATCGTCGGTGAGTCCGGCTCCGGTAAATCGCAGACAGCGTTCGCTCTGATGGGCCTGCTGGCCAGCAATGGCCGCATCGGCGGCTCGGCCAAATTCAACGGCCGTGAAATCCTCAACCTGCCGGAAAATCAGCTCAACAAGCTGCGGGCAGAAGAGATCTCGATGATCTTCCAGGACCCGATGACCTCGCTCAACCCTTATATGCGCGTTGGCGAACAGCTGATGGAAGTGCTGATGCTGCATAAGAAAATGAGCAAAAGCGAAGCCTTTGAAGAGTCGGTACGCATGCTCGACGCGGTGAAAATGCCGGAAGCGCGCAAGCGCATGCGCATGTATCCGCATGAGTTTTCCGGTGGCATGCGCCAGCGCGTGATGATCGCCATGGCGCTGCTGTGTCGGCCAAAGCTGCTGATTGCCGACGAACCGACCACCGCGCTGGACGTTACCGTTCAGGCGCAGATCATGACGCTGCTCAACGAGCTGAAGCGCGAGTTCAACACCGCCATCATCATGATCACCCACGACCTGGGCGTGGTGGCCGGCATCTGCAACAAGGTGCTGGTAATGTACGCCGGCCGCACCATGGAATACGGCAGTGCGCGCGAGGTGTTCTACCAGCCGAGCCACCCGTACTCTATCGGTCTGTTGAACGCGGTGCCGCGTCTCGATGCCGAAGGCGAAGCGTTGCTGACCATTCCCGGCAACCCGCCGAACCTGCTGCGGTTGCCGAAAGGCTGCCCGTTCCAGCCGCGCTGTCCGTACGCCATGGAGCAGTGCGCGAGCGCTCCGCCGTTGGAGCAATTTGGGGAAGGGCGCCTGCGCGCCTGCTTTAAACCGGTGGAGGCGTTGGTATGACAGCGGTAACCGACAAGAAAGTGCTGCTCGAAGTGGCCGATCTGAAAGTGCACTTCGACATTCATGACGATAAACAGTGGTTCTGGCAGCCGCCGAAAACCCTGAAAGCGGTCGATGGCGTCACGCTGCGGCTGTTCGAGGGGGAAACCCTGGGCGTGGTCGGCGAATCCGGCTGCGGTAAATCCACCTTCGCGCGCGCCATCATCGGCCTGGTGAAGGCCACCAGCGGGCGCGTCGCCTGGCTGGGGAAAGATCTGCTGGGCATGAGCGACGCCGACTGGCGCAAAACCCGCAGCGATATCCAGATGATCTTCCAGGATCCGCTGGCTTCGCTCAACCCGCGCATGACCATCGGCGAGATCATCGCCGAGCCGCTGCGCACTTACTACCCGAAAATGCCGCGTCAGGAAGTGAAGGACAAGGTCAAGGCGATGATGCTGAAGGTCGGCCTGCTGCCTAACCTGATTAACCGCTACCCGCACGAGTTCTCCGGCGGCCAGTGCCAGCGTATCGGCATCGCGCGCGCGCTGATCCTCGAGCCGAAGCTGGTGATCTGCGACGAGCCGGTCTCCGCGCTGGACGTGTCGATTCAGGCGCAGGTGGTGAACCTGTTGCAGCAGCTGCAGCGCGAAATGGGCCTGTCACTGATCTTTATCGCCCACGACTTGGCGGTGGTGAAGCACATTTCCGATCGCGTGCTGGTGATGTATCTGGGCCATGCGGTGGAGCTGGGCACCTATGACGAGGTGTACCACAACCCGCAGCACCCTTACACCAAAGCGCTGATGTCTGCGGTGCCGATCCCGGATCCGGACAAGGAGAAGGAGAAGCAGATCCAGCTGTTGGAAGGGGAGCTGCCTTCGCCGATCAACCCGCCGACCGGTTGCGTGTTCCGCACCCGCTGCCCGATAGCCGGGCCGGAGTGCGCCAAGACGCGTCCGCTGCTGGAGGGCAGTTTCCGCCACGCGGTGTCCTGCCTGAAGGTCGATCCGCTGTAATGTGCCGCTAGTCGGCAACAAAAAGCCCCGCTGAATGAGCGGGGCTTTTTTTATCCGATGCGCTAACGGCGAATCACTCTTTCCACAGAATGTGGCACAGCTTGTGGTCTTTCTCACGGCAGATCAGCACGCGGGCGAACACGTCGTTGATCGGCTCGCCGTCGCTGTCCGCCAGACCGATCACCACCTCGGCGAAGAAGTCCGGGTTCAGGTCGTAATCCACGTGCTCGCTCCAGTCTTCGGAGGGATCGTACAGTTCGGCGCCGCCGCGCTCTTCAAACTGCAGGTTGAACAGCAGAATATCCGCCGGATCCAGATTGTCGCCGGCCAATTCGAGGAAGATGTCGTAGGCCTGTTCCAGCGTTTCGTCTTCGGTAAGGCGGTTATTCAAATCCATAAAAAAATCCTGATAACAAATGATTTGGCGCTATTAAAGCACGCTCGCCGCGGCTTTTACAGCAGCGGGCTGAAAAAGTAGAACAGGCGCTCGACCAGGCGATGCCAGAACGGCCGCTTCAGCCACTCTTTGGCGTTCAGCAGCTGGGAACGGGCGATGTAATCTTCCTGCACGCAGGCCAAATCGCTGCCGAAGCCGTCATCGTCGATCACCAGCGTGATTTCGAAATTCAGCCACAGGCTGCGCATGTCCAGATTGACGGTGCCGACCAGGCTGAGCTGGCCGTCCACCAGCACGCTCTTGGTATGCAGCAGGCCGCCTTCGAACTGATAGATCTTAACCCCGGCCTCCAGCAGCTCGGAGAAGAACGCGCGGCTGGCCCAGCGCACCATCATCGAATCGTTGTCGCGCGGCACGATGATGCTGACCTCGACGCCGCGCAGGGCGGCGGTGCAAATGGCGTGCAGCAGATCGTCACTTGGCACGAAGTACGGCGTGGTCATGATCAGCTGCTCGCGGGCGGAATAGACCGCGGTCAGCAACGCCTGGTGGATCATCTCCTCGGGGAAGCCGGGGCCGGAGGCGATCACCTGAATGGTATGGCCGCTTTCCTGCTCGAACGGCATGATGTTGACGTCCGGCGGTGGCGGCAGAATGCGCTTGCCGGTTTCAATCTCCCAGTCGCAGGCATAGACGATGCCCATGGTGGTGGCCACCGGGCCTTCCATGCGCGCCATCAGATCGATCCATTGGCCGACGCCCGCATCCTGCTTGAAGTAGCGCGGATCGACCATGTTCATGCTGCCGGTATAGGCGATGTAGTTGTCGATCAGCACCACCTTGCGGTGCTGGCGCAGGTCCATGCGGCGTAGAAATACGCGCAGCAGGTTGACTTTCAGCGCCTCGACCACTTCGATGCCGGCGTTGCGCATCATCGCCGGGTAGGGGCTGCGGAAAAATTGCAGGCTGCCGGCGGAGTCGAGCATCAGGCGGCAGTGTACGCCGCGTCGGGCGGCGGCCATCAGCGATTCGGCCACCTGATCGACCAGGCCGCCGGGTTGCCAGATATAGAACACCATTTCGATGTTGTGCCGCGCCAGTTCGATGTCGCGGATCAGCGCTTTCAGCGTGTCATCGGTGGTGGTGAGCAGCTGCAGCTGGTTGCCCTTGACGCCGTCGATGCCCTGGCGGCGGTTGCACAGCTGGAACAGCGGTTCGGCGACCTCGCTGTACTCGGTGGCGAAGATGCGGCGACTCTCTTTCAGCTCCTTCAGCCAGCGGGCGGTTGACGGCCACATGGCCTTGGCGCGCTCGGCCCGGCGCTTGCCCAGATGCAGCTCGCCGAACGATAAATAGGCCACGATGCCGAACAGCGGCAGTATGTAGATAACCAGCAGCCAGGCCATGGCAGAGGGAACCGCACGGCGTTTCATCAAAATGCGCATCGTCACGCCGGCGATCAGCAGCCAGTAGCCGAACACCATGAGCCAACTGATTACGGTATAAAATGTTGTCATAAAGGCGAAAAATCCCGTTCGCAAACCACCAATGATGAGTGTACGCACAGATCGGTCAAGGCGAAACCTTTTATCGGCGCTTATGTTACATAAATATGATGAAGTTAAGGCACTTGCTGAAAATGAAAGGGCGGCTTTTGCCCGCGTGGCGCCCGCTGTGCCGCCGATAACTGCGGCTTGGATCACGGGCGGAAAGGGCTATAATGCCCGCGGTTGGCATTAGACGAACGAGTGACGGAATTATGAGACGCAGTAGAAATGAAGTGGGCCGCTGGCGCATGTTGCGGCAGAGCCAACGCCGCCGGCATCGCTGGCTGGAACGCCAGTCGTGCAGCAATCGCCATATTATCCGGGTGCGGCGCCGCCTGGACGATCAGCATCGGCGCGCGCTGCTGTTTGCGGTATCCTGCGAGTGGTAAAACGAAAACAGTCCCGTGAGGGACTGTTTTGTTATGGCGCCTGGGTTATTTGCCCAGATAGGCGTTGAGCATCCAGACCTGTTTTTCCTGCTCTTTGATGTAATCGCTCATCAGCGATGCGGTGCCTTCGTCACCGGCGTCTGCCGCTACCGTCAGCAGTTCACGCTGCTGCTGCAGCAAGATTGAATACCCTTCCAACAGGCCGCGCAGCGTGCCTTTATCATCGGTCACGTTGGTGTGTTCCTTGATGTCGGCGGTTTTCAGATAGTCGCTGAAAGCGTGGCGCGGCTGCGAGCCCAGCGTCAGAATACGTTCCGCCAGCTCATCCACCTTGGTCAGCAGATCGTTATATGTCTCTTCGAATTTCGCGTGCAGCTCAAAGAACTGCGGGCCGGTAATATTCCAGTGATAGCCGCGCACGTTCATATACAGCACCTGATAGTTCGCCAACAGCGCGTTCAGCGCCTCGGCGAGTTTTGCCGATTGTTTACTGTCGAGGCCGATATGGGTTTTCGCTGCTTTCTTTGCCGTTGCCATAATAATCTTCTCCTGATTATTTGTTCCGATAGTAGACAGAATCAATTTCCATAGCTGTTACAGTAACCGGATTTATCGCAGGGTTAAACACGATAACAGGCATTATTGCCATCGCTAAAACCGATGACGATAAATCCGTCGAGCAAATTGCCGAATCAGTTTACGCAGGATCCGCAGGCGAAAAAAGCCGCTTTTATCGGTTACTTGCGCAGCGCCAGTTTCACCGCGCCGGCGCCCAGCGCCATTAGCAATGCGGCGGCGATCAGCACCGTAATAAACGCGCGATCAAAGGCCAGACGCGCCAGCTGCGTCAGCTGCTGCGCGCGATCGGCCGCCAGCCCGGCCGCCAGCCGCAGGGCTTCGTCGATGCTGTCGTAGGCCAAATCGCTAACCGGCAGCTCCGCCGGCAGTGCCAGGCTGTGGCTGTAAACCGCCGTCATCAACCCGCCGAGCAGCGTCACGCCCAGCACGCCACCCAGTTCGTAGGAGACGTCTTCGATGGACGCCGCCATGCCGGACTTCTCCTCCGGCGCGTTCAGCATGATGGCGGTAGAAGCGGCGGTGATCACGCCGCCGAGGCCAAAGCCCACCAGCGCCAGGCTGACCAATTGCGGCGCCATGCCGCTCTGGTACCACACGGCAAGACCGGCGATGCCGAGGGTAGTCAGGACAAAGCCGCCGAGGATGATGCTGCGTTCGCCGTAGCGCGGCAACAGCAGGCCGGCTACGGGCCCCGCCAGCGCCGAGGCCAGCGGGATCGGCAAAATAAACAGCGCCGCCTGCAGCGGGCTGAGGCCGAGCACCAGCTGTAGGCGTTGGCTGAGCACCAGCTCGACGCCGATCAGCGCTACCATCGACAGCAGGGCCACGCCGATGCCGCCTGCGAACAGCCGGTTGCGGAACAGGGAGAAATCGATCATCGGGTGGGCGCTGCGCTGCTGACGACGCACGAACAGCACCAGGAACAACACGCCGATCAGGGCCGCCACAAGCAAGGCGCCCACATCAGGCGTCGGCTTGCTCAGCTCCTTCAGCGCATAGATGGCGCCGACCAGACCCATCATGATCTGCACCGAACCGACGATGTCCGAAGGGCGCGGGTTATCGCCACCGCAGCGCGGGATCAGTTTCCACGCCAGCGGCCAGACCAGCAGTACGACCGGCACATTGATCAGGAACACCGACCCCCACCAGAAATACTCCAGCAGCAGGCCGCCGACCACCGGGCCGATGGCCGCGCCGCCGGAGGCCACCGAGGCCCAGATGCCGATTGCCAGCGCGCGTTCGCGTTCGTCGGTAAAGACGTGGCGCACGATGGACAGCGTGGCGGGCATCATCATTGCCGCGCCAACGGCGAGGAACACGCGGGCGGCGATCAGCCACTCGGCGGAGGGCGAGAACGCGGCGCACAGTGACGCGACGGCAAACACCGGCAGCCCGGCGAGAAACAGCCGCTTATGGCCGATGCGGTCGCTCAGCATGCCGGCGCCGGGCAGCAGGCCGGCCACCACCAGCGGGTAGGCGTTGACGATCCAGAGTTTTTGCGAGGCGCTGGCGTCCAGCGCCTGGGTTAAGCGCGGCAGGGCGGTATATAACACCGTCATATCGATGACGATCAGGAAAAGGGCGCTGGCGACCATCGTCAGGATCAACCAGCGGTTCTTGGCGTACATAATTCATATCCAGTTAACGTGGGCGGCGCGGAGGCGCCGCCATTGGGGTAACCCACCGGCGATGCCGGGTGGTATACTGATGATAATATATATCCATACGTTCGTATTGAAAAGAAGGGTTTCTTAATGGGACGTCAACGCAGCATCGATCGCGACAAGGTTTTGGACACCGCCGAAGAGATCGTCGCCACCCAGGGCGCCGCCGGCTTGACCATCGACGCCGTCGCCAAAGCGATGGGGATCTCCAAGGGCGGGGTGCAGTATTGTTTCGGCAGCAAAGACGCCCTTATCGATGCCATGTTCGATCGCTGGGGCAGTGCCTATGAGACGCTGTTCACGGCGATCGCCGGCGACGAGCCTTCGCCGCAGACCGCCGTGCGGGCGCATATGCTGGCCACCCACAGTTCGGATCAGACCTCCAGCGCCAAGGCCGCCGGGCTGATGGCGACGTTGATTCAAACGCCGGAGCATCTGGCGAGCACGCGCGAGTGGTATCGCAGCCGCATCGCCGGTTTGGATTTGACGACCGAAGAAGGCAAGCGCGCGCGCCTGGCGTTTCTCGCCACCGAAGGCGCCTTTATGCTGCGTTACTTTGGTTTGATGGATATCGACCAGGCGGAATGGGAAACGATGTTCGCCGATATGCAGGCATTGATATTGACGGGCGGCGACAAGTAAACGCCGGGACAAGCGGCAGGAGCAGCCTGCCGCGGGCTAAGCCTGATTATTTATAGGCTATCGCATTGATGGTTTCGAAGGTGGTTTTCCCCTCGCGGCCGATAATGACGTAATACTTACCGCCTTTTTCATCTACCGCTTTCGACAGACGCGCATGGTCGATCCCCACGGTGTCGTCGCCGTCTTGTGAAATGGTCACCGGACCGATCTCGGTATGTTTCGCCGCCTCTTCCCGAGTGATTTCAATTGCCGCCAGGGAAGAGAATGAGGTGAACGCCAGCAGTGCCAAGAGATATTTAGTTGCCTTCATAATTATTCCTTTTGGAAGATAAAAACGACCCGTAACTGCATCTTGACTACGGCTCAAGTGTAGGTCAGCGGCGGCGCTTTACCATGCAACGGCAAAAAATAGTCTCAGACGGCGGCGCCTATCACACTGATAGTTAGTCAAGGGGGCGGCGAAAGGCGTATGTTTATCGAACAAGATATTCCCTCGAAGAACCTTTAAGCCAGCCACTCCGTGCTGGCTTTTTTTTTGCAGACAAGTGCCATAGCAGGGCCCCCTGGAGCCAGGGGGCGGGGGATTATTTGCGGGCATCCAACAGCGCTTGAGCGTTCTCTGCGGTAACGACGGTCCACGGAATGTAGTAATGCTTCTGCGTGCCGCCCTCCCATTTCAGATCCTTGGCGTACTGCTTCCAGATATCCGACTGAGGTTGATAGCTTTCACCTTTCACGGCGCGCAGCGCGACGTCGATGGACCCCTGCATCTGGCCTTTGGCATCTTGCAGGATAGAGACCATTTCACCGGCCTGCACCGCATGAATCGCGTCGGAAACGCCGTCAACGCCGGCAATCGCGAAGTCTTTCACATTCAGGCCGGCGCCTTTGATCGCCTCGATAGCACCCAGCGCCATCTCGTCATTTTGGCCGATCACGCCGTTGATTTTACCCCGGTGTTTCTGCAGCCAGTTTTCCATCAGCGGCTGCGCTTCCGCGCGTGACCAGTTGGCCGTTTTGCGCTCAAGTACCGTGACCTGGCCGGCGCCGCACTCGGCAATCGCTTTATCGTTGCCCTTACCGCGCTGGATCTCGCCGCTGCCGCCTTTCGGGCCTTCGATAATCACCACGTTTACCTTGTGGTTCTTGCAGTCGAGTTTGTCCAGGACGGCTTTGGCTTCCAGATACCCCCCCAACTCGTCATTAGACACCACTTCAGACGTCATCGCGTCCGTGTTCAGGCGCGCGTTGGTGACCACCACCGGGATTTTGGCTTCGTTGGCATTAGTGACGATATCGATATTGGCCTCAAAATCCATAGGGTTGACGATAATGGCATCGGCGCGCGTCTGGATAGCGGTGGCGGCCTGATCGTTTTGCACCGATGCATCATAACGTCCATCGTAGAAGGTCAGCACGGCTTCGCCGCTTTTCACCGCCGGGTGTTCCTTGCCGAACCTTTCCATCAATTGCACGAACTCGGCTTTGTTGCCGTACATCAATACCGCGATTTTAACCGGGGCGGCCTGAGCTGCCGACAGGCTACCCAGCATCATGGCTGAGGCAAACAACGCTATCTTGGTCTTATTCATGGTTTTCTCCTGGTAGAGTTGGGTCTGATGTTATTAATCGCGCTGTTGCTTACGCGAGGGGTCGAGCAAGACGGCAAGAACGATCAATGCGCCTTTGATAATCTGTTGGTAATACGATTGCACGCCGAGCAGATCGAGGCCGTTATTCATCACCCCGATAATCAGCACGCCGAAGAAGGTACCGACCAGCGTACCGACGCCGCCGGCCATGCTGGTGCCGCCGATCACCACCGCCGCGATGGCGTCCAGCTCATACCCAGCACCGGCGTTGGTCTGCGCCGAGCCGGTGCGCGCCGTGAGGATCAGGCCGGCGATGCCGGCCAGCGCGCCGCACAGCGTATACACCAGTATTTTGATGCGGGTGACGTTAATCCCCGAGGTGCGCGCGCTTTTCGGGTTGCCGCCGACGGCGTAGATGTAGCGCCCGAAGAGGGTTTTATTCAGCACGAGCCAGGCGAGGGCGAACAGCACGATGAAGATGATGACGGGCACCGGAACGCCGCCGACATAGCCATTGCCCAACCAGCGGAAATCGCTGTTCAATTGCGATACCGGATTGCCGTTGGTAGTCAACATGGTTAAACCGCGCGCCGCGGAGAGCATGCCCATGGTGACGATAAACGGCTGCAGGCGGTAGCGGGCTAACACGGTGCCGTTCACCAGGCCGCAAACGATGCCGATACCGAGCGCCACAATCAGCGGTGCCATGACGGCGGTCGCGGTATCGCCGATAGCCAATCCGCTGTTGTTGGTAGCGAAGCGGGCGGCGACGATCCCGCTTAGCGCCAGCACCGATCCCACGGAGAGATCGACCCCGGCCGTGATAATGACGAAGGTCATGCCGATGGCCAGAATGCCGTTGATCGAGACCTGGCGCAGGACGATCAGGGTGTTTTCATTGCTGAGAAAATAGTTGCTGCTCCAGGCCCCCTGAGCGACCTGATATTCGCCAATCAGCGCCACGATCAGGCACAGGGCGAAAAAGGCGATGATAATGCCGTATTTGTGCATGCGGCGCTTATTGCGGGTGAAAAATGAAATTCCTGGTGATAAGGAGTGGGCGCTGCTCATTTTTTTTCTCTCTCTGTTAAACCGCAAGTTTCATCAGTGCTGCCTGGGTCGCATCGGCTGCCGAAAGCTCGCCGGCCAACTGCCCGTCACGAAACACCAATATGCGATCGCTCATGCCGATAATTTCCGAAAGCTCGGAGGAAACCATGATGATCCCTTTGTTTTGCAAGGCGAACTCCGACATAAATCGATAGATCTCTTTCTTGGCCCCGACGTCGATACCGCGCGTCGGCTCGTCGAGCAGCAAAACCTCCGGATCCAGCAGCGCCCAACGGCCCAGCACGACCTTTTGCTGGTTGCCGCCGCTCAGGTTGCCCACCGGCTGTTCGCCGTCATGGGTTTTAACGTTGAAGCGCTGGATCATGTCGCGGGTCCGCGCCTGCTCCCGTTTCTCGCTGACAAACCCCATCCGGCTGATGGCGGCAAAAGAGGCGATATTGATGTTTTCACTGACGGAGCGGCACAGCACCAGGCCGGTTTCCTTGCGATCTTCCGTTACGTAGGCAATACCGCTGTCGATGGCCTTGCGCGGAGAATGGCGGTTCAGCGTCTTGTCACCCAAGCGGATCGTGCCGCTGTCGGCATGTTGAATGCCGAAGATAAGATCGAGAAACTCGCTGCGGCCCGAGCCCACCAGCCCATAGATGCCCAGGATCTCACCGTGCTTAAGCTGCAGGCTGATATCTTTTATCTTGCTGCGCCAACACAGGTTGTTGACCTCCAGCAAAACCTCTTCGCCGGGCTGATTGAATTTGGCGAACTCGCTGTCGTACTCGCCGCCAATAATGTGTTCGATCAGCTGTTCACGGGTGATGTCGGCGATATAGCCTTCATGGATGTAGGCGCCGTCGCGGAAGATGGTGTAGCTGTCCGCGATTTGGAATATCTCTGACAAACGGTGAGAGACGTAGATAATGCCTTTACCTTTCGCCGCCAGTTGCTGAAGCGTCTGAAAGATTTTCTGCGCATCCTCTTCGCCAATCGCCGAGGTGGGTTCATCCATGATGATGATGTCGGCATTGGCATGCGACAGCGCCTTGGCGATCTCGACCAGCTGTTGCTCGGCGACGCTCAGGTTGCGCATTTTTTCTCGGGCGTCGATCTTGAAATCGAGTTCTTTGAGCAGGCGGGTCGTGCGCTGGTTGAGCGTTGCGAAGTCGACGAACCCCAAGCGTCTCGGCTCGCGGCCCAGCCAAATGTTTTCGGCCACCGTCAGATCCGGGATCGCGCTCAGTTCCTGCTGCACGATGGCGATGCCGGCGTTGAGGGCTTCCCGAGGGTGATGAAATTCACAGCGTTGGCCATTGATAAAAATGTCGCCGCCATCGGGTTGAATAAAGCCCATCAGAATGCTGAGAAAGGTGGATTTGCCCGCGCCGTTGCCGCCGCACAGGGCATGGATGGATCCGCGCCGCAGGCAAAACTCCGCATTCCTGAGCGCCACGACCGGGCCAAAGGCTTTTTTGACGCCGCTGACCTCCAGCAGGTAGGCGGGCGCTGGCGTATGGGGATCTTGCGTCACAGTTGCACCTCCGGGTAGGTCTGCTGCAAGCGTTGCAGGTACCGTTGATAAAGCGTCTCGTATTGTGCCTGTCTGCCGGCGTTTGGCCGTGTGCGCGTGGCCTCATCCAGCGCAACGAAGCGTTGGCACAGTTCGGCCAGCAACGCGCCGGCGTTCCGGCGCGGATCGTCAGCCAACATCGTCGCCCACATCGCCTGAATGGCGCCGCCCAGCGCGGCGGTCTCTTTGGCTTTCAGACAGACCACCGGGCATCCCATCACGTCCGCGACGATTTGTCGCCAGGCGGCGCTGCGGGCGCCGCCGCCGGTGAGGCGGATTTCGCGCGCTTCGATGCCCTGACGGCGAAACAGCTCGATGCCATAGCGCAACCCATACGTGGCGCTTTCGACTACCGCCAGGCAGAGATTGGCGCGGGTAAAATTGTCGCTGTCGAGGTTATGCAGGCTGGCGCGCGCGTGGGGCAGCGGCGGAACGCGTTCGCCATTGAAGAACGGCAGCATCTCGACACCGCCTGCGCCGGGCGAGGCCTGTGCCAACAACGCGTTAAAGCCGGCAAGATCTTCATCCAGCAGCGTTTGCACGGCGGTGGTGGCCGAGGTGACATTCATGGTGCAAATCAAGGGCAGCCACCCGTTGGTGCTGGAGCAGAAGCCGGCAATCATGTCCGATTCCGCCGCGACGGGGGCAGCAGACCAGGCGAACAGCGTGCCGGAGGTGCCCAGGCTCAGGGTGAGGGTGCCGGCCTCGATGTTGCCGGAACCGATGGCCGCCATCATGTTGTCGCCGCCGCCGGTCGATACCCGCACCGTTGGGCCGAGGCCGAGTTTTTCCGCCGCGGCGGGGCGCACCGTGCCGATGCAGTACTCCGCGCTTTTGAGCGGCGGCAAAGCTTGCCACAGGCGGCCGCTGTCATCGATGAGCTCGACGGCGGTTTTGCTCCAGCTACGCGTGCGCACATCGAACAGCCCGCTGCCGGAAGCGTCGCCATATTCTGCTACGCGCTCCCCGGTCAGCCAGAAGTTCAAATAATCATGGGGCAGCAGCACGGTGTGCAGTTTTGCCCACAGCGCCGGATGGTGCGTCTTGAACCAAAGGATTTTTGACGCGGTATAGCCGGTGGCGAGCCGCAAACCGAGTGTTTCCAGCGAGCCGTTGGCGCCGCCGAGCTGTTGCAGGAGCCGTTCGTTTTCTTCCGCGGTTTCGGTATCGCACCACAGCTTGACGCTGTGCAGCACGTTGCCGTCTGCGTCCAGCGGCACAAACCCATGCTGTTGGCCCGAGACCCCCAGAGCATGAATCTCCCGTGCATCAACGCCGGCGTTAGTCACGGCTTGGCGAAAAGCGATGACCAACGCCTCAATCCACCAGTCGGCCTCCTGTTCGCGCCGGCCATTGGCTTGGCTGATGAGACGGTGAGGGGCATTGCCCTCACCGAGGATCGCGCCCTGTGTGCTGTCGACAATCACGACTTTCGTGCCTTGCGTACCGCAGTCTATGCCAGCATAGAGCGTCATAGGATTACTCCATCTCCAGCATGATTTTGATGTCTGAGGCATGTCCCGCCGCCGCGCGCTCGAAGGCGGCCACGCTGTCGGAGAACTTGTAGGTTTGGCTTATCAAAGGCTGGACGCGCAACTTGCCGCTGCTCAACAGCCGTAGCGTGCGCGGGTACATGTTGGCGTAGCGGAAAATGGTCTTGAAGGTGATTTCTTTGGCCTGCGCGGCGACGATATCCAGCGGCGCGGCATCGATCGGCATGCCGACCAGCACCGCGGTCGCCCCTGGCGCCGCATGTTCGGCCAGCGTTGCGATAGCCGGTTTGGCGCCGCTGCATTCAAACACGACATCGGCGCCATTGCCGCTGGTGAGCGCGGCCACTTTCCCCGCCAGGTCGCCGGTTTTGATATTGACGGCGTGCAGCCCCTCGTAACTGGCCGCCACGGCGAGTTTCTCGTCAAACAGGTCGCAAATAATGACGTCCGAGCAGCCGCCCGCCAGCGCCGCGAGGGCGGTGACCACGCCGATCGGCCCGGCGCCGATCACCAGGGCGATATCGCCGGGTTTGATCCCGGCTTTGGTGGCCGCTTGCATGCCGATGGCTAAGGGTTCCACCATGGCGCCTTCAGCGAAACTGACGTTGTCCGGCAATTTGAACGTGAAGGCGGCAGGGTGGATGACGGTTTCGCGCAGGCAGCCGTGCACCGGCGGCGTCGCCCAGAAGCGAACGGCCGGGTCAAGGTTGTAAATACCGGCGCGCGTCTGGGCAGAGTTGAGATCGGGAATGCCGGGCTCCATGCAAACGCGATCGCCGACGCTGAGGTGAGTGACGTTTTTACCTGTCGCGAGCACCACCCCGGAGGCTTCATGGCCGAGCACCATCGGAGCATTAACCACGAACGGGCCAATGCGGCCATGCTGGTAATAGTGCACATCACTGCCGCAGATGCCTACGGAATGAATTTTTATCTGTACATCATCGGGCCCCAACGCTTCGGCAAGCTGGACGTCCTCGATAGCGATTTCTCCCGCCTTCGCCAACACTAATGCTTTCATATGGCCTCCTGGTGAATCATTTTTATGGTAACGGTATCATTTTAGTGAGGCGATATTGGGCCAAAGCGAGTGGTTAAACTGTGATCAATGTTGGAATTACTCGACGGGGGTTAATTTTGCTGGTGGGTTGTTATTCAATATGGCGATAGCGATCACAAAATTGGCGGGGCAATGACGGTTTTAATATCAGCGCGTTGATATCGATACCGTTACTTTGCAGGGGGAAATGATGAAGATACACCAAAGCGCCAGAGCCGCTACGCTGGAATATTTGCGCCAGGCGGACATTGTCCTGACCGACGAAGAGCAGCAACGTATTGAAATTGCAACGTTTGGCCTGGCTGACTATCCCGTGTCAGGGCTGCAGCTGCTGACCTACGTCAACTCACCGCGGTATTGTGCGAAAGAGCTGGTGCTGTTTCCGGGGCAAACCTGCCCGGAACATTTGCATCCTCCTTTCGCCGGCACGCCCGGCAAGCAAGAGACTTTCCGCTGCCGTTGGGGCGCGGTGTTCCTGTTTGTCGATGATGAAAACCTGACGCTTAATGACGCCGGCGGCGAACCGGTATGCCGGGTACCCGAGGGCGCGGAGCCGTGGTATACCTGCAATCGCTATATCCTTTTGCGGCCCGGCGAGCAATACACCATCGCGCCCAATACCCGGCACTGGTTCCAGGCTGGCGAGCAGGGTGCCGTGGTGTCCGAGTTCTCTTCCGAGAGCCGTGATGAGTTGGATATTTTTACCGATCCCCGGATTAATCGTCTTGCCGGCGTAAACCATTAGCGCCATGGACCAAGTTCTGTCATGATGCTAAAAATGATACAAAATGATACCTTCAGGCTAAGGAGCTGCATTTGGCAGGGGATCGAGGACGGAAAGCGACGCTGGCTAGCGTCGCCGCACAGGCAAACGTCAGTAAAATCACCGCGTCGCGGGCATTTTCACAGCCGGACAAGGTTCATCCGGAAACGCTGCGCCGCATTCGGGAGACCGCTGCCGAGCTCGGCTATGTGGTCAATGCCGCGGCGCGCAACCTGCGGGCAAAAAGCAGCAGAACCATCGGCATCGTCAACCCTGATATGGCCAACCCGTTCTTTGGCGGCCTGACGCGGCTGATGACGCTTGAAGCGCAAAAAATGGGATACGACACCCTGGTGTTCGACTCCTATGAGTCTCAGGAAAGCGAAGACAGAATCATCGACAAACTGATTGGCTATAACGTCGATGCGATCATTCTCTCGGTCATTTCCAACGATCATTTGTACCAGCCTTCCTACCTAAAACGGTTGGAAACCTTGAATATTCCGGTGGTGCTGATCGACCGGGAGCTGGACAATCGCCATTGCAGCGGGGTGTATATCGATAACCTGGACTGCGGCCTCCAGGCGGGGCGCTGGCTGCTGGAACAGAAGGCGCAGCGGGTGGTGGTGGTCTCCGGGCCGGAAAACTCCAACGTGGCGCGTGACAGGGTCACTGGCTTGCAAGCGGCATTACAAGGCAAGGTAGCGTCGCTTGAAGTGCTGTATGCCGATTTCTTTATGGATGTCGCCTGGCAAGAGACGAGCCGTTGGCTGGCCAATAACCGCGCGCCGGACTTTTTCGTTGGCTGCAATAACCAGATCTCCCTGGGTATTATCAAGGCCTGTATCGAACATCGGCTGCCGTTGATGCAGGACGTGTCGCTGTTCAGCATCGATGAGGTTTCACATGCCGAGATCTACGGTTTTCATTTCCCCTGCGTGTCACACGATTTGCAAGAGATCGCCTGGCAAGCGTTGAATCTGGCGATCCGCCGCATTGCCGACCCCGAGATCAAGCCGGGCAAGGTGGTGGTGCGGGGAAAACTGGTCATATAACGCGGCGCACGACACCTGATGGGCGGCACAGGGGCTCACTGAGCCTTGACGTGTCAGTTTGTACCCAGCCCAAACAGCGCTGCCGCATTGCGATCCAAAATGGCGTTCACCTCTTCCTCCGGCAAACCCGCTCGCCGGATGTAGTTCACCGTGGTTTGAAACAGGTCGCCCGGTTGGAACGGAAAATCGGTGCCGAACAGCAACCGCTGTGCGCCGAACGTCGCTGCCGCCGCTTGCAGTGCGGGCACCTGATCGTGGCCTACCGTGTCGTACCACATGCGCAGGGCGGCGCGGCTTGGGGGTTCCGGCGTATTCGGCGCCTCCCACGCGACGGTCTGGTCGAGGCGTTCCAGCGTCATCGGCAGCAGGCCGCCCAGATGCGGCACAATGATTTTCATCTCCGGAAAGCGTTGAGGGATGCCGTTGAGGATAAAGTGCATGGCGGCGACCGTGTCTTCGATCGGCGCGCCGATCGACCAGGTCAAGGCGTAGTCGGCGATGAGCGGCGAGTGCGCGCCGCGGCCGGCGGGATGAATGGCCAACACGCTGTGGCGGCGGTTGAGTTCCTGATAGAGCGGCTCGAACAGCGGGTTGGCGATAGACAACCCGAGCACTGAGGTGGTGATGCAGGCGCCCAGCATATTGAGCTGGGTAAAGGCCCTTTCAAGCTCGCGTAACGCAACGTCGATATGCGGCAGCGGCAAGGAAGCGATAGCCCGGAAGCGGGTGGGATAACGCGCTACCAGCTCCGCATATTCATCATTGATCCGGCGCGCGGCATCAACGGCCGCCTGCTCGTCTTCCAGATGCGGCGACAGCGGCGTCGCCGACAGGATTTGCATGTCGATGCCGGCCTTATCCAGCAGGGCGAAACGCGCGTCGAGCTCGCGCTCGGTGCGGCCGGCGCCCAGGTGCCGATAGGCGGCAACTTCATGCACGCCATGCGCTTGCAAAAGATCCAGATACTCTGTGCTCCACAGGTGGGCGTGTACGTCGAGTCGCATCGGTCGATCTCCTGAGTTCGCGGCGATGCCGCGGGTTCAGAAGAGTATAGGCAGGCGACGCGACAGCCCCTGGAGGGAGGGCATTTTTTCTACCGACGGGTTAGGGTGAGAGCACGCATTGATCCGGGAACGGCGCGCGAACGGGCGTTCCCGGTATTGGGAGGGCTGGAGATCAGAACACCTGCTTGAACGGCTTCACCGTCACGTCGGCATAGACGCCGGCGGCGATATAGGGATCCTGCTGCGCCCAGGCCTGGGCTTGCGCCAGCGACTCGAATTCGGCGATCACCGTCGAGCCGGTAAAGCCGGCGGCGCCGGGATCGTTGCTGTCGATGGCCGGGTTAGGGCCGGCGACCACCAGGCGGCCGGCGTCGCGCAGCGCCTGCAGGCGCGCCAGGTGTGCCGGGCGTACCGCCAGGCGATTTTCCAGCGAGTTGGGGACGTCTTGCGCGTAGATCAGATAAAGCATGTTTCACCTTTAAAATCATGGCTATAAAACGGTGCTACCAAGGTAGCGCAAAAGGCGCGGCAGGGGAACGGTGCGCGGCGAATTTCCCGGCGGATTGGCGCTTATGCCTTGAAGCCGCTACTTTTTATTCGTATAGTGCGGCGCGCTTAAACTGATATGCCATTGAGGTGAGGATATGACGGAACTGGTAAGGGAAAAACTCGATTTGCCGGCGGGCAAAAGTAAACTGCTGCTGCACTCTTGCTGCGCGCCCTGTTCCGGCGAGGTGATGGAAGCGATCCAGGCCTCCGGGATCGAGTACGCCATTTTCTTCTATAACCCCAACATTCACCCGCAAAAAGAGTATCTGCTGCGCAAGGAAGAGAACATCCGTTTCGCCGAGCAGCACGGGGTGCCGATCATCGATGCCGATTACGACACCGACAACTGGTTCGCCCGCGCCAAGGGGATGGAGAATGAGCCGGAGCGCGGGATTCGTTGCACCATGTGTTTTGACATGCGTTTCGAGCGCACGGCGCTGTATGCGCATGAGCACGGTTACGACACCATCTCCAGCTCGTTGGGCATTTCGCGCTGGAAGAACATGCAGCAGATCACCGACTGCGGCATCCGGGCGGCGGAAAAATATCCCGATTTGGTGTACTGGGATTACAACTGGCGCAAGAAGGGCGGTTCGTCGCGCATGATAGAGATCAGCAAGCGCGAACGCTTCTATCAGCAGGAATACTGCGGCTGCGTCTATTCGCTGCGCGACACCAACCTGCACCGCAAGGCGCAAGGGCGGCCGCTGATTAAGCTGGGCGTGCTTTACTATGGTGATGAAGAATAACGCTTAATCACCGCAATCAACCCGCTACGGCGGGTTTTTTATTTTTTGACGCCCGGCCAAACGTTAATGAAGCGTGTTGTTCCGGCGATAAAAAAGCAACGGTGAGGTTAATATCCTTATGAGTTTGCTGGTTTTAGCCGCGCAGACTGACGATTAAAGCGATAGTTTGCCTTTCGTTATTGAATATGATTGCTATTTGCATTTAAACTTGGCGAACCAGAGGAAACAGAATCATTATGCCGCTAAAAAAGATGTTCCTTAATCGCCGTATATCCGTGCCTTTCGTCTTGTCCGTAGGCCTGCACAGCGCCCTGGTGGCGGGATTGCTTTACGCTTCGGTAAAAGAAGTGGTGGAGCTGCCGAAGCCAGAGGACGCGCCGATCAGCGTCATGATGGTCAACACCGCCGCGATGGCCGAACCGCCGCCACCGGCGCCGGCCGAGCCGGAGCCGCCGCAGGTCGAACCTGAGCCGGAGCCAGAACCGGAACCTATCGTGGAGCCGCCGCCGAAGGCGATCGTGAAACCCGAGCCGGTCAAGCCGAAACCGAAGCCTAAGCCGAAGCCGAAGGTCGAAAAACAGGTTAAACCGGAGCCGAAGAAGGTTGAGCCGCGCGAGCCGTCGCCGTTCAACAACGATTCACCGGCGAAACCGATCGATAAAGCGCCGGTGAAACAGGCGCCTGCCGCGCCGGTGCAGGGCAACTCGCGCGAGGTCGGGCCAAGACCGATCAGCCGCGCCAATCCGCTCTATCCGCCGCGGGCCCAGGCTTTGCAGATCGAAGGCAACGTGCGGGTACAGTTCGATATCGACAGCGACGGGCGCGTCAGCAACGTGCGCATCTTGTCGGCCGAGCCGCGCAATATGTTCGAGCGTGAAGTGAAGCAGGCGATGCGTAAATGGCGCTATGAGGCCAAAGAAGCGAAAGATCGCACCGTCACTATCCGCTTCAAGCTGAACGGCACGACCGAAGTGAACTGAGTCCGGTAACCACCCAAAAAGAAAGGGTCGCCTCGGCGACCCTTTTTGTATTTGCGGTACAGCCGCCGGCTTATTCTTCGAAGCCAACGCGGAAATTCATTTTGCCCTCAGGCAGCGCGCGCGAGTTGCCTTCCGCATCGACCGCCACATAGGTGAACACCGCTTCGGTCGCCCGGTAGCGCTGGCCGATCGGCGCGGAAGAGACTTTCTTGACCCACACTTCGATATTGATGGTGATCGAGCTGCGCCCGGTGCGGATGCAGTGCGCATAGCAGCAAACCACGTCGCCGACCGCCACTGGTTTCAGGAAGGTCATGCCGTCCACGCGCACGGTCACCACGCGCCCTTCGGCGATCTCTTTGGCCTGGATGGCGCCGCCGATGTCCATTTGCGACATCAGCCAGCCGCCGAAGATATCACCGTTGGCATTGGTATCGGCCGGCATGGCCAGCGTGCGCAGCACCAGCTCGCCGCTGGGTAAAGGTCGTTGTTGTGTCATAGCAGTCTGCTTTTAAAAGGAGGGAATAACATCATACTGCCCGCGGCAAGCGCCGCAGGCATTAACAATTTTGTAACTATTTTTTCTGTTCTTCCGGCATGTGCCGGTAAATATAGATACCGCTGAGGAGGGTGAAGACCAGCGTCAGCACCGTCAGGCCAAAGACTTTGAAATTGACCCAGACGCTTTGCGGCAGCCAGAAGGCGACATAGATGTTCGCCAGGCCGCAGGCCAGGAAGAAGACTGCCCAGGCCAGGTTGAGGTTGCTCCATACTTTGTCCGGCAGCGTCAGCTCTTTGCCCAGCATGCGTTGAACCAGCGGTTTTTTGAGCACCCATTGGCTGATCAGCAGCGCCAGCGCGAACAGCGCGTAAATCACCGTGACCTTCCATTTGATGAACAAATCGTTGTGGAACACCAGCGTCAGGGTGCCGAACACCAGCACCATCAGGAAGGTGATCAGCGTCATCTTCTCGACCTTGCGGTATTTCACCCAGGTGAACACCAGCGCCAGCGCGGTGGCGACAATTAACGCGCCGGAAGCGACGTAAATGTCGTACAGCTTGTAAAAAGCGAAAAAGACAATTAGCGGGAGGAAATCAAGAAACTGCTTCATAAATCAATCCATCATCTGTTCATCGGCCGACTATACCGGATTCGGCGAGCTCTGTGTACCGCCGGGCGTTGCCGATTATCGGCGTTTGGCCGGCGGATTTCTGCCGCGAAAGCAGGAATTTGCATAAACTTACGCAAGAAAGCGCGGGCACATTGCCAGTGCGGGCCGCAGGCCGCATAGTAAGTGTCATAATAACCAGATAATTTACCGCGGAAAACAGCATGCAGTGGAAATCTCTCCAGGCCTTGACGCCGGGTTTGACGCATTTATTGGGGTATCAACGCAGCTGGCTCAAGCCGGATATTCGCGCCGGCCTTTCCGTCGCCGCCGTCGCCTTGCCGGTGGCCATCGCCTATGCCGAGCTGGCCGGGGTCAGCCCGGTGGTGGGGCTCTATTCCTGTATCTTGCCGATGGTGGCCTATGCGCTGTTCGGCTCGTCGCGCCAGCTGATCGTCGGGCCCGACGCCGCCACCTGTGCGGTGATCGCCGCGGTGGTGACGCCGCTGGCGGCGGGTAATATGGAGCGCCATTGGCAGCTGACCATCATGATGACCGCGATGATGGGCGGCTGGTGCCTGCTGGCCAGCCGGTTCAAGCTGGGGGCGCTGGCGGATCTGCTGTCGCGGCCGATCCTCAGCGGGCTGCTGAATGGGGTGGCGATCACCATCATCGTCGATCAGATCGGCAAGGTGTTGGGATTCACGGTGCGCCCGGCGCAGCTGATCGAGCGCATCTACGCGCTGCCCGGCAACCTGCTGCACAGCGACTGGTTGACGATGGCGGTGTCGTTGTTGACGCTGGTGACGCTGCTCGGATTTAAAAAATGGCGGCCTAACTGGCCGGCACCGCTGTTTGCCATCGTGCTGGCGGCATTCGTCACCTGGGCCGGCGGCCTGCAGCAGCATGGCGTGGTGACGGTGGGCGGTTTCAGCGGCGTGTTGCCGATCGTCCAGTGGCCGGACTTCCAGCCCGGCTTGCTGCGCGACATGGTGATCCCGGCGCTCAACCTGGCGGTGGTGAGTTTTGTCAGCATGATGCTCACCGCCCGCAGCTTTGCCGCCAAGAACGGTTATGAGGTGAACGCCGACGCCGAGTTTCGTGCACTGGGGCTGGTGAATATCGTCTCCGCGCTGTCGCAAGGTTTCGCCATCAGCGGTGCGGACTCGCGCACCGCGGTGAATGACGCCAACGGCGGCAAGAGCCAGCTGGTGTCGGTCATCGCCGCTGCGGTCATCGCCTTCGTCTTGCTGTTCCTGATGGCGCCGCTGCAGTTTATTCCGGTGGCAGGATTGGGCGTGGTGCTGATGTATGCGGCCTGGTCGCTGCTGGACATTCGCGGCATCTGGGTTTTGCGCCGCCGCAACGCGCAGGCGTTTCGCCTGGCGCTGTTTACCTTCCTCAGCGTGCTGCTGGTGGGGGTGATCAGCGGCATCGGGCTGGCGGTGTTGCTGGGGCTGATGCAGTTTCTGCGCACCGTCTTCCGGCCGACGGAGCAGCTGCTGGGCGTCAACGACGAAGGCATGATCCATTCCATGGGCAACAACAATGGGGTGAAGGCGGTACCTGGCGTCATGATGTATCGCTTCAATTCGCCGCTGACCTATTTCAACGTGGCGTACTTCAAACGCCGTATTCTCAATTTGGTCGACGGCACGCCGTTCCAGCCGCGCTGGGTGGTGGTGGATGCGGTAGCCAGTTTTACCCATGCCGATATCAGCGTGCTGGCGGCCATCGACGAGCTGAAACGCGATCTATTACAGCGTAATGTTAAGCTGGTGCTGGCGGGGCGCCGCACCGAGCTGACGCGCTGGTTCCGCATCAACCGCTTAGGGCGCGACAAAGAGCTGATTTTGGTGCCGGACCTGTATCTGGCGCTGAAGCTGATTCAGAGTAAGGAGCAGGCGGAAGCCGCCACGGTGGGGTAAACAAAAAAGGGGCGCGCCGAAGCGTGCCCCTTGGGTTTTGGTTGCGTCGGCGTTAGCCGCGCAGCAGCATGTACAGGCGGAACAGGTAGATCAGCAGCAGGGCAGACACCAGGTTGCTCAACGCGGTCAACACCACGCTGGCGACGTTTGGCGTCAGCACTGACAGATGGCTCACCAAAAACAGCACCAGCAGCTTGGCCGCCAGCCACAGCATCATCGCCGGCACGATCACGCGCGCATTGGCGAAGGCCAACTTGCTGCTCAGCTTGAGCGAAGCGAACACGCCTTTTTTATCGACGGAGGCGATCACCGGCGCCAGCGCGAAGGCGATCGCCATGAGCACGCCCGGCACCACAAACAGCGTCAGGCCGAGCTGGATCAGCAGGGTGCAGATAAACAGCAGCAGCAGCAGACGCGGCAGATCGGGCGCCGAGGCACCGAGCGCGCGCAGGGCGCTGGTGCGTTCCCCTTGCGACACCAGACGGATCAGCGTCAGCATCCCGCCGACCAGCAGCACGTTGCCGACCAGCGCGGAGAAGGTGGCGGCCGCCGACACTTTCAGCAACACCATCTGCTGTTCCGGCGTCATCTGCTGGATCACTTCCTGAATGCCCATACCGGTAGACGAAGCGAAATCGCTGGTGGTGGCAGCGAGCGTCGCCAACTGTTCGGCATCAGGGCTGAAGGCCTGATTCAGCAGCACGGAGATAAACGCCGTCAACAGCGCCAGCATCAGGATGCTGGCCAGTTGGTTGCGTAAAAAGTTAAAACTGTCACGGTACAAAGCGTTGGCCGTGATAGGCATGCAGACTCCTTGGCGTCGGGAAAACAGAGATAAATCAGTGGGTGATTGTACCCTGTTCCACGCCGCTGTGGCACCCCGCGAATTGCACTACGCCTATTTCTTCAACGATCGTCGTCTCAGGCAGCGAGAGCGGCAGGGGCACCGGCAGGGGCGGCAGCCCGTAGCGTTCCCGGGCGCGATCGCAGGCTTCGTTGCGCAGGCCGTTTTCGCCGGACTGATCGAACTCTCTGCACGGGCTGGGCCGATTGAGGTAGATCGAGCAGGACACGGCTTTGCCGATCTCGCCGTCCAGCGCGTTGCAGCGGGGGGACTTGCTGTTGGTCCCCTGCATGCAGCGCAGGAACGGGGTCAAAGGCTCCGTTAAGGAAAGGGGAACGGTGCCGCCGCCGTCTTCGGCTTCGGCCCAATAGAATGACACTCGAAAATAACCGCAGCATGCGCCGCAGCTGACACAGGGATTAAGGATTTCGCTCATCTTGATTGCCCACCGACTCCTTACGGCACCAACCAAAACCAACACGGAAAATGAAATTACCTCAGCCGCATTTTTCTCCGCAACCGAAATTTGAACATGTAGATAATTTGCAACAAAATCGATTTTTTGATGCAGATCAATCCTTGATTTATTAGGCGGTTAGGTAACCTTGTTTTTAGTGGGATTTTAAATTTTTACACATAAGATGTGATCTCGATGGGATCACAAATACCCGAAAGTAGGTATATTCCCCCTCGAGCGATTAACCACACAAATGGAATGGATAATGAAAAAGACAACTCTGGTGGTATTGGCGACGATGATGGCGCCTATGTTGGCAAGTGCGCATCAGGCCGGTGATTTCCTGTTCCGCGCGGGCACCGCGACGGTGCGTCCAAATGCGGGTTCGGACAACGTATTGGGGTTGGGTTCGCTGGATGCGAAAAACAACACCCAGCTCGGTCTGACCTTCGGTTACATGGTGACGGACAACATCGGCGTTGAGTTGTTGGCCGCAACGCCATTCCGCCACAAGGTTACGCTGGGCGGCACCGATCTGGCGACCGTTCACCAATTGCCGCCTACGCTGATGGCGCAATACTACTTCGGCGACAAGCAGGACAAACTGCGGCCTTACCTGGGCGTCGGCGTTAACTACACCACCTTCTTCGACGAGAAGTTCAACGACTACGGCAAAAGCGCCGGGCTGAGCAACCTCGACCTGAAAGACTCCTGGGGTGTGGCGGCGCAGGCCGGCCTGGATTACAACCTGGATGAACACTGGATGCTGAACATGTCGGTGTGGTGGATGAACATCGAAACCAAAACTCGCTTCAACGATGCGAATGGCGGGCACCACAGCTTCGATACGCGTCTGGATCCGTGGGTGTTTATGTTCGGGGCGGGTTATCGCTTCTGATGAAGGCCACAGACAGGGAGGCGTTGCGCCTCCCTGTGTCGGTATTATTTAACCTGCATCACGTTTTCAACCGATTTTACGCCGGCCACGCCACGAGTGACCTGCACCGCACGGTTGGCGTCGTCGCTGGACGTCACGAAGCCGCTCAGCTGTACGCGTCCTTTAAAGGTTTCCACGCTGATCTCGCGCGACTTGATGTTTTTATCCGCCAGCAGTGCCGATTTCACTTTGGTGGTGACTACGGTGTCATCGATATAACCGCCTGTTCCCTCTGATTTTGCCGTCGGCGCGCAAGCGCTCACCGCGACCGCCACAACGGCTGCCATGCACAAGGCCGAAAGGGTTTTAAACAGCTTCATAAATTACTCTCCATGCAATGTTATGGTTGAAATTCGCTACGGTTTTTCGCCGCAGCGAGCGCATTCCCCAAATCAAACGAAGAAATGCATAGCGAACAAAGTTCATTGTGAGACAAGACCTGAGTTTGTTCAAATTTTTGCTGTAAATAAATGGAATAAACTTTGAGGGGAAACAAGCTGTTAAAGCGAGCGCCGGCGGGGCGCTCGCTGGAGAGGATCACGCCCGGGTGGCGCGCTTCATACTGCTGACGAAGGCCGCCAGCTTGGTCAGCATCTCCGCCGGGTTGGCATGGTGCTGTTCGATGATTTTGACGATTGCCGAGCCGGAGATCGCGCCGGCGGCCCCGGCCTGCAGTGCGGCCTTCACCTGCTCGGGTTCGGAGATGCCGAAGCCCTGCAGCGGCGGCGCGGCGTGATACTCGCGCAGCTTGTTCACCAGGTGATGCAGCGGCAGCTGAGCCCGGCTTTCGGTGCCGGTCACCCCGGCGCGCGACAGCAGATAGGTGTAGCCGCGGCCGTGCGAGGCGATTTCACGCAGCAGATCGTCATCGGCGTTCGGCGGGCAGATGAAGATCGGTGCGATACCGTGGCGCGCGGCGGCGGCGCGGAACGGCGCAGACTCTTCAAACGGCACGTCGGCGACCAGCACCGAATCCACGCCCACTTCGGCGCAGCGTTGGTAAAACGCATCTATGCCTTTATGGAACACCAGGTTGGCGTACATCAGCAGGCCGATGGGAATGGTCGGGTGCTTCTGGCGGATGGCCGCCAGCATCTCGAAGCACTGGGTCGGCGTGACGCCGGCGGCGAAGGCGCGCAGCGTCGCGCTTTGGATGGTTGGGCCATCCGCCAGCGGATCGGAGAAGGGGATGCCCAGCTCCAGCGCGTCCGCGCCGGCTTCGATCAGGGTGTCGATAATCTGCAGCGACAGCGCCGGATTAGGATCGCCCAGCGTCACGAACGGGACGAAGGCGCCTTCCTTGCTGCTTTCCAGACGCGTGAACAGTTGCTGATAACGTTCCATCAGATTTCTCCCCGTGCTTTCAAAATGTCGTGAACGGTAAATATGTCTTTGTCGCCGCGGCCGGACAGGTTGACCACCAGGATCTGCTCTTTCTGCGGCGTTTCACGGATCATTTTCAGCGCGTGCGCCAGGGCATGTGAGGATTCCAGCGCCGGGATGATGCCTTCATGGCGCGACAGTGCCTTGAACGCTTCCAGCGCTTCGTCGTCGGTTATCGACACGTATTCGGCGCGGCCGGTGCTGTTCAGGTAGGCATGCTGCGGCCCGACGGACGGGAAGTCCAGCCCGGCGGAAATCGAATAGGACTCTTCAATCTGGCCTTCGGCGGTCTGCATCATCGGCGCCTTCATGCCGAAGTAGATGCCGACGTGGCCGTGCTTGAGCGGTGCGCCGTGCTGGCCGGTTTCGATGCCCAGACCGGCGGGTTCCACCCCGATCAGCCCAACGTCGGCGTCATCGATAAAGTCGGCGAACATGCCGATGGCGTTGGAGCCGCCGCCGACGCAGGCGATAACCGCATCCGGCAGGCGGCCTTCGCGCTCCAGCACCTGCGCTTTGGTTTCTTCGCCGATCATGCGCTGGAATTCACGCACGATGGTGGGGTACGGGTGCGGGCCGGCGGCGGTGCCGAGCATATAGTGCGCGGTTTCATAGCTGCCGGACCAGTCGCGCAGCGCTTCGTTGCAGGCGTCTTTCAGGGTGGCGGAGCCGCTGTGCACCGGGATCACTTCCGCGCCCATCAGCCGCATGCGGAACACGTTCGGCGACTGGCGCTCGACGTCTTTGGCGCCCATATAGATGCGGCACTTCAGGCCGAGCAGCGCGCAGGCCAGCGCCGACGCGACGCCGTGCTGGCCGGCGCCGGTTTCCGCGATGATCTCGGTTTTGCCCATGCGCTTGGCCAGCAACGCCTGGCCCAGCACCTGGTTGGTCTTGTGCGCGCCGCCGTGCAGCAGGTCTTCACGCTTCAGATAAAGCTTGGTGTTGCTGCCGGCGGTGAGGTTTTTGCACAGCGTCAGCGCCGTCGGGCGGCCTGCGTAGTTCTTCAGCAGATCGATAAATTCCGCCTGAAATGCCGGATCGCGCTGGGCGCTGACAAAGGCTTCTTCCAGTTGTTTCAGGGCCGGCATCAGAATTTGCGGCACATACTGGCCACCAAATTCGCCGAAGTAGGGGTTAAGCAGCGTCATGAGATTTCCCGTTATTATCCGTTATTAATATAGAGCCGTATTCAGTAGGCGCGCAGGGTCTGGAAGACCGAGGCCAGGCGCGCGGGATCTTTGATGCCCGGTTCGCTTTCCACGCCGGAGTTGAAGTCCAGCCCGGCGCAGCCGAGCTTGGCCGCATCGACGCAGTTGTCGGCGCGCAGGCCGCCCGCCAGCATCACGTTAGTCAGATCTTCGCCTTGCAATACCGACCAGTCGAAGCGTTGGCCGGTGCCGCCGGCGCCGTTGTCCAGCAGATAGCGATCGACATGCTGCAGATCGCGCGCCGGCACCCGATCTTTCACGCTCAGCGCTTTCCAGATGCGGCAATCGGCCGGCAGGCGGGCGCGCAGGGCGCTGATATAGGCCTGGTCTTCCGCGCCGTGCAATTGCACCGCATGCAGCCCGAGGCGCTCAACGGTCAACGCCACGGTATCGACCTGGGCGTCGCAGAACACGCCGACGTACTTCAGCGGCGCGCCGGAGATCACTTCGCGGGCGCGGGTGATGTCCACATAGCGCGGTGAACGCCCAACGAAAATCAGCCCGCCGTAGATGGCGCCGGCCTGATAGGCGGCGGCGGCGTCCTGCGGACGGGTCAGGCCGCACACTTTGTTGTCGCCCAGGATCACGCGGCGCACGGCGGCGCGCAGATCGGCTTCCGACATCAGCGCGCTGCCGATCAGGAAACCGTTGGCGTAATGGCTCAGCTCGCGGATCTGCCCGTAGTTGTTGATGCCCGACTCGCTGATCACCGTCACGCCATGCGGCACGCGCGGCGCCAGTTGACGGGTGCGGTTCAGATCGATGCTCAGATCGCGCAGATCGCGGTTGTTGATGCCGACCACGCGCGCTTCCAGCGCGATCGCGCGCTGCAGCTCTTCTTCACTGATCACTTCGGTCAGCACGCCCATGTTCAGGCTGTGAGCCACCGCGGCCAGCTGGCGGTACTGTTCGTCGGTCAACACCGACAGCATCAGCAGGATGGCGTCGGCCTGATAGTAGCGCGCCAGGTAAATCTGATACGGGTCGATGATAAAGTCTTTGCACAACACCGGTTGGCTGACGGTTTTACTGACCAGCGGCAGGAAATCGAAGCTGCCCTGGAAGTATTTCTCGTCGGTCAGCACCGAGATCGCCGAGGCGAAGTCTTTATAGACCGTGGCGATCTCCACCGGATCAAAGTTCTCGCGAATCAGCCCCTTGGAAGGCGAGGCCTTCTTGCATTCGAGAATGAAAGCCGTCCGGGTGCCCTGCAGCGCGTGGTAGAAGCTGCGTTCGCTCGGTACGATGTCATTCTGAAAGCCGGCCAGGGGCTGTTGCTGTTGTCGCGCCGCGATCCATTGCGCTTTGTCGCGGACAATCTTGTGTAGCACGGTTTCCTGCATCATTTATCCTCTTGCCGCCAGTGCGATGACACGCTCATAGGCCTGCCCGCTGTTGATCATATCCAGTGCCTGCCGCGCATTTTGGCGCAGGTCTTCATGTCCGAATAACTTCAGAAGCAACGCGACGTTGGCCGCGACCGCCGCGGCGTGCGCCGGCTCGCCTTTACCTTGTAACAGCCGCGCCAAAATGTCACGGTTTTCTTCCGGCGTGCCGCCCAGCAAGGCTTCCAGCGGATAGGTTTCCAATCCGAAGGACTGCGGCGTGAGCTGGTAGCTGCTGATTTCGCCGTTGTTCAATTCCGCCACGTGCGTCGTGGCGTGGATCGCCACCTCGTCCATGCCGCCGCCGTGGACCACCGCCGCACGCTGATAACCCAGCACGCGCAGGGTTTCGGCAATCGGCAGCACCAGTTCCGGGCTGTATACGCCGATCAGCGCCAGCGGCGGACGCGCCGGGTTGATCAGCGGGCCCAGCACGTTGAACAGCGTGCGGGTCTTCAGCTGCTGGCGCACCGGCATGGCGTGGCGAAAACCGGTGTGATACTGCGGCGCGAACAGGAAGCACACGCCGAGATCGTCCAGCGCCTTGCGCGCTTCTTCCGCCGGCAGATCCAGGCGGATGCCGAACGCCGCGAGCAGATCCGAGGAGCCGGAGCGGCTAGAGACGCTGCGGTTGCCGTGCTTGGCGATCTTCGCGCCGCACGCCGCCGCCACGAAGGCGCTGGCGGTGGAAATATTGATGCTGTTGGTGCCGTCGCCGCCGGTGCCGACGATATCGGCGAACGGGTAGTCAGGGCGCGGGAACGGCTGAGCGTCGTCCAGCAGCGCTTTGGCGGCGCCGGCGATCTCTTCCGGGCGCTCGCCGCGAACTTTCATGCTGATCAACGCCGCCGCCAGTTGGCTCGGCTCCAGTTCGCCGCGCACGATGGCGCTGAACAGCTGTTGGCTTTCCTGCTGGCTCATCGACTCGGCGCGGTACAGTTTCTCAAGAATAGGTTGCATCGTCGTGTTCCTTATATTACTTCGCCAGCGCCCAGGCCAGGGTCTGCTCAAGCAGGCGCGCGCCGTGGGTGGTCAGAATCGATTCCGGGTGGAACTGGAAGCCGCACACGCGGCGACGGTCGTCGCGCACCGCCATCACCATCTCGCCGAAACGGGCGTTGACGGTAAGATCGGCCGGGATATTGCTGCCGACCAGCGAGTGGTAGCGCGCCACCGGCAGGGGGTTAGCCATGCCGGCGAACATGCCTGCGCCATCGTGAACGATTGCCGAGGCTTTGCCGTGCAGGATCTCGCCCGCCTGGCCGACCTGGCCGCCGTAGGCTTCGACGATCGCCTGGTGACCGAGGCAGATGCCGATGATCGGCAGCCGGCCGCGCAGGCGCTGCAGCAGTTCCGGCATGCAGCCCGCTTCTGACGGCGTGCCAGGGCCGGGCGACAGCATCAACACCGGCTGGGTCATGTGTTCCAGGCGTTCGATGATCACCTCGGCGGCGATCTGGTTACGGTAAATCACCACCTGGTGGCCGCTGGCGCGCAGCTGATCGACCAGGTTGTAGGTAAAGGAGTCGACGTTGTCGAGCAACAGGATATCGGCCATCAGAACACCTCCTTGGCATGGTGCGCAGTGGCGATGGCGCGCAGCACGGCACGGGCTTTATTACGGGTTTCGTCGGCTTCTGCCTGCGGGATGGAATCCAGCACCACGCCGGCGCCGGCCTGCACGGTGGCGATGCCGTCTTCAACGTAGGCGGAACGGATGACGATGCAGGTATCCAGATCGCCGGTGGCGGTGAAGTAGCCTACCGCGCCGCCGTAGCTGCCGCGGCGTGTGCCTTCGGAGGCGGCGATCAGCTGCATCGCGCGCACTTTCGGCGCGCCGCTCAGGGTGCCCATGTTCATGCAGGCCTGGTAGGCGTGCAGCACGTCGAGATCGGCGCGCAGAGTGCCCACCACCCGGGAAACCAGATGCATGACGAACGAATAGCGGTCCACCTTGGTCAGGTCGGCCACGTAGCGGCTGCCGGCCTGGCAGATGCGCGCCAGATCGTTGCGCGCCAGATCGACCAGCATCAGGTGCTCGGCCAGCTCTTTGTGGTCGGTGCGCATTTCCAGCTCGATGCGGCTGTCGAGATCCAGATCCAGCGAACCGTCCTTACTCCGGCCGCGCGGGCGAGTGCCGGCGATCGGGTAGATTTCGATTTGGCGATTGCCCGCGTCGTATTTCAACGCGCTCTCCGGCGAAGCACCGAACAGGGTGAAGTCATCATCCTGCATGAAGAACATGTACGGGCTGGGGTTGTTGTCTTTCAAGGTCTGGTAGGCCGCCAGCGGCGCCGGACAAGGCAGGGAGAAGCGGCGCGACGGCACCACCTGGAAAATCTCGCCCTGACGGATAGCCTCTTGCAGCCCGCTGACCACCGCGCCGTACTCTTCGTCGCTCTGGTTGCAGCTCAGCTGCATGTTCTCCAGCGTTTGATGCGGGATCGGCTGCGGGGTTTGTTGCAACTCGGTCTGCAGCTGTTCCAGACGTTGCTGCAAACGCTGCGCTTCACTCGCCTGCTCGCTGAAGACGCTGGCCTGCAGACGGGCCGTACCGCGTTGGTGATCCAGCACCAGCAGGGTTTCCGCCAGATAGAAGCAGAAATCCGGGCAGCGCTGATCCTGGCGCAGCGCCGGCAGGTCTTCGAAACCGGCGACCAAATCGTAGGCGAACAGGCCGCCCAGCATCACGGCTTCGCGCTCGTCCGCCGGGGAGTCCACCAGGGTCAGCAGCGTGCGCAGCGCATCGAACACCGACAGTGAACGCAAGCGGGCGTCTTCGTCCTGCACCGCGTCGATGGCCGGGAAGGTCAGTTCGCGGCCGTTGGGGCGCGCCCGATTGCGCACCTCGGGCGGCAGCGCTTCGTCCAGCAGCGGCAGCAGCGCTGCGCCGTTGGCGGTCAGCGCCTGTACGCTGACGGTATGACCCAGTGCGGTAATGCGCAGCGCGCTGTCAATCACCAGCAGGCTCTGCAGATTCTGTTTGCTGTTGATTTCCGCCGATTCCAGCAGCAGGGTGGCCGGACGAGCACCGCACAGCTGGTGGAAAATGGTGGTGGGGTCGCCCCGGTAGCTGGCTTGCGCCTTCAGCAATGTCAGTTGTGGTTTGGTGTTCATCATCGGTGGTTCCAGTGAATTCTGTCCATAAAAAAGCCCGCATCAGGTGCGGGCTCAGGAAATCTGCATTGTCAGATGACAGCTATGCGCGATTACACCGCCCGCAAGAGGGAGGTACGCCACCAACCGTGAAGAGAAATGTAGTTGTTCATTTGCCGACTCTCTCTGTTAACGCTCATCTGACACGGCCGTTGCCGTGAACTTGTGTACTAGTTAACTGGTTCGCGGCAGCAAAGTCAACCCTCTTTTTGCACAATGTTTTAGCGGTCAGCGTGAATTCTATTCATCATCCGCCCGGCGCCTGCGGCCAGGGCAGAATAGATTTCCGTCCGGCCGCCGATCGCGGGTATGATAGAAATCCAAGCCATTGCCGGATAGCCGTTTTGACAGACAGTAACCCCCAATCCACCGCTTTTACTCTGTACGACCTCCACAGCCACACGACCGCCTCCGACGGCTACCTGACGCCGACGCAGCTGGTGCAGCGGGCGGTCGAGATGCGCGTGGGCGTGCTGGCGATCACCGATCACGATACCACCGCCGGGTTGGCCGAGGCCGCCGCCGCCATTGCGGAGCAGGCGTTGCCGCTGCGGTTGGTCAACGGGGTGGAAATCTCGACGCTGTGGGAAAATCATGAGATCCATATCGTTGGATTGGGCATGGACGTCGCGCACCCGGCGCTGGTGGCGCTATTGGCGGAACAAACCGAACGCCGCAATCGCCGTGCGCAGGAGATCGGCGTGCGTCTGGGCAAGGCGCGCATTCCCGACGCCTATGCCGGCGCCCAGCGGTTGGCGGGGGCCGGTGCGGTGACCCGCGGCCATTTCGCCCGTTACCTGGTGGAGATAGGCGTGGCGGACAACATGGCGCAGGTGTTCAAGAAATACCTGGCCAAGGGCAAAACCGGCTACGTGCCGCCGCAGTGGTGTACAATAGAACAAGCCATTGATGCGATTCATCAATCGGGCGGTCAGGCGGTGATGGCGCATCCCGGCCGTTACGATCTGACCGCGAAGTGGTTGAAACGTTTGCTGGCGTATTTCGCCGAACACGGCGGCGACGCCATGGAAGTGGCGCAGTGTCAGCAGGCGCCGCATGAGCGCTCGCAATTGGCGAAATACGCCCAGGACTACCGCCTGTTGGCCTCGCAAGGCTCTGATTTTCATCAGCCTTGTTCGTGGATCGAACTGGGCCGCAAACTGTGGCTGCCGGGCGGCGTCGAGCCGGTGTGGCGCGATTGGCCGCAGCCGGGCGAGGCGGTCTGATTTTACGCGCGTGGCAACGCGCGCGGGCATCATTTTAGGAGCAAGTCATGAGTCAGCTTTTTTATATTCACCCGGACAACCCGCAGCCGCGTTTGATTAACCAGGCGGTTGACGTGCTGCGCAAGGGCGGGGTGATCGTTTATCCCACCGATTCCGGCTATGCGCTGGGTTGCATGCTGGAAGAGAAGGCGGCGATGGAGCGCATTTGCCGCATCCGTCAGCTGGACGGCAACCACAACTTTACCCTGATGTGCCGCGATCTGTCCGAGCTGTCGACCTATGCGCACGTCGATAATACGGCGTTCCGCCTGATCAAAAACAATACGCCGGGCAACTACACCTTCATTCTGAAAGCGACCAAGGAAGTGCCGCGCCGTCTGATGAATGACAAGCGCAAAACCATCGGCCTGCGCGTGCCGTCGAACCCGATCGCATTGGCGCTGCTGGAGGCGTTGAACGAACCGATGATGTCCACCACGCTGATGCTGCCGGGCAATGACTTTGCCGAGTCCGATCCGGAAGAGATCAGCGATCATCTAGGCAAGGTGGTCGATCTGGTGATCCACGGCGGCTTCCTCGGCCAACAGCCGACGACGGTTATCGATCTGACCGAATCCTCACCGGAAGTGGTGCGTGAAGGGGCGGGTGACGCGGCGCCTTTCCGTTGATGTCAATTGTTGCCACCTTGCCCATTGTCTGAAAATCGGCTGAAGCGACGCTATTTCGCATGAAAGCCGCTATTCTTGATTACTTCAGAATTGATAATGGGCAGGATGCGCAGCAATGATTAAACAGGTTTCTTTTTTAGCGGCCTTATTATTTTCCTCAATGGCAAATGCGGGGTTTTATTCGGGCAGCGGTTTGCTGGCGGAATCCGGCGGTTACGTAAAAAATAAAAACGGTGAAGCCACCGTGGCCGAAGCGCTGAATGGCGGCATGTTCATGGGATACGTCGCCGGCGTATTCGATACCTATTCCATGCAGGGCAATCGCAATATTTGCCCCGAAGCCGGGATGAGCATCGGCGTAGCCGCCGACGCGGTGATGCAATATTTGAACGAGCATCCTGAGCAGCTGCATTATTCCGCACCGTCGGTGATCATGCTGGCGTTAAGCGCCGCCTATCCCTGCGTGCGCCATTAAGTTCCTATTCCAATTCGTGCGCATTTTTTCATAAGGTGCGCTCGGACTCTTTCCGCACGAACTTCAATAGATCAATGCCTGCTGCGCTGTCACCTTATCCCCGTCGGTATTTCCCGAACGGGTCGGGGAGAGACGCGCAGGAGGTAATATGACCGCATTTCACAGCGCCAACATGGCGCTCGACTATCAGGATATCGGCTCAGGGCCGCTCACGTTGGTGCTGCTGCCCGGCTGGTGCGAGCCGAAAACCGTATTTGAGCCGTTCATCGCTCTGGCCGCCGAACGCTATCGGGTGATCAGCATCGACTGGCGCGGCCACGGCCTGTCGTCAAAAGCGGCGGGGATGTCGCTGGCGGCGGACGATTTGCTGGAAGATGTGCGTCAGCTGCTGTCGGCGCTGCGTTTGGACAACGTGATCACCCTGTCGGTGGCGCACGCCAGCTGGCTGGCGGTGGCGCTGGCCGAAGCATTGCCGCAGCGGGTACGGGGCATGGTGTTTCTCGACTGGATCATGACGCAGCCGGAGCCGGCGTTCTTTACGGCGGTGAGCCGCATGCAGCAGCCGCAGCAGTGGCTGGCGGCGCGCGACGCCTTGTTCGACTTCTGGCAGGGCGGCATCCGCCACGATCGGGTCAAACGCCATCTGGAGGTCGAGATGGCGCAGGAAGATTACCGGCTCTGGCGTGCCGCCGGCGTGGCCATCGAACAGGCCTACCGGCAATTCGGCTCGCCGCTGCAACGCCTGGCGGGAATGAGCGCGCCGCCGCCGTGCCGGCATATTTACTCGTTGGATCGCCGCGACGACTATCTGCGGCAGCAGCAGGCATTTGCCGCCGAGCAGCCGTTTTTCTCCGTGGTACGGTTAGGGGAGGCTCGTACTCACCTCGGCATTCTGGAACGGCCCGACGCGGTGCTGTGGGCGGTGGAGGATTTTTTAGCGCCGTGAACGCCGCCTGAAGGGGGGCACCGCCGATAAAGTGGGTTTCAACACCTTAGAAAGCCTGTATAATGCGCGGTTCGATCCTGATAAACGTATTATTACCGTGGTGGCGCTTGGCCGCGGCGGTTATCCCCCCGACGCCTGTGAAGGCGACATTAGAGGTTGCTCAATGAGCGAAAAGTTACAGAAAGTTTTAGCGCGCGCCGGGCATGGCTCGCGTCGTGAAATCGAAACCATGATTGAAGCCGGGCGCGTCAGCGTCGACGGCAAGGTCGCCAAGCTGGGCGATCGCGTTGAAGTGACGCCGGCGATGAAAATTCGTCTGGACGGTCATGTCCTGTCGATCAAAGAATCCGAAGAGGTGGTTTGCCGGGTGCTGGCTTACTACAAACCGGAAGGCGAGCTGTGTACCCGCAGCGATCCTGAAGGCCGCCCGACGGTGTTCGATCGCTTGCCGAAGCTGCGCGGTTCACGCTGGGTGGCGGTAGGGCGACTGGACGTCAACACCTCCGGTCTGCTGCTGTTCACCACCGATGGCGAACTGGCCAACCGTCTGATGCACCCGAGCCGTGAAGTGGAGCGCGAGTATGCGGTACGCGTGTTCGGCCAGGTTGACGATGCGAAAGTGAAGCAGCTGAGCAAGGGTGTGCAGCTGGAAGACGGCCCGGCCGCCTTCCGCACCATCAGCTTCCAGGGCGGAGAAGGCCTCAACCAGTGGTACAACGTGACCCTGACCGAAGGCCGTAACCGTGAAGTGCGTCGCCTGTGGGAAGCGGTGGGTGTGCAGGTGAGCCGTCTGATCCGCGTGCGCTACGGCGACATCGATCTGCCGAAAGGCCTGCCGCGCGGCGGCTGGGCCGAGCTGGATCTGCCGGCGATCAACTACCTGCGCGAGCTGGTGGAATTGAAGCCGGAAACGGTCAGCAAAATGCCGGTGGAGCGTGAACGCCGCCGCGTGAAGGCCAACCAGATCCGCCGCGCGGTCAAGCGCCACTCCCAGGTGGCCGGCAGCGGCCGCCGCAGTGCGCCAGGCAGCAAGCCGGGTAAACCGGGCAAGCCAAGCAAACGCAGCTAATCCCTCATTCTGGCCCCGTTCGGGGCCAGAACTTTTTGTTACCAATCGATCCCCTGTTGCGCCTTCACGCCTGCATCGAACGCGTGTTTCACCGGCCGCATCTCCGTGATCGTATCCGCCAGTTCCAGCAGATCGCGATGGCAACCGCGCCCGGTCAAGATCACCGTTTGGTGCGCAGGGCGCTCCAGCAACGCTGCCTTCAGCTCTTCCAGTTCCAGATAGCCGTAGGTCAGCATGTAGGTTACTTCGTCCAGCAGCACCAGATCCAGGCTGCTGTCGGCCAGCATGCGTTTGCCATGCTGCCACACCGCCTGACAGGCGGCGGTATCACCGGCTTTATTCTGCGTCTCCCAGGTAAAACCGGTGGCCATCACCTGGAATTCAACGCCGTGTTGCTGCAGCAGGTTTTTTTCGCCATTGGGCCACTCGCCCTTGATGAACTGGATCACCCCGGCGCGCATGCCGTGGCCAACCGCCCGGGTGACGGTGCCGAAGGCGGCCGTGGTTTTACCCTTGCCGTTGCCGGTAAACACCAGCAGCAGGCCGCGCGTGTCCTGCGCGGCGGCGATGCGGGCATCGACCTGTTCTTTCAGGCGCTGCTGGCGCTGTTGATGACGATCTTCCGCCATGAAACGCTCCTTATTATTCGGCCGCGCCGGGTTTACGGTTCGGCTGCGCGTCGAAGCTCATGCCGGTTTTGCGGCGGCTGTCTTCGCCCATCAGATACAGATACAGCGGCATGATATCGGCCGGGGTTTTCAGCTTGTTCTTGTCTTCGTGCGGGAAGGCAGATGCGCGCATTTTGGTGCGGGTGCCGCCCGGATTGATGCAGTTCACCCGCAAATTGCGGTTTTTATACTCGTCGGCCAACACCTGCATCATGCCCTCGGTGGCGAACTTCGACACCGCATAGGCACCCCAGTCTGCGCGGCCGGTGCGCCCGACGCTGGAACTGGTGAACACCAGCGAACCGGCGTGGGATTTCAGCAGCAGCGGCAGCAGCGCCTGAGTCAGCATAAAGGTGGCGTTGACGTTAACCTGCATCACCTCTTGCCACATGGTCATCGACAGGTCGGCCATCGGCGCGATGTCGCCGAGCAGGCCGGCGTTGTGCAGAACGCCGTCAAGGCGGGGGATCTGGCTCGCCAGATCGTCGGCTATCTGCCGGCATTGCTCCGGAGTGGCGTGCAGCAAGTCCAGTGTCACCACTAAGGCCGGGGCGCCGCCCTGGGCCGCGATCTCTTGTTGTACCGCCAGCAGTTTGCTCTCAGTGCGCCCCAGCAGCACCAGCTGAGCGCCGAAGCGCGCGTAGGTCAGCGCCGCTTCGCGGCCGATGCCGTCGCCGGCGCCGGTGACCAAAATGATACGTTGTTCGAGCAGATCTTGTTTGGGTTGGTAATGCACGATAAATCCTCGCCTGGGTGGCTGTTCTCCCGCGAATATCGGGGAGCAAGGGTGAAACGCGCGGCCGGGGCGGGAGCGAAGGCTCGACCGTCTGCGGGCCGCGCAGCGAATCCGTCTCATCGTATTGATGAATAATGGGTGTTATATGCCTTAATCCGTGGGCATTTTCAATGCGTAGCAGGCTGAAATGGCATTCTTTTGTAACAAAAGCACGGCGGCGGCGCCTTGGTTCGGCCTTGAATCGTCCCCATAGTGATGATCCGTGCGCAATGAATTTTCATTTAGCCGCGACAGCAGCCGCTGCGGTTGGCTAAAATGGAAAGAAGCATACTAACAACCTGTAAATAAAGGCGGAATCTGTGGAGTTTATATCTGTTTATGGCCTGTTTCTGGCCAAGGTCGCCACGGTGGTGCTTGCCATCGCCGCGTTGGCCATCCTGGCGGTCAGTTTGGGGCAACGCAAGAACCGCCAGAAAGGGGAGCTGCAGCTGACCGATCTCGGTGAACAGTATCGCGAGATGCAGCGTGATATGCGCCTGGCGCGTATGGATACCGCCGAGCAGAAGGTCTGGCTGAAACAGTTCAAGAAGCAGACCAAGGCCGACGACAAGCTGAAGAAGCAGCGCGCCAAGTCCGGCGCGGTGGAAGTGACTAAGCCGTGCCTGTATGTGCTGGACTTCAAGGGCAGCATGGACGCGCACGAGGTGACCTCGCTGCGCGAAGAGATCTCGGCGGTGCTGGCGGTAGCGTCGGCGCAGGATGAAGTTCTGTTGCGCCTGGAAAGCCCGGGCGGGGTGGTGCACGGCTACGGCCTGGCGGCCTCGCAGCTGGAGCGCCTGCGCAAAGGCGGCATTCGCCTGACGGTAGCGGTGGATAAAGTGGCGGCCAGCGGCGGCTACATGATGGCCTGCGTCGCGGATCGCATCGTGGCGGCGCCGTTCGCCATCATCGGCTCCATCGGCGTGGTGGCGCAGATCCCGAACTTCCACCGCCTGCTGAAGAAGAACGACATCGACGTGGAGCTGCACACCGCCGGGCAGTTCAAACGCACGCTGACGCTGTTTGGCGAAAACACCGAACAGGGGCGCGAGAAGTTCCGCGAAGATCTGAACGAAACCCACGAGCTGTTCAAGCGCTTCGTGCATGAGCAGCGCCCGTCGCTGGACATCGACAGCGTCGCCACCGGTGAGCACTGGTTCGGTTCACAGGCGAAAGAGAAGGGGCTGATCGACGCCATCGGCACCAGCGATGACTTGCTGATCGCCGAGCTGGACAACCACGAAGTGATCGCCGTGCGCTATACGCGCCGCAAACGCCTGATGGATCGCTTCACCGGCAGCGCGGCGGAAAGCGTCGATCGCTTGCTGTTGCGCTGGTGGCAGCGTGGTGAAAAGCCGCTGCTGTAACGGTGGCGATAGCGTGAATCAACGGGGGCCAGCTGCCCCCGTTTTCTTTTCTCAATCGACCAGGTGGTATTTTTCCGAAAGCAGATGGGCCAAATGTTTAAACATATTAAATACCGCGGTGGTTTTGGCGGTGGGCAATCCATCGGCATCCAAAAAGTATTCGCCGCGGAAAACTAAAACGCCGCTTTTTTGTTCAACGTCGGTGGCGATCATGCCGTGCAGATAATCTTCGTGTTGGCGGATGATGTTATTTGCTTCCGCCAGCAGGGCCTCGCGGCCGATAGGGGCAGTATTTGTGCGCATTTATTAGACTCCAAACTAAAAACTCTGCGCATATTCTAACGCCGGTTCGCTTTTATCCGCAAACCGACTAAGGTTTATTTGCCGTCTGGATGGCCATGGGCGGCCGCCGGTTGGCGAAATCGGTCTTTCCGTGCTAATTAGGTTGCGTGACGCTTTTTATCAGGTACAGTGTGGGATTTTGCGGCGTCGGGTGGAAGGTTTTGTTTACGCCATGAATAAAACTCACACAGCCATACTTCTGGGGCATGGGTGAATAGCAGGCAGGATCAACAACTTGCGTTCAGGTTGAGCAGTTGGGCAACCAAAAGAAAAAAATCTGTTGATCTCTTGCCAGACTGCCGCAATATAAAAAAAGAGACACGAATTGCCGCGGCACGGCGAGATAAAAGACTTCTTTTTAGAAGAAATAAATTAGGTAAAGGTAAATATGGGTAAAGCTCTCGTAATAGTTGAGTCCCCGGCAAAAGCCAAAACTATTAATAAATATTTAGGAAGTGACTACGTGGTGAAGTCCAGCGTCGGTCATATCCGTGATTTGCCGACCAGTGGCTCAGCCAGCAAAAAGAGCGCTGACTCAACCGAAGATAAAGCCAAGAAAAAAGTTAAAAAAGATGAGAAGGCGGCGCTGGTAAATCGCATGGGCGTCGACCCTTACCACGGCTGGAAAGCGCATTATGAAATCCTGCCGGGTAAAGAAAAAGTGGTCGCCGAGTTAAAATCGTTGGCGGAAAACGCCGACCACATTTATCTCGCAACCGACCTTGACCGCGAAGGGGAAGCCATCGCCTGGCACCTGCGGGAAGTGATCGGTGGGGATGACAAACGCTTTAGCCGCGTGGTGTTTAACGAAATCACCAAAAACGCGATCCAGCAGGCGTTCAAACAGCCGGGCGAGCTGAACATTGACCGCGTCAACGCGCAGCAGGCGCGCCGGTTCATGGACCGCGTGGTGGGCTATATGGTCTCGCCGCTGCTGTGGAAGAAAATCGCCCGCGGCCTGTCCGCCGGCCGCGTGCAGTCGGTGGCGGTGCGCCTGGTGGTCGAGCGCGAACGCGACATCAAGGCCTTCGTGCCGGAAGAGTACTGGGAGCTGCATGCCGATCTGCTGGCGAAGGGTGAAACTGCGCTGCAGATGGAAGTGACCCATGCGCACGACAAACCGTTCAAGCCGGTCAACCGCGAGCAGACTCACGCCGCGGTCAAACTGCTGGAAAAAGCCCGTTACACGGTGCTGGATCGCGAAGACAAACCGACCAGCAGCAAACCGGGCGCGCCTTTCATTACCTCCACGCTGCAACAGGCCGCCAGCACCCGCCTGAGCTTCGGCGTGAAGAAAACCATGATGATGGCGCAACGGCTGTATGAAGCCGGCCACATCACCTATATGCGTACCGATTCCACCAACCTGAGCCAGGATGCGCTCAACATGGTGCGTGGCTATATCGGCGACAACTTCGGCGACAAATACCTGCCGAAGGCGCCAAATCAGTACAGCAGCAAAGAGAATTCGCAGGAAGCGCACGAAGCGATCCGTCCTTCGGACGTGAACGTGCTCGCCGAGCAGTTGAAAGACATGGAAGCGGACGCGCAGAAGCTGTATCAGCTGATCTGGCGCCAGTTCGTCGCCTGCCAGATGACGCCGGCGCAATACGATTCCACCACGCTGACGGTGAAGGCCGGCGATTATCAGCTGCGGGCCAAGGGCCGTACGCTGCGCTTTGACGGCTGGACCAAGGTGATGCCGGCGCTGCGCAAGGGCGATGAAGATCGCACCCTGCCATACGTCGAAATCGGCAGCGAGCTGGATCTGCAGAAACTGATCCCGAGCCAGCACTTCACCAAGCCGCCGGCGCGCTATAGCGAAGCCTCGCTGGTGAAAGAGCTGGAAAAACGCGGTATCGGCCGTCCGTCCACCTACGCCTCCATCATCTCGACCATTCAGGATCGCGGTTATGTGCGGGTGGAAAGCCGCCGCTTCTATGCCGAGAAAATGGGCGAGATCGTCACCGATCGCCTGGAAGAAAACTTCCGCGAGCTGATGAACTATGACTTCACCGCGCGCATGGAAGACGGTCTCGATGAGGTTGCCAACAACCAGGCCGAGTGGAAAGCGGTGCTGGACGAGTTCTTCGTCGACTTCAGCGAGCAGTTGGAAACGGCGGAGAAGGATCCGGAAGAAGGCGGCATGCGGCCTAACCAGATGGTGATGACCAGCATCGACTGCCCGACCTGCGGCCGCAAAATGGGCATCCGTACGGCCAGCACCGGCGTGTTCCTCGGTTGTTCCGGCTATGCGCTGCCGCCGAAGGAGCGCTGCAAAACCACCATCAATCTGGTGCCGGAAGCGGAAGTGCTCAATATCCTCGAAGGCGACGACGCGGAAACCAACGCGCTGCGCGCCCGCCGTCGCTGCAAGAAATGCGGTACGGCGATGGACAGCTACCTGATCGACAACCAGCGCAAGCTGCACGTTTGCGGTAACAACCCGGCGTGTGACGGCTATGAAATCGAAGAGGGCGAGTTCCGCCTGAAAGGCTACGATGGCCCGGTGGTGGAGTGCGACAAGTGCGGCTCGGAAATGCACCTGAAAATGGGGCGTTTCGGCAAGTACATGGGCTGTACCAACGAGAACTGTAAAAACACCCGCAAGATCCTGCGTAACGGCGATGTCGCGCCGCCGAAGGAAGATCCGGTGCCGTTGCCGGAGCTGCCGTGCGAGAAGTCCGACGCCTATTTCGTGCTGCGTGACGGCGCTGCCGGCGTGTTCCTGGCGGCCAACACCTTCCCTAAATCGCGCGAGACCCGTGCGCCGCTGGTGGAAGAGCTGGCTCGCTTCAAGGATCGCCTGCCGGAGAAGCTGCGCTATCTGGCCGATGCGCCGGTGGCGGATGCCGAAGGCAATAAAACGCTGGTGCGTTTCAGCCGTAAAACCAAACAGCAGTACGTCTCTTCTGAAAAAGATGGCAAGGCGACCGGTTGGTCCGCGTTCTACGTGGACGGCAAGTGGGTCGAAGGCAAGAAGTAAGGCCGCTGTCCTGCCAGTAAGATGAAGAACCAGCCCCGGCGGCTGGTTTTTTTATTGGTGAAAAGCGACAAACGGATCTATCCTTTGCTGTTTTTATCCCTCCGCCACCGCCGTTTCACGTTGATACCAATGCAAAATAATCGTTATCATAGTGTGACGCGGACCTATACTTGAAGCTGCAACGTGGTATAGTGGTTATATAAAAAGTTTTTTTATTATTAAAGCTTATTAACAACGGCGTTTTCTTCACCATCAGGGTAAAACACGGTGTTTATGGCTTGTGAGTTTCAGCATACCGGGGCGACACCGATATACCTGGCTGCGGGTAAGCCGCAGTGTTTAACCTAGGATGGTATAAGATATGAAATTGCAGCAGCTTCGTTACATTGTGGAAGTGGTTAACCACAACCTGAATGTCTCCTCGACGGCAGAAGGGCTCTATACCTCGCAACCCGGCATCAGTAAGCAGGTGCGCATGCTCGAAGATGAGCTGGGCATCCAGATTTTCGCCCGCAGCGGCAAACACCTGACTCAGGTCACCCCAGCCGGCCAGGAAATCATTCGCATTGCACGTGAAGTGCTGTCCAAAGTGGACGCCATAAAAGCCGTCGCCGGTGAACACACCTACCCGGACAAAGGCTCGCTGTACGTCGCCACCACGCATACCCAGGCCCGCTATGCCTTGCCCAACGTAATCAAAGGCTTCATCGAGCGTTACCCGCGCGTCTCGCTGCACATGCATCAGGGCTCGCCGACGCAGATCGCCGAAGCGGTCTCCAAAGGGACCGCCGATTTCGCCATCGCTACCGAAGCGCTGCACCTGTACGACGATCTCATCATGCTGCCGTGCTACCACTGGAACCGCGCGGTAGTCGTGAAGCCCGATCATCCTTTGGCGGGCAAAAGCAGCATCAGCATTGAAGAGCTGGCGGCTTACCCGATCGTCACTTACACCTTCGGCTTTACCGGGCGTTCGGAGTTGGATACCGCCTTCAACCGCGCCGGCCTGACGCCGCGCATTGTCTTTACCGCCACCGACGCCGACGTGATCAAAACCTACGTGCGTCTGGGATTGGGGGTGGGGGTGATCGCCAGCATGGCGGTGGATCCGGTGCAGGATCCGGATCTGGTGACGGTGGATGCGCGTGATATCTTCACCTACAGCACCACCAAGATCGGTTTCCGCCGCAGCACCTTCCTGCGCAGCTACATGTACGACTTCATTCAGCGCTTCGCGCCGCACCTGACGCGCGATGTGGTAGACAGCGCGGTGGCGCTGCGCTCCAACGAAGAGATCGAAGCGATGTTCAAGGACATCAAACTGCCGATTAAGTAACTGTCGGCGATATCAAATCAATCCCGGTTAGGCGCCTGCCTAACCGGGTTTTTTTTAGCCCGGAAATCCGTACTGATTACCGTAAATGCCTGGTATCACAATGAAAAAAAGTCTCTGGATTGTTCTGTTCTTGTTGCTCACCCTTTTGTTGCTGCGCTACCTACCAGACGGCATTTTCGACAGCTTCGTTTCCAACAACATAGAAATTAGCGGTGATGGTGAAATAGGGATGAATAATTTCGACTCGGTTGTCATTGCCATTAAATTGGGTGTCTCTGCCATCATTGCGGCGGTTGTCCTAATAGTCTGTCGCCGCCTGGTGCGTAAACCCCGCTAAAGCTGCGAAATCTTCCCAGCCAAAACGCCGCCTCGTCGCGGCGTTTTTGTTGGCGCATTGCCTAACCCCTTGGCGGCGCTCGCACTTCCTTCCCGCTGATTGTTCCCGCCTATCGTTGTGATCAAATCGTGTTGTTATCAAAACGTTAACTTATCTTTGTGGTATCTTTAAACAAGACCTCACTGATTACCCTGTTTTAGTCACAATAAGAAATGGAGGAGCTATGTCGTCCGATCTTCGTGAAACAAGTCTGGATAAGCTGGTTGCGCTGAATAGCGAGTATTACTACTACAGCCTGCCGCTGGCGGCGAAGCAGCTGGGTGATATCGACCGGTTGCCGAAATCAATGAAAGTGCTGTTGGAGAACCTGCTGCGCCATGTGGATGGCGACACCGTGCAGGTTGACGACCTCAAGGCCATCGTTGCCTGGCTGCAAACCGGCCATGCTAACCGTGAGATCGCCTACCGTCCGGCGCGCGTGCTGATGCAGGATTTTACCGGCGTACCGGCGGTGGTGGATCTGGCGGCGATGCGCGAAGCGGTACGGCGGCTGGGCGGCAACGTCGACCAGGTGAACCCGCTGTCGCCGGTGGATCTGGTGATTGACCACTCGGTTACCGTCGATGAATTTGGCGATGACAACGCCTTTGAAGACAACGTGCGTATCGAAATGCAGCGCAACCACGAGCGCTACACCTTTTTGCGCTGGGGGCAGAAAGCCTTCAACCGCTTCCGCGTAGTGCCGCCGGGCACAGGCATCTGTCACCAGGTTAACCTTGAATACCTTGGCCAAACGGTCTGGCACAGCGACGAAAGCGGCCGCCGCGTGGCTTATCCCGATACGCTGGTGGGCACCGATTCCCACACCACCATGATCAACGGCCTCGGCATCCTCGGCTGGGGCGTCGGCGGCATCGAAGCGGAAGCGGCGATGCTGGGCCAGCCGGTGTCGATGTTGATCCCGGACGTGGTCGGCTTCAAGCTGACGGGCAAGCTCCGCGAGGGCATTACCGCCACCGACCTGGTGCTGACCGTGACCCAAATGCTGCGCAAGCACGGCGTTGTCGGCAAATTCGTCGAGTTTTACGGCGACGGGCTGGCCGATCTGCCGCTGGCGGACCGGGCAACCATCGCCAACATGTCGCCGGAGTTCGGCGCCACCTGCGGTTTCTTCCCGGTGGATGACGTTACGCTCGGCTATATGAAGCTCAGCGGCCGCAGCGCCGAACAAATCGCACTGGTGGAAGCCTACGCCAAAGCGCAGGGCATGTGGCGTAACCCGGGTGATGAACCGGTCTTCACCAGCTCGCTGGCGCTGGACATGTCAACCGTGGAAGCCAGCCTCGCCGGGCCGAAACGCCCGCAGGATCGCGTTGCGCTGCCGAATGTGCCGCAGGCGTTCAAGGCCGCTACCGAGCTGGATATCGGGGGGCACAAAGCCAATACCGACAGCAAAACCTTTACGCTGGACGGGCAGCAGCACGAACTGCGCGACGGCGCGGTGGTGATCGCAGCGATCACCTCCTGCACCAACACCTCCAACCCGAGCGTGATGATGGCGGCCGGCCTGCTGGCGAAAAATGCCGTCAAGAAAGGGCTGCGCAGCAAACCCTGGGTAAAAACCTCGCTGGCGCCGGGATCCAAAGTGGTAACCGACTACTTCGACAGCGCCAAACTCACCGCCTATCTGGAAGAGCTGGGGTTCAACCTGGTGGGGTATGGCTGCACCACCTGTATCGGTAACTCCGGCCCGCTGCCGGATCCGATCGAGCAGGCGATCAAAGAGGGCGATCTGACCGTGGGCGCGGTGCTGTCGGGAAACCGCAACTTCGAAGGGCGTATTCACCCGCTGGTGAAAACCAACTGGCTGGCCTCGCCGCCGCTGGTGGTGGCTTATGCGCTGGCGGGCAGTATGAAGATTGACCTGACCAAAGAGCCGCTGGGCGAGGGCAACGACGGTCAACCGGTCTACCTGAAGGATATCTGGCCGAGCAGTCAGGACATCGCTCAGGCGGTGGAAGAAGTGCGCACCGAGATGTTCCATAAGGAATACGGCGAAGTGTTCGACGGCGACGCCAACTGGCAGGCGATCCAGGTGGCCGGTTCGGCGACCTATCAGTGGCAGGAGGATTCTACCTATATCCGCCATCCGCCGTTCTTCAGCACCATGAAGGTGAAGCCGGATCCGGTACAGGACATCAAAGACGCGCGCATTCTGGCGATTCTGGCCGATTCGGTGACCACCGACCACATCTCGCCGGCGGGCAACATCAAGCGCGACAGCCCGGCGGGGCGCTACCTGAGCGAGCACGGCGTGGCGCCGCAGGATTTCAACTCCTACGGCTCGCGCCGCGGCAACCACGAAGTGATGATGCGCGGCACCTTCGCCAACATCCGCATCCGCAACGAAATGGTGCCGGGCGTGGAAGGCGGTTATACCCGCCATATTCCGTCGCAGCAGCAGCTGTCTATCTACGACGCCGCCATGCAGTATCAGCAGGAGAAGGTGCCGCTGGCGGTGATCGCCGGTAAAGAGTACGGTTCCGGCTCCAGCCGCGACTGGGCGGCGAAGGGGCCGCGCCTGCTGGGCGTGCGGGTGGTGATTGCCGAGTCCTTCGAGCGTATCCACCGCTCCAACCTGATCGGCATGGGGATTTTGCCGCTGGAGTTCCCGCAAGGAGTGACGCGCAAAACCCTGGGGCTGACCGGGGATGAGCAGATCAGCGTCGGCGGCCTGCAGCAGCTGCAGCCGGGCCAGACGGTGCCGGTGCACATCACCTATGTCGACGGGCGCAAGGAAGTGATCGACACCCGTTGCCGCATCGATACCGGCAATGAGCTGACCTACTACGAAAACGACGGCATTCTGCACTATGTGATCAGGAAAATGCTGTAATTAAGCAATAAAAAGGGCGCCGCAAGGCGCCCTGATTGTTTCCGCCGCGGCGGCGATCACTTCTGGTCGAGCAAATGGCCCATTTTGGCGGCCTTGGTCGCCAGGTAGTGTTCGTTCTTCGGGTTGCGGCCGACGATCAGCGGCACGCGCTCGCTGATGTTGATGCCGGCTTCGGTCAGGATCTCGACCTTTTTCGGGTTGTTGGTCAGCAAACGCACCGCGTCGACGCCCAGCAGTTTGAACATGTCGGCGCACAGGGTGAAGTCGCGCTCGTCGGCGGCGAAGCCGAGCTGGTGGTTGGCTTCCACGGTGTCTGCGCCCTTATCCTGCAGGGCATAGGCGCGGATCTTGTTCAACAGGCCGATATTGCGGCCCTCCTGGCGATGATAAAGCAGGATGCCGCGGCCTTCTTCGGCGATCTGCTCCAGCGCGGCTTCCAGTTGAAAACCGCAGTCGCAGCGCAGGCTGAACAGAGCATCGCCGGTCAGACATTCGGAATGCACGCGCGCGAGCACCGGCGCTTCGCCGGAAATATCACCGAATACCAGCGCCAGATGGTCATGCCCGGTCGCCAGTTCTTCGAATCCTACCATCAGGAAATCGCCCCAAGGTGTCGGCAGTTTAGCCTCTGCCACCCGTTTAAGCTGCATGTCACTCTCCACAAAAGCGTACGATTCAATCATTGTCGCGCATCCTAAGTCCGGTTCGGTAAATTGACCAAGACTAAAACGTGCTACGCCGATCTCTATTTCGTTAATTATCGGCTATTTTGCCACAACTTCTTGCCGGGCGGTGCTCAGCAAACCAGCAGATGGCGTTTTCTGGCCACCTATTATTGCGATAGGTTGCCTATCTGTTTAATTTTTCGCGTGTTATCAAGATTACACTCTTGTTACACTGCAGCCTGATTCACGCAGAGGAAGAATAGAATGTACGAGATAGCAAAACGCACGGCGGGCGGCGCACTGCTGCTGCTGTTGATGCCGCTGGCGGTCTGGGTATCCGGTTGGCACTGGCAACCCGGCGGCAATGAGCCGCTGCTCAAAGCGCTGTACTGGGTGACCGAAACCGTGACCTCGCCATGGGGCATTCTGACCAGCGCTATCCTCTGCGGTTGGTTTTTGTGGTGCCTGCGCTTTCGCCTGAAGGCGGCTATCGGTCTGGCGCTCCTGCTTTTCGCCGCGCTGGTGATCGGGCAGGGGGTGAAGTCGTTAATCAAGGATCGGGTGCAGGAACCGCGGCCGTTCGTGGTATGGCTGGAGCAAACCCACGGCGTGGACGGCAAATACTTCTATTCGCTGCATCGCAAAGAGCGCAGCGCGCTGGTGCGCGAGCAACTGCAGGATCAGACGCTGGTGCCGAACTGGCTGCGCAAGCACTGGCAGTTTGAAACCGGCTTCGCTTTCCCGTCGGGGCACACCATGTTCGCCGCCACCTGGGCGCTGTTGGGCGTAGGGCTGCTGTGGCCGCGCCGCCATTATAAAACCGTCGCGCTGCTGATGGTGTGGGCGACCGGCGTGATGGGCAGCCGTCTGCTGTTGGGCATGCACTGGCCGCGCGATCTGGCGATGGCCACGCTGATCAGTTGGCTGCTGGTGGTGGTTACCTGCTGGCTGGCGCAGCGCTGGTTCGGCCCGCTGACGCCACCGCCGCAAGAGCAGCAGGAAATTGCGGCGCGCAAGCCGGAATAAGCACGCTTCTCGCAGGCGCCAGTCAGGCGCCTGCCATCAACACCTTCACCCCTACCTTCTCAAAGGCCTGTATGGCGGTATTGCTGATACCGTCGTCGGTAATCAAATAGTCGATATGCTGCCAGTCACAGGGCAATGCGAACATCGACACCTTATCGATCTTGCTGGAGTCGGCAACCACATACACCGTGTTGGCTGCGTTGATCATCGCCATTTTCAGTTTGATGTCGGTTTCGCTTGGGAAACTGAGTCCGTGACGGGGTGAGATACAGGCCGTCGCGAGGAACAGTTTCTGGGCCAGCACGTTTTCGAAGAAGCTGGCGGCTTTATCCCCGGAAGTGGAGAGCGTCGGAAATTTGAACGAGCCGCCGGTCAGCAAAATGTTCACGCCCGGTTCGCCCCCCAGCTGCAGCGCGATATTGACGCCGGTGGTGATAACGGACAGTTTCTTGATGTGGCTCAGGTGATTGGCGATAGCCGTAGTGGTGGTGCCTGAATCAAGAATGATGGTGTCGCCCGGTTCGATAAAACCGGCGGCGAGCTTGCCGATGCGATCCTTGGCGGTCAGGTTGACCTGGCGTTCCAACAGCATGGCATGGGTATTTTGCTTGCCGTCGACCAGGGTTGCGCCACCGTGGAAGCGCTGCACGTAACCTTGTTGCTGCAGAACCCGCAGGTCGGTACGAATGGTCGCCTCGGTCAGCTTGAAGGTATCGGTAAGCATTTTGACCGTCGCCGAGCCGTCTTCGCGGATCATGTCGAGGATCTTTTCGCGCCGTTGCTGCATTTCCGCCAGCTGTTCGCTTTTGCTTTTCAATCGAAAGACTCCTGCACCTGTCAGTTCCCGCCGCGCGGTTTGCCACGGCAATTCCTTAATTGATGTGCTGAATTCTAGCTTGCGATTATTGATAAAGCTACGGATAAACCCGGGCAATCTCCTTTGGTTTTTATTCGAAAATCAATGAGGTCAGTAAAAAAACAGCGGTAAAAACGAACTTAAAGTAGTCTTGTGATTCATATGTAATTGTTATTTAAATATTTTAATGATTTGCGGCTTTGCCTTTTGAGTGCTTTTGTTTGAAATTTGATCTTGCCCACATTAATTATCGTTTTTGCTGCATATGATTTCCATTCGAAAATCAAAGGCGAGTTAGCGGATCGGTTTCGATGCGATAACGATAATCAAGGCGCTTAAGCAGAGGTGACGATGGACTTCCAGGCGATTAAAAACACGGCGCGCCTGGCGCGCCGATATGTGGTGACCATGAACCATAAGGCAGGCAAGGGCCATACCGGCGCCGACCTATCGGAAATCGACATCATCTGCACCTTGTATATGGCGGTGATGGATCGCAGCAATGTCCGGCCCGATCAGGATCGGTTTATTTTGTCTAAAGGGCACGGCGCCGGCGGTTTTTACTGCAGCTGCGCGGCGATGGGCCTGCTCGATCCGGCGGTGCTCGATCAGTTCATGGGCGACGACACCTTGCTGGCCGGGCATCCGGTGCGACAGAAACTGCCGGAACTGGTAGAGATTAACTCCGGCGGTTTAGGGCATGGCCTACCGATCGCCGTGGGGCTGGCGCTGGGCAACAAATTGGCCGGGCGCGCACATCGCCGCGCTTTTGTGCTGCTGGGCGACGGTGAGCTGGCGGAGGGATCCAACTGGGAGGCGGCAATGGCGGCCAGCAAATTCAAGCTGGATAACCTGATTGCCATCGTCGATCGCAACCGGCTGCAGTTGGCGGGTAAGACAGAGGCCATCATGCCGCTGGAACCGCTGGCGGAAAAATGGCGCGCTTTCGGTTTCGAAACCCTGGAGTGCGACGGGCACGATCCGGCGGCGCTGGTGGCGGCGATCCAACGCCCGAGCCAGGACAAGCCGCGGGTGATTTTGGCCAATACCGAAAAGGGTCACGGCGTGTCGTTTATGGCTAACGTTGCCGCCTGGCATCACGCGGTACCGGACGAACAACAGCTGGCGCAGGCGCTGGCGGAACTGGAGGGATGAACATGCAGGATTTACGCGATGCCGTGGTGACGGCGTTGATCGAAGAGCAGCTGGCGGGTGCAGATCTGAGCGTGATGGTCGCGGACTCCACGTCCACGTCGAAAATTGCACCTTTCGAGCAGGCTTATCCAGAGCGGGTGGTGAACGTCGGAATTGCCGAACAGAACATGGTGGGCATGGCCGCCGGCATGGCGCTCAGTGGCCGTACGGTCTTTACCGCCAATGCCGCGCCTTTTCTGTTTGCCCGTTCTAACGAACAGATGAAAAACGATGTTTGCTACACGGAAACCAACGTGAAAATGCTCGGCCTGAATGCCGGATTCGGCTATGGGCCGCTGGGGGCGACGCATCACTGCATGAACGATATCGCCATCGCCCGCACGCTGGGCAATCTCAGCGTCTATGCGCCGGCGGATGCGCGGCAAGCGGCAGAGATTGTCCGCCATGTCATCGCGCAACCCGGCCCGGCCTATATCCGCATGGACAGCGACAAGCTGCCGGTGTTGAACGCGAGCTATCACTTCCGCCCCGGAGAGCCGGAGGTGTTGCATCAGGGCTCTGACAATCTGGTGTTTTGCCTGGGGACGGTGGCTCATGAGGCGATGAAGGTACTGGCGTTGGGCGAAAATCCGACCATCGTCTCGTTGCCTTCGCTCTGGCCACTCAACGAGGCGGCGGTAGTGGCGTTGATGCGTTCGCACCGTCGGGTGCTGACCATGGAGGAGCACGCCCTCAGCGGTGGCCTGGGTACCATCATCGGTGAACTGTTGCTGCGGTATCAGCTGTCGCGACCGTTTACCGCACTGGGCGTGCCGGCTTACGAATTTACTCACAGCAGCAGCCGGGCGGCGCTGCGGCGTCAATATGCCATCGACGCTGCAGGATTACAGGCTCAGTTAACGCAATAGGGGGAATGCGATGGATCGGAACGAATACGACGTCAATTTACGCTACGGTGTCGATAGCCGGATGTCGCTGGCAGGGAAGGTTACCGTGATCACCGGCGGTCTGGGCGGCATCGCGATGGCCGCCAATCGCCTGCTGTTGGAAAAGGGCGCGCGCCTGGTATTGATGTATCCGGCCTTTGAAGAGGATAAGGCCGCGGCAGCGCTGCGAGAGTTGGGGGAAGAACAGGTGTTCTGCCAGGTATGTGACGTGACCGATTCCGACTCGGTGGCTGCCGCCTTCAACGCGGCTCAATCTCGCTTTGGTCGGCTCGATATCCTGGTCAACTGCGCGGGCTACGTCAATTTGCAGCCGGCGACGGAGGTCACGCTCGAGGAGTGGCAGCGCCATCTGGCGGTCAATCTCACCGGGCCCTTCCTGTGCTCGCAGGAACTGGCGCGCCGTGCGATAACCGCCGGCCACGGCGGGAAAATCATCAACATCGCATCACAGGCGGCCTCCATCGCCATTGACGATCACTGCGCTTACACCTCCGCCAAGGCAGGGCTGCTGGGCATGACCAAGGTGATGGCCAAAGAATGGGCGCCGCACGGCATTACGGTCAACACGTTATCGCCCACCGTGGTGCTGACGCCTATGGGAGAGAAAGCCTGGCGCGGCGAGAAGGGCGAGGCGATGAAAAAACTGATCCCGCTGGGGCGTTTTGCTTATACCGACGAAATTGCGGCGGCGATCCTGTTTTTTGCCAGCAACGGCAGCGACATGATTACCGGCGCGGACCTGATGATCGACGGCGGTTTTACCATTTGGTAAGCGGCAACCGCAGCGATCGCCAACACCAGACGATGTTCAACACAACGATAAGAGAACACCATCATGAGAAAAATAGCCACTTACCTTACCCTGCTCACCGGTTTTGCCTGCACCTCTGCCATGGCGGCGGAAAAGGGCACGATCGCCATTCTCGTCAATTCGCTGGATAACCCTTATTACTCCGCAGAGGCCAAGGGGGCCGAGAGCAAGGCCAAGTCGCTCGGTTACCAGACGCTGGTGTTGTCGCACGGCGAAGACGTTAAGCGCCAGGGGGAGCTGATCAGCCTGGTTATCGGCCGCAAAGTACAGGGTATCATTTTGGATAACGCCGATTCCCAGGCCAGCGTCGCCGCCGTGCAGCAGGCGAAAAACGCCGGTATTCCGGTGGTACTGATCAACCGCGAGATCCCGGTCGATGGCGTAGCGTTGGCGCAGATCACCCATAACAACTTCCAGGCCGGCTCGGACGTCGCCAACCAGTTTGTAGAAAAAATGGGAGAAACCGGCAAATACGCCGAGCTGACCTGCAACCTGGCGGATAATAACTGCGTCACGCGCTCGCAGTCGTTCCACAACGTGATCGACCAATATCCTGAGATGGTCAGCGTGGCGCGTCAGGATGCCAAGGGCAATCTGCTGGAGGGAAAACGCATCATGGACAGCATTCTGCAGGCGCATCCGGACATCAAAGGCGTGATCTGCGGCAACGGCCCGGTGGCGCTGGGGGCAGTGGCGGCGCTGAAGGCCGCCGGCCGGCAGGATGTCACCGTGGTGGGCATCGACGGCAGCAACGATGAACGCGACGCCATTCTCAACGGTAGCCTCTATGCCAGCGTGATGTTGCAGGCGCAGGCGATCGCCGCGCAGGGCGTTGAAATCCTCGACGGCTATTTCCAATCCGGCAGCTATACCGGCAAGGAGCGCGTGATGTTCCGCGGCATCCTGATCGGCAAAGACAATGCGCAACGGGTCAGTGACTTCAACTTCAAACCGTAATCCGCGCTGAGCGGTGTCTTTCATCACCCCGTCCCGGCGGCGGGGTGCGATCGGAGGTGTTGTTATGTCGATGCGCATTGCGCTGGCCGTCACCGTCGTCCTGACGTTGAGCGGTTGCCGTATCGTCTCGGAGAAAAAGCTGGCGGAGCTTCGCTCCCCGGTGAATCCGCATGTGGCGCAGGCGGCGGAGATTTACCGCAGCCAAATCGCCCCGCAAACGATCAAAACGGCGCAGCCGCTGGGCGAGCTGATCGCCCGGATCGCCCAGGCCAAGGATTTTGACAGCGCCTGTGGTCTGCTGGGGTACCGCGCTCAACCGGAGTTTCCTTGTTATTTCAACGTTAAGGTCAGCGGTGAAGTCGCGGCGGTGAACACCCGGTCGCGCAGCGGAAAATTAACGCTCAAACTGACCGATGCGCCGCTCAGCAGCGTGGAGGTGCAGATCGGGCCGGTTTATCGCGGTACGGCGTTGCGCGACAGCTATCGCGGCCTGAGCTACAGCGATTTCAATGACCAAGCGTTGTTCGGCGATTTTGCCAGGGCGATTAATCAGGCTTCGATCGACGAACTGGCCGGATCCCAACCCAAGGTGGGTGACCACATTACCGTGTATGGCGTATTCAGCAGCTGGCAGGCACCTGTCGAGCCGCTGTTGATCACGCCGGTACGCATTCAACCTTAAGGGGGCGTGATGAGCGAACCGGTCATTATTCAAACGCGCAACGTTTCGCGTCTCTATCCCGGCGTCACGGCATTGGATAGCGTGAGTTATCAAGTGTTTCGCAATCAGGTCAACGTGCTGATCGGCGAAAACGGCGCCGGTAAATCGACCATGATGAAGCTGCTGGCGGGGGTGGAAACCCCGTCCTCCGGCACCATCGAGCTGGAGGGAAAAGCGGTGACGTTAACCTCCACGCAGAAGGCGGAGCGGCTCGGGATCAGCATTATTTTCCAGGAGCTGAATCTGTTCCCCAACCTGTCGGTGATGGACAATATTTTTATGGCCAACGAGTTCTTCCAGCGTGGCCGCATCAATGTGGACTATCAATATCAGCTGGCCAAAGCCTTGCTGCAGCGGCTGGAGTTGGACATCGATCCGCATACGCCGTTGGGCAGCCTCGGCATCGGTCATCAGCAGCTGGTTGAAATTGCTCGCGCGTTGGCGAAGGACACCCGGGTGCTGATCATGGATGAACCAACATCGGCGCTGAGCCAGGCTGAGGTGCGCACGCTGTTTCGGGTGATCGCCGATCTGAAAAAACGCGGCGTCACCATCATCTACATTTCTCACCGTCTGGAAGAGCTGATGGAGATTGGCGATCGCATCACGGTGTTCCGCGATGGGCGTTTTGTTGCCGCCGAGCCGGTCTGCAACGTTAGCATTCCGTGGATCATCGAAAAAATGGTCGGGGAAAAGAGCAAGCACTTTGATTATTGCGCGGCAGAGCAAGGGGATGAAGTGCTGAAGGTCGAACGGTTGACGCTGCCGCGTGAAAGCGGCGGCTATTGCCTTGACGACGTCAGTTTTTCACTGCGCAAAGGGGAAGTGATCGGCATTTATGGCCTGTTGGGCGCCGGCCGCACCGAACTGTTCAAGGTGATCAACGGTGTGATGCGCCAGACCGCCGGCCGCATTCTGCTCAACGGCGAAAGCGTGGAGCGGCTGGGATTTCGTCAACGCATGGCATTGGGCATGGCGCTGGTGCCGGAAGACCGGCAGGCGGAGGGATTGGTGCAGATGATGTCGATCAAGGCCAACATGACCCTGGCCAGCCTGGGGCGCAATGCACTTCGGCCGTTGGCGGCGGCTGGGGAGTGCGCGCTGGTCGATGGCATGATCGAAAAACTGGCGATCAAGGTGAGCGACCGGGAGCTGCCAATCACCAGCCTCAGCGGTGGCAATCAGCAGAAAGTGGTGTTGGGCAAGGCGCTGCTGACCGGGCCGCAGGTGGTGTTTCTCGATGAGCCGACGCGCGGAATCGACGTCGGCGCCAAAACGGACGTTTATCACCTGATTGGCGCTATGGCACGCCAGGGGCTGGCGGTGATGTTCTCTTCGTCGGAGCTGGATGAGGTGGTCTCACTGGCCGACCGGGTGATGGTGATGGCGGACGGGAAGCTGACGGCCGATCTGCCGCGCGAACGGGCCGATCGCGAAACGCTGATCCGCGCCTCAACCCCACATGCATAAGGATAAGGCAATGCAAACCAAGTATCGGTTGTATATGTATTTGCTGCAGGCGCGCACCTTCATCGCCCTGTTGCTGGTGGTGCTGTTTTTCAGCAGCATGGTGCCGAATTTTCTGACCGTCTCCAATCTGCTGATCATGACGCAGCACGTGGCGATTACCGGGTTGCTGGCGGTTGGCATGACGCTGGTGATCCTCACCGGCGGCATCGATTTGTCGGTCGGCGCGGTGGCGGGCTTGTGCGGGATGATCGCCGGTGCGCTGTTGACCGTCGGTATCCCGCTGTGGGACGGCAACCGGCTGTTTCTCAACGTTTTCGAAGTGATCGGTGCGGTGGCGCTGTTGGGCGTATTGTTGGGGTTGGTCAACGGCACGCTGATTACGCGGCTCGGCGTTGCGCCATTCATCTGTACCCTGGGCGCAATGTACGTGGCGCGTGGGGCGGCGTTGCTGACGGCGGACGGCAAAACCTATCCCAATCTGGTGGGCATGGAAGCGCTGGGCAACACCGGTTTCGCGGCCCTGGGATCTGGCACCTTTCTGGGCATTTACAATCCGATTTGGCTGATGTTGGCCATCGTGTTGTTGGGGATCTATCTCACCAAGAAAACGCCGCTTGGGCGCTATATCTATGCGATTGGCGGCAATGAGCCGGCAGCGCGGCTGTCGGGGGTGCCGATCGTCAAAGTGAAAATGTTCGTCTATGCCTTTTCCGGGCTATGCGCGGCGCTGGTGGGGCTGGTTATCGCTTCACAATTGCAAACCGCGCACCCGATGACCGGCAATATGTTCGAGATGGACGCCATCGGCGCGACGGTACTGGGCGGTACGGCGCTGAGCGGTGGCCGCGGCAGGGTATTCGGTTCGATCATCGGTGCTTTTGTGATCGTTTTTCTGGCGGACGGCTTGGTGATGATGGGCGTCAGCGAGTTCTGGCAAATGGTGATTAAAGGATTGGTGATCGTCACCGCCGTGGTGATCGATCAGTTCCAGCAGCGTTTGCAAAGCAAGGTCATTTTGATGCAGCGCCAGGAAAAAAAAGCGGTGCAGCCGCTGGCTGAGGTGAGCCATGGCTAAAGCGGATTGCATTGTCGCGTTGGACGAGGGCACCAGCAACGCCAAGGCCGTGGTGGTGGATGCTCAGGGGACGATCGTTGCCAGGGCCAGCAGGCCGCTGACGCTGCAGACGCCGCAACCCGGTTGGGTGGAACAGCGGGGCGAGGCCTTACTGGAAGCCTCTCTGGCGGTGCTGCGGGAAGCGATTGCGTTGGCCGGGGCATCCCGTATTGCCGGTATCGCCATCAGCAACCAGCGTGAAACCGCCATCGGCTGGCGACGTTCCGACGGCCAGCCGATCGGGCCGGCCTTAACCTGGCAATGTGCGCGCGCTGCCGATTTTTGTGAACGGCTGCGGCACGATCGGCAGGCCGAAGTGGTGCGCCACGCCACCGGTCTGCCGCTTTCACCGCTGTTCTCGGCGTCGAAAATGCGTTGGTTGCTCGACCATTGCGAAGAGGGGCAACGGATGGCGGAGAACGGGGAGATCTGCCTTGGTACCATCGATGCCTGGCTGCTGTGGCAGTTGAGCGGAGGACAGGCATTCGGTTGTGATACCTCCAATGCCGCTCGTACTCAATTGCTGAACCTTGCTTCCGGCGATTGGGACGAGCGGATGCTGGCGCTGTTCAACATTCCCCGTCAGGCGCTACCGACGATCCACCCTTCCAGTCATCTGTTCGGCACGACGTTGGGATTGGAAGGCATTGCCGACGGCATTCCGATTGGCGCGATGGTGGGCGACTCGCATGCGGCGCTGTACGGCCATGCGCTTGGCCAGGCAGGGCAGGCTAAGGCCACTTATGGCACCGGATCATCGGTGATGGCGCCGATCGCCGAAGCGCTATGCGGTACGAGCGCTTTGGCAACGACCGTCGCCTGGCACGATGGTGGGCGTATGCAGTATGCGCTGGAGGGCAATATTCCCCACACCGGCGACGCCATTGCCTGGATGCTGGATATCACCGCCATACCGCCGGGGGACGAGGCGCTGTTAAGTGAGCTGCCTGTTCGCGTGCCCGACAGCGGAGGCGTTTATTTTGTACCGGCATTGACCGGGGCCGGTGCGCCCTGGTGGGACGAACAGGCGCGCGGCGTGATCTGCGGGCTCAGTCGCGGCACGCGGCGGGAACATGTGGTGCGGGCCGCTTTTGAAGCGGTGGCTTATCAAATCGCCGATGTGATCGACGTATTGCGGCAACAGCCGGGCTTTGTACTGCAGGGGTTAATGGCCGATGGCGGCCCGAGCCGCAATGACTGGCTGATGCAGTTTCAGGCCGATTTGTTGGGTTGCCCTGTGTGGCGCAGCAACACGGCGGAACTCTCGGCGCTGGGGGCGGCGCTGATGGCGATGCGCTGCCTGTGGGGGACTTCCGATCGGCAACTGGTGGCATTGTTGCCCCAACATGATGAATTTAAACCCGATATGCAGCGCCATCGGCAGCTGCAGGAAAACTACAGCGCCTGGCGGCAGGCGGTACAACGCACCTTGTGGCGGCCGCAAGCGGCTGCATTGATGACAGGAGAACAACCATGAATCGTGATTTCACGGGAAAAACCGTGGTGATTACCGGCGCATGCCGCGGCATTGGCGCGGGTATCGCCGAACGTTTCGCCAGTTTGGGTGCCAATCTGGTGATTGCATCGAATGCGGAACGCATTCTGACCACGGCGGAAACGCTGCGCCAGCGTTATCGGGTGGCGGTTCTGCCGATTATCCTCGACGTGACCGATGAAGCGCAGGTGATTGATTTTTATCGTCAGGCGTGGGAGCGATTCGGCGCGATCGACGTTTCGATTCAAAATGCCGGGGTGATCACTATCGATCGTTTTGACCAGATGCCCAAAAGCGATTTTGAGAAAGTGTTGGCGGTAAATACCACGGCGGTCTGGCTCTGCTGCCGGGAGGCGGCCAAATATATGGTCGGCCAACGCCGGGGGCGGCTGATCAACACCTCTTCCGGTCAGGGACGTAACGGGTTCATTTACACACCGCATTACGCCGCCAGCAAAATGGGCGTGATCGGCATTACGCAGAGTTTAGCGCTGGAACTGGCACCGCATGGCATCACCGTCAATGCATTCTGCCCCGGCATCATTGAAAGCGAGATGTGGGAATATAACGACCGCGTTTGGGGCGAAATTCTCAGTGGCCCGGAAAAAACCTATGGCAAAGGAGAGTTGATGGCCGAGTGGGTGGCGGGGATTCCGCTTAAGCGCGCCGGTCAACCCGAGGACGTGGCGGGCCTCGTGGCTTTCCTTGCCTCGGACGATGCCGACTATATTACCGGCCAGACCATCAATGTGGACGGCGGGTTAATCATGTCCTGACGTGACCATGTCACAAAAAGGCGGCGTCGGATCGGCGCCGCATTAACCGCTTACATTTTCCCGCCATTGCAATCCGCCCGGCCGCCCCCATATCCTTATAAATTCGACGTTTTGAGAAGCTTTCTCATCAATTTGTTCGCTAAGGCCGTTTACTGCCGAATATGCCAGCAGATATGTGGTTTTATCGTGCCGCAGGGTTTCCCTGCCGCAACGGGAAATGCTAACTTAAGGGTTAGGGACGCCACGTTTTGGCATCGTTCATCCGATTCACTCGGCATCGCGGGAAAGAATGTGAAATATTTGCTGATTTTTTTGTTGGTTCTGGTGATCTTCGTGATTTCCGTCACCTTGGGTGCGCATAACGATCAGGTGGTCAATTTTAACTATCTGGTTGCGCAGGGCGATTATCGCGTATCGACCCTGTTGGCCACGCTGTTTGGCGCCGGTTTCGTTCTTGGCTGGATCATTTGCGGCCTGTTTTACCTGCGCACGCGCATTGCGCTGGGCCGCGCCGAGCGCAAGATCAAAAGGCTGGAGCTGCAGCTTGAGCAGCCCGCTGAATCGGCGGCTCAGCCCGTTGTCAGCAAGGAATAATCCTCTATGTTAGAACTGCTGTTTCTGTTGCTGCCCGTGGCTGCCGCGTACGGTTGGTACATGGGGCGCAGAAGCGCTCAGCAGGATAAACAGCAAGAAGCCAACCGCCTGTCGCGTGAATACGTGGCAGGGGTGAACTTTCTGCTTTCCAACCAGCAGGACAAGGCGGTCGATCTGTTCCTCGACATGTTGAAAGAGGACAGCAACACCGTTGAAGCCCACCTGACGCTGGGTAACCTGTTCCGTTCGCGTGGTGAAGTCGACCGCGCCATCCGCATCCATCAGGCCTTGATGGAAAGCGCCTCTCTGACCTTCGAACAGCGTCTGCTGGCGGTACAGCAGCTGGGCCGCGACTATATGGCGGCCGGGCTGTACGATCGTGCGGAAGACATGTTCAGCCAGTTGACTGACGAAGCGGATTTTCGCGTATCGGCGCTGCAGCAACTGCTGGTGATCCATCAGGCCACCAGCGATTGGCAAAAAGCGATCGACGTGGCGGAAAAGTTGGTCAAGCTGGGTAAAGAGAAACAACGTGTCGAGATCGCACACTTCTATTGTGAACTGGCGCTGCAGGCGATGGGCAGCGACGATCTCGATCGGGCGATGAGCCTGCTCAAGCGTGCGGACGCAGCCGATAAACAGTGTGCGCGCGTGTCCATCATGTTCGGCCGCATCTATATGGCGCAAAACGACTACGCCAAAGCCGCCGAGTCGCTGCAACGCGTACTGAGTCAGGATAAAGAGTTGGTCAGCGAAACGCTGCCGATGCTGCAGGAATGCTACACCCATCTGCCGGAACAACAGCACAACTGGGCTGAATTCCTGAAGCGCTGCGTAGAAGAGAACACCGGTGCCACCGCCGATCTGATGCTGGCCGAGATCATCGAGCAGCACGAAGGGCGCGACGTGGTGCAGGTCTATATCAACCGCCAGCTGCAACGCCATCCGACCATGCGGGTATTTTACCGGCTGATGGATTATCACCTGGCGGACGCCGAAGACGGCCGGGCGAAAGAGAGCCTGCTGCTGTTGCGCGATATGGTCGGCGAGCAAATTCGCACCAAACCGCGTTACCGCTGCCACAAATGCGGCTTCACCGCGCACTCGCTCTATTGGCATTGCCCGTCGTGCCGCGCCTGGTCATCGGTTAAACCGATCCGCGGCCTGGATGGGCAATAACGCCGCGGCACCAAAATAAAACGGGGCGATTTATCGCCCCGTTTTTTTATGTTTGTCTGTTCGTCGTTTACTTTTTCTTGCCGCCTTTGGCGCCGGTTTTCAACAGCTGGCGGAGTTTCTTCAGCTCTTTCTGGCTCAGAGGCTGTTCAATTTCTTCTTCGGTGCTTTGGTTGTCGATCTCGCCATGGTGCAGCTCATCCGCCTTTTTGGCCGGTTTTTCTGCCTTGGCGGCGGGCGCACTGAAGCTGCTTTCCAGGCGCTGGCACACTTCCACGCTCAACGAAAATTCGTTTTCAGCGGCGGCGGCGCGGATTTTTTCCTTGAGTTCCAGAGGAATTTTAATGGTAAGTGTCGATATCTCGCTCATTTTGAAAGCCTTTCTGCAGGAAGATGCCTTCAAGCTAAGCCACTGGCGATCGGGTGTCTAGTGTGTAATAAAAATTTAATATTTCTGTAACAAATAGGGGCGGGGGAAAACGCGGGTTTTTTAGGCGAGAAACAGAGGCAGGGCCCGAACGCGCGGGCCCTGTACCAGAAATGTTATTTGTAGATGATGGCGGTGCCGCTCAGCATGTTGTTACCACCGGCGGAGATGATGCGGTAGCTGCTGGCGCCTTGAGCGTCGGCCTTAGCGGCCAGCTTTTTCTCCAGGCTGCTGAGGGTGGTCGCGTGGCCTGCGGAAACGATGCCGGTGGCGGTCAGGTTATCGGCCTGCTGGCTGTTGACCGGTTCAGCGGCGAAGGTGGCGAAAGAGGTCAGTGCGATAGCAGCAGCGGCTGCAAAATATTTGATGGTTTTCATAGGTGACTCCAGTCTGTTTATTTAGGAAGGAAGCCATTCGCTTCCGATGGACTGAATAATAAAGCATCTGCAAAGATTGAAAATCTGATAATGCTGAGTAATTCATTCAAAATATCTGATTAACAATTTACGCATCTTTACGGCGTTTTACGCTGCGTGGTTTATCGCTGATGCGCTTTCGTTGACGCGCCATGACAAAGGTGAGAGGTAACATGACAGAGCGCCGCTGTGCGCTGCGGCTGGGATTTCTGCCCCCCGACATGTAGAATGCGGCGGTCAGTTTCGCGGGTGAGTCCCTGATTATGTCTATTTTAGAGAAGGTAGAAGAAATGAAGTCTGAAAATAACGCTAATAACAATGACTTAAAATCATCTCCAATCGTTGTGGCGTTAGATTACGCCGATAAGAACGCTGCGCTGGCGTTCGCCGACCGTATCGATCCGCAAGACTGCCGGCTGAAAGTGGGCAAAGAAATGTTCACGCTGTTTGGGCCGCAGCTGGTGCGCGATCTGCATGGGCGTGGCTTCGACGTGTTTCTCGACCTGAAATTCCACGATATTCCCAATACCACCGCGCATGCGGTCGCGGCGGCGGCCGAGCTGGGCGTTTGGATGGTCAACGTCCACGCCAGCGGCGGCGCGCGCATGATGACCGCCGCTAAAGAAGCGCTGGCGTCATTCGGGGCGGATGCGCCGCTGCTGATTGCCGTGACGGTGCTCACTAGCATGGAAGCGGAAGACCTGCGCGGCATCGGCATCGAGGCCAGCCCGGCGGAACACGCCGAGCGCCTGGCGCGCCTGACCCGCGACTGTGGGCTGGACGGCGTGGTGTGTTCGGCACACGAAGCTCAGCGGCTGAAGGCGGCCTGCGGGCAGGCATTCCAGCTGGTTACGCCGGGGATCCGCCCTGAAGGCAGCGCAGCGGGCGATCAGCGCCGTATCATGACGCCGGTGCAGGCACAGGCCGCCGGCGTGGACTACATGGTGATTGGGCGTCCGATCACCCAATCTGCCGATCCGGCCGCGACGCTGCGCGCGATCCGCGCCTCTTTGGCCTGAGGAGCCGCCAATGAATGACGATAACAGCCGCCTGGTGTATTCCACGGACACCGGCCGTATCAAGCAGGAAGAGGTTAAACCGCAACGCGCCAAGGGTGACGGCATCGTGCGCATCCAGCGTCAAACCAGCGGCCGCAAGGGGAAGGGCGTGTGCCTGATCGCCGGTGTCGATCTGGATGACGCTGCGCTCGACAAACTGGCGGCCGAGCTGAAAAAGAAATGCGGCTGCGGCGGTTCGGTGAAAGACGGGATCATCGAAATCCAGGGCGATAAACGCGATCTGCTCAAGCAGCTGCTGGAAGCCAAAGGCATGAAGGTCAAACTGGCGGGCGGTTGAGCTGAATCGCCATACCGCGGTGCAATGCCGCGGCATGGCTTGAGGTTGTTGCTGCCGGGGGTTAGCCCGTTAACGGCAAAAGAACCATAGACTTAAAGTAAAACAGACCTGAAATCATCGTTATTCTGGTTAATACGTCAAAGCGCCGAGGCGCTTTTGCCAGCCTGTTGGCCGAGGACGCTCGGTCAGGTTATTTGCCAACCTGGTGACCGATAATGCCCCCCACCGCAGCCCCACCCAGCGTGCCCAACGCGCTGCCGTTGGTCAGCACTGCACCGCCGACTGCACCGGCACCGGCACCGATTGCGGTGTTGCGATCGCGTTTGGACATGTTGGAACAGGCGCTGAGTGAAAACGCCAGAGTCAGTGCCAGAGCGGCGGTGGCGAAACGTTTATTGATAATCATCATAATGACTTCTCCTTAGCATTGGCTATATGGAAGTGCCCTATAAGTATAGGCGTTAACCATAAATCAGGCCTGCCGTTGGTTCCCATACAGTATCGATATAAAAAATGGCATTTTTTGTTAAAAGCCGAATAATTAGCAAGTTACGGCCCAAAAGTTGCCGAAACTGAGTATAGGTTTCTCGGGAAGGATAAACAGGTAAATAGTCTTAAAATCCCGCTGCGCAGGGGGAAAGGCGCGCGGCGTGGCCCGCGCGGCGCGCTTGGTATGATGGGGGCCCGCGTTAGTCGTTGACCAACTCCACCTGTATGCCCTGGCGTTTCAGCTGATGCTGATACTCGAGCGCCAAGCGCGAATCGGTGATCACCCGGCTGATCTGGCCCGGCTGCGCCAGCGGGTTGGGCTGGATCTGGCCGAATTTGCTGGAGTCCGTTAGCACGATATTCTCCACGCCCTTGGCCAGCACTGCGCTGACCACGTCGGCGCGCATCATGTCGCGGCCGGTAAAGCCGGTTTCGGCCTGAAAGCCGTCAATGCCGATAAACGCCTTGTTGAAATGCACCTGCTGAATGCACAGCCGCGTGAGTGGGCCGACCACGGTCTCGCTTTTCTTCTGGTACATGCCGCCCAGCACAATCACGTCGCAGTCAGTTTCTTTCAGCAGGTTGGCGATGTAGTGGCTGACGGTGATCAGCGTAATGCGCTTGCGTTCGGCGATGTAGCGCGCCAGCAGGGCGTTGGCGCTGCCGCTCTCGATAAAGATCGTCTCGCCGTCGTTGACCTGCGCGGCGGCATACTGCGCCAGCCGCTGCTTGAGAGTGAAGTTGGACATCATGCGGGCGTCGACGTCGTCGCTCTCCAGCGCCACGGCGGAGCCATGTACCCGCTTCAGGTAGCTGCGCTTTTCCAGCAGGTTGAGATCTTGCCGGATGGTGACTTCCGAGACGCCCGAGGCGCGCGCTAGCTCATTGACGCTGATCCGCCGGCGATCGTTAACCAACTGCAATATGGTCTGTTGTCGTAAATTCATATCGGCCTGATGATGCGGCCGCCAAGGTGCGGCCGCTAAGAGTCAAAGGTTTAAAGAGTATGTTCTGTGCGCGCAATAATATCATCCTGCGCCTCAGGGGATAATGCGGTAAAGAAGGCGGAATAGCCAGCTACGCGAACCACTAAATCACGATATTGGTCAGGGTGTTGCTTCGCTGCCAGCAGCGTTTCGCGCGACACGATGTTGTACTGCACATGCCAGCCGCGATAGCTCTCGAAGAAGGTGCGCAACATCAGCATCAGCTTTTCCCGATCGCGTGGGTTGTCCAGCGTCGTCGGGTTCAGCTTTTGGTTGAGCAACACGCCGCCGAGGATCGCTTCGGTCGGTAGCTTGGCGAGCGAATTGAACACCGCCGTCGGCCCCAGGTGGTCGGTGCCGGACGCCGGGCTGGCGCCTTCCGCCAGCGGCTGGTGCGCCTTACGGCCATCCGGGGTCGCCAGGGTGGCGGCGCCGAAGGGCACGTTGGCTGAGATAGACGACGTACCGGAGTAGTAGCCGCCGCCGATCGGCCCGCGGCCGAAGCGGGTGTTGCGATACTGCTTCAGTTCCTCGATGTAGGTTTGGTAGGCGCGCACCAGCAGCCGATCGACGTCGTCCACGTCGTTGCCGTATTTGGGCGCGGCGTTGAGCAGCCGCTGGCGCAGCTGTTCGCCATCCAGCCCGGCGAAGTCGTCGGCCAGCGCCGCCGCCAACTGCTGCTGGCCGATTGTCCCTTGCTCGAACACCAGTTTGCGCACCGCCGCCAGGCTGTTGCCGAGGTTGGCGATGCCGACCTGCAGGCCGGAAACCCAGTCGTACTTGGCGCCGCCTTGCTTGATGCTTTTGCCGCGTTCGATGCAGTCGTCCACCAGCGCGGAACAGAGGATATCGTGGGCGTTCTCCTCCAGCACGCTGTCCACCACGCATTCGACCTCAATTGACTTGCGCGTGTAGTAACGGATTTGCCGATCCCACGCTGCCATCACCTGCTCGAAATCGGCGAAGTTCCCTTTGGACAGCGCCTGTTCCTGCGGCAGGAAAATCTGCCCGGAGGTGGCGTCGCGGCCCTGTTCCAGCGCCGCCAGCAGCACGCGGGCGAAGTTGATGAAGCTCATGCCGGTGCAGCGATAGCCCCATTTGCCGCCGACGGCGGTCTCGATGCAGCCGATGGCGGCATAGTCGTAGGCGTCCTGTGGCTCAACCCCCAGTTTGATGAACTCGGGAATGACGATTTCGTCGTTGTTGAACGCCGGCATGCCGAAGCCGCAGCGGATCACCTGCACGCAGGCGTCGAGGAAATCGGCGCTCATTCCGGCGTGGTAACGCACGCTGAGGTTGGGCTGGGTGGAGCGCAGGCGGCCGCAGGACTCGAGAATGGCGTAGGACAGCGGGTTGACCGCGTCGCACGGCCGGCCGTCGATCAGTTTTTGGCCGCCGATGGTGACGTTTTGGTACAGCGGGCTGCCGGCGGAGGCCTTGGAGTGCGAGCCGGAGCGGATCTTGTTGACCTCCAGCAGCTTCAGCCAGCAGCTGTGCAGCAGCTCGATGGCGTCTTCCCGCGCCAGGTTTTGCTCCAGCTCGACGTCGCGCCGATACCAGGGATAGAGATATTGGTCGAGACGACCAAAGGAAACCGAATGGCCGTTGGATTCGATCTGCAACGTCAGCTGGATGAAATAGCACAGCTGCAGCGCCTGCCAGAAGGTCTGCGGCGGACGATGGGCGATCAGATCGCAGTTGTCTGCGATAGCCAGCAGCTCGGTGCGCCGCCAGTCGCGGGTTTCGCGTTGCGCCATGTCGCGCGCCATGCGAGCGAAGCGCAGGATGTGCTCGCTCAGCGCCGCCAGTACGATGTCGATGGCGTTGAGAAACTGCGCTTTGTGCAGATCTTCCCATTCGGTCAGGTGCAGGCGGCTGCGGCGCGCGTTCACCTTTTCACGCAGGCCGTCGAGGCCTAGCGCCAGCAGCAGCGGGAAGTTGACCGCCAGGTGGGCGTCGCCGGAGGTCATGTTGCCCTCGGCCTTGATGATGCCGGTGGCCAGCAGCGCCTTCTGTTCGTCGGTAAACATGCCGTAGCAGCGATCCTGCACCGTTTGGCCGCGCCACCAGGGGCAAAGACGGTGCAAAATCGCCTTGTTCTCTTCGCTGACCGAGAAGCCGGCGCCCGGCCGGTCGGCCAACTGGTCGATCTCGTTTTCTATCCAGCCGACGGTGTATTCGGGGAAGATCGGCGCGGCGCGCAGCTCACTGGCCTGGTTGCCGATGATCAGCTCGTCGTTGGCGATCCAGATACTGCGCTTCGCCAGGTGGTTGGCCAGCGCCAGCGCACGGCGCACCGGCAGCGGCCGATCCTGATGCTGTTGATAGGCTTCGGTATAGTGCTGCGCGCGTTCGGTGCACACCGGCGGTTTGACGATGTGGATCAGCGCGTTCTTATGCGCCTGAATACGGGCGCTGAGGGTGGTCAAATCCAATGTGGTCATGGCGTTATCCTCGCAAAATGGCGGTCAGGCCTTTGGCGCCGGCGTACGCTTCGGCGAAGGCCAGCAGATCGGGCGCGTCCAGCGGCGTGCGGGCGGCGCGGTAGGGCTCGCCGAGCAGGTGATACTTGTTGATGCCCAGCGTGTGGTACGGCAGAAAATGGATCTCCGATACGCCGATCTCGTCGGCGGCGAAGTCGACAATCGCGCGGACAGAGTGGCGATCGGCGTTGAAATCGGGGATCAGCGGCACGCGCACGGTCATTGGCACGCCGTGCGCCGCCAGACGACGAAAATTGTTCATCACCCGACGGGCGGAGCCGCCGGTCCAGGTTTTAAAACGCGCTTCATCGGTGTGTTTGAGATCGGCCAACAGCAGATCCAGCCAGGGCAACGAAGGGGCGATGTAGCGCCAGGGAACGTGCAGACAGGATTCGACGGCGGTGTGGATGCCGGCTTCCCGGCCGCGCCGCAGCAGCTCCGCCGCGATTTCCGGCTGCATAAAGGGTTCGCCGCCGGACAGCGTTAAACCGCCGCCGCTGCGCAGGTAGAAAGGCTTATCCCGCATCACCTCGGCCATGATATCGTCGGGGTTGACCACGCTGCCGCACAGGCTGAGCGCGCCGGTCGGGCAGGCGGCGGCCAGCGCCGCATAGTCGTCTTTGCTGATGACGTCGCGCCGCAGCGTCAATGCTCCCTCGTCACGCCGCAGGCCTTGCGGGCAGCGCTCGGTGCACAGCGTACAGCCGCTCAGGCACAGGCGCTCGTCAAACAGCAGATCCGCGTGGCGCGAGCGGCTTTCCGGGTTCTGACACCAGCGGCAGCTCAGCGGGCACCCTTTTAAAAAGACCACGCTGCGGATGCCAGGGCCATCATGGGTCGAGTAGCGCTGCAGATTGAAGAACATGAGTCACCCGTTTGGCGTTGCTGAATCTTTCGCCATTAAAGATGTTTCGAATGAAAGTTGAATTGATTTTGGTCAAAAGTTGGCAGGGTTTTTGCCCTATGATGATCAGAGTTTGAATCCGCCCACAGAACATGACACAGGAGTCCGTGATGGAGCTTTATCTCGATACCGCCGATGTGACTGCGGTAAAACGCCTGGCGCGCATTCTGCCGCTGCACGGCGTCACCACCAACCCGAGCATCGTGGCGAAGGAAGGCAAGCCGATCTGGGAAGTGCTGCCTGCGCTGCGCGACGCCCTCGGCGGCACCGGCAAGCTGTTCGCGCAGGTGATGGCGGCCGATGCCGAGCGCATGGTGGCGGAGGCGGCGCTGCTCAGCCAGCGCGTACCGGGGCTGGTGGTGAAGATCCCGGCAACCGCCGAGGGGCTGGCTGCGATCAAGAAGCTTAAAACGATGTCCATTCCGACGCTGGGCACGGCGGTATACGGCGCCGGGCAGGGGCTGCTGGCGGCCTTGGCCGGGGCGGAATATGTGGCGCCTTACGTCAATCGGGTAGATGCGCAGGGCGGCGACGGTATCGAAATGGTGCACGAGCTGCAGCAACTGCTGAGCCTGCACGCGCCGTCGGCGCATGTGCTGGCCGCCAGCTTTAAAACGCCGCGCCAGGCGCTGGAATGCCTGCTGGCGGGCTGCCAGGCCATCACGCTGCCGGTGGATGTGGCGGAGCAGTTCCTCAGCGCGCCAGCGGTGCAGGCCGCGGTCGAGAAGTTCGAGCAGGATTGGCAGGGGGCTTTCGGCTCCACGCTGCTGGGTTAAAGCCTGGCCAGTAAAAAGGGCGCCGCGGCGCCCTTGCTGGATGACTGAAACGCTTAGCTGCGGCCGGTTTCTTCCCTAAGCGCGGCGCTCACCTCATGCGCCGTCGGCTGTTCGGCACGCAGCGCCCGGCGGATCGCGAAGAAGGCGGCGATCAGCATGGTTACCGCCACCAGCATAAAGAACCCGCACAGCGCGGCGTTGATTTGGTTGCTGAACACGATGGTCTCCATGTCTTTCAGCGATTTGGCCGGCGCAATGATCGTGCCTTGCTCAATGCCGGTGGAGAATTTCTTCGCCTGCGCCAGGAAACCGATGCTCGGTTTCTCGTGGAAGATTTTCTGCCAGCCGGCGGTCATGGAGGTCACGAACAGCCAGGCGGTCGGCAGGATGGTAACCCAGGCGTAACGCTGTTTTTTCATCTTGAACAGCACCACAGTGCCGAGGATCAGCGCCATCGATGCCAGCATCTGGTTGCCGATGCCGAACAGCGGCCACAGGGTATTGATGCCGCCGAGCGGATCGACCACGCCTTGATACACGAAGAAGCCCCAGCCGGCTACCGCCACCGTGGTGCCCGCCAGATTGCCGAACCAGGAACGGTTGTTGGCCAGCTGTGGCACCGCCACGCCCACCAGATCCTGCACCATAAAGCGGCAGGCGCGGGTACCGGCGTCGACGGCGGTCAGGATGAACAGCGCTTCGAACAGAATGGCGAAGTGGTACCAGAAGGCCATCATCGCCCGGCTGTTGAACACCTCGCTGATGATGTGCGCCATGCCCACGGCGAAGGTTGGGGCACCGCCGGCGCGCGACAGGATGGAGTTCTCACCTACCTCTTTGGCGATCAGCGCCAGCGTTTCCGGCGTGACGATAAAGCCCCAGCTGTTAATGACCTGCGAAGCATTTTCCACCGTGGTGCCGATCAGCGCCGCCGGTGAGTTCATGGCGAAGTAAACGCCCGGATCCAGCACCGAGGCGCAGATCAACGCCATGATGGCGACGAAAGACTCCATCAGCATGGCGCCGTAACCGATAAAGCGAATGTGGCTTTCGCGTTCCACCAGCTTGGGCGTGGTGCCGCTGGAGACCAGCGCGTGGAAGCCGGAAATGGCGCCGCAGGCGATGGTGATGAACAGGAACGGGAACAGGGCGCCGGCGAACACCGGGCCGCTGCCGTCGATGAAGCGCGAGACCGCCGGCATTTTCATCTCCGGCATGGCGAAGACGATGCCGATGGCCAGGCCGATGATGACGCCGATTTTCATAAAGGTGGAAAGGTAGTCGCGCGGTGCCAGCAGCAGCCACACCGGCAGCACCGAAGCGACGAAGCCGTAGATCACCAGCACCCAGGTCAGGGTGGTGCCGTGCAGCGTGAAGAACGGCCCCCAGTAAGGATCTTGCGCCACGTTGCCGCCGTAAATAATCGCCAGCAGCATCAGCACGAAGCCGATCACCGAGATTTCAGCGATCTTGCCCGGCCGGATAAAGCGCATGTAGATGCCCATGAACAGGGCGATCGGGATGGTGGCGGCGATGGTGAACAGCCCCCACGGGCTGTCGGCCAAGGCTTTTACCACCACCAGCGCCAGCGCCGACAGGATGATGATCATCACTCCCAGCGCGCCGAGCATGGTGATTACCCCGGCGAACGCGCCCAGCTCTTGCTTGGCCATTTCCCCCAGCGAACGTCCGTCGCGGCGTGTGGAGATGAACAGCACCAGGAAATCCTGCACCGCGCCGGCCAGCATAACGCCGACCAGGATCCAGATGGTTCCCGGCAGGAAGCCCATCTGCGCGGCCAGAATCGGCCCCACCAGCGGCCCGGCGCCGGCGATGGCGGCGAAGTGGTGGCCGAACAGCACCCATTTGTTGGTGGGCACGTAGTCCAGGCCGTCGTTGTGGCGTTCTGCTGGGGTCAGACGGCGGTCGTCCAGTTCAAAGACCTTGTCGGCAATGAACCGGCTGTAGAAGCGGTAGGCGATGCTGTAGCAGGCGACGGCGGCGACCACCAGCCAGACGGCGTTGACGTGTTCGCCGCGGCTGAGCGCCAGCATGGCGAAGGCGAAGGCGCCGACCAACGCCACCAGCAGCCAGATAAGTCCTGACCTGATGTTTTTCATGAAACAACTCCTTGGCGTACAGAGGTAAAAATCGACGTTGTTATTAGGAATGACGTTTTAACAGTAGAAGTTTTGCCGCCGAACCGCGGCAGGTCGGATGAGAAATGTGAAGCAGGTGGGGTTTTAGTGTAAAAACAACGTGATGAAACCGCGTTGGCGCAGGCTGCCGCCCATGCAACCCCCGGCAGTTATTCATTCTGCATTTTCACGGCGCGTACAGCGAATCATCGTCGTTTTTTATTCGGGCACGGCGTCTGGCGAATTATTATTTTATCTGTCGAGGCGTGCCGAAATAAAATCATCCGTGCCGTGTTATACCTTTATTTCAACCCGCAGGTTTAATCATTCATAAAATAAATAATAAAGTCACGAAAGGAATTTAATTATGATAAATAAAATCATCGAAGGGTATTTACCGCAGCTCACGGCCATTCGGCACGATATTCATCAACACCCTGAACTGGGTTTCGAAGAGTTTCGCACCAGCGATCTGGTGGCGGATTATCTGAATTCGTGGGGCTATGAGGTGCACCGCGGATTGGCGGGCACCGGCGTGGTGGGCACGCTGCGGGTGGGCGACGGCGTTAAACGCCTCGGGCTGCGCGCCGATATGGACGCCTTGCCGATCGAGGAGAACAACGGCAAGCCCTGGAGCAGCAGCGTGGCCAACCGCATGCACGCCTGTGGCCATGACGGCCACACCACCATGCTGCTCGGTGCCGCTCGTTACCTGGCGCAAACGCGCAACTTCAACGGCACGCTGCACCTGATTTTCCAACCGGCGGAAGAGATGCTGAACGGCGGCGCGCGCATGGTCGAACAGGGGCTGTTCGAGCGCTTCCCCTGCGACGCCATCTTCGCCATGCACAACATGCCGGGGATGCCGCTCGGCGAGTTCTTCTTCCAGCACGGCCCGTTTATGGCCTCGATGGATCAGTTCAACGTGCGGGTGCAGGGGCGCGGCGGCCACGGTGCCATTCCGCAGCTGACGGTCGATCCGGTGCTGGTGGCTTCGCATATCACCGTCGCGCTGCAGAGCATCGTTTCGCGCAATATCGATCCGCTGGAGGCGGCGGTGATCACCGTCGGCAGCATCAAGGCCGGTGAGGCGGCCAACGTGATCCCGGACAGCGCGGAGATGAAGCTCAGCGTGCGCTCGCTGGATCGCCAGGCGCGTGCCACCTTGCTGGCGCGCATTCCGGCGCTGATCGAAGCGCAGGCGGCAAGCTTCGGCGCTCACGCGGTGGTGGAACACGTTAACGGCACGCCGGTACTGGTCAACGACGAAGCGATGACCCGTTTCGCCCACCGCGTGGCGCAGCAGCAGTTCGGCGATGACCGCGCACACTACGGCGCCCGGCCGCTGATGGGCAGTGAAGATTTCGCCTTCATGCTCGATGCGCATCCGCAGGGCTGCTACCTGATCATCGGCAACGGCGATGGCGAAGGCAGCTGCATGGTGCATAACCCGGGATATGACTTTAACGACGGCTGCCTGGCGGCCGGCAGCCAGTATTGGGGAGCGTTGGCGGAAGCGTATTTAAAATAAACTCGAAAATAATAACAGGGAAGGTAATGATGAGTGAAAATACGGCTGAAACCCAGGCGGCAATAATATCGGCCCCGAAGGCCGGCGGCAAAAAGGTCATATTCGCCGCCTCCTTCGGCAATGCGCTGGAGTTTTTCGATTTCGGTATTTATAACTTCTTCGTTATTTACATCAGCGTATTGTTCTTTCCGCCGTCCAGCGATCCGCATCTGGCGTTGCTGTTGGCGTTTGCCACGTTCGGCGTCAGCTTCTTCATGCGGCCGCTGGGCGGCATTCTGATTGGCGCCTATGCCGATCGCCATGGCCGCAAGCCGGCGATGATCCTGACGATTTCCTTGATGAGCCTGGGCACGGCGATGATCGGTTTTGCGCCGACCTACGCCAGCGCCGGCTATTGGGGAACCGTCACGCTGGTGGCGGCACGCCTGATCCAGGGCGTGGCGGCGGGCGGCGAGGTGGGGGCATCGATGTCGTTGCTGGTGGAGTCGGCGCCGCCCAACCGGCGCGGCTTCTATTCCAGCTGGTCGCTGGCGACGCAGGGCATCGCTACCGTGGTCGGCGGCGTCACCGCGCTGGCGCTCAGCGCGGCCTTGCCGGTGCTTTCCGGTGAGCCGAACGCTATGGCTGAGTGGGGATGGCGCATTCCTTTCTTTATCGGCGTGGCGCTGGCGCCGCTCGGTTGCTGGCTGCGCCTCGGGTTGGAGAGCGATCGGCCGTCGGTGTCGCGAGCCCACGAGCCGCCTGCGCAGTTGCGCCAGCACTCGCGGGCGGTGGTGCTCGGCGTGATGTTGACCATCGGCGCGACCGTCGCCACTTACATCTCGATGTATTATCTCGGCACCTACGCGGTGAAATACCTGGGGATGGCGCAGGCCTACGGCTATGCCGCGATGCTGCTGGCGGGCCTCGTCACCTTCGGCGGCAGTCTGCTGGTCGGGCACTGGTGCGATCGTTACGGCCGTTTGCCGCTGATCCGTGGGTCGCGGATCGCGATTCTGATCGTGGCCCTGCCGGCATTTTGGTGGCTGAGCGCGGTACCGCATCCGGCGGTGCTGCTGCTGATTGTCGCGGTGCTGGTCGGGTTGACCACGCTCGGTTCGGTGCCGACCATGCTGATGATTTCGGAGCTGTTCCCGCAGCGCATTCGGGCGCTGGGGTTTGCCTTGGTCTACAGCCTCGGGGTGGCGATCTTCGGCGGCTTCGCCCAGTACATCGCTTCGCAGTCGATCGCGCTGAGCGGTTCGCTGCTGGCGCCCGCCGTCTATCTGATGCTGGCGACGCTGGCTTCGCTGGCGGTGCTGCCGCTGCTGCGTGAAACCGGCGGCGAGCCGCTGCGCTAGTCGAAAAAAAACGCCGGCGGTTTTCACCGTCGGCGTTTTGCGTTGCGGCCGTTTCAGGCGGGCGTTCAGGCCGCCGGACGGGCGATCACGCTGCGGGTTTCCATGCGCACTTCGGCGATGGTGACCTGCAAGGTGTCGCTCTGGCGGTAAACCACTTCACCCTTGATCTGCACGGTGCCGGTTTCCTGGCTGCACTGCATCTCGTCGCGCACCGCGTGAATAAACGGTGCCGGGATGAAGGCAACCGCACCATTGTCCAGCAGGCGCACGCGCAGGCCGCCGCGGGTCACGTCGATGATCTCGGCGTTGAAGCGGGTATCGGTACCGGCCTTGTCCTGCAGGAAGCGGGCGTACAGCCAGTCGCCGACGTCGCGCTCCGCCATGCGGTTCAGGCGGCGGCGTTCCGCCAGCTGCACCGTGACGTCATCCTGCGGTTTTTCTGCCGGCTGCTGGTTGATGATCGCCTTCAGCAAGCGATGGTTGACCATATCGCCGTATTTACGGATCGGTGATGTCCAGGTGGCGTAAGCCTCCAGACCCAGACCGAAGTGTGGCCCCGGCGTGGTGCTGATCTCGGCGAAGGTCTGGAAGCGGCGGATGCGGCTGTCGAGGAACTGGGTCGGCTGCGCATCCAGGTGGCGGCGCAGTTCGCAGAAACCGTCGAGGGTCAGCAGCTTCTCGGCCTCGGCTTCCACGCCGTTGGCCTGCAATACGGTGACCGCTTGCTCGACCAGAGCAGGATCGAAACCGGTGTGCACGTTGTACACGCCGAAGCCCAGGCGATCGCGCAGCACGATGGCGGCGCAGACGTTGGCGGCGATCATGCACTCTTCAACGATGCGGTTGGCGCTGCGGCGTTGCTCGGTAACGATCTCGAGCACGTCGCCTTTTTCACCCAGCACGAAGCGGTAGTCCGGGCGGTCTTTGAACACCAGCGCATGCTGATGGCGCCAGGCGTTGCGCGCGTCGCAAACGCGCTTCAGCAGGGTGATTTGTTGCGCGATGGCGTCGCTCGGCGGCTGCCAGCCGGCAATGCCTTCCAGCCAGTCGGAGACTTCGTCGTATACCAGCTTGGCTTTGGATTCGATCTCGGCGGCGAAGAACTGAATATCCTCGCCCAGCGCGCCGTCGGCGGCGATGGTTACGCGGCAAGCCAGCACCTGGCGGCGCTCGTTAGGGCGCAGCGAGCACAGGTTGTCCGACAGATCGCGCGGCAGCATCGGGATGTTGAAGCCCGGCAGGTAGTTGGTGAAGGCGCGCACGCGGGCGATATCGTCCAGCTTGCTGCCTTGTTCGACGTAGGCGGTCGGATCGGCGATGGCGATGGTCAACTGCAGCGAACCGTCGCCGTTGTCGGTCACATACAGCGCATCGTCCATGTCTTCGGTGCTGGCGCTGTCGATGGTGACGAATTCGAGCGCGGTCAGGTCTTCACGCACCAGCGCAGCGGCCGGCTCGCTGAGAGCCTGCATCTCCGGTGCCTCTTTCTCCAGGTTGTGACGCGCCAGCGTCACCCACCACGGGGCGAAATGGTCTTCACCTTCGGTGATAAAGTGGGTCAGATCGGCGTTGAAGCTGCGATCGCCTTTCAGCGGGTGACGGCGCATTTCCGCCACCGCCCAGTCGCCGGCCTGGAAGTTGTGGGTCAATTCACGCACCGGGCGGCACGGAATCGCATCTTTCAGCAACGGATGATCGGGCACGATGGACAGACGGTCGTCGCGCTTTTGCACGCGGCCGACAAAGCGCGACAGGAACGGCTCGACCAGGGTTTCCGGCTCGGCGATTTCGCGCTCTTTCTCGGTGTGCAGGGTGGCGATAATGCGATCCCCGTGCATGACTTTCTTCATGTACGGCGGCGGAATGAAGTAACTTTTTTGACCGTCTACTTCAAGAAAGCCAAAGCCTTTCTCAGTCCCTTTCACTACGCCTTCAACGCGCGGGGTCTGAGAGTGAAGTTGCTGTTTAAGCTGCGCCAGCAGCGGGTTATCTTGAAACATATCGTCCAGTGAATGGGTTGTGAGTGGCAAGATTTGCGGCTGACAGTTTTACGCGAATCACCCGCTGCGAGCAAGCCTAACGTCACGGAACCCCGCGTTGCCACGCGATTTTGCGCAAGAATGGTCAATCGGAGTGCTATCGATGGAAAACCCCGGCGCGAAGGCCGGGGTGGAGGGCGGGTGGCGATCAGTCCCGCAGCGGCGTCGGCTGCAGGATTTCAATCCAGTAATCGTCCGGATCGCGAATGAACGCCACGTAGTTCATACGGCCTTCATGCAGGCGCTTTTGGAAGGTGACGCCGAGGCGCTCAAACCGCTCGCAGGCGGCGCGCACGTCCGGCACCGTGACGCACAGGTGGCCAAAACCGCGCGGCTCACCGTTGCCGTTGTGGTAGTGGAAATCGGCCTGATTTTCGGTGCCGTGGTTATGGGTCAGCTCGAGAATGCCCGGCTGGCTCAGCGCCCAGCGTTTGCGCTCATCGTCGTCCTGCGGTATCTGTTCACGCGGGCTGCGTGTCAGGTAGCAGATGGTAAAAGCGGCTTCTTCGAACGTTTCCAGATAGACCGGGGTAAAGCCCAGCACGCGGGTGTAGAAATCCAGCGCTTTGGTCAGATCCTTCACGCGGATCATGGTGTGGTTGAACACGTAACCGTCGGTTACCGCGTCCGGTTGGGCCGCCACGCCGGGCAGCGTCAGTAGATCATTCAGTGGCATCAGAGATCCTCCTCAGGGTGTCGGCAGACTGTAGGTGAAATCGATGCTAATCTAAAGTGATTGTTTTTAACTAAAACACTAACTAAAAGTGAATGATAGATGAAGCTGAGCCAGCTGAAGTTTTTCTGTACCGTGGTGGAGCACAAAACCATCGCCGCGGCCGCGCGCGAGCTGCACTGCGTGCCTTCCAACGTCACGCTGCGGCTGCGCGAACTAGAGGAGTCGCTGGGCGGCGAACTGTTTTTCCGCGACAAGAATCGGCTGTACGTCAATCCCAAAGGGCGGCTGTTCTATCAGCAGGCGCGCGACATTGTGGCGCAGGCGGAGCGCAGCAAGCAGCTGTTCGCCGGCGAGCATCAGCGTGGGCTGCTGAACCTCGGGGCGCTGGATTTCTCGCTGGTCAGCCATTTGCCGGCGCGCATTGCCCGGCTGCGCCGTTTACAGCCTCATCTGCACATCAACGTGCTGAGCCGCGACTCGCTGGTGCTGGAACGCATGCTGATCGACAGCGATCTCGACCTGGCGATCACCGACGGCCCGATTGAACATCCGCTGCTCGCCAGCCAAAAGGCATTCGATGAACGGCTGGTATTGTTGATGCCGGCCGATGCAGGGGAACCCGACGCCGCCACGCTGGCGCCGCTGGAGTTTTACACGTTCAGCCGCGAATGTTCGTTTCGTCTGAAGGTGGATCACTGGCTGGCCTCGCGTGGGCTGAAACCGCGCATGACGCTGGAAATGGAGTCTTATACCGCGATGGCGGCCTGCGTACAGGCCGGTTGTGGTGTCGCCTGCGTCCCCGGTTCGTTGCTGCCGCTGATCTTGCCGGCGCCGGGGCTGAAGGTGGTGGAAATGGGCGAAGAGGGGCTGAGCGACCTGTATTTCGTCTGGCGACGGCATCAGCTGTCGGACGAGTTGCAGACCATCCTGGGGATATTGGCGCACCCGGCGTGAACCGGGCGCGCATTTTCAGGCGATGCGCAGCGAAGGTTGCTGTTCGCTGCGGCGGATCACCACCGGAATCGACTTCGAGGTCGGGGTACCGGTACCGTCGCCGAAGCTGGCCAGTGGCACCAGCGGGTTGGTTTCCGGGTAGTAGGCCGCCAGGTTGCCACGTGGAATGTCGTAACTCACCAGCTTGAACCCGTCCACTTTGCGCACCACGCCGTCGTTCCACAGGGTTTCTATCTGTACCCGTTCGCCATCCTGCAGGCCCAGCGCCGCCAGATCCTCCGGATGGATGAACAACACTTCACGTTGACCGTAAACGCCGCGGTAGCGGTCATCCAGACCATAGATGGTGGTGTTGTACTGATCGTGCGAGCGCAGCGTTTGCAGGGTGAACGGCGCTTTCTCGCTGCCCAGCTGTGGGAACAGGGTGGTCGGCAGCGCGGCGGCGCTGAATTCCGCCTTGCCGCTCGGCGTGGCGAAGCGCAGTTCGGCGGCGGCATTGCCGAGGTAGAAACCGCCGGGCTGGTCGCAGCGCCGGTTGAAATCTTCGAAGCCGGGAATGGTAGCGGCGATGTGATCGCGGATCAGCGAATAGTCGTCGGCCAATTCCAGCCAGTCCAGCTGCTGGGTGCCCAGCACCGCGTCGGCGATGCCGCAGACGATCGCCGTCTCCGAACGTTGGGTCTCCGCCAGCGGCTTGCCGATGCCTTCCGAGGCGTGGACCATGCTGAACGAATCCTCGACCGTAATGTACTGCGAGCCGCTGGCCTGCATGTCCAGCTCGGTGCGGCCGAGCGTCGGCAGGATCAGCGCGTCTTTACCGGTCACCAGATGGCTGCGGTTAAGCTTGGTGCTGATATGCACCGTCAAATCGCAGTTGCGCAGGGCGCGGGCGGTGCGTTCGGTGTCCGGCGCCGCGGCGGCCAGGTTGCCGCCCAGCGCGATCAGCACTTTCACTTCGCCGCGCAGCATCGCTTCGATCGCTTCCACCGTGTTGTGGCCCAGCGCGCGATTGGCGGTGAAGTTAAAGTGGCGCTCCAGGCTGTCGAGCAGCGCCTTCGGCGACTTCTCGTCGATCCCCATGGTGCGGTTACCCTGGACGTTGCTGTGGCCGCGTACCGGGCACAGGCCGGCGCCCGGTTTGCCCAACTGCCCGAACAGCAGCTGCAGGTTGGTGATTTCACGCACCGTCGCAATAGAGTGTTTATGCTGAGTCACGCCCATCGCCCAGGTGCAGATCACCCGTTCGGCGCCCTGATAGGTGGCCGCCGCCTGGCGCAGCTGCGCCTCGCTCAGGCCCGACTGCGCGGTAATGGTCTGCCACTCGGTGGCGTCTACCTGCGCCAGGTAAGCCTCCACGCCGACGCTGTGCCGTTCGATAAACGCCAGGTCGAACAGGGCGGGCTCGCCGGAGGCTAAACGCTGACGGTGGGTTTCCAGCAGGGCTTTCACCATGCCGCGCACCGCCGCCATATCGCCGCCCAGATTCGGCTGGTAATAGGAAGAGCTGATCGGCGAGGATTTTGGCGTCAGCATCTGTACCGGATCCTGCGGATCGGCGAACCTTTCCAGCCCGCGCTCGCGCAGGGTGTTGAAGCTGACGATGCGCGCGCCGCGTCGGGCGGCGTTCTTCAGGCTGTGCAGCATGCGCGGGTGGTTGGTGCCGGGGTTTTGGCCAAACACGAAGATGGCGTCGGCCTTTTCGAAGTCATCGATGCGGATGGTGCCTTTGCCGACGCCGATGCTCTGCTTCAGCCCGACGCCGCTCGCCTCGTGGCACATATTGGAGCAGTCGGGGAAATTGCTGGTGCCGAGCATGCGGCCGAACAGCTGATAAAGGTATGACGCTTCGTTGCTGGCGCGGCCCGAGGTATACAGCTCGATCTGGTTCGGGTTGTCCATGCCGTTGATGTGTTTGGCGATCAGCGCCAGCGCGTCCGGCCAATGGATAGGTTCATAGTGGTCGGTTTCGGCGTTGTAGCGCATCGGATGGGTGAGGCGACCCTGATACTCGAGGAAATAGTCGCTCTGCTGCTGCAGCGTGCTGACGCTGTGGGCGGCGAAGAACTCAGGCTCCACGGCGCTGCGCGTCGCTTCCCAACTGACCGCTTTGGCGCCGTTTTCGCAGAAGCTGAAGGTGCTGTGATTGTCGTCGCCCCAGGCACAACCGGGGCAGTCGAAGCCGCGAGCTTTGTTGACGCGCATCAGGTTGCGCATGTTTTTTAGCGTTTGTTTACTGTCGAGGACAAAGCGGGTGGTGGCTTCAAGCGAACCCCAGCCGCCCGCCGGGCCGGTATAAGGCTTGATTGACGGTTTGAATTTCATGGTGACACTTCGCAGGTGGTTGTAGCTAAAAAGTAAACGCTTTTTTATGCGTCTTGCGTATTTATGTCACAAGTTTAGGGGCGCTGCGGGGTGGCGTCTAATCGAATGGGGCAATGGCGGCATAGAGCGCATCTATCGCCGGCGGGCGGTGCCGTAAACAAATGGTTGCATAAAGACACCCGCTGCAAAAGAGTAATGGTTTCGTCTGAAAGTGAATTCATGCAGTCTATCTCGCGGATTATATTGGCATTTTATTCAGCCTGCGGGCCTGAGGAACACAGCGTGAAGCGTTCAGTATCAGTGGTAATCGGCGGCATATTGCTGCCTTTAGCGGCGCAGGCGGCGGAAACGACGCCCAATTTTCCTACCATGACCCCGCCGGCGATAGACGCCGCCTCTTACGTTTTGATGGATTACACCACCGGCCAGGTGTTGGCCGCCGGCAATGCCGACGAACGGCGCAACCCGGCCAGCCTGACCAAACTCATGACCGGGTTGGTGATCGACCACGCGCTCGATCAGCACAAGATTGGCCTCGACGATGTCGTCACCGTGGGGAAAGACGCCTGGGCGCAGGGCAACCCGGTGTTCAAAGGATCTTCGTTGATGTTCCTGAAGCCAGGTGACAGGGTCACGGTTCGCGATCTCAGCCGCGGTATCATCATCGATTCCGGCAACGACGCCTGCGTAGCGATGGCGGATTATGTGGCGGGCAGTCAGGCCAACTTCGTCAAGCTGATGAACGAGAAGAGCGCGCAGCTGGGCCTGCAGAACACCCATTTCGAAACGGTACACGGGCTGGATGCGCCGGGGCAGTTCACCACCGCCGGCGATCTGGCGGTGATTGCGCGCGCCATCATCATGAGTGAACCGGCGGAATACCATATGTACAGCGAGAAGTCGCTGACCTGGAATGGTATCACGCAGCAGAACCGCAATGGCCTGCTGTGGGATAAGACGCTGCACGTCGATGGGCTGAAAACCGGGCACACCGCCTCGGCCGGCTTCAACATCATCGCCTCCGCCACCGAAGGGGATCGCCGCCTGATCGCCGTGGTGATGGGCGGCAAAAGCGCTAAAGGGCGTGAGGAGCAGGCGCGTAAGCTGTTGACTTGGGGGCTGCGCGACTTTGCCACCGTACACCTGTTCAGCGCCGGCCAGAGTCTGGGGGAAGAGCCGGTCTGGTACGGCGAGAATCACCGGTTACCGGTCGGTAGCGCGCAAGAGCAGTCGCTCAGCCTGCCGAAAAGCGAGGCGGACAAGCTGAAGGCGCAGTACGTGATCAATGCCGCACGGCTGGAAGCGCCGATTGGCAAAGGGCAGACCGTTGGCGAGATCCGCATCAGCGACAATGGCCAGGTGGTGAAAACCTTGCCGCTGGTGGCGCTGCAGGCGGTGCCGCAGGGCGGCGTGTTCTCGCGCCTGGTGGATTACGTGAAGCTGAAGCTCTGACTCGCCGGGCGGACGAAGGTGCCCGGTGGTATACTGGTGCGAATGCCGATCATTGAGCCGCGCTATGGATATTAAACAACTGATTTATTTGTGTAATTTAGAACGAGAACGTCACTTCGGCCGGGCGGCGGAGGCCAGCTTCGTTAGCCAGCCGACGCTATCCATGCGATTGAAAAATCTGGAAAAAGAGCTGGGCGTTTCGCTGATTAACCGCGGCAACCATTTCGGCGGTTTTACCGCCGAAGGCGAGCGGGTGCTGGCGTGGGCCCGTGAGATCGTCTCGGTTTACCAGGGGCTGAAGCTGGAGGTGGAGTCGCTCAAGCACGGCTTGCACGGCACGCTGCGCCTTGGCGTGGTGCCGCAGTGCAGTATCTCGGTATCGGAAATGCTCAAGGCGGTCAGCGAGCGTTACCCGCATCTCGATTACCGGCTGGCGGTGCTGAGCGCCGATCAGCTGCTGGAGGCGCTGACGGCGCATACCGTTGACATCGGCATCGGCTTTTTCGAGCTGTCGACCTTAAAGGAGCTGCACTTCCAATCGCAACCGCTGGTGGAAACCGGCGTCGAGCTGGTATTTCATCCGCAACACTTTCCGAAGCTGGTGGGCGATACGCCGTTGCCGCTGGAGGCGGTTGCCGCTTTGCCGCTGTGCCTGGCCGAGCCGACGCGTTATTTCCGCCGCTATCTCGATCAACACTTCCGCGACGCCGGGTTGACGTTGCACACGCGGCTGGAGACCGCCTCGATCTTCCAACTGCTGGAGGGGATTTTCGTCGGCCTGGGCTGCGGGTTGTTTCCGCGCGGCCAGCTGCAATCGCCGCTGATGCCGGCGTTGCAGCGCCGTCCGGTGGCCATCGGCGCCATGCCGCGTCATGCGGCGGTGGTGGTCGATATGGCAGAGCGCGCCACGCCGTTGGCGCAAAAATTCTTCGACGCCGCCAGCGAGTGGCTGCGTCAGCAGAATGTCTAAAACGCGGCGTATTGCGGCCGGTAATCAGGCCGCGTAGCGGTCTTCAGTCGGCGGCGATGAAAGATTCGGCATCGCCCAGCGTTTGGCGCAGGCGATTTTCCCAGGCGTAGAGCGCGGCGGTGAGGATCACTTCCAGCGCCTGTGCCTGATTCAGACCGCTGTTGAACAACGGCTGCACGCTCTGCGGGGTGAATTTCTCCGGTGCGCGCGTCAGCTCGGCGGCGGTGTGGATCACCGCGCGTTTGACCGTGTCCTCGGTAGATGCCAATCCCTGAGGCAGCCCGGCGAACAGCGCCTGTACCAATCCGTCATCCTGCAATTCATGCGCCACCGTAGCCGCGCAGTAGCGGCTGCCGTTGATGCGCGAGACCGCCAGCGTCGCCAGCGCTTTCAATCGGCTCGACAACCCGCACCCTTCGGCATTGATGCCGTTAAACACGCCGTTGCGCTCACGCAGTGCGGCGGCATCGTGCGCCAGCAGCAGGTAATAAGATTCGGCGCGCGCCTGCGGGTGGCTCTGATCCAGCACGTCAAGCTGTTCGGCGGCGGCGGCTTCCGTGTCGATTGGCGGCAGTCGCGCAGTCCAGCTTAACTCTTCGGCACTGAAAGCGACGCCATCGGCGTCTTCGACGTTTGGGAAACCGGGCACCACCACCGCCGGTCGGCCGGCCAACGCCGCTACGCCCGCCACCACGCGCGCTTGGTAGCTGACAAAACCGATGACCTGCGAAAAGGTGACGATATCCGCCGGGCTCAGCCCGACGTCGCCAAGCTGCTGCAGCGCTCTGCGGCAAATCAGCGTGGGCTGGCTGGCGAGCTGGCGGGCGTATTGGGTGATCTGGGCGAGGCGGATATTGCTTTCCCGGGAGGCGTCCGGGCTGTGCAGCGGGGCGAGGCGGGCGGCGTAGTGGCTACAGAGCGACTGCACGCCGGTCACCTGAGCGACGGTCAGCGCGGTGCTGAGGCGATCATAGGGTGACAATGTCACGTGTCGTGATAGCGACACCTGGTCGGGAAACAGGGCGTGGTAACCGGCCTGCGAGGCGTTGAATACCCCGGCGCGGGCGCCGAGCGCAGCGTTTAACGCTTCATCGGCGAAGGCGCCCAACCCCAGCAGAAAACGATCGCGCAGGGTAGCCGCCTGCGGCTCCAGCGGCGCATCGCCCCGCACGCTGCTTTGGGTTTCGTGATACCACTGGGCATTATGTTGTCGACGGAGTCGTTCCATAGGGTCAATCCTTAATCATGAGCAACAGCCACCGGTGCGTGCGGCAGCGGCGGCTGGACAAAGAGTCAACATGCCCGCAGGCGGGGCGAAAGGCAGATTTAGCGCAGCTCATCGCAGCACAGCGCGTGGCCGTAAACAGAGAAACCGGCGGCCAGCGTGAGCAGAAACTGCGTGAGGCGGCGATGGCGAAGGCTGTTCATCAGTGCGATATCCTGTCGTATGAGAGGCTCAACGTAGGGGATATCCTCACCGATCGCCCTGGCGAGATAAAATAATGTTACGGACTAATCAATAACTGAAAGGAATAAAATATAAGGATATATAACAAGAATGTAATTTGTATGTGCGCTTTCTCGCTAAGCGGCAGGCACGCGCGGCAATAAAAAACCCGCCGCAGCGGGTTTGCATGTACAGCCGTGGCTCAGAAACGCCCGCCGTCGCGTCGCCAGGCGTCGGCGGTCAGCGCCTCGCCGAAGTGGCTGGCGATAAGTCGCTTGGTCAATTCGTGCAGCGGCGCCGCCAATACCTCGGCGGTGCTGCCGCGCTCGACGATTTCCCCTTCGTGCATCACCAGCACCTGGTCGCTGATATGCTTCATCATGCCGAGGTGCTGGGTGACATAGATATAGGAAATACCATGTTTTTCCTGCAGCTCAAGCATCAGGTTGATGATTTGCGAGCGCATCGACATGTCCAGCGAGGCCAGCGCCTCATCGGCGACGATCACTTTCGGCTGCAGGATCAGCGCACGCGCCAGCGCGACGCGCTGTTTCTGCCCGGAAGCCAGCATGTGCGGATAGTAGTAGGCGTGATCCGGCAGCATGCCGACCTGGCGTAATGTCTGGTTGATGCGCTGCTCGCGCTCGGCGGGTTCCAGACTGGTGTTCAGCCGCAGCGGCGCGTCCAGCAGCTGGCCGATGCGCTGGCGCGGATTGAGCGAGGTGCTCGGATCCTGAAAAATCATGCGAATGCGCTGGCTGCGATAGCGATAATCGCCGAATTCCAGCGGATGATCGTCGATCAGCAGTTCGCCGGCGGTCGGTTCCACCATGCCGGAGAGCATCTTCGCCAGCGTGGATTTGCCGGAGCCGTTCTCGCCGATTACCGCCAGCGTCTGGCCTTCGCGCAGGGTAAAGCTGACCGATTTCACCGCCTCGACGTGCTGGCGGCGGAACAGCCCGGTGCGGTAGCGGTAGGTTTTGCTCAGGTTGCGCACTTCCAACAGCGTTTCCATGTTATTGCTCCTCCATGTTCAGCGGGAAGTGGCAGGCGAAGAAGTGGTTTTTGACCGGGCGCAGGCGTGGTGTTTCGATGCACTTCTTCTGTGCGTAAGGGCAGCGCGGCCCCAGACGGCAGCCGATCGGCAGGTGTTCCAGCGAAGGAATGGCACCCGGCAGCGTGTTCAACCGGCTCTTGTGCGGCAGCGAGCGGCCGAAGTCCGGCATAGCGCGGATCAGCGCCTGGGTGTAAGGGTGGTGCGGCGCCGCCAGCAGCTCTTCGCACTGGGCGCTTTCCACCGTTTGCCCGCAGTACAGCACGTTCACCCGGTCGGCCCACTTGCTCATCATCTGCAAATCGTGGCTGATCAGCAAAATGGTGGTGTTGTTGTTCTGGTTGAGGCGCGCCAACAGGCGGAAAATCTGCGCCTGGGTGGTTGGCTCCATGGCGTTGGTCGGCTCATCGGCGATCAGCAGGCGCGGCTGGTTGGCCAGCGCGATGGCGATCATCACTTTCTGGCACTCGCCTTCGGTCAGCTCGTACGGGAAGCTGCCCATGATGTCGTCGTGATCCTTGATGCCGACGCGGTGCAGCAGTTCGATGGCGCGGCGTTTGCGCCAGTTGAAGCGCTGCCACCAGCGGCCCTTGTAGGTCCAGCCCGGAATGGCCTGCGCCAGCTGGCGGCCGATGCTCTCGGAAGGATCCAGACAGGACTGCGGCTCCTGGAAAATCATCGAGACGTTGTGGCCCACCAGCCTGCGCCGCTCGCGCGGGCTCAGCTGCAGCAGATCGATGTCGTCGAAGCGGAAACGGTCGGCGGTGACGCGCCAGTTGTCTTTGGTTACGCCGCAGATGGCTTTGGCGATCAGGCTCTTGCCGGAACCCGATTCGCCCACCAGGCCGCGCACCTCGCCCTCGGTCAGCGTCATGCTGACGCGATCGACCGCCTTGACCGGCCCTTCGGCGGTCATAAATTCAATCGTTAGATTGCGGATATCGAGTAACGGCATTATTCCACCCCGGCATTGATTGCGCGGCGCATACCGTCGCCTAACAGGTTAACCAGCAGCACGCTGACGAGGATGGCCGCGCCGGGCAGCATCACCGTCCAGGGCGCGACGTACACCAGCTCGAGCGAATCGCCGAGCATCGCTCCCCATTCCGGCGAAGGCAGCTGCGCGCCGAGATCGAGGAAGCCGAGCGCGGCGATATCCAAAATGGCCATCGACAGCGCGCGGGTGAACTCGGTCACCAGCACCGCCGCAATGTTCGGCATCACTGCGTACCACAGGATCTGCAGCGTGGAAGCGCCGTCGAGCCGCGCCGCCACCACGTATTCTTTATCCAGCTCGTCGTGCACCGCGCTGTAGATGGTGCGCACCATGCGCGGCAGCAAGGCGAGCCATACCGCCAGCATGGCGTGTTCAAGTTTAGGGCCGATAAACGCCACCACCACGATCGCCAGCAGCAGCGAGGGAATGGACAGCAGGGTATCGAGAATGTGGTTGAGCACCGCCGAGCGCAGCCCGTGAGTGACGCCGGCGAACACGCCGAGGATCACCCCGCAGAACGCCGCGGCCAGCGTCACCGCCAGCGCCGAGCCGAAGGTGGCGGCAGTGCCGGTCAGTAGCCGGCTGAGGATGTCGCGCCCGAGATCGTCGGTGCCGAGAAAGAACGACACGTTGCCGTAGCGCGACCAGGAAGGCGGCAGCAGCTGATAACCGAGGAACTGCTGATCCAGCGCGTAGGGCGCCAGCAGGCTACCGAACAGCGACAGCAGCAGCAGGGCGATCACGCCGTAAAAACCGATCATCGCCAGCGCGTCGCCGTAGAAAATCCGCCAGGTGTAGCGCAGCGGGCTCGGCATCTTTTTCTCGCGGTATACGTTATCGAAGGGCATACCATTCCTTATGTTTCAGCGGGTTGGTTGCCGCACCCAGAATGTCGGCCAGGACGTTAATGGTGATCACCAGCGTGCCGACCACCATGACGCCGGCGGAGATCGCCGCATAGTCCTGCTGGCGAATGGCGTTGATCAGCCACCGGCCGAGGCCCGGCCAGCTGAACACCACTTCGGTGATCATCGCGAGCGTGAGCATGGTGGAGAACTGCAGCCCCAGCTTGGGCACGATCGGCGGCAGCGCATTGTGCAACACGTGGCGGCGAATGATGGTGAAGCGCGACAGGCCGCGGGTGGCGGCGGCCTTGATGTAGTTTTGGCTCAGCACGTCGTCGGTGCTGATGCGCATCAGGCGCACCACTTCGGTGGTGGGCGCCACCGCCAGCGCGGCGATCGGCAGGATCATGTGGCGCAGGGCGCTGCCGATCATCTCGGCGCGGTACGGCGAGTCCGACAGCCAGGCGTCAATCAGCGCGAACCCGGTGATCGGCTTCACCTGATACAGCAGGTCGAAACGGCCGGAAACCGGCAGCCAGCCCAGGTGCAGCGAGAAGAACAGCATCAGCAGCAGTGCCAGCCAGAACACCGGCATCGAAAAGCCCAGCAGCGCGAAGGTGCTGATGGCGGTGTCCTGCCATTTGCCGCGCAGCACGCCGGCGATGATGCCCAGCGGAATGCCGATAAACAGCGCCAGGGCGAAGGCCAGCAGGCACAGTTCCATGGTAGCCGGGAACACTTCGCGCAGCTGTTCGCTGATCGCCTGGCCGTTGATGCTGGAGACGCCGAAGTCCCAGTGCAGCAGGCTGACGAAGTAGAACTGATAGGCGTCCAGCAGGGCGGCGCCGTTCAGCGGCGCGCGCGGCGTGAAATAGCTCAGGCTGAAGCTGACCAGCGTCAGGAAGAACAGCGTGATCAGCAGCAGCAGAATGCGGCGCAGGGTAAAGATAATCACTTTTTCACCTCCGGCGCGGATTCACGGTACACCCCGGCGAACGAGGCGTTGCCGAACGGGCTCAGCACCAATCCCTTGATGTCGTAGCGGTAGGCCTGCAGCCGCAGGGAAGAGGCCAGCGGCAGCACCGGCAGTTGCTGCTCGAGGATCTTCTGCGCCTTGCGGTAGTTGTCGATGCGCTGAGACAGCTGCTGCGACAACAGCGCGTTCTGCAACACCTCGTCGAAGCCCGGGTCACACCAGTGAGCATAGTTGGTTTGCGAACGGATTGCCGCGCAGCTCAGCAGCGGCCGGAAGAAGCTGTCCGGGTCGTTGCTGTCGGTGGCCCAGCCGGTCAGGGTCAGATCGTGGTTCATCTCCATCAGGCGCGCCTCCTGGAAGCGCCCCTCTACCGGCACGATGGTGACGTTGATGCCCACCTGGCCGAGATCGGCCTGGATCAGCTCGGCGGTTTTCAGCGGGCTCGGGTTGTAAGATTGCGAGGCGGTCGGCACCCACAGCTTCAGGTTCAGCTGGCCGACGCCGGCCTGCCGCAGCATCTCGCGCGATTTGGCCGGATCGTACTCGGTGACGTGCGCGTCGTTGTCATAGGCCCAGGAGGCGCGCGGCAGGATTGAGGCGGCGGTTTCCGCCGTGCCGTAATAGATCGACTGCATCAACCGCTGGTTGTTGATCGCCAGCGAGATCGCCTGGCGCACGTTGAGGTTGTCGAGCGGCGGTTTGCGGGTGTTGAACGCCAGGTAGGCGATATTCATCCCCGGGCGCAGCGTCAGGCGCAGGCGCGGATCGTCGCGCAGGATAGACAGCTGGCTGGCCGCCGGATAGGCCAGCACGTCGCATTCGCCGGTCAGCAGCTTGGAGAGGCGGCCGGTGCCGCCTGCGCCCAGATCGATCACCACCTGCGGCATGCGCGGCAGGCCTTTCCAGTAGGCGGCGTTGCGCGCCAGGCGAATATATTGCCCCGAGCGGTATTCATTGAGCAGGAACGGGCCGCTGCCGACCGGCTCGCGGTCGATCAGCTCCTGGTGGCCTTCGCGCGTCAGCGTGTCGGCGTATTCGGCGGACAGCACCGGCGCGTAGTGGGTCGCCAGGTGCCACAGGAACGAGGCGTCCGGCGACTGCAGGCGGATCTCCACCGTGTAGTCGTCGAGCTTTCTCACGTTCTGCACCGAATCGCCGAACTGCAGGCTGTCGAAATAGGGGTATTCGCCGCCGTTGACGTCGTGATACGGGTGCTTTTGGTCAAATACGCGCGCGAAGCTGAACACCACATCGTCGGCGTTCATCTTGCGGGTGGGCGTGAACCAGGCGGTGGTCTGGAACGGCACGTCCTTGCGCAGATGGAAGCGGTAGGTGGCGCCGTTGTCCAACACTTCCCAGCTTTGCGCCAGCTCGGGGATCAGCCGGTAGGTGTAGGGATCGACATCCAGCAGACGATCGTACAGCTGGGCGGCCAGGGTATCCACCGTCAGGCCGCTGCTGGCCATTTGCGGGTTAAAGGTATTCAGTATGCCGCTGACGCAATAGACAAAGCCGCTCTGGCGAATGTCCGGCAGCGGCGCCGCGGCGGGCGCGGGCGGTGTTGTCGCGGCCAAGGCGGAGCCGGTAAAGCACAACGACACTATCCAAAGGGGTAAACCACGCATAGAGGCTCATGGGTTAATCAGCAATAGCGTTAGTGTATCGCACTCTGACCGGCAGCCCAATCCATTGAGCAAAATCGCTGAGTTTTCTGCTACTTGATTAATCAGGTCGCCCAACGGCGTGAAAAAAATCTTATTTGATATGTTATAACATAACAAAATCATGATACCGTTCCCCGGCAAAGTCACAATAACGCAAGGGGATGTATGAACGAAGTTGCACTTCCACCACGCCGTTCGCTGCCGGACGCTCAGGCATGGCGCGGCGAAATGAGTGATGTCGGGCTCGATTGGGTCGGGATGCAAGGGATCGCACTGCCGCTGGAGCTGGCCGGCAAGCCACTGATGGCCAAAGTCGACGCCGGCATCAACCTGCGCGCCGAAGCGGCGGGCGAACGCGGTATTCACATGTCGCGCCTGTATCTGGCGCTGGATGAATTGACGCAGGGCGAGCTGACGCCGCAGCGCATCGGCCGAACGCTGCAGGCCTTTCTGGATTCGCAGCCGGAACACAGCGATCGCGCCAAACTGGCGATCGGCGGCGAGCTGCTGTTGTCTCGCCCGGCGTTGCTGTCGCCGCAGCGCGGCTGGAAGGCTTACCCGCTGCGCATCGAGGCGACCCTGACGAACACGCTGACGCTGGCGCTGACCGTCGGTGTGCCTTACTCCTCTACCTGCCCGAGTTCGGCGGCGCTCAGCCGTCAGTTGGCGCAGCAACAGTTTCAGTTTGATTTTGAACAGGTGGCGGAGCGGGTCAGCCAACGCCAGGTGAGCGAGTGGCTGTTGGAGCAGGGAATGCCGGCCACCCCTCACAGCCAGCGCAGCTGGGCCTGGGTCACCGTGACGCCCGAGAATGAACGGGCGTTCGAACCGGTGAAATTGATCGACCGCATCGAACACGCGCTGGGCACGCCGGTACAAACGCTGGTGAAACGCCGTGACGAGCAGGCCTTCGCGCTGGCCAACGGTCAGAACCTGATGTTTTGCGAAGATGCGGCGCGCCGTCTGTATCGCATGCTGCGCAGCCAGTGCGATTACCGCGCCTTCTCGCTGCGCGTCGAGCATCAGGAGAGCCTGCATGCCCACAATGCGGTGGCGGAGCTGAGCTGGCGGGGAGAAAATCATGCTGCGTAAAAATCCCAGCGGCCATCTGCCGCAGGTCTCGCCGCTGGCCTACATCGACCCCACCGCCATTATTTGCGGCCGGGTGATCGTCGAAGATTTCGTCTACGTCGGCCCTTATGCGGTGATCCGCGCCGACGAATTGAACGCCGCCGGCGACATGGAGCCGATCGTCATCGGCTCGCACTCCAATATTCAGGACGGCGTGGTGATCCACTCCAAGAGCGGGGCGGCGGTCACCATTGGCCGTTACAGCTCGATTGCCCACCGCGCCATCGTCCACGGTCCGTGTCGCATCGACGATCGGGTGTTTATCGGTTTCAACAGCGTGCTGTTCAACTGCCACATCCAGTCCGGCTGCGTGGTGCGTTACAACGCGGTGGTGGACGGCGTGACGCTGCCGGAAAACCGCTATATCCCCTCGACCGAGCGCGTAGGGCCGGACAGCGACCTGTCGCGCTATCGCCAGGTCGATCGCGGCGCGCTGCAGTTTTCGGAAGAAGTGGCCGCCACCAACGTCGAGCTGGTGCGCGGTTACCAGGCATTACGCAATGAATTTTAATGAGGCTCCCATGAAACAACTTCCCGTGACCGTGCTTTCCGGCTTTCTCGGCGCCGGCAAAACCACGGTGCTGAACCACATTCTGAACAACCGGCAGGGCATGCGCGTGGCGGTGATCGTCAACGATATGAGTGAGGTGAACATCGACGCCGCGCTGGTGGAAAATGCCGTGCATCTTGATCGCCAGGAAGAGAAGCTGGTGGAGATGAGCAACGGCTGCATTTGCTGCACGCTGCGCGAAGACCTGCTGGTATCGGTGCGTGAGCTGGCGCAGGACGGGCGTTTCGATTACCTGCTGATCGAATCGAGCGGCATCTCCGAGCCGCTGCCGGTGGCGGAAACCTTTACCTTTGAGGACGAAAAGGGCGAAAGCCTGTCGCAGTTCGCCCGGCTGGATACCCTGGTGACGGTGGTCGACGGGGTGAATTTCATCCAGCAGTACCAGCAGGCGCAAAGCCTGCAGGAGGCCGGCCAAAGCCTGGGCGAGGACGATCTGCGCAGCGTGGCGGATCTATTGATTGAGCAAATTGAGTTCTGCGACGTGATCCTGGTCAGCAAGACCGATCTGTTGACGCCAGCCCAGCAGGGCGAAGTGATGGCGCTGCTGGCCAGCCTGAACCCCGATGCCCGCATTGTGCCGATCGCGCCGGGCAAACTGCCGCTGGAGGCGGTGCTGAATACCGGCAGCTTCAGCTTTGAAAAGGCGCAGCAGGCGCCCGGCTGGCTGAAAGAGCTGCGCGGCGAACACGTGCCGGAAACGGAAAACTACGGCATCAGCAGCTTCGTCTACCAGGCGCGGCGGCCGTTTGCGCCGGACAAGTTTTACCGCGTGATCAACGGCGATTGGGGCGGCGGCAAGTTGCTGCGCTCGAAAGGCTTTTTCTGGCTGGCGACGCGGCCGCGGCAGGCCGGGCAGTGGAGCCAGGCAGGGGGCATCGCCCACTACGGCCTCGCGGGCACCTTTTGGCGCGCCATTCCGCAAGATAATTGGCCGCAGGATCCCGAAGCGCGGGCGCACATTCAGGAAAAATGGGTGGAGCCGTTCGGCGATATGCGCCAGGAACTGGTGTTTATCGGCCAGCATTTGCAGCAGGCGACGATCGTGCGTATGCTGGACGACTGCCTGCTGAGCGACGATGAAATGGCCGCCGGCGTGGGCTATTGGCTGGACATGGCAGACCCGTTCCCTGAGTGGTAATTGCGCAATCTTCGTGTGGTAATGAGAAAAATTCTCAACAAAGTGCTTTACAGACGATACTGATAACTATTATCATCGCCTGGCAGTTCACGGAAGGCCACAGTTTGCGGCTCTGATGTGGAAGGCACGACATTGCTCACATTGCTTCCAGTGTTTTTTAAGCCAGCTCGGGTGCTGGCTTTTTTTTTGCCTGTCTAAGACCGGAAACCTCGCTTGGCGAGCCGCCATGATCCACTTCTCTTCTCTTTGCGCCGCGTAACCTGGACGATCTCGACAGAAGTTCGGGGTTTCATGCATTCACAGTCACGTGACGGAATTTCATACTTCTTCTCATCGACGCGCTGGCTGCGTTTGGCCGGTCACTGTTAACCGTGAGGAGAATGCCTGTGATTACCCAACAAACCCCCATCAAGTCAGGATTTGGGCCCAAAACGACCGCCGGCGAGGTGCTCGCAGGCCTGGATCTGTCAGGCTCGCAGGCTATCGTCACCGGTGGTCATTCAGGTCTCGGTCTGGAGACGACGCTGGCGCTGGCCGGTGCCGGCGCACGTGTCATCGTTGCTTGCCGGGCACCGGCGGCAGCCAAAGAGGTGTTAGGACAGAGCGCCGGCGTCGAGATCGCCGAACTCGATCTCGCCGATTTGAACAGCGTGCGCCGCTTCGCCGCTGACTTTTCCGCATCGAGCCTACGGGCGGATATTGTCATCAACAACGCCGGAGTGATGGCATGCCCGCAGGCGCGGGTGGGGCAAGGTTGGGAAAGGCAGTTCGCCACCAACCACCTCGGCCACTATGCGCTGACCAACTTGCTGTGGCCGGCCATTGCCGATGGAGGGCGGGTGGTCACCGTCTCCTCCGCCGGGCATCACCATTCGGCGATCCGTTGGGAAGATGTGCAGTTCGAACGCGGTTACGACAAGTGGCTGGCGTACGGTCAGTCGAAGACGGCGAATGCCCTGTTCGCCGTCAGGTTGGATCTTCTGGGCCGCTCGCGGGGGATCCGCGCATTTAGCCTTCATCCTGGCAGTATTGCCACGCCGCTGCAGCGGCACATATCGAGAGCAGAGATGATAGCCCTGGGCTGGATGGACGAAGACGGCAATCCGGCCGATCCCGACGCTCTTAAAACGCCTCAGCAGGGGGCCGCTACTCAGGTGTGGGCCGCCACTTCACCGCAATTGCAAGGTTTGGGGGGCCTTTACTGCGAGGATGGTGATATTGCCGGCATCGCCCCGCACGACAGCCAGGCGCTGGTCGGCGTGAAGGAATACGCGATCGACCCGGAACAGGCGCAGCGTTTGTGGGCGCTTTCGGCATCGCTGACCGGCATTGATGCTTTCGCCTGACCAGGCCGCTAATCGGATAAGGGGGCGCCCATGATGTCGATGATGAAAGAAAAAAACTTGGCGATATCCAGCATGTTTTTCATGCTTGGGCTGTGTTTCGGTAGTTTGAGTTCAAGGATGGCGACGATCAAAGGAGGGCTTGCGTTGTCTGACGGCGTATTTGGCAGCGTACTGTTCGCCATGTCGGCCGGGGTGGTCTTGTCTCTGCCGATATCGGGATGGGCGATCGCCAAACTTGGCAGCAGGGTGGTCGGCGTCGCGGCCATACTGATCAACGCCATGCTTTTGCTTCTGGTGCCCTTCGCCGCGACGGTCCCTCAACTGGCGGCGTTGCTGTTTTTCTCCGGGTTCGCTTATAGCGCGGTCAATGTCTCGAACAATATGCAGGCCAGCATCGCCGAGGCGGTCAGCGGTAAAACCAGGTTGCCCTTCTTTCACGGCATATGGGGCGTGGCCGGGTTTGTCGGCGCAGGGATCGGGGCATTAATGATCGGCCGGGATGTCGCCTTGCCGCTGCACTTTGTGGGAATAGCGGCGGTGGCGTTGATGTCCGCCTTGCTGTGCCGGCGTGCGTTGTTCGACAAACCGGAGCTGGAACAGACCGGGCGTGCTTTTGCCATTCCTGACCGATCGTTGTTCAACTATGGCCTGATCGTTTTCTGTTCGATGGCTTGTGAGGGCATCATGTACGACTGGAGCGTCGTTTATTTTCAGGATGTCGTCTCGGTCGATCGAAAATACATCGGCCTGGGTTTTACGGTATTTATGGCGGCCATGACGATCGGTCGGCTCATGTTGAACCGGTTCGTTGATCGGATAGGAGTGAGAAGAACGTTACAGTGGGGCGGTATGCTGGCGTTCATCGGCATGACGCTAACGACCTGGTTACCGGGGTTGGTGACATCGATAATCGGTTTTTTCCTGGTTGGCCTGGGTATTTGCGCCATAATTCCGCTGGTTGCGGGGGCGGCTGCAAGGTCTTCTTCCATGGCACCAAGCGCCGCCATCGCGGCGGTGCTGACCATCGGCTTTCTGGGCACGCTAATCGGGCCGCCGTTAATCGGGTTCTTATCCGAAACTTTCGGTCTGCGTTATGCCTTTCTGGTCTGCGTCGCGTTGTCGCTCGGCGTCATTTACCGGGCAGGAAAAATACCGCAGTGATCTTGCAAGAAGGTGATTCATCGGCGGGACATCCCCGCGCAGTGAAGTGACCGTCGGGAAAGACCGACATCTCCAGGCGGCTGTTCTCAGGCCACATCTCTCAACCTGGGGTTAATAGCTGACGGCCGGGAAAGACCGGCACCCCATCTCCACGTTGTTATTCCTCGTCCGCTTCGCCGTTTTGTAGCAGCGCATGCTTTTTCAGCATGCCGCGCAGCTGGTGATAGGTGAGCCCCAGCAGCTGCGCCGCCTTGCGCTGATTGAAGCGCCCCTGCTGCAGCGCCGCTTCGATCAATGCCTTCTCCTGCTCGAGCTGCCAGTGTTTCAAATCCAGCGGCAGCGGCGGTAACGCGCCGGCGTCTTCAGGAACGGGCGCGACCGGCGTGGCCTCGCGTGGTGCAAACGGGTTGATGACGATGTCGTCCAGCGGGCTGTCGCTGTCGCCGTGGCGATAAACCGAGCGTTCCACCACGTTTTTCAGTTCGCGCACGTTGCCCGGCCAGCCATACTCGAGCAACGTTCGCCTGGCATGCTCGGTAAAGCCGGGAAACAGCGGCAGCGCCAGCTCGCGGCACATTTGAATGGCGAAATGCTCGGCCAACAGCATGATATCGGGCCGCCGTTGGCGCAGCGGCGGCAGCTGCACCACGTCGAACGCCAGCCGATCCAGCAGATCGGCGCGGAACTTGCCCGCCGCCGCCAGCGCCGGCAGATCGTCGTTGGTGGCGCACACCAGGCGCACATCCACCCGCAGCGGCTGGCTGCCGCCCACGCGCTCCAGCTGGCCGTATTCGATCACCCGCAGCAATTTCTCCTGCACCAGCATCGGCGCGGTCGCCAGCTCATCGAGAAACAGCGTGCCGCCGTCGGCGCGCTCGAAGCGCCCCAGATGGCGCTTTTGCGCGCCGGTAAACGCGCCGGCCTCATGGCCGAACAGCTCGGAATCCAGCAGGTTTTCATTCAGCGCCGCGCAGTTAAGCGAGATGAAGGGCCCTTGCCAGCGGTTGGAGAGGTAGTGCAGACGGTGAGCGATCAGCTCCTTGCCGGTGCCGCGCTCGCCGATCACAAGCACCGGCTTGTTCAGCTTGGCGACCTGGGAGACTTGCTCCAAGACTTCGACAAAGGCGTTTGCCTCGCCCAACAAATTCTCTGGCTGTTCGTTCATGATGAAATTCGCCAATATTTGGTGAAAATAATCACTCTACAGCAAGCGCGCAGAGAGTCAAAAAATAATATTCGTTATTTTTCAATTATATAAAAGTTGGCACGGGTTTTGATTATATCTTTGGGCAAGCTGTACGACTTAACGCGGCGCTTCAGACGCCATCAGAACCAAGAGGAAGTGAATTATGGGTATTTTTTCTCGTTTTGCCGACATCGTGAACGCCAACATCAACACCCTGCTGGACAAGGCGGAAGATCCGCAGAAGCTGGTGCGGTTGATGATCCAAGAGATGGAAGACACGCTGGTTGAAGTTCGCTCTACGTCGGCGCGCGCGCTGGCGGAGAAAAAGCAGCTGCTGCGTCGCATCGAGCAGGGTGAAAACCAGATAAGCGACTGGCAGGAAAAAGCCGAACTGGCGCTGCGCAAAGATAAAGAAGATCTGGCCCGTGCGGCGCTGATCGAAAAACAAAAGGTGGCCGATCTGATCGCCACGCTGACGCAGGAAGTGGCTACAGTAGAAGAAACGCTGGCGCGCATGAAGAGCGAAATCGGCGAGCTGGAAAACAAGCTGACCGAAACCCGCGCGCGGCAGCAGGCGCTGGCGCTGCGTCATCAGGCCGCGTCTTCTTCCCGTGACGTGCGCCGCCAGCTCGACAGCGGCAAGCTGGATGAGGCGATGGCGCGTTTCGAACAGTTCGAGCGCCGTATCGACCACATGGAAGCCGAGGCGGAAAGCATCAGCATCGGTAAAAAGAAGTCGCTGGACCAAGAGTTTGCCGAACTGAAGGCCGACGACGCCATCAGTGAGCAACTGGCGGCGCTGAAAGCCAAAATGAACCGCTCAGAGTAAGGCGAACCGCGGCCACACGCCGGAGGTGGCCGCCTATCCAGGACCCGATAAGAAGGAATAACAATGAGTGCTTTATTACTTGCCATTCCGCTGACAATTTTCGTGCTGTTTGTCGCGCCGATTTGGCTTTGGCTGCATTACAGCAATCGGCAACAGACCGGCATCCAGCTGAGTCAGCAAGAAATGCAGCGCCTGGCGCAGCTGGCGGAAGACGCCAAACGCATGCGTGAACGCATTCAGGCGTTGGAAGAGATCCTCGATACGGAACACCCGAACTGGAGACAGTCCTGATGAGCACGACGCTGGGCAGTAAAAAGCTTTATCGCGTTCCCGAAGAAGGCATGGTGAAAGGCGTCTGCGCCGGTTTGGCCCACTATTTCGACGTGCCGGTGCGCCTGATCCGCGTGATGGTGGTGCTGTCGCTGTTCTTCGGGCTGTTCTTCTTCACGCTGGTGGCCTATATCGCGCTGGTGTTCGTGTTGGATGAAGCGCCGGCCAGCCGTTTCGAAGGCGAGCATCAGAAGACGCCGCGCCAGCTGCTCGATCAGCTGGAGTATGAGCTGGGCAGCGGCGAGCAGCAGCTGCGTCAGGTCGAGCGCTACGTGACGTCCGATACCTTCGGCGTACAGAGCCGTTTCCGCAAGCTGTAACCCTTCTTGCGATACCCGGCCTGCACAGGCCGGGTATCTTCGCCGCCGTTATCCCGTGAATGTAACCTTAATCGTCTTGTGCCGGAGGGCATTGTCATGAATAAAATCGATGTCGCGAACACCGCCAAAACGGGTGGATTTAAACGAGGAGCGGCGGCAATGTTGAAGACATTGGCTAAAGTCATCATCATAGCGTTATTGAACTATGGCCCGGCGGGCGCCGCCGGCTGGCTGTTGAAGACCGTCGGCCGCAAACCGGTGCGCTTCGTGCTGGCGCTGGTGCTGGAACCGCTGTTCCGTAAAGGCCTGAACAAGGCATTCGGGCGTTACGTCAAGGAGAGCAATGAAACGACTGCAAAATGAGTTAACCTCGCTGGTCAACCGCGGAATGGATCGCCATCTGCGCCTGGCGGTGACCGGCCTGAGCCGCAGCGGCAAAACCGCCTTTATCACCGCCTTCGTCAACCAACTGTTGCATGTGCACAGCGGCGCGCGCATGCCGCTGTTTTCACCGGTGCGTGAAGAGCGCCTGCTGGGCGTCAAACGCATCCCGCAGCGCGATCTCGGCATCCAGCGTTTCACCTATGACGAAGGGCTGGCGCAGCTGTACGGCACGCCGCCGGCCTGGCCGACGCCGACGCGCGGCGTCAGCGAAATTCGTCTGGCGCTGCGTTACCGCTCCAACGACTCGCTGCTGCGCCACTTTAAAGACACCTCCACGCTGTACCTGGAGATCGTCGATTATCCCGGCGAATGGTTGCTGGATCTGCCGATGCTCGAGCAGGACTACCTGGCCTGGTCGCGCCAGATGACCGGGCTGCTGCAGGGCGAACGCGCCGAATGGGCCAAGCCCTGGCTTGAGCTGTGCAAGGCCTGCGATCCGCTGGCCCCGGCCGATGAAAACCGCCTGGCGGCGATCGCTCAGGCCTACACCGATTACCTGCTACGCTGCAAAAGCGAAGGGCTGCACTTCATTCAACCGGGGCGTTTCGTGCTGCCGGGCGATATGGCCGGCGCGCCGGCGCTGCAGTTTTTCCCATGGCCCGATGTGGCCGCGATCGGCGAATCGAAGCTGGCGCAGGCCGACAAACACACCAACATCGGCATGTTGCGCGCTCGCTTCAACTACTACTGCCAGTCGATCGTCAAAAACTTCTACAAAGAACACTTCGTCCGTTTCGATCGGCAAATCGTGCTGGTCGACTGCCTGCAGCCGCTCAACAGCGGCCCGCAGGCGTTCAACGACATGCGTCTGGCGTTGACCCAACTGATGCAGAGCTTCCATTACGGCAAGCGCACGCTGTTTCGCCGCTTGTTCTCGCCGACCATCGACAAACTGATGTTCGCCGCCACCAAGGCGGACCATATCACCGCCGATCAGCACGCCAATCTGGTGTCGCTGCTGCAACAGCTGGTGCAAGAGGCGTGGCAGAACGCGGCGTTCGAGGGCATCAGCATGGATTGCGTCGGCCTGGCCTCGGTGCAGGCGACCGAGAGCGGCATCGTCGATCATCAGGGGCAACGCATTCCGGCGCTGAAGGGCAACCGCCTGAGCGACGGCGCGCCGCTGACGGTGTTCCCCGGCGAAGTGCCCGCCCGCCTGCCGGGGCCGGCGTTCTGGCAGAGCCAGGGGTTCCACTTCGATGAGTTCCGTCCGCGCGCCATGAGCGTGGACACCCCGTTGCCGCACATTCGTCTGGATGCGGTGATGGAGTTTTTATTGGGAGACAAATTGCGATGAGCGAGCCGATCAAACCGCGTATCGATTTTGACGAGCCGCTGCAGCCGCCGCAGGAGCCGGCGTTGCGCGCCGGCGTCGCTTTCGATGCCGAACAGGCAGAAAGCTTTTTCCCGGCGGCGCCGGAGCTGCAGCAGGAAGAGGAAGAAGGGCGCGCCGAAGGCATCATCAATGCCGCGCTGAAACCTAAACGCAGCCTGTGGCGCAAAATGGTCACCGCCGGCCTGGCGCTGTTCGGCGTCAGCGTGGTGGCGCAGGGCGTGCAGTGGGTGCATACCGCCTGGGTGCAGCAGGACTGGATCGCCATGGGCGGCGGCGTGGCCGGCGGCCTTATCGTGTTCGCCGGCGTCGGTTCGGTGGTCACCGAGTGGCGGCGTTTGTATCGGCTGCGCCAGCGCGCGGAAGAGCGCGACGTGGCGCGCGAGCTGTTGCATAGCCACGGGCTGGGGCAAGGGCGCGAATTCTGCGAGAAGCTGGCGCGTCAGGCCGGGCTGGATCAGGGGCATCCGGCGCTACAGCGCTGGCAGGCGTCGCTGCATGAAACGCAGAACGATCGTGAAGTGGTGGAGCTGTACGCCAAACTGGTGCAGCCGGTGCTCGATAACCAGGCGCGGCGCGAAATCAGCCGCTCCGCCGCCGAGTCGACGCTGATGATCGCCGTCAGCCCGTTGGCGCTGGTGGATATGGCGTTTATCGCCTGGCGCAACATCCGTTTGATCAACCGCATCGCCGCGCTGTACGGCATCGAGCTGGGCTACTTCAGCCGCATTCGTCTGTTCCGGCTGGTGGTGTTGAACATCGCTTTCGCCGGCGCTTCCGAGCTGGTGCGCGAAGTGGGCATGGACTGGATGTCGCAGGATCTGGCGGCGCGGCTGTCGGCGCGCGCGGCGCAGGGCATCGGCGCCGGGTTGTTGACCGCACGGCTGGGCATCAAGGCGATGGAACTGTGCCGCCCGCTGCCGTGGCTGGAAGGGGAAAAGCCGAAGCTTGGCGATTTCCGCAGCCAGCTGATCGGCCAGTTGAAAGACACGCTGAAAAAGAGCGACGGCAAGGCCAAATGACCCCACGACGGCGCTCTCAGGAGCGCCGTTTTCTCAACGGCGCCGACGCCGAACGTAATCGAGACTTGACGACAGTCGATCCCCCTGTGAGTGCATGATAAATCTCTGCAAAATTAATTCTGGTTGTGATAACTCTCTGTTTGTAGGCTAAAATGACGCCGATGCTGTTATCCGCTTGCGTTTAAAATCAGCAGCCACGGCAATAAATCAGAGTTCTGTCAACTTTTGCTGACAGATCGCTTCTACCGCCCGGTGCGAGGGAGTATCATCATTGTCAACGATCCCCGCACCTGCAGAGATAAGGCCAACACTGATGCGTTTGGAAGTATTTTGCGAAGACCGCCTCGGTCTCACTCGAGAATTACTCGATCTTTTGGTATCGCGCAGCATTGACTTACGTGGCATCGAGATCGATCCCATCGGCCGCATTTACCTCAATTTCTCCCAGCTGGATTTCGATACTTTCCGCGCGCTGATGGCGGAGATCCGCCGCATCGCCGGCGTGACCGACGTGCGCACCGTCAGCTTTATGCCTTCCGAACGCGAGCATCGCGCGCTGCGTGCGCTGCTGGAATCGATGCCGGAACCGGTGTTCTCTATCGATATGAAGGGCAAGGTCGAGCTGGCCAACCCGGCGGCGCAGGCGCTGTTCAGCCTGAACGAAGACAAGATCCGCAACCAGACCGCCGGAGCGCTGATCGGCGGCTATAACTTCAGCCGCTGGCTGGAGAGCGAGCATACGGCGCCGCACTCCGAGCGGGTGGTGATTCGCAGCCAGGACTTCCTGATGGACATCACGCCCATCTATCTGGAAGACGAACAGCAGCAGCCGGCCGCGGTCGGCGCGGTGGTGATGCTGAAGTCCACCGCGCGCATGGGCCGCCAGCTGCAAAATCTCTCGGTGAACGACGATACCGAATTCGACCACATCGTCGCGGTAAGCGCCAAGATGCGCCACGTGCTGGAGCAGGCGCGCAAGTTGGCGATGCTCGATGCGCCGCTCCTGATCGTCGGCGATACCGGTACCGGCAAGGATATTTTGGCCCGCGCCTGCCATTTGCGCAGCCCGCGCGGCAAACAGCCGTTCCTGGCGCTGAACTGCGCTGCACTGCCGGATGACGTGGTGGAGAGCGAGCTGTTCGGCCATGCGCCGGGCGCTTATCCCAACGCGCTGGAAGGCAAGAAAGGCTTCTTCGAGCAGGCCAACGGCGGTTCGGTGCTGCTGGATGAGATCGGCGAAATGTCGCCGCGCATGCAGACCAAACTGCTGCGTTTCCTCAACGACGGCACCTTCCGTCGCGTTGGCGAAGAGCATGAGGTGCACGTCGACGTGCGCGTGATCTGCGCCACCCAGAAAAACCTCACCGAGCTGGTGCAGCGCGGTGAATTCCGCGAAGACCTCTATTACCGCCTCAACGTGCTGACCATCACCATCCCGCCGCTGCGCGAGCGTCCGCAGGACATCATGCCGCTGACTGAGCTGTTCGTGGCGCGCTTCGCCGATGAGCAGGGTGTGGCGCGGCCCAAGCTGGCGAGCGATCTGGGCGGCTTCCTCAGCAAGTACGGCTGGCCGGGCAACGTGCGCCAGCTGAAAAACGCCATCTACCGCGCGCTGACGCAAACCGAAGGCTATGAGCTGCGGCCGCAGGATATCGTGTTGCCGGAGTTCGAGGTGGAGATGTCGCTGGGCGACGAGGTGCTGGACGGCTCGCTGGACGACATCAGCAAGCGTTTCGAGCGCTCGGTGCTGACGCGCCTGTATCGCACCTATCCCAGCACCCGCAAGCTGGCGAAGCGCCTGGGCGTTTCTCATACCGCCATCGCCAACAAGCTGCGCGAGTATGGCCTGAGCAGCCGTAAAGGCGGCGCCGAGGGCGAGGAATAAGAAAGGCGCCTTGCGGCGCCTTTAACGGGTTTCCAAAGCCGGCGTTCGCCGGCTTTGTTATTTCAGCGCAGCCAGCGCTGCGTCGTAGTCCGGCTCGGTGGTGATTTCGTTCACCAGCTCGCTGTACAGCACGTTGTCCTGGCCATCCAGCACCACGACCGCACGCGCGGTCAGGCCTGCCAACGGGCCTTCGGCGATTTCGACGCCGTACGCCTGCTTGAACTCGGCGCCGCGCAGGGTGGATAGGGTGACCACGTTGCTCAGGCCTTCCGCACCGCAGAAGCGAGACTGCGCGAACGGCAGATCGGCGGAGATGCACAGCACCACGGTGTTATCCAGGCCGCTGGCCAGCTGGTTGAATTTACGCACCGAAGTCGCGCAGACGCCGGTATCGATGCTTGGGAAGATGTTCAGGACTTTGCGTTTACCCGCGAAGCTGCTCAGCGCTACGTCTGACAGGTCTTTGGCAACCAGTGAGAAGGCCTTGGCCTGTTCGCCCTGCTGTGGCAGTTTGCCCGCTACGCTGACCGGATTGCCTTGAAAATGTACTGTCTGAGTCATTGCTAGATTCCTTTTACAGGTGTTTATACAAAGGGTATGAACCTGATGAAACGGCGCACCGGCAACGGCATTTAACATCAGGTTCACACCCTGGCGCCAGTTTATGACAACCGGGGCGGATTGGATATCAAAGTTTGCTAAATAGTTGTATATATTAGGCTGTTCTATAAAACATCACCGGCGCATCAGCCTGGCTGAATGCGCAGTTTTCGCTCAGGAGCCGTTATGAGAGACATGCGTTTTTACCCGGAAGCCTGGCCGCTGCATACCGCCTTCGTGATTGCGCGCGGCAGCCGCACCGAAGCCCGGGTGGTGGTGGTCGAAATCGAACAGCAGGACGTGCGCGGCATCGGTGAGTGCACGCCGTACCCGCGCTACGGCGAAAGCGAAGAGTCGGTGATGGCGCAGCTGGCGGAGATGGCGCCGGCGATCGCACAAGGCATGACCCGCGAACAGCTGCGGGTGCAGATGCCGGCGGGCGCCGCCCGCAACGCGCTGGATTCGGCGCTGTGGGATCTCGAGTGCCGCCTGCACGGGCAGAGCCTGTGGCATCTCAGCGGCGTGACGGCCCCGGCGCATATCCGTATGGCGCAGACCGTCAGCATCGGTACGCCGGAAGCGATGGCCTTCGCCGCGCGTGAACTGGAGCAGCAGGGCGCTACGCTGCTGAAGATCAAACTCGACGATCACTATATCAGCGAACGATTGGTCGCGATCCGCGCCGCGGTACCCCAGGCGACGCTGATCGTCGACGCTAATGAATCCTGGCAGGCGGAAGGGTTGGCGGCGCGCTGCCAGCTGCTGGCCGATCTCGGCGTGGCGATGCTGGAGCAGCCGCTGCCGGCCGGTGACGACGCCGCGCTGGAGCACTTTATTCATCCGCTGCCGATCTGCGCCGATGAAAGCTGCCACACCCGCGCCGATCTACCTCGGCTGGCGCAGCGCTATCAGATGGTCAACATCAAACTGGACAAAACCGGCGGCTTGACCGAGGCATTGGCGCTGGCGCAGGCCGCGCGCGAACAAGGGTTCGCCATCATGCTCGGCTGCATGTTGTGTACGTCGCGGGCGATATCCGCCGCCTTGCCGCTGGCGCCGGCGGCGCGCTTCGTCGATCTGGACGGCCCGACCTGGCTGGCGCGGGACGTCGAACCGGGCCTGGCGTTCGAATGCGGGGCGATCGTCGATATCGCCCCGTAGGGATTAATTCGGGTAGGTCAGCAGCTCGGTCATCGCGTCGATGTAGCGCTCGCTGGCGTCATCGGCGGAGATCGGCGGGAATTCGGCGGTGATGCACGGCAGAGACAGATCCGCGCACCAGCTGCCGAACGAACCGGGCGTTTCATAACCGACGCTGGTCACCAGCGGTAGCTCGAACTTGTGCGCCAGCCAAACGCCAAGCCGCGAGCTGGCGGGATCTTCGATGCAGGCCAACGGCTCATGGAACGACACCACCCAGTGCGGCTTCAGGCGATGGATCAGGTGACACAGCGCCTGAGTTTCCGGTTCGGAACCGGGGCGCCCGCCGGTGGAGAGCTTGACGTCGCGCACTGGCGCCGCGCTGTTCCAGCGGTAGACGGTGTCGCCGGAGCGCCAGTTGGCGGCCGGGAAATTGCGGTTCAGATCGACGCCGTTGGCATTGGCGCGCAGCCCCAGCTGGCAGCCGTCGGGGTTGACCGCCAGCACCACGTGGTGCCGCAGCCGCTCGGGGGCGATGCTGCGCAGCGCGCAGGACAGGGTCACGATGGCGGCGCTCTCATCGCCGTGGGTGCCGGCGATGATAAGCCCGGTCTCCGGGCCGCTGACCGCCGCCGGGAAATAGAGCAGCGGCGCGCCCAGCAGCGAGCTGCCGTAGTTCTCTCCTGCGACGGCCAACTGGCCACGTTCACTGCGCGGTCGATGTTCGGTCATGGTGTAGTCCCTGAGTAAAAGGCCGGAGTCATTGTCATTTTATTCAGTGTATTACGCTTTGAGGCATCTTTCCCATCGCAATTGTGCGGCGTTTGCGCGATCTGTGACGCGGCGGCGGCGAAAACGCCAATTAAACCGCACCTGGCCTGACGCTGTTGTTATACTAACGGCAGTGCTAAGCCAATCACCCGCAAGAGGATTTAACATGCCAGTAGCCAGAATCATCGCCAGCTATAGCGAAAATGAAAATGACACCATCACGCTGCTGTGCGGCGTGGACGCTGAAAACCAGATCCGTCAGGGGGAGTGGTTCGGCGTGGTGAAAAACGACGACGGGCGCGGGGACGAATCGAATTATCCGTTCACCCTGCATATCGATTACCAGAAAGATGTCTTCTACCTTGATTACGGCTACGACGACGCCGACGCGCGCCAGCTGCAAAAAACCGATATTTCGGCCCGTCCGCTGGCCGAGAAAGGCTTTTTCACCGTGTTCGATGAAGAAGAAGGCGAAGAGTTCAGCTACCGCATCAACAGCATCCACCTGTACGACTGACGGTCGCTGCTGCAAACACCGCCCGTGCCGCCCTGCGCCGCACGGGTTTTTTATCGCCTGAATCGCACTTTTTGCAACTTCTCGGCCGTGAGCGCTAGGCCGGACGGATCTTGTGCTATATGATAAAAAATTCAGATGGTTAACGGGGGAACATCATAATGACGGGAAGAAAAATGCAACGAGGTTTTCGTTTGGCGCTTTGCGCGGCGGCGATCGGCGCCTGTATGAGCAGCGCCATGGCGGCGCAGGTTCCCCCGGGCACCGCGCTGGCGGCCAAACAGGAAATCGTGCGCCACATTAAAGACGAACCGGCCTCGCTCGATCCGATTAAAGCGGTTGGCCTGCCGGAGGCCCAGCTGGCGCGCGATTTGTTCGAAGGGCTGGTCAATCAGGACGCAAACGGGAAAGTGATCCCCGGCGTCGCCACGCGCTGGCAGACCAACGACAACCAGACTTACATTTTCCATCTGCGTAAAGACGCGCGGTGGTCAAACGGTGACCCTGTCACGGCGAAGGATTTCGTCTACAGCTGGCAGCGGCTGGTAGAGCCGAAAAACCTGTCACCGTTCGCCTGGTTCGCGCAGTTGGCGGGGATCCAGAACGCCGAGCAGATCATCAGCGGCAAATTGCCGGCCGATCGCTTGGGCGTGTCGGCGCCGGACGACTACACGCTCAAAGTGCAGCTGGACAAGCCGGTGCCTTATTTCGTTAGCCTGACGGCCAACTTCAGCCTGTTCCCGGTGAATAAGGCGGTGGTGGAAAAATACGGCAACGACTGGACCAAGGTCGGCAATCTGGTGGGCAACGGCGCATTCAAACTGCAGGAGCGGGTGGTGAACGAGAAGCTGGTGCTGACGCCTAACGATCATTACTGGGATCATGCGCATACCGTGCTGACCAAAGTGACCTTCGTACCCATCAACCAGGAATCCAACGCCACCAAGCGTTACCTGGCAGGTGACATCGATATCACCGAATCCTTCCCGAAAAACATGTATCAGAAGCTGCTGAAAGACATTCCGGGGCAGGTGTACACGCCAGATCAGCTCGGCACCTATTACTACGCGTTCAACACCCAGCGCGCGCCGACCAACGACGTGCGGGTGCGCCAGGCCTTGTCCTACGCCATCGATCGCAAGATTATCGCGGAAAAAGTGCTGGGCACCGGCGAAAAACCGGCCTATCACTTCACGCCGGACGTGACCGCCGGGTTCAAACCGGAGGCGAGTTTGCTGCAACAGCAATCGCAGGCGGAGCTGGACGCGCAGGCCAAGGCGTTGCTGCAGGCGGCCGGCTACGGCCCGAACAACCCGCTGAAGCTGACGTTGCTGTATAACACCTCGGAAAGCCACCAGAAGATCGCCATCGCCGTGGCCTCGATGTGGAAGAAGAAGCTCGGCATTGACGTCAAGTTGCAAAACCAGGAGTGGAAAACCTATATCGACAGCCGCAACACCGGTAATTTCGACGTGATCCGCGCCTCCTGGGTGGGTGACTATAACGAAGCGTCGACCTTCCTGTCGCTGCTGACTTCGACCCACAGCGGCAACATCGCCAAGTTCAAGAACGCGGACTACGACAAGCTGCTGGCGCAGGCGGGGCGGGAAACCAATCCGGCGGCGGTGACCGCCGATTACAACAAGATGGAGCAGATCATTGCCGACCAGGCGCCGATCGCGCCGATTTACCAGTACACCAACGGCCGCCTGATCAAACCGTGGGTAAAAGGCTACCCGATCACCAACCCGGAAGACGTAGCCTACAGCCAGACGATGTATATCATCAAACACTGAGTCGATTTATTTATCGCCCCTGCCTAATGCGGGGGCTTTATTTTATCGACGATGCAACGAAGACGATAATTAATTTTCCCACGCGATAAACCCCGTTTAATAATAAACAGGGTTGCCATCATCATATGATTATTTCGTTATTTCAGAGAGAGGTTACGCTTATAGACAGTCCCGCATGGCATCCACCACCACGCGGCCGCTCATGTCGGTCTGGGTGATGCGGTAGCTGGTGGGGTACGAACGTCGGGTGCTGAAACGATCGTGGACGGAGACCTTGCCAATCTGCAGGCCGGCGGCGTTCTTCACCACAAACTCACTGATCTCTTCCTGGCCCTGGTTTTGCAAATGGATATTACTGATTTTTTCCAGCGTATCGCTGGCGTTTATTTTTAAATGGTCGCGTAACATAACTACCTCCTCGTAGTGAGAAAAGTATATGCCCCTAAAATTTGCGCTGAAACAGCTTTGTGTTGATTTATTATTATCATTTTGAATTAAAAATGATAGCAATATGTTAAGTCATAATAATAACGGCATTACCAGCGCTTTATCGGCGATATTGCCTGATTTGTCGGCAAAGGTTTATTTCATTGCCGTTATTATTAGTCTGCATTAATGGGGAAAAGCGCCTGCCTGGCCGCCGGGGCGGGAAAGACGCAGGCGACGTTGTGCCCGCAGCCGGGAACGATCGTTAACCGATGCGGCTTATCCGGCGCCAGGTAACGCCGGTCATAGTCGGCATAGGCCAGGGCCCGCTGCAAACGGTAGGGGCCCTGCAACTGGGCGGCGCAGGATTTGTCGAGTATCCGATAGTAGGCGCCCGGCGCGGTGCCGGTATCACCGGCGGCGGCCAGGTAGGAGATATCCGCAGCGGCATAGCGCCCGCGGGCCGCATCGGCAGTGCGCTGCAGGTGAGCGGGAAGCGATTCCAGGCCGTATTTCCACCGGTTGGCCTGTGGACACTGGCCGGCGTTCTGCGTTTGCCAACGGAAGCGGCAGGCTGTTCCACTGTCGCAGCTTCCCCCATATGTTGGCTGGGGGCGCAGATTATCAAAATAGAGCCAGCTGCCGGGATCGGCCACCACATAGCGCAGCCGCACCCCGCCTGGCAGATGGGCAAAGCCGACATAATGTTGCACGAACTGGGCGCCGGCAGAGAAACCGGCCAGGGTGATCGTCTGCAGCGACGGCCAGCGCCGTTTCATATCGGCCAGCAGGTTATCCATGGCGTTGAACGAACCGGTCTTCCCGGCATTATCCAAACCGCCCTCGATCCAGGAACCGCAGCGCCACAGGGCGTCGCCGTCTTGCGGCTGGGGCAGACCGGCGGAATGGCAGTGGACGGCGAGTTTTTCCGGCACCTGGAACAGCGGGGCGGCCAGTAAGGCATCGTCTCCCGCTCCTGCCGCCTGCGCGGCGTCGATCGCCGCTTGCAGCGTTTTAACGGCGTCGCGTGGATGACCGTGCATCACCACCAGTGCGTTATGCGGCTGGGCGCTGTGCTTCTGGGCGACATAGTAAGAAAAATTGCCGCCGGCCGTCGTGACCCGTAAAGGGGTAGACATGCGTTCCAGCGCCGGCTCCGCGCGCAGCGGTTGGCTGGCGAACAGCAGCAGCGCCGCCATAGTACAGAACAGGCACCGCAGCACAGCCAGGTTCAATGCAAAATGTCTTGCGCCTGATTCACTACTTCCCGCCATCGTCGTTCCTCACCCGTTCGCAAATGTGGCTTCGCCTGAAGTATAGAGCACGCTTTTTGTCCGGCGTGAAAACTGGCGTTACAGCTTGGCCTTTGATCTCCAAGGTGTTAACGCTAGACTCAGCAACATAAGCAAGACTGAGGGGATAAATGAATGGATGTGATTGAGGGGAGCGAGCTGCAGGTCGCCGATGCGGTTTACGCTTATCAGCTGGACGGTAAGGGCGGCGTCACGCCGATCGAGCAGGATGACAAGATCACCTGCGACGCGCCGTGCTGGCTGCATCTCGATTATGCGCACCCGGCCAGCGCCGAATGGCTGAGCACCACGCCGCTGCTGCCGGATTCGGTGCGCGAGGCGCTCTCAGGCGAAAGCTCGCGGCCGCGCGTCAGCCGCCAGGGTGAAGGCACCATGATCACCCTGCGCAGCATTAACTTCAACGCCAACTCCCGGCCGGATCAACTGGTGACCATCCGCGTGTACATCACCGATAAACTGATTATCTCCACCCGGCACCGCAAGGTGTACTCCATCGATCAGGTGGTGAACGATCTGCAGAGCGGCGCCGGGCCGACCAACAGCGGCAGCTGGCTGGTGGAGATTTCCGATGCGTTGACCGATCACACCAGTGAATTTATCGAGGATCTGCACGACAAGATTATCGATCTGGAGGACGCCTTGCTGGAGCAGCAGGTGCCGGAGCGCGGCCAGCTGGCGTTGATCCGTAAACAGCTGATCGTGCTGCGCCGTTACATGGCGCCGCAGCGCGACGTCTTCGCTCGGCTGGCCAGCGATCGCCTGCCATGGATGAGCGACGACGATCGCCGCCGCATGCAGGACATCGCCGATCGCCTGGGGCGGGGATTGGACGATCTGGACGGCAGCATCGCGCGCACCGCCATCTTGTCCGATGAAATCACCACGGTGATGGCCGACGCGATGAACCGCCGCACTTACACCATGTCATTGTTGGCGATGGTATTTCTGCCGACCACCTTCCTGACCGGGTTGTTCGGGGTCAACCTTGGCGGCATTCCGGGCGGCGGTAATCCCCTCGGTTTTGCGGCATTTTGCCTGATGCTGGTCGGGTTGGTGCTTGGCGTCGCTTGGTGGTTGAAGCGCAGCCGCTGGCTGTAGGCAAAAATGACGAAAACCCGGTTAACATTGAGCAATATCAACATTTAGCCGGGGGAAATGGGGCATGATCTCTCTCGCAGGTGAATGCAACGTCAAGCGATGGGCGTTGCGCTCCATAATTGTCTTACTTTCTTATTTTTGAATTACTGCATAGCACATTTGATTCGTACAATGCCGGTTTAATCACCGGCATTTTTTTATTCGGCTTTTACTCTGCTTCAGGCCGCGCTTTCATCCCAGAAGCTGGCTTCAATCTTGTGCCCATCCAAATCCCGAACAAAGCAGCCGTAGTAAGCCTCACCGTAGTGCGGCCGCGAACCGGGCGCGCCTTCATCGACGGCGCCGGCCAGCAGCGCCTGCCGATGGAATTCATCCACCTGTTGCTTGCTGGTCGCGAAAAAGCCGACGTGCGTGCCGTTGCCGGGCGCGGCAGGCCGGCCGTCAATCGGCACCTGCAGCCAAAACTCCGGGTAGTCGCGACCGTAACCGATGGCGCCGGGATGTTCCAACACGCGTCGGCAACCCAAGGCGGCCAGCGCACGATCGTAAAAGGCCGCGGCGGCCTCGAAATCGTTGGAGCCTAGCGAGACGTGGGACAGGCAGGGGGTAATATTCATTGCGCTCTCTCCAATTGACTGTATAAATAAACAGTATAGGGTAAAAGCGGCACTGCCCAGTAAATTTTGCGCAAACTGTGAACAGGATCGAGATCGTCGAGAGCGGGGAATGTCGCCGCTTGCAGAGGGCAAGCGGCGAGAGGGGCTTATTTGATTTCCAGCACGTTCAACCGCTCTGGCGCTGGCACCGCGTCGTCTGAGTCTTCCGGCTGCCAACCGACCGGTTGCATCGGGATGTCTTCGCGATCGAAGGCCAAATCGCCGCCGTCTACCACGGCGCTACCGTGGTGAATGCCTTTGAAATCGAACAGATTGATATCGCTCAGGTGCGAAGGCACCACGTTTTGCATGGCGCTGAACATGGTTTCCAATCGGCCAGGGTAACGCTTGTCCCAGTCGCGCAGCATGTCGCCGATCACCTGGCGCTGCAAATTAGGCTGCGAGCCGCACAGGTTGCACGGAATGATCGGGAAGGCTTTGGCGATAGAGAAACGCTCGATGTCTTTCTCGCGGCAATAGGCCAGCGGGCGGATGACCACGTGTTTGCCGTCGTCGCTCATCAGCTTGGGCGGCATGCCTTTCATTTTGCCGCCGTAGAACATGTTGAGGAACAGCGTTTGCAAAATGTCGTCGCGGTGGTGGCCCAGCGCGATCTTGGTGGCACCCAGTTCGGTGGCGGTGCGGTACAAAATGCCGCGACGCAGGCGCGAGCACAGTGAACAGGTGGTTTTGCCTTCCGGAATCTTGTCTTTGACGATGCTGTAGGTGTTCTCTTCGACGATCTTGTACTCCACCCCCAGGCTTTCCAGGTAGGCGGGCAGAATATGCTCCGGGAAGCCGGGCTGTTTCTGATCGAGGTTCACCGCGATTAACGAGAAGTTAATCGGCGCGCTCTGCTGCAGGTTGCGCAGGATCTCAAGCATGGTGTAGCTGTCTTTACCGCCGGACAGGCAGACCATGATGCGGTCGCCTTCTTCAATCATATTGAAATCGGCGATCGCTTCGCCCACGTTGCGGCGCAGGCGCTTTTGCAATTTATTCAGGTTGTACTGCTCTTTTTGGCTAACGGATTGCTTTTCTGACATTTAAATCGTGCTCATTCTCAATGGGGGGCACTAGGGGCATGGCGTTGTAGACCGCGAGTTTACCATTCAACCGGCCAATTTTGATCATTATTCATCATCCAGCTTCCACGCGCCCGACGCGAGGCCTGTATGGTACGGATTGTGGCGATGAATGCCAGCAGGTTTTTCGGCTCACAGCATTCGCCGTCATTTGAACGACGGCTTCGAGGGAACGTTGTTTCACGGTGCGGGTCTCATCTCAGTCAGAACTTACACCGAGAGGCACAGAGAGCATGAAAGGAATCACTGTTGTTGGACTTTGCGCATCGTTTTTTGCTTACGCAGAAAACGCACTGGCGTTTGACACGATGCCTGTTGGTTTGAGCGAACCGACCGAAACCGTCGTACTGGTACCGCGAGAGCAAAAAGAGCGTCTTGATGGCAAGGATAAGGGAGATGCACTTTATTGTTACTATGACGGGAAACTATTTTCGCTGGGCGCCACGTTCAAAGACAAGGTTTGTGCTTTAGCGGAGATTAGAACGGATAAGCCATTCTCGACACGCGTCATGGCGCAATGGATAAAAGAAAAAAGCGCGGCTCGTTAAGTGTGAGGCCCTTGAGCATTGAGGGCCACCGCTGATTCAAACGGCATGTGAAAAACAGGGCGCGAATCGCTCGCGCCCTGAAGGGGATTACTCAGTGGCGGATTTTTCCGCCTTGCCGGCCAGCAGGCTGAGGAAGTCGTATTTCTCCTTCAGCTCTTTCTCGGCGGCCTGATACAGCGCGCTGGCCACTTCCGGCTGCTGCGAGTTCAGGCGGCGGAAGCGCTGTTCTTTCAGCAGCGTTTCCGACAGGCTGCTGCTCGGCGGCCGGGAGTCCAGCGCCAATGCGGCCTTGCCCTCGGCGCTGCGGCGCGGATCGAAGCGGTACAGCGGCCAGAAGCCGGTGGCGGTCAGCTGTTTCATCTGATCGTGGCTGAGCGCCAGATCGTAGCCGTGCTCTTCGCACGGGCTGTAGGCGATGATCAGCGACGGGCCCGGATAGGCTTCGGCCTCCTGAATCGCTTTCACCGTTTGGTTAAGCTGCGCTCCCAGCGAGATCTGCGCGACGTAGACATGGCCGTACATCATCATGCTGACGCCCAAATCCTTGCGCGCCTTGCGCTTGCCGTGTTCACCGAACTTGGTCACCGCACCGAGCGGCGTGGCCTTCGACTGCTGGCCGCCGGTGTTGGAGTAACATTGGGTGTCGAGCACCAGCACGTTGACGTTTTCCGTCAGGCTGAGCACGTGATCCAAACCGCCGAAGCCGATGTCGTAGGCCCAGCCGTCACCGCCGATTAGCCAGATGGATTTTTCCACCAGGTAGTCGGCGTCGGCCGCCAGCTGGCGCGCGTCTTCGCCTTCGAGACTCGCCAACAGCGTGCGCAGTTCGGCGATCTGCTTACGGCGCGGCTCCGGCGCCACGTCGTCCATCTGCAAGGCATTGACCAACTGCTCCGGCAGCTGCGGCGCCAGCGAATTCAGCAGGCGCAGCACCCGTGCGCGATGTTGATCGACCGTCAGACGGAAGCCCAGGCCAAATTCGGCGTTGTCTTCGAACAGCGAGTTGGCCCACGCCGGCCCGCGCCCTTCGGCGTTGGTGGTGTAAGGCGTGGTCGGCAGGTTGCCGCCGTAGATCGACGAACAGCCGGTAGCGTTGGCGATCAGCAAACGGTCGCCATAGAGCTGGGTCAACAGCTTGATGTACGGCGTTTCGCCGCAGCCGGAACAGGCGCCGGAATACTCGAACAGCGGCGTGATCAGCTGCGAAGTGCGAATGTCGATGCGCTCCAGCTGCGTCGGATCGATTTCCGGCAGCTGCAGGAAGAAGTCGTAGTTGTCTTTCTCAGCCGTCAGATTATCGAGGCGCGAAGCCATGTTGATGGCCTTGATCTCCGGGTTCTGGCGATCTTTCGCCGGGCAGACCTCGACGCACAGGTTACAGCCGGTGCAATCTTCCGGGGCTACCTGCAGCACGTATTTCTGGCCGCGCATATCGCGCGCTTTGACATCCAGTGACTGCAGGGAAGCAGGGGCGTGCTCCATCTCCGCCGGCTGAACCACCTTGGCGCGAATGGCGGAGTGCGGGCAGGCGGCGACGCAGTGGTTGCACTGGGTGCACAGGTCGGGCTGCCATACCGGGATCTCTTCGGCGATGTTGCGCTTTTCCCATTGGGTGGTGCCCACCGGCCAGGTGCCGTCCGGCGGGAAGGCGGAAACCGGCAGCGCATCGCCCAGCCCGGCCAGCATCGCGGCGGTGACGGTTTTGACGAAGTCCGGCGCGGTGTCCGAGACCACCGGCGGGCGCATCGGGCTGCTGGCGTCGACCGGCTGCAGCGGGATCTCGGTCAGCGCGGCGCGGGTGGCACCCAGCGCCTGCCAGTTGCGCTCGACGATCTCCTGGCCCTTGCTGCTGTAGCTGCGGGCGATGGCGTCCTGCAGCTGTTGCAGTGCCACGTCGCTCGGCAGGATCTGCGTCAGGTGGAAAAACGCCATCTGCATTACGGTGTTGATGCGCGCGCCGAGCCGGCATTCGCGCGCCAGCTTGGCGGCGTTGATGATATAGAAACGCGCCTGGCGTTGGTGCAACAGCGCCTGAACCTCCTGCGGCAGGCGCGACCAGACCTCGTCGGCGCCGTAAGGGGTGTTGAGCAGGAAGGTGCCGCCGGGCTTCAGGCGTTCAACCATTTGGTACTTATCGATAAATTGCAGCTGGTGGCAGCCGACGAAGTCCGCGCGGCTGACCAGGTAGGCCGAGTTGATCGGCTGCTCGCTGACGCGCAGGTGCGACACCGTCAGGCCGCCGGCCTTTTTGGAGTCGTAGACGAAATAGCCCTGGGCATACAGCGGCGTGGCGTTGCCGATGATCTTGATGTTGTTCTTGGTGGCCGAGACCGAGCCGTCGCTGCCCAAACCGTAGAACAGGGCTTCCAGCGAGGCGCGCTGTGGCAGGATTTCGTCGCTCAGCGGCAGTGAAAGCCCGGTGACATCATCGAAGATGCCGACGGTAAAGCGCGGACGCGGCTGCGGCTGGGCCAGCTCGCGGAACACCGCCAGCGCGCAGTCCGGGCCGAACTCTTTCGACGACAGGCCGTAACGGCCGCCGATCACCCGCGGCAGCGTGGCGCGCTCACCCCGGCTGTAGGCTTCCGCCAGCGCGGTCATCACGTCCAGATACAGCGGTTCGGCCAGCGCGCCCGGCTCTTTGGTGCGATCGAGCACCGCGACGCTGCGCACGCTGTCCGGCAGCGCGCTGAGCAGATACTGGGCGGAGAACGGCCGGAACAGGCGCACCTTCAGCACGCCGACTTTCTCGCCGCGGGCCAGCAGGGTGTCAATCACCTCTTCGCAGGTGCCGGCGGCGGACCCCATCACCACCACTACGCGCTCGGCCTGCGGGTGGCCGTAATAGTCGAACGGCCGATAGTGGCGGCCGGTAAGGGCGGCGAAGGCCGCCATGGCGTCGATCACGTGCTGGCCGGTGGCGTCATACCACGGGTTGGTGGCTTCGCGCGATTGGAAATAGGTGTCCGGGTTGGCCGAAGTGCCGCGCACCACCGGATGATCCGGCGACAGCGCCCGGCTGCGGTGAGCGTCGATCGCCGCCTGCGGCAGCATTTGCCGCAGCGTATCGTCGCTGAGCGGCACGATCTTGTTGATTTCGTGCGAGGTGCGGAAGCCGTCGAAGAAATGGATAAACGGCACGCGTGCGTTGAGGGTGGCGGTCTGAGAGATCAGCGCGAAGTCCTGCGCCTCCTGCACGTTGCCGGCACACAGCATGGCGCAGCCGGTCTGGCGCACCGCCATTACGTCCGAATGGTCGCCGAAGATAGACAGCGCGTGCGTGGCCACGGTGCGCGCGGCGACGTGCAGCACGAACGGCGTCAGCTCGCCGGCCAGCTTGTACAGCGTCGGGATCATCAGCAGCAGGCCCTGCGATGAAGTGAACGAGGTTGACAGCGCGCCGGTTTGCAAGGCGCCGTGCACGGTGGCGATCGCGCCGCCTTCCGACTGCATTTCCACCACCCGGGGGATGTCGCCCCAGATGTTTTGCCGGCCATCGCCGGACCAGGCATCCGCCTGTTCCGCCATGGTGGAACTCGGCGTGATAGGGTAGATGGCAATCACTTCGTTGGTGCGATAGGCCACGGAAGCGACTGCATTATTACCATCTGTAGTTATCATCGACGTTACCTTTTCATTGCTCACAAAGCCGCGAAAGCGCACTTTCGCAGTAATGGAAAAAAGTCTAACAGAGGGTTTGAACATGGCTTTATCGTGTTTGTGTGGCGGGTGATAAATCGTCAAAGGCGTATTTCCTCGCCGATTGGGTGCCGGCGGCAATAAATTGTTTTCACCGTTTAAAGACAATTTATTTCCGGCGCGTCATAATTGCGTATCGGCAAACTGACAGAAGAAAACCATGAGCGCATTTATGTATTTGACGATGGCGATAGTCGCGGAAGTGATCGCCACCACCATGTTGAAAGCCTCCGAAGGCTTTACCCGCCTGTGGCCGTCGGTGCTGGTGGTGCTGGGCTACGGCGTGGCATTTTGGGGGCTGTCGATGGTGGTCAAGAGCATGCCGCTGGGCATCGTCTATGCGATCTGGTCGGGCATGGGCATCGTGCTGGTGTCGGTCGCGGCGGTATTCGTTTATCAGCAAAAATTGGATTGGCCGGCGATCGTCGGTATGGGATTAATTATTGCCGGCGTGCTGGTGATTAATTTACTGTCCAAAGCTTCGGTGCACTGAGTGTTATTTTAATGTGAAAAAAGGCCGGCGTGACAGCAAGTCGCGCCGGTTGAAGAATTCAGCCATCATTCACTGAAAATAGTGGAATGCTAATTACTTAGCGCCGCCAGCATAGACGCAAATATCCTCCTCTCCGGTAGCAAAAAATGCGCCGTCATACTGAAAGCACGCGAAGATAATGAATATCGATATTGCGGGAGAAATCTCCCCGTCGGCAGCGGTGACGTTATCACTTTCTGCGTGCGGCCAGGGCCGGGTAGCGGGTGGCGCCGTCACGTTTGGCACCGCGCGCCGGTGTGGAAATATTCTGCAAACAAAATAAATGTCCGGTCGGCGCAAAAAAACGACAAATAATGGCTGGAATATATTTTCATTATTTATATATCGAGCTAGATTAAACAAGTTTGCATCAAAGATAGCGAAACGTGTCCGCCAAGTGACGCGCGTTATCAGCAATGGCGATTTTACACAGCGCAGTTCCGGGTTCAGGAGTGGGATAATGACGACATCAAAATGGCTGCTTGCCAGCGCCGTGCTGCTTTTAGCCGCCTGCAGCAGCAATAACGAAGAGCCAGTACAGCAGGGCAACAGTGCCAGAATCAATACGTTGCAGACCAGCGCCGGTTGCGCGGCGGTCGGCGGCGTCACCACCATCGCGCACAACCTGAACGGTGAAGCGCTGCGCATGTGCCAAATGCCGAACGGCAAGCAGTGCGAAGAACGCACGCTGGGCCTGGGCAGCTGCGCCGGGTAAGCCCGCGGCGCCAGGCTCAGCGTGCAGGATCAATACACCCAATCGCGCAGGGTATAGATAAGCGTGTGGCCGCTGCCGTTGAGCGTCAGCTGCTGGGCGTTTAGCGTCACTTCGGCGCCGTTTTCCAGCACGGTGCCGATCACCCGATCCCAGCGGTTGCGCTGTTCATCAGGGCACAGCCTGCGCGTCGTGGCCAGCGGTTTCACCGTCAGCACGCCGTCGCGTAATTGCCCCTGGCCGAAGAAGCGGTTGCACATCGTGCCGGAGACATGCAGGCTCTCACCGAACTCCAGATTGAGCAGGCCGCCACCCGCCGGTGATTTCGCCGTTTCGCCATCCACGCTCTGCAACACAAAGTTGTGATGTAACAGATCGCCTGGCGTGACGGCCGTGTGTGGTTTCATGCTGCACCCCGCTAAGGCCAGCGCCGCAAGGGCGGCTACCGTGGTTTTTCTCATCGCGTTCTCTCAAATAAACAGGGCGCCGCAAGGGCGCCCCGAGGTTACGCTCAGGCGTTCAACTGGTTCGGGCAGGCTTCGCCGCGTTCCAGCTGGCTGATGTTCTGCAGCGTGGTTTGCGAAATGCTGGTCAGCGCCTCTTCGGTCAGGAAGGCCTGATGGCCGGTAAACAGCACGTTGTGGCAGGCCGAGAGGCGGCGGAACACGTCGTCCTGAATCACGTCGTTCGACTTGTCTTCGAAGAACAGATCGCGTTCGTTCTCGTAAACGTCCATCCCCAGCGCGCCGATTTTCTGCTGCTTCAGCGCGTCGATGGCGGCGGTGGAGTCGATCAGCGCGCCACGGCTGGTGTTGATCACCATCACGCCGTTTTTCATCATCGCGAAGGCATCGGCATTCAGCAGATGGTGGTTTTCCGGCGTCAGCGGGCAGTGCAGGGTGATCACGTCGGACTGCGCGTACAGCGTTTTCAGATCGACATACTCCGCGCCCAGTTCCAGCGCCTGTTCGCTCGGGAAGGGATCGTAGGCCAGCAGCTTCATGCCAAAGCCTTTCAGAATGCGCATCGTCGCCACGCCGATTTTACCGGTGCCGATCACCCCGGCGGTGCGGTTGTGCATGTTAAAGCCGATCAGCCCTTCCAGCGAGAAGTTGGCGTCGCGGGTGCGTTGATAGGCGCGGTGAATACGGCGGTTCAGGCACATCATCATGCCTACCGCGTGCTCTGCCACGGCCTCCGGCGAATAGGCCGGCACGCGCACCACCTTGATGCCCAGTTCCTGGGCGGCGTCCAGATCGACGTTATTAAAACCGGCGCAGCGCAGGGCGAGAATTTCGACGCCCAGCGCCGCCAGTTCTTCGAGCACTTCACGGCTGCCGTCGTCGTTAACGAAGAGGCACACCGCCTTGCAACCGGCGGCCGTTTTGGCGGTTTTTTTACTGAGTAAAAAGTCGAAGAATTCCAGCTCGTAGCCAAACTGCTGATTCACCAGTTCGAGATATTTACGGTCATACTGTTTAGTACTGTATATCGCCAATTTCATCGTGGTTTCTCCACCGTGATTTTGTGATCAATTTAACAGATTTTAGTAAATTCGACAATTGGTTAGCAGTTTGTCCCGCACGGGGGTTGTTCGATCAGACAGGGGAGTGAAACCGGCCCGCATTGGGCCGGTTCACTCGATGTTAGCGAGCGATTTCCGTGTAATGATGCTCATCGTAGTCATGGGTCAAATACCCGTTGACGGCATCGTTAAAGGCGATCCAATGCGGTGTTTTCTGGTGCGCCGAAAGCGCCGCCTTATCGTCCCAGTTTTCGATCAGCGCATAGCTGTTTTCATCGTTCTGGCATTGCCAAAGCTGGTAAAAAGAGCAGCCGGTTTCTTTATTGGATTCCTGCACCATGGTGTTGAGCAGGCTGAGAAACGCGGGGCGCTTGTCCGGGTTGACCTGAAAAAAGACGTTAAGCGTGATCATGATTTATTTCCTCGGTCGATAATGAAACTGGAATTTCCAGGGGGCAGCGTTGTGCTGACAGCGAGGATTTTACGGACTTGATGGCTGACTAAAAGTGAAATAAAGTTCGTTAATCATTCACTTTTGGTGAAGGTTTGATATGTTTAAACGTGCCCAGTTAGCCACCTTTTGCATGGTGGTTGAGTCGGAGAGTCTCACGGCAGCGGCGGAGAGGTTGTTTTGCGTGCCCTCTAACGTGACCAAGAAATTAAAAGAGTTGGAAACGGCGTGTGGCGTTACGCTATTTGATCGTGAGCGCAATCGGTTGTCGCTCACGCCGGAAGGCCGAGCGCTTTACCATAAGGCCAAGCGCTTTTTGGCTATCGAAGAGCGGGCGCGAGCGCAGCTTGAACAGGATCCGGTGCAGGGCGAACTGAAGCTTGGCGCGCTTGATATCGCCTTGAGTCATCATCTGCCGCAAAAGTTGGCGCATTACCGTGCGCAGAACCGCCGCGTTCAGTTGAGCGTGGTGCAGGGCTATTCGCTGGATCTGGAGTTTCAATTGCAAAAAGGAACTCTGGACGTGGTGTTTTCAGATGGGCCGATAGAACATCCGCAGCTGCAGAGCCGGCGTGCTTTTCAGGAGCGTTTGGTCTTCATTGGCGGGGCGTATCAGCCAACTTTGTTGGCAAGAAGCGATCTCTATGTTTATTCGCGGCAATGCCACTATCGCCATCTGGTGGACGCCTGGCTGCAGAAGCAGCAAATCATCCCCGCCGCGCTGCTGGAGGTGGAATGCTACGACGTGATATTCGCCTGCGTCACCGCGGGGTTGGGGTATGCGTTTGTCCCTGAAAGCCTGGCGCGACAGCGGGAGGTTGCGTATATCGAGTGCGGTAATGAAATGCGCAGCGATATTTATGCTATCTGGCGTAAAGCGAGCGACAGCCGCATAGTTCAGGCTTTTATTGAGGCCGTGATTTGAAATTAGCGGCAAAAAAATCCCCACGGGGGTGTGGGGAATGGCTTCTCTAGTACACAGTTAGCTAGCAGCTAAACTTTTATTAGAATGGTTGCAAGACTATTAATCATCAACGGTAACGACAATAACAAAAGTCTGAAAACTGTCCTATTTATGTGATGTATATGTAACGAAAATCTACAACCCCGCACACGTTTGCGCCAAAAAGGTGCAAATCGCTTCTGGAACCGCACTCAGCTTCACCCTATGTCAAATTCGTGCCATCATTATTGTCAATTCAGGCATAGACTTAACGAATGCCTAACTCAGGAACAAGCAATCATTTAATGACCAGGCGATTGAAAGTATTCATAGGGACGGTGGCGGGCTGTGCAATTCTGGTGTTGGCGTTGTGGCAAACCCTGCCGCGCTGGCTGCCGGGAGTGCTATCGCATTGGTTACCGGCGGGGAGCCGGCTGGAATTGCAGGGCAATTTGCACTGGCGCCAGGGCGGCCTGGCGTTGGCGGGGGCGCGTTTCACCGCGCAAGATTGCCTGCTGGCCAACGTCGGGCCGACGCGGCTTGCTTATCACCAGGGCCGCTGGCAGCTGTCGAGCGATAAGGTCAGCGTCGACAGCGCCTGTTTGTCAAAACTGCCGGGCGGCGACGCCAACAGCGCGCCGCTGGCGCTCGATCAGCTGCAGCGGGAGCTGCCGTCGCTGGATCTCACCCTTAGTGACCTGACGCTCATTCCCTGGCAGCGCTATGCCGGCAAGCTGCAGCTTTCCTCCGGCCCTGACGGGCAACGCCTGCATTATCAGGGGCCGAATCTCAGCGCCGAGGCGCAGCTGGATGAAAAACAGCAGCTGACGTTGCAAAGTCTGACCATTGTCCCGCCCAACAGCGCGCAACCGCTACACCTCGCCGGCAAGATAACCATTCCGCTGGATTTGGCCAGCCTGCCGACGCAGGGGGCGTTGCAGGGGGAAATGCAGACCGCCTATCTGGAAAAGCCGGTGTTGCTGGACATGCGCTGGCAACAGCAGCAGGGCGTGTTGACGGTGAGCGAAAAAGGCGACGATCGCCCGCTGGCGGTGTTGCCGTGGGAAGTCGCGCCGCAGCGGCTCAGCATCAAGCAGGGCGAGTGGCGTTGGCCGTACAGCGGGCAGCCGTTGAGCGGCGGCCTGAACATCGCGCTGCACGACTGGAGCAAAGGGTGGGATGAAACGGAGATCAGCGCGCGGCTGAACGTGATCACCGCCGGCCACAACGGCAAGGGCAATGCGGTGCTCACCCTCGGGCCGGGCAAGGTAGGGTTGACCGACAGCGATCTGCGCTTCCAACTGACCGGCCAGGCCAATCTGGCCGATTTCTCCACCACCGCGTCGATCCCGGGCGTGATTGGCGGCAGCATTCTTAATCCGACGCTGGTGCTGCAGCCGGGGTCGCTCCTGCGCCTGTGGGGCAAGGTGACGCCGGAAATGAAGCTGGAGGAGGCGCGTTTACCGCTGGCGGGCGTGAAGGTGACCGCCGCCGGTATCACCGGCCGCCTGCAGGCGATTTTGAGCGCCAGCGACAGTTATTGGGGGCGTTTCAAGCTGCACCTGGACGGCCAGGCGCAGGATTTCTGGCCGGACAAGGGTGACTGGCAGTGGCGCTACTGGGGCAATGGCCGGTTGCCGCCGCTGCAGGCCGCCTGGGACGTTGCCGGCAGCGGCCGCTGGCAGGACAGCGAGCTGGTGCTCGACAAACTCTCCACCGGCTTCGACAAATTAAAGTACGGTCTGGTGACGGTCGCCGCGCCGCGCCTGAGCCTCAACCAACCGCTGCGCTGGCGGCGCGATGAACAAAACCCGCAGTTCAACGGCGAGCTGCAGCTGGCGGCGGATAAGGTCAGCTTCAGCGACGGCGGCCATCTGCCGGCGCCGGTGCTGGCGCTGCAGCTGAACGGCCGTTCGCCGGACAGTTTCCAGCTGCAAGGCAAACTGCAGGCGCAGCAGATCGGGCCGATCGCGCTGCGCGGCCGCTGGGACGGCGAACGCCTGCGGGGCGAAGGCTGGTGGCCGAAACAGTCGCTGAAGGTCTTCCAGCCGCTGCTCGCGCCGGATCTCAATCTCACGCTGCGCGACGGCGAGTTTTATGCGCAGTCGGCGTTTTCCGCCGCCCGCGAGCAGGGCTTCGAAGCCGGCGGCCACTGGGTGGTGAAAAACGGCGGCATGTGGCTAAAGGACGGCGAAATGAGCGGTCTGGATTTCATCCTGTCGTACCGGTTCAAGCAGCATCAGTGGCTGCTGGGTGCCAAACAGCCGGTATCGCTGCGCATCAAGTCCTTCACCAACCTGTTCGAGATGCAGAACATTTCCGCCGATCTGCAGGGCACTTATCCCTACAGCGAAAGGCAGCCGCTGACGTTGAGCAACGTCGGCGTGGACATGCTCAACGGGCATATCAGCCTGTCGGCGCTGCGGTTGCCGCAGCATGACGCCGCGGTGCTGAAGCTGGACAAGGTCGATCTCAGCGCGCTGTTCACCGCCCTGAAACCGAAGCAGTTCGCCATGTCCGGCCGCGTCGACGGCGAGCTGCCGCTGTTCCTGAACCACCCGAAATGGCTGGTGCAGAACGGCTGGATCGCCAACGCCGGCACGCTGACGCTGCGGCTGGACAAAGACATGGCCGACGCCATCGGCAGCAACAACCTGGCGACCGGCGCGGCGATCGACTGGCTGCGCTATATGGAAATCAACCGTTCGCACGCCCGGGTCGATCTCGATAACCTGGGCGAGCTGACGCTGAGCGCGCGCATCGACGGCATCAACCCGCAGAAGAGCGCCAAGCGCGAGGTGATCCTGAACTATCGCCATCAGGAAAATGTGTTTCAGCTGTGGCGCAGTTTGCGCTTCGGCGACAATTTACAGGAGTGGCTGGAGCAGGCCCTCTCACAACCTGGGGAACAACAATGAAAATCATGAGTGTGCCGGCGCTGGCAGCGCTGCTGTGCGTTTCGCTGCTGAGCGGCTGCGTGCCGCGCATCGAGGTGGCGACGCCGAAGGATCCGATCACCATCAATATGAACGTCAAGATCGAGCATGAAATTCATATCAAGGTGGATAAGGACGTCGAGAACCTGCTGAAAACCCAAAGCGGTCTGTTCTAGGAGCCGACATGAAAAAACGTTATTTGTGGCTGGCCGGCGCCGCCTGGTTGTTCAGCGGCGTGGTGATGGCGCTGACGCTGGATGAGGCGAAGCAGCAAGGGCGGGTAGGCGAAACCCTGAGCGGCTACATTGCGCCGGTGAAGCAGGACGCGGAAACGCTGGCGCTGGTGAAGCGCATCAACGCCGGCCGCGCCGAGAAGTATCAGGAAGTGGCGGACGGCAACCACATCGCCGTTGACGAAGTGGCGCGCATGGCCGGGCAGAAGCTAGTGACGCGGGCGCAGAGCGGTGAGTATGTGCGCGGCATCAACGGCCAGTGGCTGCAGAAATAAAAAAAAGCGCGCCGTCTGGCGCGCCAAGAGATACGGATAGATGATTATTATGAGGGTAGTGCAGGTTTGACAGGACGTGCGTCTTGTCCGGCAGGGGCGTGGCGCCCCTGCGCAGGGTCTTAGGCAGCAACCACCTGAGACAGGGCCGCCTTGGCGTCTTCCTGGGCTTTGGTCGCCACTTCCGGGCCGTAGGCGATGCCTTCCGCGAAGACGAACTCCACATCGGTGATGCCGATGAAGCCCAAGAACAGACGCAGGTAAGGTTCTACCAGGTCGGTTGGAGTGCCTTTGTGGATGCCGCCGCGGCTGGTCAGGATCACGGCGCGTTTGTTTTTCACCAGGCCTTCCGGACCGTTTTCGGTGTAGCGGAAGGTTACGCCGGCGCGGGCAACCAGATCGAAATAGTTTTTCAGCTGGGTCGGGATGTTAAAGTTGTACATCGGCGCGGCAATCACGATGACGTCATTGGCCTGCAGCTCGGCGATCAGCTCGTCCGACAGGGCCAGCGCTTCTTGTTGACGCGGGGTCAACGGAGCATCGGAAGGACGCAGCGCGCCGACCAGCTCACCATCCAGCACCGGGATTGGCTGCGCGGCCAGATCGCGTACGGTGATGGTGTCGCCGCTGTGGGCGTTGCTCCATTGCTCTACGAAGAAATCGGCCAGTTGGTTAGACTGAGAGTAGGTCGCCAGGATGCTTGATTTCAGAACCAATACTTTGCTCATCGATAATTCCTTACGTTGTGACAGTGACATCAGGACTCAGCGTCCCTTGCATGAAGTACATGCTATTCACATTCCCCCAACAGTGATAGCGCAATATTTCGAGATCTTCGTTCGATTTTATTGAATGACATGGCGACGCTTTACTCGCGGAAGTAGGGGGAGAAAGCCGTTTGTGATAGGCTGTGCGGCTAAAGTAAAAAAATCGCTAAAAAAACACCAAACCGTTGCTAAGCCTGCCTTGGCGGCGAAGAAACAAGGAACACCGAACGTGAAATCTCCGCTCGAGGCACTGCCGGCCCAACTGGGTGAGCTGATGCTCCGCGATCAACAACGCCTGCGTCGTCGCCTGCAGGGCGCACGAAAAATCAAAAATCCCGATGCCCAGCTGGCGGTTGCCGCCGAAGTAGAAAGCGACATCGCGGCGGCGCGGCAAAAAGTGCAGGCGCGCGCCGCGTCTTGCCCGCGCATTACCTATCCGGAAAGCCTGCCGGTCAGCCAAAAAAAGCAGGACATTTTAAACGCCATTCGCGATCACCAGGTGGTGATCGTCGCCGGGGAAACCGGCTCGGGGAAAACCACCCAGCTGCCGAAGATCTGTCTGGAACTGGGACGCGGGGTGAAAGGGCTGATCGGCCATACCCAGCCGCGCCGCCTGGCGGCGCGCACCGTTGCCAACCGCATCGCCGACGAGCTGGAAACCCCGCTCGGCGGCAGCGTCGGCTACAAGGTGCGCTTCAACGATCAGGTGGGGGAAAATACTCTGGTCAAGCTGATGACCGACGGTATCTTGCTGGCGGAAATTCAGCAGGACCGCCTGCTGATGCAGTACGACACGCTGATCATCGATGAAGCGCACGAACGCAGCCTCAACATCGACTTTATTCTCGGCTACCTGCGCGAACTGTTGCCGAAGCGCCCGGATCTCAAGGTGATTATCACTTCGGCGACCATCGATCCGCAGCGCTTCTCGCGCCATTTCAACAATGCGCCGATCATCGAGGTTTCCGGCCGCACCTACCCGGTGGAGGTACGCTACCGCCCGGTGGTCGACGACGGCGACGATACCGATCGCGACCAGCTGCAGGCGATTTTCGATGCGGTGGACGAGCTTGGGCGCGAAGGGCCGGGCGACATTCTGATCTTCATGAGCGGCGAGCGCGAGATCCGCGATACCGCCGACGCCCTGAACCGCCTCAATCTGCCGCATACCGAGGTGCTGCCGCTGTATGCGCGCCTGTCGAACAGCGAGCAGAACCGGGTATTCCAGTCGCACCACGGCCGGCGCATCGTGCTGGCCACCAACGTGGCGGAAACCTCGCTGACGGTGCCGGGCATCAAGTACGTCATCGATCCGGGCACCGCGCGCATCAGCCGCTACAGTTTCCGCACCAAGGTGCAGCGCTTGCCGATCGAACCGGTGTCGCAGGCCTCCGCCAACCAGCGTAAAGGGCGCTGCGGTCGCGTATCGGAAGGGGTGTGCATCCGTCTGTACTCCGAGCAGGATTTCCTCTCGCGGCCGGCGTTTACCGATCCGGAAATTCTGCGCACCAACCTGGCGTCGGTCATTCTGCAGATGACCTCGCTGGGGCTGGGCGACATCGCCGCGTTTCCGTTCGTCGAGGCGCCGGACAAGCGTAATATTCAGGATGGCGTGCGCCTGCTGGAAGAGCTGGGGGCGATCGCCACCGCCGATAACGGCCACTATCAGCTGACGCCGCAGGGCCGCCAGCTGGCGCAGTTGCCTATCGACCCGCGTTTGGCGCGCATGGTGCTGGAGGCGCAGAAGAGCGGCAGCGTACGCGAGGTAATGATCATCACCGCCGCGCTGTCGATTCAGGATCCGCGTGAGCGCCCGATGGACAAGCAGCAGGCCTCGGATGAAAAACACCGCCGCTTTGCCGATAAAGACTCGGACTTCCTGGCGTTCGTCAACCTGTGGGATTATCTGCAGGAGCAGCAAAAAGCGAACTCTTCCAGCCAGTTCCGCCGGCTGTGCCGCAACGATTTCCTCAACTACCTGCGGGTGCGCGAGTGGCAGGATATCTATACCCAGCTGCGCCAGGTGGCGAAAGAGCTGGGGCTGCCGATCAACAGCACGCCTTCCGACTATCGCAGCGTGCACACCGCGTTGCTGACCGGCTTGCTGTCGCACATTGGCCAGAAGGATGCGGACAAGCAGGAATTTACCGGCGCGCGCAACGCCCGTTTCTCGATCTTCCCCGGCTCCGGCCTGTTCAAGAAGCCGCCGAAGTGGACCATGGTGGCCGAACTGGTGGAAACCAGCCGCCTGTGGGGGCGCATCGCCGCGCGCATTGAACCGGAATGGATTGAGCCGCTGGCTCAGCACCTGGTGAAACACAGCTACAGCGAGCCGCACTGGTCGAAATCGCAGGGGGCGGTGATGGCCAGCGAAAAGGTCACGCTGTTCGGTCTGCCGATCGTCGCGGCGCGCCAGGTCAATTACGGCGCCATCGATCCGCTGCTGTGCCGCGAGCTGTTTATCCGCCATGCGCTGGTGGAGGGCGACTGGCAGACGCGCCACGCCTTCTTCCGCGAAAACCAAAAGCTCCGCGCCGAAGTGGAAGAGCTGGAGCATAAATCGCGCCGCCGCGACATTTTGGTAGACGACGAAACGCTGTTCGGCTTCTACGATCGCCGCATCCCCAACGACGTGGTTTCCGGCCGTCATTTCGACAGCTGGTGGAAGAACGCGGCCAAACAGCAGCCGGACCTGCTGAACTTCGAAAAAGAGATGCTGATCAAGGACGGCGCCAACAAGATCAGCGCGCTCGACTACCCGAATTTCTGGCATCAGGGCAACCTCAAGCTGCGGCTGAGCTACCAGTTCGAGCCGGGCACCGACGCCGACGGCGTGACGGTGCACATTCCGTTGCCAATCCTCAACCAGGTGGAGGAGCAGGGCTTCGAATGGCAGATCCCCGGCATCCGCCGCGAGCTGGTGATTGCGCTGATCAAATCGCTGCCGAAGCCGGTGCGCCGCAACTTCGTGCCGGCACCGAACTACGCCGAGGCGTTCCTTGGCCGCGTCACTGCGCTGGAATTGCCGCTGCTGGACGCGCTGGAGCGCGAGCTGCGCCGCATGACCGGCGTGACCGTGTCACGTGATGATTGGCAGTGGGATCAGGTGCCCGATCACCTGAAGATGACCTTCCGCGTGGTGGGCGAGAAAAACCAGACGCTGCGCGAAGGCAAAGACCTGGCCGCGTTGCGCCTGCAGCTGAAAGAGAAGGTGCAGGAGACGCTGTCGGCGGTGGCCGACGACGGGCTGGAGCAGAGCAATCTGCATGTCTGGAGCTTTGGCCAACTGCCGGCGTTTTACGAGCAGAAGCGCGGCGGCTATTCGATGAAGGCTTACCCGGCGCTGGTGGATGAAAAGGACAGCGTGGCGATCCGCCTGTTCGACAGCGAAAGCGAGCAGCAACAGGCGATGTGGCAGGGCACGCGCCGCCTGCTGTTGCTGAATATTCCTTCGCCGATCAAATACCTGCATGAAAAGCTGCCGAACAAGGCCAAGCTGGGGCTCTATTTCAACCCGTACGGTAAGGTGCTGGAGCTGATCGACGACTGCATTTCGTGTGGCATCGACAAGCTGATCGCCGAACACGGCGGCCCGGTCTGGCAAGAGGAAGGCTTTGCCCGCCTGCAGGAGCAGATCCGCGCCGAGCTGAACGACACGGTCGTCGAGGTGGCCAAGCAGGTTGAGCAGATCTTGACGGCGGTCTTCAACATCAACAAACGGCTGAAAGGCCGGGTGGACATGTCGTTGGCGCTGGCGCTGTCGGACATCAAGACCCAGCTCGGCGGGTTGGTCTACCGCGGTTTCGTGACCGGCAACGGCTGGAAACGCCTGCCGGACACGCTGCGTTACCTGCAGGCGATCGAGCGTCGGTTGGAAAAACTGGCTATCGATCCGCATCGCGATCGCGCGCAGATGTTGCGGGTGGAGCAGGTGCAGCTGGCGTGGCAGCAGTGGCTGAACAAGCTGCCGCCGAAGCGACAGCAGGAGGAAGAGGTAAAAGCGGTGCGCTGGATGATCGAAGAGCTGCGCGTCAGCCTGTTCGCGCAGCAATTGGGCACGCCTTACCCGATCTCCGACAAGCGTATTTTGCAAACTATCGAGCAGCTTTCGGGCTAAGCTCAGATGCGCCGGCCGGCAAGCGGCCGACACACCACAGGCTCAACAGGCCGCACAGCAGCAGCGTGGCGGCCAAATCCTGCCCGCGTGCCGCGATCGTCAACCCCAGGCCGATCAGCAGATAGTACAGCAGCCCGAATAACGCGCCGGCGGTGCCGAGTTGCTCCCGGTAGCGGGTCAGCGCCTGGCTCAGCACATTCGGGATAGCCAACCCGAACGCCAGCATCACCAGCGCGCAGGGAAGCAGCATCCAGAGGCTGTGTTGCCACCAGAACAATGCCACGCCGCTGGCCATCGCCAGCAACCCGCCCAGCAGGATCTGACGCTTGGCGCTGACGCCGCGCGCTAGCAGGTGGCGGTTCAACAGCGCTCCCGCCAGGCTGCCCAGCGCCAGCATCACGCCCGAGTAGCCAAACTGCTGGCTACTCAACCCAAGCCTTTCGAACATGAACGGCGCCAGGCTGAAGTAGCTGAACACCATGATATTGAAGCTGGCGACCAGCAGTGCCGAACACCAGATATGCCGATCGCGCAGCATCGTCGTCAGGGCAATGCCCGGTGCGGCGGCCGTTGCGGTCTGCCGCTGCTGCGTTTCCGGCAATGTGCCGTAGCTCCACAGCAGCAGCGCCAGCGCCCAGGCCGCCTGTGCGATGAAGATCGCCGCGCTGCCGCCCCAGGCGACCAGCGCGCCGCCGGCAAACATTCCCAGCAGCGGGCTGATGGAAAGCGCGATGCCGACCAGCGCGAACATGCGCCCCAGCGCCGGGCCTTGATAGACGTCACGCAGCATGGTTTGCGTGACGATTGAACCGACCGCGGCACCGAAGGCGATCAGCGCACGGGCGACCAGCAACAGCGTGAAGCTGCCGCTCAGCAGCGCGATGCCGGCGCCGACCAAATAGAGCGCCAGGCCGGCCAGCATCGCCGGACGGCGGCCGAACCGATCGCAGAAGGCTCCCCAAAAGGCGACGCCGAGGGCGAAGGCGAAGAAATAGATGGATAACGTCTGCCCGGCCTGCGCGGCGCTGATGCCGAAATCGCTGCGGATGGCGGTAAGCGCCGGGCTGTACAGCGTTTCCAGGATCTGCGGCGTCATGATGGCGGTGACGAGCAGCGGTAAAGATAAGCGTTGCATGATGCACATTCTCCCTAAAAGTTAATGCGGCCAGTATAGGGAGCGACGCTTTGTTCGATTACAATCATTAGGACAAAAAACAACGGATATAGGACAATCTGATGGCGCTGATTCAACAGCATCACCCGTTCGACCCGGATCGGCTGCCGGCACCGGTGCTCGGCATTGCGGCCGAACTGGCGGAGCACGACTCCGGGCTGCATTGGCATCAGCGCTCGCAGCTGCTGTATGCGCCGCAGGGGTGCATGACGGTCACGTTGGCGCAGCAGTGGCTGATTCTGCCGCCGACGCGCGGCGTCTGGATACCGGGCGGCATTGCGCATCGGGTGCAGCTGCGCGGCCGCGTCGCGTATCGCTCGCTGTATTTCGATCCGGCGCTGACCACCGCAATGCCGCCACAGGCTGCGGTGCTGGCGGTGAACCCGCTGCTGGCGGCGATCGTCGAGCGCATCGCGCACTGGCCGCTGGACTCTGCGTTGGCGCAGCCCCAGGCGCGCGATTTGCTGGCGGTGCTGATCAATGAGCTGAGCGAGGCGCAGCGCGAGAATACCCAGCTGCGGCTGCCGCAGGATAGGCGTCTTGCCGCCTGGCTGGCCACGCTGCCGGAGAGTGACGAGTTGCCGGGGTTGGCGGCGTTGGCGCAGCGCTTGAATCTGCACGCCAAAACGTTGACGCGGCTGTTTGTGCGGGAAACCGGCCTGAGCTATCAGCAGTGGTGCCAGCAGTGGCGGTTGATGCGCGCGATCGAACTGCTGGCGACGTTGCCGTCGGTCAGCGCGGTGGCGCAGCGGTTGGGGTTTTCCAGCGACAGCGCGTTTATCGCCTTTTTCCGTCAGTTCACCGGCACCACGCCGCGGCGCTATATGCAAGGGGGCTGAAAAGCACAACGGCGCATAATGCGCCGCTGAGAGAGGATTACTTGCCTGCGGCCAGGGCGTCCAGCGCTTCGCGGATGCCGGGCACCGCCAGGGCGCGGTTATCGGCGCGATAGCGATCTTTCGCCGCCGGCGCCGAACTTTGGATGGCGATCAGCTGCCAGCCGTCGGCGGTTTTCAACAGCAGCGGTGAACCGCTGTCGCCGGGCAGGGTATCACATTGGTGCGACAGTACGCCTTGCTGGGCCCAGCCGGTCACCTTGCAGTTTTGGTGGCTGTAAAGGTCATCCAGATGGTCTTCCGGGTAACCCGCCTGAGTAATCAGCCGTTTGGCCTGTTTCAGGGCCTGGGTCAGCGCCTTGCTGTCGCCTTGCCACAGCGGCAACGGTGCGATCGGCAGCGGCTTTTTGTCTTTCAGACGGATCAGCGCAAAGTCATAGGCGGCGGCGGCGGGCGGCACGATCCAGCCATCACCGTCCGGCTTCAGCTTTTTGCCCAGTTTGCTGTCGACCAGTGTCTCGATATTGCCGGTTTGATACTGCCAGGATTTATCGCCTGCCACGAAGCGTAGCGCGATGGCTTTATCCAGTTGTCCGGGCGGCGCCAGCACGCAGTGGCCGGCGGTCAACGCCAGGTGCGGGGAGATCAGCGTGGCGGTGCACAGATTGCCGCTGGCGGTTTCGACCTGGCCGATGGCCTGCCACGGCTGGGCGGCGGTATCCGTGACCTTGATTCGTTCATCTTTGCCGAAAAACAGGCGCGTTTGCTCGGCCTTGGACGGGCCGTCGGCGCGTGCCGCCTGAGCAGCGATGAGCGGGAGTGAGCACAGCAACAGTAAAACGGATATGCGCATAGATCTCTTGCCTGACAAATACGGATCATCCATAAACACACTGAATGCTAACTATAGACTGATTTAGCAGCCATGTGGATGGGCAATAATTGATTTTTCAATAATTTCCCGCCGGCGACGCGGCAGGCTACAGGTAAAAAAAGACGGCGATCAGTCCACAAAGGATCAGGGCGGTCAGAACGATCTCGAACAGGTAGCGGCGCAGCATCAATGAGAACCCCCCGATGAAAAAACACCCGGCGAACCGGGTGTCGTACACGTCAAGCCTGAAGCGGTGAGGGGACCCTCACGTCATTACGCTTTTTTGTGGCTGGCTTTCTTGTGGTGCTTTTTAGCCGCCTGGGCTTTTTGAGCCGGGGCTTTCTTACCGGCTTTTTTGTGATGCTTTTTGGCCGCCTGAGCTTTCTGAACCGGGGCTTTCTTGCCGTGGTGTTTCACCTGAGCTTTAGCCGGCGCAGCGGTGGCGGTGGTTGCGGTAGCCGCAGGTGCGGTGGTGGCAGCCTCGGCAGCGAAAGCCACGGAAGACAGACCCATTGCAGCGGCAACAACCAGAGCTAATACTTTTTTCATCGCAGAATCCTCAACATGACTTTTGGGTATCAACCCCACTGCGGGGCCGTTGAGATGATAGTAGGCAAACGGCGCCCGGCTTTCCGTGAGTGATTGGTTTCGGCTTGTAACCTAATGTACAGGGCGGCGGCGGCAAGGGGGATTGCTGCTATAATGACCGCCAGGCGCGATAAAAGGGATTTAAAATGAAAGAGATAACGATTCGCTGTGGCGTGACTGAACAGGGCGAGGTGCCGCTGGCCTATGAGGACTGGGGCGATGAGGCGCACCCGCCGCTGCTGCTCATCATGGGCATCGGTGCACAGCTGCTGCTGTGGCCTGACGATTTCTGCCGCGCCCTGGTGGCCAAGGGATTTCGGGTGATCCGTTATGACAACCGCGACGTTGGCCTTTCCGGCAAAACGCAGGCGCAACGCACGCAACCGTTGTGGCTGCTGATGCTGCGCGCCCAGCTCGGTTGGCAAACGCCGGTGCCTTATACCCTGGCGGACATGGCGGCGGACGCGACGCATCTGCTCGATCACCTGCGTATCCCACAGGCCCACGTCTTGGGCGCCTCGATGGGTGGCATGATCGCGCAGGTGCTGGCCGCCGACTATCCGCAGCGCGTCGCCTCGTTGTGCATCTTGTTCTCCAGCACCAATCAACCGCTGTTGCCGCCGCCGGCACCTTCGCTGCTGTGGCTGTTGGTGCGCCGGCCTGCGGCCGATCTGACGCTGCAGCAGCGCCGCGAGGGGATGAAAGCCTTCCTGCGCGCGCTCGGCACCCGGTTTTACCCGCCGGAGGAGGCGGAGCTGGATGCGTTGGTGCATCGGCTGTTAAAGCGGGGCGTGGATCCGGAAGGCATGCAGCGGCAACTTTCCGCGTTGCTCGGCAGCGGCGACCTGCGTCGCTACAGCCGGCGCATTGCCGCGCCGACGCTGGTCATTCACGGCGATCGCGATCGGCTGGTGCGCAAGGCGGGCGGGGTGGCGATCGCCCGCGCGGTCGCCAACGCCAGATTACATATTATGCCGGGCATGGGGCATGACCTGCCGGCCCCTTTGAGGCCGCAGCTGGCGGCGATGATCGCCCGTCATGCGCTGGGATGAGAGGCCGGAACGCCGGCATTTTTTGCTATTTTAGTTACAACATACAAATGGAGGGAGGCCACCCGCCACTCTGTAGCCAAGGCGATGTCGGCACAGAACGTGCGTTATGAAGCATTATCCGGTCTTGCAGGCGGGAAAAGGGCGCGGCAGGGCCGCGCCAGCGGAGATTACAGGTAGCGGTTTTCCAAATGCTGACGGAAATAGCGTGGGTTGAGCGCTTCGCCGGTTGCGTTGGCGATCAGCGTCTCGGTCGGGAAACGGCTGCCGTGGCGCCAGATGTTGTGCTGTAGCCAGTGGAACAGCGGCTGCAGGTTGCTGGCGGCGATGTCCTCGCCGAGAGAAGGCAGGGCCTGACGCACGCTGTGGAACAGCTGCGCGGCGTACATCGCGCCGAGCGTGTACGTCGGGAAGTAGCCGAAAGCGCCGTCGGTCCAGTGAATATCCTGCATGCAGCCGTTGCGGTAGTTGCCAATGGTGTCGAGGCCGAGGTAAGCATGCATCTTCTCATTCCACAGCGCCGGAATGTCTTCCACTTCGATATCGCCTTCGATCAGCGCTTTTTCAATTTCGTAGCGCAGGATGACGTGGGCAGGATAGCTCACCTCGTCGGCGTCGACGCGGATCAGGCCCGGTTTAACGCGCTGGTTGAGGCGAATGAAGTTGGCTTCTTCCAGCGCCGGCTGTTCGCCAAACTGCGCGGTAACCAGCGGACGCAAGATTTTCAGAAATTCATTGCCGCGCGCCAGCTGCATTTCGAACAGCAGGCTCTGCGATTCGTGGATAGCGGTGGAACGGGCCAGGGCGACCGGCTGGCCGAGTAGATCGCGCGGCAGGTTCTGCTCGTAGCGGGCGTGGCCGGTTTCATGCACGATGCCGAGCAGCGCGGTCAAAAACTCTTTCTCGTTGTAACGGGTGGTGATGCGCACATCTTCCGGCACGCCGCCGCAGAACGGGTGGGCGCTGACGTCGACGCGGCCGTTGTCGAAGTTGAAACCGAGCAGTTTCATCACGCTGAGGCTCAGCTGGCGCTGGGTGTCCACATTGAACGGGCCCTGCGGCGTCTGGCAAGGCTCATTGGCCTGTTTGGCCACCACGCGCTGCAGCAGATCCGGCAGCCAGGTTTTCAGATCGCCGAAGATGCGGTCGAGATCGCTGCTGCGCATGCCCGGTTCATACAGGTTGAGCAGGGCGTCGTAACGGCTGGTGCCGGCCGCCTGTGCGCGGATCTGCGCCTCTTCCCGACTGAGCTTGACCACCTCGCGCAGGTTCTCGACGAAGCCGTCCCAATCGTTGGCCGGGCGCTGGGCGCGCCAGGCGTGTTCACAGCGCGCGCCGGCGAGCGACTTGGCTTCGACCAGCGACGCCGGCAGCAGCACGGCGTCTTCATATTGGCGGCGCATTTCGCGCAGGTTGGCGCGATCGAGTTCGTCCAGCGTCTCTTGCTGTGCGCGATCCAACAGTTCGCCGGTGCTTTGTGCCGTTAAAATCTGGTGCTGCAGCACGCTCAGCTCGGCCAGCGCTTCGGAGCGCGCCTTGCTGCCGCCAGGCGGCATCATGGTTTGCATGTCCCAACCGGCGATGGCGGACAGGTGGCCGAAACGCGACAGCCGGCTGAACAGGGCGCGCAGGTGATCGTAAGCAGACGTGTTGGAATGTGCAGATGTCATTATTATTCGGCTCCAATGAGAAGGTCCGGCGGTATTACGCCAGATCGGCTTTTAAACTGAATGTCGGCTTCACCGGCCAGCAGAAACGGAAGCTGGCGCCGCCGAGCGAACTGCCTTCGACGAACACCTGTCCCTGGTAGGCGACGGCGATGGAATGGACGATGGCCAGCCCCAATCCGCAGCCGCCGGTAGCGCGATCGCGGCTGGGGTCGAGACGGACGAAAGGTTCAAACACCCGTTCGCGCTCTTCCGGCGGGATACCCGGCCCGTCATCCTCGACCTGCAGGCAGGCGAGGTCGCCGTCAAACCACAGCCCCACGCGCAGACGCTGTTCGGAATAGCGCAGCGCGTTGTTGACCAGGTTGTCGAGCACGCGCTCCATCAGGCGCAGATCGACGCCGCCGAAGTCGCCGACGTGCGGGATATCGAGCTGGATGTCGCGTTCCTGATGAATAAGACGGATATCATCGACCTTGTCCTCGAGCCACTTTGGCAGATCGATGGGTTCAATGTTTAACGCAACCTGCGGACGGTCCAGACGGGCATAGGTCAGCAGCTCGTCGATCAGCGACTCCAGCTGGCCGATATCGCGGTTCAGCGCCTGCTGCTCGCTTTCGGACAGGTTATCGCTCATTTCGAGCCGGTAACGCAGGCGCACCAGCGGCGTGCGCAGCTCGTGGGCGATGCCGTCGATCAGCTGTTTCTTGCTGGCGATCAGGGTGTTGACGTTGTCGGCCATCTGGTTGAACGCCACGCCGAGCCGGCTCAGGCTGGAGGTGGGATCGAAGTGGGTACGTTCATCCAGATGCCCGGCGCCGAGCCGCTGGGCGGCGTTTTCCAGCTTGAGCAGGTCTTGCCAGTGCGGCCGCATCCACAGAAACACCGGCAGCGCCAGCGACATGCCGATAAACACCAGCAACACCAGATCCAGCAGGCGCATCTGATGCAGATAGAACAGATAAGGAATGGGGCCGACCACCAACACGTAGTGGCTGCGCGGAATGCGCTGCATAAAGGTGTACTGATCGTCGAGGGCGATGATTTCCCCCAGCCGCAGCCGTTTTTTCAGATCCTCGCTCAGCTCCTGTTTGCCGAGCGGCTCGATATGCAGCTTGAACGACAGGTTGAGATCCAGCGTGGCGATGGTCTTGTTCCAGTCCTTCAGCGGGATTTCGCGCAGCTCGCTGCGCATCAGATACAGCGAACTTTTCATCAGGTCGTCCATCGACTGGCGACCGGCGCGCTCGGCGGTCACTTTGTACACCAGGCCGACCAGCATCGCCATCACCAGAAAACAGACGAACAGCAACAGGAAGAACTGGACGAAAAGTTTTCTCATTGTTGCACCGATGCCCAGGCGTTAGGGGCGAACAGATAACCTTTATTGCGCACGGTCTTGATACGGAACGGCTCCAGCGCATTGTCGTACAGCTTGCGGCGCAGGCGGGAGATCGCCACGTCGATGCTGCGGTCCATACCGTCATAGCTCACGCCGCGCAGGTTTTGCAGCAGCGCCTCGCGATCCATGATCTGCCCGGCGTGGGTCGCCAGTTCCCACAGCAAATCGAAATCCGAGGTGGACAGGGTGACGGTTTCTTCGCCCAGCGTGACCTGCCGGTTGACCGGATCGATGCACAACAGCCCGAAATGCAGCGCGTTGTGCTGGGTGAGCGGCTGAACCGACTCTTCTTTCGGCTGCTGGCTGTGTTGGCGCAGGTGCAAACGCAGGCGCGCCAGCAACACCGCCGGCGGCGTGGTTTTCAGGATATAGTCGTTGGCGCCCATCTCCAGCGACAGGATATGGTTCATGTCGCTGTCGAGCGAGGTGAGCAGCACGATCGGGCCGGGGAAGGTGGGGCGCAGATCGCGGCACAGCGTCATGCCGTCTTTGCCGGGCAGCATGATGTCCAACAGCACCAAATCGGGTTGCTCGCGCTCGATGCGCGCCTGCGCGCTGTCGCCGCGCGGTTCGATCAGCACCTCGATGTCGTGTTTGCCCAGATAGGCGGCGATCAGTTTGCCGACTTCAGGATCGTCTTCCACAAAAACAATTTTATGCATATGCCCGTGTTTTAATAAGAAAAGCGGATTTCAGCATAGCGCGGCCTGCGAGGATGCGCCATGCGGATCTTTGCGTCAGCGCAGCGGCCGCCCGCCGTCGACGCCGTGGGTGCGGCCGGTCACGTAGCGGCTCTCCAGCAGGTAGTTCACCAGGTTGACCACTTCGCTCTCGCCCGGCGCTACCTTCATCAGCGACTTCGCCAACGCCTGCTGGCGATAGGCTTCATCGTCGCCCGCATTGAAGATGATCAGCGCCGGCGCGATGGCGTTGACCTTGACCTCCGGCGCCAGCTTGCGGGCAAACGAACGGGTCATATTGTCCAGCGCGGCCTTGCTGGCGGCGTAGGCGATGTGTTTGTCGCTGCCTTTTTCCACCACATAGTCGGTCAGATGGATGATGTCGGCACCGGCCTGGCCCTGGCCGGTCAGGCAGGATTCGAGCAGCTGATTGAGCAAATAGGGCGTATAGACGTGAATCTGCAGCATCGCCGCCATTACCTGCTCCGGCGGCACCTCCGGCGACTCGGCCTGCCAGGCGCTGGCGTTGTGGATCACCGCGCGCAGTTTGGGCGCCACCTGCCGCACCCGGTCGGCGAAAAGGTAGATGCCTTCGTGCGTGGAAAAGTCGCCCTGAATGCAGCAGGCGCCCAAGGCTTTCAACTCGGCCATCGCCGGATATTCGCTGCGATAGGCGATGATGACGGGAACGCCGCGCTCGAGAAACGCTTTGGCGAGCGCCAGCCCGATGCGCCGCGCGCCGCCGGTAATCAGCACCGGGGCAGAGTTGGGGTGTTCCATTGATTAAAGCTCCTGGACAGACTGGCAAACAATAGGGGAATTATGCCATTATACGGCGGAAAGTCGTTAAAGCTTCGCATGATTATCCATTTCTGGATGTAAGATCCCCAATGCATTTCAGGTTGTCGCCCGGCGGCGGCTTGAAAGACCACGGGTTAACACTGGCCATGAGAGGAATGAGGGGATGAACAGCAATCACCTTGCATCCATCGCGCGCAGTGAGAAAATCTGTTTCGACTACATGGATTTTCTGTCCGCATCGTGCAGGAAGCACTGGCGCTTTGTTGATGCTATTTATGGTGTGATGCCGATCTTCGGCATGGTGTTGAAATCGCGCGTGACCACGTCACAAACGCGCAAAGAGCAGTTGAAAGAGCTGGCGCTGCAGGTGGTGTCAACGCAGGTCAGCGATGAAACCAATATCGTGCGCCTGATTGACCTGGCGCAGCAGCAGGGCCTGACGGTGTTTGATATTCAGCTGCCCTATGCACTGGAGACTCAACAGCTGGCGGCCATTCAGAAAGAGTGCGCGGAAGGCATCGCGATTGCCCTGGTGGGTGAGCGTATGACCGTCACCATTCCCCCTAAAAGCTGACCGGTTGCATCGACCGGCCGCCCGTTCATGGTTAGGCAATTGACTGACCGCGATGGCCTAACCATGAACGTGAAATTCCGCGCTGCGTAGCGGCCTGCCTTAAAGCCGGGTCCCGGCATTGGGGCCGGAGCGCAGGGTATAAATACTGTCTATATGAATGAGCACCGCGTATTTCGGCGGCTTCATTCCATTTTTTTCTGCAAATGCCAACGCGTCGTCAAACGGCTTGCCCGCCAGGAACAGTTCTGGGGTGCCGACGAAGCGGTAACCGTCCAGCGCCTCGCGGTCGATGACCACGACGGCCATTTTCGATCCCTCCCTGATATTTTGCAGCGTCTGGCCACCGGTATTTTCGTTGTAAATCAGCGTACGGTTATCATAGAGGCGCAGAGAACGTTTGGGGCCGATATCGGGCACGCCGTTCGGGCTGCTGGTTGCCTGTACAGGCAGCTGTTTGGCCAGCATTTTCTTCATGTCGTCATTCAATTCATTCATTGGCAGATTACCCCTCAGGTCGTGGTGTCGTTGTTAATGCACGGTGGCGGAATGGTTTACCGTGGGTGCGCAGACGCTGGTTTCCGGCAGCCGGTGTTCGCGCAGCACCTGCAGCGTTTCTATTCGGAAACGCAGCAGGTGCCGTTCGGCGACCTGCTGCATCTGTTCGCACAGCGAGGTATCGTCCATCACCTGCTCGATGGCGAGCCGGGCCTGATGCACGTGCGGCTCAATGCCGCGCAGGGGCTTTTGCCGCAGGCGCAGATGGGTCATGTTGTTGAACGTGACGATCAGCGCGGCAAGGGCTGACTCGAAAATATTCAGGGCTTCAAATCTGGCGGTATAGTCCGCATTTAGCCAGGGTTTCTCGGCGAGGATCGCCTGAGCGACTTCCAGCGCCTGTTGATAGTGCGTCATTGCCAGGCGATCGCGTTGCTGATTGAACGCCGTGTTGCCTTCGGCGATCAGCGCTTCCCAGGCGGCAAACAGGGGGAGTGTGTGCAGCAGTTTTTCAGCCATGAAATGCCTTCCATTTTCAGCCTGTCTTAACAAGACCTCCTGATGTTTCTCATCGGGGGCCTCACCTGTGTCCTGACGGTGATGCTATAAATGATAATGATAATTAATTGCATTTAAGATCGCAAGCGTGGCAATTGGCGGATCAATAGCGTGGAGAGAGGTAAAAAAGAGGAAAGCGGGGAAACGAAATGCGGCTGCTGGGCAGCCGCATTGGCAGGCGATGTTAGTGCAACATAAACCAGCCGGCAGGCAGCGTGGCCACCAGCAGCAAGAAGATGCTGCTCTTTTCCAGGCGATTCAGCAGATTGATATCCCGGTGGCCGCGGCGGGCATACATGAACACCAACAGCCCTGGCGCATACAGCAGCACCGACATCAGCAGGTGCATCAGCCCGGACGCGTACAGCAGCCACAAACCATAGACGCAGGCGCCGGTCGCGGCGAAGATCAGGCGCTTGTCGCGGCGGCGGTAAGCCACCTTGAACAGAAACGCGCCGACCAGGAAGTAAGGCACCAGGATCATTTCTGAAGCGATGGTCAACAGCGAGTTGTAGTTGCTGCCGGTCAGCCAGATCAGCACCAGCGCCAGCTGCACTGCAATGTTGGTCAGCCACAGCGAAGAGGACGGGGCGTGATGGCGGTTCTGCTTGCCGAACACGCGCGGAAACGCGCCGTGCTGCGCGGCCAGCAGCGGCACTTCGGCCGCCATGATGGTCCAGCTCAGGTAGGCGCCGCACACGGAAATGATCAGGCCGGCGGCGATAAGCACGTCTCCCCACGGGCCGATCAGTTCCACCATCAGCACCGCCATCGACGGGTTGCGCATTTCGGCCAGTTCGCTGCGCGGCACCACGCCCAGCGACAGCAACGTGACCATCAGATACACCGCCAGCGCCGACAGCACCGCCAGCATGGTGGCGCGGCCCACGTCTTTCTTATTGCGGGCGCGGGCGGAAACCACCACGGCGCCTTCCACGCCGATAAACACCCACAGGGTGATCAGCATGGTGTCCTTGACCTGTTCCCACACCGGCTTGCCGAGGGCGATGCCTTTGAAATCCAGCGTGAACACGTCCATTTTAAAGGCGATCGCCGCCAGAACGGCGAACATCCCCAGCGGCAGCAGCTTGGCCAGGGTGGCCGCCAGATTGATGCTGGCCGCGGTTTGCACGCCGCGCAGCACCAGCGCATGCACGATCCACAGCAGGGCGGATTCAGCGATCAGCGCCTGCCAGGTATTGCCGTCACCGAGAATGACGCTGCCGCCGCGATCGGTGAAGATACTCAGCGCCGCGAACACGATCACCAGATACGAGACGTTGGCGATCACGGCGCACAGCCAGTAACCCCAGGCGGAGCAGAAGCCCACCAGCTCGCCGAACCCTTCCTTGGCGTAGGTGAAGATGCCGCCGTCCAGATCCGGACGCAAACGCGTAAGCAGCAGCATGGCGAAGGCCAAAAACAGAATGCCGACGCCGGTGATCCCCCAGCCCAGCAGCAGCGCGGCGGGGCTGGCGACCTGCGCCATGTTTTGCGGCAGACTGAACACGCCGGCGCCCAGCATCGAGCTGAGCACCAAAGCGGTTAGCGCGGTAAGACCGAGTTTTTTTTCCAATGACGGATCCTGAACGCAGAATAAACAACTGGAAGGGAACTGCTTGGCGGCAACAATGTATTAACAACCACTGCGCGAATAGACAATAGCCCTAAAAATTGGCGCAAATTTTACGGAGGGATGATTAGAGATGCAATGATTGAATATGCGGAATTTACAAAAAACTATTCAACGTGCGATGAAAAAAGCGGCAATAAAAACGGGCAGCTCAAGGGCTGCCCGATGGTAAACCGAAAAGCGGGTTTTATTTGAACAGATCGGCGCTGACGGTCAGGTTGCCGCCGCTCTTGTTCTGCCACTGGCGGGTGACGTGGTAGTACTTGGCGCCTTTCTCGGCCGCGCGTTTCGCCACTTCGGTGGAGACATCGGTCATGCTGTTGAAGTGGCCGGTGAAGGTGACGGAATCGAACGGCACCATCTGCGCGGCGGTCACGTTGTTCACTTCCTGGATCTTGGTGCCGTTAGGCAGCGTGACGGTATAGCGCTGGCCGGTAGAGGACTGGGTTTCGAAGAAACGGCCCACGTCGCGGCTTGGCGAACCGGAAGACGCGACGCCAGGGATTTCGACTTTCGCGGCAGCGGCGCCACCGGCGGCCAGCGCGGCGCGGCCGGCGTCAGAATCGGCCGGAATGGCATCCGGGCTCTGCACGCGGCGTTTTGGCGCATCGGCCTTATAGATGTAGGCGGTGACGAACTGGTTACCGCCGGAGTTGGCGTCAACCTGGCGCACGATGAAGAAGGATGCAGCGCCTTTTTTCTTCGCTTCTTTGGAGATGGCGTCGTTGATGTCCGGCTGGCTGCGGTAGAAACCGCTGACGCTCACGGTATCGTAAGGCTCCAGCAGATAGGCTTCATCTTTAGGCAGTTCGTTCACGCCGTTAAATACGCGGTATTTTGGTGTTTTGCTCACTTCTGGCGCATCTTTATGATAAAGGTCTGCGGTGACGCGCCAGTTGCCGCCGTTGTTGCTGTTGTTGCTGTCCTGGATATAGAAGGAATCGGCACCCAGTTTGTCTGCACGGCGGGATACGGCGTCGACGGCTTCATTGATGGCATTGAAGCGGCCGGTAATCGTGATGCGATCAAACGGCTTCAGCGCCGCTGCTTTCTCAGGAGTTAACTCTTGCGCCGCATGAGCAGACAGCGCGGTGAGTGATAACAAGGCTGACGCGATGATCGTGGTCTTCAGCTTCATAAAAAATCCTTTCGCCTAGCGCATTAACGTTTATAACGTACTGAACTGTTTAAGTGTAATTCAGCCGTCGATTATTACATGTAATTCTGAAAACTGTCTCAGCATTTTATGTTATCCCGTGCGACAAATCGCCGACGTTGACGCGGGCCGCACGGATGGCGCCATCGTCATAAGTTTCCATAATAAAGGCTCTGGTGTCATTAATGTTAATTATTCACAAAATGATAACTTTTATGCTTTTTCGCCGCGAGTGGCCATAAATCGTTACGCCGAGCGTAAACCTCTTGTCACGCAGAATGCGCTGTTCTGTATGGGTTTTTTCACGGTAAATTGCGATTTGTCATATCACGCGCGGCGTTTTTATGTAAAAACAGAGCTGAATGCGTAAGCAATTATGGATCATCGACCTTATTTTCAGTAGGTTATAGTTGGCGTCTGAAATCAGTGCGGGCAAGTTAACGCCTCGCTCGCCGCTGGCGTCATGCTATGGGCAGGAAAATAATAAACATCATCCAAGACAGGTGAGAAGGGAACATTATGCGTATTGGTGTACCAAGAGAGCGGTTGGCCAATGAAGCCCGGGTCGCAGCCACGCCGAAAACGGTGGAACAACTGCTGAAGCTGGGTTTTACCGTCGCGATTGAACGCGGGGCGGGCAAACTGGCCAGTTTTGAGGACGTCGCCTACGAAGCCGCCGGTGCGGCGCTGGTCGACGAAAGCGAAGTGTGGCAGTCGGATCTGATCCTGAAAGTCAACGCGCCGCAAGACGACGAGATCGCCTTGATGCGCGAAGGCAGCACGCTGGTCAGCTTTATCTGGCCGGCGCAAAACCCCGAATTGATGGCCAAGCTGGCGGCGCGCAACGTCACCGCGCTGGCGATGGACTCGGTACCGCGCATCTCGCGCGCCCAGTCGATGGATGCGCTGAGCTCGATGGCTAACATCGCCGGCTACCGCGCGATCGTCGAAGCGGCGCATGAGTTTGGCCGCTTCTTCACCGGCCAGATCACCGCCGCCGGCAAAGTGCCGCCGGCCAAGGTGATGATCATCGGTGCCGGCGTGGCCGGCCTGGCGGCGATCGGCGCCGCGGGCAGCCTCGGCGCCATCGTGCGCGCCTTCGACACCCGCCCGGAAGTGAAAGAGCAGGTGCAGAGCATGGGCGCGGAATTCCTCGAGCTGGATTTTGAAGAGGAAGCGGGCAGCGGCGACGGCTACGCCAAAGTGATGTCTGAAGCCTTTATCAAGGCCGAGATGGCGCTGTTCGCCGCGCAGGCCGCGGAGGTCGATATCATCGTCACTACCGCGTTGATCCCGGGTAAACCGGCGCCGAAGCTGATCACCAAAGAGATGGTGGCGTCGATGAAACCGGGCAGCGTGATCGTCGATCTGGCGGCGCAAACCGGTGGCAACTGCGAACTGACGGTGGCCGACACCATTACCGTGACCGACAACGGCGTGAAAATCATCGGCTATACCGACCTGCCGAGCCGCCTGCCGACGCAATCTTCGCAGCTGTACGGCACCAACCTGGTCAACCTGCTGAAGCTGCTGTCGAAAGAGAAAAACGGCGAGATCGACATCGATTTCGACGATACGGTGATCCGCGGCGTTACCGTGGTGCGCAGCGGTGAAGTCACCTGGCCGGCGCCGCCAATCCAGGTCTCCGCCCAGCCGAAAGCGGCGCCTGCCGCCGCACCGGTGGCCAAACCCGAAGCCAAACCGACCTCGCCGTGGCTGAAGTACGGCCTGATGGCCCTGGCGATCCTGCTGTTCGGCTGGTTGGCGGACGCGGCGCCGAAAGAGTTCCTGTCGCACTTTACCGTGTTCGCGCTGGCCTGCGTGGTCGGTTACTACGTGGTCTGGAATGTCAGCCATGCGCTGCATACCCCGTTGATGTCGGTCACCAACGCGATCTCAGGGATTATCGTGGTCGGTGCGCTGTTGCAGATCGGCCATGGCGGCTGGGTGAGTTTCCTCTCCTTTATCGCCGTGCTGATCGCCAGCATCAATATTTTCGGTGGGTTCACCGTCACTCAGCGCATGCTGAAGATGTTCCGCAAGAACTAAGGGGTAACAAATGTCTGGAGGATTGGTTACAGCTGCATACATTGTTGCCGCTATTTTGTTTATTTTCAGCCTGGCGGGCCTGTCGCGCCATGAAACGTCGAAGCAGGGCAACCTGTTCGGCGTCGCCGGTATGGCGATCGCGCTGATCGCCACCATTCTGGGGCCGGATTCCGGCAACGTCGGCTGGATCATCATCGCCATGATCATCGGCGGCTCGATCGGCGTCTATCTGGCCAAGAAGGTCGAGATGACCGAAATGCCGGAGCTGGTGGCGGTGCTGCATAGCTTCGTTGGCCTGGCAGCGGTGCTGGTCGGTTTCAACAGCTACCTGGATCACGGCGCGCCGATGGAGCCGGTGATGGCGAATATCCATCTGACCGAAGTGTTCCTCGGTATCTTTATCGGCGCGGTAACCTTCACCGGTTCGATCGTCGCCTTCGGCAAGCTGCGCGGCATCATCTCTTCCAAACCGCTGATGCTGCCGAACCGCCACAAGCTGAATCTAGCGGCGTTGGTGATCTCGTTCCTGCTGCTGGTGGCGTTCGTGCGTACCGACAGCGTGGGCTGGCAGGTGGTGACGCTGCTGCTGATGACGGCGATCGCACTGGCGTTCGGCTGGCATCTGGTGGCCTCGATCGGCGGCGCCGACATGCCGGTGGTGGTGTCGATGCTCAACTCCTACTCGGGGTGGGCGGCGGCCGCGGCGGGCTTCATGCTGAGCAACGATCTGCTGATCGTCACCGGCGCGCTGGTGGGCTCTTCGGGGGCGATCCTGTCTTACATTATGTGTAAGGCAATGAACCGCTCGTTTATCAGCGTGATCGCCGGCGGTTTCGGCAGTGACGGTTCGTCTACCGGCGATGCCGAAGAGATGGGCGAATACCGTGAAACCACGGCGGAAGAGGTGGCCGAGCAGCTGAAGAACTCCACCTCCGTGATCATCACCCCGGGTTACGGCATGGCGGTGGCGCAGGCGCAATATCCGGTGGCGGAAATCACCGAGAAACTGCGGGCGCGCGGCGTGAAGGTGCGCTTCGGCATTCACCCGGTCGCGGGGCGTTTGCCGGGCCACATGAACGTGCTGCTGGCGGAGGCGAAGGTGCCGTACGACGTGGTGCTGGAGATGGATGAAGTCAACGAAGATTTCCCGGATACCGACACCGTGCTGGTAATTGGCGCCAACGACACGGTGAACCCGGCGGCATTGGAAGATCCGCGCAGCCCGATCGCCGGCATGCCGGTATTGGAAGTGTGGAAAGCGCAGAACGTGATCGCGTTTAAACGCTCGATGAACACCGGCTACGCCGGCGTGCAGAACCCGCTGTTCTTCAAGGAGAACACCCAGATGCTGTTCGGCGACGCCAAAGACAGCGTGGAAGCGATTCTGCGGGCATTGCAGAAGTAGTTGAGCAACCAAAAAAACGGGCCGCTTATTAGCGGCCCATTTTTTTATGCGTGAAGGCTAATCTTCGTCGTCGTGCTCATCGTCTTCATCCGCCTCGATCGGGCAGTTGAAGTTCTCCGGCTTAATCACCAGCAGATCGCATTTCAGATGGTCGATCACATGTTCCGCGGTGTTGCCGATAAAGGCCGCCGAAATGCCGGTGCGGCCCAGGGTGCCCAGAACCACCACGCCGGCCTGCAGGTGTTCGGCCAGATCGGGGATCACCTCTTCCGGCAGGCCTTTTTCCACGTGGGTGAACTCTTCCTTAATGCAGAATTTCTGCCGCAGCGCCTTCATGGCGATCAGATGCTGGCCGCGGATGGCGTCGTTGTAGACGCTCGGATCGAAGTCGGGCAGCTCGATGGCGATGTTGATCGGGGTAACGGGATAGGCGCCGACCAGGTGAACCTCGGTCTGGTTGACGTTCTGCGCCAGTTCGACGGTTTCTTGCACCAGTTTGATATTGAGCGGGTCGTGATAGGGTTCTTCGCTGGCCAGGTTGACCGCCACCAGCGCTTTGCCGCCTTCTGGCCAGGGTTGGTCTTTTACCATCCACACCGGGCAAGGGCATTTGCGCAGCAGGTGCCAGTCGGTGGGGGTGAAGATCACCGACTCCAGCCGGTCGTGCTGGTGCGCCATTTTCAGCAGCAGATCATGCTGGCCGGAAAGCACTTCCTGAATGATGGCTTCGAAGGGGCGGTTATGCCAGACCACTTTGATTTCGATCGGCACGCCGTCGTTGAGATAGAAGCGGCACTGCTCGTTGATCCAGGCGGCGCGTTGGCTGATCACACCTTGCCGCATCGCCGTTCTTTCGTCCGGGGAGAGCAGGGTCGTCATTTCGTAAGAGAAGTCATAAATGGGCAGGAAGGCTTTGATGCGCCCGCCGTTCCGTTTTACCAGGTACACGGCGCGGCGCAATGCCGGCTGATCGTCCTGATTGGGGTCAATAGCCACCAGAAGATTCTGATACTTCGCCATAGGGCCTCCTTACAGCTGAAATCAACAGTCTGTTAATTTACAGAGTAACCCAACATTGAAAAACAGAACAACAACAGAAGCGTGCCGGATCAACAATTTCGGTGAAATGTTGATCCGGCAGGGGAATCAGGCGTTGACGGTCACGTTGATGCGTGGCGTACCGGCCAGCACCGACAGGGCGTCGGCGTTTTCGATGGTGATGTATTTGCCTTTCACGCTGAGGATTTCGCTTTTCTGGAAGCGGCCCAGCAGGCGGCTGATGGTTTCCACCGTCAGGCCGAGGTAGTTGCCGATGTCGCCGCGGGTCATGGTCAACCGGAACTCGCGCGGCGAGAAGCCACGCTCCGCGAAGCGGCGCGACAGGTTGTAAACGAACGCCGCCAGGCGCTCTTCGGCATTTTTCTTCGACAGCAGCAGGATCATGTCCTGGTCGCCTTTGATCTCGCCGCTCATCAGTCGCATGATCTGCTGACGCAGATTAGGCATTTTGCCGGACAGATCGTCGAGGGTTTCGAATGGGATCTCGCACACCATCGAGGTTTCCAGCGCCTGAGCGAAGCTTGGGTGCTTCAGACCGCCGATGGCGTCGAAGCCCACCAGGTCACCCGCCAGGTGGAAACCGGTGATCTGCTCGTCGCCTTGCTCGGTGATGGTGTAGCTTTTGATGGTCCCGGAACGGATCGCGTACAGCGATTTCAGCTCGTCGCCGGCCTTGAACAGGGTCTGGCCTTTCTGGATGGGCTTTTTCCTCTCGATAATGTTGTCGAGCTGGTCCAGCTCGTGGGCATTAAGGGTGAAAGGAATGCACAGCTGGCTGATGCTGCAGTCCTGGCAATGGATCGCACAACCACCAGACTGGATACGACGAATCACGCGTTTTTCCGGGATCATAGATTACGCTCATTCAATAATTGATATGAGTCAATTTTAACATCTTTTGCTGCAGCTGATAAGGGTGGCATTAGCATGAATAGGGGTATTGTGTGCGAATTTTGCGCACACATGCCGCCGATTATTCTGTATCGCGCTGAAGTCGCTAGATTTATTTGGCACTTATGCGCAACGTGCGGTCGCCATTCCGGCGGCATAAGGCAGGGCAATCGGCGCGGGTGGTCTGCGCGGCTCGCATTGACAGGTTTTAGCGGCGTGAATCAATCATCCTTTGACACATTTACTGGCGAAAGCTTGTCGCATTCATCCGAATCCTCACCGCAAAGCCGCGCCGCATCGGCGTTAAGCTGAAGGTCAGAAAGGCAGGTGAACGATCCTGTTCGGGAGTGGATGATGAAAAAGCGCATACTGTTGATGGCGGCCGCCGCGGTGTTGATGACGGCCAGCGCCGCCGCCTTCGCCCACGGCTATTACGGCCACGGCTACTACCGGCACGGCTATTATTACGGCGGGCCGCGCGTGGTGATCGGCGTGCCCTGGGGGCCGCCGCCGCTCTATTACCCGCCGCCGCCGGTGGTGTATGTCACGCCGCCGCCGCCGCAGACCTATATCGAAAAGCCGCCGAGCTATGCCTACTACTGCCGCCGCCCGGCGGGCTATTACCCCCAGGTGCCGCGTTGTCCTGACGGTTGGATGAAGGTGGTGCCAGACGGTCCGTTCTCCCGGTGATTAAAGGCGGTGCGTGATGAGACACTCTTTTGCTTTCCCGATAGTGGCGCTGGCCGGGCTGTTGGCCGGCTGCGTCTCTGCGCCTTCCGGGCCCGGGGTCACCGCGCTGCCCGGCACGGGGAAAAGTTACGAACAATTCAATCGCGATGAGGCCATGTGCCGCGGCTATGCGCAAAACAGCCTTGGCAGCGGAGCGCAAACGGCGGCCAATTCGGCGACGGGAACGGCGGTGGCGGGAACGGCCGTCGGCGCGGCGGCAGGGGCGTTGATTGGCGCCGCATCCGGTCATGCCGGCCCCGGCGCGCTGATCGGCGCGGGTGGCGGGTTGCTGGTCGGCAGCGCGATGGCCAATAACTCGGCCTGGCGCAGCAGCGATGACCTGCAAGACCGCTATGATACCGTGTATACGCAGTGCATGTACGCCAAAGGTAACAAGGTGCCGGTGGCCTACGGTTATGGTGAGGCCACCTCATCGCCGGTGCCGCCGGACTACTATCCCGCCGCCCCGGCGGAGGGCGTCCCGCCGGACTATGTGCCGCGCTAGCGCGAGAGCAGATCCTGCGGCAAGTAACCTTCGTGCTGCAGCAGCCACTGCTTTCGCTGCACGCCGCCGGCATAGCCGGTCAGCGCGCCCTGCGAACCGATCACCCGGTGGCAGGGCACCACGATGCTGATCGGATTCGAACCGTTGGCCATGCCGACCGCGCGTGAGGCGGTCGGGCGGCCGATACGTTGCGCCAGCTGGCCGTAGGTCAGGATCTCGCCGCAGGGGATTTGGCGCAGCTGTTGCCACACGGTGCGTTGGAACTCGGTGCCGGCGGTCATCACCGGCAGCCGATCGATAATGCTCAGCTCACCGGCGAAATAGCGTTGCATCGCGTCGGTCAGCCCGCTGGGATCGCGCTGCTCGCGCAGGGTGAAGCGATCGGCGCGGTAGTGGGTATTCAGCAGCTTCATCAGGCGCGCTTCGTGATCGGTCCAGTCAATCGCCCGCAGGCGCCCCTGTTCATCGGCAATCAGCACCAGTTCTCCCACCGGCGTGGCGGTACGATCAATCAAAAAAGTCTGCATCTGGATCACTCCTCGGGTTGGTATGGCGATTATCGCATGAAAGCGGGGGAAGCGATGGCGGATTTCGGACATGCTGATGGGCAACCGCAGGGTTGCCCAAATAGCCGGCTCAGGGTAAGCCGGGGAGTCATTGCACGTTAAATTTATAAAATAAATTTATAAGTCATCAAGACAAGTTGTGTCTTGTTTATTATTTCATCAGACATTAACGCGTTGGCGTTACTTATAGCTGATGGTCACGCGCTTTAAATGGGGATCGTTATTCACCATTTCGCTGGTGACGGCAGAGACTAATTCTTTTGGCATTTCTTTTAACGAAGAGGAAATATACCCGTTCTGATATTCCGTCACTTTACCGAAGCAGTTGGAGATAAGCTGTTCATCCTGATGTGTGATGGTGCAGGCCGGGGTGGTAATGGCGCCGGTGAAGCGCACGACGCCGGAGGCGACCGGGCTGCCGGAAAGCGGTTTTGCTTGCAGAGCGAAGGGCAGAATGACCAATGCGCTTAATACGGCTAAGTAATGGTTCATACGCTTTTCCTCTCAGAGTAAAAATGCTGCCAATTAAAAAACAAGCACGCTTGTTTTCATCAAATAATCTATTTCGCCTGGCGAAATAAAAACGAATGGGCAAAAATCCTACTGCCTGCATCCAATGAATTTGATAATAGGGAGGTAGGGTGAGTAAAACCATGATTTGGATCATAGTGAAGACCGGTTAATGGTTTCCGGCGCGGGCAGGGTAAAAGGCTGTGATCGTTCTCTCAGGAAAGCGGGAAATGGCGGGATGTTTTCGCCCCCGTGGTGCAGCCACGAAACCGGGGGCGAGCGCGGGGTTACAGCATGCCGCTGCTGCCGCAGATGCGGATCTTTTCCGCCACCACTTCTTTCATCGCCAGCTTGCCGGGGACGATATATTTGCGCGGGTCGTTGGCATCCGGGTGCTGTGAAAAGTAGCTTTTCACCGCATCGGCGAAGGCGATTTTCAGTTCGGTGGCGACGTTGACCTTGCAGACACCGAGCGAGATCGCGCGTTTGACCATCACCTCCGGAATGCCGGAGGCGCCGTGCAGTACCAGGGGCACGTCCACCTGTTCGCGGATCAGCGCCAGGCGCTCGAAGTCCAGCTTCGGCTCGCCGTGATACAGCCCGTGGGCGGAACCGATCGCCACCGCCAGCGAATCGATGCCGGTGGCGGCGACGAACTCGCGTGCCGCCACCGGGTCGGTATAGAAACTGTCCGCCGTATCGACGATCAGATCGTCTTCCTGCCCGCCCAGGCGGCCCAGCTCGGCCTCCACGCTGGCGCCATAGCGGTGGCACAGGGCCACTGCGGCAGCCACTTTGGCGATGTTCTGCTCGAACGGCAGATGGGAACCGTCGATCATCACCGAGCGGATGCCGCTTTTCACCTTGTGCTCGATGTCGTCCAGCTCCTCGTGATGATCCAGATGCAGCGCCAGCGGCAAATCGTAGCGGTGCGCGGCCGATTGGCAAATGCCGATCAGGTAGTCGGTGCCGGCGTAGCTGAAGGTGCCGGGCGTGCCGGCCATGATCACCGGCGAGCGCAGCTCGGCGGCGGTTTCCGCCACCACCTGCACGGTTTCCAGATTGTGGACGTTAAACGCCGGGACGGCGTAACCCTGGCGCTGCGCCTTGAGCAGCATTTCTCGGTTGGATATCAGATACATGGGATCTCCTTACAGCACGGGGGAAGGGAAACGGTAAATCGTCACGCCTTTCACCACCCGGTTAACCTCGCCGGTTGGGCAAGGGTTGTCTGGGGTCAGCCCCAGCGCCAGCGAACTCTCGAAGGCCAGCATCTGGGTGAACAGCAGATATGGGAACAGCAGCCAGATATCGTCCGTGGCTTGGTGCATAGGCAGCAGGGCATCGGACGGCGTCTGGAGATCGCCGGTCAAACCGACCAATTGCATCGCCAACCCGTCGCGCTGCAGCTCGTTCCACAGATCGCGGTCATACTGGCGGGCGTAGTCGTCGTGGGAGAACATCACCACCACCAATGTTTGGCCGTCGACCATAAATTTCGGGCCGTGGCGCAGGCCGAGCGGCGAGTCGTAGCGCGTCACGATGCGCCCGGCGGTCAGCTCCAGCATCTTGAGCGAGGCCTCTTCCGCCAGGCCGGTAAAGCAGCTGCCGCCGAGGGTGATATAACGGCGGAAACCGCTGGCGGCCAGCGCCTTTACCTGTGGCTGCAGCGTTTCGCGCAGTGCGCGGCAGCGCTGCACCATGGCGTTCAGCGGCGCCTGGGCGGCCTCGAGCGAAAGCGGGCCGAGCAGCAGCGCGGCGCTCAGCATCATGCAGCTGAAGCTGGAGGTCATGGCGAAGCTCTGATCGTTGGAGCCTTGCGGCATCACCAGCGAACAGACGTTGTCGCGCCGATGCGCATACTGCGCCAGCTTGCTGTCCGGGTTGCAGACCAGCATCAGGTGGTAGCTTTCCGGCAGCAGTTGGTCGGCCAGCTCCACCGTCGCCACGCTCTCCGGGCTGTTGCCCGAGCGGGCGAAGGAGACCAGCAGCGTCGGCCGCTCAGGATCGAGGTACTGCCGCGGGTTGGCGACGATATCGGTGGTGCCGTAGGCCGCCACGTCGCGGCCGGTTCGTTCGCGCAGCCAGGGCGCCAGGGCGCGGCCGGCGAACGCCGAGCTGCCGGCGCCGCACAGCACGATTTGCAGCCGAGGATTGGCCAACAGCGGCGCCAGGAACGGCTGCCACTGCGCCTGTTGATCCTGCAGTTGCCGGTGCAGCGCCGCCCACAGATCCGGCTGCTGCCAAATCTCTGCGGCGGTGTGCCAGGCGTTGCGCTGCTTCAGCCAATCCGCCTCGTAAGAGAAATACGCGTTCATGATGACAACTCCTTAAAAGCCTCGGTTAACGGTCGGCGATAATCACGTCGATCCCTAAATGGTGCAGCGCCTGCAGATAGTGTTCCGGAATGCGGCTGTCGGTGACCAGGCGGTGGATCTGGCCGATTTCGCGGATCATGCAAAAGCTGGTGCGGCCGAATTTGCTGGCGTCGGCGATGGCGATCACTTCGCGCGCCACCTCGCACATCACGCGGTTCAGCTGCGCTTCGCCCGGATCCGGCGTGGTGATGCCGCCCGCCAGATCGAAACCGTCGACGCCGAGAAACAGCTTGTCGAACCGGTACTGGCGCAGCTGCTGTTCGGCGGCGGGGCCGTACAGCGACCAGGCCTTGCGGCGCACGCTGCCGCCGACCACCATCAGATCGATCTGCTCGTTGTTGGCCAGCTCGAAGGCGATGTTCAATGCATTGGTCATCACCACCAGATCCTTTTTCCCCGCCAGCTGCGGCGCCATCTGGCTGGTGGTGGAGCCGGAGTCGAGGATGACGGCATCGCCGTCTTCAATCAGCGCCGCCGCCGCGCAGGCAATGGCGTGTTTTACGTCGCGGTTGATGCGGCCCTTGTCTTGCAGCGGGCGATCGAAGGCGAACTGTTTGTTCAACATGGCGCCGCCGTAAGCGCGCACCGCGCAGCCGTGTTTTTCCAGCTGGCGCAGATCGCTGCGGATGGTGACGCTGGACACCGAAAACTGCTGGCTGAGCTGTTCCACGCGCACCGAGCCTTCGCGGCACAGCTGGTCGATAATTAATTCCCGGCGTTTTGCGGTATTGATCATTAACGCAGACTCCTGATTTACCTGTAGCCGTGCCCGACCGCGGCTTAATAAGCCGCAGCGATACCGACCGGAGCGCTTTCAGTTGTTCGTGGCGAATTACAGCAAACGAAACACTGAAATGCAATCGATTAATTTAAAAATATCTATATCTATCAGTTGGTTATATTTAATTTTGCTTTCGGTTTAGCGGTAACCGAAAGCGGTATTAACACAAAGTGAAAACGGCAAATTCGTTATTTTTCAGTCGACAATTCTCGCGATGGCTTTATTCGGCCCTGCGGCGGCGAAAGCCGCAGCGATCATTCGACAGCCGCCGGGCTTTCACTGTTTTTTTTATGCCGCCGTCTGTAATAGCGCCGCGCCACGCACGCCGCTGCTGTCACCGTGCACCGGAGGGAATACCGCTGCCGGTTCCACGCCCGGCAGCAGCCAGTGCCGCATCGCCGCCGGCAGCAGCCGATACAGCTCGCCGACGTTCGACAACCCACCGCCCAACACGAAGGCATCGACGTCCAGCAGCAGCTGCAAACCGGCCAGCGCGCTGGCCAGAATGTCGACGTAGACGGTCATCAGCCACTGTGCGAGCGTATCCCCCGCGCGATAGCTGGCGACCAGCGCCGGCACGTCGGCGGCCGGATGGGCAAAGTGGCGGCTCAGCGCCAGCAGCCCGCTGCCGGAGACGTAGCGTTCAAAGCAGCCGGTCAGCCCGCAGTTGCAGCCGAACAGCGGCAGATCGTAACGCTGCGCCAGCTGGGCGGAGATCGGCATATGGCCCCATTCGCCCGCCAGCCCGTTGCGCCCCTTGTGCAATTGCCGGTTCACCACCAGGCCACCGCCGGCACCGGTGCCGATGATGGCGCCGAACACCAGCGGCAGATGGGCGGTTTGCGGCGTGCTGGCTTCCGACAGCGCGAAACAGCGGCAGTCGTTCTCGATGGCGATTGGCCGCGCCAGCGCCTGCGTCAAATCATCCGCCAGGCAATGCCCGGTCAGGCAGGGCACGTTGACCGCCAGCTGGCGGCGGCTGACGGGATCGGTGATCCCCGGCAGGCCGATGCCGATGCTGCCGCGTGTATGCAGCTCGCGGTCCGCCTGCTCGACCAGCCCGGCGATGCAGGCCACGAACTCGCCATAATCGCCGGTTGGGGTGTGCACGCGCTGAAGCAGCACCTGATTGAGCCGGCGATCGTAAGCGGCCATTTCGATCTTGGTGCCGCCGATGTCGAAGCCGTAACGCATCTCTCTCGTGCTCATGGTCAGGCTCCGTTCAGGGCGATCACCGCGGCTTCGCGGCGCGAGCGTTCGGCGGCGAACACCATCAGGTGGCTCTCCAGCGCTTCCGCCGGGCCGGCCAACACCTGGCTCGGATCGTTGGTGCGAATGGCCGCGATAAAGTGCTGCATCAGGTAGTAGTCACCGCCGCCGTGGCCGGCCATGGCGTGCAGATCCTGGCCGGCGTCGGTGTCGTAATGCGTTTCGCCGTCGTCGAGGAACGAGGTGATGCGGATATGGCGGCCGTCGCCCTCCAGGCAGCCGCGGCTGCCGAAGATGCGGGTGTGGCGATCTTCGTGGCGGGTAAAGGCCGTCATGGTGAACGACGCGGTGCGGCCGCCGGCGAACTGCATGTTGACCACCTGATGATCGACCACGTTATTGTCGCAGCGGTAAACGCAGCGGCCGTAGGGCCCGTCGCGCAGCGCCGCCCGCAGCGTCGTCTGGTCGGGTTCTGGCGTCAGCACGCGCAGAAAGCCGGGCGTGGCCTTGTGGTCGTCGCCCAGATAGATGCGTTTGGCGGAATAGGGGCAGGACGCCTCCACCGCGCAATCCAGGCAGTTGTCCGCCGCGCCGGCCGGTTGGTTTTCCCGGCGGAAGTGGCGCAGGTTGCCGAAGGAGCTGACCTGTTCGCAGGGCTGCTCCATCACGTAGCGGATCCAATCGATGTCGTGGCAGGATTTCTGCAGCAGCATAAAGGCGGCCTGCCGATCGTTGCGCCAGTTGCCGCGCACGAAGGAGTGTGCCTGATGCCAGTAGCCGACCGGCTCCAGGTGTTGCAGGCTGACGATGTCGCCGATCGCGCCGTCGCGCAGCAGCTGCTTGAGCTTTTGGGTATAGCGGGTGTAGCGCAGCACGTGGCCGACCGAGAAGATCAGCTTTTGGCGCACCACCTCGGCGACGATGGCGCGGCACTCGTCGGCGTCCGGCGACAGCGGCTTTTCCAGCAGCATGGCGTAGCCCTGGCGGGCGAAGGCCAGCGCCGGTTCCAGGTGCATCTGATCCTGAGTGCAGATCAGCACCGCGTCGGCCAGCTTGCCGGCATCGGCGGCCTGGCGCCAGTCGGTGAAGACGTTTTCCGGCGCGATGGCGTGCTGCGCCACGAACTGCTCGCGGTAGGCGTCGCGCGGTTCCGCCACCGCCACCACCTGCATCAAATCGGGGTGCGCCAGCGCATAGCGCGAGTAGATTTCACCGCGCGCGCCGGCGCCGACCACCAGCACCAGCACCGGGCGCTGGGCAACGTTGTTGGGTTGTGTTGACGACATTGCTGATACTCCGCTGTTGTTATTTGAGGTTTTGGCCGCTGAGCTCGTCGAACAAATGCGCGCGCGTCAGATCGAATGCCAGATGAACGCTTTCGCCGAGGCGCGGCTCCCAGTCCGGCAGCGACGCCATGCGCAGCACGAAGCGCAGGTCGGCCAGTTCACAGTGCAGCAGCTCTTCGTTGCCCATGCGCTCGATGGTGACGATCTGCGCCGGGAAGCAGTTGGCGCTGCCGGGCGCGCACAGCCGCAGGGACTCCGGCCGGATACCGAGGCACACCCGCGCATGCGGATAGTCCGTCAACTGCCGCTGCAGCGCCGGCGGCAGCTCGAGCGGGTGCTGCAGGCCGATGCGCAGCCGCACCGTTTGGCCGTCGCGCACGATCGCCAGATCGTGCAGGTTCATCGACGGGCTGCCGATAAACTCGGCGACGAAACGGTTGGCGGGGTGGTGGTACAGGTTGATCGGTTTATCCACCTGCATGATGGCGCCGCGGTTCATCACGCAAATGCGATCGCCCATGGTCATCGCTTCGACCTGATCGTGGGTGACGTACACCATGGTGGCGGCGGCGCCTTCCTGCTTCAGCTGATTGTGCAGTTCGATCAGCTGCACGCGCATCGACACTCGCAGCTTGGCGTCGAGGTTGGACAGCGGCTCATCGAACAGGAACACTTTGGGTTTGCGCACGATGGCGCGGCCGACCGCCACCCGCTGGCACTGGCCGCCCGAGAGCTGGCCCGGCTTGCGCTGCAGCAGGTTGGTGATCTCCAGCTTTTCCGCCGCGTCGCGCACCCGGCGGTCGATCTCGGCCTTGCTCTCTTTGCCGATCAGGCCGAACGCCATGTTCTTGTACACCGTCATGTGCGGGTACAGCGCATAGTTCTGGAACACCATGGCGACGCCGCGATCCTTCGGCATGCTGTCGTTGACGCAGCGATCGTGGATCAGGATCTGCCCCTCGCTAACGCTCTCCAGCCCGGCGATCATCCGCAGCAGGGTGGATTTGGCGCAGCCGGACGGGCCGACGAACACCATAAATTCCCCGTCCTCAATGTCCAGATTGACGCCGTGCAGCGCGTGGAAACCGTTGGGGTAGACTTTTTTAACGCTGTTTAACTGAATTCCGGCCATGTCATTTACCTTGTCTGCGCGTTAGCCTTTCACCCCGGCGCTGGCGATGCCCTGGATGAAATAGCGTTGGAAAATAATGAACAGCATCAGCATCGGGATCACCGCCATCAGCGCCCCGGCCATCAGCAACGGGTATTCCACCCCGGCGCGGCTGGAGAGCGAGGCGAGGCCAACCGGCAGCGTCAGCTTCTCGGTGGTGGTATTGACGATCAGCGGCCACATCAGGTTGTTCCAGCTCCACAGGCCGTTGATGATGACGCAGGCGATAATGCCCGGCCGGATCAGCGGCAGCATGATGCGCCAGAAGATGGCGAAGTAGCTGTAGCCGTCGATCAAGGCCGCTTCTTCCATCTCCTTCGGCACCGCCAGAAAGAACTGGCGCAGCAGGAAGGTGGCGTAGACGCTGAAAATGCCCGGCAGCACCAACCCGGTGATGCTGTTGACCAGCCCCAGCTTCTGTACCACCAGAAATTGCGGGATCAGAAACGCCTGGCCGGGCACCATCAGGATCGACACGCACACCAGGAACACCGCGTCGCGGCCGCGAAAATGCAGGCGCGAGAAGCCATAGGCGGCCAGGGTGGCGATCGCCATCTGCAGGGTGACGGTGAAGAAGGTCGCCAGCAGCGAGTTGAGATAAAAACCGGCGAACGGGATTTCGTGCATCACCCGGCCGTAGGCCTGCAGGCTGGGGTGCGCCGGCAGCAGCGTCAGCGGGATCTGGATGCTCTCGGCCTGGGTTTTCAGCGAGGTCACCAGCATCCAGATAAAGGGCACGACCGAGGCCAGCGCCGCCAGCCCCATAAACAGGTACACCAGCGTTTTCTTGCTTGCGTTCATGTGCAGCTCCTCAGCTGACTTTCAGGCGCTTGCCGATCGCCATTTGAATCAGGGTGATCACCAGCGTGACGGCGAACAGCACCACGGTGATGGCGGAGGCGTAGCCTTTTTCCTGCAGGTAAAACGCGTACTTGTAGAACAGGTTGGTGACGGTCATCACGTCGTTTTCCACCAGCGCGCGGTCGAACATCAGGAACACCACGTCGAAGATTTGCAGGATCTCGATAAAGCTCATCACCGACACGAAGAACAGCGTCGGCACCATCATCGGCAGCGTAATGCAGAAGAAGCGCCGCAGGGTGCCGATGCCGTCGATATCCGCCGCCTCGTACAGCTGGCGCGGAATACTCTGCAGCCCGGCCAGCAAAATGATGATCTTCAGCGCCAGCGACGACCAGATGATGATGATGGACACGCTGATGCGCACCACGTCCGGATCGGACAGCCAGGCGACCGGCGCAATGTGCAGCAGGCCCAGCGCCTGGTTGATCAGGCCGAAATCCTTGTTGAACAGCCATTGCCACACCATGGCCACCGCCGCGGGCATGGTGACCGCCGGCAGGAACAGCAGGGTGCGCAGCAGGCCTTTGCCGCGGATGTTCTGGTTGAGGCCGATCGCCAACAGCAGCGACAGGCTCAGGCTGATCGGTACGCACACCACCACGTAGAACAGGGTGTTGGCGGCGGCGGTGTAGAAGTCGTCGTCTTCGAACAGGTTGAGATAGTTATCGACGCTGATGCTGCTCCAGCGCATGAACTGGTTCAGATCGGTAAAGCTGTAAAAAATGTTCTGCAAAAAGGGGATTAGGTAAAACACCGTGACCCCCAACAGCAGCGGCAGGATCATCACCCAGCCCCAGAAGCGTTCGGCGCGTTCGAGCCGATTGAGCGCGGGGCGGGCGGTGCGCCGGGATGATTTCAGGGTGACCGTAGCCGTTTCTGCCAGCGACATGTTGCCATTCCTCACCTATCACTTTCAGCGTGGGTCCACCGCGGCGCACACTCGGGGTAGCGCGCCGCGGCGGGGCGATTACTGATCCATGACGCGCGCGATCTTCTTGACCGACTTGTCCATTTCCTGCTTGGCGTCCGCGCCCATAAAGATTTTCTTCAGGCTGGCGATCCACATGTTCTGCCATTTCGGCGTATTGGTGCCGGCGGTGGGGTAAGCCTGGGTCACTTCAAGGGTCTGGATATAAGGCGAGACGTCGACTTTCTGGATCTGCTGCGCCCAGACCTTGGCCGCCGTCTTGTTGGCCGGGATCACCACCTTGGCCAGCTCCGCCTGCGAGGCTTCGCTGCTCATGAAGGCGATATATTTCCAGGCGGCCTGTTTGTGGGCGCTTTTGGCCGACATGGCGAAGGCCAGGCTGTGCGCTACGCCGGACTGGCGTTCAATTTTCGGCATCATTACCACGCCGATGTGATCGTTGATCAGCGGGTTGTTGGCGAACGGCGCCGCCAGCCAGGAACCGGCATAGACCATCGCGGCGCGGTTGGACTGGAAGATGTTCTCGGTTTTGACTTCGCTCATTTGCTGGGCGCTCGGCATCAGGCCGTCTTTCATCATGCCCTGCAGCTGCTGGTAGACCCAGATGGATTTGTCGTTGGCGATGTCGGTGGGTTGGCCGTCTTTCGGTACGATGTGATTGCCGTTTTGGAACAGCAGGTTCATATAGCTGTCCTGGCCGTCGATGCTGAGATCCATCACCAGCGGGAAGGCGGCGCCTTTCAGCCCGCTTTTCAGGGCGGTGGCTTTGTTTTTCAGATCGTCCCAGCTCCAGTCGCTGGTGGGGTAGCTGACGCCGGCCTGATCGAACAGTTTTTTGTTGTACCACACGGCGATGGAGTCGACGTCGCGCGGAATGGCCATCTGTTGGCCGTCGTACTGGTAGGCTTTTACCGAACTGGCGACCACGTCGTCCAGCTGAAGGCCGCTGTCCTTAATATAAGGCGCCAGCGGTTCCATAATGCCGTTTTTGGCGTATTGCACAAAATAAGGCATATTGATCCAGAATATATCCGGCGCCACGCCGCCGGCAGCGGCAGAATCCAATTTAACGAAATATTGCGCAGAGGGCGTTAATTCTATTTCTATTTTTATATCCGGATTGGCCTGTTCAAAGCGTTTGGCGATCTCCTGTTCGGCAGGTAATTGGTTTCTGTCCCAAACGGCATAGCGCAATGTTATTTTATCTGCAGCGTGGAGCAGGGTGGGTAATAATAATGCGCTGGCAAGAATAGAGTGCGCCAGCAGGCGTCCGGTATTTTTTATCGGTGACATTGCTTTCCCCTCGGTGAGCGACGAATAACGTTTTTCGCAACGTAAATTCTTTCTATCCCTTAACTTTCAATGTGTCAATACACCCCCGGATGCCCAAAAATGGGGCGAGAATGTTTCACTGTTGTTAAAATCGAAAGGCTTTCACGGCCAAGTGAAAGGTATGTTTGTTCACATTCCGTTAACCTGCTAATGGGTTTTCTCCCTGCTGTCGCGGCATTTAGCGGCCCTCGCAGGCATAGGAATAACTGATAACCCTTGCACCATAATGGGGATTAAAAACATTTTTATTGTGCAAGCATCAGCTTCTTTCATTTTTGTGATGCAAATAAACAAAAAAATCGGGTCGCGGCAGTCAAAGAAGGGTATGGGAACGATTTTTATTACCGGCTATTGTCTGTGGCGATAAAAGGCGCTAGCCTGAATTTCACCGTGTTTATTCATTAAAAATAAAGAGGGCCGAACATCATGCGCCTGTCTCTGGTATTTACTCATTGCCTGGAGAAAGTATTTCATCGCCACAGCGTGCCGCCTATTTCCGTGGAGGAAAGGCTGAGCGGGTTAAATAACGAGGTGCTTTCCTGGCAGGCGGTGTACTGTTTGCAAACGCCGGGCAACGAAACCCGCCATGAGCTGTGTTATCAACTCGACGGGCCGCTGGCGGAGTATATCAGCGTGCGCCAGGTGCAATCGGTGCCGAGCGGTTTTCCCTGTTATCGCGAGACCGACGAGAATTACCTGACGACCGAGCCGGGCTTATTTCCCGATCCGCTGATGCCGCTGCCGCAACGGCGTTTTTTCGCCGCCTGCCGCTATTATGGCAGCCTGTGGCTGACCCTGACGCCGCCGGCCGACGCGCAACTGGCCGGCGACTTTCCGTTGACCCTGCGGCTGCTGGATGCCCAGAGCGGCGAGGCGCTGGCCGAGGCCACGCTGACGCTGCATCTGGTGCCGGCGGCGTTGCCGCCGCAAACGCTGTTGCACACCGAGTGGTTGCACACCGACTGCCTGGCGGATTACTACCGTCTGGCGGTGTTCAGCCCGGATTACTGGCGCGCAGTGCGCCACTTTGTGCGCTGTGCGGTGCGCGCCGGGGTCAATATGCTGCTGACGCCGCTGTTTACGCCGCCGCTGGATACCGCCGTCGGCGGCGAACGCACCACGGTGCAGCTGGTGAGGGTGACGCGTTCGGCGCAGGGGTATGGCTTCGATTTCAGCCGCCTGGCGCAGTGGGTGGCGCTGGCGCAGGAAGAGGGCATCGAGCACTTCGAAATCGCGCCGCTGTTTACCCAATGGGGCGCGGCGCATGCGCCGAAGATCGTGGTGGAGGAGCAGGGCGAGGCGCGACCGCTTTTCGGCTGGCACACCGATGCGCAGGGCGAACCGTATCAGCGTTTCCTGCAGGCGCTGCTGCCCGAATTGACCGCCTGGTTCCGCGAACGGGGGCTGGAACGGCAGGTGTGGTTCCATGTTTCCGATGAGCCGACGCTGGACAACCTGGCGGCCTACCGGCGCGCCGCCGCCGCGCTGCGGCCGCTGCTGGACGGCTTCCGCACCTTCGACGCGCTGTCGGATTTCGCTTTCTATCAGCAAGGCCTGGTGGAAACCCCGGTCGCCGCGACCGACCATATCGATCCCTTTATCGAACACCGGGTGCCCGGCCTGTGGGCCTATTACTGCTGCGTGCAGAAAACCGAGGTCGCCAATCGGTTCTTCGCCCAGCCTTCGGCGCGCAACCGCATATTGGGCGTGCAGCTGTATCTATACCGCATTGCCGGCTTCCTGCATTGGGGATTCAACTTCTATAACAGCGCCCATTCGCGCGAGCGCATCAATCCGTACGCGGTGACCGACAGCGGCCATGCGTTTCCCTCCGGCGATCCGTTCGTGGTCTATCCGGGCGAGGATCTGCAGCCGGTGGAGTCGCTGCGCCTGCGGGTGCTGCACCAGGGGCTGCAGGACATGCGCGCGCTTCAGCTGCTGGAGAGTTTGACCGACCGGGCGACGGTGGAGTCGCTGATCGAACGCGAGCTGGGCATGCGCATCACCTTCAAGCGATATCCGCACCAGGCCGGGCCGCTGCTGCGCCTGCGAGAAGCGGTGAACCGCCGCATCGAAGCGTTGCTGGCGCCGATGTGAGGGGCAATGGGGGGGCAATGGGGGCGAAAATGCGTCTTTCGCTCCCAAATCGCCATTACTTTGCTATACCTGATAGTCGATGGATTCATTTTATTGTCATGTAACTGACACGTCAGAGTCACGGCTCTGGCTTAAGTTTGCAGCGACTACGTCAGGAGATAACGCGATGTTCAGCCTGGATTCTCTGTTGCAAGATGCATTTCCACACCGCAATACCCCTGCCTGGCAGCGCAGCCTGCTAAGAACCCTTCTCTTCGAAAAAGAATTCAAACAGTTCGCCGCCGACTATCCCCACCTGAAAGGGCTCGATCTGATCGAGCAGGTGGTGGACTACTTCAACCTCAGCTGCGAGCTGGTGGACGGCGATCTGGAAAACATTCCGAGTCAGGGGCCGGTGGTGCTCGTGGCCAATCACCCGATCGGTTCGCTCGACGGCCTGGTGCTGCTGCGCGCCGTCGCGGCGGTGCGCCCGGATGTGAAAGTGGTGGCCAGCCAGCTGCTGACCTACATCGAACCGCTGCGCAACCTGTTCGTGCCGGTGGATAACGTCGCTTATAAAACCAGCCGCAAGCAGATTGAAGGCATGCAGCAGCAGCTGGACAATCAGGGCGCGCTGATCCTGTTCCCGGCCGGCGAAGTGTCGCGTATGAGCCCGAAGGGCATCCGCGACGGCCACTGGCATACCGGCTTTCTGCGCCTGGCCGCCAAGGCGCGCGCGCCGATCGTGCCTATTCATATCAGCGCGCGCAACAGCAACCTGTTCTACTTTACCTCGCTGGTCTACCGGCCGCTGTCGACGCTGTTGCTGGTGCGCGAAATGTTCCAGCAGCGGGGCGGGCGCATCAAGATCCGCATCGGCGGCCGCGTGCCGTTCGCCAACTGGCACGACGGCCACACCAGCGCCAAGGATCTGGCGGAGCGTTTTCGCCGCCATGTGTATCGCCTGGGCCAGGGCAAGCCGGGGCTGTTCGCCAGCGAATCGCCGATCGCGCTGCCGGAAGAGCGTTTGGAGCTGAAAAAAGCGCTGGCGAACTGCGAACGCTTGGGGGTGACGCCGGACGGTAAAACCATCTACCTCTACCGCCGCCACGACGAAGCGCGCACGCCGATCCTGCGCGAACTGGGTCGCCTGCGCGAGATCGCCTTCCGTGCGGTAGGGGAAGGCTCCGGCCGCCGCCGCGATCTGGACAGCTACGACGACGACTATTATCACCTGGTGCTGTGGGATGAGGAGGAGTTGGAGATCGTCGGCGCCTATCGCTTTATTCCTACCGCCGAACAAATCGAACGCAAAGGGCTGGAAAGCATCTACAGCAACAGCCTGTTCCACTACGACCGCGATATGGAACCGATCCTGGCACAGGGCATCGAGCTGGGGCGCAGCTTCATTCAGCCCGCCTATTGGGGCAAACGCGGGCTGGACTATTTGTGGCTGGGCATCGGCGCCTACCTGTCGAAATACCCGCAGTACCGTTATCTGTTCGGCCCGGTATCGATCTCCGGCGGCATGCCGCTGGCGGCGCGCGATCTGCTGATCGCCTTCTATCGGCTCTACTTCTCGCCGGATCATGCCTTAGCGCAGTCGCGCCGGCCTTATCCTGCGTCGCTACCGCAGGTGCTGGCGCAGTTTGCCGGGGATAACTACCAGGAAGATCTGGTGCGGCTGAAGAGCCTGCTCAGCAACATCGGCTGTTCGATCCCGACGCTGTACAAACAGTACACCGAGCTGTGCGAGCCGGGCGGGGTGCAGTTTATCGACTTCGGCACCGATCCGGCGTTCAACAACTGCATCGATGGGCTGGTGCTGGTGGACACCACGCGGCTCAAGCCGTCGCGCTATCAGCGTTATATTGCGGTGCATCAGCCACAGCCAGCCGAGACGGCATGATTGTAGTCTGACTCATGCCTTTTTGATCTAAGCACGACCTTGGGGCCGGCGACGGGATAGCGCTACGATAAACGTTTCGCTTTCCACCGCCGGAGCCTTGCATGCCTCACTCGTTTATCCCGCCGTTATTGTCCGCCGATGAACCCTCTGCCGCCGCCGTTGAAATCCCGCATGGCAAAGCGCCATTTTTGCTGCTGTGCGATCACGCCGGCAAGGCGATACCGCAAGCCCTCGGCGATCTCGGCTTACCGCCCGGAGAGATCGAACGCCACATCGGCTGGGATATCGGCGCGCTGAGCGTGTCGCGCCATCTAAGCCGCCAGCTGGACGCAACGCTGATCCATCAGCGATATTCGCGGTTGGTGATCGACTGCAACCGGGCGCCCGGCATCGCCAGCTCGATCCCGCACTTGTCCGAGCTGACGCCGATCCCCGGCAATATCGGTATCGACGCCGAACACGCGCTGGCGCGCGAGCGCGAGGTGTTTTTGCCGTATCACCACGCCATTGACGATCATTTAGGGCAACGTCAACTGCGTGAACTGCCGACGGCGGTGATCGCCATGCACAGCTTTACGCCAGTGTTCAAGGGGGAATCGCGCCCCTGGCAGGTGGGGCTGTTGTTTAACCGCTACCCGGAGTTTGCCCATCTGCTGGCCGAGCTGCTGCGCGAAGAGGGGGATTTGCAGGTGGGCATCAACGAACCTTATGCGATGACGGACGCCACCGACTATACGTTGCCGGTTCATGCGGAACGCCGCGGTTTGCCTTATGTCGGCATCGAAATTCGCCAGGATCTGATCGCCGACGAACGCGGGCAGCAGGCGTGGGCGAAACGTTTCGCGCGCCTGTTGCCGCAGGCCTGGCAACGCTGGCAAATTTGACTTTAGGAATATTCCCAGAGATGATAACCGTAAGGAATACGTAAGACGTCATTAGAAAAAAAAGTCAGGAGAGACGTGTGGAGCACAGCGATAACGGACTGTTTATCAAACGGGAGCGTTTTGAAGTTCTGGCGATTCTGCGTGAAATTTGCAAACAACGCACGCCGCTGCGCGTAGAAAATCAGCAGCACCGGTTTCAAAGTCTGTTATTGAGCGTCGGGCCGGACAATATCGTGTTTAGCGGTGAGGAAGCCGCGAGCGCCATCGACGGCGCCTGCACCATCGTGATTGAAAGCAACGACGCCAAAATCGAGTTTTCCGTCGGCCAGGCGGAGCTGACCGAACATCAGGGCGTCCAGGCCTGCTCGACCCGTCTGCCGCAGGAGCTGGTTTACATTCAGCGCCGTCGCCAGTTCCGCATCACCACGCCGCACTGGCGTCAATTCTTCTGCACCGGCGAATACCCGGACGGTACGCCTTATGAGCTGCGGATCCACGATCTGTCCGCCGGCGGCGTCGGTTTGCGCTTCGACGGCCCGCTGCCGGAATTCTTCCAGCCGGGTTTGCAGTTCAAGAAAGCGCTGCTGGATCTGGGCAGCTACGGCAGCTTCAAGGTCAACATGGAGCTGGTGGTGGTCAACGACGATCAGGAAACTGACGACAACGATCAGGTGGTACACTTCTCGCGCCTGTCATGCCGCTTCCTCAAGCTGGGGCTGGCGATGGAGCGCAAAATCCAGAGCGCGGTGTTCGCCTTCGAGCTGGATTTCAACAAAAAGAAAAAACGCTGATCCTCTGTTCCGGCGCGTCGGGCTGGATGCCGCCCGGCCGCGCCGCCATTCTCTCCCCGTTCAGGGGACGTAAATAATCTCGAAGCTGGACGTATTGTCGTAGGAGGACTTTTTGCCGCCGTCGACGTAGATAATCTGCAAATCGTAGTGATACACCAGCTTCTTGTCCGGATGCAGGATCAGTTCCAGCACGGAAATCTTCACGTTAACCGATTGAACGGGGTGCTCCTTGTCCAGCTCAATGGTCTGATTGTCGATGCTGACCAGCATGCGCTTGATCGGCCGCGGCCCGGCGGGATCGTAGGCGCCGGCATCGCTGCGGAATTCCACGGTCTTATTGATGTCCGCCGGTGCGGATTGCTTGATGAAATCCGGCAGCCTGTTCTGGTATTTGGCGTCCAGCGCCAGCGCCACGGGCAGATTATCCGGGTTGAAGCCGGTGAATTGCACCGCCAGATACCCCTTGAGCAGCAGGTTTTGCGGCGACCGATCGAAGAAGGCATCCCAAATCAATCCAAATTGGCTGGCGGGCAGCGTGAATGAATCCACGATACCGCTCTGCAGATTGATCAGCGCGTTTTTTTCCTCCGTTTTGCCGTCCGGCAGCCCCAGCAGCAGCGTCAGGGTGTCCGCGTTGGCGAACGGTGCCAGCTTGCCGTCCGGTTGCATCTGCGTGAACTGTGCGGTGGCGTCGCCGATGCGCGCCTGATTGACCTTGGGTGACAGGAAATAGTCGAACGTCACCTCGACATCGTTGAGCGAGGTTGCGTGCGGCGCTGCAGAAAACGAGATAGACAGCATCGGTTTGTCGTCGTCGGCGGCGTTGGTCGCCAGCAGGAAAGTATCCGGCAGGTAATAAAGATAGTTTTTTCGTACATAGTCCTGATAGTAGTTGTACCACAGATGCCCGAAGGCCAGCGGCGTGAGGATCAGCTGCAGGCGCGGTGGCGGCGGCAGGATGCCCTGATAGATATAGGGATAGTAGTTCTCGGCGAAGTAGAAGACTTTCGGCGAGGTGATGGTGTTGAGGAGCCCGTTATCGGTGACGATGGCGACCACCAGCGTGGTTTGCGAGTCATAATCCGACAGCGCTCGCAGCAGCGCGTCACGCTGTTCCAGGCGGTCCAGGTCGAGCTGGGCGCGGTAGCGGGTCGGCGGGACGTCCAGCAAAACCTGTTCGAAGATCATTTCTTCAACCTTGCCGAAAGTGCTGAAGGTCAGCACCACGTAGGGCACCTGCTGAACGGCGCGGCTGAGCGCGAAATCCACCGTCATATGCCAGCGCGTACCGTCACTGCTGGTGGCGATGCGATAGCGCGTCTCTCCCGAGACGACTTCGGTACAAACATCGGCCTGCAGTTCGTCGGCCACCGGCGCGGGAGCGGCGCGGTAGCGCAGACGGGGGGCTTCGGCGTCGGGAAACTGTTCGCGCGCGTTGTCCAAAATGACCTTGTTCAGCGTCACCAGATCATTGAGAAAGATGTTCATAGCGATCCTCCAGGGAAGAAAGGCGTGCCAGATGTCTGAACTGGTTCAGGCAGGCGGAAGTCCAAAGAAAATGACCGTCGTGACGGCGATAGAGCGGGCTTTCGTCGTTGGTCGCCGGCAAGCGCCAGGCGGCCAGCGCATCGATCGCCGGTGCAAGCTGCGGCACCCCTTGCCGCCTGGCGTATTCCAGCGTACTCAGCCACTCATGCGGGTGGGCATAATAGGGCGTTAACGCGTTGAGGCGGTTGTAATCGCCGTCGCTCCAGTTCACCGCCTGATTCAGCATTTGGATAATGCGCGGATAGGCCGGCGGCAGGCTGCCGTGAGCGGCGGTCAACGCATGGATTAAAATCAGCGCGTTGGTATTCACGCAGCAGTCCAGTTGCGTGATGTCGCCGTCGTCTTTCATCCAGGTGTGAAAGGCGTAACACTCGGCCCAGGGATAGGGCGTCGTCTTCAGCCGCCGTTCGACGCGCTGTACCTGATAAGCCTGCATCTGCGCCAGCGTCTGTCTGGCTTGCGCCAACGAGCGCCGATGAAATCGATACAAGAGCTCAGTGATAATGGCGGTATCGTCGATGTCAGCGTCGATCCGCTGGCCCGCCATCCAGGCGGGGTGCTTGCCGGCAGGCCAAAAATGGAAGTGGTGCGGGTGGCTCTCGCAACCGAGCAAAAAGTCGAGCGCCAGCTCGATATGGGGCGCGGTCTGGGCGGTATAATCCAGCGTGCGCAGCACCTGGGCGGTGACAAAAGCATTTTCATCCTTGTGCCAGCGGCCATCCGGCGTTCTGACATGAGAGGGAAAGGCGCCGCTGGCACACTGCTGCGCCAACAGCTCCGCCAACGGCAATGGCACAAGCGGTGCCGTTTCGCGCGCTTTGCATGGCAGGATTTCGAAATGCGCGTTTTGCGGGCTGAACGTGCAGCTGACGCTGTGATTGCCCTGGCGATCGCAGGAAAAGCCGACGACGTTGTACTGCAACGGAACCTGTTCGCTCACCGCGCGGTTAAGCAGCGGCATGGCTTGGCCATCGGGTGCCAGCAGCGCGGTGATGCCGTCGAAAACGCGGCGGTTATCGCCGAAAAAACTTGCCGCCATGGCGAACAGCGTAAAACTCTCCAGATTGCCGTCCGGCGCGTATCCCAGACTGAATCCGTAGGTGGTCGGGGGGAAGTCCCGCCTGTCCTGCTGCCGCAGCGCGCGGTCCAGCAGCGGCATCAGGGCGGAAAAACGGCTTTCTCCCTCGAACAGCCGCATGACGGCGAGGATATCGTCACGCGTGATCCGCGCACTGTGCCACTGGTAGTAATATTCGCGCGGAGAGTTGGCAGATTCCGGGTAATACCCCACCATCAGCAGCGTCAATCCCGCCGCGCTGCGGGCCTCGGCGGTGAGCGGCCCTTGCAAGCCATCGGGTGCGGCCGCCATGTCCGCGGGGGTTTCAACGTAGACCTTGGTTTTGATCGCGTCCGGGGCGTATTTTCGCCCCAGCCAGGCACCGAAACGCAGCGGCTGAATGCTTGCACATTGCATACGTCGCACCGCCTCCAGGCTGTTGGCGGGATCGGCGAGCGGGGCCGCGGTGATCGCCTCACAGTGTCGGGCAAAGGCGCCGGCGCTGCGGCGCTGCGCATAGCGCGGTAAAAAGGGATCCAGCGTGCAGGCGAGCCCCTGCGGTTTGGCCGACGACACGGTGAACTCCAGCGGGCTGCCGTTATAACCGAGCAGGCTGGTGGTAAACGCGACGGACAAACCGCCGGGCGTCGCCTTCGTCCGGCTGAAGCGGGCGACGTCCGGGGCCAGCGTGTTTTGCAAATAGGGCGCTTCCTTGCACAGGGCGTTGACCAGGGCGTTCCATGCCGAGGGTAACACTGCGTTGCGATCGATCATGGTGCTCACCTAAACCAGGTTGGGGATGACGATCGCCGGCGGGTTTTCGCTGCCGCTGCGTTCGACGGTTTCCCCGCCAACCAGGAAGTAGATCAGTGTGTAATTGACCGCCCAGGGCTTCTCCGTCAGACAGCGGTATTTGAACGTTTGGCTCTCGTGCGCGCCTTGCGTAAAGGTATATTTCTTGGTCTTGCGGCTTCCTTTGTCGTCCTGATAGCTCAGCTCCACCATGACCTGGTTACAGTTTTCCCACGAGAATTTGCGGTCGAGGAAGATACTGATCTCGTTGAAAGACAGCACCGAGCCGGGATCCATGTTCAGCAGGGTCGAGGCCGATTTGGACTGCGGCTGATAGCTGCTGCTGCCTTCCCAGCCCGAGGAGGCTGCGGATTTGAACGCGAATTCGCTGGTGATATGGAACAGCTCGTTCTTATCGCTGCTGCGGGCAATGCGTTTGGTCCATGTCCCGTCATCGTTGGTGAAAGGCGCGCCGGTATAAACCTGGTTGTTGTAACGGATGTTGAAGGTGGCGGCCTTGATACCGTACTCCTCGAAGCTGTCCGGCCCGAGCACGGTCAAATCCAGCTGTTGGAAGAACGGATCGTTGACGTTGACCTGAATAAAGTAGGGCGCGGTTTTCTGGGCGTGCAGGATATCGCTGCCGATGAAGTTTTGCGGCACGGCGGACTGGCTGAGGGCTTTCGACGAGGTGTAGTTGAAGTTCAGGCTTTTGGTTTCCTCGATCCGCACCAGCTTGATCTCCAGCGAAGCGCTGGGGAACAGGCCGCCTTTGCCGGCTTCTTCGCCTTCTTTCTTGTCGCTGGCGATCAGCGAATCCAGAATGGCGTCGCTGGCGGATTTCGCCTGCGGGTTGCTGTCGTCGTTAGGTTTGAGCGTGGCGCTGAAAAAGCTTTTCAGGATCTCTTCCTTGACGAACTGCAGTGCCCACTCTTTCTCTTTGGCCTCTTCGTCGCCCGGCATGCTTTCGGTGACCTTGATCACCAGTTTCTGATCCTGCTGCAGTTTTTTGATGACGCTGTCGAAGCCCAGCCAGAAGCTGGCCGGCGTCTCAACCGGAATGGGAATGTTGGCGCCGAATTTCAGATCGAATTCTTTGTAGATGCTTTCGAACTGTGCGGTCACTTCGACCTTCAGCGCCGGCGTGATGCCGGTGAAGCTGAGGTTATAGGCGACGGCGGCCGGCGCCTTGGCCTGGGTGAACGCGGCTTCGAGGATCACCGCCTGGGACGGCGTCAGCTTGGCACTGAAAATGGCGCTGTTGTTGCCGAACAGGCTGGGGCAAGGGGCGCTGATCAGCTCACCGTTGGTGGCACCCGCGTCGAGCACGAAGAAGTTCACCGTGCCTTTATCATACGGCACCTGGGCCTTGCGGGCATTCTTGGGATCAACGTTCAGTTTGCGCAGATAGTCGTTGAAGGCACGGTTCAACACCGCTTCGTCGATCGCCGTATTGACCTCGAAGTTGATGTATCCCCCTTGCGGATCGCTGGCGTCGCCGGTGTATTTGATCAGCGAAAACACCGGTTCGCCCGACTTCTGCGCAATGTGGATATCACCGGGCAGATACCAGAACTGGTTATCGTCTGAATCGTCGGCGAAGAAGGTGATGTTGTTGATGGTGGCGGTTTTGGCTCTGAGTAATAACATGGCGTTTCCTTAGTTAACTGAGGGTGGCGAGATCGAGAGCGTTGGCGTCGGTCGAGCACTGCACGTTTTCGGGCCGATCGCCGCCTTCGCCGGGTTGATAGGTAAACCAGATATCCAGACAGACGATCATCTGCTCCGGATCAAGCTGATCGGCGCTGAAACAGCGCGGGGCGGCATCGGATTCGGTAAATTGAAACACCTGCTGCAGCGTTTCCGCCGGCGTGCAGGCGTAGCTGGCGGAAACGATGACCATTTCCACCCGGCGCCAGTCCATGTCGGCCGACAGCGTCAGCACGCGCTGGCGATACAGGGTCGAGAACAGGTAGACGTCCTGACCGGTCGGTTCTTGCAGCTCGGCGGAGATATGCGGTGAGTTGACGGCGGCGCTGTAGGTTTTGTCGACGTCGAATTGGTATTCGTCCGGCTCCGGCAGCATGACCGGGTAGTGGGCTCGCGGACTGGTCTGGTCAAGTTGGAAGCTGCGCGACACGCTGCTGTTCGGCTGTTGCCGGTGGCGATAGCGCAGCGTGACCAGCACGGATTGATAGCGCTGCCAGTCAAACTGTTGCGCCGCTTCGATCGCGAAATCATAGCGGCCGTAGAGCGACTCGACGTCCAGAAAGACCTCGCTCATCTCCGTTTGCAGGCTGCCGGAGCTGACCGAAGTCACGCCGCCTATCGACTGGTTGAAGTACACGGTGAAGTCATACTCGACCGGCCACAGCATTTTTCCCGTTTTCGGGTCGATCAGGCTGGGTTCCTTAAACGGTTTGGGCCCGAAGTCGTCGCGGGTAAATTTCAGCTGTCGGCTGTTTGAGCCATAGCGCAACCGGGCCGTCACCAGCAGGATATTGGCGTCAAGCGCATCCGACAGCAGGCTGACCCGCACCTCGCGATAGGCGAAAAAGTCATCCTGCAGATCGCGTTTGACGATCGCGCGATCGGCCTGATAGTCCGTGCCGTTGACCAACTGGGCGAACAGGGCCTGCGGATAGAGCGAACGCTGCACGACGGTGGTTTCGCTGATCTTGCCGCTCAGGCGGCGTTGATCGATGTTTTCAACCGAGACCTGTTGCAGATAAAAGCCGGCTTTGGGGCTTGTCTGCTGCGGTTCGTTGGCGATAACCGGCGTGAAGAACTGGCTGGTGAGGATCTGCGTCAGTTCGGCGGCCGCCTGCGCCATATGGCCGTCGGGATCGGTGTCCCTGACTTTGACGGTGACGATTTTCTCGCTGATCAACTGGGCGGATGTCTGCTCGATACCGACGCTAAAGATCAGCAGGTTAAAGCCTATCGAGCGCTGCAGGTAACGGTAAACCTGGTCCCAGTTGGCTTCCAGCTCGAAGGTGGCCGGCGGCAGTTGCTGCAGGTAGTCGATTTTGTAACTGACGGCGATCGGCGTCGAGGCCGGCGTGCGCATCAGGCTTGCCAGCAGCAGGATATCGTCGTCGTCGTCCAGTTTGGCGGACAGGTAGCAATATTGCTGGTCGCTCAGCGAGGTTTTGCTGGTCTGCCCGGGGATAAGATCGGGGATATTCAGCGTCGCGCTGCAGGCGATCGCCTGCAGCGGCAATAAGATCGCATCGCGCGGTATATCCGGGCTGGCGTCGGCGGCGCGTTGCGCCGCGTCGGGCGAACTGGCCAGCTGGGTCTGCAACGACAGCGTGGCGTAGTAAAGATCGTCCGGTTGGTTGAGGTTTCTGAAAATTTGCAGTTGGACATCGGGTTGATTGCCTGCGGTGACCTGCACGCTAGGCGCGGCGGCACAGTAGTAATACACGGGCCGATCCGGGTCCGCTCGAATAAAACAGATGTCTTGCATGATTACCTGATCGCGCATAGCGGCAACCCCACGTCATCAGAGAGGGAGCCGGAGCAAGGCGTGCTTGCTCCGGCGGAGACCGGCCGTCAGAAGGTCACGACCACGATGGTGCTGGTGCCCGTGATCGGCTTGGTGACGGTTTTCTCCTGGTTATCGCCGTAATAGACCGTGGCGGTGTAGCTGATCTGCGGCTCGTTGCCTTTCTCTTGCTGCATCAGGTTGAATGTCAGGTACTGCGTGAGTGACTTGGTGTCGAACTCGGTTAACGCAATGGGCTGCGTCTGCGAGAAGTCCCATTTCGGGTAGTTCACCGTCATCTCGAAGGTGATCAGCGAAACGTCTTTTTGCGACGGTTTGAAGATGATGGTGTATTTCTGCTGCTTCGGCAGGGCGTTGGCGATCAGGATCTGATTGCCGCGCGTTTCGCCATAGCCGGGCAGCTGCGGGTTGCTTTCCACGCCCGGCGGGAGGTAGGTCAGGCTGTCGCCGTCCAGCGCATAGTAGTCGGCCGAATAATAAAGCGGCTTTTCCACGTTGGTGCCGATCGGATAAATAAACGGCACCGGCGGGTTCTTGTCGCTGATCACCTGGGTGTATTGCTTGAGCGGCACGCTGTGCTCTTTGTCTTCGTACTGGGTCTTGACCACGACCTGGCTGAAGACCTCCCAACCCAGCGGGTTGAGCAGGGTGGAGATATCTGCGTAGACGATGCCGCTTTGCGCCGCGTTGATGGTGACCACCAGATCGTCTTTGACCTGGATGTCCCCAGACAGGTAAGGTCTGGCCTGCATGCCGGTGAAGTTGACGGTGTAATGATAACGGTAGGCGCGGCCGAGCTCGGGTTTGATAAACCATTTGTCGGTTTTCTTCGGCCCCGGATCCTTCGGCGTAAAGGTCAGCGTGCTCTTGAGATCGTCGTCGTATATCGCGGTGACCACGATATTGGCGATGTCATACTTGGCCATGTCTTCGGTGACGAAGAACTCCGGCTGGATGTACTGATAGAACGGGTCGTGGAGATCGTACTCTTTGAAGTACTGATCCAAATCGGCTTCGCCGACGATTGAGCGTATCGACGGCAGCTGAGTTTGCGGGTAAATGGTGGAGGACACCACGGCGTTCTCTTCATATTCGCGGGTGAAGCTCAGAGTTTGCGAGATTTTGGACTGGAATTTTTCGAAGCTGCCGGCGTCGTTCAGCAAATTGAGACTCATGTCGATGCCGGTTTGGCTGCTCAGGATCTGCTCGACCTGCTGTTGCCCCCAGTTCCGCAGACTTTCTTTCCATTTATCATAGGCGGCGGGTTCCATGCCCATCTCTTGCGCCGTCAACCCGATCCGCACGTCCACCTTGATCGCTTCCTTGGCGTAAAACTCCTGCTCGATCTTTTTCTCGTCGGCCGACCAGGTGTGGTAGTTGATGGTTTGCGCTACGGACTTGGCCTGCTCGCTGTTGTAGGTGACGATCACTTTGGCCGCCGACATGGAGGCATCCAGGGAGAGGTCGAAGCGCACGCCGACGCTGGCGTTTTTATCGGTGCCTTTCAGCACCTGTTCAAACAGCGTGGCGCCTTCCCCGGTCAGCGACAGGCTGAACACGGTATTGTTGTCGCCGAGGCCGGAGGGGGACAGCGGCGTTGGGATCTGGCGATAGAACTTATCGTTGCCGTCGAGGATCAGCATGGCCTGCGCCGAGGTGTAGCGCGGCTGCATCAGTTCGATTTTCGCAGCGTCCGCCGGCATCAGTTCGCTGAGGAATTGATCGTCGCCCTTGTTGCCGTCGTAGAGCGCGACAAACCGGTTGAGCTGTTCATCGCTCAGGCCGGTATTCTTCTGCGCCTGGTCCATCGCGGTCTTCTTGGTGTTGTTTTCCGGGTCCGCTTCATAGGCCTGTTTTGCCTTGATGTAGTCGACAATGAGCTTGGATTTTTTATCCAGCGGGCCGTCTTTTCTGCCAAGGCCGTTATACAGCTGCAGGCGGATGCGGTCTTTCATTTCCGCATTCGGCTGCGGCAGCTGCACGGTGAATTGCGCGTAGCCGCCTTGCGTATCTTCGCTGCGGTATTTGTAAAACATGAAGCTCGGCGTATTGGTATCCCGTTTGGCAAACACCGGGATCTCCGGCACCACATAGAAGATATCCTTGCTGTCGCTGTCGCCGTAGCAGGTATACGCGTATTCCTTGACGCCCAAATACTCGGTGACGTCGATTTTTATCGATTGCTGCAAAGCGGTGGTTAACATAGGGCGGTCCTCTTGTTTATGTCACTTGTGGTATTGCAGTTTGATGGGGCCGGTGGTGGCCTGCAGGGGGCCGGAGTCGTAGTTTTTGGGGAATAGCGCCGCCGTTTTCCCTTGCCAGCGATAGTCCACCCGGCCGTTGAGGCCGGCGGCATGGGCGTTGATCCACCAGGTGGCCTGCCACTGCGCGGCGGAAAAGGCGAAGGTGAAGTTTTGTTTCTTGCCCTGGCCCGCCGGGAGATAGCTGGCGCTGCCGGAGATCGTTTTGAATTCGGACTTCAGAGACTCGGCGTCGAACAGCAGGCTATAGAAACCCACATCCTGCGGCGTCAGCGCGATGGCGTTCTGCCACGCCAGCCGGCTCTCGAAGCTGGTGTAATCGGCGAAGGTCACCTTGAGTGCGATATCGCTCACCGCCGCTGTCGTTTCCAGCGTCACTGGCGGGAAGCTGGGCCATGCCATCGGCGTCTGTTGATCTGCCCAGCGCAGCTCTATCGCCATGATATTGAAGCCTTTCGGATCAAATCCCAGGCTGACGGTGCAGCGTTGAGGCTCGATCGGCTTATCCGGCCTGCTGGGTTCCGGCAGGGGCGTAGCGGTAAAGGAGATGATGCCGTCGGCCGGCAGCCGATTCAGCAGTTCGGCAATGTCGCGTTGCTGCTCCAGCAGATAGCGCTGGGGCACGGTGTCGTCGTATTCGATCTGGTAATTCAGCTTGTTGGGGATTTGTTCTGGCGACGAGATATTGCGTAGCGTGTTGGCGATCAGCAGTGAGGCGGTGTTTACCAACGCCTGGCGAACGCGAGCTTGCGTCTGTTCTGAAGGCGCATTGTCGAACTGCGCTTGCACAATGACGACGCCGGCGTCGATTTGTTGGTTCAGCAGCCTGGCGATCGCTTCCGGTTGCCGCGCCTGCTCGTTGAAGGCCAGGGTGACAAACGCGACCCAATCGGCCTGCAAACGGGCATTGACGCGGCTGTCGACGCTGAATCGGCTGCGGGTGAGAAAATAGACCTGGTCTTTTGTTCCCTGGATCGCGCCCGCCAGCCGGCCAGACTCCTCATGGGTCAACGCCATTTTGGACTGTTCAAATTCGACGCTGTAGGCGGCAGCAGCCGGCCGCTGCGCGAAGTGCAGCCACAGCGATTGCTGGATCTCCTCCTGCTCCAGGGTGATGGTTTCCGGAGCGGGGACGAAATGGCGGCGGATATAGTCCTCGATCGCAGCCCTGTCGACCGGCAGCTTCGGTGCGATGAAGGTCGCCAGGCCGCCGCCGGGGCTGGTCAGCAAATGCAGTGAGCTGATCTTGCCGGCCGGCGTTTCCTGCACCACCTGCGGCGTATAGCTGCCGTAGGTGTAACAGCCGCTGGGGCGCGTTTGGTCGTGAAACGCCAGCGCGCGGTCAAGAAGAAAGAAGTTTTGCAACGTACGTTGCGGATCCAATTCGTCGGTCATGGTGTATCACCCTTGATATCGATCGTTTGGTCGCCGGTGACATAAGGCGACCAGGGGCCAGTGGGAGTCTTGTAGCGGAAGCCGGCGGCGAAAATGGAGGTGACGTTCCATTTGTAGACGAAGCTCGGCTGCGAATGCGTAAAAGTGCGGTCGCTGGTGCGCTCGCTGTCCTGCGGCTGAAAACTCAGTACGGCGCTGAGCGACTGCGGCGGCAGCCGAACGGTGATCGTCGCCTGCTGTGCGCCGAACTGCGGAAAACTGTAGGCGCCGATGGTGGCGTTTTGCACGATCGGGGCGGGTAACGGGACGGCGCCGTCGCCGGAAAGCGAATAGGCGGTCGCCTCGGCAAAAGTCGGGTCGCCCAGGATCGGTGCGCTGAAATAGGGCGCCGATGCGCTGAGCGCCCACGTTTGGCGCCAGTCGGCGGAGTAATAGGGGCCGCCAAGTCGGCTTTGCTGGGCGAACGTTGGGTCGAGATACAGGGTCAGGAAGCGGCAAGGCAGCGCGGCGTAATCCAGCACCAGGTTATCCTCGTCGCAGCGACGTTGTTTGCCGGGCAACGTGCGGTAAACGCCGTCTTGCGGGTAATTCACGCGGATCTGGTAGAAAAACGGCTGAGCATCCAGCGCGCTGTTGTGAAACTTGAAGGTTAACCAGGTGCGGTCGGGGCGCAGCGCCAGCGTTTGCGTTTGCTCGATCGGGTAGATATTGCCGGGCGGTACGGTCAGCTGAATATCGATCGTAACGCCGGATTGCAGCCCCAGCGGGTAGGCGTAAAAGACGTTGATCTCGCGCTCTCCCGCCGGCAGCGGCGGTGCGGTGGTACGATGGATAATGGTATCGGGCGAAACTTTGGCGATCTGCTGCGCGGCGGCGAACGGATCCAACGTGAAGCAAAGTGGCCGCTGAGTCAGCGCGACATTGGCCAGATCGCACCGGGTCCGGCCGGTATGCGGGGGCGGCGTCAGAAGGATCTGCGCCACATTGCCGGCGGCGGGGCCGGCAGACGGCGCACCGTACAGGTTGTATAGCCGATCGAGCAAAGCCTGGCTGAGCAACAGATCCCCGGCCGGATCGTTCGCCGGTGGCGGTGGGTCGATGTCGAGCGGCAAGTGGGTGAGGTTGCGGCTGAGGTAGAGGGTCAGCCCGTCGTAGGGAAAGACAATCCCGGTATCGCCCACGGCATGGGCACCTTCCACGCCGGCGGCCAGGGCCAGGATCAGCGCACGGGCATCAAATTCCACCCGGTAGGCCAGACGCGGCGATACGCCTTCGACGAAACCGTCCAGACGCGCGTTGAAGCCTATCGTCTCATCGAGCAGGGTGCGCTCGATCAACTGAGTGCTTGCCGCATTGAGCAGAATGATGAATTGACTGCACTGTGCCGAATACCAGGTGGTGTCGTAGTGCCGGCCGTACAGTTCGCTGTGGTAGTCGATGGGCACGTCGAATCCCAGGCTGCCCGGCAAGACCGGCAGCGCCTTCACCGCACAATCCGGATACTGTTGCTTGAATACCTGCAGGCTTTGTTCACCGGCGAACTGCAATTGCGTGGTGAAATTCAGCCAGCCGTAGAGGCTTTCGGTACTGTAGCTGCGCACGATATCCAGCGAGAAAGCCAACGGGTCGGCCGCCAGAATGCTGAGCGCCTGCGGATATAAATAATAGGCGTCGTTTTGCCGATACGCGGCGACGAAACGTTGATCATCGCAGATAAGAATGCGTTGGAAGTCGGGGTAGCCTTCATACATGATATTATTCTTCCGCTGCATTGATCATATTGTGGTAATCCTGGTGCCACTCGGCAGGCAGCGTTTTCAGCACGTTTTTAGGGCGTTGGTGATATTCGTCTTCATAGAGGTGTTGAACCAGCGCGTCACCGACCAGCACGCCGTTAGCATAAAAAGTACTGAGGGCGCATTGCGTTTTTTGCAGCGGAGAGTCAGCGCTGAGTTGCAGGTTATAAACGGTTAACTCACCGGACTGGAGAGAGAGGGCGGTAATTTCGCACTCACCGTGCCGAGTTTTAAGACGCATGCCTGAGGTCAATTCACGGGCAAGACAAATACCGTTTGCGGTGACGAAAGGGTGCCCCAGGCTGGCTTTTATGCGATATTCACGTGCCGCCTGGTCGCGGGCGGTAATGTCAATGTAATGCTGCTCCTGCCCCGTGGTGATATTCTCAATGCGTCTGGGGTGGTTATTGCAGCAAATAACGAATTCATCTGCCGTGAGGGCATTTATCGGCTTTTCTGTCCCATCCTGCATTAAAATCAACGTATCCTCTGCCAGGCAGCCATAAATAATCTGCATCGGTTTGATTTGTACGGTATTGAGCAGGCGGCGATCCGGATCGCTTTCTTTGGGCGCGTTAGTAATAAAGGCGGCGATGCTGCGGCCTTCGACATCAAGCGTAATTTTAAAAACGTAATAAACCATCTCGCCGGATTCAAAATCGACGCGGTTGAATTTCAGCCAGTCAAGATCCCAGGTGATGTTATTTCCGCTGATTCGGGTTGCGGCAGAATTAAAAATATTATAGCCGCCGTAAGGGGTGATTGGATCGCCGCCGGCGCGGGTGCGGATAAGATAAATGGTATTGCTGGCGTTGACCGGCTTGCCATTGCTGAGATCAATATTGCCAAAATAGGTGATGTTGCCTTTTATCGGCACTTTAACCGTGCCGTCCTGATCGTAGCCGGTGCGATAATCACAGTCGCCATCGTCACGCGTCAGGCAAATCTTGATCATGCGCTGGTTATACAGATTCCTCGGGGAATCGTTGATCATTTCTTTCGGGTAGCTTTGCGTCGTGACGATTTCGGCGCCGTAAACGGTTTGCTGGCCGACCGTTTGCGCGAAGGTATAGATCACCGTAACCGGAAAGCTGCCGCCGGTCTGGCTTTGCGGATAGTCACCGCTGGCACCGATGGTGCAGTCCGCCGTGTAAACGTAGTCGCTTTTGTATTCCACCTTGCCGACGTTATCGGCGCCGCCGTCGAACAGGCCGAGGGTTTGCGTCACATTGGTCGCCTGAACCGGCAGAGAGCCGATGGCGTCGGTTTGATAACGTTTACCGTCGGTGGAATCCAGCCTGACGATGCTGTACACCGGCTGAGCGCCGCTGGTGTTGGCCTCGCTCATCCGGCCTGCGACCCGTTTGACGCGTTTCGTCTGCTGCCAGAGCTGGGTGAATTGCGGTGCGGCGGCGGCGGTGACGCCGGCCAGTTTTAATTGAATATCATAAAATTCGGTTAAAATCGGATCGCCTGGCTCGATAAGAAATACGCCGCTGTTCTCGTATCGGTCGATAACGTTTTTTACGATGCGTTTCTCATCTGACGTATAATCTTTTGCGAGCATAATATCGGCACCAATAAATTAATGGCATTGCCAGAGATGCACGCCATCATCATGGCGTGCCCATCGTTTTAACAGGCGTTATTTGCAGGTTTCTTTACAGTAAGCGTAAATGGCGCTCAGGCAATCTGAAGATAAATACTGTTCGAATTCCGCATCGGTGGGTTCAATATCGACATCCAGCGTCATTGCATAAAGTTCTTGAGCAAACATGTCTTTAGTGGCAGCGGGTTTGTTTTTAAAATAGGTTTTTATTTTGCCTTTGCTCACTTTCCGAATCCAGGCAAACTCACCGCCAATGGCCACTTTCCCGGTGAAAGTGAAGTCTTTACTGGTATAAACGCTGATGTCATTGGGGTAAACCTGATATCTTACCACCTGTTCCACGCCGATATTTTGATTGGTTTCTTCCCAGGTTTCTCTTTTTATTACATTCAACGCAAAGTTTTTTCCATCGACCGGGCCATCTTTAGCATCGGCGGTGCCGCCAAATAACATCGGGCAACCTCTGGCAAAACCTTCGTTCTTTAACCCTAATAGAATAAAATCGGAATTGCCGACAGCTTTGGGCGCGCTATCAAGAATGACATACTTTTTAATAGGCATAGTCAGATCCTTATACGCAGGATGGTATAAAAAGGAGGTGGTGAATCGCTTTGTCGCCGCGTTTTACTCACATTCAACAATAGCAATGGCGCTTGAAAAAGCAATACATACATAAAAATAAATTAAGTGTTTATTCTTGCATAACAGATAATCAATAAAATCACGGCGTTGTAAAAGAGGAGGAATAGTTTAAGAAATCAAAAAAACAGAATGTTTTTTGCGGTTTTTATTTTCTTATTGGCTTTAATTTTAATAAATCAATGTGTTGAGTGTGGTTATGATTTTAAATGGCTCTAATCATTAGTTGTTTAATCTTTTATATATAGTGAATTAATTTATCATTACTGTGCGCATCATTGACGGAGTAATAAATAAAATTCGCAGCGGAATGATTGCCACGGTGAGCAATCAAGACGGATGAGGCGGGGCAGCAGGCTGCCCCAGGTCAGGGTTTAGGTTAACGCCCGCAGGCTGCCGATCTCTTCCCAACCGAAATGCGCCGCTTCGGCCAGCACGTCGCACACTTCGCCGCCGGCGGCAACCACTGCTGCGTCGAGCGCGGTGCCGTGCAGCAGATGGCTCACCAGCAGTGCGGTGAACAGATCGCCGGTGCCTTTGACCGCCGATTTGACCTTCGGATGGGTAAAGCACTGCGCTTCCTGCCGGGTGACCAGCATTAAACCCACTTCGTCTTCGTGCTGTGCCACGCCCGGCGCGCTGGTGACCAGCACCCATTCGGTGGTGTCGTTCAACAGCGCCTGCGCGGCGTGTTGCGTCTGCTCCCGGCTGCTCAAAGAGCGGCCGCACAGCTGCTCCAGTTCGAAACCGTTCGGCGTCAGGCCGTTGGCCAGCCGCAGGAACGGCGAGCGATAGCAGTTGACGATGCGCTCATCCACGTAGATCCCTTCGCCGTAATCGCCCATCACCGGATCGATATAGATCTTTATCTGCGGATTGAGGGCGCGCACCCGCTGCAGCCAGTTGGCCAGAATATGGCACTGCATCACATCGCCCAGATACCCGACGATCACCGCCCGGGTGCGTTTCATCACGCCGCGGGCGATCAGATCGTCGAGAAAGCCGCCGAACCACTCGCCGGAGATGACGCCACCGTGCGGTTTGCCGTAATAGGGTGGGCAGCCGAACAGCACGCTGGGCACCTGCAGCGCTTCCAGCCCCTTTTTCAGCAGGGCGCGGTAGGCGATACCGTTGCCGACGCTGCCGTAGACCACCTGAGATTGAATGCTGATCACGTCGATGGACGGTGACCGTAAGGGTGAAGTCTGTTGCATGAGTTACATCCTTGGTTCGTTATTATCCAGCCAGCGGGCGAACACCTGCCGCGCACGCTGTTCCAGCTGTGTGCCGTGGCGCGCCGCCTGTTCGCGCAGGCTTTGGGGCGCAACGCCGGCCAGTTCCAGCTCGCAGGCATGGCCAATCAGCCAGCGTTCGATATCGCGATGATCCGCCTCCAGATGGAACTGCAGGCCGAGCGCAAACCCCTGATAGTCGAAGGCCTGATGCGGGCAAACCGCCGTGCCGGCCAGGCAGCGGGCGCCCTCCGGGATCGTGAACATATCGCCGTGCCAATGCAGCACCGGCGTATCGGCCAGCGGCGCCAGCGGCGAGTCGTCTTCCGCCGCTAGCGTGGTCAGCGGGGCGAAGCCGATCTCTTTGACGCCGAGCGAGATCACGTCGGCGCCCAGCGCCTGGGCGATCACCTGAGCGCCGAGACACACCCCGAGGGTCGGCCGCCGCTGCGCCAGGCGCTGTTTGACCAGCGCCAATTCATGGTCGAGAAAATCATAGCGCAGCGCGCCGGAAAAGTGCTGGGCAGCGCTGATCGGCCCGCCGAGCACCACCAACAGATCGGTCTCTTCATTATTGATAGCACGAATATCATCGCGGCCGGCATCGTAATAGTCGATCTGATAGCCACGCAGCGAGAGCAGGGAACCGAGGATGCCCAGGTTTTCAAAATTGACGTGTCGAATGGCGACGGCTTTTTTCATTGTTTAACCTCGTGAGCGTGGGTGAACGGCGTCAGCGCCAGCGACTCGCCCAGCACGGTGATGCCTTGCGCGCCGCTCTGGTAGACGATACGGCGTTCGCTGACCTGGCTGAGTTGCACCTGATAACCCTGCGCAGCCGGGAACAGCGCGCAGGCCTGCTCCAGCTGATCGGCGGCCCAGGGGGTGAACATCTCCAGGCGGGCAAAGGCTTTTCCTGCATACTGAATGTCGAGCACGTAATGTTTATCCATGGAACCCCTTACTTTTGGCCGCGGAAGCTGCTAATCTTGTTTGAACTAGTACAAAAGGATTTATGTATGACTTCATTGTATGCAAAAGGCGGCGGCGCTGTCCAGATTGCCGAGCAGATCGCCGCACGCATCAAAGGCGGCACGCTGCGACCGGGTGAGCTGCTGCCACCGGTACGCCAGCTGGCGGCGGAGCTGGAGGTCAATGCGAATACCGTCGCCAGCGCATACGCCCGATTGCGCGATGCCGGTCTGGTGGCGACGCGTGGGCGGGCGGGAACGGTGGTGCTGGAATCGCCGCTGGCGGCGGTGAGTGCGACCTATACGCCGCGCCAGGTGCCGGCGGGAATGTGCGATCTGGCCAGCGGCAATCTGGATGCCGCCCTGTTGCCGGCGTTGGCGCTGGGCGCGGCGGAGGGATTCCCGCAACAAAACGGCTATGACATCAGCGGCGATCTCCCGGTACTGACCGGCCTGGGGCGCGAGTGGCTCGGCCGCCAGGGCGTTAGCCTGGGGGAGCCTGCGGTATTCTCTGGCGCGCTGGACGCGATGGAAAAGGCGCTGCGCTGCCATATGCAGCCGGGCGCGGCGGTGTGGGTGGAAGACCCCTGCTGGCCGCCGCTATTGACGCTGCTGCGCCACCTGCGTTTGCGGCCGCTGCCGCTGGCGATGGATGAGCAGGGATGCCGGTTGCCGGAAAGCGGAGCGGCGGGCGCGGTGATCCTGACGCCGCGCGCCCACAATCCGACCGGCGCCTCGCTCTCTGCGCAACGCGCGCAGCAGTGGCGGTGTTTTCTCAGCGAAAATCCGCAGTGTCTGGCGATCGTCGACGATTTCTGGGGGCCTCTGTCGCAGCAGCCGCTGCATCTGCCGTTCGACGGCGATCGCGGCCTGTACGTGCTGTCGCTGAGCAAGTTTCTCAGCCCGGATCTGCGCATCGCGCTGGCCTGCGGCAACCCGATGTTGCTGCAGGCGATGCGCGCCGATCAGTACATCAGCGAACGCTGGGTCAGCCATATCTTGCAGCAGATTGCCGCCAGACTGTGGGGGCAGGCCTTGCAGGAGGGGCAGCTGCAGCAGGCGCAACAGGCGTATCAAGCCAGAAGGGATGAGCTGGTGCGACGGCTCAACGCGCTGAATCACACGGCGCTGGCGGTGGGTGAAGGGCTGCATCTGTGGTTGCCGGTGCGGTCGGAAACCGCCGCCGCGCAGCTGATGGCGCAACGGGGGTGGCTGGTGCAGGGCGGTGAACCTTTCCGCCTGAAGGGCGACCCTGCGATCCGCGTCAGCCTGGCCAACGTCGTGCCGGCGCAGCTGGCGCCGCTGGCGCAGGATCTGGCCGACGCCATGCGGGCCAGCGCGGCGATCAACTAGGCCGGCGTCAGGCTCTCCTCCGCCAGCAACTGCAGTGAGGTGAGCCGGGCGCTCGGTTCGCCGATCGGCGTGTCGATGATGAACTCGTCCACGCCGTAGCGCTGCTGCAGCTGCGCCAGTTGCTGATGCACCTGCGGCGCAGTGCCGAGCAGGATATGGCTTTCTCGGGGTTCGATGCGGTAGTCGGTGGCGCCGGCCTGCTGCACGAAACTCTCCGCCTGGGCCAGGCTGCCGACGGTCACGCTCTGCTCACCGGCGACGTGCACGCGGTATTGCTGAATATCCGCCGCCAGCGCCGCGGCCTGTTCCGCGTTTGGCGCCGCGATCGCCGCCACCGCCAGCAGCGCCTTGCGGCCACCGCTCAGTGCGGTGTAGTGCGCCAGCGCCTCGCGGATATCCTGCGGATTGCCGTTCAGATGCGCGGCGAACACGAAGGCCCAGCCGGATTCGGCCGCCAGCGTCGCGCTCTCTTTGCTGGCGCCGAGCAGAAAGCGCTGGGCGGCGTGCGGCGGCAGCGGTGTGGCGCTCAGTCCCGGCTCGGCGTCGTCGTTCAGATAGGCGGTCAGCTGCGACAGCTGCTGCGGGAAAGCCGGTTTGTTTTGGCGGTCATGAGCGGCCTGCAGCGCCTGGGTGGCGAGCGGCAGCCCGCCGGGCGCTTTGCCCACCCCGAGATCGACGCGCCCCGGTGCCAGCGCCGCCAGCAGGTTAAAGTTTTCGGCCACCTTGTAGGCGCTGTAGTGTTGCAGCATTACGCCGCCGGAGCCGATGCGAATGCGCGACGTCTGGCCGAGCAGGTAGCCGATCAGCACTTCCGGCGACGGGCAGGCGAGCTGCGGCGTGTTGTGGTGCTCCGCCAGCCAGAAACGCCGATAGCCCCAGCGTTCCGCCTGTTGCGCCAGATGCAGCGTGCGCGCCAGCGCCTGAGCGGCGCTTTCCCCGTCGGCGATCGGACTCTTTTCCAATATGCTCAAGGCATAAGCCATTTTCCCGCTCCTTTCCTCATCAGATATGCCTGACAAATACCATGCGGGCGGCGCGTGCCTTAATACTGATTGGCGATAGGATATTCCATTGATCCAAAACGGATTTGGATATGCGCAGAACAGAATAATGCCTAAGCGACGAAATGTTGAACGCCGTTCGGTGTAAACAACACTGGGTTTTAGATGCACACCTGAGGTTCAGGTATCTGAAATACCTGAGTGGAAAAACCTGACTCGTTTAATAAACTTGCCAGGAGCAGTTTCTTTAAACACGATCGCTTTGCAGTGATACGTGATTTTTTTGCAGCCTTTTGTTGATTGTCATGGCCGGGCTTTCTACCCATTTGAAGCTTAAATAGGCAAAAGCACTTGAAATGATCATCGACAGTACAATATTGATGTAGGGCGATGCCACAAATACGGATGCGATGACTTGCTGTGTTGGAAATGCCCAAAGATAAATGCCGTAGGAGATGTCATTTTTTATCTTAAACTTTTTCAGATAGGACGTCGATGCGCAGTATAATAGAAGCATAGTGGCGAAAACGTAAAATAACGCGGTCTTGCCGACCTCATCGTTGACGATAAAGAAAGCGATGAGTGCGATAATGGCTATTGCCAACAGGTCGCGGGTGGTTACCCGATCTTTCAGTATTGCCAGAAGGCAACCTATTGCAAAAAAAGGATAAAGTAAATAGATGCTTGGGCTGTCTGATTTCGCAATCAGATGACCTTTTAACGGCGTAAAGGGCTCAACGAGTATGACGATTGATATGAATGCGATAAATAGCTTCTTGTAGGGGCCAAAGATAAGGCTTGTCAGGTATATTAAGAGCAAATAAGAATATGCCTTCGCTTCCATAGGAATAGTCCAAAGAGAACCGTTTATGGCGTTGGTGGCATTGTTGCTAAAGACGCCGGGGAGATGGTACTGAACATCAAGTTTTAATGTTTTAATGACATAAGACCAAACGTCACTTGATATGAAATAATCGGAAAGACTTAGTGTGCTTAACCAAGGGCTAATGATGAGTGCTGATACGATGACCGTTAGCGCATAAGCTGGAAAAACCCTGAGAAAGCGTGAGCTAACATAATTTATTATTTTGCCATTGACAAGGAGACTATTGGTAACGAGTAGGCCGCTGATTAGGAAAAAGGTTTTTACGGCCAACCCACCGAATGAAACATGTCCCAGCAAGGTTATTTTGTATAAGATGTCATTACTGCCCTCTGATGGAGATAGGACGAAGGCATGGGCATAAATAACAAAATAAGCGCATAGAATCCTAATTAAATCAAGGTTGTTGTTTTCTCTTTTTATAAATTGATCAATGGTAATTGCTTTCATTCATAAACCACATTATTAAAATTTACCCGTCAGTATATTAACATTGTCGATGCAGGACAGGAAGGCAATTGCCCACGGTTGTATCCCTGTATCTCGGGAAAGCAATCGTTCTGCTATCGCTCCTCATTGCAGAGTGATACGCGTTGTGCCATTGCAGTAGCGGCTACAGCAGCCCGCGTTGCCGCAGCGTGAAGCGGGTGGCCTCGTTCAGATCGTACTCCGCCAAGCGCTCGCGCGGCACCCAGGCGTAGTCGTCAAACTCGTCGTTGATCGTCACGTCGCGGTTGGCGGCATGGCAGTCGAAAATCAGGTAAATCATATAGATTTGCTCGCGGCTGCCGTCGGCGTAGGTTTTGATGCGCACGTCGTCGCGGAAGGTCCAGGGCGTGATGCTGTCGAGGATCAGCGCGGCGCCCAGCTCTTCGCGCACTTCGCGTCGCAGCGCCTGTTCTATTTGCTCACCCGGCTCGACGCCGCCGCCGGACAGCGCCCACTGGCCGGGGAATACGCCCTTGTGCGCGGCCATCTTGCACAGCAGGAAGGCGTTATCGTTTTCAATCAGCGGGCAGACAATGATGCGTTGGCGCATGGAAGACTCCTGTCAAAAAACAAACCCGCAGGGTAGCAGGTTTGGGGGCGTAAGATCGGAAGCCGGATCGCGTTCTGCGCGAGAGAAAATTTTTTTGTTCCGCAGCGCTTAACGCCTTGATAAAGGAGTAATCTGGCGGGGTTGCGAATTCACTTAAGAGGGAACTTTATGAATTACCAGGTGGTGCCGTTTTGGTTTTACTCCGGCAAGGTTCTGCTGGCGGTACTGGCCGCGATCGGATTGGGGCTGTGTGGCGTCAACGCGGCGATTTTTTACTGCCTGCTGTTCGGGATTGCCTGGCCGGTCGCCGTTTCGATGCGGTTGCATCAGTGGGTGGAAAAGGGCGTGGCAATGAATCCCCGGCAGGCTTCGCAGTGGATGGTCTATGTGCAGGGCATTCCGGTACAGGAAACCCGCCAGGTGTTAACCAATCCCTGTTTTGCCCTGGAAAATCAGATGCGAGCCTTTTTTCTGCGCGCTTTCGCCGGGAAAGTTGTGCTGCAGATGGCGCTGTTGCTGCTGTTGATCGCGCAGCTGGCGGCGGTGAGCCCGTGGATCGCCTTGGCCGGCGCATTGTTTGGCGCCTGGCTGGTGTACCGATCCGTCGAGGGTGCGCGCGCGTTGCGCGAAGTGGCCCGGCAAAGCTGGGTCAGCGAGCGGTTAGTCACCGCACAAGACACCGTCTGGTATCGGGCGGCGTTTAACGGCCGTAAAGGGACGGTGGCGGCGTTGGATCGCCTGCTGGCGTGGTGAAAATGTGAAGGGCAGAAGACGGGCTTTCGCTCGTCGTTCTTCAACCGGGCGTCAATCGATAGTGTTATTGAGTATCATTTGCGATCGCTTCTGGTCAGGATAAAGAGGGCTTTTTAACCTGTCACGGAGTGGATAACGCATGCTTAATGGAATAAAACCGCTGTGCCTGACTCTCTTGCTGTTGCTGTCGGCCTGCCACAGCGCGTCGGTCAGACCGCCACCTCACGACGCTACGGCGTCTGCCCCTATCGATCCAACCAAGTCGCTTTTTCCGTTGGACAATTATTCGCAGTCTGTCGATAAATGGCTGCCTCCCGGCCCGCAGCGGCAGGTCGCCGTACTGGATGACGCTGCGCAGCAACGTCATTTTTCTGCCCTCAAATCCCACTATTTTGGCATGGGGCCGAATGAGGAGTCCCCCTGGAATCCGCATTACATCGCTTCCGTCTTGAGCCGTGAAGCGGAAAGCCACCGTGATGCTGCAATGGATAAATATCTTGGAAATGACAGCGTTTCCTGGGGGGAAAACTTCAGGGCTCACGCTGAGCGCTGGAAACAGCAGGTCAGGAATAATGCGTCTGTCGGCATTGACAAGGCTTATCATTCTTCGGCCAGAGGTATTGCGATTAGGGAAACGCTGGTCAGGATGTTGCCGACAGACGATCCGGCTTATGACGATCCGCGTCTGGCAGGGCAAGGTTATCCCTTTGATAATTTGCAGGACTCTTCTATCCGCCCCGGTACACCGGTATACGTTGTGGCGGAAAGCCGCGATAAACGCTGGAAATACGTCATATCGCCTACGGTGATCGGCTGGGTGCATAGCGAAGATATCGCGGCGGCGGATCGGCGGTTTGTCAGCGAATGGCTGGCGCTGGCAGGGAAAAATTTGGGGGCATTCATTCAGCAGCCGGTGTCGGTACAAGAGGGGGAGCTGTTTTATTTTACGGCGCGTCATGGCACGGTTCTGCCATTTTACCGCCATCGGCAGGGCGTTTTTAGCGTCGCCGTGCCGGTACGCCGGGAGGATGGTCGCGCGCAAATTCGCCGGATCGATTTAAAGGAGGGGGAGTTTGCCGCCATGCCGTGGCGAATGACGCCAGACCATCTTGCCACGCTGATGCGTTCGATGAGCGGCAGGCCCTACGGCTGGGGGAATGATAACTTCAATAATGACTGCTCTTCTGAACTGCGCAGCCTGTTGATGCCTTTCGGGGTGTTTCTTCCCAGGAATTCCGCCGCGCAGATAGAGGCGGCAAGCCGAGTGGTCGATCTCAGTCAGGCGAACACGGATGAGCGGCTGCGCTATCTCAAGGAGCATGGCAAGCCGTTCACCACGCTGGTCTACATTCCGGGCCATATCATGCTGTATATCGGCAATGCGGCGATTAACGGCCGGAGTGTCCCGATGACGTACCAAAATATCTGGGGCCTGCGCCCGGCAGATTCAAAAAGCCGCAGCATTATCGGCGGCGCAGTCTTTTTCCCGCTTCTGGCTACCTACCCGGAGGATCCTGAGCTGACCTCGCTGGCGGGCAAGGCGCAGTTCAAACTGGGTTTTATTGAGTAACGTCTGAATGCCTATCAAGTGGCCGCCTTGACGGTCTCTTGATAGGCGAGGGCAAGCGGGGCGTGTTAATTGCCTAGCCGGTTTTTGATGATTTTATTATGTTCATCCGTCAGGTTGGCGTAATTCCAAATAAACAATCCGCCAAGATTAAAATCCAGAACCTGATCGATAAAGTAATTTAAATTCCAGTCGGTCAATCCCCGGGTCGTCAGGGCCAGAATGCATTTTTTATTCTCGGCGCCGTTGGCCAACGATTGTTTTAATGCCGGGATGACATTGGCGACAATATCGTCATCGCTCCACATCGCTGCGGCATAGCAGTAATGAATAAAGCGATCGCACTGGCCTGACAGGATGATTTTTCTGACTTTCTCGTTGAGCTTTTTACCATTTTCCGTATTGGGATGATTGTAGGAATAGCCGGCAATAAAACCCAGGCTGGTCTCTTTTCGGGCCTCTTTTAGCCGTTTCATGGCTTCGATGACCCGTTCGGTGTTCATATTGCATTCGTCATCAAAATCGACGCCGTCCCAGCCCCGGTCTACCGTGGCTTCGACGATCCTCAACACTTCATCCTCATTTGCCGGCTTTTGCTGTGGGGAGCATCCGCCGCCGCCATAAACCCAGAGCGTCTTTCCTTTAAAACCGGGGAGAGTATCGGGTTTGTTTTGCTTTTCCGGGCTCCATCCTGGATGCGCTGATGTGCCCGTGGTCAATCCATCAAGGTTGGTGACCATGCCATACATCATGACATCGAACTCTTTGAGAGGCTGGCCAGTCAGAGACTGGCTCCATCCGCCTGTAATAAACGTATTCATTGTCGTTATCTCCTTATTGGTCGTGTTCCTTAAATAAATATGTCTTGCGTGATGGAGGGTACCAGTCTCTATATTCATGTTGCCATTGTGCGGTCGCTGAGCGGGCAAGGGATGAAAACGATGTTGAATGGCGATGACGTTTTTATGACGAAAATATTAATCATCGGGAACGCTGAAAATCATTAACGCCGATAGATAAAGATTGCTATAACAGCGGGGACGATCTGGGTTAACGGCGAAAGGCAGGATAAGGCGTTATGGTGCAACGGTTGGCGGAAAAGATGCACAAGCTTGATTTCGATGATGAAGTGACCGGGCTGATCTACGGCCATGCGTTTCGTTCCGGTGAGCCGCCGGCGCGCCTGAACTCGCAGCAGGTTTGCCAGGCCTACCAGGCGTTGCCGCCCGGCGACGGTTTTATCTGGTTGCACCTCAATCTCAACCACGCGGCGGCGGAGAAGTGGCTGAAAAATCATTTCGCCATTTCCGATTTTTTCTTTCACGAGATTCGTCACGGTTCCCATACCACGCGCATCGAGCGCCAGGGCGACGATCTGTTCGCCGTGCTCAACGACGTGATTTTCCACCCCGAGGACAGTAACCCGGAGACGGCGACGCTGTGGCTCTATTGCTGCCGTGGGCTGGTGGTCACCGTGCGTCACAAACCGGTGCGACTCATTGAACGGCTGCTCGGCCGCCTGACGGCGCTGCAGCTGGCCTCGTCCACTGAACTGCTGGCGCACCTGCTGGAAGAGCAGGAGGACGTGCTGGAACAGGTGGTGCGGCAGGCCAACCAGTATGTCGATACCATTGAGGATCGTCTGCTGACCCGCCGCGTCAAACGCAACCGCGCCGAGCTGGGGCGCATGCGCCGCATGTTATTACGCTTTCAGCGCCTGTTGGCGCCCGAGCCGGCCGCGCTGTTTCGCCTGTTGAACCGGCCGCCGACCTGGCTGAGCCGCGAAGTGGTGCAGGATCTGCGGCAGTTTACCGAAGAGTTCACCGTGGTGTTGAACGATCTCGCCAGCCTGACCGAACGGATCCGGCTGCTGCAGGAGGAGCTGGGCGCCAAGCTGATGGAGCAGAACAACCGCACGCTCTACACGCTGACGGTGATTACCGTGCTGGCATTGCCGATCAATATCGTCGCCGGTTTCTTCGGCATGAACGTGGGGGGGATCCCGCTGGCCAGCAATCACCACGGTTTTATCCTACTGGTGTTGCTGGTCGGCAGTTTTACGCTGATCGCCGGTTATCTGGCGTTCAGGCGCAGGGACGAGACGTAATTACAGGCGGGCGCGGTACTCTTCTTCCAGCCGGGCATGGGTGCTCCAGAACGGCTGCGGCGCCCGATCGTGCAGGCGATCCAGCAGGATATCCAGATGGGTGTGCCAGCCGCCGGCGACGCTGAGCATCTCGTCGCGGTTGGCCAAGCGCCGGTGGGTGACCGTCAGCAGCACGGCGCTTCCCTGTTCCGTCAGTTCGAAAGTCACCTCGGAAGGACGGCCCTGATCCTGTTCGGCCCAGGTAAAGCTCAGCAGGCGCGGCGGAAACAGGCAGGTGATGTGGCCGCGGTTGCTGACGCAGCCGCCGTGCTGTTTGTACTTGGCCGGCGGTGGTTCGTGCTCGCCCGCCAAATCGGAGTTGCGAAACTCCAGCTCCAGCGGCGCGCCGTTTTCCAACTTCATGGCGCCGGCCGCCAGCCAGGTGGCGCGCTTGTCGGATTCGGTCAGGTAAGCCCACACCCGCTCGATGGGGCCGGGCAGCAGCCGCTGGATGCGCAGCGTGCCGGGTTCGATAATCATGCCGTAATCATTCATGGTTCACTCCTTGGGAGGAAGCTGTTCGGGCTGCAGCAGCGCCTGTTCGAGCGCATCCAGCCGTTCAGTCCAGAAATGTTCATAGGTTTGCAGCCAGTGCATGGCCTGCGCCATAGGCTCGGGTTCGAGCCGGCAGATATGGTTTCTTCCTTGCACGGTGCGTTGCACCAGGCCCGCATGTTCCAGTGCTTTCACGTGCTTGGAGGCGCCGGCGAACGACATTTGCAGCGGCGCGGCCAGTTCGCCGATGCTGCGTTCACCGCCGGCCAGCGCGCGTAACATCGAGCGGCGGGTCGGATCGGCCAGCGCATGAAAAATGGCGTCCAGCTGTGAGGAAGATAATTCAACCATATGGTTGAATATAGAACAGGCAGGCTAATATTCAACCGTTTTGTTGAATATTTTTTGCCCCGGCGAAAAACCGGGGCGAGGTTCAGGCGTCGGCGTGTGCCAGCAGCGCGTTCAGCAAGACGTCGGCACCGGCGGCGGCCCAGGCGGGGGTGATGTCTTCCCGTTCGTTGTGGCTGATACCGTCCACGCAGGGAATGAAAATCATGGCGGTCGGCGCGACGCGATTAAGGTAACAGGCATCGTGGCCGGCGCCGGAAATCATGTCGCGATGGCGATAGCCCAAGGCTTGTGCGGCGTGGCGTACGCTGTCGATGCAGCCCCGATCGAAAGCGATCGGAGGATACTGAAAGATGCGCTCGGCGCGAGCGGTCAGGCCGCCTCCGTTGACGTGGTTTACCGCCGCCAGCAGGCGCTGCTCCATCTGCTCCAGGGTTGCCTCCTCTGGATGACGGAATTCGACGCTGAAAAAGACCCGGCCCGGCACCACGTTGCGTGAATTGGGGGTGATTTGTGCCATGCCCACTGTGGCGCGCGCATCGGGCGCGAAATCCCAGCCGATACCGTTGACCGCCGTCACCAGCTCGGTGAAGCCCAGCAGGGCGTCGCGGCGGCGATCCATCGGCGTGGTGCCGGCATGGGCGCTGAAGCCGACGACCTCCAGTTCGTACCAGCGCTGCCCTTGTGCGGCGGTCACGACGCCGATGTCGAGGTGTTCCGCTTCCAGAATCGGCCCCTGTTCGATGTGCAGCTCGAAGGCGGCGTGGGTCGGCATGCCGCCCACCGGATGCTCACCGGCGTAGCCGATGCGTTCCAGCGCCTCGCCGAGGCTGACGCCATGCTCGTCGCGGCGCGACAGGCCGTATTCCAGGTCGAAGACCCCGGCGAACACCCCGGAGGCGATCATCGCCGGCGCGAAGCGCGCGCCTTCTTCATTGGTCCAGTTGATCACTTCAATCGCGCGTTCGGTGACGATCTGCCGATCGTTAAGGCTGCGAATAACCTCCAACCCGGCCAGCACGCCGTAGATGCCGTCGAAACGGCCACCCTGGGGCTGCGAGTCGCCGTGAGAACCGGTGACCACCGGCGCCAGCTCGGGCCGCGAACCTTCACGGCGCAGGAACATGTTGCCCATTCGATCGACGCGCACGCTGCAACCGGCCTCCAGTGCCCAGAGACGCAGCTGATCGCGCGCCTGCCGGTCCTCTTCGCTGAGCGCCAGGCGGGTGACGCCGTTGTCGGCGATGGCGCCGAACTGCGCCATCGCGTGCAGGCTTTGCCACAGGCGCTCGCCGTTGACCCGATACGTCATTGTTCTTCTCCCGGCGTTTTGGCGGTGTAGCGGAAATCGCAGCAGGGGGCGCCGGACATGATGGTTTGGCTGCGCTGCAGCTCGACTTCCGGGGCATAGCCGACGATAAACTGGCTGTCGCGCGCGCAGGAGAGCAGGTGGCCGATTTCCCCCAGCCCCATCTCGTGATACATCTCGGCATAGCGGCAGCGGGTGACGTTATAGTCGAAGTGCTGTTCGTCCTGGTTGATCACCTCGACGCGCAGCGCATCGTCTTTTTCCCACAGGTACTGCAAGGCGGCGAAGCTGCGCAGATCCGCGCCGTTCGACTCCTGTGCGGCGAACTGCTTGCCTGCCGCGATGGCGGCATTCTCGATGGCTTCGCCGATCACCGCCTGAGCGCGCACCTTGCCGATTTCACGCACCAGAATCTGGTAGATCGGTTTGATGATCTCCGCTTCGATCTTTCTGCGGGCCAAAATGCCCAATTCGTTGTTTGCACAGCTCATCGCCTTGCTCCTCTTGATTTATTGTGGTTTGGCGCCGCCCAACACGGTTTGCGGCTGCCATTTGCCGTCCACGACCCGGTACAGGGTGAAGCTCGGCTGTTGCAGGTTGCCCTGCGCATCGAAGGCAATGGCGCCGGTCACGCCCTGGTAATGTATGGCGCGCAGTTTCGGCAGGTAATCGGCCGGATTGGCCGAGCCGGCCTGTTCGATGGCGGCGATCAGCACCCGGGTGGCGTCGTAGGCGAAGGGCGCATGCAGTTCGATGTGGGTGTGGTAACGATCGCGGTAGGCTTGTTCAAACGCCTTGCCGCCCGGCATCTGTTCCAGCGGCAGCCCGGGCTCCAGTGCCACCACGCCTTCGCCTTCCCGCTGCGCCAGCGTCAGGAAGGTCTGGCTGACAAAGCCGCCGGCGCCCATCAGCTGCGCGTTCATGCCCAGCTGTTTCAGTTTGCGCGCCAGCGGTGCCGCCTGGGAATCCACGCCGCCGAAGAAGATCAGATCGGCGTTTTTGCTGCGCACGGTGGTCAGCACGGCGCTGAAATCGACGGTCTTGTCGTCGACGTACTCGCGGGTGACCGGCTGCACGCCCTGGGCCTGCAGCGATTTGATGAACTCGTCCGCCAGGCCCTGGCCGAAGGCGGTGCGATCGTCGATCACCGCGATGCGCTGGGCTTTCAGCGTTTTCACCGCATACTGCCCGGCATAGTTGCCGCCGTCGTCGTCGTGGCCCATCACGCGGAAGCTGGTGTCAAAGCCTTGTTGCGTGTAGCCGTGGCCGGTGGCGACCGGCGCCACCTGGGCGATGCCGGCGTCGTGGTAGATGCGCGCCGCCGGGATGCTGGTGCCGGTGTTCCAGTGGCCGACCACGCCGGCGACGCCTTCGTCGACCAAACGCTGCGCGACGGCCACGGCGGTGCGCGGATCGGACTGATCGTCCTCGGACAGCAATTTGAAGGTGACCGGTTTGCCGTTCAGCGTCGGCTTTTGCGCGTTGGCGTCGGCGATCGCCAGGCGCGCGCCGTTTTCGAGATCTTTGCCGATGCGCGCGGAAGGGCCGGTCAGCGGCCCGGCCAGGCCGATCAACACGGTGTCGTCCGCCAGCGCCGGAAGGCTCAGGATCATCGTTACGGCGGCCAGCGCCAACGGCTTGATGCGAAAGTTCTGCTGCATGTCATACTCCTGGTGCGGTTAAAGGTAGCAACGGTTATTCACCCAAATAGATCTGTTTGATTTTTTCATCGTCCAGCATCGCGGCGGAGCGGCCGCTGTGGCTCAGGCTGCCGCTGTCCAACACATAGGCGCGATCGGTAGACTCCAGCGCCAGGCGGGCGTTTTGCTCGACCAGCAATAGCGTGACGCCGTCACGAGCCAACTGTTTGATGACCGAAAAAATGGCCTCCACCACAATCGGCGCCAGCCCCATCGACGGTTCGTCCAATATCAACAGGCGCGGGCGGCTGAGCAGCGCGCGGCCCATCGCCACCATCTGCTGCTCGCCGCCCGAAAGCAGCCCGGCCGGTTGATGCAGGCGCTCGTTCAGGCGTGGGAAGGTGGCGCATACCCGCTCGAAATCGTGCCGCACCGCCGGTTTGTCACGGCGCGTATAGGCGCCCAGCTGCAGGTTTTCTCGCACCGTCAGGCGGGTGAAAATGCCACGACCTTCCGGCACCATCACCAGCCCCTGTTGCAGCAAGCGGTGCGGCGGCACGCCGCGAATCGAACGGCCGTCGAACAGGATGTCGCCCTCGAACGGCTGCAGGCCGGTCAGCGCCCGCAGGCTGGAGGTCTTGCCCGCGCCATTGGCGCCGATCAACGTGACCTGCTCGCCGGCGTTGACCATAAAATCGATGCCTTTGACCGCGTGAATGCCGCCGTAAGACACGTTGAGTCGTTTAACGCTCAGCAGGGCTTCAGACATGCGCGCCGCCTCCCAGATAGGCCTGAATGACCGCCGGTTCACGCCGAACCTGCGCCGGTTCGCCTTCGGCAATCGCTTTGCCGTAATCCAGCACCGTCAGGCGATCGCACAAACCCATCACCAGCTTGACGTCGTGTTCGATCAACAGCAGCGTTTTGCCGCTGTCGCGAATGCGCAGCAGCAGCTCGCGCAGCGCCACTTTTTCTCCGGCGTTCATGCCGGCCGCCGGTTCGTCCAGCGCCAGCAGCCGGGGCTCGGTCGCCAGCGCGCGGGCGATCTCCAGACGGCGCTGGTGGCCGTAGGCGAGATCCCCGGCGCGGTAATGGGCAAATTGGCCGATGCCGACATACTCCAGCAGCGCATGGGATTTATCGCGTACCGCCTGTTCTTCCTCCCTGGCACGGCGGTGGCGGGCGATCGCCGCCCACAGGCCGTTGCGGGTGCGTACGTGGCAGCCGACCATCACGTTTTCCAGCACGCTCATTTCGTTGAACAGCCGCAGGTTCTGGAAGGTGCGGGCGATGCCGGCCTGCGCCACTTTATCGATCGCCTGGGGCTTATAGCGCTGGCCCTGCAGGCGAAATTCGCCCTCGTCGGCACGGTACAGGCCGGTGATCAGATTGAAGCAGGTGGTTTTACCGGCGCCGTTTGGCCCGATCAGGCCATAGATTTCCCCCTGGCGGATGCTCATGCTGACGTCATCCATCGCCGTCAGGCCGCCGAAGCGTTTGCTGACGTGGTGTAAAGCGAGCAAAGGCGTCATGCGGCATTCCCTCTTAGGTGGCGGGCCGGCCACAGGCCCGCCGGGCGATACAGCATCACCAGGATCAGCGCCAGGCCGTAAAACAGTTGGCGGATAATTTCCGGGTCGATCAGCACTTGGCCGAACAGCGCCTGCTGCAGCGGCCCCATGCTGCTGCGCAGCAGCTCCGGCAGAGCGGCCAGCAGCAGCGCGCCCAGGATCACGCCGGGGATGTGCCCCATGCCGCCGAGCACCACCATCGCCAGTACGGCGATCGACTCTTGCAGGGTGAACGATTCCGGCGACACGAAGCCCTGAAACGCGGCGAACAGCGCGCCGGCCACGCCGCCGAAGGTGGCGCCGATGGCAAAGGCCAGTAGCTTGAAGTTGCGGGTGTTGATGCCCATCGCCCGCGCGGCGTCCTCGTCTTCGCGGATCGCCGTCCACGCGCGGCCAATGCGCGAGTTTTGCAGCCGCAGGCTGATAAACAGGATCGCCAGCAGCAGCGCGGCGAACAGGTAGTAATAGAGATACAGGCCGGAGAAACGCACGCCGAACCACTCATGCATGCCGGAAAACTTCAGCCCGAACAGGCTGACCGGGTCGATGCCGGAAATGCCTTTGGGGCCGTTGGTGAGGTTGACCGGGCGGTCGAGATTGCGCATCAAAATACGCACGATCTCGCCGAAACCGAGCGTGACGATCGCCAGGTAGTCGCCGCGCAGCCGCAGCGTCGGCGCGCCGAGCAGAATGCCGCACGCCGCCGCCAGCAGCGCCGCCAGCGGGATCAGCCACAGCATCGACAGGTGCAGCCCATCGGGGAACCACTGCAGCAGCAGCGGGAACTGCTGCGTCAGATGCGGTGACGACAGCAGCGCGGCCAGATAGGCGCCAACGGCGTAAAAAGCGATAAAGCCCATGTCCAGCAATCCGGTCATGCCCACCACGATGTTCAGCCCGAGCGCCAGCATCAGGTACAGCAGCGCGAAGTCGACGACGCGCACCCAGTAGTTGCCGCCGGCGGCGCCCGCCACCCAGGGTGCCAGCAGCAGGGCGAGAATGAACAGCGTCAGCCCCAGCCTGGCGCGCCGAGGCGTGGCCAGAGGAAGCGAGGAAGTTAAAACGGTCATCGTGATGTCCTTATGCGCGCGTGGCGATGCGTTCGCCCAACAGCCCGGAGGGGCGGAAGACCAGCACGGCGATCAGCACCAGAAACGCGAATACGTCCTGGTAGTTGCTGCCGAATACGCCGCCGGTCAGCTCGCCGAGATAGCCGGTGCCCAGCGATTCGAACAGCCCCAGCAGCAAACCGCCGAGCATCGCGCCGCGCAGGTTGCCGATGCCGCCGAGCACGGCGGCGGTAAAGGCTTTGATGCCGGGCAAAAAGCCCATCGAGAAACCGGCGTTGCCGTAGTTGCTGGCCATCATGATGCCGGCTACCGCCGCCAGCGCGCCGCCGAGCGCGAAGGTCAGAACGATGATGCGGTCAGGACTGATGCCCATCAGGCCGGCGACCTGCGGGTTTTCCGCCGTGGCGCGCATGGCGCGGCCGAAACGGCTGTGTTCGACCAGCAGCCAGAGGCCGGCCATGACCGTCACGGCCACCGCCAGCGTGACGATCGCGGTGCCGGTGATCACCGCCGGCGCATGTTCGGCGCTGCCTGCGGTCAGGGCGATGGGCGTCATCGGCAACAGCTGCGGAAACATCAGGGGATTGCGTGACCAGATCAGCATCGCCAGGGTTTGCAACAGCAGCGAGACGCCGATGCCGCTGATCAGCGGGGCCAGGCGCGGTGCATTGCGCAACCGGCGATAGGCCAGACGTTCGATCGCCATCGAGGTGATGGCGCAGACGGCCATGGCGAACAGGGCCGCCAGCAGCAGCGTGGCGTAGGGCGGTAACGCGGGAAAATGATGCTGCAACGCGCCGATCGCCGACAGCGCGCTGAGCGCCCCGACCATCAGCACGTCGCCATGCGCGAAGTTGATGATGCGCAGGATGCCGTACACCATGGTGTAGCCGAGCGCGATCAGCGCATAGATGCTGCCGAGCATCAAACCGTTGACGGTCTGCTGTACCAGCGTATCCATAGGGAGAGTCCGGAGATAATGAGTCAGGAGGCTCACAGTAGAGAATTTAAAAAAATTGTAAAATACGGAAAAATACTTTCTTATACAAAAAACGAGTGATTTTAATGCTTTGATTTTTATGTATATTAAATAAAACCTTCTCCCTGACTTTCCATAAAACAATCGATATATGAAAAAAACAGAACAGTACGATGAGCCGTTGCCGATGTTGCCGAACGATCCGCCGCTGCGCGCCGTGCGGGCGTTCGAGGCCATCGCGCGCCTGGGCAGCATCAGCGCGGCGGCGAAGGAGCTGATGATTTCGCCTTCGGCGGTCAGCCATCAGCTGAAAACGCTGGAGGCATTCTTGCAGATGCCGTTGACCGAAAGGCAGGGGCGCCATCTGGTGCTGCGCGGCGAGGGGCGGGAATATTACCGCTCGATCCGGTCGGCGTTTAACGTGCTGCGCCAGGCGACCGAACACGTTCGCGAGCAGTCCGCGTCGCGGCAGGTCACCATCAGCCTGATCCCGCTGTTCGGCATGGGCTGGTTCATTCCGCGGCTGCGCGGCTTTCTGCGCGAAAATCCGGATATCGACATCAATGTGGTTTACGCCAACCACCGCAATTACCTGAGCGACGCCGCCGATCTGTCGATCCGCTTCGGGGTTGGGCAGTGGACCGGCTATCGCAGCGAAAAGCTGATGTCCGGCCAAATGGTGCCGGTGTGCAGCCGGGCATTCAGTAAACTGCACGGTTTGCTCGATACGCCGGATCAGCTGGCGGCGCTGCCGCTGCTGCATGACGAGGAGCGTAATACCTGGATGCAATGGTTTCAGCTGGCCGGCGTTAAACGCCCGCTGCGCAGCATCGGGCCGATGTTCGAAGACGGGTTGCTGACGCTGGCGGCGGTGCAGGCGGGATTGGGGTGTGCATTGATGCGCGAGCCGTTAATCGCCCAGTACCTTGAAAGCGGCGAGTTGATCAAAATGTTCGATCTGCCGATCGACGACGGTCGGGATTATTACCTGTGCGCTCGCCTGGATAGCGAACTGTCGCAGGAGGGTGAAAACCTGCGGCAGTGGCTGCGCCACGAAGCCGATGAGCGCCGGCTCGCTTAAAACTCGACGTCCTCCAGGCTGAAAAACGCCGTTTGATCGTTGTAGGAGAAGATTTCGCCGTAACGCCCCCAGTTGATCACCGTATCCAGCGTCTCTTTGGCGGCGCTGTCCGACAGCGAATCCTCCAGCTCCTGCTCGAAACGCACGCGCGGCGCGCGGTGCCCCGGCCGCTCGTCCAACACGTTTTTGATCAGCGCGGCCAGCGGCACATAGCGCAGCAGATGCTCCGCGAACAGCACTTTGCGCGCCTGAACGTCGCCGTCGGCGAAGGCGCGCGCCGGCGGCGTCAGGAAGATGTCGCCTTCACGCACGTCGGCGAAGCCCAGCGACTGCAGCACTTCGGCGATGGGGAACAGCTCATCGACCTCCAGATGCAGCGAGAGGGCGATCTCCGGCATGTCGGCACGGCCGAAATAGGGCGCGGCGGCCAGGGTTTCGATCAGGCCGGCGATCAGGTTGGTGGACACGTGCGGCAGCCGGGTGCCGAGCTTCAGCCCTTTCTTGACGTTGCCGTCGGTCGGGCGGGCGGTCATCTTGGCGTACACATCGTCCACCAGGCGGCGGAACTGCGGATCCAGCCGGTTGCGCGGGTGGCTGAACGGCACCTTGATTTCGGCGATCACCCGGCCGGGGTTGGAAGAGAGCAGCAGAATGCGATCGCACATGAAGACTGCTTCCTCGATGTTGTGCGTGACGATCAGCACCGATTTGATCGGCATTCGCCCCTCGGTCCACAGATCCAGCAGGTCGGTACGCAGCGTTTCGGCGGTCAACACATCCAGCGCCGAGAATGGCTCATCCATCAGCAGCAGCGTAGGATCCACCACCAACGCACGCGCAAAGCCTACGCGCTGGCGCATGCCGCCGGAAAGCTCGCGCGGGTAGGCGTTTTCGAAGCCGTCCAGGCCGATAAGATCGATGGCCGCCAATGCCCGCTCGCGCCGTTCGGCAGGGGCGACGCCCAGCGCCTCGAGGCCGGCCTCAACGTTTTGCAGCACCGTCAGCCAGGGGAACAGCGCGAAGGTTTGAAACACCATGGCGACGCCTTTGGCGGGGCCGTTCAGCGGCTGCCCCAGGTAGTTCACCGTCCCGGCGGTGGGGGTAACCAGGCCGGCGATGATGCGCAGCAGCGTCGATTTGCCCGAGCCGGAGCGGCCCAGCAACCCGACGATCTCGCCCGCCCGCAGCGACAGATTGACCCCGTCGAGGATCAGCAGCTCGCCATGTGCCTTGTCATAGCCATGGCTGACCGCGTTGACCGCTAAAATTTCCTCGCCGGGCGAGTGCGTCGCCTGCGTTGGGTGAAGGTCTGACATCTGAACGGCTCCTTAATCGATGCGGAAGCGGGATTCGGCGTAGGCGTAAAGCGGCCGCCACAGCAGACGGTTGAACAGCGTAACGAACAGTGACATCACGGCGATGCCCAAAATGATCTTGGGGAAATCGCCGGCGGCGGTGGTTTCGGCGATGTAGGCACCCAGCCCATGTGCCTTCACCTGGGTGCTGCCCCATTGCACGAACTCCGCCACGATGCTGGCGTTCCAGGCGCCGCCCGACGCGGTGATGGCGCCGGTGATGTAATAGGGGAAGATGCCCGGCAGCATCACCTGGCGCCACCATTGCCAACCGCGAATGTGAAAATTGGCGGCGGCCTCGCGGTAGTCGTTGGGCAACGCGGTGGCGCCGGCCACCACGTTGAACAGAATGTACCACTGGGTGCCCAACACGATCAGCGGCGACAGCCAGATATCGGGGTTCAGCCGGAAGTGGACGATGGTGATGACGAACACCGGGAACAGCAGGTTAGCCGGAAACGCGGCCAGAAACTGGGCGATCGGCTGGATCTTTCCGGCCAGCGTCGGGCGCAAGCCGATCAGCACGCCGAGCGGCACCCAGATCAGCGACGACAGGGCGATCAGCACCGCCACGCGCAGCAGCGTGATCAGCCCCAGCACCATCACATGGCCCACGTCATTGAGCGTCACGCCGGTCTGCACATAGAGAATGACGCGCCAGGTGATCGCCAGCGTCAGCAGGATGACGATGGCGCTCCAACACCGATCGATCGTGCGCGAACGCCGCTGCCGTTGGGCGCTATTGCCGCGGCGCAACGGCCGGGCGGGCAGGCTCAGTTTCAGGCGCGCGGTTTTGGCCAGCAGCGCGCCCAGCGGCGTCAGCAGCAGGTGGATCAGGCGCGTGCGGCGCATCAGGTTCAACAGCCAGGAAGTGGGGGCGCTCGCCGAGCGGGTGGTTTCCATGCGGAATTTATCCGCCCATGCCACCAATGGCCGAAACAGCAGTTGATCGTAGGCCAGGATCACCACCGTCATGGTGAGCAGCACCCAACCTATCGCGGGCAAATCCTTGCTGAGGATCGCCTGCGCGAGATACGCGCCGATGCCCGGCAGCGTAAAGGTGTTGTTGCCGACGGTGATCGCTTCCGACGCCACGATAAAGAACCAGCCGCCGGACATCGACATCATCATGTTCCAGATCAGCCCCGGCATGGCGAACGGCGCGTCCAGCTTCCAGAAACGTTGCCACGGACTCAGATGGAAGCCGTGCGCCACTTCTTGCAGATCGCGCGGCACGGTGCGCAGCGACTGGTAGAAGCTGAAGGTCATATTCCACGCCTGGCTGGTGAAGATGGCGAACATCGCCGCCAGCTCGACCCCGAGCACCCGGCCGGGGAACAGCGCGATGAAAAAGGTGACGGTGAAAGAGATGTAGCCGAGTACCGGCACCGACTGCAGGATATCGAGGATCGGCACCAGCACCTTTTCGGCGCGCCGGCTCTTGGCCGCCAGGGTGCCGTAGACCAGCGAGAACGCCAGCGCGGCCACCATCGCCACCAGCATGCGCAGCGTGGTGCGCAGGGCGTATTCCGGCAGGTTGGCGGGATCGAGCGATATCGCCTGCGTTTTCAGCGTGACGATCGGTTGCAGGGTTTGATGCAGGCCGATGGCCATCATGGCGATCAGGCCGATGATCAGCGGAAAGGCGATGACGTCCCAGCCATTGGGCAGCAGGCGCCGGGCGGAAACATGGGTGTTGAGCCGGACGTTCATTTCACTTCTCCCACGGCGGGCGCAAACAAGAAAGTGACAATCGCATAAGGACTATAGACCATCCGGCGCGGGCGATTCTAAACCGTTGCTCACCGGCGGCGGTTTCTGTGCCGCAAACGGGCGATACTGTAACCCGTGAAGATGACGGTTAAGTTATGCTTATCGCTGCCGAGCGAGTGGCGCGGCGGCAATAAAGTGACAATAATTCCAACTCACTGTGCAAGGCTAAGGAGCAAGCAGATGTCTGTCGGCAATGATACGGAAACCTCGAACAAGACCGGCCTGGCGCCGTTGGCGCTGGGCGCTTTGGGCGTGGTGTTCGGCGATATCGGCACCAGCCCGTTGTACACCCTGAAAACCGTGCTGTTTCTCTCCGGCGATGCGCCGTCGGCGCCGGTGATCCTTGGCCTGCTGTCGCTGATTTTCTGGACGCTGGTGATCGTCACCTCGCTCAAATACGCCATGTTCGCCATGCGCATCGGCAACCGCGGCGAGGGCGGCATCATGGCGCTGATGTCGCTGCTGGTCAGCAGGCGGAAATCCCGGCCGCTGGTGCTGTTCGCCGGCCTGTTCGGCGCGGCGTTGATCTACGGCGACGGCGCCATCACGCCGGCCATCTCGGTGCTCTCCGCCCTCGAGGGGCTGAATATCGTGCTGCCGGCGTCGCAGCCCTACATTCTGCCGGCGGCGGTAGTGATTTTGCTCAGCCTGTTCGCCATTCAGCCGCTGGGTACCGCACGTATCGGCCGCGTGTTCGGGCCGATCATGGCGCTGTGGTTCCTGTCGATCGCCGCGCTGGGCGTGTGGGGCATCATCCAGCACCCGGCGGTGCTGCTGGCGCTGAACCCGATGTACGGCATTCATTTTCTGTTCTCGAACGGGCTGACCAGTTTCCTGGTGCTGGGCGGCGTGTTTCTGTGCGTCACCGGCGCCGAAGCGCTGTACGCCGACATGGGGCACTTCGGCAAACGGCCGATTTGGCTGGCCTGGTTCGGCATCGTTTTTCCCAGCCTGTTGCTCAACTACGCCGGCCAGGCCGCGCTGATTTTGGCCGGCGCCGACGTCACGCAGAACATCTTCTTCCGCCTGTGCCCGCCGGCGCTGCTGATCCCGCTGGTGATCCTGGCCACGCTGGCGACGATCATCGCCAGCCAGGCGATCATCAGCGGCGCGTTTTCGATGACCCGCCAGGCAATCCAGCTGGGTTGGCTGCCGCGGCTGCGGGTTAAACAAACCACCGAGGAAAGCTACGGGCAGATCTACATCGGCGCCATCAACTGGCTGCTGATGGTGGTGACGCTGTTCCTGACGGTGTTCTTCAAATCCTCGGACAATCTGGCCGCCGCCTACGGCATCGCCGTTTCGTTGACCATGATCATGACCACCGCGATGCGCGAGGTGTGGCGCTGGGGGCTGGCCGCCAGCCTGTTGGTGGCGGGGTGTTTCTTCGTGGTCGATCTGAGCTTCCTGACGGCCAACCTGACCAAGGTGTTGCAGGGCGGTTACATCCCGCTGCTGCTGGCCGCCGCGGTCTATACCGTGATGCTGATCTGGCATCGCGGGGTGCTGGCGGCCGTGCGCACCCTCGGCGAGACGACGGTGCCGATCGCGGATTTCCTGGCGAAAATCCAGCGTGAATCCGTGCCGCGGGTGCTGGGCACCGCGGTCTTTCTCACCCGCAGCCTGCAGGGCACGCCGCCGGTAATGAAATGGCACGTCAAACGCAACGGCTCGCTGCACGCCAACGTGCTGGCGCTGACCATTGCCATCGTCAATGAACCGCGGGTATCGAATGCCGAACGCCTGGTGATGCGCGAACTGGTGCCGGGGTTTTGGTGCGGCGTGGCCAGCTACGGCTTTATGGAGCGGCCGAACATCCCGCAGCTGCTGCAGCACGTCGAAGCGCAAAAATGCGGCCTGAACTTCGACGAGGCGACTTACTATCTCGGCCATGAAACCGTGGTGCGCCGCGAGGCGAGCGACCGGATGCCGTCCTGGCAGCGCAACCTGTTCGCGCTGATGGTGCGCAACGGCATGCACGTCACGGATTATTATTACCTGCCCAGCGATCAGGTGGTGGAGATCAGCCGCCGGGTGCCGGTATAGGCCGGGCGGGCATAAGCTACAACCCGGGATTCTTTCCACGCCGGCCGCAGTCGGCGTAGAGTGCCGCTACGTTCGATAACCACAGGGGGGTACCGATGCTGTTCGATTTAAACCTGCAGGCGGCCGAACTGCCTGAGGCCTGGCGTTCTACCGTGCTGGGCCGCGTCGGTGCGGCCAATATCAAAGTGCTGCGCATGGATGAGCGCAGCATAGCGGATGAAGTGCATGATTACAGCGAAGGGCTGCTGGTGATCCGCGGGCAGCTGCGGCTGCAGGTGGCGGGGGAAACGATTGTGGTGCAGGCCGGCCAGCTGTATCAGGCCGCGGCCGGCGTGCCGCACCGCGTGTTGCCGGGCAGCGAAGGCACGCTGGTGATTTTCGATCTGCCCGAAGATTAAGCGTCGCCCAGGGCGGTGAGCGCCACCTTTACCGCCGCCAACAGTCGCGCTTCAGTGACGCCGTCACGCGCCTGAATCGACAGGCCGTGCAGGAAGACGGCGAAAAAGTCCCCCAGGCTGTCGGCGTCGGTGCCGGCCGGCAGTTCGCCGGCTTGCACCGCCTGCCGCAGCCGTTCGACGATCTGCTGGGTGCGCTGCAACCGATGCTCAGCCAGCCAGGTTTTGAGCCCGTCGTTCTCCGCACTGACGCTGGCGGCGGAGGAGACCACCATGCAACCCTGCGGCAGATCCGGCCGGCTGTAGAGCCGCACGGCATCTTCCAGCATACGTTGGATCGCCGGGCGAACGCCGCTTTCCTGCGCGAAGGCGCGATCGGCGAAGCCGCCTTCCTCGGTTTCATAACTGGCGATCGCCTCGCGGAACAGCTGCTCTTTGGAGCCGAACGCCTTGTAGATGCGTGCGGAAGCAATGCCCAATTCCGCCACCAGATCCGACATCGAGGTGCCTTCGTAACCCTGTCGCCAGAATAAGTTTCGCGCCTTCAAGAGCGCCTGTTCGCGGTCGAACTCGCGCGGTCTGCCTGCCATTCGCTGCTCCAATTTACCTGCCATTCAGCAACATAGGATCGCTTAAATCGGCGGGAATACCAATGTCTTTATAAATTTCGCTTGCGGTCATCGCGCTTTGCTCCTATTGTTTGTCAATCGACAACCAATAGGAGTATACGATGAAAACCCTCAAAGGTCCAAGCCTGCATCTCGCGCAGTTCAGCGATGAGACAGCGCCGTTCAATAGCCTGCCCGCCATCGCCGAATGGGCGGCGCAGACCGGCTTTAGTGCGCTGCAGATCCCGGCCTGGGATCGGCGTTTATTCGACGTGGCCACCGCCGCGGAAAGCCAAACCTACTGCGATGATTTGACCGGCATGTTGGCGGAACAGGGGTTGGTGGTCAGCGAGTTGACCAGCCATATCTTCGGCCAGCTGATGGCGGTACACCCGGCTTACGATGCGCTGTTTGACAGCTTCGCGCCGCCGGCGCTACAGGGCAATCCGCAGGCGCGTGGCGAGTGGGCGCGGCAGCAAATGCTGTTGGCGGTGAAGGCGTCGGCGCGGCTCGGGCTCAGAGAACTGGGCACCTTTTCCGGTTCGCTGGCCTGGCCCTATCTGTTTCCGTTCCCACAGCGTCCGGAAGGACTGATCGATACCGCGTTCGACGAACTCGCCAGGCGCTGGCTGCCGGTGCTTAACGCCTGCGACGAGCAGGGGATCAACCTGTGTTACGAAATTCACCCGAGCGAGGATCTGCACGACGGCGTGACATTCGAAATATTTCATGAGCGCGTCGGCCACCATCCGCGCTGCCGGGTGCTGTTCGACCCGAGCCATATGGTGCTGCAGCAGCTCAACTATCTGGAGTTTATCGATATCTATAAAGAGGTTATCGGCATGTTCCACGTCAAGGACGCCGAGTTCAATCCGACCGGTCGGCAGGGTATTTACGGCGGCTATCAATCCTGGATCGATCGCGCCGGCCGCTTCCGCTCGCTGGGCGACGGCCAGGTCGATTTCAACGGCATCTTTTCACGCCTGACGCAGTACGGTTATTCGGGCTGGGCGGCGCTGGAGTGGGAATGTTGCCTGAAAAACCCGCAGGACGGCGCACGCGAAGGCGCAGCCTTCATTCGCGATCGCATTATCCACGTCACCGACAAAGTGTTCGACGATTTCGCCGGCGCGCCGGTCAACCCACAGCAGATCAATGCCTTGCTCGGCATTCGCTGAGCCTAATCCTTCAGGGAGTTACCCCATGCAATACCGACAGAACGAGGTCACGTTGGCGGATCTCGCGGCGGAACACGTCTATCTCCAGGTCAACGGCCGGCGCCTTCACTGCGTGGTGGCCGGTGAAGGGCGGCCGGTGCTGCTGATCCCTGGCTGGCCGCAAACCTGGTACACCTGGCGCCATGTGATGCAAGCGCTGGCGGCGGCCGGTTTTCAGGCGATCGCCGTCGACCCGCCGGGCATCGGCGATTCTGACAAGCCCGCTGGCGGCTACGACACCGGCAACGTTGGTGCGACGTTGCACGCGATGATGGCGCAGCTGGGCCATGAACGTTACCAACTGGTTGGCCACGACATCGGCATGTGGATCGGCTACGCCATGGCGAGCGATTTCCCGCAGGCGGTGGAGCGTCTGGTGCTGACGGAGGCGGTGATCCCCGGGCTGGCGCCGCCGCCGCCAATTTTCGTCGCGCCGGAGGAGAACATCTTCCTGTGGCATTTCATGTTCAACCAACTGGCGGATTTGCCGGAGGCCCTGACCCAGGGGCGTGAGCAGGAGTATCTTGGCTATATCTTCAATCGCTGGTCCTATCGGCGCGATCGGGTGGCGGCGCAGGTGTATATCACCGCCTATTCGGCGCCGGGCGGCCTGCGCGCCGGATTCGACTATTACCGGGCGATCCCGGAGACCGTGCGGCAGAACCGGCTGCGCGCCGCCACGCCCCTGACGATGCCGGTGTTGACGGTAGGGGCGGAGCACGCGACCGGTAATGCGCCGCTGACGACGCTGCGGGGCAATGCGCACGATCTGCGGGGCGAAACGGTCGCCGGCTGCGGGCATTTCATTACTGAGGAGTGCCATGAGGAATTTATTGCCCTGATTACGCCGTTCCTGGCAGGAGAACCCCATGCCGCTCGATGAACGCATCGCCGCCTTCTTGACGGCGTCGGCCGATGCGCCGCCCCCCGCGTCGCTGGCGGAAATGCGTGTGGCCACGGAAACCGGTTTACGCCGGCTGCAGGGCGAGGCGGAGCCGAGCGGCGGCGTCAGGGACTATACGGTGGTCGCCGCCGATGGACACAGGATTGCGCTGCGCACTTATCTACCGGCAGGGGAAAACCGCGCGAACGCGCAACCGGCGATGCTGTTCGCCCACGGCGGCGGCTGGTGCCTCGGTTCGCTGGCGCTGTACGATCGGCCCTGTCAGGCGCTGGCCAACGCCACCGGCCGGGTGATCCTGTCGGTCGACTACCGTCTGGCGCCGGAATACCCGTTTCCGCAGCCGCTGGAAGATGTCTACCAGGCGCTCTGCTGGGTGGCGCAACAGGCGCCGCAGTTGGGGATCGACGCGCAGCGCCTGGCGGTGGGCGGCGACAGCGCCGGGGGCAATCTGGCGGCGGCGGTCGCGCTGTTGGCGCGGGATCGCGGCGGCCCGCACATCGAGCGCCAGCTGCTGCTGTACCCGGCGCTCAGCCGCGAGATGACGACGACGAGCTATCGCGAGTTTGCCGAGGGGCACTTTCTGACGCGCGACGCGATGGTATTTTGTTGGCAGCAGTATCTGGCCCAGCGGCGCGATCCCGGCGCCGAGCCGCTGCACGCCGCCACGCTGCGCGGGTTACCGCCGGCCACCATCCTGAGCTGCGAATACGATCCGCTGCGCGATGAGGCCGAGCAGTATGCGCAGCGGCTGCGCGAGGCGGGCGTGCCGGTGCGCTGCGAACGGTTGCCGGGCATGGTGCATGCCTGCATTCACATGCTGGGGCTGACCCCGGCGGCGCGGCGGCTGTTCGAACTGGCTCGCGAGTAAAAAAAAGCCCCGCACTGCGGGGCTTTTGGCTATTCATCCGACGCGCGATTAACGGCCGGCGACGGTGACGAAGCGGGTTTCCAGGTAGGACTCGATCGCTTCGCTGCCGCCTTCGGTGCCGTGACCGGAGTCTTTCACGCCGCCAAACGGCGTTTCCGGCAGGCCGAAACCGATGTGGTTGATGCTCAGCATGCCGCTCTCCACGTCGCGCCCCAGCGCATTGACGGTGGCGATGTTGCGGCTGTAAGCGTAGGCGGCCAGCCCGTACGGCAGGCGGTTGGCTTCGGCGATCGCCTCGTCATAGGTGGCGAACGGGCGCAGCAGGGCGACCGGGCCAAACGGCTCTTCTGACATGGCGCGCGCGCTCAGCGGCACGTCGCGCAGCACCGTCGGCTCGAAGAAGTTGCCTTTGCCCGCCACGCGCTTGCCGCCGGTGCTGGCTTTTGCCCCGTGGGCGACGGCATCCTGCACCAGCGCCTCGATATTGTCGACGCTGCGGCCCAGCACCATCGGCCCCATGGTCACGCCGTCTTCCAGCCCGTTGCCGAGCTTGAGCTCACGCACGGCGGCGGTGAATTTCTCCACGAAGGCTTCATAAACGCCTTGCTGGATCAGGAAGCGGGTCGGGGCGATACAGACCTGGCCGGCGTTGCGGAACTTGGACTGCGCCAGCTCTTTGGCCGCCGCGTCGAGATCGGCGTCGTCGAAGATCAACACCGGCGCGTGGCCGCCCAGCTCCATGGTGGCCTTTTTCATATGCTGGCCGGCCAGCGCCGCCAGATGCTTGCCCACGCGGGTGGAGCCGGTGAAGGAGATCTTGCGAATGGTCGGATGCGGGATCAGGTATTCCGAGATTTCCGCCGGGGTGCCGTACACCAGCGCGATCACCCCGGCCGGGATCCCGGCGTCGGCGAAGGCTTTGATCAGCTCAGCCGGCGAGGCCGGCGTTTCTTCCGGGCCTTTGACGATGATGGAACACCCCGCCGCCAGCGCGGCGGACAGCTTGCGCACGATCTGGTTGATCGGGAAGTTCCACGGCGTGAAGGCGGCCACCGGGCCGACCGGCAGCTTGAGGGTTTGCTGCTGCACGTCGCGGGCGCGGGACGGAATGATTTGCCCGTAGGTGCGGGTAGCTTCGCCGGCGAACCAGTCGATGACGTCGGCGGCGTTGAGAATTTCGATTTTGGCCTGCGCCACCGGTTTGCCCTGTTCCTGCGTCATGACGGCGGCGATGGCATTGGCGCGTTCGCGCAGCAGCGCCGCCGCTTTGCGCATCAGGTTGGCGCGCTGGTGCGCGGCGGTGTCGCGCCAGACGTTAAATCCGCGCTCGGTGGCGGCCAGCGCCAGATCGAGATCCTCTGTGGCGGCGTGCGCCACTTGACCGATTATCTCGTCGGTGGCGGGGTTGGTGACCGGCAGGGTTTTCCCGGCCAGCGCGTTGCGCCATTGTCCATCGATATACAGTTGAGTATCCGGATACATTGTTGCCTCTTGTTTGCGGAGTGTCAGGGGCCGATGAGCTTCGCGATGCGGCACGCCTGAAAGGGACAGGGACCTTAACCCTACGCCGAATGGCGGCGATCGTCCAGGCGAGGGGCACGAAAGCGCCAGGGCGGCTACTCAATCGGCGATGTTTTGGCTATGCTGAGCAGATTGTCAGCACGGACGAGGAGGTCGGGTGCAAGGGGTACCACAACAGTTTCCGTTCGAGAAGGATTGCGCGCAGTTCCGGCATTTGTCGCATCTGCCGGGCGTCGAACTTTATCAGGCGCATATCGAACGCTATGCCTTCGAGCCGCATACCCACGATGCCTTCGCTATCGGCACCGTAGACACCGGAGCGGAGCGTTTCCGCTATCGCGGCGCGCAGCATCTGGCGGCGCCGGGCGCGCTGGTGCTGATGAACCCCGATGAGCTGCATACCGGCGAAGCCGAAACGCCGGGCGGCTGGTGTTACCGCATGCTCTATCTGGCGCCCGAGGCGCTGGAGCAGCTGTCCGGCGATAGGAGCCAGTGGTTCACCGATGCGGTGCGCCACGATCCGCGGGCGGCGCAGCGCCTGTCCGCCATTCTCGCCACGCTGTGGCAAACCGACGATCCGCTCACGCTGGACGGCCTGCTGTTGGAGGCGGTCGAGCTGTTGCACCCGCACATTCGCACCGGGCAGCGGGAAAAAGCCGAGGCGGCGCACCGTTTTGAGGTGGTGAAAAGCTACCTGCACGACAACTTCGCCGAGGCGGTGACCCTCAATCAGCTGGCCGAGCTGGTGTCGCTCAGCCCGTACCATTTTCTGCGCAAGTTCAAGGCCGAATACCACGTTTCGCCGCAGCAGATGCTGATGGCGATCCGGCTGTCGCAGGCCAAACGCATGCTGGAGCGCGGCATGCCCGCCGCACAGGTGGCGGCGGCGGCGGGGCTGACCGATCAGGCACACCTGACGCGCGCCTTCGCCAATCGTTACGGCGTCACGCCAGTGCGTTTCCAGAAACAGGTGAAATTGGGCTAAAACAGCAACCTGCTACAATAATTCCTTCCCGCGTTTTCGCTACTCTGCCGCTGTCTTGTCGGGCGGGTTGGCCGCACCGGCCGTTTGTCGGAGTCGTTATGTTCATTGGCGTTGTGTTTGCCCTGGCCGCCGGGCTGATGTGGGGATTGATCTTCGTCGGCCCGCTGCTGGTGCCGGATTATCCCGCCGCGCTGCAGTCCACCGGGCGCTATCTGGCCTTCGGGCTGATCACCTTGCCGCTGGCGTGGTTCGATCGCCGCCGCCTGCGCAAGCTGCGGCGCCAGGATTGGCTGGAGGCGCTCAAGCTGACGGCTATCGGTAACCTGCTGTACTACCTGTGCCTGGCCAGCGCCATTCAGCGTACCGGCGCACCGGTATCGACCATGATCATCGGCACCTTGCCGGTGGTGATCGCCATCTGCGCCAATCTGTTTTACGGCCGCCACGACGGGCGGCTGGCCTGGGGCAAGCTGGCGCCGGCACTGCTGCTGATCGTCTGCGGGTTAGCGTGCGTGAACGTCGCCGAGCTGCGCGGCAACGCGCTGCCGATCGACGGCTGGCGTTATCTCAGCGGCCTGGGGCTGGCCGTGTTGGCGGTGGCGTGCTGGACCTGGTTCCCGCTGCGCAACTCGCGCTGGCTGCGGGAGAACCCGACGCAGCGGCCGGCTACCTGGGCCACGGCGCAAGGGCTGGTGACGCTGCCGCTGGCGCTGCTGGGCTATCTGGCGGTCTGCGGCCAATTGGCGCTGAGCGAACCGGCGTTCGCCTTGCCGTTCGGCCCGCGCCCTGAGGTGTTTATCCCGCTGATGCTGGTCATCGGCGTGTTCTGCTCCTGGCTGGGGGCGCTATGCTGGAACGAAGCCAGCCAGCGCCTGCCGACGGTATTGGTGGGGCCGCTCATCGTGTTCGAAATTCTGGCGGGGTTGGCCTATACCTTTCTGCTGCGCCAGGCCTGGCCGCCGCTGCTGACGCTGGCCGGCATCGTCTGCCTGATCGCCGGCGTGGTGTACGCCATGCGCATCAAGCCGCAGCCGGTGGTGGTGGCGCTGGAGGACAAGCAGGGGTGACGCCCGCCGCGAAGGCGGGCGCGAGGGTTAACGCTTGCTGTGGTGAATGATCTCTTCGGCCACGTTGCGCGGCGCTTCGGCGTAGTGGCTGAATTCCATGGTGTAGGTGGCGCGGCCCTGCGACATCGAACGCAGGGTCGTCGAGTAGCCGAACATCTCGGACAGCGGCACCTTGGCACGAATTTCCTTGCCGCCGCCGCCCGGTATCTCTTCCATGCCCTGCACCAGGCCGCGGCGTGAGGAGAGGTCGCCCATCACGTTGCCGGCATAATCTTCCGGCGTTTCCACCTCCACCGACATGATCGGCTCAAGGATCACCGGATCCGCCAGGCGGCAGGCTTCCTTGAAGCCGAAAATCGCCGCCATGCGGAACGCCTGTTCCGACGAGTCGACGTCATGGTAAGAACCGAAGGTCAGGTGCACCTTGACGTCCACCACCTGATAACCGGCCAGCACGCCGTTGTTCAGCGCCTCGAGCACGCCTTTTTTCACCGCCGGGATAAATTCGCCCGGAATGACGCCGCCCTTGATCTCATCGAAGAATTCGAAGCCTTTGCCGGGTTCGTTGGGTTCGACGGTCAGCACCACGTGGCCGTATTGCCCTTTACCGCCGGACTGGCGCACGAACTTGCCTTCCACGTCGGCCACCCGCTTGCGGATGGTTTCGCGGTACGACACCTGCGGCTTGCCGGTGGTGGTCTCAACCCCGAATTCGCGGCGCATGCGATCGACGATGATCTCCAGGTGCAGCTCGCCCATGCCGTAGATGATGGTTTGGCCGGATTCTTCATCGGTGCGCACGCGGAACGACGGATCTTCCGAAGAGAGGCGCTGCAGCGCGATGCCCATTTTCTCCTGGTCGCCCTTGGTCTTCGGCTCGATCGCCTGGGCGATCACCGGCTCGGGGAAGGTCATGCGTTCCAGCGTGATGATGGCGCCGGGGTCGCACAGCGTATCGCCCGTGGTGACGTCCTTCAGGCCGACGCAGGCGGCGATGTCGCCGGCGTGCAGCTCGTCGATGTCCTTACGATCGTTGGCGTGCATCTGCACGATGCGGCCGATGCGCTCCTTTTTGCCCTTGATCGGATTGTAAACGCTGCTGCCTTTGGCCAGCACCCCGGAGTAGACGCGCACGAAGGTCAGCTGGCCGACGAACGGGTCGGTCATCAGCTTGAACGCCAGCGCCGAGAATTTTTCGTTGTCGTCGGCTTTGCGGGTGATGATTTCATCGTGTTCGCCGTGGCCCTCCATCGGCGGCACGTCGAGCGGCGAGGGCATCAGCTCGATCACCGCATCCAGCATGCGCTGCACCCCTTTGTTGCGGAACGCCGATCCGCACAGCATCGGCTGGATTTCGCCGGCGACGGTGCGCACCCGCAGCCCGTGGACGATCTCCTCTTCGCTCAGCGGTACCTGGTTGAGGTATTTCTCCATAAGCTCTTCCGAGGCTTCGGCGGCGGCCTCAATCATGTTTTCGCGCCACTCCTGCGCCGAATCGCGCAGCTCGGCCGGGATCTCTTCGAAGCTGAAGTTCATGCCCTGCGAGGCTTCGTCCCACAGTATGGCCTTCATCCGCACCAGATCCACCACGCCGCTGAAGTGGTCTTCGGCGCCGATAGGGATAACGATCGGCACCGGGTTGGCTTTCAGGCGCTCGATCATCATTTTGCGCACGCGGAAAAAGTCCGCGCCGATGCGGTCCATTTTGTTGACGAACGCCAGCCGCGGCACCTTGTATTTGTTGGCCTGGCGCCAAACGGTTTCCGACTGCGGCTGCACGCCGCCCACCGAGTCATAGACCATCACGGCGCCGTCCAGCACGCGCATCGAGCGCTCCACTTCAATGGTGAAATCGACGTGCCCGGGGGTGTCGATGATATTGATGCGGTGCTGCGGATAATTATGCTGCATGCCGTTCCAAAAGCAGGTGGTGGCCGCCGAGGTGATGGTGATGCCGCGCTCCTGTTCCTGCGCCATCCAGTCCATGGTCGCCGCGCCGTCATGCACTTCACCCAGCTTGTGGCTGACCCCGGTGTAAAACAGAATCCGCTCGGTGGTGGTGGTCTTGCCGGCATCGATATGCGCGGAGATGCCGATGTTGCGGTAACGTTCGATAGGGGTGGTGCGAGCCATAATCAACCTTTCTTAGCCGCGTGAAGGAGAGCGGCTTAAACAGCATGGATAATGGTGATAATCCTCAGAGGGTTATCTGCCGGATCGCAGAGCCTCGCTCTGGTCACAAACTAATCGTAGTTGAAGGCGTTGGTTTTTTTAAGCGATGGCTGTGATAGATGAAAGTTTGCGCGCAGGGGGAGAAAAGGGCGAAAAAAAAGGCCCGTAACGGGCCTGTTGTCGAGCGGCGCATTCGCCGCTTATTTGCGTCCCAGCAAGAAGCCGAAAACGATGCCGACCGCCGCCGCAACGGCCACGCCGGCCAGCGGGTTGGCTTCCACCTGGGTTCTTACGCTGTCCGCTGCGTCTCGGGCGGCATAGCTGGCCTGGGAGGCGTATTTGCGCGCCGCGCCGCGCACCTGATGCTCCGGCGAATCGACGGCTTTGCCGAACGCTTCTTCTACCGCGCCTGCGGCTTCATTGGCTTTGTCTTCCGCTTTACCAAACATGCTGCTCTCCTGATCCTTGTGGGTTAACGAATCCTAAGCCTAGCAGGTAGACGCCGTTTTTTGCAGCATTCTGTGCGTTATAAGAGCAATCCGAGCAGAGAAAAATCTTGCCGGGCGCGCGGTGACGGCTTCACCCGCACGGCTTTTTGTGTTCTATTGGCTAGCTGTTTAACCGGGTATCGTTAACCTTTGACCGATTCGTTGAGTTGAAAGGACTCCCCATGTCAGTACTGCGTATTCTGGCGCTGCTCGCCGCGACCGCCGCCGCGTTGCCCGCCCAGGCCAAGCCTGTGCTCCACGGTGCCGCGACCGAGAACGGCATTCGTTGGCAATCATGTCTCAACAGCGGTTTTCAGCGCTGGTTCGATGAGCCGCCACCGCCGGGGCTGCGCTGCGGTTACCTTGAGGTGCCGTTAGCCTACGCCACGCCGCCCGCTCATGCGGCGCAGGCGGGCGAACAGACCGTGCGTTTGGCGCTGACCCTGCTGCCCGCCACCGGGCCGAAAAAGGGCAGCGTGGTGATGATCAGCGGCGGGCCGGGCCTGCCGGGCATCAATCCTTATTTGGGCAATGATGGTCACGTCGCCAGGCTGCGTAAATCCTACGATATCATCGGTTACGATCCGCGCGGCGTCGGCCAATCGACGCCGAAAATCTCCTGTCAGGTGGCCGAAGGCGACGAAACCCCGTCACCGGACGACAACGACGTGGCCGGTGCGGAGAACCAGACGCGCACCCTGATTGCCGCCTGCATCAAACAGACCGGCGCGGACGTGCTGCAACATATCGGCACCGACGAAGCGGTCAACGATCTGAACGCGATCCGCCACGCGCTGGGCGAACCGGGGCTGACGGCGATGGCGTACTCTTACGGCACCAAGGTGGCGGCGCTGTATGCCGAACGTTTTCCGAAGAAAACGCGCGCGCTGGTGCTCGACGGGGTGGTGGATCTGGCGGAAGACGATTTCACCCAGCGGCTGAACCAGGAGCGGGGCTTCCAGCAAAGCTTCCTGCGCTTCGCTGCCTACTGCGGCAAAACCGACAGTTGCCAGCTGGGCGGCGGCGCCAATCAGGCGCTGCAGCGTTATCATGCCTTGCTGCGTAAGCTGCATGAGCAGCCGTTCGTCACCGCGGCGGGGTATGAAATCTCCGCCGACGACGTGCTGACGGTCACGCGTTCGCTGCTGCTGTGGCCGGAGCGCTGGCACGAGCTGGCGACCGTGCTGCGCCAGCTCGATGCCGGGATCGCCGGGCAGCAGGTTTCCGATCTGATCGACGAAAGCTATTCGCCGGATGCCGATGACGCCCTGAACGTCATCACCTGTGCCGACGTCGCCAACCCGACGGCCGATACGCAGCTGTTGCGCCGGCAGCGGCAGGAGATCAATACCGCCGCTATGTATGCCCACTATCTGCCGCTGCACGAATACCCGCTGGAAATGTGCGATCTGTGGCCGTACCGCGGCAAAGATCGGCCGCACACACCGGTGGCGTCTGCCGCGTTGCCGCCGCTGCTGTTCGTCGCGCAGCGCTACGATCCGACCACGCCGTACCGCAACGCGCAGGTGATGGCCGCCGCCTTTAAAAGCCCGCTGATCACCCGCGAACGCGACGGGCATACGCTGGTGCTGAACGGCATCGACAGCTGCGTTGACGAAAGCGTGGTGGATTATCTGCTGGCGCCGAAAAAGCCGCGTCACGACAAGATTTGCCGCTGAGCGGGCCGGGCGTTAGCCCGGCCTTGGCTGTAGCGACCTGCATTTATAAATGGGCAAACCCGCCGCCAGAATACGATCGTCTTTTTTTAACCGAAAAAACCGGTCAGCAGGTGACCGGTTTGTGTGACGGGTGGTGTTAAATCAGAACTGGTAAACCAGCTCGTGGCCACGACGTTATCCGTCGGAACACCGGTATATAGGTCTAGGGAGTCATTGTGATGATCTCCCTAAATGAACTCGTGCCAGACTTGACCAGTGTCGGTCAAATAATCATCAAATTGCCTTCTCCCCACATACCAAGAAGTCACCGGACGTAAGTTTCTGGCATCCCTCAGAACAACATCGTTGCGGCTGAAACAGTAGCCTAAAATAACATTTTTATCTGTACTGTTTACTATACGAGAGTACTCACTTGTTGATATTCTCGAAAGGTTTCTGACAGATACCCTCGAGTTCCCTAGACTGAGGGAACGATCCTCGCGACCAAATTGGCGCACAATAAGACTATCGCGCCTGTAAGAGCCTTCCCAGTTAACGCCTCGAGAAGTACCATGGCTTCCAGATAGAATTACTATATCTTTATCATTGGCCTTAGATACAAAGTTGACAGCATCTTTCACATAATCGGCATTTATTACACGGTTACTCGCCATAAGATAGGTCCCATTCTCATTACGAATGGAATCGTCCCACGCTCTTGGATTCTCTTCAGAACCAGAATGGTAATCTATATTAACATGCTCCTCCGCGACTCCGCCTTCGATGCGACCTCTTGTTCTGGGATTGTCCGTCAATGTCCTCTCCATTGAACCGCCCACATCCTGCACCGCCGCCCCCACACCAACGGCGGCGGACGCCGCGCCGGTTCCCAGCGATACCCAGCCCAGAATACGACTGGTTTCGGGATGCGAATTGCTTTCCGCCTGACTGGCAATATTGGTTCCAGCGGACGTCACGGCGAGCAATGCTCCCGCTACCGCCAGCGGTCCGCCAAAGGTTGCGGCCAGCCCCAATCCGATAACGGATGCCACGCCACCGACAATGGCTTGCCAGCGTACGTGATGACCTGTCGGGTCGGTGTGGTTGATGGGGTCGCCCTCACAATAGGCATAGGGATTAATCCCTCCTTTCCCAAACGGGCTCAGGCTGTCAGGAGAGGAAAAACGTTTCAGGTAAGGGTTGTACAGGCGGTAACCGTTGCCCAAATGGTAACCGCCAAGAATCTCGTCCTGACGTTCACCGTTATACCCCAGCACGCTGCCGCCGGGATTATTGATGCTCTGGCCGTACGGATCGTACGTTCCCTGGTCTTGCCGGGCATCCTGCTCTATGCTCAGCACCGAGCCATTGGCATCCGTTCCCGTCAGCCAGACTCCGGGGTTAACGCCGGTGCGGATCTGCGCCAGATTGCCGCCCGGCCCCGTTATCAGCCGAACCTCATCTCCTGCTTTCTGCTGATTCACCAGCGTTGTTCCACGGTAGTGCAGCGCTGTTTCGTCCTGCTGTATCAGCCGGCCCATGGCGTCATATTGATAAACCGTGCTTTGCGATGAGGCATCTTTGAGCTTGCGCGTTGCGCTGGATAAACGCCCTTCCTGGACGGATGAGTAATAGTTCAATGTCCTCGCGGATGCCCCCATGCCATCATCCGTCAGCATGCCATTCAGGTCATATTTCATCGGGATGGTGGTTTCATAGCTTGGATGTGTATGCGTCGCCTGGGTCAGTTGGCAAGGGTCAGCGGGGTTGTTATAGGTGCAAGCCAGTGTATCCTTGCTACCATCCGCAAACGTACTCTGCACCGAGGTAATATTGCCGTAGGCATCATAGCTGAATGACTGTGACGTTATCTGGTTGCCTTGCTCATCTTGCGGCAACTCGCTGCCACTGGCGCTGTAGTTCGTGAGGCGGTTGCGCGGATCATAACTATAGTTTTCCGTACGTACTGCTTGTCCGCCGCGTTTTAGCATTTTCGTTTTAACCTGAGCATTGGAGTACCATTCAGACTCCAGCGTCCAGCTATGGGCACTTTGGTTACTGGTTACCGTACGCAGTTTTTCTCGGCCCAAATTATCCCACTGCACCGTCGTCGTCAGCGTCGCTTCGGTGGACAGATCCTTACTCACCCACTGATTCGGTCGATCTAATTCGTCATACCCAAGCGTTATCATCACATCTTTATCGCTGACCCCCGTCTGACGGCCAAAACCGTCGTAACTCGTTACCGACTGAACTATTTTCGTAACGTCGATGTAGCTCGTGACTTCACCGGCCGCCGTATAGGTGTACTTCGCCGCCACTGTTGCCTGAGAAAAAAGCTCAGCGGATAAGCGGCCCGACGGCGTATAGGTGTTAGTAATGCTGTTTTCCACCTGACTGCCATTCTTGACTTTCGCGGTTTTCAGCTTGCCCGTTGCACGATCATAGGTAAATTCTTTACGCTGCGGGAGTGCGGCACTCTGCGCAAAGGCCAGCTTGCCGCCCAGCGCCGCAATATAGCCGTAGTTGACCCTGTTGTTGTTTGGCGAGGTCAAACTGTCCGGACCGTGCAGGCTACCGGGCGATATGGCACCCTCTTTAAGCTTGGTTCCTGCGCTGTAGCTGGCCGTCCAGGTCCGGCCGCCAGATGTGCGGCTTGTCACCCGGCCTAAACCGTCAAAGTCCTGGGTACCCATGGATACCGGTGCTCCCCGCGCACCCGACTTAGTCTCGTTTTCCGCCGCTACCTGAATGTCGCTCAGCCAGGCTGATGGCGAGGCTTCACTGTAAATTCGGATGATTTGCGTACCGGCACTGATACTGTCGGAATACACTTTGGGCAATGTTGTCGCCGCAATCCGCCCAAACGGATCATAGTCGAACGCCGTTACGCGGCCCAGTTCGTCCGTTTGCCGACGCAGTTGGTTGAGACCGTCGAATTCCGCGCTGGTTGTACTGTCGGCGCTTTGAACGGCGAAATCGGGCGCCGTCGGATCTTTGGTATTGTTATAGACGTCAATTTGTACCGCCACCCGATTAAGATTGTACCGGGTGACCGTCGTGGCGCTGCGGACATTGTTTTTCCCAACGGTATAGGCAGTTATCGTCATGGCTATCGGATCCGTTACACGGTAATGCAGCAGGTCATGCGACGTCGCAACGTGATGTTGCAGCCCCCAGTCATCATAGGACAATGTGCTGGACAGGTTTTGGCTTGCTTTACTCTCCAGATTCCCTGAGCCCATTGGCAGATAGTCACTGTTCGTCACTGAGGTCGGGCGCAACAGGCTGTCATAGCTTCCCGTTTTTAACGTTTTCCAGCTTTGGCTCAGGTCGTCGGCCAGGCAGACGTCTGTGCTCATCATTTTTCCTGCACCGTTGTAGCCGGTACGCACCTGATTATGGTTCGCATCCGTCGCAGTGATGGAGAATGGGGTACTGTTGTCAGCGTTGATATCATAGACCCAGGTTCGCGTATTTTCATAATCCGTATTTTTCGCCGTAATGATCTTGGTCATGCGCCCCAGCATGTCGTACTCCATCACATCTTTCACACCCAGCGCGTCAACCGTTTCCCATACTCGCCCGGTGAAACGCGAGAGCCTCTGCTGATGTGTCAGGCTCAGGCCGTCATGCGTTAACAGGGTGTCAGTCTGGATTAATGCATTGTCCGCCGCATTCAGCGTGTAGGCCGTGCCGTTCGTGGTCTGATACGTCTTCCCCTCCTTTCCTGATGGATAATGGATATCAACCGTCTTAATCAGGCGGCCAAATTCGTTGGTCTTATCTTGTTTGTCCGAGTAGAAGTAGTCATAGTTCGCCAGTAGCTGCTTGCCGCGACAATGGGTTTCGCGGCTCTTCATGATGGTCAGAGAAATCGCCTCTTTTGCATCATCCGGCGTTTCCATGCCCACGTAAGCATAAGTGGTGACCTGCTCGGGGCTCTTGTAGCCGCCGGTCAGTCGGGGCGTCGCCGTCATTGTCTTGATAAACCGTATAAATCCGTTTGGTTCCGCTGGACAGCCAGTCCCGGCGGCGGCATCCGCCGTCTCCCCTCCAGCGGGATAATATGTCCAGACGATGTCGGTGCCGATGGGCGTGCACACCCCACTGCCGTCTTTCGATACTGTTGATTTTTTTAGCGGGTTCCCCGAGTCATCAAATGTGGTGCTGGTGATTTCACTGCGAGTTTTTGCCGATGTACCGCTGCCTCTGGTCCAGGTGGTGGTGGTGGTTTTGGGCAACTGATAGTTTGATGGCTGAACGTCAAACGTCGCGTTCTGTGCAATATGATATTCCGTAAGTTGCGCGGTAACGCAGTCGTTGCGTGTGGTCACCTGGGATTCGAGCAGGTGATAATTGTTATAGGTTCGAACGGTGGTCGTTTGTACCCCGGCATCGTCGGTGTACGTCTGGGTGGAGCTGTATTTATAGTCGCTTGCCGCACTGTAGAGATTATCTTGCTGCGCCTCCCAGCCTATAGATGAACCATAACCAAGAAAATTGTGGTCGGAATAATCATATTGCTGCGTCTGGGAAAACGACATGTCCGCCGTTGTTATGCTTGAGACACACGGCAACGGGGGGAAGCCAGCCCCTTCCGGAAAGCGTTGCGCATTATCACCGCAAAGGTAAGTGACGCTTTCCCTGAGCCCGCCTGGCCAGGTCAATGAGGTCGCCCACGGCCCCCAACTGTTTCCACTTTGTTCCAGCAGGTCATAGCCAATATTCCAGGTTAATGATGTATCTTTTTCACCCAGGCCATTACACCACAGCTCCGTCAGGTGATATTCATTATCCAGGGTTAACCAAACGTCGTACCCTTCCGTCTGATCAGGCAACACGTGCAGAACGGCGGAGTTTCCCGTGTATTCCAGGGTAAGTAAGGATATACCTGCCTCATCGGTAATATTGCTCAGCCGTAACGGGCCGCAGGAGACATCCCAATGTAGCGTGATATTGTTGCCGCTTGGCGTGAATATCTGGCTAGGAACGCAGAAACCGCCAATCTGCCCGAGCAGCTCTACGCTGCCATCTTTATGCAGAATACGATAGTTGTCTTCCGACATATCGAACCTGAAATTGTCGAGTTTTTTTTGCTGAATGCCGCCGTCAATGACCTGATAGCGTTCACCGGTGGCAAGCGTAAGCAACCCGGACTGAGCGTCACCGTGATAAGAAGACAGCCCGAGAGCAAAACCAATGCCGAAACCGATATCGGTGGTATTGAGAGGAGAATAACTGAGCGACAGAGGCAGGACCGGCCCCCGGCGATCGTTGGCAACCAACTGACCCAGGGTAATATTGATGCCGTATAGACCGGTACGCGGATCTACCCCCCCGGATACGGCGCTGATAAAGTTACTGGCTTGGGTGAAAAAGGCAGAGTCGTCACTCATGTGATTTTATCCTGTTTATAATGATAAGCGCCTTCAGTTGAAACCGCGGCAACAAGCAGGAGGCGATGATTTTATTTTATAGGTTTAAAAGACCACTGTAATGCAGGGAGGTTAGGGATATCTTCCGGGCTGTAATATCCGTCACCATAGACATGATAATAACCCCTCGTATGTGTGGAGGTTTCGTTTTCCGCTCTTAAATAGATATTTCCCGCGTAGGTGGCGATCCCAAATAGTTGTTGTGACCACAAAGGTTTTAAACTGAATGACGTCCAGTTATCATTGAGATTGCCACAAGGGATCATTTTAAAATCCTTGCCGCTTTTATTGCCCCGCATTAAATACCTCTCGGTATTCGTGCTGTATAGACTGAATATCGTGCGGCCAGGGGACTTGACCGGTGAGAGTGTCCATTTATAGTAATTGCTTAATCCGTCCTGGTGAGTTTGCGCCTCCTGGTTGTTCCAGATAAACATGTTACCGGAATGGTTGTTAACTATTGCTACGGGATAGTTTGTATTGATAACGTTATTCTGATTTCCACTACAGGGAGACCACGATGTATCGTTTAATAACTGTGCATAATTGGGCAGGTCAGGGCTCAGATAAAACGCGCCGGAATTTCCATTTTCATCATAAACCGTGATTTTGTTGGCGCTGCATCGCTGTCCCTCGGCATAATCCGTGTTCACGCTGAAAATCAGACTGATTCTTATCTTATCGCTTTCATCGCCAATATTTATGAGAGTCACATCGTTCTGGTCGGTTTCCGACGGAGAGATGCCAACAATTGGACGATCTTTTGGTGGCGAATTTTTTTGCGTTGACGGCCAAACATATGCGTCGGTACGATAACCGTTAATGGTACGCGTACTGCACGGGGACATAAGATTATTCGATTGTTTCTGCGGTGGGCATGAAATTTGGTAGTAAAGCTTACTTCCCGCACCGCTTACTCCAGGATCAATGCTGATGACGCCGTTATACTGCCGCCAGAAGTTATTGATCGAATCAATGCTCGAGTCCCAGGTATCGCTGCTGCCGCTATGGGATACCGGTTGCCACGAGCAGACAAAATTGTCGGGATAATAAGTTACTGTGGGGTTTGCGATAATGGTAAGGGGAGCCTCGCTAATGCCCTTTGGCGCATCATAATAGCTGCTGGCACCCGGTCCCGTCGGGGTGATCTTAACGCCTATTTGAAGACTGAGCATTTTTGGGCTTTTACACAGAACGTAATAGATCACTTGAGCACGATTGGTTGGTGTCACCGCATTGTTGGCTGCGCTTGACACAACCAGAAATTGATTAGGCTTATCCGTATAAGCCCAACCGTCACTCCAACCGTCAGGGGAAAGGTTATCCATAGTGGGGCAACTGGTTAACCTCTTTAATTCATTGTGTTTTATATCATTGTATACAATAAGCGTTGTGGCTTTTTTTAGCGTGGCAACGTCAGGCGTGTTTTTGGCCGGGAGGTTTTTATCCGACGTGCTGTTTCCATTCAAAAGGTCAAAGCTGACATAAACCTTTATCATATTGAGCCCATTACCAAAAATTTGCACGGGACTTGAATCCGCATCCGTTCTGATTTGGATGTTACTTACTGCCATCCACTGTGTGGAGACATCGGACGTTACAAGTTCACTCACATGATTTGATTTATTTTCCATTGCATCACCCCTTTATTATCGTTAAAGGAAAAATAATTTTTCGCCACAGAAAGCACAACATACTTGCAGTTTAAATTATTAAATAAATAATCAATTGCAGTATATTTGGCGTACCTAATTCAATAGAATAGCTTTAAAATAAATTAATGCTTTAATTATTTGTTACGGACGTAGGAAAATAGCCATATAAATTCATGTACTAATCAATATAAATTAATAAGATAATTATTGCATAGGAAATGGTTTTTAGTTTTCAAAATGTATCCATTAATGGGATGTCCCTATCTATTTATATAACAATGGTTTCTTTTTTTTAAATTATAAAAACGGACCTGGTACGTTCTATTCATCCATGAAACGACCGTGTTATGGACGCTATCCTGTGACGTTCACTATCGGTCTGCAATCCGCATGGCTGGGGTCGGTGCGGATAAATGCAGGTTCATTTGCAGGTATTGTGGGTCTGAGACCAGCGCTGGTTGCAGTTAATGTGGGCTGAAAATCTGGAGTAAATGCAGGTTTGCCCATTTATAAATGCAGGTCGCTACACTTAGCGTTTCGCTTAGGATCGTATCTCTTCCGCCAATGCCAACGTCAGGAACGGCCCCGACAGCGTCTGGTTGTGGTGGCGAATAATGGCCTCGGCGGCGAGGGGAGCGTCAAGAGGCTCCCCCCGCCATGTCAACCGGCGAAAATATGCGCCTGGCCCATCACGTTGAGAGTGACCTGAGAACCGGGCTGCAGGCCTTCGCGGCTGACGGTTTTGATCTCGATTTGCGCGCCGCCGGCGGCCATTTGCAGGTTGAGCGTAGAGACGAAGCCGGCGAAATCGATGCCGGTGATCACCGCCTGGCCGTGCTGCGCCGGATCTGACAAACCGATTTGAATCTGCTCCGGGCGCAGCATGATGCGCGCCGGGCCGCTGCGTTGCCGATCGTCGACGGCGATGCGCCCCAATGCGCAGTCGGCCCAGCCGTGCGCCAGTTCGGCGGTCAACACCAGCGTTTCGCCAAGGAAGCTGGCGGTCGGCTCATCGACCGGCCGCAGATAGAGATCTTGCGGCGCGCCCACCTGCGCCAGCCGGCCGTTGCGCATCACCGCTACCTGATCGGCGAACGACAGCGCTTCGCTCTGATCGTGGGTGACCAGAATCGACGCCACCTTGGCCTCCGTCAGCAGTTCGGCGACCGCTTTGCGGGTGGCGGCGCGCAGGCCGGTATCCAGCGCCGAGAACGGTTCGTCCAGCAGCATCAGCCGGGGTTGCTGCGACAGGGCACGCGCCAGCGCGACCCGTTGCTGCTGCCCGCCGGACAATTCGTGCGGCCACAGAGCGGCCAGACGGCGATCCAGCGCCACCATCTCCATCAGCGCCTCGATGCGCCGCTGTTTCTCACGCTTGCTGCCTTTAAGGCCAAAACCGATGTTGCCGGCGACGGTGAAGTGCGGGAACAGCGCGCCATCCTGCGGGACGAAGCCGATGCCGCGCAGATGCGCCGGCACCCAGCCGCCGCCGTTGCCCATGGCTTGCCCCTGCAGCAGGATCTGGCCGCCGTCGGGAATTTCAAAGCCGGCGATGATGCGCAGCAGGGTGGTTTTGCCGGAGCCGGAAGGGCCGACGATCGCCGTGCGGCTGCCGGCGGCAACCTGCAGGTCGATGTGTTCCAGCACCCTGATGGCGTTATAAGATTTTTCGATACCGTGCAGTTCGAGCGTGCTCATAGTCCCGCCGTGCGTTTAGATTGAGAATAAAGAAGCCAGGTGAGCGGCAATGACAGCGCCACCATAATCAGCGCATAAGGCGCGGCGGCGACGTAGTCTATCTCGCTGGTCAGCGCCCAAAATCCGGTGGCCAGCGTGCGGGTGCCGTTCGGCGCCAGCAACAGCGTGGCGGTCAGTTCATTGGCGATCGCCAGGAACACCAGCGCCGCGCCCGCCGCGGCACCCGGCGCCGCCAACCGCAGCGTAGTGCTCCACAGCGCCTGCGCCGGCGATTTGCCGAGGCTACGCGCCACGTTTTCCAATTCCACCGGCGCCTGTGCGATGCCGGCGCGCAGGTTGATCAGCGCCCGCGGCATAAACATCAGCAAATACGCCAGCAACAGGGTGATTTCGGTTTGGTAAATCGGCCGGAAGCTGTGAATGGTGATGGTCACCAGGGCCAGCGCCACCACGATGCCGGGCAGCGAGCTGGTCACGTAGTTACAGCCTTCCAGCACGCGGTACAGCCGGGCCGGATAGCGTACCGACAGCCAGGCCATCGGAATGGCGCACAGCGTGATCAGCAACGCGCCGACGCCGGACAGCGACAGCGTTTGCCACAGCGCAGGCCACAGCTCGGCGTTGCGCCACACCTCGAATCCCCCCAGCCACAGCCAGCGGGCCAGGGTAATGAAAGGCACGCCCAGCGCCAGCGCGGTCAGCGAAATCGGCAGCAGCAGCGCCAGCGCGGCGAGCGGCAGCGAAAGGCGACGCGGCGTTTGGCTGCGGGCGCTGCCGGAACCGACGCGGGCATAGCGCGCGCGGCCGCGGCTGAGAGCCTCAAGCAGCAGTAACCCGAGGCAGCACAATACCAATACGCCGGCCAGCATGTTGGCCGCCGGGCCGTTGAAGGTCGACTGGAACTGATCGAAGATCGCGGTGGTGAAGGTATCGAAGCGGATCATGGCATACAGGCCATACTCCGCCAGCAGGTGCAATGCGATCAGCAGGGAACCGCCCCAGACCGCCAGCTTCAGCTGCGGCAGCACCACGCGGAAAAAGACCGTCAGCGGCCGGGAACCGAGCGAGGTGGCGACGTCTTCGATACCGGGATCCAGACGGCGCAGGACGGCGGCGGCCGGTAGGTAAATAAACGGGAAATAGGCGAGCACCGAGATGAAGACCCCGGCGCCCAGGCCGTGCATCGACGGCACCAGGCTGATCCAGGCATAGCTTTGCACAAAGGCCGGCACCGCCAGCGGCGCGGTGGCCAGTACCGCCCAGAGACGGCGGCCCGGCAGCGTGGTGCGCTCGGTCAACCAGGCCAGGGCCACGCCCAGCACGGCGCAGATCGGCAGCGTCAGCACCACCAACAGCAGGGTGTTCAACAGCAGTTCCGCCACGCGCGGGCGGAAAACCAGAGCGTTGACCGTTTGCCAGCCGGTTTCAAACGCCACGCCGATAACGAATCCCAGCGGCAACAGCGCCAGCAGCGACAGCAGCACGGCGCTGGCCACTACGATCGCCCCCGGCCGCTGATGACGGGGGACAACAGAATAACGCCGCGCGGTCTGCGCGGCGTGGGTACTCAGGTTTGACATAACGATCAAAAACTCTCGGTTTGCCGGCGGGCCTTACAGCAGGCCGGCTTCGGTCATCAGTTCGACCACTTTTTTACTGTTCAGCTGCGCGGCATCTACTTTCGGTGCGTCCAGATCTTTCAGCGGCACCAGTTTCGGGTTGGAGGCTGCGCCGATGCCGACGGCGTATTCGAAGGCGTTGTTGGTGCGCAGGATCTCCTGGCCCTGTTTGCCGGTGATCCACTTGATGAACGCCTGCGCCTGCTGCTGATGCTTGCTGGAAGCCAGCACGCCGCCGCCGGAGATGCTGACGAACGCGCCCGGATCCTGATGTTTGAAGTAGTACAGCTTGATGTTGTTGCTGTTCTCGCCGGTTTTAGCGCCATCCACGAACGGGTAGTAGTGATAGATCACGCCGCTGTCGACCTGGCCGGCATTGACCGCTTTCATCACCGTGCTGTTGCCCTTATAGGCGGTGAAATTGGTTTTCATCGCTTTCAGCCACTCCAGCGTCGCTTTCTCGCCTTTCAGCGCTAGCAGCGCGCTGACGATCGCCTGGAAATCGGCGCCCGACGGCGAGGCGGCCCAGCGGCCTTTCCATTCCGGCTTGGCCAGGTCCAGCAGCGACTTCGGCAGCTGTGCTTCGGTCAGTTTGGCCGGGTTGTAGACGAACACGGTAGAGCGGGCGGCGATGCCGGTCCAGCGGCCGTGGCTTGGGCGATACTGCGGTTCCACCTGGGCCAGCGTCGCGGCGTCCAGCGGGGCGAACAGCTTGGCGTTATCCACCAACACCATCGCCGGGGAGTTTTCCGTCAGGAACACGTCGGCAGGCGAGGCGCTGCCTTCCTGCACCAGCTGATTGCCCAGCTCGCTGTCGCCGCCGTTGCGCAGCGTGACCTTGATGCCGGTGTCTTTGGTAAACCCGTCGACCCAGGATTTGACCAGGTTTTCATGTTGGGCGTTGTAAATGACGATGCCCTGATCGGCCGAGGCCGCCTGAGCGCCGAAGGCCAGCATCATCGAGGAGGCGAGCAGGGCGACGGGGCCGAGAGATGAAATACGCAGCTTCATGCAGTTATCCTTTTAGCGTTCGAATGAGGAAAACGAATATCGCCTGGCAAGCGCAAGCAGGCCGATTTTAGCCAAGAACATCAATAATGATAGTGAAAACGATTCGTATTAAATTATTTTTGACGATCGCTCACAAAATGAATTGCCCTAAGGATAAGTTAAGTTTCGGCTGGAATAATCTGTATTGATTGTCTGAATTTATTTCACCGCCGGTTCGCGACGTTCCTGTTCGGCGATGCCGGCCGCCACGTCCTCCCGCTTGTTTTCGTCAGTATTCGCCACTATTCCGTTGATAATGAAAGAAATTCAACACCGCTTTTGGTTATGACTCATAGCGATTAATGATTTAATTTATTCCACTGCCACATTGCATATTGAACGCGATAAAACACTTAACAGGGATATCGACGTGAAATATTCATTTAATGACAAGAAATTGGCTGGTTTAATCCTCCTGGCTTTTAACGCGACGGCAGCTCAGGCTGCCGACGTACCGGCGGGCGCTAAACTGGCGCCGGTACAGGAATTGGTGCGCGCCAACGGGTATGAACCGGCGACGCTGGATCCGAACCTGGCCGAGAGCAATGTGGAGTTCTACATCTTCAACGATTTGTTCGAAGGTTTGCTGCGCGTCGGGAAAGACGGCGAAGCGATCCCGGCGCTGGCGCAGAAATGGGAGCATCAGGGCAACGTCTGGACCTTCCATCTGCGGCCGCAGGCCAAATGGTCGAACGGCGATCCGGTGACCGCCGACGATTTCGTCTACAGCTGGCGGCGCCTCACCGATCCGAAAACCGCGTCGCCGTACGGCAGCTATCTGGCTTCGGCCTACGTGCTTAATGCGGCGGCGATCAACGCCGGCAGCAAACCGCCGAGCGAGCTGGGCGTCAAGGCGCTGGACGCGCATACCCTGCAGGTGACGCTGTCGGAGTCCAACTCCTACCTGCTCAAGCAGCTGGTACATTTTCCGGTCTTGCCGGTTAACCGCAAGGTGGTGGAACAGTACGGCAAGAACTGGACTCAACCGGCGCATTTTGTCGGCAACGGCGCATTCCGTCTCAGCCAGTGGGTGGTGAACGAAAAGGTGGTGGTGGAGCGTAACCCGCAGTATTGGGACAACGCCAACACCGTGCTCAACAAGGTGACGTTCTTGCCGATACAGGGCTTCCCGGAAGTGGCGCGTTTTCGCGCCGGCGAGGTTGAGTTGGGGTATACCACGCCGCCGGAGCTGTATCAGCAGCTGAAAAAAACGCTCGGTGAGCAACAGCTGGTGACCTATCCGCTGCTCTCCACCAGTTATTTTGCCTTCAACAACCGCCAGGCGCCGTTTAACGACCTGCGGGTGCGCCAGGCGCTGAATCTGGCGCTGGACAAAGAGATTATCGCCGGCAAGGTGCTGGGATACGGCCAACAGCCGGCCTGGACCTTTACCCCAACGGGGGCGGGCGGCTATAGCCTGCAGCCCGGCGCGGCGGCCGGCTGGACGCCGGAACAACGGCACGCCCAGGCGAAGCAACTGCTGGCGCAGGCCGGTTTCAACGCCGAGAACCCGCTGCGGTTTACCGTGCTGTACAGCAATGACGCCACCATCAAGAAGATCGTCATCGCCGCCGCCGCCATGTGGAAAAAGAACCTAGGGGTAGAGGCCAGCTTGCAAAGCCAGGAGCGTAAAGTGACGCTGGATAATATCAACCGCGGGCAGTACGGCGTGGCCTTTACCCGCTGGCTGGCAGATTACAACGATCCATCCACCTTCCTGAACGTGTTCCGTTCCGACAGCAGCGAGAACAGCCCCAAATACCATAACCCGGACTATGACCGCATTCTGCATCAGGCGACGGCGGCGCAGACGCCGCAGCAGGTGCAACAATATTTCCAGCAGGCTGAGGCGGTGCTGGCCGCCGATACGCCGGTGGCACCGGTGTACTACGAGGCTAACGCCACGCTCATTAAACCTTACGTGAAGGGGATCGACTTTACCCGTCAGGGCGCCTTGTACGATAAAAACGTCTATCTTCTCGAGCACTGAGAAATAAAAAACGGCTGATTTATATCAGCCGTTTTTATAGATTCGTGTTTAATAACATTATCCTAAATACTCCATAAACGACGGGCAATCTTTTCTTCCCGCTGAAGAAAACACCGCCTATACTGCGCCGGTAGTTTATATGCAGTATCTCGTTTGGCGAGGCTCCTATACAAACACAGGTTACTGATCTGACGACATCGAGAGATGCCCAAGGTTAAGACAGGCTTTATCGGATTAAGGTTCAGCCCAAAGTAACTTCCGAGCAACAGTTCGGATACGTTGTATAGTGCTAAAACCTGGACGCGGAGATAGGCAGTCTGCACTCCCTCTGTGGTTACGCCCCTATGCGATTCGCTGTTGAAGTTCAAAACAGAAATAGGGACTGACAATGATCAAGTCACATCAACATTATTCTTCTCCGGCGCTGAGCGCGACTGAAACTCTCGACGAGACCTCGGTCGCCGGCTATATGAACGCCGATTTTATTACTGTTCCCGCGACGATGACGGTCAATCATGCCCGGGAATATTTACTTTCACAGCTAAAAACGGACGAAATTCCCACCCGGGTATTTATTACCGCGGACGATTATCATCTGCGCGGCACGCTGTCGGTGAAAAAACTGCTGCAGTGCGACGAGCAGGATAAAGCGGTCGGCGTGATGATGGACCACAGCTATTTTCAGGTTTCGCCCGACGACGATCGCAACGACGTGGCGCATCTGCTCGGCAAGGGCGGCCTGGACGTGGTGCCGGTCGTGGCGAACAACACGCTGGTCGGCGTGCTGGGGGAGCGAGAGATCGCCCGCCTGGTCGAGGATGAAAACACCGAAGACGCGCAGCGCCAGGGCGCGAGCCTGCCGCTGGACAAGCCTTATCTGGAGACCAGCCCGTGGGCGCTGTGGCGTAAACGATCGGTGTGGCTGCTGATGCTGTTCGTCGCCGAAGCTTACACCGGCAACGTGCTGAAGGCGTTTGAAGATCAGCTCGAAGCGGCGATCGCGTTGGCGTTCTTCATCCCGCTGCTGATCGGCACCGGCGGCAACAGCGGCACCCAGATCACCTCGACGCTGGTGCGCGCCATGGCGCTGGGTGAGGTCAGCCTGCGCAACCTGGGCGCGGTGATCCGCAAGGAAGTGACGACCTCGCTGCTGATCGCCGTCACCATTGGCCTGGCGGCCTGGGTACGCGCCTGGATCATGGGCGTCGGCATGGAGGTGACGTTGGTGGTCAGCCTGTCGCTGGTGGCAATCACCGTGTGGAGCGCGATTGTCTCGTCGATCATTCCGATGCTGTTGAAACGTCTCGGCATCGATCCGGCGGTGGTATCGGCGCCGTTTATCGCTACCTTTATCGACGGCACCGGCCTGATTATTTATTTCAAAATTGCCCAGCAGGTATTGGGTATTTAACCGCGCTCCGCCCGATGTTGCGGGCGGAGATGTAAAGCCTTAATGAGGAGGACGTTAAAAAACATGGATACCGACCAACCCCGATATTTAACGCAAGGGGCTTTTATCGATAACATTTAACCTGAGGACAAAATAATGGGAAACATGACTATTTTTATGGGATTCCTGGCAATGATCAGCTCACTGGGCCTGTTAGCGGCCTATATGAGCACCAAATGGGATGATTGATGAACGCAAAAGATCCGCCTAGATGCATCCTCCCCGTAACCGCTATTTATTATGGGGAGGATTTTTAGCGGCGCGCCGAACGCGCGGCCTGATACGGGAGTTGATAATAATGACGATTCTTATTCTGGGATTGCTCTACGCCATTTTAATGATCTCGGTGGGCGTTAATGAGATTTATTTTTATTCCACCGGAAAATCCAATTTTCTTACTAGCCTCATGCTGACATTTTCTGGCAGTATGCTGCTGATCGCCTTTGTCTGGCAATTATCCTCTAAAGTAAAAAAATAAATCACCGTCCGAATGTGAGCAGCATAATGCAGAATGAAAAACAGGCCGTGGCCAGAAACTCGATGATCGCCAGCGGGTTACTGGCTACGGGCAAGTTCGTCGCCGGTATTTTTACCGGCAGTATTGGCCTGATATCCGAAGGGATCCACTCTTTTACCGATTTTATCGCCACCAGCATCACCTGGCTGGCGGTGCGCATCAGCGATAAGCCCGCCGATGACGATCATCACTTCGGCCACGGCAAGGTGGAAAACCTGGCGGCGCTGTTCGAGGTGCTGCTGTTGCTGGGCGCCGCCGGCTGGATCGTTTATGAGGCCGGCAGCAGCCTGCTCGGGCAACCGCATGAGATCGTCGCCGCGCCGGTGGTGATTGCGGTGCTGCTCATTTCCATCTGCGTCGATTTCTTCCGCGTGCGGGCGCTCAACCGCGTCGCCAAAGCGACCGACAGCGCGGCGCTGGAAGCGGATGCGCTGCATTTCTTCTCCGATATGCTTTCGTCCGGCGTGGTGCTGCTGGGCATGGTGTTTGTGCTGCTGGGCTTTGGCCGCGCGGACGCCATCGCCGCGCTGATCGTCGCCGGCTTTATCTTTGTCGCCGCGATCAAACTGGGCAAACGCTCCTTCGACTCGTTGATGGATGCCGCGCCGGCCGGGGCTACTGAGGCGATCCGCGCCACGCTGGCAAGTTTTCCGGCGGTGCTGGCCTGCGACAGCGTGCGCATTCGCAACGCCGGTGCGGTGCTGTTCGTCGAAATCACGGTGGCGGTGTGCCGCACCTTGCCGCTGGAACGCATCGACGCGCTGAAGCGAGAGATCGTTGAGCGGCTGCGGGAGCAGTACGCCAGCGCGGAATTTACCGTCATCGCGGTGCCGCAGACCCGCAGCGATGAAGACATGGCGACGCGCATTCGGGCGATCGCCGCCAACCACGGCGCGCAGGTGCAGAATGTGACCTTGCAGCAGCTGCCGACGCGCATGGCGATCGGCATGGATTTGGCGGTGCCGGCCAACGCCAGCGTGGCGCAGGCGCATGACATTGCCACGGAGATAGAGGGGATCCTGCGCCAGGCGATCGGTGAAGACACCGAGATAGAGACGCACCTGGAGCCGCAGACGCCGCATTGGCTGACCAGCGAGGATGTCGATGCGACGGAGCTGGCCGATATTCGCCGCATCCTGCAGTCGGCGCTGGAGCAGGGAGAGAGCGTGCAAGACGTACACAACGTCCGCGCGCGCAAGACCGACGGGGGCATCATCGTCAACTTCCACTGCCGGGTGTCGCCGGCGGTCACCATCGCCGCCGCGCACGATGCGGTCGATCGGGTCGAGCGCCGGCTGCGCTCGCTTTATCCTGCCATCACGCGCGCGATAGGGCACGTCGAGCCGATCAAGCCTGGCATTTGAATCAGTTCGACCAACTGCGGGTAGAGCGCCGCGTTGGCCAGCAGCAGCGGGTTGCCGCGCCGCAACCCGTCGTTGTGCATAAAGTCATTCGCCACGCCGCCGGCTTCGCGCGTCAGCACCCAGCCAGGCAGGCTGTCCCAGGCATTCATGTGCGGTTCGTAATAGCCCAGCAGCCGACCGGCGGCCACCTGGGCGGTCATCAACGCGCCGGAGCCGCTGCGCACAAACATCCCTCCCGCCTGCAGCAGGCGACAGAGAAAGCCGCTGAATTCCGCCGCTGAAGCGCGCGGTGAAATCCCGACGCCCATCACGCCATCCGCGACGCTGCGCCCGGCATGCACGCCGATCGGCTCCCCGTTGAGAAAGGCGCCGTGGCCGCGACAGGCGCGGAACATCTCGCGGTGGTTGGGATCGTAGACCACGCCTATCGTCGGCTCGCCGTCGATCACCACGCCTATCGCGATACACCAGGTATGCAATCCGTTCAGGAAGCAGGCGGTGCCGTCAATCGGATCGACGACCCAAACGCAGGCGGCGTTTTCGCCGGTGCTGCCGCTTTCCTCGCCGAGAAACCCGTCCTGAGGAAAGCGGCGGCTGATCATGCGGCGGATCAGCGCTTCGACGCGGCGATCGGCCTCGCTGACCACGTCCTGCAGCCCCTGTTTGAAGTCGACAGCCAGAGTTTGCCGCCGTTGATAAAAGCTGAAAGCGAGATCGGCGGCGGCGCGGGCGATCTCACGCGCAAAGCGGTAGCGCGCCTCGATGTCCCGTGGGGAAAGTGAAGTCATGGCAGGCTCGATAGCAAAGAACGAATCGGGTTACCCTGCCATAAAAGGATGAAGGTAATGTGTCGCTCAGCGCGGCGGGGATGAAAAACGCAGCTGCATTATGGCATCGGGGGCCGATAGCGGTTCGGTCGTGGCCCCGGCCGGTATTACCGCGCGCCAAAACGCCAGCCCGCGCGGATTATCCGGGCTGACCGACAGCGACCAGCCGCCGGGATGTTGCGCGAACAAGGCGTGGGCGGCCCGTTGCCCCAGCCCGATGCGCCGCCACTCGGGCTTGACGTAGAACTCCGCCATTTCGACGGTGGCGCTGTCCAGGCGCCGGACCAACGCGAAACCGGCCGTTTGCCGATCGCTCAAAATCAAATAGGGGTAGCGGCCGACCTCGCGCCAGTAGAGCGGCAGATAGGGGTAATCGCCATCGGCGCCCAGCTCGCGAAGGCAATCGGACAGCATGACCGCCAGCAGTGGCCGCTGCGCGTGTGTAGCCTGCTCAAGGGAAAATGCCATGTCGCACTCCGTCAAAAAACAGGCCGCCGGAGGGCGGCCTGTCAAGGTTAGCCTAGATTCAACCGGGCGGTGATGTCGGCAATCTCGCGGCGCCAGCGCGCCTGAAGCGCCGGTTTCTGGTGCTTCGGCTTGCGCGCCAGGTCGTCCTCCAGTTTGCTTTCGAGGGCAAACAGGGTGGTCAACAGCGCTTCTTCGCCTTCCAGTCGCTCATCCGGCGTCGGACCGCCTGCGTTGGCCTTGTCCGCCGTCGGCAGCGCCGGCGCTTCGCCCGCCAGGCGCTGATACACCGGCGCCAGATCGTGCCACTCATCCAGTTTTTGCTGGTCGATCAGCCAAAAGCGGTTGCAGCTCTGTTCGATCAGCATCCGGTCATGGGTGACCAATATGACGGCGCCGGCGAACTGGCGCAGCGTTTCCGCCAGCTCTTCTTTGCCTGCCATGTCCAGGTGGTTGGTGGGCTCGTCCAGCAGCAGCAGCGAATGGTTGGCCAGCGTCAGGCCGACGAACAGCAGCCGCGAACGCTCGCCGCCGCTCAGCGAACGGATCTGCTGATGGTGGCGCAGGTAAGGGAAACCGGCGCCGATCAGCGCCATTTTCCGCTGTTCCTCGGTCAGCGGCGCAAACTGCGCCAGCGCTTCGCTCAACGTGTCTTCATCGCGCAGCTGTTGCAGGCTCTGATCGTAATAGCCGATGCGCACGCGCGGGTGGAAGATCGCCGGGCGTTCCGCAGGGTGCTGATACGCCTGCCACAGCAAGCGCAGCAGCGACGATTTCCCGCAGCCGTTGCGCCCGACGATGGCGATGCGATCGCCGCTTTTGACGCGCAGATGCTCCAGGCTGAACAGCACCGGCGCATCCGGCGCCGGGCGCACGGTCCATTGCGGCAGCGCCAGCAGGCGATCGGCGTCCAGCGCCTCTCCCTGTAATCGCAGCCGCCACGGGCTACCGGCGGTCAGGGTGGTCTGTTCTTCCTTCAACCGATCGACGCGCTTTTCCATTTGCTTGGCTTTGCGCGCCAGATCTTCGTTGTCATAGACCTTGCCCCAGGTCGCCAGGCGTTTGGCGCTTTTTTCCACCCGGTCTATCTCTTTTTGCTCGGCCTGGCGCCGATGCTCGTCCGCAGCGTCCTGTTCCGCCAGTGCGGCGCGCGCAGCGGAGCAGGGCAAACGGAAGAACTGCAGCGTTTTATCGCGCAGGATCCAGGTACAGTTGGTCACCTGATCGAGCAGATAGCGATCGTGCGATACCAGCACGAAGCTGCCGCTCCAGCTGCGCAAGAACTGCTCCAGCCACAGCAGCGTGGGCAGATCCAGGTGGTTGCTGGGTTCGTCGAGCAGCAGCAGATCGGGCTGGCGGATCAGCGCGCGCGCCAGCAGCAGGCGGGTGTGCTGGCCGCCGCTGAGGGTGCCGGCGGTCAACGTCCAGCTCGTCGGTTCAAACCCCAGCTCGGCAAGCAGCGCTTCACAGCGCCAGCGTTCGCTGAGGTGTTGGCCCGCGGGCAATTGCGCCAGTACCGCATCCAGCAGGGTGCTGGCGTGCAGCTCAGGCGGCAGGTGTTGTTCGATGCGCGCCATCAGGCATTGGTGTGACAATGTCACCGTTCCGCTGTGGATGGGCAGGGCGCCGCTGAGCAGTTGCAGCAGGGTGCTTTTGCCGCAGCCGTTGTCGCCGATCAAACCGATGCGATCGCCTTTTTTCAGGCTGAAGGAAATCTCGCTCAGCAGGACGCCGAACGCGTTGTCGTAACCGACAGATTGTGCAGACAGTAGTGTGCTCATTGCTTACTCAAGAGTTACAGGCATGACAATGCCTATCGTCAAACATCGCTGACGACAACCCGGTAAGCCGGAGGGAAGATCCTGGATTTTAGTAAGCTTCGCTCAAGCTGAGTTATCGCAGCACGATACCGGTAATGCTTGAGCGGCGACGATTACCAAAGAAGTGTGAGTGAAAAAACAATTCACACGTCAGCATAGTAAGTCTCCTTTTATTGGTTGCAGGTTAATCGGTGGCAGGAGTATAGAGCGCTTTACGCTGCGCCGCCAGTGTAAAAGCGCCTGAATAATCAGCAGGCTAAGTCCGGTGGGCGCGCGTGGCACACAATGGGAATAATTACTGTATTTCGGCCGACATTAAGCAGCTATTATAATTAGCGTTTATGGTTAAGCGACGGTTCATCCGCCGCCTGTTCGTCTGTCTATCAGATAATGATGCTGAGCACTGAATTTATGTTAAAGCCTCGCCCGTTCCTGCTGTTGTTGTTATTGCTGTTGGGTTTGCAGCTGACGCCGCTCGCCGCCGTCGCCGCTACCCAGGATGATCCCGCCGCCGAAAGCGCGCCCGATCCCGCCACGCAGCTGAAAGCCGCGCAAAAGCAGTTGGACAGCATGAAGCAGCTGGTTTCCAAAGCGACCACCGATACCCAGCTCAGCAAACTGCGGCTGGCGACTGACGATCTGGTCGCCGGCATGGAAAAACTTGCCACCGATCTGCAGCCCGAGCAGGACAAACTGAAAGCGCAGCTGGACGTCCTGGGGCCGGCCCCGGCGGCCGGCGCGCTGCCGGAAACCCCGGCGGTGGCCCAGCAGCGCAACGCGCTGAACAACAGCAAAAAGCAGCTGGATGACGCGGTGAAACGCGCGCAGGCCATCAAGAACAGCGCCTTCGATCTGGGGCAGCAGATTGGCGATCTGCGCCGGGTGGCGTTTAAAACCCAGCTGGCGCTGAATACCGGCAGCATTTTGGGTATCAAATTCTGGGCGCCGGTGCTGCAGCCGTCAGAGGATGACGTACAGCGGCTGGATCAGTTCAACGCCGAGATGAAAGCGGCCTGGGACGCCAGTTGGCAGGACGAGTGGCGGTACGGCACGCTGGCGTTGCTGGCGCTGGCGGTGATTGTCTGGTCCTGGGGGCGCTATTTCTCCGAGCGTTTTCTCGCCTGGGTCAGCATCCGTTTCCTGCCGGACGGGCGCCTGCGCCGCAGCTTTATGGCGATCGTCACCGTAGCGGTGACGGTGATCACCACCTCCATCGCGCTGAACCTGCTGTATTACGTTTTTGTGCGCGTGCAGCCGCTGCCGGTGACGCTGGAGGATTTCGCGGAAGGTTTCAACCGTCTGGGGATTTTCTGCGCGCTGATCGCCGGGCTGGGGCGTGCTGCGCTGTCGTTGAATCGCCCGTCGTGGCGTCTGGCGTCCATGGATAACGACGTGGCCGCCGGGCTGCGTTACTTCTCGCCGCTGCTGGCCGGCCTGGCGCTGGCGTTCGGCACCGTGGAGCTGATCAACAACGTCGTCAGCGCTTCATTGGCCACCACCATTTTCGGCAACGGCCTGGTGGCGGGGTTGATCGGCATGGTGCTGCTGGCGGCGCCGCTGCGCGGCCAGCGCATTCGTCGCCGTCTGGAACAGCAGGGCGCGCACCTGGAAAAACGCACGCTGGTCGGCGGGCTGGTGCACCTCGTCACCCTGGTCTGTTCGATGGTGATCCTGTTTTCCCTGCTTATCGGCTACATCGCCTTCGCCCGCTTCCTGACCTACCAGCTGATCTGGGTGGTGCTGGTGCTGATGGCGTTCTATTTTATGGTGCTGTTCGCCACCGATTTGTGCGCCGCGCTGTTTTCGCCGCAGACCGTCAGCGGCAAGATGCTGAAGAAAACGCTCAGCTTCAAGGATCGCCATCTGGAGCAGATGTCGATCATCACCACCGCGCTGGCCAAATGTTCCCTGTTGCTGTTGATGATCGTCGCGCTGTTCAACGGCTCATTCGGCAGCACTACGCCGGGCTCGCTGATGGAGAAAATCGTCTCCATCCTGACCGGTGAAGGGCTGCAGCGTTTCAACATCGTGCCCGGCAACCTGCTCAACGCCGTGATCTGCCTGGCGATCGGCATCTATATTTTACGCGCGGTGCGGCGCTGGCTGGGGTCTGAACTGCTGCCGAAAACCATCTCGGACGTCGGCATTCGCGCCTCGCTGGTGACGCTGTTCAGCAATATCGGCTATGTGCTGGTGATTCTGATCACCCTGGCGGCGCTGGGCATCCAGTGGAGCAACCTGGCGTGGATCGTCAGCGCCCTGTCGGTCGGTATTGGTTTCGGTTTGCAGGAGATCGTGAAGAACTTTATTTCCGGCCTGATCCTGCTGACCGAACGCCCGGTGAAGGTGGGGGACATGATCGGCATCGGCGGCGTGGAAGGCGACGTGCGGCGCATCAACGTGCGCGCCACCGAAATCCAGCTCAGCGACCGTTCCACCATGATCGTACCGAACTCGCAGCTGATCTCGCAGAACGTGCGCAACGCCACCATGGGCAACGCGCAAGGAGTGGTGACTATCGCGCTGACGTTCCCGACCTCCATCGATCCGGAGCAGGTGCGCAATATCTTGCTCAGCGCCTATAACGAGTACGAAACCATTCTGGAAACGCCGGCGCCTTACGTGCGCTTCAGCCAGCTGGGGCCGGACGGCATTATCCTGAGCGTGACCGGCTACGTGCCGAGCCCGCGCATGGTCGGCGCCACCAAGAGCGAACTGCTGTTCAATATCCTCAAGCTGCTGCGCGCGCAGGAAGTGAGCCTGTCCAGCCCGCAGGAAGTGGTGTTTATGAAGCAGCAGGCGACGCGATATCAAGCCAACGAAGAGGAGCACTCCTCCTAGTCCCCCTAAGGCGGCGGGCCTTTACGCGACGGCCCGCCGAACGCGGCTAGTACATCGACGGCTCCACCGATTGCGAGCAGTCGCTGTTGGCGCTGGATTTGGTGCAGGTATAAGGCTCATTCGGCGATGCCGACGGCGCATTCGACGGGCCGCCGCCGCCGCCGATACACCCGCTCAGCATCAGCATCAAAAACACGAGAATTATTTTCTTCATCTCACCGTCCTCCATTGCGATTCCTCCCTTAAGTATATGTCGGGAAAGCGAACGGCACCGCTCGCCGGGGCGATCTATACTCCTTTGATGCCTTGTTGGCGCACAACGTCGGCGAATGAGGAGGAAAAGATGCAAACCGACGACGAGTTGACCCGCTTTGCCGCGCAGGGCGCGCCGCCGTTGCCGCCCACGTCCAGGCAGGGATTTGTCGAACATGACGGGGCGCGCATCTGGTATGCCGCCTATGGCGTGGCGCCGACGGTGATCCTGCTGCACGGCGGCCTGGGCCACAGCGGCAACTGGGGGTATCAGCTGCCGGCGCTGCTGGCCGCCGGGTATGGCGTGCTGGTCATCGACAGCCGCGGGCACGGGCGCAGCACGCACGACGCCCGGCCTTACCGTTACGATCGCATGGCCGATGATCTGTTGGCGGTGATGGACGCGTTGCGGATCCCGCACGCCGCGCTGGCGGGCTGGAGCGACGGCGCCTGCGTCGCGCTTATCGCCGCCCATCGGGCGCCGCAGCGGGTGGACGGCGTCTTTTTCTTCGGCTGCAATATGGATCCCAGCGGCGTTAAACCGCCGGCCGCCAACCCGATCGTCGAGCGCTGCTTCGCCCGCCACGTGCAGGACTATGCCGCGCTGTCGCCGACGCCGCAGGAGTTCGATGAATTTGTCGCCGCCGTGAGCCTGATGATGAGCAGCCAGCCGAACTACACCGCGCAGGAATTGGCGGCCATTCGTGTGCCGGTGACGATCGTTCACAGCGAACACGATGAGTTTATCCGCGCCGAGCATGCTGCCTACCTGAGCGGCAGCATTCCCGGCGCCCGTCTGGTGACGCTGCCGGGCGTCAGCCACTTCGCGCCGCTGCAGCGGCCGGCGGTGTTCAACCGCGCGCTGTTGGATTTTCTCGCCGATGTGATGCCGCCGCCTGCGCGTTGACGTGCGTTGTTCTATGCTGGAGGCGGGGTATTTTGACATCATCGAAGAGGACATCATGAGCGAAAGCATCGTGGTCAGGCCGCTGGAAGCGCGGGATTACGCCGCCTGGCTGGCGCTGTGGCAAGGGTATAACGCATTTTACGGCCGTGAGGGGGCAACGGCGCTGCCGGACGAGGTGACGCAGACCACCTGGCGGCGTTTTTTCGATGCCTACGAACCGATGTTTGCGCTGGTCGCGGAGCATCAGGGCCAGGTGGTCGGGTTGACGCACTACCTCCTGCACCGCAGCACCACCCAGCTGCAGCCTAACTGTTATCTGCAGGATCTGTTCACTGCGGAGACGGTGCGCGGCAAAGGCGTAGCGAGAGCGCTGATCGCGGCGGTCTACGAGCGTGCGCAGCAGCTGGGGTTGCCGCGGGTTTATTGGAATACCCACGAAACCAACCAGACCGCCATGCGGCTGTATGACAAGGTGGCGGAGCGCCCCGGTTTCGTGATGTACCGCAAGGCGCTTTGACGCCGGGCGAAAAGAAAACGGGCGCCAAACGGCGCCCGGAGATGGGGGGTTAGAAATCGACCGTCGCCTGCAGGCTGAGGCTGCGCGGTTCGCCTTCAATCACGCGCAGGTTACCGGCGCTGGAGGCGTAGTATTCGCGGTTAAACAGGTTTTTCACATTCAGTTTCAGCTGAGTATGTTTGCCAAGCAGCTTGCTGTCCCAGGCGACAAAGGCATCCGCCACGGTGTAGGCCGGCATGGTGAAGCTGTTCTCCGGATCGCCGGCGCGGCGGCCGACATAGCGTGCGCCGCCGCCCACGCGCACCTCGCCGGGCACCACCGGCAGCGTCATGCGGTGGCTGAGATACAGGCCGCCCATATTGGTCGGGGCGTTGACCAGCCGGTTGCCGACGTTGGCCGGATTGAGGTTGTCTTCGACGATCTCGGTTTTGTCGTAGCTGTAGTTGGCGGTGAGATCCCAGCTGGGCGCCACTTCGCCGTTCAACTCCAGTTCAGCACCGGTGGATCGCGCCTTGGGAATGCTGCGGGTCACGCCGTTGATAAAGATCGACATATTGCTTTCATCAATACGATAGAGCGCCAGCGTGGCGTCGAACGCCGGGGCGATCTGCCATTTGCCGCCCACCTCATAGGTGGTGCCGGTTTCCGGCGTGGCGACGTTGCCGTTATCGTCGATGGCGGTGGACGGCGTGAAGGAACGGCTGTAGTTACCGTACAGAGACAGGTTCGGCGTCAGCTTATACACCAGCCCCGCCTGCGGCAAAAACTGATCGTCTTTGTCATTGAGCGTATTTTTCGGCTTCTGGAAACCGTTGCTGTTGTTCTGGTAATACGACTGATAGCGTGCGCCGAGCACCGCAATCCACCGGTCGGAGAGATGAATGCTGTCCTTGGCGTACAGGGAACGGCTGAACAGCGTCGTGCGCAGGTTGCTCAATGCGTCGTTGTAGGTGGTGCTGTCGGTGACGGGCGCTTCGCCATACGCCGGATCGTACATGTTGAACGTCTTCGACACTTTGCCGCGATAGGAGTAGGCCTTGTAAGTCTGGTTCTTTTCGTAGTCCACGCCCAGCAGCAGGTCGTGTTGCATGCCGAACACCTCCGGCGAACCGGTCACATCCCAGGAATAATAATCGGTCTGGTGATTGAAGCCGCGGTTGGCGTCGGCGCGGCGCGAAACGATGCCGGTCGCGGTGTCGATCGCGGTGGCGCGCACTTCGTTGCTGTCGTAACGGCGTTGCAGCCAGGCGTAGTTGAGGCGGGTGGTCCAGATCGGATCCAGCGCATATTCATAATGGGCGTTCAGGCGTTTGTTCTTGCCCCAGGCGCGGTTGGCGTAGTCATCCAGCCGGCGGTTATAGGGCACATCGACCGGTTTGCCGTCGATAAACGCGGTGCCGCGATCGTAAGGAATGTCGTATTTGTACTCGCTGTAGGCGATGTTAAAGGAAGCCTGGTCGCCGAACCAGCTGAGTGAAGGAGCGATCAGCGTGTGTTCGTCGCTGCCGAAGTTACGCCAGTAATCCTCGTGCTGGCGCTCGGCGATCAGGCGGAAGGCGAAGCCGCCGCCCAGCGGGCCGGTCACATCGACGCTGCCGCTGCCGCCGCCGAAGCTGTTGGTGGCGCCGCTAATGCGGGTGTTCCAGTCATACTGCGGTTTTTTGCTGATCAGGTTGATGACGCCGCCGGGGCTGAGGATGCCATACAGCAGCGAAGCGGAACCTTTCAGCACCTCGACGCGATCGGTGGTGGCGTCCATGCTCAGCCCTTGGTTGCTGCGCACGCCGTCGATGAACACCGAACCGTCGGAGTTAACCCCAAAGCCGCGTTTGACGAAGCCATCCTCGGTGCCGCCGAGCGTGTTGCCCTGGGTGACGCCGCTGACGAATTTCATCGCGTCATTGACGCTTTTGACCTGGAAGTCGTCAATCACCTGTGAGGTGACGACGCTGACCGATTGCGGCAGTTCACCGATTGGCGTGGCGGTTTTGCTGCCGGTTGAGGCGGTATCGGCGCTATAGCTGCCGGCAGGCAGGGCGGTGGCGGTCACCGTGATGGCGTCTTCCTTTTTTGCGTCGGGCGCGGCGGCGATCGTCAGGGCGGGAAACAGGCCGGCGATCAGGGGCAGCGAGCGGAAAACGTGATTTTTTTTGTTTTTGTTGGGGCGGCGAAGAACTGACTGGTGCATATCATTCCATGGTAAATAATAAATAATAACGATTATCATTATAATTATCGTTTAATGGGCTTGGATAGAGGGCAAAGGAGAGATCCGCGCATTGCCCGATTTTATTTTGTCATCAAGGAAAAAGACGGCGGTTTTACCGGTAAAAATCCGACGAATTGACCATAATGATCAAGACGGCCGGGATGCCTTGGCAGTTTCTGCGCCAGATAGGCGAGTGTCGTCAATATATTGATACACAAATATATTTTTCCTTGATGAATAAACAGGTGTCCGGACCGGCAAAACTGGCAATAATAGGCGGGTCGGCCGTTTATCTTCTCCTCATCGTCGACGGTTGTGACACGCAAAGACTGTCACCTTACGCTAGCGGAAGTCTCTGGATCCAAGATGCAAACCACCTCGTTGTCCGATACCCGGAAAATCTGGCCCGCGCTCAGCATTTTTTTGCTGGTGTTCGCGCTGTGTCTGCTGGGCATCGTGAGCCGGCCCGGCAGTTTTCTGGCGATATTCTGGCCGGCTAACGCCGTGCTGCTGGCCGTTTTGGTGCGCCGCCCGCAGTGGGCGACGCGCGCCGGCTGGGGAATGGCGGTGCTGGGCTACCTGGCGGCGGATCTGTTGACCGGCAGCGCGTTGGAGAAAGCGCTGCTGCTGAACGCCGCCAATCTGGCCGGCGTGGTGGTGGGCTATCTGGTGTTCATGCGGCTGTCGCCGCCGGCGCGCATGTTGCAACGCGGCGCGTCCAGCATGTATCTGTTCGGTATCTGCCTGGCCGCCGCCGCCGCTACCGGCTTGGTGGGGGCCGTTGCCTCGCAGTGGCTGTTCGGCAGGCCCTATTTGACCTCGCTGGCGCTGTGGTTCTCATCTGAATTCACCAACTACGTCACGCTGATGCCGTTCATTCTGGTGTTTCCCGCCGATTGGCGACATCGCCTGCGCGCGGCCTGCGCCATGTTGATACAGCGCAGCCAATGGCCGCAGGCGGGGGGGAAACTGGCGGTGTTGGCGCTGCTGGCGCTGGCGGCGGTCTGCAGCGTGCTGATCGGCGGCCCCGGCGCGGTGATCTTCCCGATGCCGGTGCTGCTGTGGCTGGCGATGTCCTTTTCGTTGTTCAGCACCATGATCGCGGTGCTGGTTTACGTGCTGTGGTGCCATCTGGCGATCGACTTCGGGTTGCTTAGCACCACGCTCGACATGAAGGTGCTGCAGAACGCGGTATCCATGCGCCTGGGCATCGCGCTGCTGGCGCTGGGGCCGATCGCCGTCGCCAGCATGAACTATGCGCGCAACGCACTGTTGCGCACGCTGGAGCACGTGGCGAATCACGATGCGTTGACCCACGTGCTGACGCGCAATGCGTTTATGCAGCGCGGCGAGCGGGTGATCGATCAGAAAGGCGAGCTGGTGTGCGTCATGATGCTCGACATCGACTATTTCAAATCGATCAATGACCGTTTCGGCCACGCCGGTGGCGATCAGGCGCTGATGGCGTTTACCCGTGCGATCGCCGCCGATCTGAACGTCAACGATCTGTTCGGCCGCATGGGCGGCGAAGAGTTCGCCATCGTCTCGACGCTCGGCCAGCCGCAGCAGGGGTTGCAGCTGGCCGAACGGCTGCGGCAACGCATTGAGGCGGAATCGATCACCATGCCGGCCGGCCATCCGCTGCAGATCACCGTCAGCATCGGCATGGTGACCTGCCCGGGCGGTTCCGGCCATAGCCTGGCCGACCTGCTCAAACTGGCGGATCTGGCGGTATACAAAGCGAAAAATGCCGGTCGTAACCGGGTCGCCACGCCGGAATCTTACCCGCCGAACGATCCTGGCCGCTGAACTTCCGATCCGGGCCGCGCGCCCGCCGTCTAAACTGGTAGGGGGCACGGGCAACGTCGCCCGTGCTGAACCGACTGTCCTTAATCAGACAAGAGGATACCAGGATGAAATACGTAGACGGGTTTGTGGTGGCGGTGCCGGCCGCCAACAAGGAGGCTTATCACCGGCTGGCGGCCGCTGCGGCGCCGCTGTTCAAAGAGTTTGGCGCCACGCGCATCGTGGAGTGTTGGGGCGATGACGTGCCCGACGGCAAACTCACCGACTTTCGCGGCGCGGTAAAGGCGCAGGAGGGCGAAGTGGTGGTGTTCAGCTGGATAGAGTACCCCTCCAAGGCGGTGCGCGACGCCGCCAACCAGAAAATGATGAACGATCCGCGCATGAAGGCGCTGGGCGAGATGCCGTTTGACGGCAAACGCATGATCTTTGGCGGGTTCGCGCCGATCCTCGATGCCTGAAGGAGGCGCCGATGGCCAGAATTACGCAACATCTGTGGTTTGAAAAAGACATGGAGGCGGCGCTGAATTGCTACGTCGCGCTGATCCCCGGTTCGTCCGTGAACTGGTTTTCCGATCTGCCGGCGGATACGCCGAGCGGCCCGGCCGGCAGCGTGAAGCTGGCCTCCTTCACTCTGGGCGACCAGCGCTATGCGGCGATCGAAGCCGGGCCGTTGGATCCGTTCAATCACAGCTTTTCCGTGATGGTGGAATGCGACGATCAGGCGGAGGTTGACCGGCTGTGGGATGCGTTGAGCGAGGGCGGCGAGGCGGAGCAGTGCGGCTGGCTGCGCGATCGCTGGGGGCTGTGCTGGCAGATCGTGCCGCGGCGCCTGACCGAGCTGATGAACGATCCCGACGCCGCGCGCGTGCGGCGGGTCACGGAAGCGATGCTGCTGATGGGCAAAATCGACATCGCCGGCCTGGAAGCGGCGGCGCGGGACTAGCGGAAAGAGAACGTGGGAGAGAAAGGATGCATCGAGAGCGGCACAGTATTGAACGCATCGGCTGGCTGCGGGCGGCGGTGCTCGGCGCCAACGACGGCATCGTCTCAACGGCCAGCCTGCTGCTGGGCGTGGCGGCGGCCAGCGCCTCGCATTCCGCGCTGATGATCGCCGGCGTCGCCGGGTGGGTGGCGGGCGCGATGTCGATGGCCACCGGCGAGTACGTGTCGGTGTCGTCGCAGGCGGACACCGAGAAGGCCGCGCTGGCCGAGGAACAGGCGGAGCTGCTCGAAGACTATCCGGGGGAGTTCCGCGAACTGACGTCTATCTACGTGCATCGCGGGCTGGACCCGGCGCTGGCACGGCAGGTGGCGGAAAAGCTGATGGCGCATGATGCGCTGGAGGCCCACGCGCGCGACGAACTGGGCATTTCCGCCGCCACGCGCGCCCGGCCGCTGCAGGCCGCGTTGGCATCGGCCCTCAGTTTCTCTCTCGGCGCGCTGTTGCCGCTGCTGGTGGCGCTGTGGGTGCCGGTTGCCTGGACGCGGCCGGCGCTGGTGGCATCGGCGCTGATTTCCCTTGGCATTCTCGGCGGCATCGCTGCGAAAACCGGCGGTGCGCCGATCTTGCCGGGCGTGGCGCGTATCCTGATCTGGAGCGCCCTGGCGATGGCGGTTTCCTCCGGCGTCGGCATGCTGTTTGGCGTCGCGGCCGGCTAGCGCTGCGCTTGCATCAATCTGTTGCACCTCAAGTTCAGTATTTATCATTTGTCAGCCGCCGGCGTTCGCGGCATGGTGACGGCAACGCCAAATCAGTCAGGGACATTTATGCAAAAATCACAGATTCAACCGTGGGTTGCGCAGCATCCGCTGTTGCAACGACTGGTCGCCCTCGAGCCTATCACCTGGTTCAATCCGCGTGCGACAACGCTGGCCGCAGGCTTGCCCCATGTCGGCCTGACCGCCGCCGACGTCGCCGCAGCGGAGCAGCGCCTGGCGCGCTTCGCGCCTTATCTCGCCGCGGCCTTTCCCGAAACCCAGCCCACTGGGGGGATCATCGAATCCGAGCTGGTGGCGATCCCCGCCATGCAGCAGGCGTTGGATCGGCGCTATGGGCTGCGGCTTGGCGGGAAGCTGCTGCTGAAAAAGGACAGCCATCTGCCGATCTCCGGCTCAATCAAGGCGCGCGGCGGCATCTACGAGGTGCTGACGCACGCGGAGACGCTGGCGCTGGAGGCGGGGCTGCTGCAGACCGGCGACGACTACGCCCGGCTGTTTTCCGACGAATTTCGTCAGTTCTTCAGCCAGTACCGCATCGCCGTCGGATCGACCGGCAATCTGGGATTATCCATCGGCATCATCAGCGCCCGGCTGGGGTTTGACGTCAGCGTGCACATGTCGGCGGATGCGCGGGCGTGGAAGAAGCAAAAGCTGCGCGATAACGGCGTCACGGTGGTGGAGTACGCCGAAGATTACGGCGTGGCGGTCGAGCAGGGGCGCAAGCAGGCGGCGAACGATCCGCGTTGTTTCTTTATCGACGATGAAAACTCGCAAACTCTGTTCCTCGGCTACGCGGTGGCCGGTGGCCGCCTGAAGCGGCAGTTCGCCGAACAGGGCATCGTGGTGGACGCGCAGCACCCGCTGTTCGTGTATCTGCCGTGCGGCGTCGGCGGCGGGCCGGGCGGCGTGGCGTTTGGCCTCAAGCTGGCATTCGGCGATCACGTTCACTGTATTTTCGCCGAACCGACCCATTCGCCCTGCATGCTGCTCGGCGTCTACAGCGGGCTGCATGACGGCATTGCGGTGCAAGATCTCGGCATCGACAACCGCACCGCGGCGGACGGGCTGGCGGTGGGGCGCGCCTCCGGTTTTGTCGGCAGGGCGATGGAGCGCCTGCTGAGCGCGTTTTACACCCTGAGCGACGAAGAGATGTTTGCGCTGCTCGGGCTGTTGGACAAGCACGAGCATCTTCAGTTGGAGCCGTCCGCGCTGGCCGGCATGGCCGGGCCGTGGCGCGTTGCAGCCCATGCGAAGGCGCTCAGCGAGCAAGGCATCAGCGCCGAGAGTCTGGCGCAGGCGACGCACCTGGTATGGGCGACCGGTGGCGGCATGGTGCCGCCGGCGGAAATGGCGAAGTATCTCGCCGCCGGGCAGGCGGCGGAATAAGGCGCAGTAAAAAGGGGCGAAAATCGCCCCTGATTGCCTGCCGTGCGGTTACAGCTGTTCGCCGTTGCTGGCGATCACCCGGCGGTACCAGTCGAAGCTCTTCTTGCGCGAACGCTCGAGCGTGCCGGTGCCGTCGTCATGCTTGTCGACGTAGATGAAGCCGTAGCGTTTGCTGTACTCGCCGGTGGTGAACGACACGCAGTCGATGCAGCCCCACGGCGTATAGCCGATCAGGTCTACGCCGTCTTCAATCACCGCTTTCTTCATCTCTTCGATATGGGCGCGCAGATAGTCGATGCGATAGTCATCGTTGATCCGGCCGTCCGCTTCCACTTTGTCGAAGGCACCGAAGCCGTTCTCCACGATAAACAGCGGCTTCTGGTAGCGTTCATACAGCACGTTCAGCGAATAGCGCAGCCCGACCGGATCGATCTGCCAGCCCCAGTCGGAGGCTTTGACGTGCGGGTTGGGCACGTTGCCCGGGAAGCCGAACATGCCGTCGCTGCCGTCCACCGCGTTAGCCTGCAGGGCGTTGCTCATGTAATAGCTGAAGCCGATGTAGTCGGTGCAGCCCTCGCGCAGGATCTGCGCGTCCTGCGGCTGCATCTCGATTTTCAGCCCTTTGCGTTCCCAGTCGCGCAGCAGGTAGCTTGGGTAGTAGCCGCGCATCTGCACGTCGGTATACAGATAGCGTTGGTGCATCGCCTCGACGGCGTACATCACGTCGTCCGGCTTGCAGGAATACGGGTAGAACGGCACGCAGGCCAGCATGCAGCCGATCTTGAATTCCGGGTTGATCTGATGGCCGAGTTTGACCACCTGCGCGCTGGCGACGAACTGGTGGTGCAACACCTGGTACAGCGCCTGTTCCGGGTTGTCTTCCTGGGTGTAATCCACGCCGGAGCAGCAGTAGCCGAACAGCGGATAGCGGTAGTTGCTCTGGTTATTGATCTCGTTGAAGGTCATCCAGTACTTCACTTTTTCGCGGTAGCGGCGCATCACCACCTCGCTGAAGCGCACGAAGAACTCCACCACCCGGCGATTTTTCCAGCCGCCGTAGGCCTTCACCAGATGGTAAGGCATTTCGAAGTGGGACAGGGTGATCACCGGCTGGATGCCGTATTTCAGCAGTTCGTCGAACAGGTCGTCGTAAAACTGCAGGCCGGCCTCGTTTGGCGTCGCTTCATCGCCGTTCGGGAAGATGCGCGTCCAGGCGATCGAGGTGCGGAAGCATTTGAAGCCCATCTCGGCGAACAGCGCCACGTCCTGCTTATAGCGGCCGTAGAAATCCACCGCTTCGTGGTTGGGGTAGCGATAGCCCTCGAGCACGCCGTCGGTCATCACGCGATCCACGCCGTGCGAGCCGCCGGACAGCACGTCGGCAATGCTGGGCCCTTTGCCGCCCCGATCCCAACCGCCTTCAACCTGGTGCGCGGCAACCGCGCCCCCCCACAGAAAATCCTTCGGCAACTGTTTCATCGTCAATGTCTCATCGGTTTATTTAATGAAGGGTAATAACGCTGCGTTGAGAATAGAGTAGCAAGACCGAAAGAAATGTCACGATATAACAAATCACCGTGGAAAGTGATTTGTCACAATAAAAAAACAGCCTGTTTTATTTTGCCGAATTAATATGCCCGAGCCGTTTACCGATGGTTTCAATAATGTAAAGTACGGGGATCTGCGTGGTGATATTGTGATGCCCGCCGATCAAATGCTGCGGAACGTGGTAGGAGAGGTTGAAGTCCGCCAGCCTCGCCAGTGAAGAGGTTTCGTTGTTGGTGATGCTGATGATCTTGCAGTGGTGCAGGCTGAACTGGCTGGCCAGCCGCAGGATCTCTTCGGTTTCGCCGGTGACCGACAGCATGATCGCCACCGCGTTTTTATACATGTCGCTGTTGACGGGATAATAAGGATCGTCGATGTGGGTGCTGAATTTCCCGACGTTGGAAAAGAAACGCGCGCCATATTTCCCCAACGCGCCTGAGGTGCTGATACCGACGAAAATAATCCGCTCGGCGGCGGCGATATGGTGCACCGCCTGATCGATCAGCTGATTAAACTCTTCGTTGCTGACGCTTTTAAAAAAGCTGAGGATTTCGCCGATGCCGGAATCGGCCGGCGGCGCATCGGTTTGTTCCAGGTACAGCTTGAAACGGATGCGAAATTCCGAATAGCCGTCACAGCCCATTTTCTTGCAAAACCGCAGCACGGTGGTGGTGGACACGCCGGCGGCCTCGGCCAGCTCGCGGATGGTCATGTACATCACTTGATTCTTGTGTTTGCTGACGTAGGTATAAACCATCAGCTCCAGGGCGTTGAGCTCGGCGATTGCTTTATGGGTAAACATGAGTCGGTCCGGCGGCAGAAAACGGGAAGCTTATCTGCGGGTTAACATAGCAAAATTCACCGCCGCTGGCACTGCCGGGCAAAAAGAAAAGCCGCACCAGTCAGGCGCGGCCCAGGGTTCACGACGAACAAATAAAGCAAAACGTTCCGGAAGACATGCCATGAAAACGGGTTTCATCACACCGGGTTAGCATAGGTCAGCGGATCCCGGCGGCAAAATGCCGGTTTCTGCTTTCTAAAGTTAAAGAACGGCAAAGTTATGGCGCCGCATCCCTGGCGCGTGAGCGTGCCAGCAGCGGCGGCACCACCAGGTACAGGGCGGCGGCCAACGCCCACACCAGCCCAGGCCAGACATCGCGCGTGGCGGCATACAGCGCCGTCGCCACCAGCGGCCCCGCGACGCCGATCAGGCTGCCCATGCTGGCCAGCGTTCCTTGCAGCTCGCCCTGATGATCGTCGTCCACCTTGTGCGCCATCAGCGCCTGCAGTGCGGGCAACGCCATGCCGCCCGCGGCGAAGAACGGCAGCAGGGCGAACGGCGCCCAGCCGCGCGTGGCGACAGACAACAGCGCCAGGCCCACGGCGTCGGCGGCCAGGCCGATCAGCAGCGCCTTGCGCTCGCCGAGCCGCGCGACCAGCGGGCCGATGGCAAAGGCCTGCGACAGCGCGTGGCAGGCGCCGTAGCCGGCCAGCGACAGGCCCGCCACCATCATGCTCCAGCCGAAACGATCCTGACCGTATAAAATCCACAGCGTGGCCGGCGCCTGCGAAACCAGCGCCATAACCAGATAAATGCCGGCCAGCGGCAGCAGGCCAGGCTTGCCGTGCAGCCGGCGCAATGACGAGAAGGGATTAAGGCGAATTTTCTCGGCGGCGCGGGGGCGGGATTTACGCGATTCGGGCAGCAGGAAAAACGCCATCACCAGGTTGAGGGCATTCATCATCGCCGCCGCCAGGAAGGGCGCATGCAGATGCCATTCGCCCAGCGATCCGCCGAGCAGCGGGCCGACGATAAAGCCGACGCCGAACACCGCGCCCACCAGGCCGAAACGCCGAGCGCGCTGGCCGGCGGGGGTAATATCGGTGACGTAAGCGGTGGCGACCGCCATGTTGGCGCCGGTGATGCCCGCCAGCAACCGCCCCAGATAGAGCCAGGCCAGCGTCGGCGCGAACGCCATCAGCAGGTAGTCGGCCGCCGCGCCGGCGAGCGAAATCAACAGCACCGGCCGCCGCCCGAAACGATCGCTCAGCGCGCCGAGGATCGGCGAAAACAGGAATTGCATCAACGCATAGGCCGCCAGCAGGGCGCCGTAATGCACGCTGCCGGCATCGAGACCGCCCAGCGAGCGCAACAGCGCCGGTAGAATAGGCATGATCAGACCGATGCCCACCGCATCCAGCAACACCGTCAACAAAATAACCAGCATGGGTTTTTTCAAAATTGTGACTCTAACAGTGATAGAGTATGGAGTATTCCACAGTTACCCTATCAGTGATAGAGAGATGAGCGAAAAAAATACTGCGGCGCGTTTAACGCGTGAAACGGTCCTGCGCGGGGCGCTGGCGTTACTGGATGACATCGGCATCGATGCCCTGAGCACCCGCCGCCTGGCGCAGCATCTGGGCGTGCAATCCCCCACGCTCTATTGGCACTTCAAAAACAAGGCCGAGCTGCTGAAGGCGATGGCGGAAACCATCATGTTGGACCACCGCGAAGAGGTGCCCGCCGACATGCCCTGGCAGGCCTGGGTGACCGCCAATGCGATCAATTTCCGCCGCGCGTTGCTGGCTTACCGCGACGGGGCGCGCCTGCACGCCGGCACCCGGCCGCAGGAACCGCAATTCGCCATCATCGAGGCCAAGGTGGCGCTGCTGTGCCGGGCGGGCTTTACGCCGGAACACGCCGTTAATCTGCTGTTCGCCGTCGGGCGTTTTGTGGTGGGTTGGGTACTGGAAGAGCAGCAAATGCAGCCCGATGATGCGCTTAACGAAGCCGATCGCCGGCGCTACCCGCTGCTGTGTGGAGGCTGGGAAAAGCTGCAGGACAAGGGGGCAGACGCGTTGTTCGAAGCCGGCCTCCGGCTGTTGGTTGACGGCGCCGAGGCCGCGTTGACGAACGCCAATAATCACGGCGCGCAATCATAAAACCAGGCTTATCTATAGGAAATTTATAGAAAATACCCACTTTTCGTTAAAGCCATGGCGGCTACATTCCCTTAACATTATCAAGTCTTTTGATGATAATTATTAGCACGCTGCACAATTATTCATCGCAGTGATGTTACGGATTAAATCCGTTTGCTTAAGGGATAGTTTCACCATGGAAATCAATGTTAACGGCCGGGTGGTTCCACTCGGCGACATCTCGCCCGACACCCCGCTGCTGTACGTTTTACGCAACGATCTGCAATTGAACGGCCCCAAATACGGCTGCGGCCTGGGGGAGTGCGGCGCCTGCACGGTGCTGATCGACGGCGTCGCCGCACGCTCCTGCTCAATGCCGCTGTCCGCCGTAGGAAAAAAATCCGTCACCACGCTCGAAGGCCTGAGTACACCGGAGGCGCTGCATCCGGTGCAGCAGGGGTTTATCGATGAGCAGGCGGCGCAGTGCGGTTACTGCACCAACGGCATGATCATGACGCTGGTCGCGCTGTTCGAGCGCGAGCCGGAGGCGGACGAACAAACCATCAAGAAAGAGCTGGCCTACAACCTGTGCCGCTGCGGCACGCATATCGAGATCCTGCATGCCGCCGAGCGCGCCCGCGATCTGCTGGCCGCGCGGAGGCAAGCATGAGCCGCCTCGAACTGACCCGCCGCCAGCTGCTGCAGGCCGGCGGTGTGGTAATGGTCAGTAGCCTGCTGCCCGCGCCGTTTAACGCCTTCGCCGCCGAGGCGGTTGCATCGCCCGCCGAGCTGCCGCTGGATCGGGTGGACAGCTTTATCAGCCTCACCGCCGACGGCCGGGTGACGGCGTTCAATGGCCACGTCGATCTGGGCACCGGCATTCGCACCGCGCTGGCGCAGATCGTCGCCGATGAAATTTGCGTGCCGTTCGAGCAAGTCACGATGATCCTTGGCGATACGCAACGCACGCCGGATCAGGGGCCGACCATCGCCAGCGCCACCCTTCAGGTGACGTCGGTGCCGCTGCGACAGGCGGCGGCGCAGGTGCGGCACCTGCTGACGGCGCTGGCGGCCAAAGCCTTCGAACTGCCGGCCGAACAGCTGACGGCGGCGGCGGGGCAGGTATTTGTGACCGGGAACCCAGGGCGATCGCTGAGCTATGCGCAGCTGGCGAGTGGGCAAAATCTGCACGTGATGCTGGATAAAAACGTGCAGCTGAACAGTGAACGGCAGAACCAGTATGTGGGCCGCGCCGTGCCCCGGGTCGATATTCCGGCCAAGGTCAGTGGTGGGCTGACCTACGTACACGACCTGCGCTTGCCCGGCATGCTGCATGGCCGCGTGGTGCGCCCGCCATACGTAGGCGCCGACAGCAGCGCGCCGTTGGGCAGTGGCCTGCTGTCGGTGGATGAAAGCTCGATCGCGCACCTGCCGGGCATCGTGAAACTGGTGGTGATCAACGATTTCATCGGCATCGTGGCCGAGCGCGAGGAGCAGGCAATCGCCGCCATGCGCCAACTGAAAACCACCTGGCAACCCTGGGCCGGATTGCCGGATCTGTCGCCGGAAGCGCTGCCCGCCGCACTGGAGGCCAATCCGAAGACCGACCGCGTGCTGCGCGACGACGCGGGCACGGATGCCGCGTTGGCATTGCTGCATACCGAAGTGCAGGCCGACTATGTCTGGCCTTACCATCAGCACGCCTCGATCGGCCCTTCCTGCGCGGTGGCGGAGGTCAAAGACGGGCGGGCGCAGGTGTGGTCCGGCACGCAAAACCCACACGATCTGCGCAAAGATATCGCCAGGCTGCTCGAGCTGCCGCCTGGGCAGGTGCACATCACCCGCATGGAGGCTTCCGGCTGCTATGGCCGCAACTGCGCCGACGACGTCTCGGCGGACGCGGCGCTGCTGGCACGGGCCACCGGCCGACCGGTGCGCGTGCAGCTGATGCGCGAACAGGAATCCGGTTGGGAGCCGAAGGGCACCGGCCAGCTGATTCGGGTGCGCGGCGGCCTCGATGCGCAAAACCGGGTGGCGGCCTACGAATTGAAAACCAGCTATCCCTCCAACAATGCCGTGACCTTGCCGCTGGTGTTGACCGGCAAAGTGGCCAACCGGGCCGACGTGCAGCAGATGGGCGATCGCACCGCCATTCCGCAATACGAGTATCCGCACATGCGGGTCGTCTGCCAGGACGCCGCGCCGATCGTGCGGGCTTCGTGGATGCGCGGCGTTTCGGCGCTGCCCAACGTGTTCGCCCATGAGTCCTGGATCGACGAGCTGGCCTGGCGCGCCGGTGAGGATCCGATCGCGTTTCGTTTGCGCTATCTGAACGATCCGCGTGCGGTGGCCTTGATTGAAGCCCTGAAACGGCAGGCGAACTGGCAAGACGGCCCGGCGCACCGGGCGCGCGCCGCCGGCGCCGAAGTGGTGAGCGGCCGAGGCTTCGCCTACGCGCGCTATTTCCACAGCAAGTTCCCTGGCTTCGGCGCCGCCTGGGCGGCCTGGGTGTGCGATCTCAGCGTCAACCGCCGCTCCGGGCAGATCACGCTCGATAAAATCTTCGTGGCGCATGACTGCGGCCGCATGATCAACCCGGCCGGGGTGCGCCATCAGGTGCACGGCAACATTATCCAGTCCGCCAGCCGGGTGCTGAAAGAGTTTGTGACCTTCAACGAGACGGGGGTGACGTCATTGGACTGGGGCGGCTACCCGATCCTGCGCTTCGACGAACTGCCGCAGATCGATATCCAGCTGATCGACCGTCCGGAGGAAGCGCCGATGGGCGCCGGAGAATCCGCCTCGGTGCCGAGTGCCGCGGCGATCGGCAACGCGCTGTTTGACGCGCTCGGCGTGCGGCTGCGCGAGGTGCCGTTTACGCCGGAGCGGGTGCTCGCCGCACTGCGCGCTCAGGCCGGCCATTAACCCCCCGTAACGAACAAGGACAGCAAAGATGAGTAAGATGAAAAAAATCGTCGGGTGGGGTGGCTTCACGGCGATCGCCGTTGTGGTGGCCGGCGTTGTCGCCAGCTGGCAACCGGAAATCGCGCCGCTCGCCGCCGATGCGACGCACAGTTTCAGCGAGGCGCAGATCGCGCGCGGCAAAACGCTGGCCGATCTCGGCGATTGCGCGGTGTGCCACACCCGTTCGGGCGGTGAGCGCAACGCCGGCGGGTTGGCGATGGAGATCCCCTTCGGCACCATTTACACCACCAACATCACGCCGGACGTGGAAACCGGCATCGGCAGCTGGAGCTATGCGGCGTTTGAACGCGCCATGCGCCACGGCGTCGATCGCCAGGGCCGCTACCTTTACCCGGCGTTTCCCTATACCGCCTTTACCCGCACGAGTGACGACGATCTGCAGGCGCTGTACGCCTACCTGATGTCGCAGCCGCCGATCAACTCCCGGCCGCCGGCCACCGATCTGCACTTTCCGTTCAATATCCGCCAGGGCATCTTCGCCTGGAACCTGCTGTTCCTGACGCCGGGCGCGATGCAGGAAGACCCGGCCCAAAGCGCCGCCTGGAACCGCGGCGCTTATCTGGCCGAAGGGCTGGGGCACTGCAGCGCCTGCCACTCGCCGCGCAACGTGCTGTTCGGCGAAAAAACCGGTAGCGACCACCTGGCCGGCGGCGTGGCGGAAGGCTGGACGGCGCCGGCGTTGACCGGCCGCTCGCCTGCGCCGCTCAATTGGACGCAGCAGGATCTGGTCGATTTTATGCGTACCGGCTACTCGGCCAACCACGGCGTGGCCGCCGGCCCGATGGCACCGGTGATCGAAGAAGGGTTGTCCCGCTTGCCGCAGGCCGATCTGCAGGCGATCGCCGTCTATCTGCGCAGCTATCATCCTGAAACGGCGGCGGGCGCGACGGCGGCCGCGTTGAACGCTCAGGCGGAACGGCAGGTGGAGCCCCTGAGCTCGCAAGGCGCGCGGCTGTTTTCCGGCGCCTGCATGGCTTGCCATGCGCAGGAAAAAGGCGCACAGATGGCAGGAGTACGGCCGTCTCTGGCGCTGAACACCAACCTGTTTGCCGAGGCGCCGGACAATGCCATTCGCGTGGTGCTGGATGGCATACAGCGGCCGGCGAACGCCGAGCTGGGCTATATGCCGGGCTTCCGCCATAACCTGGATGACGCGCAGATCGCCATCCTGCTCAACTACCTGCGGCAGCACTACGCCGGTCAGGCGCCGTGGCCCGAGTTGGCGGCGCAGGTCGGCCGCCTGCGCGCCGAAACCGCGCAGAAATAGCCGCCGAGGGCTGGACAGGCGCGCTGCGTTGGCGACAATAGGGCCTTTCACATGGACAGAGGCAGTAAAATGAATACGTTAGACGCAATCCGCCAGCGCCGCGCCACCAAGCAGTTCGATACGCAGCACGTGATGACGCTCGAAGAGAAAAAAGCGTTGCTGACTATCGCGCTGCAGGGCGCGCCCAGCGCTTTTAACCTGCAGCACTGGCGCCCGCTGCTGATCGAAGATCGCGCCCAGCGCGAGAAAATTCGCGAGGCGGCGTGGGGGCAGGCGCAGGTGACCGACGCATCGATGCTGGTCGTGCTGTGCGGCGATCTGTCGAGCTGGGAGTCACAGGTAAAAAACGTTTGGGCCGAGGCGGCGGAGCCGGTACAGCAGTTCATGATCCCGGCCGTCGATCAGTATTATCGCGGTAAGCCGCAGGTGCAGCGCGACGAAGTGATGCGCAGCAGCGGCATCTTCGCCCAGACGCTGATGCTGGCGGCCAAGGCGCAGGGCTACGACTCTTGCCCGATGGACGGGTTTGATTTCGACGCCGTGGGCGAAATCATCAACAGACCGGCGCACTATCAGATCGCGCTGATGGTCGCCATCGGCAAGGCGGCGGGGCAACCTTATCCGCGCATCGGCAAACTGCCGTTCGACGACGTGGTAAAAACCGACCGTTTCTGATCTGAACGGTGAATGACAAAAGGGAAGGCTTGCGCCTTCCCTTATTTTTTTGCGACGCACAGTTCGTTCCAGTAGCTGAAACGGATGCGCCGTTGCAGGCGGTGATGCCACATAGAACACTCCTTCTACCCTACACGGTTTAAATAAATAGCACCGCGCCGGGCGCAAGACGAATGCCTTATTGTGCATAGCTTGCCCGCCGGATGGGATTAGCGGTATTTATTGACGTTGGCCACGGCGGAATCTAAAGACGTTACCTTATATTTCCAATAGGTTATTTTATTGGCCTGCGCTGCGCCCACCGCACCGAAATAGGTTTGCCACGCCGTGGCGCTGGTCAACAAATCGCTAAACATCTGCCCCAGGTCGGTCACGCTCCAGACGGTACGGTAGCCTTTCACCGCAGAAGGCGCCGGCGGCGTATGTTGAACATAGCCGCCAACCGAATACCGGTTCTCGTAGGCCATAAATACGGTGTAAACCCGTCCGTGCGGCGCCGTATGCTGGTACCAGGGGATCACCACAAAATGGTGGACGGGCGGGCCAATCATGAAATGCCAAACGGCGGTTTCCGAGTTCGCCCCAGAGAACCCCAGCGCGATATTGATATTCTTTTGCATGTCACGGTTATTTTCGATCGTGGTTCCGGCCCCGCTATCGTCCTGCGTTTTGCCATAAACGGCCCGGCTCATTTGGGCGGGAACGCCAGGGCAATTATTTATTGCCATCAGAGAATTATTGCTGACGATGGCATTGATTAATGTCTCACCGGTATTGCTCATATTGATATTTCTCCACACGCAAGGTAAATATTCTAATTATTTTCATGCTTAATAATTAGAATAGATTAAATAGGCTGAGTGGCGGCATCGATAATAAGGTTAGACATAAAACGCCTTCGGCATTCGCTTATGCTCATTTATTTTTCTGTCTCACGACGGCAGGCTCGGCTGCTGTTGAGATTGAATGGCGTTTATAAAACATCATGCCCGCCGCGGCGCCCAGGATCGCCAGCGTGCCCAGCAGCTGCAGCAGGCTGAGGCGGTGGCCGAACACCGCCCAGTCCACCACGATCGCCACCGCCGGGTAGATGAACGACAGGGCGCCGACCAGGGCCGTGGGGATCTTCTGAATGGCGCCATATAGCAACGTGGACATCAAACCGGTATGCACCAGGCCGAGGGTCGCCAGCAGCAGCCAGTCGAGGGGGGCCGCAGGCGGCGTAGCCAGGCCGGCGAACGGTGCCAGCGCCAACGCGCCGACGGTCAGCTGAATCAACACGATCAGCTGCGGCGGCAGCGCGGCCAGCTGTTTGACGATCGCCGCCGCAATGGCGTACATCAGGGCTGCGCCCAGCGCCAGCGCCACGCCGAGCAGGTAGCCATCGCCGCTGCCGCCGTTTTGCCGGCCGGCGACGATCAACACCATCCCCGCGAACGCCAGCAGAAGCCAGCCCAGCCGATCGGCCGTCAGTTTTTCGCCGAACAGCAGCGCCCCCAGCGCCACCAACATGAACGGCTGAACGTGGTAGGTGACGGTGGCGACAGCGATCGAAGCATGCTGATAGGCGGCAAACAGCAGCGTCCAGTTGAGCACCAGGGCGATCCCCCCCAGAATGGCGAAGGCCAGCTGGCGGCGGTTGATCGCGCCTTGTTTCAACTGACCGAGTGCGGCGCAGGTCGCCAGCATGGCCAGCGCGCCGAACGCGCAGCGCCAAAACACCACCGTCGCAGGCGGCTGCCCCAAAACGAGCACCGGCCACCCCACGGTGCCGGAGATGGTCATGGCGAGGATCATTTGCACTGCACCGCGCGTTTTCGTTTTCATGTTGTTTCCTTCGTTGCCTGGCCGTACTTGTGGTGAAGCGGCTTAATCATTAAAATGAACAATCGAACATTATGATGAACACGAACACGAGTGTTCGTCAAGCCGAACAAATGGATGGCATAGCGAACAATGAGTGACGATCGGATGCAGAACATCACGCCTATCGGCCTGCTGTCGGCGGCAATCCGCCGCGAGCGGGAGCGGTTGAACCTGTCGGTGACCGAACTGGCGAAGCGTGCGGGCATCGCCAAATCCACGCTGTCGCAGCTGGAAGCCGGCAGCGGCAATCCCAGCCTGGAAACGCTGTGGGCGCTGGCGATGGCGCTGGACGTGCCGGTCAGCCGGCTGATTTCACAGCCGAGCAGGCAGGTGCAAGTGATCCGCGCCCATGAAGGCACGCCGGCGCTGTCGGAGCAGGGCAACTACGCCGCCACGCTGCTGGCCACCAGCCCGCCGGGGGCGCAGCGCGACATTTACCGGCTGCGGGTGCAGCCCGGCGAAGCCAAACTTTCCCGGCCGCATCCCCCCGGCACCGTCGAGCATGTGATCATCAGCAGCGGGCGGGCACGCCTCGGGCCGGCGGACCAGCCGCTGGAGCTGAGCGCCGGCGATTACATCAGCTACTCCGCCGATCGCGAGCACGTTTTCGAGGCGCTGGAGCCGGAGACCACCGCCGTGATGCTGATCGAACAGGGGTAGCCCCGGCGTTGAAGGTCCGTTTATTGAAAATGATTCTCAATTATATTAGTGTGCCCGCCTGTTTTGACGCCGGGACGGGCGCGTAGCCCGGCGTCGCCGTTTATTGCCCTTCAAGGACCGAAGATGAAAATCGCTATTCCTTCCCTGCTGTTATTCGCCGGTTTGACGGCAACGCACCCGGCCACCGTGTTGGCCGTTGCACCGCCCGCCGCGGCGGATCAGGGCCAGAACGACACGGCCAACAACGATTTCAGCTTCGTACGCTATCGCGCGGATTACCGCGTCAACGCCAACGCCACCAACGTGAAAACGGAAAGCTACGAAATGCTGCTGAAGACCAAGGCGGCGGTCGAGAAATTCAGCCAGATCCGCCTGAGCTACAGCGAAAAAATGGAAACGCTGGAGGTGGTCGCCGCCTACACGCTGACCGCCGACGGCCAGCGCCACGACGTGGCGCCCGATCGCATCTATACCCAGGAAAGCTACTCCAGCGCCACGGCGCCGCTGTATGCCGACCGCAAAGTGCGCGTCATCGTGTTCTCCAACCTGGCGCCGGGATCGCGCGTGGTGTATGAGCTGCGCCGCACGCAAAACACCCCGTATTTCCCCGACTATTTCGGCCTGTGGGAGACGTTCAGCGTTTTCGATCAGTTCGACGACGCCGAAGTGACCCTGCAGGCGCCGGCCAGGCTGCCGATGCATATCTTCACGCGCGGCGTGGAAGGCGGGGACCAGCCGCAGATCCGCGACGGGCAGGCGCACTGGCGCTGGCATTATTCGCGCAGCACGCCGATGAAATCACAAAACTGGGCGGCGGACAGCTGGACCTTCAGCCCGACCATCATGGCCAGCACCTACCGCGAGTGGCCGCAGCTGGCCAAGGCCTACCAGCTGAAGGCCGGCGCGGCGGCGCAGGTGACGCCGGGCATTCAGGCGCTGGCGGACAACATCACCGCCGGCATCAGCGATCGGCGCGAGCAGGCGGAGGCCCTCTATCGCTGGGTGGCGCAAAACATTCGCTACGTGGCGGTGTACCTGGGCAACGGTGGGCTGGAGCCGAATTCGGCGCAGAGCATTCTCGACAACCACTACGGCGACTGTAAGGACCACGTGGTGATCCTGGAGGCGCTGCTCGCCGCCAAGGGCATTGCAAGCTCGCCGGTGCTGATCGGCATGGACGAAGGCCCGATACTGCCTAAGGTGCCGCTGCTCAGCCGCTTTAACCACGCCATCACCTACGTGCCGGAATTCAAACTGTACCTGGACTCCACCAATCCGTGGGCGCGGTTCGGGCAACTGCCGGAAGGCGACCTGGGGGCACCGGTGCTGCTGACGCGCGACGCCAAACTGGCGCGCACGCCGGGCAGCGACGAGCAGCCGGTCAAGAGCGCGCTGAGCGTCGATTTCGTGTTCGACAAAGCGGGCAATCTGCACGGGCAAACCGAGCGTCGGCTGAGCGAAGTGGAAGAGATTGACCTGCGGGGCTACTTCTCGCAGATCAACCGGCAGAACCGGGCGCAGGCCGAAGCGTCGATCATGTCCGCCTCCGGCATCGACGGCAGCGGCGAGGTGGCGATGAACAGCGATCCGCTGGATCTCAAAAAACAGTTCGGTTACCGCTTCCGCTTCAAGGCGGACGACTACGTCGATTTCGGCGTGGTGGGCGGCATGACCCTGCCGAATCCGCCCGGCGGCAAATCGTTTCGCACGCTGTATACCACCACGCCGGCGCCGGACAACGAAACGCCGTTCTACTGCAGCGCGCAGCGCTACGACGAAACCTACCGTCTGCAGCTGCCGGCCAACGTGCCGATCATCGCCATTCCGCAAGACAGGCAGTTCCGCAATGCGGCGGGCGACTATCGCGTGGCGTGGCGACGCGACGGGCAGCAGGTGATCGTCAATCATCAGCTGCAGGTGAACGCCATTCGCGGCAAAGAAGCGCTGTGCCAGGCGCAGGATTACCCGGCGTTCCGCGAGCTGTTCCAGCAGGTGCGGCGCGGTTTCCGCGGCCAGGTGGTGTACGGCGAATTGGCCAACGGAAAATAAGCTGCTGCCCCGTCGCGCTAAGCGGCGGGGCGCACGCCTCAGTTGAACTCGCCCGCGACCTCGGACCACAGGCTGACGCGGCAGCCGCGCGCGGCGAAAGAGTCCATCTCGCGCTTGATGCCGCCGCTCTCTTGCCAACCCGGCAAATCGAGCACGATCAACTCATCCATCGCCGCCATGAACAGGGCGTCGATCGGCGCCCACAACTTGCCGATGGCGGTTTTGTCGAGCTCTTGCAAACACAGATTGATCGGATGCGACATGCTGACCTGGCTAAAAACGGCGCTGCCGGCGCGCACGATAGCGGCGGCGACGTCGTTGCACGCCATAAAGCGCTGCTGCACGACGTTGGCGTCGGCGTGGCTGTAGGGGCAGGCCAAAAATATCTTTCTCATTACCGTTTTCTCTCTCAATAACTAGAACGTGGGGGAAAAAAGGGCGCAGCTTCCCCGTGAGGCGGCGCCCCGTTTATTTTTTATGGTGCAGGGATAAATTCAGCGAGCGGCGGCGGCGATGGCCGTCGACTGCCTTTGCGTCTGTTCTTTTTCCAGCAATTCGGCTTCCGGCACCGAGATCTTGATGGCGATCAGCACGGCAATCATGCCGCCGAGAAATTTACCCATCATGATCGGCAGCACCAGCGAAGGTTGGAAGTTAGCGGTAAACGCCAGGTGATCGCCCAACGTCGCCTGCGCACAAATACCGAAGGCGACGCACAGCACCTTATCGCGTGCCCGCATACCTTTGAACAGGTGATAAACCGCGATGATATTGGCCAGCACCATAATAAAGCCCAGCGCACCGGTATCCGACAGGCCGAGTTTTCTGCCGATGAAATGCATCGGCTTACGGCAATAGCGCTGGAACAAATAACAGATGGGGAATGTGCCCGCCAACATAATGCCGATGTAACCGGCAATCTCGATAGCGCGGAATAATTCGTCTTTGTCGGCGAATAACGGATCGAATACCCAGCCGCCGAAGACCTTTTTAAACACGCCGGTAAAATGCTCGATGATGCACAGCGCCAACACCAGTTTGATAAAGGCGTCCGCCGCCTTGCCGAAGATCAGGAACCCTTTCACCATGGCCGCCGGCCGCAGCTTCAGGCCCAGCGCCAGCAGGAAACACAGGGCAAACAGCGGCGACAGCAGCCGCAGCGCCTGCAGGAAATCCAGCTGCAGATAGTGCGCGGCGGGCGAGGTGGTGGAAATGATCTCCCTGACCGGCAGGTTGTTGAAGGTGATGGTCACCAGGGCGATCAGCACGGCGAAAGGAATGCTGATCAGGCCCGCCATCGCGCCCAGCGCCAGATATTTATGGTCGTCGCGGTTCAGCATGATAAGCCCGACGGGGATCAGGTACACGATGCTGGCGCCGGAGGTGTAACCCACCAGCATGGCGACGATCCACATGTCGCGGTTGGCGGCGATGGCGTCGGCCAGCTGATAGCCGCCCATGTCCACGGCGATCACCGCCAGCGCGGCGATCGAGGCGTCGGAGCCCAGCGCCGAGAAGAAGGGGCCGATGCTGTACATGATCAGGTAAGAGATGATCGGGATCGCCGCCATGATGCCCGCCTGGGCGAGAAACACCGGGCCGATGGCGTGAATGCCGTTGACGAACTCGCGCCCCAGTTCACCTTCCGGTTTAACGATCGACGCCAGTGCACCGATCAGGGTGCCGGCCATGATGATATAGATGATGAAATTACCGAACTCAGCCATGGTGTTCCTCCTGCGATGAACGTAAGCCGCGCGAGCGGGCGATGATTTCCTGATAGCGGGCGAACCAGACCGCCATATCGACCTCGGCGGGCTCCGTCACTTCATAGCGGTTGAGCACCTTAAGCGGCTGTTCCACGCCCAGCCCTTTGCGCGCCAACTGCGCCACGCCCTGAGCGGTGATCTCTTTGTTGGCGGGCGTAACGATGCGCTTTTGGATCAGGTTGGCGAGGAACTGCGTGAAATAGCGGTTGGCGGACAGGCCGCCGTCCACCGAAATGCTGTCGCCGATCGGTTTCAACTTATCCATGGCGTTGATCACCTCGGCGGAACGCATGGCGATGCCTTCGAGGATCGACTGCAGCAGATCCTTGCGTTCGGTTTCCAGCGACAGGCCGGCCCACATCCCGGCGGCGGAGCGATCCCAATACGGGCAGGCCAGCCCGGAAAGCGCGGGCACAAAGGCCAGGCCGCGCGCGATGGCAGGCTGGGCCGGGAAATCGCCGAATTCATCGAAGTCGTTGAACAGGCCTATCTTTCTCGCCCAGTTAATGGCGGAGGCCGCGTTATAAACGCCGCCGTCCAGGCCATATACCGGCTCGCTGCCGGGCAGCTTCCAGCACAGCGTGGGTAACAGGCCGGACTCGCCGGCGTCGATCGGGCGCGGCCCGGTGATCGCCTGTAAAAAGGCACCGGTACCGAAGGTGATCTTCATCTGCCCCGGTTGATGGCAGCCGTGGCCGTATGTGCCGGCAAACTGGTCGACGATGCAGGCCGTCAGCGGCACCGGTTTGCCGTTGAGCGCGACGTCGCCGAAGTGGCCGATGTTGTCTCTGACCTCGGGCAGGCTGTCGATCGGCACGCCGAACAAACGGCACAGCTCTTCATCCCACTGCAGGGTATGAATGTTGAACAACGAGGTGCGCGAGGCGGAGTTATAGTCGGTGAGATGCCGGCCGCACAGGTGGAACAGGAAGAAGGCGTCCATGGTGCCGAGCCGCAGGCGGCCGCGTTGCGCCAGCTGCCTGGCCCCCGGCGCGTTGTTCATCAGCCAGCCCATCTTGCTGGCGGAGAAGTAGGTATCGAGCGGCAGACCGGTTTTCGCCATCACCAGCGGCTCGACGCCTTCGCGTTTCAGGCGCTGGATCTCCGGCTCGGTGCGCTGATCTTGCCAAACGATGGCGTTGTACAGCGGCAGGCCGCTGTCGGCGTCCCAGGCCAGCAGGCTTTCGCCCTGATGCCCTAAACCGATGGCGTCCACCATGTCGCACTGGCTGAGACAGCGGCGGATATTCGCCAAAATCTCCAGGGCGTCGTGTTCCACCCAGCCCGGATTGGGGGTGATCTGCTTGTGCGGCATGCTGGCCGGCGAATGGTGCCTGCCGTCTTCGCCGAACACCACGACCCGGGTGCCGGTGGTTCCCTGATCAATCGCGGCATAACGTTGATTCATCATTGCTTCGCTCTCTTATAGGTTTTGTTTTTTATTGTGCCTGGTGTTGTTTGTGTGACTGTTTTAATAATCTATCTTCAATTTCACACATTAAAGCAACATAAATCACAAGATAAAATAACCCCGCGTGATCGACCTCATACTTTTTGCTTATCACCCCATTCTGCGGCTTTTTTTTGGGAGTTATGTTGTTTTTGTCATTTCAAATGCGGTTATTGTGTGGTTTTATTGTGGTTATCACATCAAAACGGGACATCAGCATGATGGAAGAACAAACGGGTTGGGACATTGTCGTGATTGGCGGCGGTGTGGTCGGGTGTGCGGTATTCCGCAAATTCTGCCTGATGGGCGCCCGTACGCTGTTGTTGGAAAAGGGGGGCGATATCCTGTCCGGCGCCAGCAAAGCCAACAGCGCGCTGCTGCATACCGGCTTCGATGCGCCCAGCGGCAGCCTGGAGCTGCGCTGCATGCAGGCCGGCTACCGAGAATTTATCGCCATTCGCGAACGAATGAATCTGCCGCTGCTGCCCACCGGCGCGCTGGTCGTGGCCTGGGACGAGCAGCAGTTGGCGGCGCTGCCCGCGATCGTGCAGCAGGCACATGACAACGGCGTGCCGGACGTGGCGCAGATCGACGCCGCCGAGCTGTATCGCCGTGAACCGCAGCTGGCGCCCGGCGCATTGGCGGCGGTAGAGGTGCCGGGCGAGAGCGTGATCGATCCCTGGAGCACGCCGCTGGCTTACCTGACGCAGGGCGTCAAACACGGCGGCGACTATCGCTTCAATACCGAGGTGACCGGCGCCGAACGCTTGCCGACCGGCTGGCGGCTAACCAGCAACCGGGGCGAGTTTCACGGCAAAATCGTCATCAACTGCGCCGGCAATCAGGGCGACCGGGTAGAAAGTTTCTGCCATCAGCCCGAGTTTGAAATCCGCCCGCGCAAAGGGCAGTTCCTGGTGTTCGACAAGGCCGCCGCCGGGCAGGTCAACGCCATCATCTTGCCGGTGCCGACCGCGATCACCAAAGGGGTGCTGCTGTCGAAAACCATCTTCGGCAATCTGTTGCTGGGGCCGACCGCCGAAGAACAGCAGGATCGCGAGACGGCGACGGTGGACGAAACCAAAATGCGCGAGCTGATCGAACAGGGCACCCGGCTGCTGCCCACGCTGGCAAATTACAGCGTGACCGCCAGCTATGCCGGATTGCGCCCGGCGACCGAACAGAAACACTACCGCATTCAGCCCTATCCCGAGCGGCAGTGGATCTGCGTGGCGGGCATTCGCTCCACCGGCCTGACGGCGGCGCTCGGCATCGCGCAATACGTGGAGCAGCTTTACCGCGACCATTTTACGCCGTGCTTCACGCCGACGGCGCCGCAGACCGTGCATTGGCCGCAGATGCCGATGCTCGCCGACTACGGGCTGCGCGATTACGCGCGCCCGGACAACGGCGGCATCGTTTGCCATTGCGAGCTGGTGACCCAGCGGGAAATCGAGGCAGCGTTCGATTCCGCCGTGCCGCCGGAGTGCATCGGCGGGCTGCGGCGCCGCACGCGCGTGATGATGGGGCGCTGCAACGGTTTTTATTGCAGCAGCCGGGTGGCGGAAATGGTAGGCGATCGTTTTGGCCAGACGCTGGCCGTAGGGAGCATTGATGAAAACTGAGTATCAGGTGGCGATTGTCGGTGCCGGGCCGGCCGGGATCGCGGCGGCGACCGCGCTGCGGCAGGCGGGGATCGAGGATGTGGTGCTCCTGGAACGGGAGCGGGAAGCGGGCGGCGTGCCGAGACACTGTCGGCACCCCACCTTCGGGCTGCAAACGTTTTACCGGCCGATGCTCGGCTCCACCTATGTCGATAAGATACTGGCGCGCGCCGGGCAGGTGGAAATCCGCACCGGCGTGACGGTACTCGCCATCAAGCCGGGCGGCGAGCTGAGCATCACGGATCGCCGCGGCGTCAGCACCTTGAAAGCGCAGCGGGTGATCCTGGCGACCGGCGTGCGAGAAACGCCGCGCCATCCGCGCCTGGTGAGCGGCCTGCGGCCGCAGGGCGTGCTGACCGCCGGCGCGCTGCAGCAGTTCGTCTATCTGCGCGGGCTGCAGCCGGGCAAGGCGCCGGTGGTGGTCGGCACCGAGTTGGTCAGTTTCTCCGCGCTGTGGACGCTGCGCAACGCCGGCGTGCGCGCCGTCGCCATGATTGAAAACGGCGACAGGACCGTCGCCTGGCGTCTGAGCGCGCTCTATGCGCGCCTGATGGGAGTGCCGATCCATTACTCTTCGCGGGTGACCGATATTGCCGGCCGCGATCGGGTCGAATCCATCGAGGTGGAAAACCGCCGCGGGGAGAAACAGCGCATCGCCTGCGACAGCCTGATCTTCACCGGCCGCTTCACCGGGGAGTATACGCTGATCCGCCAGAGCCACCTGGCGCAGCGGCCGGACAGCGGCTGCCCGCTGACCGATCAGTTCGGCCGCTGTTCCGACACCGCCTATTTCGCCGTCGGCAACATGCTGCATCCGGCGGACATGGGCGACCAGTGTTATCAGGAAGGGCTGCGCGTTGGCGAAGCCGTTGCCCGTTCGCTGCAACGTGCGCTGCCGCCGGCGCGGCAAATTCTCCCGGTGCGACACGACGAGCGGATCCGCCTGACCGCGCCTGCCAACGTGGCGCTGATCGGCAAACCCACCCGGGTCACGATCAATATGCGGGTGGAACGGGCGGTGTCCGGTTCGGTGGTGGTGCGGCTGGGCGAGGAAGTGCTGTATCGCAAAACGCATCGCTGCCTGCCGGAACGGCGGATCCTGCTGCGCAACATCGCTTTGCCGGCCGACGGCGAGCGTGACGCGCTGCACATCAGCATCGAATCCGCCGGGTGAACGGCGGCAACGGCTTGCGTCTAACGCCCTGAAACCCGTAGTATTCCGTCAGTTGACGCCGCGAGTCTCGGCGCAAGCAGTCACTCTTACTTAAGGCAGCGAGTGTAATGTGAATGGATATCTCTAATTCCGTGGATAGGCGCAATGAAATACTGGCGCTGATCCAGGCCAACGGCCGGGTTTACGTGAATGAGCTGGCGGATAAATTCCAGGTTTCGCAGGAAACCATTCGGCGCGATCTCAACAAGCTGGAAGATTATCGGCTGATTAAGAAGATCCACGGCGGTGCGGTCAGCAGCCAGTTCAAATTCGAGCATGAATTCAACGAACGGGCCAAAATTGCCGAGGCCGAGAAGCGCGCCATCGCGGAGAAAGCGGTGACGCTGATCCAGCCGGGCGATACGGTGTTCGTGGATTTCGGCTCCACCACGCTGGAGTTCGCCCGCCAGTTGGCGACCGTCGATCAGCTGACGGTCATCACCAATTCGCCGCTGATCGCCAACGTCTGTCTGGAAAATGACTCCATCGACGTGGTGCTGATCGGCGGGCAGTTCATCGGCTCCAAAATGGAGTGCCTGGGGGCGATCGCGCTGAATAACATCGAGGCGTTTTTCGCCGATTACGCCATCATCGGCGCCGGCGCGGTCAATGTGCAGACCGGGGTGATGGATCAAAACGTCAATGAGGCGGCCATCGCGCGCAAAATGATTGCGCAAAGCCGCAAATGCATCGTGTTAGCGGACGAAAACAAGCTGCGTGGGCATGCGATGACGTTGGTGGCCAAATGGCCAGAGATCGATTATCTGGTGACCTCCGACAGCGGCAACGCGTTGGAAGGGCTGGTTTTCCCGGCCAATGTCAATGTGTTGGTCGCACAGGTATAAGCGGCGGCCCGTTTAACCGGAGGCGGGCCGCCGGGGCGTTACTTTTGCACCACCAGGCCCACGCCGCGGCCGCGCGGATCGGACGCGGTTTCCGGCGTGCGGCCATCGATGCGGATAGCCTGAATGTCCCCCATGTTCCAGCCCTGATCTTCGAGGGTGTAGCCCATGGCTTTCAGCTCTTCCGCCGGTTTGCCGGTCAGCGGCGCAAAGCTGTCATAGTACAGGGTGTCCTTCGGCAACAGCTGATGGTGCACGCGCTGGGCGGCCACCGCCTGCGCCAGCGGCAGATGGTAATCGTAGAGGTTGTTGATCACCTGGAAGATCGACGTGAAGATGCGCGATCCGCCCGGCGTGCCGATCACCAGGCTGACCTCGCCGTCGCGGGTGATGATGGTCGGGCTCATCGAGGAGAGCATGCGCTTGCCCGGCTCGATGGCGTTGGCGTCGCTGCCCACCACGCCGAAGGCATTGGCGACGCCGGGTTTGGCGCTGAAATCGTCCATCTCGTCGTTGAGCAGGAAGCCGGCGCCTTTGACCACCACGCCGCTGCCGAAGTCCCAGTTGAGCGTATAGGTGTTGCTGACCGCGTTGCCGGCGGCATCAACGATCGAGAAGTGGGTGGTTTGGTGGGTTTCCAGCCCTGGCCGCACCTGTTCGGTCGGCGAGATCGTCGTCGGGTTGATTTCGGCGGCGCGTTTTTGCAGGTAGTCGGGGGCGATCAGCTGTGCTTCCGGCACCTTAGTGAAATCCGGGTCGCCGAGGTAGTCGGCGCGATCGGCGAACACGCGCTTTTCGATTTCCGCCAGCAGGTGGATATAGCGCGCCGAGTTCAGCGGCACACCCTTGAAGTCGGCGGCGCGATCTTCTTTTATCCCCAGCAGCTGCGCCAGCGCAATGCCGCCGGAGCTGGGCAACGGGGCGGTATATACGGTGTTGCCGCGCCAGCTGATGCGCATCGGCTCACGCCATTTCACCCGATAGTCGGCCAAATCCGCCGCGCCGATCAGCCCGTTGTCGCGCTGCATTTGCGCCACCAGCAGGCGCGCGGTTTCGCCGTGATAAAAATCGTCGGCGCCCGACTTGGCGATGCGCTCGAGGGTGGCGGCCAGCTCCGGCTGTTTGAACACCGTGCCGGGCTTCATGGCGCCGAAATAGTCGCCAAAGTTGGTTTTACCGGCGAACAGCTTGTTGGCGTCTTCACGGTACTGATACTGCTGATCCGCCACGGTGAAACCTTGCCGGGCGTAGCCGATCGCAGGCGTCAGCAGTTCGGCCCACGGCAGCTTGCCGAAGCGCTTGTGGGCTTCCCACAGCCCCAGCACGGTGCCCGGCACGCCGGCGGCGCGGCTGCCCACCAGGCTGAGATTTTCGATCACTTCACCTTTCTCGTTCAGGTATAGGGTTTTGCTGGCGGCCTTGGGGGCCACTTCGCGGTAGTCGAGGAAATAGGGTTTGCCGTCGATATACAGCGTCATAAAGCCGCCGCCGCCGATATTGCCGGCTTCAGGGTAGGTGACCGCCAGGGTAAAGGCGGTGGCGACCGCCGCGTCGACCGCGTTGCCGCCGGCCTGCAGAATGTGCGCGGCGACTTTTGCGCCATACTGATCCGGGGCGGCGACCGCGCCGGCGGTCAGATCGGCGGCAAAGGCGGTGGGAACGGTGCAGGCCAGGGCCACGCTCAGAGCTATCGTTTTCAATAAACCGGCAGACATAGAAGATCCTTTTAGCGATTTTCAGTTATCAGGTGAATTCAACTAATTATTTTGAAACAGCAGGTTAGCGCGTTTTCTTCGGGCTGTTGCGGCGCTTTATTGAAGGTAGCAGCGGTCAGGCGGGGCCGCCTGACCAGAGTAGCGAATCGTGACGTGGCGCGTTATGCGCCGGCGGGCAACGCCGACTGCAGCCATTGGCAGAAGTGCCGGGCGAGCGGGTTGTGTTCGCTGTCGCGGTGCAGCAGCCACGCCCAGTTGGCACCGCGCACGCGTTGCTCGGTTAACGGTTGCAGCAGCCCGGCGTCGCGCGCGTGCTGCGCCAGCAGTTGGCTGACCAACGCGATGCCGAGGCCATTGCAGGCGGCGTCCAGCAGCAGACCGGGATCGGAGAAGTTCAGCCCGCTATCGCGCTGGCCGACGTGCGCACCGCCCGCCACCGTCCAGTGGCTCCAGTCCATCTCCCGTTCGCCGTGCAGGGTCACGCGCTGCTCCGCCGCCAGCGCCAGCAGGCTGGGGTGGCAGGCGGGATAGAGCCGGTCGCTGCAGAGCACGTTAAAGCTGCAGTCCGCCTGCGCGCTGAGATCGTCGCGGATCGCCAGATCGATACTGTCCGTCGCCATATTCGGCGGTTCAAAGCTGGTGAACAGCCACAGGTCGACCTGCGGATGCTGCCGATTGAAGTCGCCCAGCCGCGGCATCAGCCAGTGCCGGGCGAAAGCCGGAGTGGTGTTGACGATCAGCTGATTGGGTTTGCGGTACTGATCCAAACGGCGAATGCCGACCGCCAGCTGTTGCAGCATCACCTGCGCGGTGCTGAACAGATCGTGGCCGGCGTCGGTCAGCGCCACGCTGCGGCCGGTGCGGAAGAACAGCGGCTGCTCCAGAAACGCTTCGAGGCTGCGGATCTGCTGGCTGATGGCCGATTGGGTAAGGTGCAGCTCTTCGGCAGCCTGATGAAAACTGCCCAGGCGCGCTGCCGCTTCGAAGCCGCGTAGCGCGCTCAAGGGGGGCCAGTGTTTTAACATTATCGATAAGCCTGTCTAATCAGATATCCACTAAATATATCGTTTGTCGCGGTGGCAGGGGAAGACTAGCATAAGATTCAACCGCATAATCGTGAATTATTCGGTTAACTTTTTGAATTATAAATGATTATAAGAGGTCTTTAATGTCAACTCGCCGCGTGTTTATTAAACAGCTTTCCGCCGTCGCCGGAGTCGGTCTGACGGCCTCGCTGGGTGTTTCGTTACACGGTCACGCAGAAGCTGCGCTTAATCCGGCCTGGCGGATGCCTGACGAAGGGGAACCGCAGCAGCGGGCATTTCTCGCCTTCGGCGCGCAGCGGGCCATCTGGGGTGAATTCACGGCGGATGTGCAGGCGGCGCAGGGCCGTATCGCCCGCGCCATCGCCGAGTTTCAGCCGGTGACGGTATTTTGCCGCGAGCATGAACGGCAATTGGCCGAGGCCACCTGCGGCAGTCACAACGTCAGCTATGTCGTCACCGAGCTGGATGACATCTGGGTGCGTGATTTCGGCGCCAATTTCGTCGTCAACGGCGCCGGCGAACTCGGGGCGGTGGATTTCAACTTCAACGGCTGGGGCAATAAGCAGCGGCATGCCAAGGATGCGCGCCTGGCGGCGTTTGCCGCCAACCGCTACGGTGCCGCCCAACTGCGCCGCAGCGCACTGATAGGCGAAGGCGGCGGTATCGAAGTGGACGGGCACGGCACCGGCATCATGACCGAAAGCAGCTGGGTGAATGCGAACCGTAATCCAGGCTGGAGCCGGGACCGGGTGGAGCAGGAGCTGAAAGCGATGCTCGGCCTGCGCAAAATTATCTGGCTGCCGGGCATTAAAGGCCGGGACATCACCGACGCCCACGTCGATTTTTACGCCCGATTCGTGCGGCCGGGCGTGGTGGTGGCCAATCTGGATACCGATCCGGCCTCTTATGACCATGCGGTTACCCAGCAACATCTGGCGATCCTCAAGGCGGCGACCGACGCTGACGGCCGCCGGCTGCAGGTGCATACGCTTTCGCCGCCGCTGGCGCCGCGCGACAGCCGATTCAGCCGCAACAATCCGGATTTTGCGGCGGGCTACATCAACTATTTCGTCATCAACGGGGCGGTGATCGCCCCGGAGTTTGGCGACCCGCAGGCGGACCGGGCGGCGCTTGAGCTGCTGACGGCGCTCTATCCGCAGCGCAAGGTGGTGCAGCTGGAGATCGACGCCATCGCGGCCGGCGGCGGCGGCATTCACTGCGCAACCAACCAACTGCCGGTGCATGGCAGGTCACGCTGAATAGGGCGCTTCGCGCCCGGTGGCTAACGCGCCGGGCCGATGCCGTAACGCAGCAGGGCGACGGCGTGGCGGGCGATATCTTCGGCGTTCAGCTGGCCTTTATCCCGTTCGCGCCGCCATTTCGGCGCGGTGGCCAGCGGCAGCAATGTGATGCCGAACAGCGTGAAGAACAGCAGGGAAGGCTCGAGATCGGGGTTGAGTTTACCCTGCGCCTGCCAGCGCGCGATGGATTGTAGCGCGATTTGGCGGCGCTCATCGCCGAACCGTTCATCCATGCGCTGTTTCAGCACGCCGCTTTCACTCATGACCTCCCGCAGCCACAGCGGGGCGAACCAGGGGTGTTCCAACGCGATGTCGATAAAACGTTGCGCCAGCAGGGTGAAGGCGGTGACGGGATCGTCCGCGTTGGCGTCGAACACCTCGCCGGCCATTTTGCGCACCGGCAGAAAGCGCTCCTCGATCAGTACATCCAGCAGCTGATCGCGGTTATGAAAGTAGTAGTGCAGCATGGCCGGGGTGACGTTTGCCTCGCGCGCAATGGCGTTCAACGAGGTGTCTACGATCCCCTGGCGGGCAAACAGGTTCAGTGCGGTATCAAGCAAATGCTCGCGTTTGTCAGCCCCTTTGGCGCCGCCGCTCGGCCGGCCGGGGCGGCGAGGCTTGGCGGGAGTTTGAACGTTTCGTGCTGTCATCGCGGTGAGATCCATTGACCGGAGAAAAGGATGACTCATATATTAATTATGCGATTAATTAATTACAAGTGAACTGACTCCGATGGAGATTGAAAACCCGACAACCCGGCCCGATCACGGCGGGGCACCAGCCAAGGCGCCTTCGCTCACGTTGCTGTTTTCCGCGTTGCTGCTGGTGATGCTGCTGGCGGCGCTGGATCAAACCATTGTCTCCACCGCGCTGCCGACCATCGTCGGCGAGTTTGGTGGGCTTGAGAAACTGTCGTGGGTGGTGACGGCCTATCTGCTGTCTTCCACTATCGTGGTGCCGCTGTACGGCAAATTCGGCGATCTCTTCGGCCGCAAGATTGTGCTGCAAATCGCTATTGTACTGTTTTTGCTTGGGTCGGTACTGTGTGGGCTGGCGCAAAACATGACGCAGCTGATTCTGATGCGCGCGCTGCAAGGGTTGGGCGGCGGCGGGCTGTTGGTGGTCACCCTGGCGGTGGTCGGCGACGTGATCCCGCCGGCGGAACGCGGCCGTTATCAGGGGCTGTTCGGCGGGGTATTCGGCTTGGCCACGGTGGTGGGGCCGCTGATCGGCGGCCTGCTGGTGCAGCATTTTTCCTGGCGCTGGATTTTCTACATCAATCTGCCTCTGGGCCTGTTCGCCCTGCTGGTGATTGGCGCGGTGTTTCAGTCGCAGGTCAATCGAGTGCGGCATGAAATCGACTTCCTCGGCGCCGGTTATCTGGCGATGGCGCTCACCTGCATCATCCTGTTCACCAGCCAGGGCGGCACGGTCATGGCCTGGTCGGACGGCCAGCTGTGGTGCATTCTGGCCTTTGGCCTGGTGTCGCTGGGCGGCTTTATCTATGAGGAACGGCTGGCCGGTGAACCGATCATTCCCCTTGGGCTGTTTCGCAACCGCACCTTTGTGCTGTGCGGCCTGATCGGCTTTATCGTCGGCATGTCGCTGTTCGGCTCCGTGACTTTCCTGCCGCTGTATCTGCAGGTGGTGAAAGGCTCGACGCCATCGCAGGCCGGGATGCAGCTGCTGCCGTTGATGGGCGGCATTATGCTCAGCTCGATCATCAGCGGCCGGATCATCAGCAAACGCGGTAAATACCGGCTGTTTCCGATCGTCGGCACCCTGTGCGCATTAGGGGCGATGACGTTGCTTGGCACCCTGACCAATAACACGCCGGTGCAGCAACTGTACCTGTACATTTGCCTGCTGGGGTTGGGGCTGGGCATGGTGATGCAAGTGATGATCCTGGCGGCGCAAAACAGCGTGGAGCCCCGGCATATGGGGGTCGCGACCTCGAGCGCCACGCTGTTCCGCTCTATCGGCGGTTCGATAGGCGTAGCGGTGTTCGGGGCGATTTTCACGCAGGTGCTGCACACCCGTTTGGCGGCGCTGTTGCCGGAAGGCGCGCAGCTGCCGCGCGCGCTCGGTGCAGAAGCGGTGCACCATCTGCCGGCGGCGCTGCAGCAGGATTACCTGCAGGCCTTCGGCGGGGCGATCCATTCGGTGTATCAAATTGCCGCCGGGGTGATGGCGTTGGCTTTTGCGCTGACCTGGCTCTTGAAAGACGTGCCGCTGCGGCACAAATAATCCCGACGCCGGCCGCTCCGGCCGGTTCTTCCCGACGAACTTTTACCGAATCCTTACGCAACCCTTTCAGAAGCGCATTCCGGCATTCGATATATTGAGAATAGTCATTCTCAACAGGATCGTATTGCAATGCAGAGGAAAACGCTTTTGGTGCTTGGGCTGTCGCTGTTGCTGGCCGCCTGCGATGGGCAAAACGCCGGTGCGCCAGCCGGCGCGGGCGCAGAACAGGAGGTCGGCGTGGTCACGCTGCGCGGCCAGTCAGTGACCCTGAGCAGCGAGCTGACCGGCCGGGTCAACGCCACCATGACCTCCGACGTGCGGCCGCAGGTCGACGGGATTATCAAGCAGCGGCTGTTTACCGAAGGGGCCGAGGTCAAGGCCGGGCAGGTATTGTATCAAATCGACCCTGCCAGCTATCAGGCCAGCTACGATCAGGCCGCCGCCCAGCTGAAAAACGCCCAGGCCACGGTGCAATCCACCCGGCTCAAATCGCAGCGCTATGCGGCGCTGGTGAAAGAGAACGGCGTTTCTCAACAGGATGCGGACGATGCCAAAGCCGCCTATCTGGCGGCCGTGGCGTCGGTGGCCCAGTATCAGGCGGCGCTGGAGACGGCGCGCATTAACCTCGCCTATACCCAGGTGCGGGCGCCGATCGCCGGGCGTATCGGCATCTCATCGGTGACGCCGGGCGCGTTGGTCACCGCCAGCCAGAGCGATGCGTTGGCCACCATCCGCGCGCTCGACCCGATCTATGTCGATCTGACCCAGTCCAGCGCCCAGCTGCTTAAACTGCGGCGCCAGCAGGCGGCGTTACAGCGCGGCGCGGTCACGCCGGTCGCCATCAAGCTGGAGGACGGTACGCCTTATGCCCATGCCGGCAAGCTCGAGCTGACCGAGGTCGCGGTGGACGAAGCCACCGGTTCGGTCACGCTGCGCGCGGTGTTCCCCAACCCCGAACATGAGCTGCTGCCCGGCATGTATGTCCACGCCACGGTGGATAACGGCGTCGATCCCAAAGCGATTCTGGCGCCGCAGCAGGGCATAACCCGCAACGCCAAAGGGGAAGCCACCGCGTTGGTGGTGGACGAACAGAACAAAGTGGCGCAGCGCACCGTCAGCGCCGAACGGGTGGTGGGCAGCAATTGGCTGATCGGCAGCGGCCTGAACGAAGGCGATCGCCTGATCGTCGAAGGCACCAGCAAGGTCACGATCGGCGCCGCGGTGAAGCCGGTTGAGGTTTCGGTCGACAAAACCCAACGCGGGGAGCAGTGATATGGCGCAGTTCTTTATCCGGCGGCCGGTATTCGCCTGGGTGATCGCCATCATCATCATGCTGTGCGGCCTGATGTCGATCAATTCGTTGCCCGTTTCGCAGTACCCGGACGTCTCACCGCCGCAGATTTCCATCTCCGCCACCTACCCGGGCGCAGACGCGGAAACGCTGGAAAACAGCGTCACGCAGGTGATTGAGCAGCAGCTCACCGGCCTGGACGGCCTGCTGTATTTTTCTTCGACCAGCAGCTCCAGCGGCTCGGTCAGTATCAACGTCACCTTTGATCAGGGCACCGATCCGGATATCGCTCAGGTGCAGGTGCAAAACAAGGTGCAGCAGGCGGAAAGCCGTTTGCCGAGCGCGGTTACCGCGCAGGGCGTGACGGTCAAGAAATCCCAGAGCAGCTTCCTGCTGATCGTCGGGCTGTATGACGAAAGCGACAAGGCGACGATGGCCGATATCTCCGACTATCTGGTCAGCAACCTGCAGGATCCGCTGTCGCGCATCGAGGGCGTGGGGGACGTGCAGGTGTTCGGCTCGGAATATGCGATGCGTATCTGGCTGGATCCGACCAAGCTGGCGAGCTATGCGTTGATGCCTTCCGACGTGCAGACGGCGATCGAAGCGCAAAACACCCAGGTGTCCGCCGGCAAGATCGGCGATCTGCCGGCCGCCGCCGATCAGCAGCTGACCGCCACGGTAAAGGCGCAGTCGCGGCTGCAAACGCCGGAACAGTTTCGCAATATCATCCTGAAAAGCGACAGCAGCGGCGCGCTGGTACGGCTGGGCGACGTGGCGCGAATTGAGCTGGGCAACGAGGACTACTCCGCCAGCGCACACCTCAACGGCCACCCGGCGGCGGGGATCGCGGTCAAGCTGGCGGCGGGCGCCAACGCCCTCAACACCGCCAAGCTGGTGAAGGCCAAGGTGGCGGAATACCAAAGTGCGATGCCGCAGGGCTACAAGGTGGCCTACCCGAAAGACAGCACCGACTTTATCAATATCTCGATCGAGGAGGTGGTGAAAACGCTGTTCGAAGCGGTGGCGTTAGTGGTGGTGGTGATGTTCGTGTTCCTGCAAAACCTGCGCACCACGCTGATCCCGACCATCACCGTGCCGGTAGTGTTGCTGGGCACCTTCGGCGTGCTGGCGGCGTTCGGCTATTCAATCAATACCCTGACGCTGTTCGGCATGGTGTTGGCGATCGGGCTGTTGGTGGACGACGCCATCGTGGTGGTGGAAAACGTCGAACGCGTGATGCGGGAGGATAAGCTGCCGCCGCGCGAGGCGACGGAGAAATCGATGCGCGAAATCACCGGCGCATTGGTCGGCATCGCGCTGGTGCTGTCGGCGGTATTTCTGCCGATGGCGTTCTTCGGCGGCTCCACCGGGGTGATCTATCGCCAATTTTCGATCACCGTCGTCTCCTCGATGGTGCTGTCGGTGGTGCTGGCGTTGACGCTGGCGCCGGCATTGTGCGCCACGTTGCTGAAGCCCGCGCACGACGCGCAGACCGACAAGGGCTTGCTGGGCAAATTCAACCGCGGCTATGACCGGCTGCAGGAGAAGTACGCCGACAAGGTCGGTGGGGTAATCCACCGGCCGACGCGCTATCTGCTGCTGTACGGCCTGCTGTTGATCGCCGCGGCCGTGATGTACCTGCGCTTGCCGACCGGCTTTCTGCCCAACGAGGATCAGGGCACGGTGATGGTGCAGTACACCTTGCCGGCAGGCGCCACCAACGCGCGCACCTCGGCGGTGAGCGAGGCGGTGACCGCCTATTTCCTCGACCAGGAAAAGGCCAACGTCAGCACCATTTTCACCATCAACGGTTTCGGCTTCAGCGGCAGCGGGCAAAACGCCGGCATGGCGTTCGTCAGCCTCAAAGACTGGAGCCAGCGCAGCGGCAGCGCGAACACCGCCGACGCCATCGCCAAACGCGCCATGGCGCACTTCGCCTCGCTGCGCGACGCCCAGGTCTTCTCCATGAGCCCACCGGCGATCGACGGTTTCGGCCAGTCCGATGGCTTCACCTTCGAGCTGCAGGCCAAAGGGGCGACCACCCGCGCCGAGCTGCAGGCGATGCGCGACCAGATCGTTGCCGCCGCCGGCAACAACCCGGCACTGCTGGCGGTGCGCGCCAACACCTTGCCGGACACCCCGCAGCTGCAGGTGGAGATCGACAACGGCAAGCTGCAGGCGCTCGGCCTGAGCGCCGCCGACGTCAACAGCACCCTCAGCAGCGCGTTCGGCAGCACCTACGTCAACGACTTTATCGATCGCAACCGGGTGAAAAAAGTCTATATGCAGGGCGATGTGCAGTACCGCGCCAAGCCGGAAGATCTCGACCGCTGGTTTGTGCGCGGCACCAACGCGTCGGGCGCCAGCAGCATGACGCCGTTCTCCGCCTTTGCGTCTTCGCACTGGATCTACGGGCCGGAAAATCTGTCGCGCTATAACGGGCTGTCGTCGTTCGAGATCACCGGGCAGGGCGCCGCTGGCGTCAGCTCCGGAACGGCGATGAGCGAGATGGAGAAACTGGCGGCAACATTCTCCGCCGGCAGCAGCTATTCCTGGAGCGGGCTGTCCTATCAGGAGCGGCTGACCAGCGGCCAGGCGTCGTCGCTGTACGCCATTTCGCTCATCGTGGTGTTCCTGTGCCTGGCGGCGCTGTATGAGAGCTGGTCGATTCCGTTCGCGGTGATGTTGGTGGTGCCGATGGGCGTGGTGGGATCGCTGCTGGCGATCACCCTGCGCGGGCTGGAAAACGACATCTACTTCCAGGTGGCGCTGCTCACCATCATCGGCCTGTCGGCGAAGAACGCCATTCTGATCGTCGAGTTCGCCGAGGAGATGCATCAGCGGGGTGAAACGCTGATTGCCGCGGCGGTCCACGCGGCGCGCATGCGCCTGCGGCCGATCCTGATGACCTCGCTGGCGTTTACCGCCGGGGTGCTGCCGCTGGCGGTATCCAGCGGCGCCGGCGCCAACAGCCGCATCGCCATCGGTACCGGCATCATCGGCGGCACCATCACCGCCACCGCATTGGCCATCTTTTTCGTCCCGCTGTTTTATGTGTTGGTGCGCCGCATGTTTACCCGTCGGCCCGCCAAGGCGCCGTCACAGGCAGGAGAATAACGTGTTGCAACGAGTCATGATGTTAACTTTACCGCTGCTGCTGACCGGCTGTCTGTCGCTGGATCCGCACTACCAGCGCCCGGCGGCGCCGGTGCCCGCCAACCTGCCGCAGGGCGAGGCCGGCGGCAACCAGGCGCTGAGCTACCCGGACGTCGCCTGGCGCGACTATGTCCAGGACGCCCGGCTGCGCCAGGTGGTGGCGCTGGGGCTGAACAGCAGCCGCGATCTGCGGGAGGCGATCGCCAATATCGCGTCGGCGCGCGCCCTGTACGGCGAGCAGCGCTCGGCGCTGTTCCCGACAATCAATGCCACCGCCGACGGCAGCCGCGGGCGGGCGCTGACCGGCAGCGGCAACGCCACCGCGCTGAGCCAAAGCTACGAAGCCGCGGCCGGCGTCAGCGCATTCGAGTGGGATCTGTTCGGCAAGAACGCCAGCCTGTCGCGCGCGGCGTTCGAAACCTATCTGGCGAACTCGGAGGCGGCGAAAAGCACCCGTCTGACGCTGATCGCCGATATCGTCACCGACTGGGTGGCGGTGGCGGCCGAGCGCAGCAATCTGGCGGTGGCGCAGCAGACGATGGCGAGCGCCAAACGGTCGCTGGACGTCACGCGCAACAATCAGCAGCACGGGATTGCGTCGCTGGTTGACGTGGCGTCGGCGGAAACCGTCTATCAGCAGGCGCGATCGGACGCCGCCAGCTACGCCACCAGCGCCGCGCAGGCGAAAAACGCGCTGGATTTGGCGGTAGGGCAAAGCGTGCCGGAAAACCTGCTGCCGAGCGGTATCGAGGCGCTGGGCGGGATCATGCGCGATCTGCCGGCCGGCGTCTCTTCGCAAGTGTTGCTGAAGCGGCCGGACGTGCTGCAGGCCGAGCATAACCTGAAATCCGCCAACGCCAATATCGGCTCAGCGCGGGCGGCGTTCTTCCCGTCGATCAGCCTGACTGCCAGCGGCGGCGTGGGCAGCGGTGAACTCTCCTCGTTGTTCAGCCACGGCGCCGGCGTCTGGTCGTTCGCACCGAGCATCAGCCTGCCGATCTTCAGCGGCGGCTATAACACGGCTCAGCTCAACTACACCCAGGCGCAGAAAGACCTGTATGTCGCCACCTATGAGAAAGCGGTGCAGACGGCATTTCAGGAAACCGCCGACGCGCTGGCGCGCAAAGCCACGCTGCAGGAACAGCTGGCGGCGCAAACCGGCTATGTGGGGGCGGCGCAACAATATTATCGCCTGGCCGAGCTGCGTTACCGCCAGGGCGTGGACAGCTACCTGACGCTGCTGGACGCGCAGCGCACGCTGTACACGGCGCAACAGGCGCTGATCGCCGCGCAGCAGACCGCGTACGACAATCAGGCCACCCTGTATAAAGTGTTGGGCGGCGGCGTTACCGCCGAGCGGCAGGGGGATGGCGTCCTCGCCGACCAGACGACGCTCAGCCGCTAACCGTCGACCGCGCGCGCCAGGCATTTGGCTGCGCGCGGTTTTTTTATGGAAAGTGTAAAGAAACAGAAAACCCGGCCGGCGGCCAGAACTCGCCGCGGTGAGCAGAGTCAGACAGAGAACCGCATTCATCTTTTATTCATACCGGCTCGAGGTCGTCATGGCAGAAGACATTCAGCAACAGGTCATCGCGCTTATCGCCGCCTTCAACGCATCAGGGCGGCTGAAGAAGGGCGTGGCCATCACCCCGGAAACCGAGATCAACACCGCGCTCAACCTGTCGTTCAGCGATTCCAATACGCTGATGCGCCGCTACTTCGATACCTTCGGCGTCGACAGCGGCAACTACAACCACGAACTGTATTTCCAGCCGCCGACCAACACCGGACGCTGGTTTTCCCCCTCCGCGTGCAAAGAGCATCCCCGGCCGCTGTGCGTGTCGATGCTGGTGCGTTCCGCGCGCGCCAAGCGCTGGCTGTACGACATTCACTTCCTGATCGAACAGCTCCGCTAGCGCTGCGTTACTGCTCCAACACCTCGGCGAACTTCGCCAGCCACTGCGGATGCGCCGGCCAGGCCGGGGCGGTGACCAGATTGCCGTCGACGTGCGCCTGATCGATGCCGATCTCCGCATAATGGCCGCCGCCCAGCCGCACTTCCGGCGCGCAGGCCGGGTAGGCGCTGCAGGTGCGGCCTTTCAACACCCCGGCCGCCGCCAGCAGCTGCGGGCCGTGGCAAACGGCGGCGATCGGTTTTTTCGCGGCGTCAAACGCCTGCACCAGCGCGATCACGTCGGGGTTCAGACGCAGGTATTCCGGCGCCCGGCCACCGGGGATCAAGAGCGCATCGTAGTGCTCTTCTTTGGCGGCGGCGAAGTCGGCATTTAAGGTAAAACGGTGGCCGGGTTTCTCGCTGTAGGTCTGCGCCCCGTCAAAGTCGTGGATTGCGGTCTGGATATAATCGCCGACGGCTTTGCCGGGGCACACGGCGTCCACCCAATGGCCGATCATCTGCAATGCCTGAAACGGCACCATGGTTTCGTAATCTTCGGCGTAGTCGCCGACCAGCATCAGGATCTTTTTCTTGCTCATGATCACAACTCCTGCGGGATAGGGATTGCCTAAGGTATAGCCCAGCGCCCCTGGGAATGCGAACCGCAAAGCGCCTATCTATACTCGTGATACTGCGGCGCTTTTCTCGCCGCTCAACCCCAGGGAGGATCCCCGATGCTGAATCTGGCTACCTTGCTTGAAGAGAGTGCGCGCACCTGGCCGGAGCGGCCGGCGGTGATACAGGACGACAACCCGCTCAGCTATCGGGCGCTTAACGACATGGCCAATCGGGTGGCGAATTTGTTGGCCGCGCGCGGCGTGCGGCCCGGTGAACGGGTGGCGCTGGCCTGCCCGAACCGGCCGGAGTTTCCGGCTATCTATTACGGCATTCTTAAAAGCGGCGCGGTGGTGGTGCCGCTGAATATTCTGCTTAAAAGCGCAGAGTTCGACTATTACCTGGCGGATTCGGCGGCGGTGGCGCTGTTTTGTTTCGAGGGCAGCAGCGGCCTGCCGCTGGGGGAGGAAGCGCTGCGGGCGGCGGCGAAAGCGGAGCAGTGCCGTGAGGTGTTTATCATCGGCGATCGGTTGCCGCTCGAGGGGGAACGTTTCAGCGCGGCGATAGCCGAGCAGGCTACCGAATTCGCTTCGGCGACGACGATCGAAAGCGACACCGCGGTGGTGCTGTATACCAGCGGCACCACCGGCCGCGCCAAAGGGGCGGAGTTGACTCACGCCAATCTGGTGCTCAACGCCTTGGGATCGGTGCGGCTGTTCGACGGTTCGGAGACGGCCCCCGATCGTCACCTGGTGACCTTGCCGCTGTTTCACACTTTTGGTTCGACGGTGCAGATGAACGCCGGGTTCGCTTCCGCCGCCACTCTGGTGCTGGTCGAACGCTTCGACGCCGCGCAGGCCATCGCGCTGATGCAACGGCACGGCATCACCTTTTTCGCCGGGGTGCCGACCATGTATTGGGCGCTGTTGAATGCGTTGGATGAGCATACGGATATCAAAAGCTTGCGCAGCACGCTGCGTATGGCGGTGTCCGGCGGCGCCAGCCTGCCGGTACAGATCCTGGAGGATTTCTCGCGCCGCTTCGGCGTCAACATTCTCGAAGGGTATGGGCTGTCGGAGACCAGCCCGGTCGCCACCTTTAACCATCCCCATCGGGTAACCAAACCCGGCTCCATCGGCCAACCGATCTGGGGCGTGGAGGTGCGCCTGCTCGACGCCACCGGGCAGCCGGTCGACGGCATCGACCAGGTCGGGGAGATCGCGGTGCGCGGTTACAACATCATGAAAGGCTATCTGAACCGCCCTGAGGCGACGGCGGAGGTGCTGGAAAACGGCTGGTTCCGCACCGGTGACCTGGCGCGTCGCGACGCCGACGGCTTCTATTTCATCGTCGATCGGGCCAAGGACATGATCATCCGCGGCGGGTTCAACGTCTATCCGCGCGAGATTGAAGAGGCGCTGATTCGCCATCCGGCGGTGTCGTTGGTGGCGGTGATCGGCGTCGAGCATCCGTCGCTAGGCGAAGAGATCAAAGCGGTGGTGGTGTTGAAAGAGACGGAAGAGACGGAAGAGCCGATCGAGGAGGAAACGCTGATCGCCTGGAGCCGGGAGCGGCTGGCGGCGTACAAGTATCCGCGCATCGTCGAGTTCGTCGAGCGTTTGCCGATGACCAGTACCGGTAAGGTGTTGAAGCGCTGTTTGCGCTGAGGAAAATCCGGCCTGCCGGGGCAGGCCGGGATACGGGCATCAACCTGGGTAGATGCCGCGCTCTTTACGTGCGGTCAGGATGCGCTCACAGGCCACGATGTAAGCCGCGGTGCGCAGGCTGCACTCTTTCTCGGCCGCCTTGTTCCAGACGTGGACCATGGCGTCGGTCATGATCTTGTCCATACGCTCGTTGATCTCGGACTCGCTCCAGAAGTAGCTCGCCATGTCCTGCACCCACTCGAAGTAACTGACCGTTACGCCGCCGGCGTTACAGATAACGTCCGGGACCACGGTGATGTTACGGGAACGCAGAATGTCGTCCGCTTCTGGGAAGGTTGGGCCGTTAGCGCCTTCCAGCACCAGCTTGGCGCTGAGGATTTCGGCGCGCTGACGGGTGATTTGGCCTTCCAGCGCCGCAGGGATCAGGATGTCCATGTCGACCGACCAGAACGCTTCGCTTTCGATCTCGCTGGCGCCAGGGAAGCCGGCGATCTGCTTGTGCTTGGCCTGGTATTCGGTCAGCGCGGTCAGGTCGATGCCGTTGGCGTTGAACAGGGTGGCGGAGTGGTCCTGGATGGTGACGACGCGCGCGCCGACGCCAACGAACAGGCGAGCCGCTTCGCTGCCCACGTTACCGAAGCCTTGTACCGCCACTTTGGCGCCTTCGATCTGCACGCCCAGACGCTTGGCCACTTCGCTGCCGGTGACGAACACGCCGCGGCCGGTCGCTTTCTCACGGCCCAGGGAGCCGCCGAGGTGGATTGGCTTGCCGGTGACCACGCCGGTGATGGTGGTGCCGTGGTTCATGGAGTAGGTGTCCATCATCCAGGCCATTACTTTGGCGTTGGTGCCGACGTCCGGCGCAGGAATGTCTTTCTGTGGCCCGATGATGAAGCCGATTTCGCTGGTGTAGCGGCGGGTCAGTCGCTCCAGTTCACCTTCAGACAGTTTGAACGGGTCGACGCGGATGCCGCCCTTGGCGCCGCCGTACGGCAGGTTGACCGCGGCACACTTGATGGTCATCCAGGCGGACAGGGCCATCACTTCGTTCAGATCGACGTCAGGGTGGAAGCGGATACCGCCTTTGCCCGGCCCACGCGACAGGTTGTGCTGTACGCGGAAACCTTCGAAGTGACGGATGGTGCCATCGTCCATCTGCAGCGGGATATCGACAATCAAAGCGCGCTTAGGGTGACGCAGCGTATCAACCCAGCGTGACAGCTCGCCGAGGTAAGGGGCGACGCGATCGATTTGTTGCAGATATGTAGCCCAAGCGGTGGTGCTGCTGTCTGAAGCGTAGGATAGCTTTTCCATAACCAACCTTTATATATTAGAGGTATTTATTTCGTTTAACCGTGGATTAGCAAGCGCATAACACTTTGCGACGCTAAATTTACCACTAATTATGCCGGTTGTTAGCCCCCCTCTCATCGGGCCAGCGGACGGTTTTTCGCCGCCTGCAGGGCGGCAAATGAATAGTTAATTACTTTTCATCGACGCTGAGCGTGTGCATGCATACTTTATGCATATAAAGCGCATAAAAACCCTTTTTATCTATTTTTCAGAAGCTTGAATGTGATCAAAAAGTTTCATTTTATTTAACTGCCATGTTGACAATGGCGTTTCCCCCCGGCAGCGTTAAAATCCTGTTAAAACGCCGTCTGCCGCCACGTTTTGCGTGGGCGAAGAGGAGCCGGATTCGGGATTGTTTTAATGTGTTACGGCAGCGGAGAGGGTCTGAAACTGTGCTCACCTGAAACGGACGGGTGACCGCGAGCGGCCGGCCACCCGTTCAGGTTTTGCCAATCAGCGTTAAAGAAGACCGCGCCGCCGTGGCGTGGTCATCCGGCACGCATTACGCGCCGGTATGCTGATAGCGTTTTAATTCCACCGGCTCAGCGCCGATACTCGCCAGATATTCTTTTACGGACGCCGGCGCGGAAGCCCGCGTAAATTGGTAGATGTTTTCATCCGCATCCAACAGCGTCTCCCATCTTACAATGTTCACCCAGCGAGGTTCATTGTCTACGCTGATGCCTGAGTCACGCGAAATGAACCCGTTTTGGTTTGAGATAAATTCCTCTTCTACACGCTTGTCCAATATGGCAAACGCTTCAGGGCTGAGTGAGGCTGGCAGTTTAAAACTTGAAACTTCAATAATGTAGCCGTTGGCGGAACAGTCCGCCCTGGATTCATGGTTCATAGTAAAAGTCCTTTAAATTAAATTGCTTATACAACTCAAATTAAGCTGCATCCTTATTGCAGTACTGCAAGTTAAATTTATTCTCGATGCCAGAAGGAAATAGTTAGGAATAGTCCGAATTGGCGTTTTTCTTTATGTAAAAGATGATGATTTTTATGGGATTTTTCTTGGATAAAGGAGTCCGCTAATCAATTCGCGATCGGCATGAAGTGAATAATTCAATAAAGGGGGCGGGGATTAATGTCATTGGCAAAGGTGCGGCTTTTAAATAACAAAACGGCATGTGAATAAAGTGACTTTAAATATTTCCCTTTCCTCTTTCGCCTGGCGGGGGTATTTTTCCGACGAGCGGCAATGGCCAATTCTGATCGCGGGCGTGAACACTAAGGGCGTTTGCAGCGCCGCCGTCGGCGCAGGGGGCGCAAACGCCATCCGCTCGGCAAGCGGCGGCAACTGCGGTATGCTAAGCGGCTGAACAGCAAACCAAACCGGGCTATACGGAGACACCCCAGCGTGCCGAACTCTTCTTCTCAACTCGAACTTTTACGCTCGGTCGCCGACGGCATCGCGGCGCTGTTTTTCCCGAATGCGGAAGTGGTGATCCACGATCTGGCCACCAACAAGATTGCTTATCTGGCGAACAACCTGTCGAAGCGCAAACCGGGTGACGACGCCGGGCTGGACGACTTCGAGCTCGCCGGCGGCGCCGGCGTGACCGGCCCCTATGAGAAGCTGAACTGGGACGGCAAAAAGATGCGCTCGGTGAGCATCGCCGCGCGCGACGAGCAGGGCAAGCCCAGCTATCTGCTGTGCATCAACCTGAGCACCGCGATGTTCGAGGATGCCCGCAACGCGCTGGACATGTTCCTGTCGGTCACCCGGCTGCAGCCGCAGCCGCAAGCGCTGTTCAAAGATGACTGGCAGGAGAAGATCAACACCTTCCTGCACGACTGGCTGCGGCGCGAAAACGCCGCGCTCGGTGCGCTGAGCCGCGAACAGAAACGGCGGCTGGTCAGCGATCTCTATCATCAGGGGGCGTTCAAGGCCAAAAGCGCCGCCGACTACATCGCCAACGTGCTGTCGATGGGGCGCGCCACGGTGTACAAGCATTTGCGGGAACTGAAGCAGGAGTAAAGGCGGCGGGAAAGGCGGAAGAAATGGGCGGCGCTGGCCGCCCATTTTTGTTACCAGCGGTAGTTGACCGAAGCGATGATGCTTCGGCCGCTGCCGTAGAAGCAGGCGTACTCGCCGCTGCAGGATGAAACGTATTTCTTGTCCGTCAGGTTCTGTACGTTGAGCTGAAGCGCTGCACCGCGCAGCGCCGACGAAGCCTGGCCGAGGTCATATTTCACCATGGCGTCGTACAGCGTGTAGTGCGGCACATCGTACTGGCCGATGGCGTCGGCCGGCGCATCGCCGATGTAACGCACGCCGCTGCCGACGGTCAGGCCGTTCAGCGCGCCGTTCAGGAAGCTGTAGCTGCCCCAGGCGGACGCCGCGTGGCGCGGGATGCCCGCCGGGCTGTGGCCGATTTCGTCCGCCGAGTTGGAGTCTTTGGTCACTACGTCGGTGTAGGTATAGGCGGCGGTCAGCTTGATCTCCGGCGTCGGCTGAGCGTGCACTTCCGCCTCAATCCCTTTGGATTTCACCTCGCCGATCTGCTCGTAGGCGGAGGTGAGGCGGTTATAGGACGCCACATTGCGCTGGGTAATGTCGAACCAAGAGAGGGTCAGCAGGGTGTTGCCGCCCGGGATCTGGTACTTCACGCCCACCTCGGTTTGTTTGCCGGTGGTCGGCTTGAGCGGATCGGCGCCCGGCGCGCTCGGGTACAGGTTAGGATCGAACGAGGTGCTGTAGCTGACATACGGTGAAATGCCGTTGTCGAAGGCGTAAAGCAGGCCCGCGCGGCCGGTAAACTGGGCATCGTTGTAGGTCTGCTCTTTACCGCCGCTGGTGCGATCGCGGGTGTTGACCTGCGACCAGTCCTGACGGCCGGACAGCAGCAGGTTCCAGTTATTCCACTCCAGCTGGTCCTGCAGATACACCCCGACCTGATTCAGCGTCTTCAAGTCGCTGGAAGCCAGCGCCAGCGTGCTGCCATCGATGCTGGGGCGAACCGGGTTGGCCCAGTCGATCGGGTAGTCGTTGCCGCGATCGCGATACATCTTCGAATCGATATGGCTGTAGCGGTAATCCAGCCCGCCCAGCACCGTGTGCTTCACCTCGCCGGTGTCGAACAACCCCTTAAGCTGGTTATCCACGCCAAACTCGTTGGTCATCTGCGTTTCATGCTGCGCCATGCGGGTGACGGTATGGTCGTTGACCTTCGAGTTTACGTTATAAACCAGATAGTTATAGTCTTCATCGCGGTGGGTGAAGCGCAGGTTCTGGGTGAACGACAGCGCATCGCTGAAGTTATGCTCGAGGCTGTAGCCGATCGACGCCTGCTCGCGCCGCGACTTGTTGAAGCTGGGTTCGCTGATGTTGAAGTCGTAGGGCACATAGCCCGCGCTGGTCGGGAACAGCGTGCCGGCGCGCGGCAGGAAGTTGCGCGATCCGGCTTTCGGATCGTTCTGGTAGCTGGTCAGCAGCGTAAAGCTGGTGTCTTCGTTCGGCAGCCAGGTGAAGGCCGGCGCGATGGCCACCCGTTGCTGCTTGCTGTCTTTGACAAACTCATGTTCGGTTCTGGCGATGCCGTTCAGGCGGTAGAACAGGGTATTGTCGTCGTTGAGCTTGCCGCCGAAATCGAACGCCGTTTCCGCCAGATGGCGGTTGCCGGTGCTGAATTTGACTTCGTGAATGCTCTGGGCGGTAGGGCGCTTGCTGGTCATCACCACTACGCCGCCGGGGCTGACCTGGCCGTACAGCACGCCGGCCGGGCCGTGCACCATCTCCACGCGCTCCAGCAGCCAGGGATCGATCTGCCCGGCGCCGCCGTTTTGGCTCGAAAGGCCAAAGTGCAGGCCGTCGAGCAGCTTGGGCGCATAGCGGAAGCCGCGGCTGATCACTTCGTCATTGCGGTTGGAGTTGCCGCGGTAGGTGGTGATTACCCCGCTGGTGTAGTTCAGCGCGTCGGCGACCGACGCCGGCTCCTGGTCGTTCATCTGCTCGCGCGTGACCACCGAGATGGACTGCGGCGTTTTACGCAGAGAGGCGGCGGTCTTGGTGCCGGCGACGCTCTCTTTGGCGACGATCCCCTTGACCGGGGCGGTCACGCTGTTTTGCGCGTCGGCGGTCACCAGAATCGTCTCGTCCGCGGCGGCGGACGCGTGTGGCGCGAAGGGCAGTAAGGCCAGCGCCGATCCCAGCAACAGACGCTTGGCGGACATCGCCTCCGCGTTCGCGTTTTCTATCCCTTTGTTTTTAATCTTCATTATCTCTCCTGCATACCTGCTTTCGTGTGTCATGCCACCCTGATAAACCCCGAAATGCCGACAAGCGTTCTTCACCCGTCGACGCGGAAACGCCGTGTGTGCACGACGGTAAAAATCCGACAAATAGTATTGAAAATGATAATGAGTATCAATACGATTGTCAGGTTTTGTAAAAATCACTCATGTTATGTAAGGGGCGCTATGGAGTTTTTGCCGGAAAAGAGGCCAGAAAACGGTCATGAGGGATTGGCGGCGCAGTGGCTGCGTGAAGAGGCGGCAGGGCAGCCCGCGTGGTGGCAGAAGGTCGCCTCACACGGCACGCCCATCGTCGAGCCGCACGATGACCGCCACGTCAAAATGACCTGGCTGTGGCGCGATCCCGCCGGCGATGAACGGCACTCGCCGATATGCCGCGTTTACGCCGATATCAACGGCATTACCGATCATCACAGCACGTCCCCCAGCAGCCTGACTAGGCTCCCCGGCACCGACGTTTGGTACGGCGCCGCCGTTATCGATCGGCGCTGGCGCGGCAGCTACAGCCTGATCCCCATCACAGAGCGAGATCTTCCCCCCGTCTTCAGCGGCGACGACACGTTGCGCGATCGCCAGCAGCGCGCCTGGTGGGTATCGCTGTTCCCGCTGGCGATCGCCGATCCGCTGAATCGCCTTTCGCTGGGGCCTTCGCATCGCCCGCGCCCGGTTTCCCTGGCGCAAGGGCCGGATGCCGACGACCAAAGCGCCTGGCAGGCCGCCGATCGGCCATTGGATGAGGCGCGGCTACAGCTTTTTCAGTGGCGCAGCGAACGTCTGGATAACCAGCGGCGCGTTTGGCTGTATGCCAGCGGCGACGCGGCGGTGAAAGCGAACCGCCCGTTGGTGCTATTGCTCGATGGCCAAAACTGGATCGAAAGGCACGCGCTGTTGCCGGTGATCGAGCATGAAACCGCAAAAGGGCGGCTGCCGCCCGCGTGCTGGCTGCTGATCGATGCGATCGACGGTGAACACCGGGAAAACGAGCTGCCCTGCAACGCCGCCTTCTGGCAGGCAATCATCGAAGAGCTGCTGCCGCAGGCGCAGAAGCGCGAAGCGTTCAGCGAGGAAGGGGCGCGCACCGTCGTCGCCGGCCAAAGCTACGGCGGGCTGGCGGCGTTATATGCCGGTGTGCACTGGCCGGAACGTTTCGGCTACGTGCTGAGCCAGTCCGGCTCCTTCTGGTGGCCCACGGTGCAATTCGTTACCCAGTTCGAAAAACGCCACGAACTGGAGGAAGGCTGGCTGATACGCCAGGTTCGGCAACGCGACGCGGCGGCGCCCACGCTCACCGTGATTCAGCAAGCCGGCGATCGGGAGGCGGACATCGAATTCGTTAATCGCCAGATGCACCAGGCGCTGACGGCGGCGGGGCACCGCGCCGAATACCGCGTATTTTCCGGCGGGCACGATGCGCTCTGCTGGCGCGGCGGCCTGGTGGACGGCGTGCGCCAGCTGCTTTCCGCGATGGAATAACCCACACATTTTGACAGACAGGTAATGCAAATGACTCAGGAACAACAAAACCCGTTCGATGACGAAAGCCTCCGTTTCACCGTTTTGGTCAACGCGCAGCAGCAGTATTCGCTGTGGCCGCAGTTTGCCGAGACGCCGCAGGGGTGGCGCGTGCTGATGGGGCCGGCGTCGCGCGGCGAATGCATCGACTACATCGAAACGCACTGGCAGGACATGCGGCCGGCGGCGCTGAAAGCGGCGGATGCGGCGCGTTAAGCGCCAGGCAGCCACATCGATACATTCCGTTTGAGGAAAAGGACAGACACCATGTCAGAAACGCTTTCTTTGCCGGATACTCAGGTCGAGTATCGGGAGTATCCGCTGGTTGCAGCGCAACCGGGGATCTGGATCGCCGACCAAATCGCGCTGCGCCGCAACGGCTTCGCCGTGGCGCACTACACCGAACTGCACGGCGCTATCGATCGTTCGGCGCTGGAGCGCGCCATCCGTCAAGGGCTGGCCGAAGCGGATACGGTTCAGGCGCGATTCTTTGAGGCGCAGGACGGCCAGCCGGTGCAGCGTTTGCCGCTGATAGCCGACCCCGCACGCGTGCAGGCGCCGGAGTGGCTCGATTTCAGCGCACGGCCGGACGCCGAACAGGCGGCGCTGGCGCTGATGAACGACGATCTGGCGCAGGATCTGCCGGCAGACGGCGAGCGGCCGCTTTATCGCCATGTGGTGATCCGCGTCAGCGCCGATCGCTGGTTCTGGTACCAGCGCTTTCATCATCTGACCCTGGACGGCTTCAGCTTCGAAGCCATCACCCGCCGGATCGCCGATCTCTACCGCGCGCTGCGCCACGGGCTGGCGCCGGCGGCCTCGCCGTTTACCCCGTTCGGCAAGGTGGTGGAAGAGTTTCAGCAATGGCAAACGTCGCCCGCACGTGAGCGGGCGGCCGAATTCTGGCGCCAGCATCTGCGCGATTTGCCGTCGCCGCTGTCGTTATCGACGGAAAACCGGGAGGTTGAACCGGGCGCCCGGCCGCTCAAACAGGCGCTGGTGCTGCCTGAATCGCTGTTTGACGAAGCGCGGCGCGATGATGCGCTGCAGTCGCTGCAACCGGCCGATATCGTCACGGCGGCGCTGGCGATGTATCTGGCGCGCATGAGCGGCGAAACCCGCTTCTCAATCGGTTTTCCTTTCATGCGCCGGATGGGGTCGCAGGCGCTGGCGGCGGTCGGCCCGGTGGTCAACGTGCTGCCGCTGCTGCTGAACGTGACGCCGGATCTGTCGCTGGCGGACGTCTGCCAGGCCACCGTGGCGGAGATCAAGCAGGCGCGTCGCCATCAACGCTATGAGGCGGAGCAGATCAAACGCGATCTCGGTCTGGTCGGCGGCCATCAGGAACTGTATGGCCCGGTGGTCAACGTCAAGGTTTACCACGGCGCCTTGTCGTTCGACGGTCAGGCGGCCGTCACCCATACGCTGGCGATGGGGCCGGTCGACGATCTGGAGTTTGAGATCGGTTTTCGAAGCGGCGTGCTGACGCTGTCTTTGGTCGCCAACCCGGCCAAATACTCGCCGCGCACCTTGCATCATCACGCGGAGCGCATCGGCCATTGGCTGCAGCAGCTGGCGCGGCAGCCGCATCAGCCGCACGGTCAACTGGCGTTGATCGGCGAAGGGGAACTCAGACAACTCGCGGCCTGGGGGCGCGGCGCAGAGCTGGCGCCGCCGGCGGGCATGGTCTCGATCATGGATGCGTTCCAACGCCAGGTTGAGCGCCAGCCCGAGGCGTTGGCGGTGGCCTGCGGCGACGTGCGCCTCAGCTACCGGCAGCTCTCCGAACGGGTGATGCAGCTGGGGCGAGTGCTGATCGAAAGCGGCATCGGCGCCGAAGACGTGGTTGCCATCGGCATTCCGCGCTCGGTGGACACGCTGGTCGCGCTGTTCGGCGTGTTGGCCAGCGGCGCAGCCTATATGCCGCTCGATCTGGACTATCCGCGTGAACGTTTGGCGCTGATGTGCGACGACGCGCGGCCGGTGATGTTGCTGACCCACCGCGCCACGCGGGCCAACATGCCGGATCTGCCGCAGGTATTGTGCCTGGACGACGCCCCGTGCCTGGCGCGCTGCGCGGCCGCCGAGAGCACGCCGATAACGGATGCAGAGCGGCGCGTGCCGCTGAGCGAGGCGCATCTCGCCTATATGATTTACACCTCCGGCTCGACCGGCAAACCCAAGGGCGTCATGTCCACCCACCGCGGGCTGCTGAACCTGTTCCTGTCGCATCAGGCCTCTCTGTTCGGCCCGGCGATCGAAAAATTCCAGGCTCGCCACGCGCGCCGCTTGCGCGCCGGCCATACCGCCTCGTTTTCTTTCGACTCCTCCTGGGAACCGCTGTTCTGCATGATGATGGGCAGCGAACTGGTTATCTTCGATGAGGAGCTGCGCCGCGACCCCTGGGCGCTGCTGGAACAAACCCAACAGACGCCGATCGATCTGCTGGACATCACGCCGTCGTTCTTCTCGCAACTGGTGGACTGCGGCCTGCTGAAGGGGCAGTTTCCGCTGCCGTCGTTCGTGATGATCGGCGGCGAGGCGGCGACGCCGACGCTGTGGAACCTGATGCAGCAGCATCCGGAGGTGGAGATCCACAACTATTACGGCCCGTCCGAATACACCGTCGATACCCTCGGCGCGCCGGTGACGGCCGCAGACCAGCCGGTGATCGGCCGTCCCCTCGCCAATACCTCAGTTTGGCTGCTCGACAGCCGCCTGCAGCCGGTGCCGATCGGCGCGGCGGGCGAGCTGTACATTTCCGGCAAAGGCATTGCACGCGGTTACCTGCGGCGTCCGGATCTGACGGCGGCGCGCTTTGTCGCCAACCCGTTCGCCGAAGGCGAGGTGATGTACCGCAGCGGCGATCTGATGCGCTGGAGCGCGGAGGGCCAGCTGGTGTTCATTGGCCGGACCGATCACCAAATCAAGGTGCGCGGCTTCCGCGTCGAGCTGGGTGAGGTGGAAAGCGCCTTGGCCGCCTTGCCGGACGTGGGGCGAGCGGTGGTGATCGCCGAGCCGATCGGCGCCACCTATCGCCTGATCGGCTACTGCTCGGTGCAGGATGACGCGCGCCGCGCCTCGCCGGCGCTGCAAAACGAGCTGCTGGAGCAGCTGGCGCAGCGTCTGCCGGATTATATGGTGCCGGCGATCCTGGTGGTGATGCCGGAGCTGCCGCTCAACGTCAACGGCAAGATTGACCGCCAGGCGCTACCCAAACCGCAGGAGACGCTGGCGCAAAGCATTCGCGAACCGGCCACCGAGCAGGAAAGGCTGATTTGCTGCGCGATGGCCCACCTGTTGGGGATGGATCGCGTCGGCGCCGACGACGATTTCTTTGCGCTCGGTGGCGACAGCATCTCGGCGATGGGGTTGGGCACCGCCCTGCGGCGCAACGGTTATCTGCTGCGACCGCGCGAGATCTTCGCGCTGCACACCCCCGCGCGCATGGCGCAGGCGATGCAGCCGCTGGCCGTAGACTCTCAGGCCGCACGCAGCGTGCAGCAAGGCCCGATCGACGGGCTGCCGATCCTGCACTGGTTCGCCGAGACGGGCGATATGCATCGCCGCTTCGCGCACGGCGTTTTCCTGCGCGTGCCTGCCGAGCTGCAACCGGAACAGCTGCGTGATGCGTTGGACCAGCTGCGCGCGGCGCACCCGGCGCTGGGCGCCAGGATCCGCGATGGCCGGTTGGTGGTTGAAGAAGCCGCTACCGCTGAGCTCATGCAGGTTCAGACCGTATCCGGCGAACTGGAGCCGGCGGCGGAACAGGCTTTCGACGCCGCACTCGAGCATCTCGATCCGGCGGCCGGCGCCATGATGCAGGCGATCCTGTTGCAGCGCGACGGGCAGAGCCTGGGGCTGGTGCTGGCGATCCACCACCTGGTGGTCGACGGCGTTTCCTGGCGCATCCTGCTCGAGGAGCTGCGGCAAGTGGCCGACAGCGCCATGCAGGGGCGGCCGATCACGCTGCCGCCGGAAGAAACCTCGCTCTATGAGTGGTCCGCGCGTTTACGCGCCGACGTGGAACGCCGGGAAGCCGAGCTGCCGTTCTGGCGGCAAATGCTGGCGGACGGCGTGCCGCGTTTGGGCCGGCGCGCGCTGGAACCGCAGACCGATCGCATCGCCTCGGTGAGCGAGCGGCGCACGCTGCTCGACAGCCGGTTGACCGCCGCGCTGCTCGGCACATTGCCGCAGGATTATCGCGCCCAGGTTGAAGAGATCATGCTGTGCGCACTGGCTCAGGCATGCCGCCGCCGTTTCCAGGCCGCTTCGCTGCGTTTCTCTCTGGAGTCGCACGGCCGCGCCGAACTGGATGACGGCCTCGATCTGGCCCGCACCGTGGGCTGGTTGACGGCGGAGTATCCGCTGCGCATCGAACTGCATGACGCCGAGCACAATGAGGCCGTGCGCGCGGTGAAACGGGCGACGCGAGCGGTGGCCGATCGCGGCGTCGGTTACGGCCAGCTGCGTTATCTGCATCCGCAGCGTGACGATCTGGCGGCGCTGGCGCAGCGCAACGCCCCGGAGATTTTATTCAACTACCTCGGGCGCTTCAGCCAGGATGAGGGGCACTGGACGCCGCAGCGCAGCCAAAACCGCTTCCGCGACGCCTTCGCCGTGGCGCAGGATGCGCAGCAGGCGCCGTCTTACGGGCTGGAAGTGAACATCTTTGTCGAGGAACGGCGCGACGGCGCCTGCCTGGCGATCAACTGGAGCTGGCTGGAGGGAGTTTTCAGCGAGAGCGACATTGCGCAGCTGCACAGCGGCATCGAGCAAGCGGTGCGTTCACTGTGCGAATTTGCCGAACGGCATCCCGAACGCGCGGCGGCGACGTTGGTGGCGGCCGAGATCGCCCAGCCGGGCGCCGATGATGAGGCGGTGCGCGCCTGGGAGCGGGAGTGCGGGCCGTTAGCCGCGGCGCTGCCGCTGTTGCCGCTGCAACACGGCCTGCTGTTCCATGCGCAGACGGCGCAGCAGGGCGGCAGCTATAACTCGCTGACGCGCCTGAGCCTCTGCGGCGAACTGGACGCGCATCAACTCCAGCAGGCGCTGGATGCGGTGATCCGCCGCCATCCGCAATTGGCCGCCCGATTTAACCGCGAGGGCGAGCCGCTGCAGCTGATACCGCAGCAAAGCCATTGGCCGCTGGACAACCACGCGCTGCCGCCGCTGACGGAAGAACAAGAAGCGCAGGCACTGCACCGGCTGGAGCAGCAGGAACTGCAGCGCGATCTTTTCAACCAGCCGGGCGCGATGCTGCACGCGCTGTGGGTCAAACACGGCGATAGCGAACGCTACACGCTGTTCCTTAACGCGCACCACCTGATCGTCGACGGCTGGTCGACGCCGGTGGTGCTCAACGATCTGATGCTGGCCCTGCGTGAAGGCGAGCAGGCGTTGCCGCCGCTGCGTTCGAACTATGCCGATATCGTGCGCCGCCTGACCGCGCGGGATGCCGAAGCCTCGCGCCGCCTGTGGCGCGAGACGCTGCAGGACGTGCGCCCGACGTTGCTGTTCGGTGAAACGCAGGACGAACGCGTGCATGAGCTGGAAATGACGCTGCCGCCGGCCGAGGAAAGACGCTTGCTGACCCTGTGCCGCGAACGCGGGTTGACGCTCAATACCGTAATGCAGGGCATTTGGGCATTGCAGCTGGCCAGCTGTTGCGGCCAGCAGGACGTGGTGTTCGGCTCGCCGGTTTCCGGCCGTTTTGGTCAGATAGAAGGGATCGAGGAACACGTCGGCCTGTTCAGCAACACGCTGCCGGTGCGGGTTCGTCTGCAGCACGACCGTCCGTTGACGGAACAGCTAATCGACCTGCAGCACCGGCAGATTGAACTGCTGGAGCACGACGATTTGGGGTTAGGGGAAATTCAGCACCTGGCCGGGGCGGGCACGCTGTTCGATACGCTGTTGGTGGTGGAGAACTACCCGGACAACGACGCTCTGCTGGGCGGCGCCGGATCGCTGCGCTGCGACGCCATCCGCAACAAAGGCTATACCCACTATCCGCTGACGCTGCTGGTGCTGCCGGGCGAACGTCTGCGCCTGCTGATGGAGTACCGCGCCTCGGTGCCGCAGCCTGAGCGCTTCGCCGCGCGGCTGATGGCGCTGCTGCAACAGTGGATCGCCCAGCCGGATCTGCCGCTGCCGCGCTGGCAGTTGCAAACCCCACAGGAGCAGGCGCTGATCGCGGCGATCAACCGCACCGGGCAGGCGGTGGCGGACACCACCTTGCATCAGGCGATCGCCGATCAAGCGCGGCGCACGCCGGAACGCATCGCGCTGCAGGATGCCGGGCACAGCCTCAGCTACCGTGACATGCAGCGCCAGGCCGCGCTGCTGGCCGAGCGGCTGACGGCGGCCGGCATTCAGCCGGGGGATATCGTCGCGGTGGCGTTGCCGCGCTCCGTGCGTCTCAGCCTGGCGCTGACGGCGATTGTGCAGACCGGCGCCGCCTGGTTGCCGCTGGACACCGGCTACCCGAACGAGCGGCTGGCCTACATGGTGGAGGACGCCAAGCCGCGGCTGATTATCACCGAAAGCGCGTTGGATACCCGCTTCGCCGCGCTGGCGCCGACGCTGCTGTTCGATGCGCTGGACGAGAGCGGGCGCGAACCGGCGCCGCGCCAACCGGCGGGGAACGGCGATTATCCCGCCTACGTGCTGTATACCTCCGGCTCTACCGGGCGGCCGAAAGGCGTGGTGGTGAACCACCGGGCGATCGTCAACCGCCTGTTCTGGATGCAGCACGAGTATGCGCTCGATGCGCAGGACGTGGTATTACAGAAAACGCCGTGCAGCTTCGACGTTTCCGTCTGGGAATTCTTCTGGCCGCTGATGGTCGGCGCACGCCTGGTGATGGCGCCGCCGGAGGCGCACCGCGATCCGCAGGCGCTGACGACATTGATCGACGACTATGGCGTGACCACGCTGCATTTCGTTCCGTCCATGTTGGCTATCTGGGTGGAGGCGCTGAACGAACGGGCGCCACAGCGCGCCGCCGCCAGCCTGAAACGCGTGTTCTGCAGCGGTGAGGCGCTGTCGTGTGAACTGGCTTCCCGTTATCAGGCGTTGGTTACCGCGCCGCTGCACAACCTGTACGGCCCGACGGAGGCGGCGGTCGATGTCACCTACCAACCGGCGTCCGGCGCGGCATTGGCGGCGGTAAACGGCGCCGGCGTGCCGATCGGCAAACCGGTCTGGAACACCCAGCTGAGCATTCTTGACGCCATGCTGCGGCCGGTGCCCGTCGGCTGCGCCGGCGATCTTTACCTGCGCGGCATTCAGCTGGCCGATGGCTATCTGCATCGGCCGGGGCTGACGGCGCAGCGGTTTGTCGCCGATCCCGCCGGCAATGGCGCGCGCATGTATCGCACCGGCGATATCGCCCGCTGGCTGGAAGACGGCAGCGTCGAGTATTTGGGACGCAGCGACGATCAGCTGAAGATCCGCGGCCAGCGCATCGAGCTGGGCGAAATCGAGCAGGCTCTGCTGGCACAGCCGGGGGTAGCGCAAGCGGCAGTGCACGCCATCGAGCTGGGCGAGGGCGCGACGGGGCTTGGCGGCGCCGATATGCGCCAGCTGGTCGCCTGGCTGATCGCCCAACCGAGCGTGACGCTGGATACCGCCGAGCTGCATCAGGCGCTGGAGCAGCGTTTGCCGGCGCACATGATGCCGGTCAGCTATGTCATGACCGACCGCTTCCCGCTCAGCGCCAGCGGCAAGCTGGATCGCAAGGCGTTGCCACGGCCGCAGCTGGCCCTGCAAGCCGGGCGTGCGCCGCAGGGCGACAGCGAACGCCTGCTGGCGGCGCTGTTCGGGGAACTGCTGGGGCGCGAGACGGTGTATGCCGACGACGACTTCTTCGCGCTGGGCGGCCATTCGCTGCTGGCGATGCGTCTGGCGGCTGAGCTGCGTCGGCGCGTCCCGCGGCCATTGAGCGTCGGGCAGATCATGTTCGCCCGCAGCCTGGAGAAGATGGCGCACCTGCTCGATGACGCGCAGGCGGCCAACTCGGCCGAGAGCCGCGGCGTCGGCGAATGCCTGCAGCTGCGGGCCGGCCAAGGCCCGGCGCTGTTCTGCCTGCATCCGGCTTCCGGTTTCGCCTGGCAGTACTCGGGGCTGAGCCGTTATCTGCCGGGGAGCTACCCCATCATCGGGCTGCAGTCGCCAAGACCGGATGGCGCCATCGCCACCTGCGAGGATATCGAGCAGATGGTCGATCGTCATCTCGCTAATCTGCGCCGCCTGCAGCCACAGGGGCCTTACTACCTGCTGGGCTATTCGCTCGGCGGCACGCTGGCGCATTCGATGGCCGCGCGCCTGCAGCAGCAGGGCGAAGAGGTGGCGTTCCTTGGGATGCTGGATACCTATCCGCCGGAAGGCCAGGATTGGACCGGCCCCAGCGAGGAGGAGGCGCAGAAAGAGGTGGCGCAGGAGCAGGCCGAGTTTATGGCGGAAGATCATGGCGATCCGGCGCTGATGGCTGAGAAGGCGGCGATGTTCGACAGCATCGTCGCCAACTACCGCGACGCGGTGCGCATTCTGTCCCAGGCGCGCAGCCGGCGTTTCCACGGCACGGCAACGCTGTTTGTCGCCGACCAGACGCTGCCGCCGGAGATGGATATCGACGCCGTGTGGGCGCCGTATCTGGATGGGCTGATCTGCCATCACCAGCGCTGCGAACACGCGGACATTCTGTCGCCGGCTTCGCTGGAGACGCTCGGCCCGCTATTGCACCAGCTGCTGACGCGGCAATACGGGTTGGTATAACGCAACCGGGCCGGGGGGCGTGCGTCCCGGCCCGTACTAAAACATGATATGCAGGACACTATGGCCAGACCTTCTTTTTTTCTTGATTTCAGCTTGCTGAGAAGCAATGCGCATTTCCGCGCGATTTTCTGCGCCCGCATGCTGTCGGTGTTTTCCCTCGGCATGTTGGCGGTGGGGGTGCCGATCCAGATCCAGGCGATGACCGGCTCCACGTTGCAGGTGGGCGTGGCGGTGGCGCTGGACGGGGTGGGCATGTTTATCGGCCTGATGCTGGGCGGCGTGCTCGCCGATCGCTACGATCGCCGCAAGCTGATCCTGTTTGCGCGCGGCACCTGCGGGCTGGGCTTTGTCGCCCTGAGTCTGAACGCCTTCGCCCCGGCGCCGTCGCTGTGGGCGCTTTACCTGCTGGCGGCCTGGGACGGGTTCTTCGGCGCGCTGGGCATGACGGCGCTAATGGCGGTGATCCCGCTGCTGGTCGGGCGTGAAAACCTGGCGGCGGCGGGGGCCTTGAGTATGGTAACGGTGCGCATCGGCGCGATCCTGGCGCCGGCGCTGGGCGGGATCATCATCGTGTTCGGCGGCGTGGGGCTGGCGTTCGCCGTGGCCGCCGCCGGGACGCTGGGCACCCTGATCCCGCTGGTGCGCCTGCCGACGCTGTTGCCGCAGCAGCAGGAGCCGGAACACCCGCTGCGCGCGCTCGCCAGCGGCTTCCAGTTTGTCTGGCGCAATAAGGTGGTGGGGTCGGTGGTGCTGCTGGGAATGCTGATGAGCATCGTCGGCGCCGTCAGGGTGCTGTTCCCGGCGTTGGCGCAGGGCGCTTACCACGTCGGTGCGTCCTCTATTGGCCTGATGTATTCCGCGGTGCCGCTCGGCGCGATGCTGGGCGCGCTGACCAGCGGCTGGGTGGGGCGATACGCTCGTCCCGGCGTGCTGATCCTGGTCGCCGCCATCGTCGCATTTACCGCTATCGCTTCGCTGGGGCTGTTCAACCACCTGGCGCCGGCGCTGCTGGCGCTGGTGTGCTACGGCTACGCCAACGCCATCGCCTCGCTCCTGCAATTCATGCTGATCCAGAGCAACACGCCGGATCATCTGCTGGGGCGGGTGAACAGCCTCGGCACCGCGCAGGACGTAACCGGCGATTCGATCGGCGCGCTGGGACTCGGCGTACTGGGCAGGGTGTTTACTCCATTGATGAGCGTGCTGTCGTTTGGCGCATTCGCCGCCGTGCTCGGCGTGCTGGTGGCCTTCAGCGTGCGCACGCTGCGCCAGTGCCGGCCGGCGGACGCGTTGGTCGAGCACGATGAGCCCGCTGCGGCAACCTCAGCGGCGGCAGACAACTAACCCGTCACGGCACCGGCTGTTCCGGCCGGTGCTGCTCCCCCCAGTTGCACATCATGTCGATCACCGGGATCAGCGAACGCCCGCGCTCGGACAGACTGTACTCCACCTTGGGCGGGATCTGCGGATACTCCTTTCTCACCACCAGGCGATCTTTTTCCAGCTCTTTGAGCGTCGAACTCAGCGTTTTGTACGAAATGGTGCCGATGCAGCGCTGCAGCTCGTTGAACCGCAATACCGGCTTATACAACGCCAGCCAGTAGAGAATAATCATTTTATATTTGCCGTTGATCACCGACAGCGTATAGCCATAGCCGGTGTCTTCGAGGCTGATGCCCGTTGGGCTGCAGTGGGATTCGGCGGTCATTAGGTACTTTATCCAGGGTAAGTATGTGTCGTGAGTGTGCGTATTTTACATTGTTCCAGCATAACCTATGATGCGCCGGTAGACACCTGACTGGAGAAATCGATATGAAAACCTTGGTGGTGGTGACCCATCCCGATATGGCGAGCTCGGTGGTCAATAAACGCTGGCTGGAGGAGCTGCGGCGCTATCCGGAGCGGTATACCGTGCACGAACTGCATCAGGCCTATCCGGATTGGCAGATCGACGTCGCCCAAGAGCAGCGGCTGATTGAAGCCCATGACAACATCGTACTGCAGTTCCCGATTTTCTGGTTCAGCAGCCCGCCGTTGCTGAAAAAATGGCTGGACGACGTGCTCACCTACGGCTGGGCCTACGGTTCCCGCAGCGGCTACAAGATGCAAAACAAGAAGCTGGCGTTGGCGGTCACGGCGGGGGTGCGTGCAGAGGATTACGCGCGCGACGGGCGCTATCGTTATTCGCTGGAGGAAATCTTCCGGCCGTTTGAAGTCACCGCCGGCTACGTGCGGGCCGACTATGCCTCGTTCTTCGCCTTTTACGGCAAGGAGGCCGCGTCGGACGGGACGGTGGAACCGCTGCAATCCCACGAGTTGGATCGCAGCGCGCAAGGCTACCAGGCATTTCTCGCTGCCCTGAATTAACGCCGCGCCCCGGATGCGCCAGAGCGTGCGCATCCGGCTACTCGATGTGAACGCCGAAACCGTCTTGCCCCGGCGCGAGATGCGCTTTCAGCGTCAGCTGCGGGATCAGATAGTCACCGGCGTTCTGCCGCCGAAAGCGGATTGGCTCGGCGTTCCACAGATTATCCAGCCGCTGCCCGAGCTGTTCGCACAGGGCGGCAAAGCGTGCCTCATCGGTTTTGCCGGCGCGGTAGGTGACGAACGGCGGCAGCACCTCGAAGCCTGGGTAGTGCAGCATGCCGTGCTGGATCGGGAACAGGATATCGTCGATCGGCCCGTTGATGCCGCGCGGGGCGTAATGGGACTCCCAGCCGCCGGCGGTGACGATCAGCATCGCCCGTTTGCCAGCCAGCGTCCCCTCGCCGTAACGGTCACCCCAATGGGTGTCGGAATGCTCACCCACGCCGTAGGCAAAACCATAGGCATAGACACGCTCGAACCAGCCTTTCAGAATCGCCGGCATCGAGAACCACCACAGCGGAAACTGCAGCAGCACCGCATCCGCCCAACGCAATTTTTGCTGCTCCCGTGCGATATCGGCGCTCTGCATGCCGTTGGCGAACGCGCGCTGCGAATCCAGCGAAGGATCGAAACGAGCCGTTGCCGGGCCTTCCAGACTGTCGTCAGCGTCGAGCGCCGCTTTCCACTTCATGGCGTACAGATCGGACACTTGTACCTGATGGCCGGCCTGCGTCAGGCGTTCAACGGCGAAATTTTTCAGTGAGCCGGTCAGCGACAGCGGCTCCGGGTGGGCGTAAACAATCAGCACATTCATAACAGCTCTCCTTGGTGTGAGAGCTGCAGGTTAGGGCGTTAGTCGGTATATTAGAAATGAATTACCCTTATTCCAGGTATAACTATGAATAATTTAAGGCGGCTGGATCTCAACCTGCTGGTGACGCTCGACGCGCTGCTGGCGGAGCACAACGTCACGCGCGCGGCGCAGCGGCTCAATTTCTCCCAGCCGGCGGTCAGCGTGCATCTCGCCAAACTGCGGGCGATCTTTGACGATCCGCTGCTGTTGCCCGGCCCGCGCGGCATGCGTCCGACCGCCAGAGCGGAACAGCTGCGGGAACCGTTACGTCAGGCATTGGCGGCGCTCGAGTTGGCGGTGACGCCGGCGACGCCGTTCGATCCCGCCGTGGCGACCGATACCTGGCGCGTGGCTGCCTTTGACTACGGCGAATCCACCATCGTGCTGCCGGCGCTGAACGGTTTACGCACGGCGGCGCCCGGCACCCGGCTGGCGGTGTTGGAGATCGCCCCAGCGCGCCTCGCCAAACGGGCGGAGCAAGGGGAAATCGACCTGGCGTTTCATACCCGAGAAGGTGCGCCATCCGGCCTGCGGCAGCGCACGCTGTTTAGCGAACGCTATGTGCTGGTGGGCCGGGTCGGCCACCCCAAGCTGCATGCCAGGCTGACGCCGGCGCAATTTTGCCAATTGGAGCAGGTGATGGTCTCGCCGGACGGCGGCGGGTTCTATGGTATGACCGACAGGGCGTTGGCGGACGTGGGGCTGACGCGGCGGGTGGTGCTTTCCGTGCCACATTTTCTGTTCGTTATCTCGGTGCTGACGCAGTCCGATTTGGTGGCGATGCTGCCGGAGCGGCTGGTGCGCAACCAGCCTTTATTACAACGGCTCGAGCCGCCGCTGGCGGTGCCGGGCTTTGAAATGACCATGCTGTGGCACGAACGATCGCACCGGGATCCCGCTCACCGGTGGCTGCGCGAACATATCGTGCGTTCAGTGTGAGCGGGTTGGCGGGTTAAAGGGAGAAGCGTTTTTTGATTCTGTCGATCGGCGTGCCATCGCTGAGCGGCACCTGCGGCAAACGGTCGTAATCGCGAAAGCCCATTTTGTGATAGTAGGCGAGGCCACCGACGTTATCCGCCCGAATGGTGGCGTTGATGTGCTTGAAACCGTGCGACTTCGCCGCCGCTAATGTGGCAGGGAACAACGCACTGCCGACGCCGCGCACCTTCGGCGACAGGCGGGAAAAGGTGGCAATATCTGCGGTATCGGGCGGCAGGGCATCATCTGCGCTCAGCGACTGGAAGCCCACCAACAGCCCATCCACCTCCGCGACCTGGCAGCTCAGCGCATTGCTGCCGCTGATGAACCATTCGCTGAATTCGGCGGGGGTGAGGGGCGTTTCTATCGCCGTCGTGCCGCCGGCGCCGATCACGTCATTCAATAACTGCGTCAGGGCTTCAGCGTCTTGCAGGGTTACCGTTCTGATCTTCATTGCGTTGCTATCTCCTATGATGAATCGGCTGGAACCATCGAAAGAAGATAGACGCAGACGTCCGATAATGAAATATCGGAACGTGCCGGACCAAAAGACAGTGAAGGGAATTACATGAACAGGAAGCGGTCGGCCAGCGGAACCCCACGTTCGAGGCGCGGCGGCAACGCGTCGTCACGATCGTCAGGCTGAGCAGCCTGCGGCGCGACGTCTTCGGCTTTTTCAATCATCAGCTCGCCGAGCAGGGCCAGAAAACGAGTGAGCTTTTGCATATTCCCTCCGGATCCTTGATTACATTGAGAGTGATACTAATCGCCGCTCAACCGAATGGGAAAAACTTAAAACTCATATCCTAAGAACCGGATCGCATATCGCCTGACCGGGCGACGGTTGCCCATCGCCCGGTGTACGGTTTAGAAGGTGACGTTAACCTTGGCCCACAGGGTGCGGCCCGGCTCATTCACCGCGCTGTTGGCCGAATACCCGAAGGCGCTGTTGCCCGCCAGGTTGAGGTGTTCGCTGTAGGTCTTGTTCAGGATGTTATCCAGACCGGCGCTCAGCTTGACGTTTTTATTCACCTTGTAGGCGGCGTTGGCGGAAAGCACGCCGAAGCCGGCGCTTTCGGCAAAGTCTTTGCCTACCACGTTGCCTTCGTTGATCGCCACGCGGTGTTGGCTGCTGACCAAACGCCACAGGCCGGTGCCGCTCCAGTCGCCGTACTCATAGGTGAGCCCCAGACGCGCCTCCAGCGGCGGGATCTGCGGCAGCGGCCGGCCGTCGCTGGTGTTTTTGCCCCAGGAGTAGGCCAGGCTGGCGTCGGTTTTCCAGTGCTCGCTCAGCTGGTAACCCATGCCCATTTCGCCGCCCATGATGTTGGCGTTGACGTTATCGGCCTGGCTGAGACGCGCGTTGTGCGGATCGTATTTGAACAGGATGAAGTCATCGACGCGGCCCACGTAAGCGGAGACCCAGCCGTTGAAGCGTTTGCCGTTGTACTGCGCGCCGATGTCGAGCTGCGTGGTTTTTTCGCTCTTGACGCTGGAGAACGGATCCTTGCTGCCGTTCGGGCCGAGCTTCGGCGAGAACAGCTCCCAATAATCCGGGAAGCGCTCGGTATAACCGACGCCGGCATACAGCATCAGCGGCAGGTCGGCCAACGTATGCTCAAGACGCATAAAACCGCTCGGCAGGGTGTCCGAACGTTCCCCGTCGCTGCCGCTGCGGAAATTCTCCACCAGGGTGCGGTCAAGACGCGCGCCGCCGATCAGTTTATCCTGTTCGCTGGTGGACCAGGTCAGTTCACTGAAGGCGCCGTAGCTGTTGAACTGGGCGTCTTTTTCCCAGCTGCCGCGGCTCATGCTGCGGTGGGTGTTGGTTTGGGTGTCCAGGCCGCTTTCAAGCTTCACGTCCTGCCACTGCCAGGTGCCCATCACGCGGCCGCCGACGGTGCGGCGATCGAGCTGCATCGTCATGCCTGAGGACATCATGTGCCCGCCGTGGCCGCCCATGCTCATAGCGCCATGGCCCCCGTGGCCACCCATGCCGCCGCTGCCCGGCGAGCGCAGGGTAACGTTGTCCATCACGTGGTTGGCGTAGTTGTAGTAGACCTGCGCTTCCAGCTTATCCAGCACCTCGCCGATGTTGGATTTTTCCACCCGCATGCCCAGGCTTTCGCGCTTGAACTGCGAACCGTCCATGCTGCGGCCGGCATAGCGCGCTTCGCCGTTGCCGCGGCCCATGGTCACTTCCAGCAGCGTGTCGTTGTCCGGCGTCCAGCCGAGCGCCAGATCGCCATTCCACTTGTCCCAGCGTGACGGCACGCGCGTATTCGTTCCGTCCTGATAGTCGTTGGAGCGGGATTTGTTGGCCATCACCCGCAGGTAGCCTTGTTCGGCACCGAGGCTGGCGTCTATATTCTCGTCCCAGCGGCCGTTGGAGCCGGTCAGCACGCTGGCGTTGCCCTTGATGCCCGGTTTGTCGAAGCGCGGGCGTTCACGCTCGAAACGCACCGTGCCCGCCGACGATCCCGGCCCCCACAGCACCGTCTGCGGCCCCTTGGTGATGGTCAACAGATCGAAGCTTTCCGGCGAGATGTAAGAGGTCGGCGCATCCATCCGCGCTGGGCAGGCGCCCAGCATTTCCGAACCGTCGGTGAGGATCTTCAACCGCGAACCGAACATGCCGCGGAACACCGGATCGCCGTTGGTGCCGCCGTTGCGGATCTGCGAAAAGCCGGGGATGGTTTTCAGGTAGTCCGAACCGTCGCTGGCCGGCACCGGCTGGCGCGGGGTTTTCGGCGAGGTGACGATGGTCAACGGGGAGTAGAGCGGCGCGGTGACGGTGATCACGTCGCCATCATTAACCTGTGCGTCGGTAGGGTGCTGATGCGCCTGCGCCGCGTGGCCGGCCAGCAGGAACAGCGGCATGGTGGTGGTGATGGCGCGGGTAACGGCGTTCTTTTTATAAGTCGGTTTAAACATCATCTTTCCTTAAGCTAACTCTTTTCCGTTCTTGGCCGTGGGATTATTCAGGCGTGGGGCGGCCTGGCGAAAATCACCATCGGAAAATACGGGGGTTAATTCCATCAACGTGGAAATAACCGGATTAATAATGTCGTCTCGATGATTAACCGTTGGGCGAATTAATTCCGCCGGGTTGAAGCGATCAACGGCAATACAGAGAGCGGCAATGGGCTTATTGTTAAATCAGAGGAAAGAGACGGGGGGCGCGCGCGGCTGTAATTCGGTGTGAACGACGTGGGCAAACAGGGGAACGAGATAGTGAATCGGCGGCGGGCGCGAAGCCAGCAACTGGGACCAGAACAGCGGGGCGTGGCTCACGTCCAGCAGCGGCGCGTGCAGCAACAGCACGCAGTAGCCGCAGGCGCTGTCGTCCATCATCATCGCCATGTTGTGATGGCCGCCGCCGTGCTGCATCAGCGGCTGTGAGGCTTTTTCAGGCTCAGGCGGCGGCGAGTGCATCCCGTGATGCATCGGCATCTCCATGCCGCAATCCGCCATGACGGTCGTTCCAGCACTTCCGGCGCGTACATGCTCCAGGGATCGCGAGACCACCGGCGCAATGAACAACATCAGAATGGCAAACATCCCTAACCAGGCGGCGGCCCGATGTCGCGATGCAGAGCGCTGAATTAACGACACAATCAACCTAAAAAAAGGGTTAACACAGGGTAGGGAATTGTACTGGTTTATGTCGAAATGTTAAAACCTTTTATTTCTGGTCAACGGTCTGTTGATGAATATATTATCGAATAAGCGCTTTAATTCTGACCAAAGGCTATTTTTTTGGCACCAATAACGTGATGGGGACAATATTAATGACGGAAAAACTGGCGAGCACCATTATCCCACTTTATGACGAACATGCTGCCGCCTGGGAACGCCTCAGACCCACCACGCTGTTTGAACGGCCGTGGCTCGATCGCTTTTTGCAGCTCACCCCGGCCAATGCGCGGCTGCTGGATCTCGGCTGCGGCAATGGCGCGCCGATCGCCGCCTATTTTATCGAACAGGGGTATCGGGTCACCGGCGTCGATGGTGCTCAGGCGATGATCGCGCGCTGCCGGCAGCGTTTTCCTCAGCAGGAGTGGCGACAAATGGATATGCGCCAGCTGGATTTGGCGACGAAGTTCGACGGCCTGCTGGCCTGGGACAGCTTCTTTCATCTGGCGCGCGACGATCAGCGCCGCATGTTTCCGCTGTTCAGACGGCATGCCGGGCCGCATGCCGCACTGATGTTCACCAGCGGCCCTGCCGACGGCGTGGCGATCGGCAGCTTCGAAGGCCAGCCGCTGTTTCACGCCAGCCTGGCGCCGGAGGAGTACAGACGTTTATTGCAGGAGAACGGCTTCCGCGTGGTCGACCATGTGGTGGAAGATCCCGCCTGCGGGGGAAGAACGGTCTGGTTGGCGCAGGGTGTTGAGTGACAATGTCACGGGCAGATCCCCCAAGAACCTGCCCGTTAACGTTATTTAGCGCTGACGCGCCAAACGGTGTTGCCCACGTCATCCGCAATCAGCAGGGCGCCGGCCTTGTCGACCGTTAATCCTACCGGTGCGCCATAGAGTTCCTTCTCGTCGTCGGAGACAAAGCCGGTGACCACCGCTTTGAGTTTGCCGACCGGTTTGCCTTGCTCAAACGCCACGTAGCTGACCCGGTAGCCGTTCAGCGGCGAGCGATCCCAGCTGCCGTGCTCACTGACAAAGGCGCCGCCGCGATACTCGGCCGGCAGTGCGTTCGCGGTATAGAACAGCAGCCCCAGCGGCGCGACGTGCGAGCTGAGGGCGTAGTCCGGCTTGATGGCTTTCGCCACCCGATCCGGCCGCGCCGGCTGCACCCGCCGATCGACGTGCTGGCCGAAATAGCTGTAAGGCCAGCCGTAGAAGCCGCCGTCCTGCACCGAGGTCAGGTAGTCCGGCACCAGATCGGCGCCGATCTCGTCACGCTCGTTGACGATCGCCCACAGCTTGCCGCTGTGCGGTTCCCACTGCAGCCCGGTTGGGTTGCGCAGGCCGCTGGCGAAGACACGGCTGGCGCCAGAGGCGGTGTCCACTTCCAGCACGGCGGCGCGCCGGTACTCTACGGCCAGGCCGTTTTCGGTGATGTTGCTGTTGGAACCGACGCCGACATACAGCTTTTTACCGTCCGGGCTGGCCAGCAGGGCCTTGGTCCAGTGGTGGTTGATGGTGTCCGGCAGATCGGCCAGCTCTTTACCCGCATCGCTGATGCGCGTTTCGCCCGGCTGATAGGCGTACTGCATGATGTTGCCGGTGTTGGCCACGTACAGGGTGTTGCCAATCAGCTGGACGCCGAACGGGGAATCGAGCCCCTCGAGGAAAACATGCTTTTCCCAGCCGCCGTCGGCAGTTGGGCGCAGCAGGGTGATGCGGTTGCCGCCTTTGCCGCCTTTACCGGACTGGCCTTTCACCAGCCCGGCGATCAGCTGCTTGGGCGTACTCACCGCCTCCGTGCCCGGCCCGTTGGCTTCCACCACCAGGACATCGCCGTTGGGCAGGGTAAGCAGCTGGCGCGGATGCAGCAAACCGTCCGCCACCTTATCGATTTTCAAACCCTCGGCCACTTTCGGCATCTGGTTTTGCTGCCAGCCGACGCCCTTTGGCACCTGCATCGGCGGCATCAGGAAGTTTTGCGCCGCCGGCAACACCGGATCCGGCCCCATTTGTTGTTCCGGCGAAATGACGGCGCTGTTGTCGCAGCCGGCCAGCGCCAGCACGGCGGAAAGCGCAATCGCGGTGGATGATAGCTTCATGAAAACCTCCTTATTTTGCGCGGGCGCCCACGGCCAGCAGAATGTTGGCGAGGCTCAGCAGCGCGACCACGATCGCAGACAGCACCAGGCCTTGCGGCACCACGGCATACGCATCCCGGCTATGCACGAAAGCGTTGATAATGGCGAGAACGATGGCGATCAGATTCAGCCAGAAATGGAGCTTGACCGGAGAACCCAGCAGCCGGCCGCTGCCGAACCACACCTGAACCAGGTTAATCAGCCGGGGAATAATGGCAAAAACCAGGCCAATGGCGATCAGCCAGCTGGCACCATTGACCCACTGAATATTCGCCGTGCAGGCATAGATGATGTCGAAAATCAGCGCCGCGGTGAAAAATCCGTAGGGGAGCGGATTGAGCCATTCATAGACGGCCACCGCGGCCGCTGAAGGCCTTGCTGTGGTTTGCGTGGTCATGCAGATATCTCCATGAAAAATGATAGGTAAAAAGGCGTAGGCCCCTTAAAGCTTTGTTCAGATTCACCGATTTGAACAATTTTGATTCTCATTTTTAGCATGCGATGTTAAAACCTGAACCCTCACTGCGGCATTATCAATGGTTTAGCAACATCGGGAGGAAGGGCATGAGTATAGAGCGCGTTCAGCGATTTCTGGCCGAGCACGCCCCGGAAACGGCGGTGACGGTGCTGACAAAGAATACCGCCACGGTGGCGCTGGCGGCGGAAGCCTTTGGCGTGGAGAGCGGGCAGATCGCCAAGACGCTGTCGTTTCGCGTGAACGATGGCGTGGTGCTGTTGGTGATGGCGGGAACCGCCCGAATCGACAACAAGAAGTACAAACAATTCTTCGGCGTAAAGGCGCGCATGCTGCCGGCGGAGGAGGTGGAGGCGCTGACCGGCTATCCGCCCGGTGGCGTTTGCCCCTTTGCCGCCCCGGCAGCGGTGAGAATTTACTGCGATCGCAGCCTGTGCAGCTACGGTGAAGTGCTTCCGGCAGGTGGCAGCGATAACTCCGGCGTGAGAATTGCGCCACAACGCCTGGCCAGCATCACCGGAGCAGAGTGGATTGACGTGACGGGGTAACGTTAAGTGACGATGTCACCATTATTTATGTTAAATACAGTGCATTTAATCGTGATTAATATACTGTTTTAACAGGAAAAATTACTAGCTCATCGGGTTATGGCAAACCGCTTCGATATTGTGACCATCCGGGGCGATCACAAATGCCGCATAGTAGTGGGCATGGTAATTGGGCCGTAAACCGGGTGCGCCATTGTCTATGCCGCCGGCATTTAGCGCAGCGTGGTAGAACGCATCGACCTGTTCACGGGTGCTTGCGGCAAATGCCAGGTGCAGGTGTGCCGGCTTTTCATCGGTTTGAAACAGGCACAATGACACGTTACCCCGATCGGGACAAAGTTCGACGCCATAGCCGGGCTCGCCTTCGGCAACGATCTTTACGCCCAGCGGCGCCAGCGCATTGAGGAAAAACGCTTTGCTAAGGGCAAAGTCGCTGACGCCAAATTTCACATGGTCAAACATGGAGAGGCTCCTGGAGCATGGAAGAATATTCCCATTCAGTATAGCCAACGCCGTGGTGGGCGCCGAAAGCGATACAAACGCACGCCAATGCGTATTTAGCATACAAATAGTGCCCGTTTAAGTGACGCGTTTGGGAGAAATCTGCAGTATCTTAGCCGCCACGTTTTATCAGATTTCACGTAGCGCGATCAAAAAAGCAGGGGATTTCTGGCCAATATCGGCAGGTATGCGCCTTAGAAAATCATGTCCGGTCATCATTACTGAAACGGGAAATGGCGCACGCAGCATCACGGTCGAGGGCTATGAGACGCAGTGGCTGGAACGTTATCAAGATGAAGCGTTGAAACTACGCGAGATGTAGGCTGGCGTATTAACGGCAATTCATCATATCGGTAGTACAGCAGTGCCAAACCAACGATTGATATCTTGCTGGAGATTGAAAGCCTGGCGGCGTTGGATGGTGTGAATGACAAGATGCATGATATGAGATCTACGCCGCGTGGCGAGAACAGCATTACTGGCAGGCGTTGCTGCAGCAAGTGAACAGGCGATCAGACAGTTGGCGTTCAGAGATTTCCTGCGCAAGCATCATGGTATTGCTGAGCAACACAAACACCAGGCAGCAGAAGACCGTCGGCAAAACCCGGCGGCTTATGGCCGGTTGAAAAACGAATTAGTTCAGCGGCATGAGCAGCCGGCGCCGGCATGGCAAGCCACAGGAGAAAGCCCATGAATCAGGCCTGGACGGCAGAATCCACATATCACCACCAAGGTGCGCATAATGTATATTATGTTAAATTAAACCTGATGAATGCTAACCGCCATGGCGTGGAGCTTTCCTGAGTACGTAACTCTCTGCTGCTTATCGGGGCTCTTCCATAGAACCCCTAACCTCTTACTACTATCCTCTTAGTGGCTAAGGTATTCGTCAAATATATGCGAACCTAAAGTACGGATCACCGCTGAGCGTTCATCCAAAGAGGTATCCGCTTTTCTCACATAGATGCTGATGAATACAGGATCATGATTATTTGACCAGACCATCGACGTTATCCCTCTGACACCATAATCACTTGCACCTGACCTATCGGCGATTTTCCATCCTTTAGGAAGAGACGCTCTAAGCATATTATCAGCGACTTTGTTATTGACCATCCATTCTTTCAATTGCGCTTTTGATGCATCGCTGAGAACTTCGCCGGTCAAAATTTTCTTGATACTCTTGCTCATCGCATCAGGAGTCGTTGTATCTCGCAAATCATCCACGGGATTGACCGTCAATTCTGGCTCATATCGGTCAGAGCGAGTAACCGTATCTCCTATAGATCTCATAAATTCGGTCAGAGCTTCTGGTCCTCCACCCGAAAAAATAGCAAAATTAGCTGCTGTATTATCACTGTATTCATTGGCCGCTTTGCAAGCTTGCTCAAGCGTAAATGGCTTGTTCATATAATCTTTAGCAACGGGTGAATAGGTCACAATATTTTTTTCAGTCACTACCATAGAATGATTTAATGAAAGCTTCTTTGCATCAACCTTTGCCAGGACATTGGCACAAGCAATTGATTTAACTGTGCTATCTAAAGGAAAGCGTTGGTTTCCATTTATAGAAATCGTTTTATCATCTGAAGATAGAATTGACAACCCTACCTTCCAGCCCTCTTTTTCGTACTGTTTAACTTGATCTTGTAAAGTCAAAGCAAAAGCAGAGGGTGCCATAGGCATGCTTAATACCAATGTGGCAAATATTGTAAGTCGCAATTTCATAGCAAACCTTTTATAGTCAATGTTTATATAATGAAATTATTCCAGCATAAATATAAGGTTTAATTTATGCAGGGTTTTGTTTTTCCTCATGATTATATTTTATTTTTTATGGTTAACAAATGATGATAATTTTTAGTAGCCTATAGAAAAACTTATAGCGTGAGTTAAATGACTCCATTCGATCAGCTTTTTAAACTCTGCTCAATCCTCTGCCGGCGTACCTTGATGAAAGCGCATCTGCCAACCCGCCTTTTCCGTCAGCAGCCAAATCGATGAGCGTTCAGTGCAACGAACGGCGCGGCCCTGCGCATCACGCTGAAAACTTTTGTACGTCAGCAACACGGCGCCTTCACTGATTTTCGCCAGCTTAAAACCTTCGGCGAAAATTGGCGGATAATCCGTTTCCATCTCCAGCGCCGCAACGGTTTGGCATTTGTCATAACGTAGGCCTGAACGACCAATCTCTTCAAAGTCTTCATGCAACAATGCCGCGACATGTTTCGGATCGCAGCGCGTTGTTGGCTGGTGCAGTTCAACCTCAAGCGCCTGAATTTGGCTAAGCCACTGTGCAAAATGGGTCAAAATGCCCTCCTTTTTGATCGCGCTACGTGAAATCTGGCAAACTTCGGCAGTCAATCTACATCTGAATGACACTCGTGAAACCTGACTATTCCCAGGATTCCTTCTCATAGGGTTTTTGCCAGTTTTTTTCCGTGACGGGCACCAGTTCCCCGTTGAACGTATAGGTACAACAGCGGCATCTCACCGGCACATCTTCTGCGGTGAATGCCGGGTTCACTTTCTGCAGTATCCCGTGCTCATCTATGCATAGCCCGCTGTAATAGCTCGACTCACCACAGCAGACATAGCTCTGCCAGTTTTTACGGTGCAGCGCCACCAGGTAAAAAATAGGTGCTTCTTTATCCAACCGACTAACCGCTTCGCTGTGCACTTCACTCCAGGGTTGGCCCACTTTACTGAGCAAAAATTGAAATAGCGGCGTGTAATCCATGCCATGTTGTATCCGCCCATGCATGCTTTCACGCAGCGGCAACTGCTCATCATCCAGCTGTTTGCTATGCCGTTCCCAGCGGTACTCACCACCGCTGGCTATGGGCCCTCTGGATGTCACGCTTTCTCTCCTATAGAGTTTTTTCTTTCTATCTCGATGTGCTCTCATCAAGCCTCAATAGTGACATTGTCACACAAAAAGAAATCCTTACGCCGGTTTCCCAGCCAAATGCGACCGCCGAACCCGCAACTCTCCGTGCCGCCAGGCGCCGTCTGCCGTGGCGCGATTGTCGATCAGGCGATTCAAAGCCTCCTCGACCAGCCGGTCGATGCGTTGGCTGTAGCTGGTCAGCGCCCAATTGGCTGAGCCGGCTTCGTCGATATCGTCGAAACCGACCACGGCCATCGTGGACGACGGCGCCGTTTGCCTGAGCGCTTCGAGCGCCCCCAGCGCCAACACGTCGTTCTCGCAGAACAGCGCCTCAACCCGCTCGCTTTCCGGCGTTGCCTGCAGGTATTCGCTCATCAGCTGGAAACCGCGTTGGCGATCGTAGTGGCCGGCGGTGAGCACCCGATCCAACTGAAAGCCGGCAGCCATCAGTTTGTCGCGGTAGCCTTCCATGCGCAGCAAATGGCTGCTTTGCGTGTCCGGCCCCTTCATGTAGCCAAAGCGCCGATGCCCTTGTTCTATCAGCAACTCAGCGATCTCTTCGCCGGCGCGGTAACCGTCGATATTGACCACATCAATGTGTTCACTTTCCGTATTGCGGCACACCTGCACCAGCGGGATCTGATGCAGGTCTTGCGCGATCGCCGCCCACTCTTGGGTTAACACCGTCGCCAGGAACAAAATGCCATCGACCTGCAGCTGATCGGCCATCGCCATCACCGCCCGGTAGTTTTCCCCGGCGGTGATGTTCAGCAGCAGCGCCATATAGCCGCGGGTTTGCAGCTGTTTGGTGACCATATCGAGCATCATCATCGAATGCGGGTTCTTCATCTCGTCGATGGCCACGCCGATGATGTGCGTGCGTTTTTGCGACAGGCTGCGCGCCAGCAGGTTTGGCCGATAGCCCAACTCGGCCGCCGCCGCCAGTACGCTTTCACGCGCGCTGTCCGAGATCGACGCGCCGGGCGTAAAGGCGCGCGATACCGTCCATTTAGAGACGCCGGCCTTTTCGGCGACGTCGCTGGCGGTGGCTTTGTGGTGTTTTATCATGGTTGCGTCGATCCCGGCTTCGATGAAGTCAAACTATACCCTGCTCGCTCAGATCCCCTAAGCGCCCGTCGGCATTCCTGCTGCAATTATGTCCCGTTTTTGCACCCGATTGCAATTTGTTGTGCAACCGGGTGCAAAAGGTAAAGAGTTTGTGATCGTCCACGCTGTTTTCACCTTTCCCCAGTTGACCGAATTTTATCCATAGCCGACATTCACGGTGGCATTCAGAGACTCATCGCCGTCTTGTCTTTTGTTTTGCACCCGGTTGCAAATACACTGCTTTAACACAACACCTCTCATCTCGACAGGATACCGTAATGAAAAAAACCAGACTGCTGTTGATGTTAGCCTGCTCGCTGTTTGTCGTGACCGCCCAGGCCAAGACCTACCAGGTCGGCGTGGCGCTGGCCAACTTCGATCTCAACTTCGTCTCCATCCTGCGCAGCCAAATGGCACGAGAACTGGCTGCGCAGCAGCTGCAGGGCCAGTTCGTCGATGCCAAGGGCGATGTCGCCCTGCAGGTGCAGCAGGTAGACGATCTGATTAATCAGGGCGTGGACGCCATTATCCTCAACCCGGTCGATACGCAAGGCGTCCAGCCGATGATAACGGCTGCCCAACGCGCCGCGATCCCCCTCATCTTCGTCAACCGCAAGCCCGAAGTGCCGCTTAGCGGCGCGACGGCCTACGTCGGCTCCGATTCGGCGCTCAGCGGCCGCCTGCAGATGGAAGCCCTGGCGAAAAAAATGAATTACCGCGGCAACGTGGCGATCCTGATGGGCGCCCTCTCCAACGAAGAAACCCGCGAACGCACCCGTGCGGTAGAAGCGGTAATCGCCACACACAAAGACATGAAAGTGGTAGAGAAACAGACCGCCAAATGGCAGCGCAATGAAGCGGTCGACGTGGTTTCCGGCTGGTTGCTGAACGGCACGCCGATCGATGCGATCGCCGCCAACAACGATGAGATGGCCATCGGCGCGATCATGGCGCTGAAGCAGGCCAAAAAGAATGGCGTGCTGGTCGCCGGTATCGACGGCACGCCAGACGGCCTGCAATTTATCAAAAGCGGCGACCTGGCGGTGACCATTTTCCAGGATGCCAAAGCCCAGGCGATCGGCGCGGTGCAGGTGACCCGAGCGATGTTGGATCACACTAAAACCGAGCCTTACAACTGGGTGCCTTATGCCACCGTGACGCGAGAAAACTACCCGCAATTTGCACAGATGAACCAGAAATAAACCGTTGCCACTCTCTTTTTCAACCCATTTTGCACCCGAGTGCAAAACCACAGTATCAGGAGTCAGCATGTTAAATGGTGAAAGAAGCATCCCTCGCCCGCTGCGTTGGGCGATGATCGGCGGCGGCCGCCTCAGCCAGGTGGGCTACAAGCACCGTTCCGGCGCACTGCGCGACAACACCGCTTATCGGCTGGTTGCCGGCGCTTTTGATATCGACGCGGCGCGCGGACGTGAGTTTGGCGTCAACCTCGGCGTGCCCGCCGAACGCTGCTATGACAACTATCAACAGCTGCTGGATCAAGAAGCCGACCGCGAAGATGGCGTTGAGGTGGTGACCATCGCCACCCCCAACGGCACCCATTATGCAATCACGCGCGCCGCGCTGAATGCTGGCCTGCATGTCATCTGCGAAAAGCCGCTGTTCTTCACCACGGCGGAGGCGAGAGAAATCAAGGCGCTGGCGGCGGAGAAAGGCCTGATCGTCGGCGTAACTTACGGCTTCTCCGGCCATCCGCTGCTGATGCAGATGCGCGCCATGATTGCGAACGGCGACATCGGCGAAATACGCATGGTCGAATTGCAATACACCCACGGTTTCAATGCCAACGAAAGCGCGGACACGTTCGAGGCGCAAAAGTGGCGCGTCGATCCGAAAATCGCTGGCCCCTCTTTTGTGCTGGGCGACATCTCCACCCATACCTTCTACATCTCGCAGCTGGTGATGCCCGATATGAAGATTGCCTCCCTGCTGTGCGATCGCCAGAGCTTTATTCCTTCTCGCGCCCCGCTGGAAGACAACGCCATGGTGCTGATGCACTACGAAAACGGCGCCGTCGGCCGCATGTGGGCCTCCGCCGTCAATGCAGGCGCAATGGACAGCCAAAGCATCCGCGTGGTGGGCTCGCTCGCCAGCCTGCAGTGGAGCGACGCTGCCCCCGGCGAATTGCGCCATGAGATCCAGGGGCGGCCCAACCAAACGCTGCACCACGGCATGCCCTATCTGGACGACAGCGCCCTGGCCGAAGAGCGGCTCGGTGCACTGCATACCGAAGGGCTGGCCGAATCCTGGGCCAATATCTACCTCAAGTTCGCCATCGCCATCAGTGCCAGCCAGCGCGGCGATCGGCAGACGCTGGCCACGCTGATCTATCCGGATATCGACGCCGGATTGGAAGGCGTGCGCTGGATTGAAAACTGCGTTCGTTCCGCCGACAACGGCGCCACCTGGGTTAATTACCAATAAGGAAAGCACCATGAAACTTTCATTCTGTACCGACAGCCTGGGTCATTTACCCTTCGAGCAGATGCTGGATCGGCTGCTGGAGCTGGGGGTGAGCGGCGTGGAAATGACCACCGGCGGCTGGTCTCCGGCGCCCCATCTGGATACCGACGATCTGCTGGCTAACCCCGCCAAACGCCGGCAGCTGCAGCAGGCGCTGGCCAGCCGCGGCATGGAGATCGCCGCGCTCAACGTCTCCGGCAATCCGCTCGATCCCGGCGAACTGGGGCAACGCCATCAGCGCCAAACCGACAATACGCTGGAGCTGGCCGGGCTGCTGGGGGTGAAAAAGATCGTTATGATGAGCGGCCTGCCCCCGGCCAGCCCGCATGACACCATTCCCAACTGGATCACCTATACCGTCAGCTGGCCGCCGACGGTGAAAAACTGTCTGGACTATCAATGGAATGAAGTGGCAATCCCCTATTGGCAGGCGCTGGTCGCTCGGGCCAAAGCGTGCGGCGTCGAGCGCTTTGCGCTGGAAAACTTCAGCGCCATGCTGGTGTGGAACCCGGAAACGCTGTTCCGGCTGCGCGAGGCCGTTGGCCCGATGGTGGGCCTGAACCTCGATCCCAGCCACCTGATCTGGATGGGTGCGGATCCCATCGCGGTGGCCCGCGCCCTCGGCCCCGCCATTCACCATGTGCACGGCAAAGACGTGCGCCTTGAGCGCGGCGTCGTTGAGGTTAACGGACTGCTGGAGACCAAACCGATCGACGACGTGGCCCGCCGCGCCTGGAACTATGTCGCCGTCGGCTGCGGCCGGGATCTGCAGTGGTGGAAGGCGTTCTGCTCGGTGGTGCGCATGATGGGCTACAACGACTGGGTGTCGCTGGAAATGGAAGACCTGACCATGTCGGTCGATGCCGGCATCGTTTCCTCCGTTCAGGCGCTGCAGCAGAGCATCAGCCAGTAAAGCCAGGCGCGGCGGTCACGGCCGCTGCGCCCCCTTTCACTCCGGCTCACTCGCCCCGGCCGGCATTTGCCGCCGATACTGCGACGGCGACTGCGCCATCACCCGTTTGAAGGCGGTGCTGAACGCGCTTTCCGAGCCGTATCCCAACGAGTAGGCGATCGACGCGACGTTTTCTTTACCGGCCCGCAGGCGATCTGCCGCCTGCAGCATACGCCAACGCGAGAGGTATTCCATGGCGGTGCTGCCAACCAGCCCTTTGAAACGTTGAGCGAATACGGTGCGGGAAATGCCGGCGATGCGGGCCAGCTCTTCCAGCGTCCAGTTGCGCGCCGGCTCGGCGTGCATGGCGGCGATCGCCAGGCTGATCTGGCGGTCGGTCAGCGCCAGAAACCAACCTTTCGGCAGCCCATGGGCCGTTTCGAGGAACTGGCGAAACACCTGCACCAGCATCAAGTGCGCCAGGTGGGTCGACATCAGCGCACCGCCGAGCTGCGGGTGACGCAACTCGTTCGTCCACTGTTCGAGCGTCCAGCGCAAAACGCCCGCCTGGCTCGAGGCTTTGGGGATGTTGATGATCGGCGGCAGCGCATCAAACAGCAGCGCCGCATGCTGGCCGGAAAAACCGAAACGCCCGCTGATCAAAAAGACCTCGCCACCGCCGTTATGCACGGCGATGCCGTCGCGCGTCGCCTCGGCCATGATCTGCTCCCCTCCCTGCGGCGGCAACGCCGGATCGGACGCGACCCTGAAGCGCCGCCGGCTGTTCAGCAAAAAGCAGTCCCCTTCGCGGAAATGGATCGGCTGCGCCAGATCGTCGGTCATGCCCCAGCAGGCGCCGCGCATCACCGCCGTGAATTTGATGCCTTCATGAGGGGGAAACTCGAACGACCAGTCCCCGGCGGCGTCGAAACCGGCGTAAAACTGGTTTTGGGGTTGCAGCAGCGACAACACGTCTGACAGCGGGTCCATGATGAAATCCGTACTCTTGATAAACAAACAAGTACTTTAGCGCATGGATCGTCCGTCTCTCAAGGCTTATTCTTGACAACAAGTTTTATCGCGTCGTGCGGGCAAAGGCGACCTGAACCGCGCCGCTGCCCGAATCATCCATTGCTGTGCTGAAGGAATTCTGACTTTGAGCCGTTGTTCCAAATTGCGCCCGACAGCGGGCGGCTATGCTTCATCGCCACAATGGCGCGATCGGCGCTTTAACAATCAGCGGCCGCCGGCGCCGGGTGACCTGCCCGAGTCCACCCTGCGCGTGTGGTGGGACGTATTTTTCAACAAGCCCAAAGGCACGGTGCCGGCGACGCCGGTGCCGATTCAGCGCCTGTCGCGCGCCGAGCTTGAGGCGGCACCCGATCGTAGCCTGTACCGCCTGGGGCATTCCACGGTGTTGCTCAAGCTGCGCGGCCAATGGTGGCTGACCGATCCGGTGTTCTCCGAGCGGGCATCGCCGCTGCCGTTCGCCGGGCCAAAACGCTTTCACGCGCCGCCGATCGCGATCGAGGAGCTGCCGCCGATCCGCGCCGTGATCCTCTCACACGATCATTACGACCATCTGGACCAGGCCGCCATTCGGGCGCTGGACGGCAAGGTGGGCCAGTTCGTCGCACCGCTCGGCGTGGGCGATCGCCTGGCGGCCTGGGGCGTGGCGCCGGACAAAATCCGCCAGTTCGACTGGTGGCAAGGCACGGAAATCGACGGCCTGCGGCTGACGGCTACCCCGGCCCAGCACTTTTCGGGCCGGAGCCTGACCGACGGCAACCGCACGCTGTGGTGTTCCTGGGTGATTGAAGACGATGAGCTGCGGGTGTTCTTCAGCGGCGACAGCGGCTATTTCACCGGTTTTGCCGAGATTGGCCGCCGTTTTGGCCCCTTTGACCTGACGCTGATGGAAACCGGCGCCTACGACAAACGCTGGCCCTATGTGCATATGCACCCTCAGCAAACCGTGCAGGCGCACCGGGATTTGCTCGGCCGCTGGCTGCTGCCGATCCATAACGGCACCTTCGATCTGGCGATGCACGCCTGGCAAGACCCGTTCGACCAGGTACTGCGCCATGCCGCTACCTCTAGCGTGCAGGTCGCGACGCCGATGATCGGCGAACGTGTCGATATCGTTCGGCCGCACCCCGGCAGCCGTTGGTGGCGCTAAGCGCCGTTTTATTTATTCGCAGGAAACCTGAAATGAACAATGACCATAAAGTGTGGCTGATCACCGGCGCCTCGTCGGGCCTGGGCAAAGCCCTGGCGGAAGCGGCCATCGCCAACGGCGATCGGGTGGTGGTGACCGCCCGCCGTCTCGACCGCCTGCAGGCGCTGGCTAAGGGCCAGGAGGATCGCGTGCTGCCTTTGGCGGTGGACGTCACGGATGCCGCCGCGCGCGATAAGGCGGTCGCCGATACCCTGGCGCGGTTCGGCCGCATCGACGTGCTGGCCAACCTGGCCGGGCGCGGTGTAGCCGGCGCCTGCGAAGAGTTCAGCCTCGAACAGCTGCGCGAGCAGATGGAGCTGAATTTCTTTGCGGCGGCGGAGATGACCCGCGCCGTGCTGCCGCAGATGCGGCGCCAGGGCAGCGGCAACGTGATCACCGTAAGCAGCATCGCCGGTCTGGTGGCGATGAACGCCGCCGGCCCCTATTGCGCGGCGAAGTTTGCCCTCGAAGGCTGGACGGAGTCGCTGGCCATCGAGGCCAGGCCGCAGGGGATCCACGTGACCCTGGTCGAGCCCGGCGCCTTCCGCACCGAATTCGCCGGCGACGTGAACATGCGGCCGACGCAGCGCATCGAGGCCTACCGCCCGTCGATTGCACCGTTTGAAACCTACCTGGCGCAGTCCGCCGGCCGACAGATGGGCGATCCCGCCAAAGCGGCGCAGCGCATGCTGGAGTTGGTCACTCTCACGGCCCCGCCGGTGCGCCTGATGCTGGGGCGCGACGCTTACGCCATGTGGGACACCACCCTCGCCAAACGCCAGCAGGAGCTTAACGCCTGGCGCGAACGGGGCGAAGACACCGCCTTTGATGGCGCAGAACTCACTGAAATTCAACTGTAACTCCCCACGATAACGAGGAATCTCGATATGAACAAAACCTGGTTTATTACAGGCGCATCTTCCGGCTTCGGCCAGGCTTTGGCTGAGGCCGTGCTGGCCAAGGGCGACAACGTGGTGCTCACCGCCCGCCGTCTGGCGCCGCTGCAGGCGATCGCCGCCGGCCACGGCGAACGCGCGCTGGCTCTGCAGCTGGACGTGACCGATCCTGCGGCGCGCGCCGCCGCCCTGAAGAAGACCGTCGAAACCTTCGGCCGCCTCGACGTACTGGCCAACATCGCCGGCGCCGGTTCTTACGGGGCGCTGGAAGAGTTCACTTCCGAACAGATCCGCGCCCAGATGGAGCTGAACTTCTTTGCGGCCGCCGAGCTGTCGCGTGAAGTGCTGCCGCAGATGCGCGCTCAACGGTCCGGCCATATTCTCAATCTGACCAGCATCGCCGGCCTGGTGGCCTTCCCCGGCAGCGGTCTGTACAACGCCACCAAGTTCGCGTTGGAAGGGTTTACCGAAGCGCTGCACCACGAGGTCAAGCCGCTGGGGATCCACGTCACGCTGATCGAGCCGGGCGCCTTCCGTACCGGTTTCGCCAGCAGCGCCGCCATGAAGGCCGAACGCGAAATCGCGGCCTATGCGCCACTGGATGCCGGCATGGTGGAGTATTACCGCACGCAGAACGGCAAACAGATGGGCGATCCGGTCAAGGGCGCTCGCGTGATCGTCGATATGGTGGCCAGCGCCACCCCGCCGGTGCGTTTGATGCTCGGTAAGGACGCGTATCAGCTGTGGGACAGCGCGGTAGCCTCCCGCAGCCGCGATCTGGCGCCGTGGCGTGAACGCGGTGAAGATACGGCCTTCCCCGGCGCTGCGATGAATCCCGTTCAGGCGCTGTAATACCCACCTTTCAAACGGGCTGCCTATGTAGCCCGTTTGTTTTATGTGACGTCGTCACGTATGTCTTACCTTTTGTTTCTCAGTCGAGCGTTCAAAACTAATTGCCAAAGCAACTGTTGCCATTTAACCTATATACACTGTTTGCCGAGGTATCCCATGTCATCGAAAGAAAAATCCCTCTATGCCCTCACCAACGCCCTGCAACCGGTTCGCCGGGTGTGGAAACAGGCTGCGACGCTGGCGATCGCCAAATCCGGCATCTCCATGTCGTTGGCTACCGTCGTGGTTCTGGTGCATCGCAATCCGCAGGGCATCAATCAGCGCGACCTGGCGGAAGAAGTCGGCGTCAATCCCGGTGCGCTGGTGCGTCTGTTGGATCAGGCCGCCGCGTTAGGCTTCCTCGAGCGGCAGGAGTCGGCCGGCGATCGTCGGTTTAAAACCCTGCGCATTCTGCCCGCCGGCGCCGAATTGGCCAAAAAGGTCGAAACCGCGGCCGATAGGCTGCGAGTCGAGCTGATGCACGACGTGCCGTTGGAAGATATTGAAACCGCCACGCGCATTCTGCGCCTGTTTGAAGAGCGCGCAGGCCACTATCTGCAACAGGCCGGCAATGAGCCATGAAAATCGGTAAACCGCAGCTGCTGTATGCCGCGAAACTGTTTATTTCCGCCATGCTGGCCTTCGCGCTGGCGGAAAGCATCGGCCTGCAAAATCCCTATTGGGCGATGGTGACCTGCTGCGTGCTGAGCAATCCGGTCAGCGGCGCCGTACGCGCCCGCGCCACCTACCGTTTTTGCGGCACGCTGTTCGCCGGCGTGCTGACGCTGGGCCTTTCGGCCTGGCTTAGCAACACGCCGGTGCTGTTGATCGTCGCCGCTGGGCTGTCATCGTCACTGATGCTGGGCCTCTCCTATCTCGATCGCACGCCACGCGCTTACTTTTTCCAGCTGGGCGCCATCACCATGATGCTGGTCGCCATCGCCTACATCAATCACCCGGACACGATGTTCACTATGGTCGTCACGCGGGTGACGGAGATCTGCCTGGGTATTTTGGCGGTGACGCTGGTAGACAGCGTGCTGTTCCCATCGTCGCTGGCGCCGGTGTTGCGCACGCGGCTGAAAGGCTGGCTGGCTGACCTGGCGCGTTGGCAGGAGGACAGCCTCGACGGCAAGGGCAGCGACGCCCAGGCCGACGCGGACCGTATCCGTTTGCTGGGCGACATCGCCTCGTTCAATCAGATGATGACCACCCTTGGCTATGACAGTTCGGTCGATAAGCCCACCCGTCAGGCGGCGATTTCGATACAGCAACGCGTACTGCAAATCGTGCCGCTGCTCTCGGCCATCGGCAGCAGCATCGCCGCACTGCCGGTCGGCCTGCGCCCCCGCCTGCAGCCGTGGCTGAATGAGGTCCGGCGGCAGGCCGTTGAACCCGCACCGCACGCTGCGCCCTCGGTAAGCTTGTTGCCGCCTGCGGCGTCGCTGTCGCCGTGGGAAACGCTGGTCGTCGACGAGCTGGCTGAACAGGTTGAGCAGTGGTTAACGCTGTGGGCCGAGGTACAGCAGTTGAACGCATTCCTGGACGGCGAGCCGCTGCCCGCGGCGCTGCAGGCGCAGATGATGCGCAGCCGCGTCTTCTCGCCGCCGCCGGATATCGGCATGGCGGTGCGCATGTTCGCCGGAATTTTGACGACCTACGCCCTGCTGTGCGGCCTCTGGTATTTCACCGGCTGGGAACAGGGCGCCAATATGGTGCTGATGGGGATCGTGGCCATCGCCTTCTTCGGCGCCGGCGACAATCCCGGCGCCACCATCGCCACTTTTGGCCGCTTCGCCGCTATCGCTATGGCCCTCGGCGCCCTGCTCAGCTATGTGCTGCTGCCGCTGGCCGGGGATTACGGCAGTTTCCTGATCGTGATGGGGCTGTTTTTGCTGCCGCTCGGCGTGTGGGCGGCGAGCAACCCGTTGGCGACGTTGGCGATCGCCCTGTCGCTCAGCAACGTCAACTTTCAGGGACACTATGCGCCTAACAATATGGGGCTGTATCTGGAAAGCACTACCGGCACGCTGATCGGCGTCTATTTCGCATTCCTGTGCGCCGCGCTGTTCCGCCGCTGGGGCACCGATCAGGTGGTGGCGCGGCTGATGCGGCAGGATGCGCAAGAGATGCTGCGCCTCAATCGCCACGTCACGGAGCGCGACTTACAGCGCTATCAGGCCCGCGCGTTGGATCGCATCACCGCGCTGGGTAGCCGCCTGGCCGCCGTTGGGCAAGCCGATCGCAGCCCACAGCTGTTGATGCGCTTAAAAACCGCTATCGACCTGATTCGTCTGCAGCAGGCCGGCGCTCTCAGCCCTGGCGCTTCGCCGAACGCCGGTCTGCCGGCGGCGTTCCGCCAACTTTCTCTGCACGCTGAGGCCCCCTCCGCGCTGCTGGGCCAGATCGACGTCGGTCTGCAACAGGCCTGGCGGCAGAACGATCGGCGCGCGCTGCGGCCGCTTACCCGGCTACGGCTGCTGCACTTCCCCACGGCTTTGCACTGGAATCCCTGACATGATCGGTGAAATCAACATTGACGGCGTGTTCATCTCGCCCTTGCTGCTGTGCCTGGTGTGCGCATTCTTCTCGCGCATGGCGCTTTCCTGGACGCTCAGCGCGGTAGGCGTCTATCGCTGGGTCGCGCAGCGCCCACTGTTCGACACCGCCCTGTTTCTTATTCTGGCCGGGCTGTTTTTCCACGGCCTGAAATGGCTTACCACCCCCTGAGGACCCCATGTTTCGTGAACGTACCCTTGTTCTGCTGCGCCCCGCGCTGACCCTGATTGCCGTTTTGATCGCGGCAGGCGTGCTGTGGCAGCTTTATCTCTATTACACCTATGCCCCGCAAACGCGCGACGGCAAGATCCGCGCCGACGTGGTGCCGCTGGCCACGGATGTTTCCGGCAAGGTGGACGCCGTGCACATTCACGACAACCAGGTGGTGCATAAAGGGCAGCTGCTGCTCAGCCTGGACAAAGTACGGCTGCGCAATGCGCTGGATCAGGCCGAGGCCGCCGTGGAACGCGCCAACGTCCAGTTGGCGTCATCCCAGCGCGAAAACCGGCGCTATCAGGCGCTGCAGTCGGCTATTTCACAGCAGGAACGCGACAATCGCCGCGATGCCCAATCGCTGGCGAAGGCCAATCTGGATCAGGCCCTGGCGGATCGGGCGCTGGCGCGCATCAACCTGCAGCGCGCCGATCTCTATGCGCCGGTGGATGGCGTGATCACCAACTTCTCCCTGCGCCCCGGCGCTTACGCGACCGCCGGTCAGCCGATCATGGCGTTGGTGGATTCCAACAGTTTCTACATCGCCGGATACTTCGAAGAGACCAAGCTGGGCCGCATCCAGAACGGTGACAAGGTGGTGATCCGCATCATGGGGGAACGGCAGCCGCTCTATGGCCACGTCGACGGGCTTTCCGCCGGCATCAACGACAGCGAGCGCACCACCGCCGCCGGCAATCTGCTCGCCAACGTCAACCCGACATTCAGCTGGATCCGTCTGGCGCAGCGCATCCCGGTGCGCATCGCGATCGACACCATTCCCCACGGCGTCGAGCTGATCGCCGGCCGCACGGCGACGGTCAGTTTAAGCGAAACTCATTAAGCCTGTCCCTCCGGCGTCAAACCGGCGATCAGCGCCTGAAGCAAGGCGCTGACTTTCGGCTGAGCCCGGCGGCTTTTCAGCCAGACCACGTTGATCGGCAGGCCGTCGGTCGCCAGATGCGGCAACACCTCGGCCAACGCCCCCTCCTCTAGCTGCCGTTTGACCAGCCAGGTCGGTAACTGAGCGATGCCGTGCCCCGCCAGCACCGCCGTCAGTTGCCCCTCCGCATCGCCAATGGCCACCCGCGGCGTCAGCGTTCTTCGCTCTACCGGCTGGGCACCGCTTCCCGAGAAATGCCAGGGCGTCTGCATGCCGTCGTTTTCCTGATACAGCACGCAGTGATGATGCGCCAATTCAGCGGCGGTGGTGGGTTCACCCTGGCGCTTCAGGTATCCGGGCGCGGCGCAGAAGATATGCCGCTGCTTACCAAGGTAGTGATGCCCCAGCGTATTTGGCCACACATCCGAACCGCCGATACGCACCAGGATATCGATGCCTTCACTGACCGGATCGGCGAAGCGGTCCGTAAACGTGATATGCGGCACCAGCAACGGGTGATCCTCAATACATCGCAAGATCACCGGCAGCGCATGCAAACGGCCAAAGGAAGCGGGAAGATCGATGCGCACCCTGCCGCGCGGCTCGGCGCTTTCCGCCTGCATCGCCAGTTCGGCCTCTTCCAGCTCGGCCAACACGCCGGTACAGGTGCGATAAAATTGGGTGCCGGCGTCGGTCAGCGCCAGCCGCCGCGTGGTGCGCTGGAACAGCTTCGTCTGTAATCGGCTTTCCAGCCGGGCGATCCCTTTGCTGACGGCAGAAGCGGTCAGGTTCAGGCGTTCCGCCGCCAGCGTAAAGCTGCCCATATCGGCCACGCAAACAAACAGACCGATCCCTTTAAGACGTTCGGAAGAAAACATTCCCCTGCCTTATTGATGAATTTAGTTCCCGCAACTCGGTAATTTATAGCGCAAATCATGATTTTTATTCCTATAGACTTTCCCTCACAGCGTTAAAAACCGCAAGAGGTAAGTTATGAAGAACAAGAAGCCCCAGATCCTGATCACCGGCGCCACCGGCCAGATAGGCGGTGCGACCCTGCGTCTTTTACAATCCCAGGCAGAGATCGAGCCGGTTGCCGCCGTGCGCTCTCCCGCCAAGGCGGCGCCCTTCGAAAAACTGGGTATCCGCACCGTCCAGCTCGATTTTGATCGGGAAGAGACGCTGGCACCGGCGCTGGCCGGCATCGAGCGCGTATTTCTGGCCACTGGCTACACGGTGGACATGCTGCGGCAAAGCAAGGTGTTTCTCGATCGCGCGCGCCAGGCCGGCGTGCGGCATGTCGTGCACCTCGGCGCCTGCGGCCGTGACGACACCAGCGTCGCGCACTGGGCCTGGCACCAGCTCATCGAGCGTTACATCGAGTGGTCGGGATTTTCTTTCACCCACCTGCGGCCGGAGTGCTTTATGCAGAACCTGCTCAACTACGACGGCGTACCGGCGGTGAAAAACGGCGTGATCCGGCAATATACCGGCGATGCGCCGTTCAGCTGGGTGGACGGCGATGATGTAGCGCAGGCGGCGGCGCTGGCGCTGCTGCACCCCGAGCGGCACGGCGGCCAAACCTACCGCATGGGCTATGACGTTAAATCCTACTGCGAGATCGCTGCCATGATGACGGAAGAGCTGGGGCAGCCGTTCCGCTATGAAGCGCAAGATCCGCAGGTTTTTCTGGATGAGATGCGCGCGACGGGCGCCGAAATGGCCTACATGAGCTGCGTCTACGACAATTTTCGCCGCATGGCGGCGCGCGATATCCCAGGCGTCGATGAGGTTTTCGATAATTTCCCGCAGATCGCGGGCAGAGAGCCGATGCGGCTAAGGGCGTTTATCCGCAAGCACCGTGACAAGCTGGCCTACTGAGCCTCGCAAGGTTCGCCGGCCAAAACCAGCGAACCTTCCGTTTCCCTCCTGCCGCGCCGTTACAGCATCCATTCGATCGGCAACCAGCCGGCCACGGTAAGAACGATGCGTTTTACCCAGCCGGCGCCGGGCTCTTGCTGATGCACCTCGGTGTGGCCGTCTTCGAAGGCTTCTTTCCACACCATTTTGCCCTCGGGCGTCAATACCGGGCGGTAGGCGGCGTACTCGAGCGGGCCATCAAACAGTTGGCGAGTGTCGGCCGCCAGCGTCGGGCTGTCGATCAAGAAGCCCATTTCGCAGTTCAGGTGCGCCGAGCGCGGATCGAAATTGAACGAACCGATAAACACCCGCTTATCATCGATGGCGAAGGTTTTCGCGTGCAGCGCCGCGCCGGACAGCCCCAGCGGCTTGAGTTCCTTGCGCCCGGTCGGTTGACCGGCGCGCAGCTTCAGCTCGAACAGTTCGACGCCCGCCTGCAGCAGCTCACGCCGGTATTTGGCGTAGCCGGCATGCACCACCAGCACGTCGGTGGTGTTCATCGCGTTGGTCAGCACGCGTATGGACTTCCCCTGTTTGGCAAGCGATTCAAAGAAGCTCGCCCCTTCCCGCCCCGGCACGAAATAGGCGGAAACCAGATCCAGTTGCCGGCCGACGCCGCCGATGATCTTGCCGAGCTGCGTCACCATCAACCGATCGCGCGACGCCTTGCCCAGCCCTTTCGCCGGATCGTCGGCCACCAGCTCTACCTGGGTGAATTCCGGCTGGACGGCGCCATCGCGAAAGCGCACCGCGCTGGTTTCCAGCTGCACCGCCAATTTGCGGGCCCGCTCGCTGCTTTCGGTCGCGGTGGCCTGCGTCAGGAAGGCAGAAAGATTACCTTTGCCACGGATAATCTGCTCAACGCCGAACACCGACGCGCTGTTCCAGTAGCGATCGAAGACCTCGGCCGTTTCTGCCACTACGCTGCCGACGCTCAGCACGTCGAGATCGAGGAAATAGTTTTCGTCGCCGACCTGGAAATACTCGTCGCCAATGTTGCGGCCGCCGATGATCGCCACGGCGCCGTCGACGATGTAAGACTTGTTATGCATGCGCCGATTCATACGCATAAAGTCAAAGGCGTAGCCGGCCAACTTCGGCGTGCGCACGGTTGATGGGTTGAACAGGCGGATCTCGACGTTTTCCTGGGCGTTCAGCGCCGCCAGGGTCTCGTCCATGGCGACGCCGTTATCGTCCAGCAGCAGCCGCACGCGCACGCCGCGTTGGGCGGCGTCATACAGGGTTTTCAGCAGGATCTGCCCGGAGGTGTCGTTATGCCAGATGTAGTACTGGGCGTCGATCGACCTTTCCGCCATCCGCGCCAACGCCAGGCGGCTGGCGAACGCATCGTGCCCGCTGGCCAGCGGCACCACGCCGCTCAGGCCAGGATGCGCCGCCATCAGTTCGGCGGCCCGCGCCGGTAACTGGGCGGCAGGATCCGCCGGCAACGCCGCCTGCGGCAGACGCTGGGAAATATCCGGCAAACGAAAGAGGACTCTTGCCGCAATAATGGCGATCGTCACGGCGAGAATCAGATACACGACAATTTTTATCACGGGAAGCGGCCTCGGAGGTTGACTGCTTTGCTTTATACGTCATTAGGTTGCTTCAATCTATAGGAGAAGCGCGCTATGCCATAAGGCTATAGCGTAAAGCGCGAAGGCGAAACGCCAAACAGTTTTTTGAACGCCACCGAATAGGCGCTGTGGCTCTCGTAACCGCTTTCGAAGGCGGCATGGATGATCGAGTTGCCGGCCAACAGCAGCGGAATGGACGACAGCAGCCGCAGGCGCTGTTTCCACTGGCCGAAGGTGATGCCGGTTTGTTGAGTGAAATGACGCTGGAAGGTTTTCGCGCTGATCGACAGTGAATCGGCCCAGGCCTCAATGCCGCGATCGTCGGCCGGCGTGATGACCAACAGCCGGCAAATCTCGGCCATTCTCGCCTCTGCCGGCCAAGGCAAATGCAGCGCCAGCTGCGGCTGCAGGCTCAGCTCCTCAAGGAACAACGCTCTGAGCAGCATATTGCGTTTGGTCTCCGCCCCTTCGGGCGCCAGCGTCGCCAGCTGAGCGATCAGTTCTCGCAGCAGCGGTGAGACCTGCAATACGCCGTCGCGCAGCGGCAAACGCGCGGCGGTGACTTCATCAACCAAAATCCCGTAAACGCAAATGTTGCTCTGCATGACCAGCTGATGTTCTACCCCCGGCCGCAGCCAGACCGCGGTGGTGGGCGGCACGATCCAGCGCCCGCTGCTCGCCTCGACCGCCATAACGCCCTGCTGCGAATAGAGCAAATGGCAGCGTTTATGCGAGTGGTAAGGAATGACAAACCCCGCCGGATAGTGTTTCACCAGCCCCGTCACCTCGAACGAGGAGTTTTCGTGGCTGCTGAGGTCGATGCGTTTCGTTTCGGCGTTGTCGACTTCGAATCCCATGGTCGTTTGTCCCTTTTGATAACGCGAATGTCTTTTATTTGATAGAGGCGCCGCATGATCCTCCATATAGTGACGTTCTCGCAAGCCACACCAGGGGCCTTATGCGAAGAAACTCACTATTTACACCAAAATTTCATCGTTCTGCGTAAAACCAAGGCGATGACGTTGCGCATGCGCTGCGCGATGGCGGCTCGTTGCGGGGGCGACGTTGCCGAAAGTGATGGAAAGGGAAAGCGCGGTGGCTTAAATCAGGAGGTATACGCATCAATCAGCAGGTAGCTCAGCCTGGGGGGCGGCTTAATGCTGCAGGGATAGGGAGAGCGCCTAGGCTCTCCTCTATCCATTCGTGTTATCACCTCAACGGGCCAACTCAGCGCCGTCCAGCTCGGAAATCGCCAGACAAATAACTTCAGTAATGGCCTGTACCGTATAGGCAGTATTGGCAGGGATGATTAACATCTCATGGGGTTGCAACGTCTGATCGTCAACCTTCAGTTCACCGCTCAGCACCATCAGTTTCACCCACCCCGGATGAAAACGCGCCGGTTGTCGGCTGCCCGCATCCAACTTCAGCAACGCCGTATGGCCAGGCGTCTCCCGTTTCAAAATATGAAAACGCACCCCATCGTAAGGCATGTTTTCGTAATGCAGTGACGCCAGTGTTCTCTTATGCATGGTAAGTGTCCTCGTGACCTGTGAGTAGCTGCTCCGCCTTCGGTCGCCATAAAAACGATTGGCGGCTGTCCCTACCGAAAGCACAGGCTCGCAGCCTCTTGGCGAACGGATTTAACTGTCGTACTTGCAGCGGCCCGACCGACCGCCGTTTCATGCCCAACCTGCCTCAGGCATGCTACTAAATATATAAGAGCCTCGCCGACGGCGCAAAAAACCGCTGCCAGGTTGAGCGTATATTCATTTCCCGTCGTCAAATCGCTCGGGGCGATAAGCGTGCGGAATGGCAGGATTGACGCCATACAGCAGCTCGTCGCTGACCAGTCGGCCAAGCGTTGGCGCGCACATCACTGCCGGGTGCATCACCGCCACATAGAGCCGGGTAGCGCCCAGTGGCCCGATGATGGGATAACCGTCGCGCGGCCGGGGCCGCATCCCCACCGAACACGCCTGCAGTTGCAAGGGTGCCGTATCCGGCAGGCGGTTTTTAATCGCCGATTGCGCGTCGTTTTCCACCCGTTTAACGTCCCCCTCCGGCGGGTAATCCTCCGCCGCCAGCAGATCGCCGCTTTGCGTATGGCGCACTTCAACGTCATCGCCCGCAATCAGCGTGTTCACTGCCAGCGCCGCCGCACGATAGCGTAACAGAATCGCCGGCGACGCCTCGATCGGCAGCGAGAACCCGCTGCCATCCAGCAGCGCGGAGATTCCCGTGCCGCAGGCGAGCACCACCCGATCGGCGGCAATCGCGCCTTCCTCGGTAACGATGCCGATTATCTGCCCCTCTTCACGCAAAAATCCGGTGACGGTTCGCCCCAGGAGCAACTCCCCGCCCCACGCGCTAACGCACTCGAGCAACCGCTGTGTCACTTCTTGCGGATCGACGGCGCCGTCACGCGCCGCAAAATAGGCTTGGCTATCGGGCTGCCTGAGCCCCGGTTCCAGCGCGTTCACCTCGGCGGAGGGCAAAAGCCGATTGTCGGGGTTTTGCGTCGCCGGCGCCTGGCCATAGCTGAGCGCGCCGGACCAATTCACCCAGAGATCCGGGATCTCCTGCGCCAGGCGCATCCAGTCAGCGACGATCTCGCGCCGCAGAAACGCGTCGGGAGCGCCCTCAGGCACGCCTTCGCTGATCCAGCCAAACGAGCTGCCTGTGGCCCCCGCCGAGGGATGCGCCTGCTCAACGACGACAACGTGCTGCCCCTGGCGCGCGAGATGATAGGCGACCGATGCCCCGACAATCCCGGCGCCCACGATAACCATGCGTGATGATGTTCCATTCATTTAATGATGTCCGTACCTCATTTCAAGTGCTGCCGCCAAAGCAGGCAGGCCGCCAAACAGGCTACTCCACCGCCGCAGGCCAATACGGCATAAGACGTGCCCCAGCTCTGGGTGGTATCCATCACGACGCCAAAGGATAAAGGGGCGAACGAACCGATGCCGAACCCCAGCAGCGATCGCCAGCCCATCACGCTACCGAGCTGTTGCGGCGGCACGTTGTCCGCCATCGCGGCCGACAGCACGCCGGAGTCGCCGAGGATGAAGAAACTGCCGATGCTGACGGCCAGCAGCGTCCAGCCCGGCCCCCAGTTCGCCGACCACCCCATCAGCAGCGATCCCAACGCGCCGGCGGCGCCCATAAACATCAGCACCGATGCACGGTTAAAATAGTCGGAAACGGTGCCGACAATCAGCGTGGCAACCATGCCGGCCAGGTGGATCACCGCCGCGACGATCAATCCGGCGCTGAGCGGATCCAGAGAGAAACCGCTCAACGCCTCGCTGACCAGGCTGGGCGCCCATGCCCAGTTACCGAGCAGTTCCCAGCTGTGGGCGATATACCCGACCAGCAACAGCAGGGTCGCATAGGTGATAGCATAGCTTTCACGTTTCGTCTGCCTCCCCAGCGTACGCGGCTGCGGTTCCCGATAACCGACCAGGGCCAACGAACCCGCCAGCGCCCCCAGCAACGCACCGGCGGCACACAGGGAGAACGCCACGCCGGCCCCCCAGCGCATGGCGCTCCAACCGGCGATGAAAACCGACAGAAAATACCCCAACGAACTGGCCGCCAGCATCATGCCGATGGCGTAACCGCGCCGGGCCGGGCCGTTCATCCCCATCGCCAGCAGCAGCGCCGGCGTATAGGCACCGCCCTGCGTCAGGCCGACGAAGGCCATCAACACCAGCGCGCCGGCATAAGAATGGGCAAACACGGCGAACAGCATCAGCGCAGCGGCGCCCAGCCAGGAAAACAGCAGGTAAACCCGGCGCGCCCCCAGCGAATCACACCACCAGGAAGCCACCAGCAACGCCAGGGCGTTGGTCAGGCTGAACACCGTTTGCACCGTACCGGCGGAGGCGGCGTCGAGCTGCCACTCGCTTCTGATGGTCGGCAGTGCACCGGCGAACATCATGGTGCCCAGGCAGAGGCCGGCCCGGCTCACGCAAAGCAGAAAGAAAGCTCGCATCTCAGCGCCGTCTCCCTGCCCATCGGGAGGTGAGGATAATTCGACTAACACGAACGACAGACGAGGAAAATCGCTGCATGACACACTCGGCAAACCGGGAAAGATGCGTGATAATAGTGAGAAAAATCAACGGCTGACAAACGATCTTTCCTCGCTCATTTGGTTGAGCTAGACTCAACCAATGAAAAAAATTCACTCCCTGCCGCACCTGTCCGCTTTCGAAGCCGCCGCCCGCCTTGGCAGCTTCAGCGCCGCTGCGGATGAGCTGTTTCTCACCACCGGCGCGGTCAGCCGCCACATTCGCAGCCTGGAAGAACAGCTGGGGATCACACTGTTTTATCGCGGACACAAGTCCGTGCGGCTGACGCAGGCCGGCGAGAATTTTTCCCGCACCGCGTCCCGGGTGATAAGCGAACTGTATGCCGCGGAAAGTGCACTGAAAGCGAGCGCCGGCCGGCAGCGGTTGGTGGTGCACAGCCTGCCGACGTTCACCATGCACTGGCTGATGCCGAAGCTGGCGGCGTTCAATGAGATTCATCCGGAGGTCGCGATTGATATCACCACCAGCACAGGGGCCGTCGATCGCAATACGCCGTTTGATCTGGCGATCCGGCGCGATCCTGCGCACTTCTCCGGGCTGAAAGCGATCCCTTTTCTGCAGGAAGAGAGCCTTTTGGTCTGCAGCCAGAGCTACTTGCGCGCCATGCCGGTCAGTGCGCCCGGCACGCTGGCCGGGCATACCGCCATCCGTATCCGCGCCCGTGAGGATTTATGGCACAGCTGGCTGAATACCTACCCGACGGCGTTGGACGCCTCGCCGGCGCCGCTCACGCTCGACCATACCTTCGCCGCCATTCAGGCGGCCGAGGACGGCCTGGGGCTGGCCGTCGTGCCTTACCTGTTCTGCGCCAAGCATCTGTCGTCCGGTCGACTGGTGTCGCCTTTCCCGGCGTTGACTATCCGAACCGGCGTTTATTCCCTGCTGCTGCGCGATCGGGACGATGAGGTCGTGAGAAAATTCGCCGCCTGGCTGCAGGCGTTTCAGGCGTAAGCGCCGGTTCGGGAACGCGTCAGCCCTCCCGGACATGCGCGAGCGTTTCGTGCGTCCACTCGGTAAACCAGGCAAAAACGTGGTCGACATGAGCGATGCAACGTCGCCTGATGCCATCCGTCAATGGGATCGCCGCCAGTTCCGCATGATCCTGCAGCTGGGCATGCCCGCTCTCCAGCGCCAGATGAAACTCGCCGCAGTAGCGCAGTTCGACGCCGGTCGCCTGATGAATGCGCGTGGCCAGCGGCGCCGTCAGCCCAAACAGCACGTTACCGGTAGCTTCGATGGCCTCGATCACCACGATCCGCTCCAGGCCGCCGAGGCCGCTTACCCGCGCACATAGCCGATAGGTCAATAACCGATTCGCCTGAGTGCTGTCGCTCCACAGCGTTTCCAGATGCGCCACCGTGTCGACGCAGCGGTTGTAACCGAGTTTGTCCAAATCCTCGAGATACCACGGCCAATGGTGATCATCTTCATGGGTATGCGCATTGACTTTCCGTTGGTAAATATCGGCCGCCGGCGTTTCATTGCGCAGCATCAGCTTATTCACATCGGCGAAAGCCATAATAAAAAACGCGATATGGGGCAGAAACGCCAGCCGCTCCTGAGGCGTGCGATTTTCATCACGCAGGAACTCAAACAGCGGAAGCTGGGCGTAACGTGCTTTATTGACCAAAATATGCTGCAGGACGGTTTTCATAAAAACCCCCTTGATGTTGAAGTGATTTGATAGATTGCGTATCAGGCTGAACGGCTTGCGAGCCAAAAAGAAACGTTGGAGAACTCTCCTGCAGTATAGCTGCTTTCGTTTTATGCACACTGAAGGATAAATAAGGCATTTAATATGAGTTAAATAATCATGCCGTTGATTATTTAACTCAGCTTCAAACTCCTTAACGCTTATTTCGAGGCAAAAAAAACATCGCGCTCACGGTATTCTCAGCCGTGAAGCGCCAGGCCTTTTATCGCCTTATCCACCGCTTTTTTCGATCCGCGCAGCGCCAGACCGACCAAATCCAGATTGTCCGCGTCTTCAGCGAGAAAAACCTGCCGATTGGCTTCATCGTGCCCGGTCGAGAACATGGCGTGCACATAGGGGATCAACGTCAATTCCCGCTCCAACCCTTTGCGATGCACATTTTGCAGGCCCGGCAAATCTGCGGCGAAAATCAGCATCGGCTGCCCGGAAATACCGCCGTAGCGTCTGCCCTGCGCATCCACGTAACACTCGCCGATGATTTCCGGGGCGGCGGCGGCGATGCCCGTCGCCAGAAAGGCCACCACGTTCAGCCGCTGCCAGGTCTGCAGATCGTCGCGTACGATAAACGCTATCTTGGTATCAAACATCTTTCGCTCTACTCCGTAGTGCTGTTAAAAGCACATCATCGGAAATGGCAAATCAGCGGTATAGAACGTTTGTGCACTGGCGTTGATAGGCCGCCGGTGATAAACGGTAGGCACGCTGGAACCAGCGACCCAAATGGCTCTGATCGGCAAAGCCCACCTGCATGGCGACCTGCGCCGGTTCTTGCCCCTGCGCCAACAACAAGCGTGCGGCCCGCAGCCTCAACCGAACCAAATACGCATGCGGCGACTGGCCAAAAGCCCGAGTGAATTGGCGAGTCAGGCGGAAACGGTCCAGACCACACTGAAGCGCCAGGTCATCCAGACTGGGGTTATCCGCCATATGTGCATGCAGATAGTCCCGTAAGCGGTTCATCTCAACCAAAGCGTCGTCGTGTTGGGAATCCGGCCTGGCACAGATGTGCCGTGACAATAGCGTCAGCAGATGGTCCAGGCTTTGATCGCGCGCCAGTCGCCCCTCTCTATGATGCAACGAGAAAAAGGCCTGCTGTATCGCGGCCGCCAGCATCGGATCGTCGGTCAAAGTGCTGTGGAAGGCACCTTCCAGCACGGAGGCATCCCCCATTCCACGGCGGTGCATAGCGGCGGATACCCAATGCTGGGGTAAATAGAGCATTGCATAGGTAAATCCCTCGGCCTGCGGCGCATGGCCATCATGCACCGCACCCGGTTCGATCAGCATGGCGCGTCCCGGCCGGCTGGTATGCAATGAGCGGTGGCAGTTGAAACGCTGTAAACCCTGCTGCGTGACACCCACCAGCATTTCATCATGATCGTGAGGATCGTAGGCATGCCCCTGAAAGTGGGCATTGACGCTCTCAATACCGGTTTCCTCATCGCGTCGCAGTTCGAGCCAATCTTTATGTTGATGATTTGACGCCATGCAATAAATCCGGAGTTCTGCTCACAGGAAAAGAAAAACAGCTTACCCTGAGACCGCCACCGTTGCACGCTCACAGCTCGCAGATGGCATAAGTGCCCTTTCCGGCCGATTTCGCCTGATACATCGCGCCGTCGGCGCGGGTCAGCAGCATTTCCTCCGTCACATCGCCGCGTGGGGAAATGGCCGCGCCGATGCTGGCGGAAAGCCGTACCTTCTGCGGCCCGATCTGCGTAATTTTGGCCAGATGCGCCAACACGTTTTCGCAAAACTCGCTGACTTCGCGCCGCGGATCCGTCAACGGCCACAGGATCACCGTGAACTCGTCACCGGCCAGACGCGAGACGCTGTGGCGCTCGCCGGCGCAGGCGCTGAGCAATGTGGCGAATGTCTTCAGGATCGCGTCGCCGAAGTCATGGCCATAGCTGTCGTTAAGGGTTTTGAACCCGTCGAGATCGATAAACAGCAGCGCCATCTGCCGCTGATGGCAACAGGCCTGCAGCGTGCCCGACAACCGGCGTAGAAACGCGCGGCGATTGGTCAATCCGGTCAACATGTCGTGGGTTGCGTCATATTCCAGCCGCTGCTGCAGCCGCTTCAGTTCGGTGATGTCCATGGCGAGAATGTAAAAGCCCTGCGCTTCGCACGGCACCAGCGTGGTGTGGATCATCAGAAGCCCTTGCCGGGTCTGCAGCTCATTCTCAAAACTCACCATTTCGCCCGCGAGGGCCCGCTCGATCATCGGTTTTGCTATTCGATAAACGCTTTCCCCCATGAAATCGCGCACCGTCATCCCCCTGAGGCTGGACTCCTCCAGACCGAACCAGGTTTTGTAGGCGCTGTTGGCGAACAGGTAGCGTTCATTGCCGTCGATCTGGCTGATTAAGGCCGGCATATTGTCGGTAATGGCGCGCAGACGCTCCTTCTCCGCACTGAGCTGATATTCGGCGAGCACCCGGGTCTCAATCTCTTCGTTGAGCTTTTTAACCACCACGTTCAGCTCCCGCGTGCGAATTTCGACGCGTTGTTCCAGCTCGTGTTGCAGAGCGAACAGATCGGCCTCGGCCGCTTTACGCTCGCTGATATCGACGATAACCGAGATGAAATGGTCCGGCTTGCCGTTCGGCAAACGATTGAGCGCCACCGTCAGCTGCACCCAAACGATCGAGCCGTCGGCGCGGAAATAGCGTTTTTCCATCGAATAGGTACTGATTTCATTTTTCAGCAGCTGCTGCAGCTTTTCCAGATCGGTGTTGAGATCGAGCGGATAGGTGATGTCCTGGAAGGTGCGATCCATCAGCTCGCGCTCGGAGTACTGAAGCATTTCGCAGATGCGCGGATTCACCCGCAGCCAATATCCTTGCAGCGAGACCAGCGCCATCCCTACCGCCGCCTGGGAGAAGGTTTGTTCGAACAGCGCCTCCGTGCGCTGCAGGTCAGATTTCAGGTTTTCGGTATAGACGAGGCGTTCAATGCTCTGCAGATATTCCTCCACCACGGCGGCGAAATCGTGCAGATCGGCCAGTTGAGCAGGAGAAAACGGCTGCGGGTGGCTGTCGATAATGCACAGCGTGCCTAGCGGCAAGCCATCGAGCGACAACAGCGGCTGCCCGACGTAAAAACCGATCCTCGGCCCGCCGATCACCAGCGGATTATCGAAAAAGCGCGGATCCTTGGCGGTATCAGGCACCACCAGCGCTTCGCGTTGCAAGATGGCATGGCCGCAAAACGAGATATTGCGCGGCGTTTCTCGGGCATCCAGACCGTAGCGCGATAAAAACCATTGGCGATCCCGGTCGATCAGCGACACCAGCGCAATGGTCACGCCGAAGTATTTCGCCGCCAACCGCGTGATGCGATCCAGTTTTTCCACCGAGTTCGAATCCAGCACGTTCAGTGAGTTCAATACCGACAGGCGTTCGGCTTCGTTTTCGGGGAAGCAGGGTTCGAGCATGTTGTCTCCCATTGTGTCACCCACGGACCCGGCATAGCCGGCGTGAGTCCGTTCAGCCTATCCGTCGGTTAGCGGCAAATAATATCCTTGTCCATCATAGACTCACTCACAGTATCAATCCGATTATGTATTCTCGCCAACTTTGCCGGGCGTTGCGTTTCCCCCCACGCTGCGCTACAGTCGTTCACAAGGTGATGGTGTTCCACCTTTCCCAACCGCCGCGTTCACTCGAACCGGATGATGACGCCTGATATACAACTTCGCTTTATTTTTTAGGCAGGTATGTCAGGAGTCGCTATGAATGAAATCTCAGGTTTTACCCCTTTTGCACTCCAGCCCGATGCCGTCGCGCGGGAAATGCCCCTGTACGTTTTCGGCCATAAAAATCCCGACAGCGACAGCATCTGCAGCGCGCTGGTGGTCGCGGACTGGCTCAATCACCTCGGCAAACCGGCCGTGGCTTTCCGCCTAGGCGACCTCACGCCGGAAACTCGCTACATACTGGCTGCCGCCGGCGTACAGGCGCCTGCGCTGCTGACAGAAGATCTCCGTGACCGCAAAGTCTGGCTGGTCGACTTTACCGATATCGAACAAGGCCCGGCCTCATTGCCCGACAGCGACGTGGTCGGCGTTATCGACCATCACCGGCTGGGCACGTTAGTCACCCGCAACCCGCCCGATGTCTGGGTGCGCGCCGTCGGCTGTTGCGCCACCGTGATCCTGCAAATCCTGACGACAGAAAAGCCAATGCCACTTAACGCCGCGCAGGCCACGCTGCTGCTGGGCGCCATCTTGAGCGACACCGTCGCGCTCAGTGCGCCGACCACCACGGAACAGGATCGGCTGGCGGTCACCCGGTTGCGCGCAATCTCTCACGTCGACTATGACGCCTTCACCGCCGGGCTGCTGGCCGCCAAAACCGATCTCTCCGGGCAATCCGCCCCGCAGTTGCTGCAGCGCGACGCCAAGAATTACCGCATCCATACCGTTTCGCTGCTGCTGTCGCAGATAGAAGTGCGGGCCATGATCGACATCGATCCGCTGTTGCCCGCGCTGCAACAGGCGCTCGAGCAGGCGAAGCAGGAAGCCGGGCTGGAGATGACCGCACTCCTGGTTACCGATATCACCCACCGCCGTTCCACCCTGTATTTCTCGTCGAACCGGGTGCTCGCCATTCGGCAGGTGTCGCTGCCCGGTATGACGAGCCGAAAAAAAGAGGTTTTACCGTGGTTAACCCTACAGATTGCTCACGCAGGGAGATAAGTCATGCCGATCTACCAACACGCTTTACTGCTGGTACAGGATGAACGCGACGGCCGGCTGCTGTTGCGCCATGCCGAACGCCTCAATCAGCAGATGAATACGCGCATTACCGTGGCGCACATCAGCGCCGACTATGCCGAGCTGGACTACCTCAGCGATGCGCAAACCAAAGATCGCCAGTCCAGCGAGGTGATCGCCGCCAAAGCCATGCTCAGCCGCCTGGTGGAAGACTGCTCAATCCCCCTGGAGGTACGCGCAATGGTCAGCATCCATCGCTTCAAAGACGTCGAAGCCCTGATTGCCCGTGAAGGCGTCGATCTTTTGTTGCTCGGCCATCAGAACCGTCCGTTTGGCGTCTATGCCTCCTTCGGCTTCGAATTCATCAACCATTTATCCATCGACGTGCTGATAAAGCACGTTCCCACTCCCTAGAACGAGGTGACACCCCATGAACGATGAGATTGAAAGCGTAACCGCCAGAGAGATCCTGGATTCGCGCGGCAACCCGACCGTCGAAGTCGAAATGAGCGCGGCGGGCGTCGTGGCCCGGGCTTCGGTGCCTTCGGGAGCCAGCACCGGGTCGCGCGAGGCGGTGGAGCACCGCGACGGCGATCCGCACCGTTTCGGCGGCAAAGGCGTACTGGAGGCGGTGCACAGCGTCAAAACGGCGATCAACGAGGCGCTGCGCGGAGTGGATGTGCGCCAACAAGAGGAGATAGACCGCCGGCTGATCGCGCTGGACGGCAGCGAGAACAAGAGCCGATTGGGGGCCAACGCCCTGCTCGGCGTTTCTCTGGCCGCCGCCCGCCTCGCGGCGCAATTGTCGCAGCTGCCGCTGTATCGTTATCTGGGCGGCATCGGCGCCAACCTGCTGCCGGTGCCCTGCATGAATATCATCAACGGCGGCGTGCACGCCCGGTGGCAAGGGGCGGACTTTCAGGAGTTTATGATAGCTCCCCTGGGCGCGCCGTCGCTGCGCGAGGCCGTGCGCTGGGGCAGTGAAGTTTATCAGACGCTGCGCCAAATCCTGTTGGAAAAAGGCCTGTCGGTCGGCGTCGGTGACGAAGGCGGTTTCGCGCCGGCGGTCGCCTCAAACCGCCAGCCGCTCGAGCTGATCGTGCAGGCGATAGAGAAAGCCGGCTACCGGCCGGGAGAAGATATCGCGATCTGCATGGATCCGGCCTCGAGCGAATTCTACGCCGACGGCAAGTATCGCCTGCGCAGCGAGAATCTCGAGTTGGACGCAGCCCAGATGACGGCCTATTACCAACGGCTGGTGCAGGATTTCCCCATCGTGCTGATTGAAGACGGCTTGGCCGAGGACGACTGGGCCGGCTGGCGTATTCTGAGCGACGCCCTGGGCGACCAGGTGGAGCTGGTCGGCGACGATCTGTTCGTCACCAACGTGAAATACATCCAGCGCGGGATTGATGAACGGTTGGCCAATGCGGCGCTGATCAAGCTGAACCAGATCGGCACGCTGAGCGAAACCTTCGCCGCCGTACAGCTCTGCCAGGCGAACGGCTGGGGCACCTTTATCTCGCACCGCAGCGGTGAAACCGTCGACAGCTTTATCGCCGACATGACGGTCGCGATGCGAGCCGGCCATCTGAAAACCGGTGCGCCGAGCCGCGGCGAGCGGATCGAAAAATACAATCAGCTGATGCGCATCGAAGACCAGTTGGGCGCCGCGGCGGTGTATGCCGGGCGTTCCGCCTTTAAACGCCGCTAAGCTTTGCCGGCCGGGCCGGCGATGCGTCGGCCTGTTTTTCGCCCTTGGCTTGGCACAGCCCGGCGACACCGGACTCCAATAAGGTCAGCCGGGTCATCAACAAGGTTTCTCGTTGTTCATTCAGCGTGGCCATCATCAGCTCGATCTCCGCCAGCCGTTCATCGACGCCGCGTATCAACCCATCCTCATAAGCGCTGCCCTGCAGCGCCAGCACGCGTTGGATCGCCTGCAGCGAAAACCCCAGATTTTGGCCGATTTGGATCAGGTGCAATCGCTCCAGTGCGCTATCGCTGTAGACCCGATAGCCGTTGACGCCGCGCACCGGTTTCGGCAGCAACCCCAGCTGCTCGTAGTAGCGTATCGCCGAGGCGGCCACGCCGGCGCGCTGCGCCAATTCTCCGATCTTCATGCCCTATTGACCTTAAAGTTAACTTTAAACCTAGTATAGCGCCATTCCCCTTACGACAGGAGCGCAAAACCGATGTTTACCCCACTGACGCTGCCCAACGGCAGCCGCCTGACCAACCGTCTGGCCAAGGCGGCGATGGAAGAAAATCTGGCCGCCCCAGGCCAACTGCCCGGCCCGGCGCTGTGGCGCTTATACCGCTATTGGGCCGAAGGCGGCGCCGGCTTGATCATCACCGGCAACGTGATGATCGACGGCCGCGCCATGACCGGCCCCGGCGGCGTGGTGCTGGAACAAGACACGCCGCTCGCCGCGTTCGAAACCTGGGCCAAGGCCGCGCGCCAGGGCGGCGCGCAGGTGTGGATGCAGCTTAACCATCCGGGCCGGCAGGTGATGGCGAACATGGGCGGCAACGCATGGGCGCCCTCCGCCATCCCGCTCGCGATGGGCAAGCACAGCAAACTGTTTGCCCAGCCGCAGGCGATGGATGAAGCGCAGATCGCCGAGGTTATCGCGCGCTTCGCCGCCAGCGCGCACGCTGCCGAACGGGCCGGTTTTACCGGCGTGGAGATCCACGCGGCGCACGGCTATCTGATTTCCCAGTTTCTCTCGCCGCTGACCAACCAACGCAACGATCGCTGGGGCGGCGAGTTGGCGAACCGCGCCCGCCTGCTGCTGGAGGTGGTGCGTGCGGTGCGCGAGCGCGTCTCGCCGGGCTTTTGCGTGGCGGTCAAACTCAACTCCGCCGATTTTCAGCGCGGCGGTTTTTCTTCGGACGATGCGCGCCAGGTGGTGCTGATGCTGAACGATCTGCCGGTCGATCTGATCGAACTGTCGGGCGGCAGCTACGAAAGCCCGGCGATGCAAGGCGAAACGGCGGACGGTCGCACCCTGGCGCGAGAAGCCTATTTTCTGTCCTTCGCCCGCGATCTTGCCGCGGTGGCCCGCATGCCGGTGATGACCACCGGCGGCATCGCCCGTCCTTCAGTGGCGCAGCAGGTGCTGGACAGCGGCGTCGCGATTGCCGGCATCGCCACCGCCATGGCGGAAGTGCCCGATCTGCCGCGGCGCTGGCAAACCGGGGCGGCCCCCCATGCGCTGCCAGCCCCGGTCACCTGGCGCAGCAAAGCGATGGCGTCGCTCGCCCGGATGGCGTTGGTCAAGCGCCGGATGCGAGCGCTGAGTGACAATCGGCCGCGCAGCGTGCGCTATTCCCCGCTGTTCACGCTGCTCGTCGATCAGTGGCGTACCCGCCGCATCCTGCAGCGCTACCACGCCTGGTTACGGCAACGTTAACGGCAACAGCGCCGGCGAACCCGGCCGGCGCTGCGTAAAAATCGCGCTTTTTTGATCGCGCTACGTGAAATCTGAGAGAAATCACCGATCTGGATGCAGCGCTTTTAACGGTTGGCCATTTATATTCATCACAAATTTTGTGTATATAAACGCTATAGGACTTAAGGTGGTGAATAGATAAAAATAAGCCGTTAATTCCTATTTATGTTATTAAACGGAAATTCACCTTATTAATAAGCGTATTAAAGCCGCCTGCAGGTTGGCGACGGAAAGGATTTTTGTGCCATGTTAACGATATGTTGTTTTTTACCGGCAAAACCAACGGTCAATAAATCAACAACATATTGATGAGCCTAAGAAAAAACTAAACAATTCAAAACAAAATCGGCTATTGAGTCCCAGGCGAAAAAGCCATATATTGGTCGCGCTTTTCACAAGGCAGTTACTTTTCTAATTCATTAATTCAATCGGAGCGTGTTGAGACCTTCGGTTGTAGGAGAGATATGATGACGGATAAAGTCCGTATTGATACTTTAGTTGCAAACTCATTAAACGGAAACAATGAAACCTATTTGGCGCGCCAAGCCGAATTTGAGTCGAATGTTAGGAGTTATCCGCGCAAATTGCCGTTGGCAATTGCGAAAGCCCAGGGCGTTTGGATCACTGATGTTGAGAATAATCAATATCTTGATTGCCTGGCCGGGGCGGGAACGTTGGCTCTTGGACATAATCACCCCGACGTCCTGCAAAGCATCCAAAATGTCATTACCAGCGGCTTGCCGTTACATACTCTCGATCTCACGACCCCGTTAAAAGATCGTTTCTCCGATTACCTGCTCTCTCTGTTGCCGGGCGAAGGCAAAGCCTATTGCCTGCAGTTCTGCGGCCCGTCCGGTGCCGATGCGGTGGAAGCCGCGCTGAAGCTGGCGAAAAAGCACACCGGCCGTTCCGGCGTGATCAGCTTCTCCGGCGGTTATCACGGCATGACCCACGGCGCGCTGTCGGTTACCGGCAACCTGTCGCCGAAGGCGGCGATCAACGGCATGATGCCGGAAGTGCAGTTCATGCCTTATCCGCATGAATACCGCTGCCCGCTGGGCATCGGCGGCGAAGCCGGCGTCAAGGCGCTGACCTACTACTTCGACAACCTGATCAACGACGTGGAAAGCGGCGTGCGTAAACCGGCGGCGGTGATCCTGGAAGCCGTTCAGGGCGAAGGCGGCGTTAACCCGGCACCGGCCGAGTGGCTGCAGCGCATCCGCAAAGTGACGCAGGAGCATGGCATTCTGCTGATCATCGACGAAGTTCAGGCCGGTTTCGCCCGTACGGGCAAGCTGTTCGCCTTCGAACACGCCGGCATCGAGCCGGACATCATCGTGATGTCGAAAGCGGTCGGCGGCGGCTTGCCGCTCGCGGTACTGGGCATCAAGAAAGAGTTTGACGCCTGGGAACCGGGTCACCACACCGGCACCTTCCGCGGCAACCAGCTGGCGATGGCCACCGGCCTGACCACCCTGCAATACCTGAAAGAGCACAAGGTCGCCGACAAAGTGGCCGCTCAGGGCGAATGGCTGAAAGGCAAACTGGCCGAGCTGCAGAAACGTTATCCGGTGATCGGTCACGTCCGCGGTCTGGGCCTGATGATCGGCATTGAGATCGTCAAGCCGAACGAAGCGCAGGATCACATGGGCTGCTACCCGGCCGATGGCGAACTGTCTGCGCTGCTGCAGAAGAAATGCTTCGAATCCGGCCTGATCCTGGAGCGCGGCGGGCGCAACGGCTGCGTACTACGCCTGCTGCCTTCGCTGCTGATCACCAATGATGAGCTGGGTATTTTCCTGGATAAATTTGAGCAGGCGCTGTTGGCCGCCGGCGTCAAGCCAGTCTGATTGGAGCGAATGACCGCGATGTCCAAGTTAAACCCGATTCTGGCTTCCTCGGCGCACAGCGCCGAGGCTTACCGCCAGGCGATCGCGCAGAGCAGTGAAGCCGTCGTGCAGTGGCTGCAACAGCCCGAGATGTATCAGGGCAAAAGCGTGGCCGAACTGCGCGAGCGCATCAAGCTCGACTTCACCCCGCAAGGCCTGGGCAACCAGGCGGCGATCGATCGCGCCATCGAGTACTTTTTGAAAGACAGCCTGTCGGTACACCACCCGCAGTGCGTGGCGCACCTGCACTGCCCGAGCCTGGTAATTAGCCAGGCCGCCGAAGTGCTGATCAACGCCACCAACCAGAGCATGGATTCCTGGGATCAAAGCCCGTCGGCCACGCTGATCGAAATGAAGCTGATCGAGTGGCTGCGTGCCCAGGTCGGTTACCAGCCCGGCGACGCCGGGGTGTTCACCAGCGGCGGCACCCAGAGCAACCTGATGGGGCTGATGCTGGCGCGCGATGCGTTCTTCGCGCGTCAGGGCCACTCCGTGCAGCAGGACGGCCTGGTGGGCGATCTGCGCAAGCTGAAGGTGTTCTGTTCTGAAAACGCCCACTTCTCGGTGCAGAAGAACATGGCGCTGATGGGCCTCGGCTATCAGTCCGTCACCCTGGTGAAAACCGATCGCTTCGCCCGTATGGACGTGAACGACCTGGCGGAAAAACTGGCACAGGCCAAGGCCAACGGCGAGCAGGTGATGGCGATTGTCGCCACCGCCGGCACCACCGACGCCGGTGCCATTGACCCGCTGCGCGACATCGCGCGGCTGGCGGCGCAGCAGCAGATTTGGGTACACGTGGATGCGGCCTGGGGCGGCGCGCTGCTGCTTTCCGAGCAGTACCGCGACTACCTGGACGGCCTGGAACTGGTGGACTCCATTACCCTGGACTTCCACAAGCAGTTCTTCCAGACCATCAGCTGCGGGGCCTTCTTGCTGAAAGACGAGCGCCACTATGAGCTGATGCGCTATCAGGCGGCCTACCTGAACTCCGAGTTCGACGAAGCGCAAGGCGTGCCGAACCTGGTGTCCAAATCGCTGCAGACCACCCGCCGCTTCGATGCGTTGAAGCTGTGGATGGGGCTGGAAGCGCTGGGGCGGAAGCAATACGCCGAGATCATCGATCATGGCGTGACGCTGGCGCAGCAGGTGGCGCGTTACATCGCCGATCAGGAATCGCTGGAACTGGTGATGCAGCCGCAGCTGGCCAGCGTGCTGTTCCGCTACCGTCCGGCGCAGCTGGCGGCGAACGGCGACGCGGCCGTCGCGCTGTTCAACCAGCGCATCGGCGACGCCCTGCTGGAATCGGGCCGCGCCAACGTCGGCGTGACCGAGTTCGATGGCGTGACCTGCCTGAAGATGACGCTGCTGAACCCGATCGTGACGCTGGAAGACATCAAGCTGTTGCTGGCGCTGGTCGAGAAAACCGCCCAGCAGCTGCCGGCGTAACGTCGCCCAGCCTGCCACCCAAGCCGATAACCTCCGTTATCGGCTTTTTTATTGCTCATCAATCGCAGGAGACGCAGCGTTTACGCTGATATACTGCAGCAAACGCCTTCCCCCCATTTCCAGCACAACAGGACACCCAATCAATCATGACCGATCCGGATTTCAACCTGTTGATCGCACTCGACGCGCTGCTGACGGCGGGCAGCGTCGTCGGCGCCGCACGGCGTCTCGGTTTAAGCGCCTCGGCGATGAGCCGCACCCTCAGCCGGCTGCGCGCGGCCACCGGCGATCCCCTGTTGGTGCGCGCCGGCCGCCATATGGTGCTGACGCCCTATGCCGAAACGCTGCGCGAGCGGGCGCGGCACGCGGCGTTCGAAGCGCGCGCGGTGTTGCGCCCGGCGCAGGGGGCATTGGATCCCGCCGTGCTGGATCGGACCTTTACGCTGCGCGCCAACGACGGCTTCGTCGAAGCCTTCGGCCCGGCGCTGATCGCCGCCGCGGCCGAACAGGCGCCGCGGGTGCGACTGCGCTTTGCGCCCAAGCCGGAGAAAAGCGACCGCCCCCTGCGTGAAGGGCTGGTCGATCTGGAGATTGGCGTGCTGGGTGACATGGGCCCGGAAATCCGCCTGCAGGCGCTGTTCCGCGATCGCTTCGTCGGCGTGATGAGAACCTCACACCCGCTGGCGCAGCAGCCGGCGATCGGCGCCGCCGACTACGCCGCCTGCGGCCACGTGGTGGCTTCGCGCAGCGGGCGCATCCTCGGGCCGGTAGACGCAGCGCTGGCGGAGCTGGGGCTGGCACGCCATATCGCCGCCGTGGTGCCGAGCTTTCCGGCCGCGCTGGCGGTTGCGCAAGCCTCGAACCTGCTGGCGTTGCTGCCCGCCTCGTTCCTGCATGCGCAACCGGCGGGCGGCCCGCTGCGCGTCTTCGAGCTGCCGGTGAAAACGCCGCCCATCACCGTGTCGCAAATGTGGCATCCGCGCCTGGACGCCGAGGCCGATCACCGCTGGCTACGCCAGCTACTGCTGACGGTCTGCCGCCAACGCGTGCAGGAACCGTTTCGCGCAGAGTGACAATGTCACTAAATTTTGCCTTGCTGACGGCGAGTGATCCCGCCGACGGCAAAGCCCCCATAGCCTGAGGGTTGTTCCCCCTCGCGCGATGGGAGAACATAGCGTTCACGATGCCTGACTCAGTGAAGCGCCCATGACACTTCCCCCTCTCTGGCCGGTGTTCGACGGCCATAACGACCTGCTGCTCAACCTGTGGCTGCAGCATGACGACGATCCGGCCACCGCCTTCTATTCCCGCGTCACGCCGGGCCACCTCGATTTCGCCCGCATGCGGCGCGGCGGATTTTTCGGCGGGCTGTTCGCGGTATTTATTCCCCCGGTCAGCTATATCGCCCAGATGCGCCACCAAACGCAGGACGAGGCGCAGGCCACCTTCGATCCGCTGGCGATCGCCGAACGGCAAATCGCCATCCTGCAGCAGCTGGAGCAGGCTTCTCAGGGGCGGCTGCGCATCTGTCGCACCGCCACCGAGATAGAACAGTGTCGTCTCAACCGACAAATCGCCGCGGTGCTGCATATTGAAGGCGCCGGCATGATCGATGCGGAGCTGACGCAGCTGGAGGCCCTCTACCGGCTGGGTGTGCGCAGTATCGGGCCCTTCTGGAATCTGCCGAACGCCTTCGGCACCGGCGTCAGCGGGCCGTTCCCCGGCTCACCCGATACCGGCCCCGGCCTGACGCCGGCCGGCGAGGCGCTGATCCGCGCCTGCAACCGCCGCCGCATCATGATAGACGTCTCGCACATGAACGAGAAAACCTTCTGGCAAACCGCCGCGCTGAGCCGCGCGCCGCTGGTCGCCACCCACTCCAACGCCCACGCCCTCTGCCCGCAACCGCGCAACCTGACCGACGCACAGCTGGACGCCATCGCTCAGAGCGGCGGGATGGTCGGCGTCAATTTCGGTACCGCCTTCCTGCGTGCGGACGGCAAACGTGACAGTGCAACGACTGGCTTAACAGAAATTGTTAAACACGTTGAGTATTTGATCGCTAAACTTGGTGAAGATCGCGTGGGATTTGGCTCTGATTTTGACGGGGTCAACGTACCGCACCCGTTGGCAGATGTCGGCGGCCTGCCGCTGCTGACGCAAGCGCTGGCACAGGCCGGGTTCGATAACCGGCTGCTGGAGAAGCTGACCTGGCGCAACTGGCTGAACGTGCTCGCCACCACCTGGGGCGAATAACCCGGTTACGCTTTAAAGGTTGCGATCTCCGTCACATTTCGTCAACATTGGGCCGGCCGAATGCGAACGTTTCTCATTGGGCTCGAACTATTACGATGCATGCTAAGGAGCACCGCTATGACTACCTGGACTAAACCTGAGTTTGTTGACCTGCGTCTGGGTCTGGAAGTGACGCTGTACATTTCCAACCGTTAATCGCCCGTCTGCCCGCCTTTCGCGCGGGCATTTCTTTCCCTTTCTTTCTGGTTTAGACATGCAGATAAAAGTTCTCGGCTCAGCAGCAGGCGGCGGCTTTCCCCAGTGGAATTGCAACTGCGACAACTGCCGGGGCGTTCGCGACCACAGCATCAACGCCACGCGCCGCACCCAGTCTTCCATCGCCGTCAGCGACGACGGTAAAAACTGGGTACTGTGCAACGTTTCCCCGGACATTTGCCATCAGCTGCTGGCCTCGCCCGAATTGAATAATCCCGATGTGCTGCGCGGCACCGGTATCGGCGCGATCGTGTTGACCGACAGCCAGATCGATCACAGCGCGGGCTTGCTCAATTTGCGCGAGGGCTGCCCGCATCACGTCTGGTGCACGCCTGAAGTGCATGACGATCTCAGCACCGGCTTCCCGGTGTTTCCCATGCTCTCCCACTGGAACGGCGGGCTGATTCACCACCCGGTGACGCCCGGGGAGCCGTTCCACACGGCGGTCTGCCCGACCGTGCGCTTTACCGCCATTCCGCTACTCAGCAACGCGCCGCCCTATTCGCCGTACCGCGATCGCCCGCTGCCGGGCCACAACGTGGCGCTGTTTATCGAAGATACCGCGCGCGGGGTCGGGCTGCTGTACGCACCGGGCCTGGGTGAGCCGGACGAGGCGCTGATGCCGTGGCTGCGCCGCGCGGACTGCCTGCTGATCGACGGCACGCTGTGGCGCGACAACGAGCTGGCCAACGCCGGCGTGGGCCGCAATACCGGCAAAGACATGGGGCATCTGGCGCTGGCGGAAGAACACGGGCTGGCGGCCCTGCTCGCCACCTTGCCCGCCAGGCGCAAAATCCTGATCCACATTAACAATACCAACCCAATCCTCAATGAAGACTCGGCAGAGCGGCAAAGCCTGACCGCCGCCGGCATTGAAGTGAGCTGGGACGGCATGAATATCGAACTGTAGGGAACCGCCATGACGCAACCACTGCCCCTGACTCCGCCGGCATTTGAAGCGGCGCTGCGCGCCAAAGGCGCTTATTACCATATCCACCACCCGTACCACATCGCGATGCACAACGGTGAAGCAACCCGCGAGCAGATCCAGGGCTGGGTGGCCAACCGGTTCTACTACCAGACCAGCATTCCGATCAAAGACGCGGCGATCATGGCTAACTGCCCGCAGCCGGAAACCCGCCGCAAATGGGTGCAGCGCATCCTGGATCACGATGGCTACGGCGGCAGCGAAGGCGGCATCGAAGCCTGGCTGCGCCTGGGCGAAGCCGTCGGGCTGCAGCGCGACACCCTGCTCTCTGAAGCGTTGGTGCTGCCGGGCGTGCGCTTTGCGGTGGACGCCTACGTCAATTTCGCGCGCCGCGCCTGCTGGCAAGAAGCGGCCTGCAGCTCGCTGACCGAACTGTTCGCGCCGCAAATCCACCAGTCGCGCCTCGACAGCTGGCCGCAGCACTATCCGTGGATCGACGCCGCCGGCTACGACTATTTCCGCAGCCGCCTCGGCCAGGCCAACCGCGATGTGGAGCACGGCCTGGCGTTGGCGCTGGACTATTGCGACACCGTTGAAAAGCAGCAGCGCATGCTGGAGATCCTGCAGTTCAAACTGGATATTCTGTGGAGCATGCTGGACGCCATGAGCATGGCCTATACCCTGAACCGCCCGCCTTTTCACAGCGTGACCGCCGCGCGGGTATGGCACAACCAGAGGCTGGTGTAATGACGCTGAACCCTGAACACACCCCGGTCTTCCGCCGCGGCTACCGCCTGCAATGGGAGCAAGTGCAAAATAGCCACGTGATCCTCTACCCGGAAGGCATGGCCAAGCTGAACGACAGCGCCGCCGCCATCTTGCAGCTGGTCGACGGCCACACCACGCTGAACGGCATCATCGCGCAGCTGAACGCCCGCTTTCCCGGCGCCGAGGGGTTGGCGGATGACGTGCTGGAGTTTTTCCAGCGCGCCTACGAACAAAAATGGGTGACCTTCCGTGACTGAAGCACGCGCGCCGGCGGTGAACCCGCCGCTCTGGCTGCTGGCGGAGCTGACCTACCGCTGCCCGCTGCAGTGCCCCTATTGCTCCAACCCGCTCGATTTTGCCGCGCAGGAAAAAGAGCTGACCACCGCGCAGTGGATTGAGGTGTTTCGCCAGGCGCGGGCGATGGGCAGCGTGCAGCTCGGTTTTTCCGGCGGCGAGCCGCTGGTGCGTAAAGACCTGCCCGAGCTGATCGCCGCCGCGCGCGATCTCGGCTTTTACACCAACCTGATCACTTCCGGCATCGGCCTGACCGAGAAGAAGCTGCAGACCTTCGCCGACGCCGGGCTGGACCATATCCAGATCAGTTTTCAGGCCAGCGACGAAACGCTGAACGCCGCACTGGCGGGCTCCGCCAAGGCGTTTCAGCAGAAGCTGGCCATGGCCAGGGCGGTCAAGGCGCTCGGCTATCCGATGGTGCTCAACTTCGTGTTGCATCGCCACAATATCGGTCAGATCGACCGCATTATCGAACTGGCGATCCAGCTGGACGCCGACGACGTCGAGCTGGCGACCTGCCAGTTCTACGGCTGGGCACACCTCAACCGCGAGGGCCTGCTGCCGACCCGCGAGCAGATCGCCGACGCGGAAGCGGTGGTAAAACGCTACCGCGAACGCATGGCCGCCGACGGCAAGCTGGCCAACCTGCTGTTCGTCACGCCGGACTACTACGAGGAGCGCCCCAAAGGCTGCATGGGCGGCTGGGGTGCGATCTTCATGAGCGTAACGCCGGAAGGCATGGCGTTACCCTGTCACAGCGCCCGTCAGTTGCCGATCGCCTTCCCGTCGGTGCTGGAGCACGATCTGCAGCATATCTGGTACCACTCGTTCGGTTTTAACCGCTATCGCGGCTATGACTGGATGCCGGAGCCCTGCCGTTCCTGCTCGGAGAAAGAGAAAGACTACGGTGGCTGCCGCTGCCAGGCGTTCATGCTGACCGGCAACGCCGACAACGCCGACCCGGTATGCGGCAAATCGCCGCACCACGGCACCATTCTGGCGGCGCGGGAAGCGGCGAACCGTTCGCAGATCGGTATCGATCAGCTGCATTTTCGCAATCAAACCAACTCCCGTCTGATTTTCAAGGGTTGACGATGGCACTCGCCGGCGCCTCCTGGCAGCTCGACAACGGTTTGGCCGTCAAGGCGATAAGCGATCCTGCCGCCGCTAGCGCCGCCGCGCTGGTGCGCATTGAGGCAGGCAGTTTTCAGGCGCCCACCGCCTGGCCGGGCCTGGCGCATCTGCTGGAGCATATGTTGTTTCGCGGCAGCGCGAACTTCAGCGCGCAAGATAGTCTAATGGGCTGGGTACCGTCGGTGGGCGGCCGCCTGAATGCCACCACTCAGGCGACGCAAACCGCGTTTTTCTTCGAGGTGGGCGCCGATCATTTGGCGCAGGGGCTGGCGCGGCTGAGCGATATGCTCGCCGCCCCACAGCTGGCGGCCGAGGCGATCGCACAGGAGGTTGAGATCATCGACGCCGAATATCGCCTGCTGCGCGCCGAGGTGGAAACCCGCTGCGAAGCCGCACAGCGGCAGATGTTCGCCGGCCTGGACGCCATGCACCGCTTTCATATCGGCAGCCGCGCCGCTTTCGGCAACGACATTTCCGCCCTGCAGCAGGCGCTGCGGCAGTTTCACCGGCGCTATTTTCGCGCGCCAAACCTGACGCTGTGGCTGCAAGGCCCACAATCGCTGGCGCAGCTGCATGTTCTGGCCCAGCGTTACGGCAGCCGCTTGCCATCGGGCAGCGCCATACCGCACAAAGCCTCACCGCCGCTGACCGCTGCGAAAGATTACACTCTGTCTCTTCCCGGCACGCCGCAGCTGAGACTGGTGTTTGCCCTGTCGCGCTCCCATGCGCGCGGTTGGCTGCGGCGGCTGGAGCGCCTGCTGCTGGACGAAGCCCCCGGCGGGCTGCTGGCGCGGCTGCGCGCTCAGGCGTGGTGCGATGCGGTTCGGCTTGATTATTCGCGCTGCAGCGAGAACAACGCGCTGCTGAGTTTTATCTTTACCGTCAATCACGGTTCAGCCACTGAAGCTGCCCACATCGAAAGCGCGTTGTTGGCGTGGCTGCAGGCGCTGCAGGTGCTGGCACCGGCTCAGCTTGCGCATTACGAACGGCTGGCCAATCGCGATCTCCACCGTTTGGCGCCGCTCGATCAACTACGCGCCAGAGCGTTTGGGTTGCCGCCGGCGGAGCCGAACGACGAGTGGCCACGGCATATTGCGGCGCTGATTAGCGCGCCGCGCCGCCGCCTGGCCGTGCGGCCCGATGGCGGCGGCGAAACCCGTGAAATTCAAGGGTTGCCGCTGGCACTTGGCCCCTTCGTTGGCGCCGCGCTGACGCCCGCAGCGGAACCTTTTCGCTTTTTCACCGCCTCGGCGGCGCTGCCGAGTCCGACCTTGCCTTCCGGCCTGGCGCCGCTGCGGCATCTGCTCCCTGGCGAAGCGCAGCCGGTGCTGTTGCTGCGGCCGGCGCCGTCCAGCCCCTTCAGCGATGAACAGGCCTGCGGCATACAGGCGGCGCTGCGCGCCGGGGCGGCCGAACTGGCGCATCGGGAGGGACATTTAAGCTTCGAACGCCACCAGGGCGTGTGGCTGCTGCAGTTGGCGGGCTGCCACGCGCTGATCTGCCATGGGCTGAGCGTAGTAAACCGGGCGCTGGCGGTGTTGTCGCCGGCCGTGCTCAACGAGGCGGCGAGAAACCTGCGCCATACGCAGCGGAAAGAGCAAAACGATATCGCCATTCGCCGTCTGTTAGCCCAATTGCCGGCGGCGCTCAGCGCGCCAACCGCAGCGGCGCAATGGCATGCCACCTTGATCGGCGGCGATGGCGAGTTAAAACGGCAGCTGTCGCACCTGCTGTACGGTTTCCCCTATTCCGTGGCCGCGGAGCCGCCGCTGCCGACACATCACCATCATCGCCCCGTCACGCTGACGGAAAGCGGCGCCGAAAGCGCCTTACTGCAGTTTTACCCGCTGCCGAACGGCGAAGCCGAAGGCCGTTGGGCGCTGCGCGTGCTGGCTCAGCTTTACGCCCCGCGCTATTTTCAGCGGTTGCGCGTGGATCGCAACGTGGGCTATGTGGTGCAATGCGCCTTCCACCGCTGTGCCGATGCCGAGGGCCTGTTGTTCGCGCTGCAATCCCCGACGTTCAACGTTGAACAGCTGCGGCAGTTGACCGACGAATTCTTGCTGCAGATGCACCATGAGCTGGCGCACGTTGGCGCTGGCGAGCTGGCGCAAATACAACAGGCGCTGCGGCAAAGCCTGCAGCGCCTCAGCACCGAATCGTTGCAGCGCGCCCGAGAAATTGCCTTGGAAAATCGCGCACTCATTGCCGCCAAGCCGATGACACTGACGCAACTGACGGATTGGCAGCAGCGGCTGTTCCCCGCAGGCTGATGTTGCGGCGTTGCCAATCCGACGCGATATAAACGCAGCAAGACAAACAATCATCGGGAAAAGATATGTCTCAGAAAATCATGTTATCCCTGTAAAGCTTGCTCCGGAAAATTATTTAAATAAGAGCATGTTGATAAATCGCTTAATCGACTTCTTCCTTTTCCTTTTATACCAGGCATATATTCTTCGCTTTTTCATTCTTCTAAACTCATAAGCTAGAGATATATAAAACACCATGAGCAGCAACATTAATATAACAATCATAAGTTAGCCCAAATCCATTTAGCCATTTCATATGATTATTATCTAATTTAATAAATTAAAAAATTAGAAACATCCTGTTCTAAATATTACTTTATCACATCCCTCAAACCGGCCTTTTATGCTGGCCGGCGAGGCTCGAGAGTTATAATTGCACCGCCCAGTTAGCCCGTCGTGAACAACACAGTGGGTAAGCGATGCCGGTCAGCACCATGCTGATCACCCAGGAAATGTCTGCGCCCGGGATCAGATTGGCGTAAGGGCCGGAGAAAAACGCGTTCTCAACAAAAGGCACCTGCACCGCAATACCGCCGAAATAAACGCCGAGCGCGCGGGTGTTAAGCAGGCCGTAGCGCCCGCCGTCTGCGCTGAAAATGGCCGAAATGTCATAGCGTTGGCGGTTAAGCAGGTAAAAATCGATCAGGTTGATCATGCACCACGGGATCAGCACCGAGATCAAGGCAAAGATCAGGTTCAGGAACAGATGTACAAAGTTGGCCGAGGCAACCAACGCCACCCATACCGATCCCAGCAAAATCAATGCCGAGAACAGCGTACGTATCCGCGCATTAGGCATCCACTGCGGCAAGAAGGTTTGTACGGCGGTAATCAACGAGAGCACCGCACCGTACAAATTCATCGAGTTATGGCAGATGATGTTGATCAGAAACAGCACCATCAGCACCGGCCCCAACCCTCCCGTCGCCTGGCGTACCGCCTCCATGGCATCGTCGCTGCCGGCGACCAGATTGACCGCCACCATACCGAACACGAAGGCTAAAATGGTACCGCTGCAGGCGCCCAGATAGGTATACAGGAAGGGTTTGGCAATGCCGACTTCCGCCGGCAGGTAACGCGAATAGTCTGACGTGTAGGGCGAGAAACTGATTTGCCAGACGGCGCCGATGCAGAATGTGGCGAACCAACCGGCAATGCTGAACGATCCCCGCTGCCAAAAATCCGCCGGCAGCGGTTGAGAAAACATCAATACCAACCCGAGAATCAGCGCGCTGCCCATCACCCAGGCGCCGATTTTGTTGATCTTGTGGATGAAACGGTAGCCCACCACCCCGATCAGCGTCGCCAGCACCGCGCCAATCACCGTCGCCACGCCCATGCTCAATGACGGGATGACGTTATGGATGACCTTGCCAGAAAGCGTGATGTTGGAAATAAAGAACCCCAGATAGATCACCGTGGTGAACACGATCACCAACAGCGAACCATATCGGCCGAACTGCGCCCGGCTCTGCACCATTTGCGGTATCCCGACCTGCGGCCCCTGGGCCGAGGTCAGCGCCAGAAAAATGCCCCCGAACAGGTGGCCGGCGACAATCGCGCTCAGCGCCGAGAGAATATCGAGATGAAACGTCTGCGTGGAGATGGCCCCGGTCACCACCGCCAGCGGCGCAATGTTGGTGCAAAACCACAGGGTAAACAGGCTGCGGGCATGGCCGTGACGCTCCGCGGCGGGAACAAAATCGATCGACTTGTCTTCAATAAACGCGGTCTGCTCTGGCTGAGAATTCATATATCCCCCGGTTAACGTGGATTCTTATTTTTTTACAGCGTGTAGGGTGCGAATACGTCGAAAAAAGCGTGCGTTTGCCCCGGCGACATTGCGGTCGCCTGTATCAACGCGATGAAAACAGAGCTGCCGGCGCGACCTGAGATCGCGCCTGATTACGCTGACTCAGCGCATGACGAAGGGATCGTCTATCGGATCGTCACTGGTGCGCAGCCACACCGTCTTGCTGGTGGTGTATTCCAGCGCGGCGTCAATCCCGCCCTCGCGGCCAAACCCCGACTTGCCGTAACCGCCGAACGGCGCCAGCGGCGATACCGCCCGATAGGTATTCAGCCACACCACGCCCACCCGCAGGCGTCGGGTCACCCGATGCGCACGCGTCAGGTTCTGCGTGAAAATGCCGGCCGCCAGGCCATAGGCTGAATCATTGGCAAGCTGAATCGCCTCCGCTTCGTCCCTGAAGGTCAACACCGACAGCACCGGGCCGAACAGCTCTTGCTTTACGCACTCGGCGTCGGGTTGCGCACTGCAGTCGACGATCGTCGGCGGGTAATAAAAGCCCGGTGAATCGATCGCCGCGTGGCCAACCACCAGTTTCGCCCCCTGCTCCAGCGAGCGGCTGACGATGGCGGCGATCCGCTCTTGCTGCTGCCGGGTACAAAGCGGCCCGAACTGGGTGTCCGGGCGATCCGGCGGCCCGATGCGAATACTGCGCACCTTCTCCGTCAGCCGGGCCAAAAACGCGTCTTTGATGCTTTCTGCCACCAACAGGCGCGAACCGGCTACGCAGCTCTGGCCCGACGCGGCGAAAATGGCCGCCACCTGCGCATTCGCCGCGCTGGTCAGATCCGCATCGTCGAAGACGATAAACGGCGATTTCCCGCCCAGCTCCAGCGAGGTGCTGGCGAGGTTTTCCGCACTGCCGCGAACGATGTGCTTCGCGGTTTCCGCGCCGCCGGTAAAGGCGATGTGGTCTACCTGCGGATGCGCCGTCAGCACCGCGCCGCAGTCGGCGGCAAAGCCGGTGATCACATTGCATACGCCGCGTGGAAAACCGGCCTCGTCTATCAGCCTGGCGAACGCCAGCAGCGGCGCCGGCGCGGTTTCCGCCGCTTTGACCACCAGCGTGCAGCCGGCGGCGATCGCCGGGCCGATTTTCACCGCCGCAAGAAACAGCTGGCTATTCCAGGGCACGATCGCCGCCACCACCCCGATCGGTTCTCGCCGCACCCAGGTTTCCATGTCAGGTTTGTCGATCGCCAGCACGCTGCCTTCCATCTTGTCGGCCAGGCCGGCGTAGTACCGGTAGTATTCCGCCACATAAGCGATCTGCGCCTGGGTTTCCCGGATGATCTTGCCGGTATCCAGCGTCTCCAGCCGCGCCAGCTCGGGAGCGTGTTGCTCCAGCAAATCGGCCAGCCGCAACAACAGCTTGCCGCGCGCGCCGGCGGTCATATCGCGCCATTCGGCTCCCTGAAACGCCCGGTGCGCCGCGGCAACGGCGCGATCCACATCCTGGGCGCGGGCTTCCGCCACCTGCGCCCAGGGTTCACCGGTCGCCGGGTTGAGCGAGGCGAAGGTCGCCGAACCGGCGTCAAACCGGCCGTCGATGTAGAGTTTGAATGATTCCATCAGCGCCTCCGTCAGTGAAATTCCGGCATCACACAGCGAATGAACCGCTCCAGAGAGGCCTTTTTACGCGCAAAGCTCATGCCGCTGTCGATCCACAACGCAAACTCGTCATAACCCAGCGCCTCATATTTTTTCAGCCGCGTAATGACCTCATTGGCGGTACCGATAGCCAGGTTAGTGCGCATCATCTCGGCGGAATAATAGGTATTGGCGGCGATCTCTTCATCGCTCAGCGGCTGAATCAGCCCTTGCCGCACCGGCCGCTGGTTCTTGAACCAGGCGCCGAAGTAGTGGTAGAAACGGTTGAGTTCTTCCGCCGCCAGGCGGGCGTCCGCCTCGTCTTCCGCCACATAGCCATGTTGCAACAGCATGATCTTCAGCGGCTGCTCGGCGGCGAAACGCGCACGCGCCTCGTTGAAACAGGTCACCAGCCGCACGATCTCCTCTTCCCCCTGATGCAGCGGCGTAACCTGAACGTTGCAGCCGTTTTGCACCGCAAATTCGTGGCTGTTGGGATCGCGCGCCGCCACCCAAATCGGCGGATGCGGCTGCTGTTTCGGCAGCGGCGAGGAGGTGGTTGCCGGGAACGACCAGTATTCCCCCTGATGGGCATAGTCGCCCTGCCAGAGTTTTTTTACCGCCGGGATCAGCTCGCGCATGCGTTGCCCGGCATCCCAGGCGGTCAAACCGGGCATCAGCCGTTCGTATTCATAGGAATAGGCGCCACGCGCGATACCCAGCTCCAGCCTGCCGCCGGTGATGATGTCGGTCATCGCCGCCTCGCCCGCCAGACGGATCGGGTGGTTGAACGGCGCAATGATGGTGCCGGTGCCAAGCCGCACCCTGGAGGTGCGCCGGGCAATGTCCGCCAGATTGATGAACGGATTCGGCGCGATGGTGAAATTCATGCCGTGGTGCTCACCGGTCCAGATGGCGTGCATGCCGCCGCGATCGGCGATTTCACAGAGTTCGATCATCTCCTGGTAGAGCTTTTCCTGCGACTCTTCGGGTAACGTTCGTTCCATATGCACGAATAAAGACAGTTTCATCACACTCTCCCGTTCAGCCTCAACCGGCGAATTGCTTGATGGCACCGCTGTGCTCATCGCCATAATAGATACCGTAATTGCCCACGGCGTTTTCTTTGACGAACCGGCCCAGCATCGACCGCAGCGCCGGATCCTTGATCGGCAGCCGCGCCAGCGTCGGCATATCGAACCATTCCGCCGCGCTCAGCTGCGGCGTCAGGCTGCCGGCGTCGGTCGGCAGCGCACACAGAAAAACGATGTGCTGCTGGTGCTTCTGCCGGTCGTCATAGACGGAATAGACGAAACCCGGATGGGCGTTGATGCCCAACTGCCGCAGTAAATCTCCCAACGTTTCGCTGACGCTGCGTTTCTCCACCGCGCTGGACGGCAGCTGATAGCCGCCGTCGTTTTGCCGTACCATCACGGCATGCCCTTCAAACTCGATCAGCGCGCTCACCACCACCTGCGGCCCGCCAATCAGCGACTGCGCGTTTTGATACGGCGTGAAATAGGCACCGCGGTAATACCCCAGACCGGCGGTGGCGTTGGACTCGAACCCTTCGACCTGGCCGATCAAAATGGCATGGTCGCCGGCATCCACCACCTGATGCAGCGAGCAGTCGAACCACGCCGAACTGTTCTCGATCAGCGGCACCCGTGACGCGCTCCAGCGCCAATCGATCAGCGCAAAGCGGTCTTCGTTCTTTTGCGCAAAAATGGTTGAAGCCTCTTTTTGCTGTTCCGCCAGAATATTGATGGCGAAGTGGCTGCACTGGGTAAAGTGCGCCAGGTTTGCCGAACGTTTATCGATGCTCACCAACAGCAGCGCCGGATCCAGCGACACCGAAGAAAACGAATTGGCGGTGAAGCCAATCGGCCGCCCCTGCTTGTCCACCGAGGTCACAATGGTGACGCCGGTCATAAAGGCGCCGAAAGCGTCGCGCAACTGCCTGCGTTTATCCGCGTCCATTTGCCGCTCCTAAAGTCAAAGGTTGCTCTGCGGTCAGAAAATCGAGCATCAGCGCGTTGACGCGTTGCGCATCGGTCAGACTGACCATGTGTTTGGCGTTCTCAATGATCACCGCGCGCCCGTTCGGTGCGGCCTGCGCCATTTGCCGCGCCATCTCCGGGCTGGAGTTGGCGTCGTGCTCGCCGGTCAATACCAACACCGGGCAGCGGATAAGGTGCCAACGCTGGGCATACACCCGATCGCCGGTAGCAAACGCCTGATACGCGCGGGCGTAGCCCGTGACGTCCACCTGTTGCAACCAGCCACCCACCTGCCGGCGCAGACGCTGTTCGGCGGGATCGGCGCCAAACCACCGGCTCAGCGGCGAGTCGATCTGCGTCTGGCCGCTGGCCAACGCGCTGGCGCGTTGCGCAACCGCGGCACTGGCCTGGGCCGAGCGCTGGAACACGCCGCTCATCACCACGGCGCGTTTGACCCGTTCCGGATAATCGATCGCCAAACCGGCGGTGATCAACGCCCCCATCGAGTGCCCCGCCACTGCAACGCTCGGCGTATCCAGGGTGTTTAAGAAGGCCGCCATCCAGCGCACGTAATCCTCCAGCGTCGCGGCGTGGGCGAAGCCTTCGCTTTTGCCGTGGCCCGGCATATCGACGGCGATGACCCGAAAGTGCGCGCTAAGCGCATCGAGCTGGGGATACCAGGCCTCCGCGTTCATGCCTACGCCGTGGATCAACACCAGCGGCTCGCCACGCCCGGCGTCCAGATACCCTACCCGCAGAGCGGGCTCAGACAGCTGCCGGATTGTTCTGATCATGGCCCAGCTCTTTCAGATCCAAATAACGGTTGCCGATACGGTGATGCGGCCGCCCCCCCAGCGCCGCGCCCAGTGCGATGACGATTTCGTCGTCGAAAGGCGCGTCGTTGATGTTGAACTGGAATGTCAGGTAGTGCTCGCGGCTGCCTTCGTCGTTTTTCCCCATCATCGGGATCAGGATCGGCGCGTTGGCCGGCCCGCGGGTATTGTTGAACGCCAGATAGCTTTTACCGTTGACCGCCGAGCGGTAGTGGTTGCCGAAATGCAGCGTGTGAATCAGCGCCGAGGCGTGTTCCAACTCACCGCCCAGCCCCACCACCGCGCTTTTGCCGAAGGCTTCCACCCGCTCGCCGGAGCCGGCCTCTTTGAGGATCAAACCGGTCAGCAGCTCACCCAGCACCGGCGCCATTTCTCGAATCTTTGGCGCCAGATCCTCAACAAAGCCTTGCCCGGCCCAGGGGTTTTTAATCACCGCCGCCGCCGCGATCATCACCAGCGGTTTGCCCGCCGATTTGCCGCCATCGGCGTAGAGGGTTTCTGTGGAAACCAGAGTCTTACGGATGTCTTGATGCATAAGGGACCTCGAAAAGTAAATCAAATGTTAATCAGATGTCGCGAGTCGAGGGTATAGCATCGGGCAGATTGGTATGTCAAAATTTGGTATACCATAATACGGTATTCTTATTTTAATCTAAGAGGGTAAAGGAAAATTGAAAATAACAGATATTAATCAAAAGCTTAATAAACCTGCATGGGCTTTGGCCGGGGGCGAAACGCCGGCCACGACCGCTTCCGCTCAGCGGCCGGTGCCCGTGCCGAACCCGTTGAGCCAGCGGGTATCGGCAACGAAAAGCGGTTTTTTTAGGCTATCTTTCGATTTTGTGAGCTGCTGCAACATTCGCCGTTTTAGCGATGCGGCGCGAAATCGGCCGCCGTTGCTTTGCGGGTTGGAAAGATGTTAATAGTACCGGGCAAACGGGAATACGCGTCGTTATCCGGATTAATGATGATCCACAAAAAATAGAGACAATTATGGTTCAGGCGTCATTGAAGATTGAGAATGCACCGGTCACCTTGCGCGAATTGGCATTGGCGAAAATTAGGCAGGCGATTATCTCAGGGTATTTTCAGGCCGGCGATCGTTTGGTGGAACGCAGCCTGTGCGAGGAGCTGGGCGTCAGCCGCAGCGTGGTGCGCGAGGTGATCCGTTATCTCGAAGCGGAGGGACTCATTGAAACACTCGGCAAGAAAGGGCCGATTGTCGCTATTCTGACCTGGGAAATTGCCGAGCAGATTTATACTATTCGTCTGCTGCTTGAACAGGATGCCGCTCACGACTGCGCTTTGAAAGCCGGGCCGGAAGATAAAAAGAAACTGCATGAAAAATTAATTGCAATTAATCAGGCTTCGGCCGGGCAGGACGATATTCAGCGCGTTGAGGCGTCGCAGGCCTTTTATGAAACCATTTTCCAGGTGGCCCATCACGCCATCGCCTGGGAAATCGTTCAACGCCTGAATAGCCGCATCAGCCGCCTGCGCGCCCTGACCCTGAAAACCCCGGAGCGCCAGCTGGCCGGTTTCGAGCGCATGACGCGGATCTATCACGCCATCGAACAAAACAATCCGACGCAGGCCAGGCAAGAAGTCATCGATCACCTGACCGAGGCCGCCGCGCTGGCCAAGCGCATTCTGCAACAGGAGCCCTGAGATGCCCGCGTACTGGATTGCCCATGTCACCGTGAAAGATCCGCAGCAATATCAGCATTATATGGATTTGGCGCCTCAGGCGTTTCGCCAGTTCAACGCCCGTTTTCTCGCCCGCGGCGAACAGGCGCAAACGTTGGAAGGCCCGGCGTTTGTGAAACATGTGCTGATCGAATTCGACGACTATGCCACCGCCCTGGCCTGCTACCATTCACCGGCCTATCAGCTGGCGAAACAACAGCGGCGCCACGTAGCGGAAGCCATGATTACCATCGTCGACGGCTTGCCGACCTCCCCATAAAAGCCCCCCACCGTTACGGCGGAGGCTGGGTGGCGTGAGGTGGGATAACCGCCGGGTCAGGCCGGCGTTTTCCGCTAGTTATTTCTCTTCAGGATCTTTCCCGTCTCGGCCCAGATTTGACTGCGGTAATGATCGTCTTCCTGAGAGAAGAAAAGTACAGTCAGCCCTTCCTTGTCTAACAATGCAATGCCATCAGGTGCAGGACGCCACGCCACTGGCTCTTGCGGCAAGACGTCGGGCGTGCAATCAGACAAAAATTTTAGGCTATAGCCGCCGGCCGATTCCACACCCTCCGTGTTGAGCTGTACAACACAGGACTTTGATTTATCGCTGACCGTCCACTGCCCGGATAGCGTTTCGGCAGAAGGTAAAACCAGACTGCTTGCCATAGAGGCTCCTGAAAACAAGAATATTATTCCGACAAGAATAAATTTACACATAGCTGGCCCATGCAAAACGGTGGGCATCATCGCCCACCGTTGCCGTTTTATACGATAAAGTCAACAGCGACGTCAGCCTGCCCGACGATGTGCACCAGGAAGTCTGGATTTGCACCGCCATGGATGTTGAAGGCCAGTTCGCTCAGATTGCTTTGGGTATCATAGGACACCAGCGCCTCACCGGCCTGCCCGCTGAAATGATCGACAAACTGAATAAAATCACTGCCTTTATCGCCTTGGTTGAAGAAGGACAGATCGATCTTGTCCTTGCCTGACTCAAAGTCCCAAATTGTATCAGGAGCCCGAACAGGCGAGTCATTCAGGTCAGAGAAGACAAAAATGTCGTTACCTTGCCCTCCCCACAATTGATCCTGGCCCGCCCCACCGTAAATAACATCGTTACCGGCGCCGCCTTTGAGCGTATTGTCTGCGTGATTTCCAACAATGACGTCATTACCTGCTCCCCCTATCGCGTTTTCGATGGTGGCGCCGGCAGCGATGGAAACATTCCCTTTTAATCCACCGACGTCGGAGAAAGCGCTTTCGTTCAAATTGATACGCTGATTTTGGCTATACCCCGAAAAATCGAGGGTATCATTGCCACCTGCATCCCAAACAGACATCACCAGCTTGTCGTGGCTGTCCTTGAGCGTATAGAAGTCTCGGCCTGTATTTGAATTAAACCCGTAAACGGTGTCGCCGGTTCGGGTAGTCATGTTGGCGCCGTAAAGATGCTGGATGGCCGCGATATCATCAACCAGCGGTGCAGCGGCATAGTAATGGCCATGATCCGCGTTGGTAATGGATTCATTCCAGTAACTCATTACGCTAAACTGCCGGGTATCTTCGGCGTAAACTGCCTTGGTATAATTTGGGCTGCCTTGCCCCGCATTATAAGTGCCCGGGTGATCTAACCCGAGAGTATGGCCAACTTCATGGGTAATGGTTAAGCGGCCGTAATTACCTAGCTCAGGATGCAAATTTTCGGAGTGATTCTTAATGTTGTACCAACTTTGCCCATCAGAGTTGTATCCTCTGTAATCATTGCCATTATATGAGTAAGGTTTCAAGGCATACGCTTGTCCCGTCCCCTCATAATTCCCAAAGGTAATATTGGAAGGTTGACCTGAAGCAACTTCGACAAATTTGATGTTGGCAACATCGGCCCAGGATTGTAAAGACAGCTTCGCCTGTTCTTGCTGCTGTTGCGTGAACGCACTCAGCCCCGTATCACGTTCCGGGGAGCGGTGGCCCAGGTTCAGTTCGTTATAATCCCAATCCGGGAAGGAATAGGTCACCGTCGCCTCTTTTCCCGTGACGTGAACGCCATTCCAGGTTTTATCGCCGCGCGCTATCTGCAACCCCGCCTCATTTATGTCATAAGACGGTTTGTTATTTATCGTCAGGCCATTCCCGCGTTCATGGTAGTGAATAAGATCGTTAACACTGTCCCAACCCGTTTCGTTTCCATTCATGGTATTACCCATAACTTTCTCCACAAAGTAGCTAGTATTAATATGACATCCGAAATGTCGCTTAGGGATAATCAAAATCCGGAGAATAGCGATAACCCGATACGCCCACTCTTTTTCCTATCCCTTTACACCCAGAGAGTAAATTTACTTTTAACTACCCGAGCCTCCTTACCCATGATTGAGAACTGATGCAACTGCATGAGATCGCGATGTGTCCGTGCAAAATGCGCGAAAGTAACAGGCCGCATTGATCCGGCAAGGGTGTGATTCCAGTGTCTGCGCGTTGAGGCTAAGTTGAGATGCCGCTCAAGAGGTCTAATGACAACGGCCGTCCGATGCATTGCCTCGTTGCCAGAGACCACATCAGACAGGCTCTTGTGCTGTGAATCTGGTCTGTTATCCGAACGGTTACCCGGAGATAATTGCGTGAATGCATTTGCGCCACCATCCAGTTTTGCTAATGATTATCATTCGCGAGGCTATCTCACGCGTAAGCAAAGTGTCAACAGATGAAACAAAACATTTCTTGATTTGCATCATGATTTTTCCGCTAAGCCCCAGTAAACGGGCGCTGCAGAGTGCATAAAATGGCGTTCATCCCCGTCTGGACTGCGGTTTTTGTCAGTATTACCGCATAGAGCGGGCAGAATAGCGCCAGGGAGTACATCATGGCGACTGAACATTTAGCCATAGAGAAACATCAAGAATGATTAATTTTCACGGCAATAACGCGGTGTGGTCCGATCACTTATTTTTCGCTGCAATATAAGGGATACTTATAAATAACAGGAGTATTCCTAATGCGTTCACGCTGGATGTATTCCATGCTAGCGGGCCGATTTTTAGCCGCGCCCGCTGGCTATTCCCATTTTCATTGGCAAGACTATATTGAAAGAAGCTCTGCTCTAGAGCGAGAATATGGGTAATTTTCCGAGGAAATACCGCATGACCCTGTTGCCCAAGCAGAGCAATAACAAAAATCCGATTGATCTCTATGGCGAAATCGTAGACGACTTGCCCGGCCTGATTTGCTTCGGCAACCGCCTTGGCGGTTACTTCAATAAACAGTGGCGCGACTATACCGGCGCTATCGCCGGTGAACACGGCGCCGCCGACTGGCTCGATGCCCTGCACCCCGACGATCGCGAGCGGCTGGCCGCGCAGTGGCGCCAGGCGATCGTGGCCCTCTCCTCGTTCGCCGGCGAGGCCCGCCTGTGCGATCGCAGCGGCACCTACCGTTGGTTTATGCTGGCGTTTAACGCCCGGCAGGACGGCATGGCGCTGGAGCCCAGCTGGTACCTGACGGCGACCGACATTCATCCGCAAATGCTGCAGCGCCAGCAAAACGTTCAGGCGCTGTCTATCCAGCAAGACATGCTGGACGCCAGCGTGGACTGCATTAAAGTGATCAATCACGACGGCACGCTGCGCCACATGAACCGCTCCGGCAGCCTGGCGCTCGGCCTTGATCCGGGGCAAAAAGAGTTTGGCATGCCCTGGCTGGGGCTGCTGTCGCCCGAGATCCGGCGCCGCGGCCGCAAGGCGCTGCGCAGCGTCAGAGCCGGAAAAAATGCGCGCTTCACGGGATTGAGCGTGACGCCGCAGGGCAAAAAACAGCACTGGGACAACATTCTCACGCCGGTCAGCGACGAACACGGCACCGTGGCCGAGATCTTGTGCGTGTCACGCGACGTGACTTCGCAACGCGTGATGGAACAACGCCTGTTGCTCGCCAGCGAATATGACGAATTGACCGGCCTGCCCAACCGGCGCCTGTTCAAGAAGAAACTGAAGCAAGAGATGAAGCGGGCCCTGCACGGCAACAAGTCGCTTGGGCTGATGCTGCTGGATCTTGACCACTTCAAGCTGGTGAATGACACGCTGGGCCACGCGGCGGGCGACCATCTGCTGCGGGTTTTGGGCAAAAGGCTCAGCGCCTGCATGAATACGCACTCGTTCGTCTCTCGCCTCGGCGGCGATGAGTTCGCCGTCGTGATCAGCGACGTCGAAAACGAGCAGGATATTTTCCGCATCGCCAACAAATTTCTGCTGCAGCTGGAGACGCCGATCACCCACGGCGGCAAGACGCTGCACTGCGGCATGAGCATCGGCGGCGCCATCTACCCCAAAGACGCACGCGACGCTTCGGAACTGATGAAATGCGCCGATACTGCGCTGTATGAGCTGAAAGACGGCGGCCGCGGCGGTGTCTATATGTTCGACCGCAAAATGATGGACAAGGCGCGCGCCCGCGCCAGCCAGCTCAACTACGCGCGCCAGATCGTGCGCGACAACTGCATCCGCCCCAGCTACCAACCGAAGGTCAGCCTGACCGACGGCAGCATCGTCGGCTTTGAAGCCTTACTGCGCTGGCACTGCCCGATCAACGGCGTGCAGCTGCCGGCGACGGTGAGCGAGGCGTTCAACGACTACGAGCTGGCGACCAAGATCAGCGAAGCCATGCAGCTGAAGGTCTTCGCCGATATCGCCCGCTGGCGCGCGGCCGGCGTGGCGGTGCAGCCCATCTCGCTGAACGTGTCGCCGATCGAGTTTTTACGCGACAACTACGCCGAAACTTTCCTGCAGCGCCTGCTGAAGTTCCACATTCCCCACCACCTGATCGAACTGGAGGTGACCGAACACGCGTTCAACAAGCACGGTTCGAAGTACGTGCTGCGCGCGTTGCAAATGCTCAAGGAGATGGGCATCCGCATCGCGCTGGACGACTTCGGCACCGGTCACTCCTCGTTCAGCCATATCATGGATTACCCGCTGGACTGCATTAAGCTGGACTGCGACTTCGTTCAACGCATGAATACCGAACCGGCGATCCTGGCGATCGTGGAAAGCATCGGCATTCTCGGTCAAAAGCTGTCGATCGATATCATCGCCGAAGGGGTGGAAACCGAGCAGCAGCGGCAAACACTGTGCGAAGCCGGTTTCCATATCGGTCAGGGTTTTCTGTTCAGCCGGGCGGTGGACTCCCAGCGGGTGCCCGAAATGTTGCAGACGATACGACAACCCGCCAAAGGCGGCATGACGAACCGTTAAACCAGGCATCGCATATTCCGTATTCGGGGGTTTTGCCCCCCATATTCCCCACTGTTTTTTCACCACTTCCTCAGCGAGATATTTGTGAGAACCCTCACAAAGCATAAACGTATCTTTACATTTTTGAACGCTTGAGCTTCCGTTCTGTCGGATTTGAGTGTATTCCAGAGCGTCAAAGAGATTCTTTTTCCACTCAATTGGGAACGTTACCGGAGATTTGTTAAAAAATAGTTAATCCAAATCAATGCACTACTCAATGGCAGGAGGTTCTGCGATGCACGCTAGGCAAGAGAAGAATGCAATGTTCATTTCGTTCGATGCCGTCTCGGTCTCAGGGATCACGGTAGAAGCAATGAAGATTGCCAAACGACTGCAAGCCTGTGGATTTCGGTCTTATCTTGATCTGGGATACGACATCAAGATTGATAAGGGAAACTTTAATAAACCCTATAGACATGAGCATGATATCTACCAGGATGTCTTTACGCTTGTCCGCCTGGACGGCATCACGTCGATTCCAGACTACCACCCCGCCTTTCTCGACCACGCGCACGCGGCGTTGATCGGCCAGAAAACGCCCATTGACGAGCAAGAAAAAACCGACCTGTTGCACACTATTGCGCTGGCGGCGCGGCGACTTGCGGATCGCCTTATCGCCCAATGGGAAGCGCTTGCGATCAGCCATGTGGTGGTGGAAAACGGCACGCTGCCGGAAAACATCATCTATACCAAAGCGCTATATCTGGCGATCGAAGATTACGGCCGGCGTTATCAACTGACGCGTTTCGTGATATGGCGCGATCATGACCTGATGTGGAACAGTGAAAAAAAGGTGCTCAAATACGGCCCCCCACCTTATTCTCACGCTATCAAACCTATCGCTTCAAAATACATTACCTATGTCACGCTCAATCACGATCTGAAGCAGAAACTTGAGGCCTGGTGCAATCATGATGTCCATGTCGAGGTAAAGAAAAACACCTATGATTTCTCAGAAAACCTCGAAAGGATAAACTGCAGAAAGCAGATTAATATACGTGAAAATGACATTCTCATTGCCAGAACCACCCGTATAATCCCCCAAAAAAGATTGGATCGTGATATTGTACTGGTCAGCAGGCTTAACGCTTTATTTATACGTGACAACAACACTCGCCGAGTCTGTTTGGCGATCGCCGGCAATGAATATGAGAATCCTTCATGTTATTTGCAGCTCGCCAAATTGGCGCAGGAGCTGCAAGTTCTCCCCTACGTCAAATTTGTCGGCATGCTTCCCCATGCCAGTATGCGTTCGCAAAGTGATACGCTTTGCATAGAGGACCTTTATTATTCCTGCGATTTGGTCTCTTTTCTCACCTCATATGACTATGACAGCTACGGCAATCCCATTGGTGAAGCGGTAAGCTGCCGGCGCTGCTATATCGCCACCAGCTACGAGTATTACCATGAGGTCTATGGCCAGCACGGCTTTGAAGCCCCTATCATGACGATCTCTGAGTTACACGACGGTTTGCCAAGTGACGAATTCGTCGACGAACTCTATCAATTTATTAACAACAAAGAAAAAATGAGACGCGTAGCGGAAAACAATTTCACGCTAGGGAAACGGGTGCTGTCAAACAACGTCATGGAATATTTAAATATTAGTTAAACGTCAATATCACTTGATGTGATATTTCACTTTCAGACAAGGCATTTCTAACTGTGGACTTTCATTAGCCCTGGAGGATCTATGCGTGATACTGTTTTTGTGTCTATCGTACTGCCCGTTTATAATGAAAGCGACCGTATTGAGGCGGTCTTGCTTTCTCTATTCAATCAGAATACCAAAGATGAATTAATCACCCACGACACTTACGAGCTGATTATTGTCGATAATAACTCCACCGATGATTCCGTCGCTAAAATAAACGCGTTTAGTGAAAGATATCCGGTTATGGATATTCTCGTTATCGATGAAAAGGTACAGGGGGTCTCTTCGGCCAGAAAACGCGGTATGGATTATGCGTCGCTGCGATCCAAAGCCCGCGATAGCCGGCTGGGAAAGAAACGCAAGCACTATATCGTGTCCGCCGATGCCGATTGCACCGTGGATGCATTTTGGCTTTACGAGCTGGTGAATACCATGCTCGATCAACAAGGCGACCTGGGCACCAGCAACTATTACTACAACCCCGTAGATTTTGAGCAGCGCCCCAACCTGTTCCGCGAGATCCAAAAAACGCTGCGTCTGCGCGAATTCTCGTTCTCCCTGTTCGGCGGCTTCCCCGACGGCAAGGGGTTCGGGGTGGAACGCAGCCTGTATGACGCGATAGGCGGCATCGAAATCTTCTATCAGCTCAACAACGGCCGTTTTGTCGAGCACCTGTCCGACGACTGGGATTTCGGCATTAAGGTTATCGCCTACGGCGGCAAACCGGTTTACGCCCGGCATGCTTACGTTGAGATCAACAGCCGTCGGGTCGACACCATCCTCGACGAGGTAATCAACGGCATCGCCTACGGCAAAGACGGCATCATTATCATGAAGGACGTCCGGCCGGACGTTGAGCAGCAGAAAACCGTGCTGGCGGACGCCACACCGGCGGAGGCGAAACTGGCCTGGGATTACTCGGTCAAGGACTACACGCCCAAGAATATCTTACTGCCCGTGCTGCTCAACCCATATCTGCTGTTGGAAAACAGCGAAGTGCGCGATTTCTTCTCCGGCCCGTTGGCCGACCGCCTCTACCGCCGCATTCACGAGCTGAAACACGAAATGCGCATCATCGATTTCAAACCAATTCATGCCTACAAAACCCCCGCCTATCGGCTTTACCTTGAGTTTCGCGATGCGCTGTTTGCCGCCATGCGCCGCGCCGTCGGTGACGATATCGGTTTCCCGCCCGCATTGCCGACCTGTTTCGACGCGGTCAACGACGAGGATTTCTCCCGCTTTGTTTATTACTTCTGTGAAGACCGCGAGTCCGGCGAAGCCCATAACTATTTCGGTAATGGAGGGGTCTTCTGATGAATGACGAAGCCTTGCAATCGTTATTGGATATCGATGAAAACTACCCTACGCCGCAGGTGAACGGTTTTCTGGCGCAACCGGAAAACCGGGCCTTTCTGGAGTATGTGCATAAGGATCCTTTCGGCTGTCACGTGTTCCCCGGCGATATCGTCGACTATCCGCTGTCCGCGTTTTTTGCCGATATGGAAGACGACATTCGTCAGGCGGGCAAAATCCATCTCTGGGCCTATATCCCGACCTGCCGCTATCGCTGCCATTTTTGCCAATACCCCACGGTGATACTCAATCCCAAGGCGCCCGCCTCTCAGGAGGTATTCCGCGATTTGGTCGACTTCAATATCAAAGAGGCTCAAATGTGGCTGGCGCGCGTGCCCAGTCTGGCCAAGGTGGAAATCGGCGAATTCAACGTCTTCGGCGGCACGCCGTCCCTGCTGCCGGAGCCGGAACTGCGCCGCATGATGGCCTTCTACTACAGCCACTTTAACTTCGCCAACGCCACCCTGCGCTTCGAAGGAGAGCCAGGCACCCTGAATAAAGCCTATCTGACGCTGTTGAAAGAGCTTGGCTTTAGCAAAATCAGCTTCGGCACCCAGTCCTTCAATGATGACATCATCACCGCCTGTGGGCGCATGCATTCGGCCGAGGAGTGCGTGGAAACCATTTATCATGCGCGTGCACTCGGCATCGATTGGGTCAGCGTGGATCTCATCTATGGCATGCTGGGTCAAAGCGTGGACGACGTAAAATACGACATGGAAAAGGCGCTTGCGCTGGATCTGTCACATGTCGTCTGCACCAAGCTGCACATGGATGAGTTTATTAAAAATCGCACCGGCGTCTCGGGCGAACGCGAAAGCCTGTGGCAGAAAAAGGGGCTGATCAGTATCAATAACATGCGCTTCCCAGGACTGGGCAAGCAGTACCAAATGCGCGAACTGGTCGAAAGATACCTGAACGACGGCTATACCGAACACCCCACCATGTACTTTCACCGCAATGATCAACAGCCGGAAAAGTGGAAAGCGCTCATCACCGATCTCGATAAGCAGTATCCGGAAGTGGCGATCGGTTTGGGCGGCAGCTCCAAATCGACGCGATCCGAAGCCATCAACATCACCGGTTACAAGAAGTACAAGGAGGCGCTCAACCAAGACCGCCTGCCCATCGAGGAAAGCCGCGGTTTCTCCCCGATCCAGCGTGAAGTGAACGCCTTCAAAATGGCGCTCTCCACCTTGCTGCCGGTTGACGATCGGGTGTTTAAACGGCGCTTTGACGGCAACAGCCTGTTTGCTAACCCGGTCATCCGCCGCACGTTGAAAACCTTGGTGGATAAAATGCTGGTCATCGTCGATGGCCCGTGCGTCACGCTAACGCCCATCGGCGTCACACTGGTTGAAGCCATTATCAATACCCAATTTTCCGCAGAATTCCCCCATCAGGAGTGAATGATGACCACAACCGCCTCCAAACCTAAACCGGTATTCAGCTTCTATTACATCGGCATCGATACTGAAGCCGGCGTAACGCAACCACAGTTTGAAACCTTTGTCCGCGAAAAAGGCGTACATATCCCCTGTTATCCCGGCTGGCGCTGGACGTTGCTGCGCGGCCTTCGCGGTGAGCGCGTCGGGCAATACCTGATGCTGTATGAGATTGACAGCGTCGAGCAGCGCGATCGTTACGTTACCGCTACGGGGCAGCGAACGACACAGGCGCATGAATTCTGGCGGCAACATGCCGATGCGCAGGAGATCCTCGCCCAGTGGCGAAAATTGGGCACCTACAGTCAGTTGCCGACGCTGTTCAGCGATTACCGTCTGCTGGCGGAGAATGAAAGAAGTGACGTGCCGAGTGGCCCGCGTTATCAAGAACGGCCCGGAGAGGCACCTGAAGCACGCATTATCGGCATCCACAATCTGGCGCTGCGCGAGGGCGTGACGCCGGCGCAGTTCGAACGTTTTATCGCCGAGAATCATCATCGCATTGAAGATTATCCGGGCTGGAAGTTTCATTTGCTGAAGGGAGAGCGCGGTAATCGGCTCGACCAGTACGCGGTCATGATGGAAATCGCCAGCCTGGCGGCGCTGGACGTGTTCTACCCGGAACCCGACATCGCCACCGCCGAAGCGGCAACCTTCGCCAAAGCGCATCGCGACACCAAACAAATGTATGAAGAGTGGAAGCAACTGGCGTCATTTTCCGGTTCGCCGCAAATTTATACCGACTATCTGTCCGTCGCACAGAGCCGATCGTCATGATGCTGCATTGGCTAACCGGTGAGGCCACGGAGAATCATCGCCGGCAAATCGCCACCCGAGCGATATTCTTCCTCGCCGGGTTGGGCATGGCCGCCTGGGCGCCGCTGATCCCTTTCGTAAAAGCACGGTTGGGCATCGATGACGGCACGCTCGGTTTGCTGCTGTTTTGCCTCGCCGCCGGCTCCATGGCGATCATGCCCTTTGCCGGTTATCTGATCGGCAAACTGGGCTGCCGCACCGTGTTGCTGGGTGCAGGCGCCTTGCTGTGCATCGACTTGCCGTTGTTGGCATTACTCGATGCTCCGCTGCTGATGGGGGTGGCGTTGGGGGTATTTGGCGCCGTTAACGGCATCATGGATGTGGCGATGAACTCACAGGCGATAGTCGTCGAGCGGGAGAGCGGCCAGGCGAAAATGTCCGGCTTTCATGGTTTTTACAGCCTTGGCGGCATTGCCGGCGCCGGCGGCGTCAGTCTGCTCCTGCTGCTGGGCATCGTCCCGGCCTTGGCCATCGGCCTGATCGCCCTCCTCATCGCGATCCTGCTGCCGATCGTCGCCGGCGACTTACTGGCGCAGGGCGGCATCGGCGAACGATGCCGGGGCGGCGTGCGGCTAGCGCTGGCCCATGGCAAGATCCTGTTTATCGCCCTGCTCTGTTTCTTCGTGTTCCTGACAGAGGGAGCGATGCTCGACTGGTCGGCATTATTCCTGCATGCCGAGCGCGGCGTGGCCAAATCGCAGGCGGGGATGGGGTTCACGTTGTACGCCGTCGCCGTGGCCTGCGGGCGGCTGTATGGTGACAGACTGATCGGCATCATCGGGCGCTACCGCACTCTGCTGTTCGGCAGCCTGTGCGCTGCAACGGGGTTACTGCTGACCGTCACCGTTCCTCTGGCCTGGGCCGCCTTCGGCGGGCTGATGATGATCGGGCTTGGCATCGCCAACATCGTTCCCATTCTGTTCAACGCCGTCGGCAATCAAAAACAGGTACCGCCTGGCCAGGCGTTTCCCGCCGTGACGCTGGTCGGTTATGTCGGTTTATTAACCGGCCCGGCGCTGATCGGTTTTATCGCCAAGTACACCACGCTGACTTTGGCTTTCGGTTGCACGCTGCTCTGCCTGGTGCTGGTCAGCATCAGCGCCAAAGCCGTAACGCGCTCATCTCACTGATTCAATTTGCGAGGATCGTTAAATGAATGTATCAACAACGCCGGTTTTCTCCCTGCACTACGTGGGGATCAACCTGAAAAGAGGCATCGCCTCGGATCGCTTCGAGGATTTCGTTCGCCGCAAAGGCGTCGCCATCCCAGCCTACCCCGGCTGGCAATGGACGCTGCTGCGCGGCCTGCGCGGCGAGCGTGAAAATCAGTACCTGATGGTTTATCAGGCTAAGGACGCCGCCACCTACACGCGCTATATCGACGGCAACGGCGAGCTGACCGATGAGGCGCACGCCTTTTGGCGGCAGCGCCCGGAGGCAGCCGCACTGATTGAGGAGTGGAGAACCTTCGCGACCTTCGCCGAACTGCCGACCCTTTATACCTGTTACAGCCTGGTGGCGGAGAATAGTCGCAGTTCGTTGCCTCCCGGCCCCAATTACCGCAACCAACCTGGACAGGAAAGCATTCAACGTGTCGTCGGCATTCATAACCTGGCGCTCAAAGCCGGCGTCTCGGCCCAGCGGTTTGAACGGTTCATCACCGACAACATCCACCGCGTGCAAGACTACCCAGGCTGGAAGTTTCACCTGCTGAAGGGCCAGAGTGGCAATCGTCTGGACCAGTACGCGGTGATGCTGATCATTGAAAGCCTGCCGTCGCTCAACGCATTCCATCCGGATCTCGACGTCTCAACCGAGCAAGCGCTCAGGTTCGTGGCCGAACATCAGGATACCGAGCGGATGTACGACGAGTGGAAAACACTGGCGTCGTTCTCCGGCGCGCCGCAAATCTACACGGATTACCTGGCGATTGGCGGCAATGAAAATCACGCGCATCCGGCGTAAACCGAGTGGCGGCGTTGAGCGCCGCCGCCTTCACGGGCGCTGTTCGCCGAACGGCGCCAGCGGCATGCCGATAAGCGTCACCACGCAGACGATCGCTCCGGCGTAAAAGGTGGAGGCGGAACCGGCCAGCTCCCACAGCATGCCGGCCCCGAGACTCGCCAGCAGCAGCGCCACGCCGCTGATCAGATTGAACATGCCAAACGCGGTGCCGCGCAGATGCGCCGGCGCGGTATGCGCCACCATCGCCGCCAACAGCCCCTGCGTCATGCCCATGTGCACGCCCCACAGCGCCACGCCAAACAGCACACCCGCCCAATGATCGCTCAACGCCAGCACCACATCGGCGGCGATCAGCACCAGCAAACCGGCTTTTAACATTCCTTTATGGCTCATGCGGTCGGACAGTTTACCGAACGGATAGGCCGAGCAGGCGTAGACCAGGTTCATGGCGACCATCACCAGCGGGATCAACGCCAGCGGCGTGCCGCCCTGCTGCGCCTTCAGCACCAGAAACGCCTCGCTGAAGCGCGCCAACGTGAAGACGGCGCCGATGCCCACCACCCACCAATAGCCGCGCCCCAGCAGCCGCAGATTGGCGCGGGTAATCGGGTGGGATCGCTTGTCGGTTATCGCGGCGGCCGGCTCTTTCAGGCCGAAGAACAGCAGCGCGATCGCCAGCGCCGCCGGGACCGCCGCCACCCAAAAGATGGCGCGAAAATCGTTGTGCCACAGCAGCATCAGGCCAACGGCCAGCAGAGGCCCTAAAAAGGCGCCGACGGTATCCAGCGACTGGCGCAGCCCAAAGGCCGCGCCGCGAATTTCCGGCGGCGTCACATCGGCCACCAGGGCGTCGCGCGGCGCGCCGCGGATGCCTTTGCCCACGCGATCCAACAGGCGCGCGCTCATCACCATGCCGGATGACGACGCGACGGCAAAAAACGGTTTGCTGATGGCGCCCAGCCCGTAGCCCAGCAGCGCCAGCCCTTTACGCTTGCCGAGGTAATCGCTGAGCACGCCGGAGAACACCTTGACGATCAATGCCGTCGCCTCCGCCAGCCCTTCGATCAGCCCGATGACGATCACGCTGACGCCGAGCGTCGTCGCCATAAACAGCGGCAGCAGGCTGTGGATCATTTCCGAGGAAACGTCCATCAGCAGGCTCACCCCACCCAAGATCCACACGCCGCGCGGTATGCGGCCCAACGTAGCGAAGCGCGACGACATGGTTCATCCTCGAAAGATTCAGCGCCACCGGCGGCGCATCATGATTTTTCCAAGATTGGATAGTTGATTTTGTTCGTTCACAGACCTTTAGCCTTCAGAGATAGTGCAACGACCCTGTGACAATCCTAATAATGAAGGTAATTAACATAATGATAGATAGCAAAAAGATGATGGTGATGGCGGCGTTGCTGAGCTTTTCCGCCGCGGCCGCGCCAGGGGTGGACATCGTCGCCAACGAAACGCCGATCCATACGGTGAAGAACGCCGAGGCGGTCGCCAAAATCCCCGCCGGTTTCAAGTTCGTGGAGCCCGGCACGCTGACGGTGGCCATTTCCCTGCTGGGCAGCGGCCCGCCGTTCGGCCTGTACGCCCGCGACAACAAAACGGTGATCGGCAGCGAGGCGGACATCGCGCGCCTGGTGGCCGACGGTTTGGGGTTGAAACTCAAGCTGGTGCCCACCTCGTGGGAAGACTGGCCGCTGGGAGTGGCCTCCGGCAAATATGACGCCGCGGTTTACAACATCACCGTGACCAACGAGCGCAAGACCAAATTCGATTTCGCCACCTATCGCCAGGATACGCTGGGCTTCTACGTCAAATCCGACAGCAAGATCACCCAGATCAACACCGCGCCGGATATCGCCGGTAAAAAGATCATCGTCGATTCCGGCACCAACCAGGAAGCGGTGCTGCTGGCCTGGGACAAGGAGAACCGCGCCAAGGGGCTGGCGCCGCTGCAGCCGGTGTACGTCACCGACAAGGCCGCCTCCACGCTGGCCATTCAGTCCGGCCGCGCCGACGCCACCTTCGGGCCCAACGTCTCCGGCGCTTACCAGGCGCGGCTGACCGGCAAAACCCGGCTGGTAGGCATCGTGCCCGGCGGTTGGCCGAAAACCGCCAACATCGCCGTCACGCTGAAGAAAGGCAACGGCTTGGTGGACGCGGTGCAGGCATCGCTCAACGGCGCCATCGCCAACGGCAGCTATCTGCAGGTGCTGGATCGCTGGGCGGAGAGCGACGAGAAGATCGCCCATTCCGAGATTAACCCGCCGGGCCTGGGGGACTAAGGCGGTTAGATAATATAAAAATGTGGGAACCGCCGGTGGGGGTTCCCATAGGCATGAGAAGAAACGGTTACTCCCGCTTTTGAAGTTGACGATACAGTTGCCACACGTTCGCCATGACGATAATAGACGTCATGACGAATACCCATCGGTATCCCGCCAGTGCTGAGACACCTGCCCCCAATAATGGGCCACACACGTTTCCAAGATACATGAATGACTGGTTATAGCCGAAAATACGGCCTGTCGTCTGCTCGGAAGAAGACTGAAGCAATAATGTCTGTAACGCAGGCATTAGCGCCCCGTCGGCAAAGCCGAGCAAAAAGCGTAGAACACCCAACTGCAACGGCGTTCTCACGCACGCCATGGCAGACAATAGCACAGCCGTCAACAGCAACGCGGCGATCAGGATACGGACGGCACCTATGCGATCGCCGAGCCGACCGAAATGTGGTGCCGAGACCAGAGCGGCTATCCCGGGGGCGGCTGCGATCATGCCGCTGATAAAAGCAATATTGCCGGTGTTACACGCCAATGCACGAATGAACAAAGTAAGAATGGGGCTGATTGAAGAATTGGCTAATTGGATCATTAACGTACAAATGAACAAACTAACAACCCACATCGGCTGGGGTAAAGACTGAATACCCCTCTTTCCACTGAACCGCTCTGTCTTTCCGACCCCGTCATGGCGCTCTTTAATCAGGAGTAACGTCAATAGAAAATTGATGAACATCATCCCGGAAGTAACGTAAAAAATCATCCGAAGCCCCAGGTGATCGGCCATCATGCCACCGAATAATGGCCCCCCGATCATCCCAGTAATTTGCCCTGTCGACAGCATACCCAATGCCCATCCGCTCTTATCACGCGGTGCTTGCGAAGCGATCAGCGCCATGGCATTGGGAATATAACCACTGGCAAGTCCCATCAAGGCCCGCAAAGCAAATAACTGCCAAACTTGGTTCACCATACCTTGTAATGCAGTGGCCACCGCCATTCCCAATGAGGCTCGCAACAACATTAATTTACGACCTTTACGATCGGCCAGACTCCCCCACAGTGGTGAAACCATCGCTGAAACAAAAAACATACCGCTAAATACTAATCCTGACCATAGATTGAGAGAGGAATGACCTTTTACCCCCAGTGTTTCAATATACAATGGCAAAAAAGGAAGAATTTGGCTCATTGCTAACCCAGTCAGAAAACAACCGAACCAAGCCGAAATCAGGTTGACTTTCCATACATTCATTGAATTTCATTACCCGTCTTAGAAACTGTTGACCTGGATAGAAATTCTTGAGAAAGCAACACCTACCAGCCAAAAAACTTTTAGATGTGAAATGAAGCGAAAATTTAACATCGACCTCATTATAAACATCAATCCATATTCAATGAATCAACCTTTCTTTTAAAGAAGAAAAACACCATGAATAAAACTTGCGACATTACCAAAGATATCAACGTCGCTTCAGGGAAAGGCAATATCCCTCTAAAGATAAAACACAGTAACCCCACAAGAAAATGGTAGGTAAGCATCTCATTACGCCTCAAGCCATGAGTAAAATGATCCTGCGTCATGAAAACAAGACCAAATAAAAAACTCCCCATAAATAGATAATCTATCATTCGCGGCAATAGCGTAAAGGTGTATCCCACGCCGAGAAAAAACCAACCTATGACGGCACCGAATATACCTGCAATAAGAAAAAAAGGATTGTAAAGTTTAAAGGATATCAGAATTAATGCGCCAATCAGCACTCCAACTTTAGACGTCTCCCCGAGAGCACCAGGCCAAGCCCCGAACACCAAGTATTTTAGAGGGTAAACGCCACACTCTGACATTCGCATCATGCTTTTACGGCAAAGAGAGAGCGGTGTAGCGCTGGATATACTGTCATACTTTATTATTGGCGGATTTAGAAAGAAAATGATCATCCTGCTTGAAATTGCTGGATTAAGATTAAATGTACAACGATCAATCCGCACATTAAACAGAGACACGAACGTTCCGGCAAAAAAAGAAAATGCAACAATAAAAGGTGTCGCGTTCCATGGAATAATGCACAAAAAAATTATCGCACTAAACTTTATCGATTTATATACGCCATTTATTTTCAAACGGTGTAGTGTAATAACAACAACTAGCGAGGCTGCCACTATGGCAGAAACTTGCCATAGTTTCGATTCAAAAAAAAGCATGGTCTGTTTATGAAAAACATAAACGTACTGATTTAACCCGCCAAGAAACACGACGGGAGCAAGGCTAAAAATAAATTTTTTATATGTTGTCATGTTCTTTCCCCAAAGGGCGACGCATACGTCGCCCTTCCGTCTCCTTACTTTTGAGGATAGCTGAATGTAAATGTTTCAATAAATGGTTTAAACCATTTCGGCACGCCGGTTTCTTTGTCAGTGTGGCGCAAGAAGTTCTTTTCGTCGGGTGCCGAATATTTCAGTCTTACCGTATATGTTCCGGGGCCATTCATTTTTAAGGATTGTGCATAGTGAGCCCCATCCTTGGCTATCATAGGAAGTAGTTGCCCAAATGCGACGAAGTTTTTATCGTCTTTCTTGGTCATAACATAGTTTATTGAAAGATAAGGTATCCATTCATCTTGAGAAAAACCCCAAATGTTATTTTGCGTTGCATGAACGTCACTTTCCAGATGGATAATATCGTTACCCATCGCCATTGACGTAATATCCGGCTCCATAGTTATACCCACAAGGTACGATGAGGCAATCTCCATACCCTCATGTTCAACCGGCCCCCCGATAGGGTACTCCCTCGCGTGAGCCATGACGGTGAATAAAAACATTGGTGCAACGACGAACAGCTTAATTAATTTCATGGTATTGACCTCTGATTACGTGAATAATATCGATTCGGCCCGGATAGGTTCGGCGACCTCATCAGGAAAAATATATAAAAATATGAAGACTAAAATAAAAATGCCAGAGTCCGCTATCTTACGAGCAAGCCTGACGTGACTATCTTCTGTTTAACCGCACTTTAGATATCACTTTTCCTTTTGCATCCTGCGCACTGTAATCATCGAAGAAAAGATACTCCCCAGGTTTAAGTGGGCCAGTCAAAACCGAGATCGTTTTCGCAGGAGGCGCTATTTTTTCGAATTTCATATCAAAACTTTCAAATTCGGCCATTTTTTTTGTGGCATTGTACATCCTGATTTCGATCTTTTCATGTGCCGGAACCTCCAGTTGCGAAGGAACAAAACCTTGTTCCGTCAGCGTCAAATTGAACGTTTGACGCTCACCGGCCCATGTAAACGTAGTCAAAATCATTAAAAAAACGGCTACAAGTCCAGATATGATTTTCATAACACCCTCTTAATTACGTGTTGAAGTCAGCAATAAGCATTGAAAGATTAAAACTGGTACACGATTCCAATACCGATACTGTCATCAGTGGGAACGTTCAGTGTATTTTCTCCAGAATTTCCGGATGAGTTTATTAAGTTAATCTTGTAATCAATATAAGCACTCATATTGGAATTGAATATGTAGCTCGCATTCACATCAACATAATTTACAATATCTGTATCTCCCGTGTTATTTTTAAGTCCGTGCCCCCGAGTGTATACCTATGCAAAACCTGGTTGAACTCCCGAATCGAAACTATACTGCCCCACAACCTCCCAACTATCTGCTCTTCTTATCCACCCATAATCCTCAATATGGATAATATTGTTGCTTCGCGTGTAGTTGGCTGCCAAGAGGATATTTTCTTTGTTATATTTTATCCCTGCAGTCACCGCATCTGCCTTATCGCCCTGGCCATCAATCTTTTGCATCGGTGTTCTTTGGGAGCGCGTCAATGCAGCCCCCAGGCTGATCTCATCGTTCCCATTCCATACCACGGATACCCCATAACCGTCCCCGTTCTGAATTTCTGATTTCCTGTCTTCAGCGCTATTCTTTCCCTGATACTGCAGTGCCAAACTCACCCCTGGAAAATACCCAAAGAGATCGTTATTCCGCCAAGTCAAAAGTCCACTACTGCGGCCAGTCATGAAACGATCCGTATCCTCATAAGAATCATTGCCAAATACGGGCAGAATGTCGGTCCAGGCCCCAATATCATACAGAATGCCGTAATTGCGACCGTAATCGAGAGATCCAAACCGGTCTACTTTAATGCCAGAATAACCCAAGCGCGTATACGCGCTGTCATCATCGCCGCCCTCGGTTTTATTCACTTTTATTTCGTATTCCCATTTCCCATATCCAGTGACACTACGGCTTATTTTGGTTTCACCGATAAAACCAAAGCGCGCATAGCTCTGGTCGCCATCCGTGTCGCTGTCCGGACTAAATTGATGTCGAGCATCGAGCATTCCCGTTAATTGAACCCTATTTCCGTTTTTATTGAAAATCTCGGTCGCGTTTACCCGGGGGCACATGCTAAGCATGAGAAATAATGGCAAAGAAGCCATAGCTGTCGCTGCGTATTGGTTCATAAAAGTCCCTTCCAACATGAAAAATAAACAATACATAAACGATAATGATTATCAATATCATTTATTTTTATCACTCAACGCTTGGAAAGTCCTTGGGTAAAATGTAAATTTATGTAAGCAAAATAAAAGTTAACCAATTGTTGTTAATTGGTTTTTTTCCACGAAAACATTCTTTTCATCCTGTTCAGTTGTTGACTAAATTTCAGAAAATAGCTGTCTATCCACAAATAATTTTATGGATAGACGGAATCAACGGCTATTTTTATTGAGTAGTTAAAGGGAAAGGACTTTGTGAAAGAACCGTATACTGCTATTGAGATTTTATCGCGAAATGCCGCTTGCCCAACTTGCGGTACAGCGTGCTGCGCGAAACGCCGAGCGCCTTCGCCGCCCGGCTGAGATTACCCCCCGCCCTGTCGATCGCCGCCTGCAGATCCTCCAGGCCGGTATCGGCGTTCTCCTGGCGCGGCGCCAGCACCGCGATGGACTGTGGCAGATCGTCCAGAGTGAGCACCGCATGATCGTCCGCCAGCGCCAGCAACACCTTGAGCGTACTCAACAGCTGCCGCACGTTGCCGGGCCACGGGTAGCGCGCCAGCATCGCCAGCGCCTCCGGCAGCAGGCGAATGTCGCGCCGCTCGCCGCCCAGCTCTCGCCACAGCTGCAAAATGAAGGCTTCCAGCTGCGCCCGCTCTCTGAGCGGCGGAATGAGCAGGCTGTATTCCTGGATGCGGTACAGCAAATCCTCGCGAAATGCCCCCGCCTGTACCTGCCGATGCAGATCGTGGTGCGTGGCGCAGACCAGCGCGAAATCGACCGGATAAGCGCTGCGGCTGCCGAGCGGCGTGACCGTTTTTTCCTGTAACACCCGCAGCAGCCGCGTCTGCAGGCCCGCCGGCATGTCGCCGATTTCATCGAGGAACAGCACGCCGCCGTCCGCCTCGCGGATCTTGCCGATATAGCCTTTCGGGTTGGCGCCGGTAAACGCCCCCGGGGCATAGCCGAACAACTCGGACTCGATCAGCGGCTCAGGCAGCGCCGCGCAGTTGATCGCCACGAAGTTGCCGTTGCGCCAGCGGCTCTCTTGAAACAGGCGTCGGCTGAAGTGCTCCTTGCCGCAGCCGGTTTCGCCGGTCACGCACAGGGAAAGACCGGCATTGAGAATGCGCAGCGCCTTCTGATGCTGTTCGTCATGCCTTTCCGCCGGCGGCGGAACCGAACGCAGGGCGCTGACGCGGCGCTGCGGCGCCTCGAGCAGCGAATAATAATGCCGTTGATTGCCGGCCAGCGTCTGGTGCGGTGCGCCGTAGGGCTGCCGCAGCAGATCGGGGAACAGCTGGGCGAACTCAACCGAGCCGAATGCGGCCGGTGAAAGCTGGAACTCCAGCATCGCCAGCCGATTGGCGGCGACCAGCACTTCGTCGTGAAACACCAGCAGCAGCTCCTGCGCGCTGCCCAGGCTACCGGCGTCGGCGTGCAGGCGCAGCGTCCAGTGACGATCGGCGATCGCGCTTCTGACCCAGCGGTGTTCGATATGTCGCACCGCCTGCATGATCAGGCGCTGTGCATCGCGATACGGCCGCTGCGCGGGGGCGGAAAGATCCAATATCCCGGCAATGTGGCCATCCGGCCGGTAGATCGGCGCGGCGGTGCAGTTCAATCCGGCATTTTGGTTGAGGTAATGCTGGTCGCCGCGCACTTCGCAGAACGCGCCCAGCGCCAGCGCGGTGCCGATGGCGTTGGTGCCCCGCTCCGCTTCTCCCCACGGGTTGCCCGGCGCCAGCGCAAAGCGCGATGCCTTATGCAGAAAATCGGTATTGCCGCGGGTTTCCAGCACCAGCCCGTCGGCGTCGGCAATGACCACAATGGCGGGCTGGCGCGTAATTTGCGCGCCCAGCTGCTCGATCAGCGGCTGCACCCGTTGCGGCACCCAGTCGTTGCGGCTGCGCCGCTCTTCGAGCAACCCGGCTTTGATGAACGAGATGTGCTGATCGGCGCGCGCCAGGCCGTAGCCCCGGCTGCGCTGCCAGGATTCCGCCAGCGGATGGGTCAACAAACTGGCGCCCTCAGTGGGCAAGCGGTCGTCAGGCAACATGCGTTTCTCCCCCGTTCGCGAGTGTTGCAAATATGTATCACAGATGTGTATCAGGCGTTGCGACACGGGACACAAAAAATCATCGCCGGCGGCGGCACCGCTCGATTCCCTAAGCCATATCCGTTTTTAACACGCTAATAAATAAGCTCTTTTAACGAGCATCTTCGCCATTCATCAATCTGGCACAGGGCGTGCTTCTCCCTGCTGCGGCGGCATGCCGCACTCACAGGCGCAGCGCAATAGCGCCGGTTATCATCTGCAGAGAGGTGCTTCACATGAAATATGTCCACCCCGGTTTGCCTGGCTCGCTGGTTTCGTTCCGCAAACGCTATGGCAACTACATTGGCGGCAAATTCGTCGAACCGGTATCCGGCAACTACTTCACCAACACCTCGCCGGTGACCGGCCAGCCGATCGCCGAATTCCCGCGTTCCGACGCCAAGGACATCGAGCTGGCGCTCGACGCGGCGCATGCGGCGGCGGACGCCTGGGGCAAAACCAGCGTGCAGGAGCGCTCCAACGTGCTGCTGGCGATCGCCGATCGCATCGAAGCGCGGCTGGAGATGCTGGCGCTGACCGAAACCTGGGACAACGGCAAACCGATCCGCGAAACCCTGAACGCCGATCTGCCGCTGGCGGTCGACCATTTCCGCTACTTCGCCGGCTGCCTGCGCGCGCAGGAAGGCACCGCGGCGGAGATCGATCAGAACACCGTGGCCTACCATATCTATGAGCCGCTGGGCGTAGTCGGCCAGATTATTCCGTGGAACTTCCCTCTGCTGATGGCCGCCTGGAAACTGGCGCCGGCGCTGGCGGGCGGTAACTGCGTGGTGCTGAAACCGGCGGAACAGACCCCGCTTGGCATCAGCGTGCTGATGGAAGAGATCGGCGATCTGCTGCCGCCGGGCGTGCTCAACGTGGTGCAAGGCTTCGGCGCCGAGGCCGGCGAAGCGCTGGCGCGCAGCAAACGCATCGAGAAGATCGCGTTCACCGGTTCCACACCGGTCGGCCGCCATATCCTCGCCTGCGCGGCGGAAAACATCATCCCCAGCACCGTCGAACTGGGCGGCAAATCGCCGAACATCTATTTTGAAGACATCATGCAGGCGGAGCCGGAGTTTATCGACAAGGCGGTTGAGGGGCTGGTGCTGGGCTTCTTCAACCAGGGCGAGGTCTGCACCTGCCCTTCACGCGCATTGATCCAGGAATCCATCTACCCGCAGTTTATGGAGAAAGTGCTCGCGCGCATCGCCACCATTCGCCAGGGCGATCCCTTCGATACCGAGACCATGATCGGTGCCCAGGCGTCAAAACAGCAGTACGACAAGATCCTGTCCTACATCGACATCGCTAAAAACGAGGGCGGCAAAATCGTGGTGGGTGGCGAACCCGCCCAGCGTGGCGACGAAATGCAAAACGGTTTCTACCTGCAGCCGACGTTGATTACCGGCAACAACAGCATGCGCTTCTTCCGCGAGGAGATCTTCGGGCCGGTGATTGGCGTCACCACCTTCAAGGATGAGGCCGAAGCTCTGGCGCTGGCCAACGACACCGAGTTCGGTCTGGGCGCCGGGCTGTGGACCCGCGACATCAACCGCGCCTACCGCATGGGCCGCGCCATCAAGGCGGGCCGCGTGTGGACCAACTGCTATCACCTGTACCCGGCGCACGCCGCGTTCGGCGGCTACAAGAACTCCGGTATCGGGCGCGAAACCCACAAGGCGGCGCTGTCGCACTATCAGCAGGTGAAAAACCTGCTGGTCAGCTACGACGCCAAACCGCTGGGCCTGTTCTGATCCGGGCGTAACAACAAGAAGGCCACCCGCAGGTGGCCTTCTTATTTGGCATGGTTGATGGCGTGATTTATTTCGCCATGCCGAGATCGATCACCATGCGACCGCGAATGGTGCCCGCCTTCATCTCGTCGAAGATGGCGTTGATATCGCCCAGTGGCCGTTTGGTCACTTTCGGCGTCACTTTTCCTTCGGCGGCGAACTGGAACGCCTCTTTCAGATCTTCACGCGTGCCCACCAGCGAGCCCACCACCTGAATGCCGTCCAGCACCAGGCGCGGAATGCTCAGATCCATGCTCTCCGGCGGCAGCCCCACGGCCACCACTTTACCGCCGGCGCGCACCGCATTCACCGCCGAGTTGAAGGCCGCTTTCGCCACCGCCGTCACCACCGCCGCGTGAGCGCCGCCGGTTTGCTGCTGAATGATCTCCTCCGCGTTTTGCGTTTTGGAGTTGATGGTCAGATCGGCGCCGATCTGTTTGGCGAACTCCAGCTGGCCGTCGTTGACGTCGATGGCGATCACCTTGGCGTTAAACACGTTCTTGGCATACTGCAGCGCCAGGTTGCCCAGCCCGCCCAGGCCGTAGATGGCGATCCACTGCCCCGGCTTGATATCGGAAATCTTCACCGCCTTGTAGGTGGTGACGCCGGCGCAGGTAATGCTGCTGGCGGCGAAAGAATCGAGCCCGTCCGGCACTTTCACCGCGTAGTCCGCCACCACGATGCACTCTTCCGCCATGCCGCCGTCAACGCTGTAGCCGGCGTTCTTCACCGAACGGCACAGGGTTTCGTTGCCGCTGACGCAGTATTCGCAATGGCCGCAACCCTGGTAAAACCAGGCGACGCTGGCGCGGTCACCCACTTTTAACGAGGTGACGCCCTCACCGACGGCGGAGACCACGCCGATGCCCTCATGCCCCAACGTAATGCCCGGCACCTCGCCGAAATCGCCGTTTTTCACGTGCAAATCGGTGTGGCACACCCCACAACACTCCATTTTCAACGCCGCCTCGCCGTGCTTCAGCGGGCGCAGCACTTTATCCTGAATGTCTACGGTATGGTTTTTCGTCACTACGGCAGCTTTCATGGTGTTTTCCTTAGCAGAATGGGAAGTACAGTTGTTAATGTAGTGACTGTATTCGGTGAGGGCAAGTGCCACGTGTTTTGTGTAAAAACAAATAATTAAATATGAATCAGCATGATTATTTCATAAAAAACAATTAACAGACGGCGCGATCCCAGGCGAATGATTTGCCTGTTCGCTGGCGCCGCCATGACCTGATTCAGCCCTTAAATCGATTCACGGGGATTTTCAGATAGTGTTGCCCATCGTCTTCACAGTCAGGCAAAACGCCGCCGCGAATATTGACCTGCAGCGCCATCAGCATGAGTTCCGGGTGCGGCAGCGTGGCGTCCCGCTGTTTTCTTTGCGCAACGAACCGGGATTTATCCATGTTGACCACCCAGGGATTGTTCTCGCGCTGCTCTCTCACGGTGCTTTCCCAACGGGCCTCACGCCCCGCCGGGCGGTAATCATGGCCGGTAAACAGGCGGGTATCCGCCGGCAGGCTCAAGATGCGCTGCAATGAGTCCCACAAGGCTTCCGCATTGCCACCAGGAAAGTCGGCCCTTGCGGTACCGCTGTCCGGCATGAAGAACGTATCGTGGATAAACGCCGCATCCGCAATGTGGTAAGTGACGGACGCCAGCGTGTGCCCGGGAGACAGCAAGACTTCAGCGCGCAGGTTACCGATAAAAAAGACGTCCCCGTCCGCGAACAGTACATCCCAGACGGTCTTGGCCGCAGGCAGGTCTTTTAAATTATAGATCTCTTCCCACAGCCCCTGAACGGCGGTAATTTTTTCACCGATACCGGTGAAGGCGCCGGTTTTCTGCGCCAGCCAGGTGGCAGCCGAAAAATGATCGGCGTGCGGGTGCGTATCCAACACCCAGGCCACTCCCCACCCCCGTTGATGGATAAAATTCAGAATGTCGTTGGCCTGTTGATGCGAGACCGTGCCCGATCGGCGGTCAAAATCCAGCACCGGGTCGATAATCGCACAGCGGCGCGCCTCGGGATCGGCAACCACATACTGCAGGCTGCCGCTTTCCGGCTCATAAAACGCGTGAACTTCCGCCGTGGCCCGCACGGACCGATGCTTGCCATACCAGCTGAGCGCCTTATCGGCGTCCGCGCCGTATTCGTCGCATTGGCGGCGAAACTGCGCTTCATCTATCTGACCTTCGCGCAGCGCATACAGCAGGGAAAGGCAGGCAGATCGAGCCCCGCTTCTGCAGTGCGCCAGGGTTTTCTTGCCTTGCCGCAGCAGAAACTGGAAGGTGTAAACGGTCTCCCAGGTCAGCGTATCGAACGTGTAAGGGAGATAGACGTAACGCATCCCCCCTTGTTCAGCCAACGCTTTCTCTTGCTGATGATCAAGATACTCCCCCGGTTCCTCGTCCGGCCGATTGTTGACGATAAGGCGATAGCCCTGTTGAGACAGCGCGTTGAAATCACTCGCTTCAGGCGCGCCCGAAAAGGAGAGCTGAGGGTGGTAAGTGCGGATGCGCATGTTTTTTTCCTTCTGTTTCATAGGCTTTTAAATAACATATACAGGGCCAGCGCCAGGAGCATGACGGCATAGAGCACATTGATAATGTCCTCGCGTTTTTTCAGGCGCTCGGCGAGCGCCACCCCCACCACGCCCCCCAGGACGCCGCCGACGATGAGCCAGCACGTAATCGCGATCGAGACCTTTCCCGACATGGCGTAGCTGGCGCTGGTCGACAGCCCCATGGCCGCCACGACCACCAGTGAGGTTGCCACCGCTTCAACCATCGAGAAGCGGAAAAACCAGACCAGCACCGGCACAACCAAAAATCCGCCGCCGATGCCCAGAAAGCCCGCCAGCCCGCCCAGGGCCAGGACGCTGGGCCATACGATGGCGGGATGAACGGCAGCATGGGGGGACGGCAAGGGGGTGCCGGCAAGGCGATTTCTTTTCAGCGTCAATCCGGCGACAACCAGCATCAACAGGGAAAAAGGCAGGGTTAAGTAGTGCCCGTCCGTGATTTTTCCCATCTGAGATCCCGCCAAAGCGCCCATAACAGCAACCAGCGAAACGACAACCCCGGTCTGCCACCTGACGTTGCCTTTGGCAGCGTGCGCGGCCAGGTTGATCAGCGCGTTAATGGCCACGGACATGGCGCTGGTTCCTATAATCAAATGCGTATCCGGCACTTTCACCATATACAGCAATAACGGCACGCAGACGATTGACCCACCGCCGCCGGTCAGGGCCAGGAGGAATCCTACAATTCCCCCGGTGACCACTAACAGCATCACGATATAAAAACTGAAATGGAAAAAATCCACTGCACTAATCCCTTAATGATGCTCATGCCATTTATTAACGATCAGTTTACCGGCGATGTCAAATAACTTATTTCGTTTTGTTATTACATATAGCAAAATAGAATATGTGAATTTTTATATAACCACAAGTTCTATAAATTCGCTTTTAATCTGGCCAGCAACCCCCTACTTTCTTATGAAAGGAGGCCTGCATGAAACCCGAAAAAATAAACACCCAGAAAAGCGTCGTTGTTATTGGCGGCGGCTCATCCGGAATAGGTATCGCGGCAAGCATAAGGAAGCGAATTAAAGACATCGATATAACGGTCGTGGAACCTAACGACTGTCATTATTATCAACCGGCATGGACCCTGGTGGGCGGCGGGCTCTTTGATATCAATAAAACACGGCGTTCCCTGCGCGCTGTCCTGCCTGCAGGAACCGCATGGGTACAGGATAGCGTTGTCAGGGTCGAGCCCAGTCAAAAATACATCGAGACTCGCCAAGGGCAGAAAATAAACTATGACTTTCTTATTGTTGCGTGCGGCCTCGTTTTACGCTGGGATAAAATAGAAGGCCTTGAAGACACCCTGGGATTAAACGGCGTCACCTCTAATTATCGCTTTGATCTTGCCGAATACACCTGGCAACTGGTTCAGGAAATGAAAGGCGGCCAGGCGATATTTTCTCAACCGGCACTACCCATAAAATGCGCCGGCGCACCGCAAAAAGCCCTGTATCTTTCATGCGACCACTGGCGCCGCCAAGGCATCCTGAATAATATTAACGTCAATTTCTGCCTTGCGGGCACGGCGATTTTCGGCATTCCGCAATTTGTCCCCCCGCTGAGCGAGTATTTGCAAAAATACCGTGCAAAGGTCAATTTCAATCATCATTTAATTCGTGTTGATGGCCCGAATCGGCAAGCAACATTTGCCGTAGAGACAAATGAAGAGGGAAAACGCGAGTTAACCCTGCCCTTCGATATGCTCCACGTGGTGCCGCCTCAATCGGCCCCGGCGTTTATTTCGCAAAGCGGGCTCGCTGAGGGATCCGGCTGGTGCGATGTGGATAAATTGACGCTGCAGCATAAGCATTGGCCGGATATTTTTGCGGTAGGCGACTGTTGCTCAACGCCAAACGCCAAAACCCTGGCGGCAGCCCGAAAGCAGGTGGTGGTGGTGGCGGAAAACGTCGCGGCGCTGATTCATGGCGCGCCTCTCACGGCCCATTATGATGGCTATGGTTCCTGTCCGTTGACGGTCGAGAAAGGCAAAGTTGTGCTGGCGGAGTTTGGCTATGACGGTAAGTTACTGCCCACGTTTCCCCTGTTCGACGCAACCCAGCCCAGCCGTCTGGCCTGGTGGCTGAAAGCCTGGTTTTTACCCCGGTTTTATTGGGCGGGCATGCTGCGTGGGGTTGAATGGTTTGCCGGCAGCAAGCGGCCATGACGCACACTCGGCCCCCCTTGCCGCTCTGGCCGCAGCAGACGCTTGACTATTTGGCGAGACAAAGCCACCATCGCTTGCAGGTCCATCAGGCTGATTGCAAGCCGTTACCACTACCGGTCGATCATCGATGAAAAATGCCCCCGCAGTGACGATCCACTACTGTTCACAATGCAACTGGCTGCTGCGCGCCGGCTGGATGGCGCAAGAGCTGCTCAATACCTTCGGCGACGATCTCGCCTCCGTCACGCTGATGCCGGGCACCGGCGGGGTCTATCAAATCAGCGTCGATGGCGTGATGATTTGGGATCGCAAAATTGACGGCGGCTTCCCCGATGCGGCGCAGCTGAAGCAGCGGCTGCGCGATCACAGCTTCCCCGATCGTTCTCTCGGCCACAGCGACGGGAAGAAAGCCAGGCACTGAACATCCGGCGGCAAGCACAGCTTCAATTTAACGCATAGCTGGCCGCCATCACGACGCCATTCATGGTCATATGCAGCCCAATGGGCAAATAGATCCCTTTGGATCTTACTCGGGCGGCCGTTAACACCAGCGAGATGAGCACCAGGGCTGCCAATGTGCGCCAATCGGTGTACTGGGTATGCAAAACGGCAAAGATGACAGACACCGTTAACGCGGCCCAAATCACCTTATCGTTAAACCAATACATCAGTGCGTTAAACAGACAGCCGCGAAATACGATCTCTTCATAGACGGGGACGACGAAAACCAACAAAGCGGCATTGAGCGCCAAAATCTCGTCGGGCAATGCCACCTGCTCCGTCACCCAGGTTTCCGTTTTTTCCACGCCCATCAAACGCGGGAAAATAAACTGAATCACCAACAGCGCGAACAGCAGCAGCGCAAAATCGTTGCGTTTAACCTCGCCTTTGCCCAATCCTTCTCTACGGCGGAAAAAGAGCAGGTATAACGAAAAGATAGCGACAAATTCCATTCCGTACAGCAACGGCAGCAATAGCCCTTGTCGCATCAAGGCGGTTCTGTTCTCAATGAACAACGGAATAAATGTAATCAGGAACATCAGCAAAAACATGGAAAAGCAGCCATTAACGGCTCGCGTTCTCGCGATAAACGCATTGTCGACCATATAACCATCCTTAGTTTTGAGCAGCGATTGACGAAACGGTAGCAAGGCAAGAGACCGCGGCAGTTTATCCCCATGCGATATCATTGTCATGAACCCGTTCGCAGCGAACGTCCATTCGCAAATTTCTCCAAGCCATTGGCACGCGGTTGATTTCGCCCGGGTCTCCTGCGTTATACTGAGCGCTCTTTTAGCCACGTAATTAATAAAATTTTATGATTGAACGCTTGCTCGAAAACACGATGTACGCCTCCCGTTGGCTGCTCGCACCGGTTTATGTCGGCCTTTCACTGGCTCTGGTCGCCCTGTCGATCAAGTTTTTTCAGGAGATCCTGCACGTCCTGCCCAACATTTTTTCTATCGCCGAAGCCGATCTGATCCTGACCCTGCTGTCGCTGGTCGACATGGCGCTGGTGGGCGGGCTGTTGGTGATGGTGATGTTCTCCGGGTATGAAAACTTCGTCTCGCAGCTGGATATCACCGAAGGGAAAGAAAAGCTGAGCTGGCTGGGCAAAATGGACGCCACCTCGCTGAAAAACAAAGTCGCCGCCTCCATCGTCGCCATCTCTTCCATTCACCTGCTGCGGGTGTTTATGGACGCCAAGAACGTGCCGGACAACAAGCTGATGTGGTATGTGATCATCCATCTCACCTTCGTGCTGTCCGCTTTCGTGATGGGCTATCTGGACAAGGTCACCCGTTCCAAGCACTAACCACGCGCTACCACACCCGATCGCCAGCATCGGGTGCCTCCTTCCTCTCCATTCTGCGCCTGTTTCTCCGCCATCATGTCTTTCATCTGGCACATATGATGATAATTTTATTATAATGCTATTACACTCACCATGGACTGAACGCCGGCCATCGCACCGGTTTCGCCGCAGACAGGATCACGCGCCCCCATGCCATTGAATGGTCATCCCCTGCAATTCAACGATATTCAGGCGATTTTGCCTCATCGCTATCCCTGCCTGTTGGTCGATCGCGTGCTGCCCGCCGGCACCTGCATTGCCGAAGGGCGGCTGAGCGCCATCAAGAACATCACCGCCAATGAACCGACGTTCTGGAGCGGCCACGCTCACTTCGCCGGTTTTCCCGGCGTGCTGTTGGTAGAAGCGCTGGCGCAAAGCACCGGCCTGCTGGCCCATTACTATCTCGGGGCGCTGAACGAAGGGGAACATTACTATTTCGCCGCCATCCAGCGGGCGCGTTTTTATCGCGCCGCCCGCCCCGGCGATCAGGTGCTGATGGAGGTCGCCTTTGTGCGCCGGCGCGGGGCGATCGCCCGCTTTACCGGCCGTGCCAGCATCGACGGCCAACGCATTTGCACCGCCGATTTCATGTGCGCCCGTAAATAGGCCGCTTGCCAAAGGAGCCCTGCGAATACCATGTCTCTGGTTGACAGCTTACTCAGAACCCTCGATTTCTCTCCGCGCGGCCAGGTGATCGCCCGCGAAGCCGACGCCTGGGGCGAAATCATCGTTTCCGATCACAAGGACTACCGCACGCTGCGGTTTGACGGCATCTGCGAGCAGAGCAAGATGAGCCTCAGCAACCCCGCGCAGCCGATCCACAACTACATCAAAGCGATGCTGATGGCGGTGGCCTGGCAGCCGCCGACGTCGGCGTTGATCCTGGGGTTGGGCGGCGGCAGCCTGCTGCGTGCGCTGCACGCCCTCGATCCGGCGATGCGCCTGGAGGTGGTCGAGCTGCGCGCCGCGGTGATCGCCATCGCACGCCGTTATTTTACGCTGCCGGCCACCGACACCATCAGCCTGCGCACCGCCGATGCCATGGACTTCGTGCGCCCGCCCGCCGAGACGCGCTACGATCTGATTTTCTCCGATCTCTATTCGGCGTTTGCCATGGATCCGCAGCAAGGCAGCCAGACCTTCCTGGAAAACTGCGCCGCAAGGCTGAACGACGGGGGCTGGCTGGTGCTGAATTACCACGATCTGCCCGACGAAAATAGCCTGCTGTACCACAGCCTGCACCGGGTATTCAACACCGTGCTGTTTTGCGTCGCCCCCAGCGGCAACGTCATTATTTACGCCACGCTAGCCCGGGTGACGCTGCCGCTGAGCGCGCTGCGCAATCTGGCCGCCGGCAGCGGCGAACTGTTCAACTGCGAGCTCGGCTATCTGTCGCGCAAAATAGAGCGGCTGCATTTCCGCTAAAGGCGGGGGCGACGCGGTCTGGCTGGCCGCTTCGCCCACGTGGTATTATCATTCAGTTATCATTCTCTGGAGGATCCTGATGGAAAAGAAAACGGCGCGGCTAACGGTGCTGATTGACCCGGACAAGAAAAAAGCCCTGGAAGACCTGTGCCTGCAGCAGGACGTCACCCCTTCCCAGGTGGTGCGCCAGCTGATCCGCGATTACCTGCATAAGCATCAGGTGGACTATCCCAGCCAGCCGACTCACGCCAACCCGCGCGTAGAGAGCAATTGAGCGGCGGCCTGCCCCGCATACCGTGAAGCGCGCTATCCCCCTGCGCGCGTCCCTAATCCGAATCCTCCGTTGCGCTCTGTCCATTCGGCAGCATCGCTGCTACTGTTTGATGCGTTCATCCCTCTTCGGAAAGGAAGCGCCATGTTCAGCCATATTACCGTCGGCGTCAGCGATCTGGACGCCGCCGCCGCATTCTACGACGCCATTCTGTTGCCGCTGGGATTACAGCGGCGGGAAGTGACGCCGGACGGCGGCCCCGCCGCCCGCTGCTGGGTGATGCCGGGGCAAACGCTGCCGCGTTTCTATGCCTACCAACCCTTCGACAGACAGCCTGCCAGCGCCGGCAACGGCAGCATGCTGGCCTTTCTCGCCGCCGATGAGCTGGAGGTCAAGCGCGCCTACGCCGCCGGCCTGCTGGCGGGCGGCAGCAGCGAAGGCGAACCCGGCGAACGCGCGCACTACGGCAAAGGCTATTTCGGCGCTTACCTGCGCGATCCCGACGGCAACAAGGTGCATGTGGTTTACCGGGGAGATCTCGCCTGATGAAATGCTCGGTTTACATCGCCACCAGCGTGGACGGCTTCATCGCCGGGGCGGATGGCGACATCGACTGGCTGCTCCGGCCCGAGTACGCGGTTTCATTGCTCAACGGGCTAAGCTATGAGGCGTTTATCGCCGACATCGACGCGCTGGTGATGGGGCGTCATACCTATGAGAAAGTCCGCGCCTTTCCCGAGTGGCCCTATGGCGAATTGCCGGTGGTGGTGCTGTCGACGCAGCCGCCCGCACAACAAGATACCGGGCACGTGCGCTGGATGACTGGCGAACCGGCGGCCATCGTGGCGCAGCTGGCCGATCAAGGCTGCCGTCACCTGTATATCGACGGCGGCCAGACCGTCCAGCGCTTCCTGCAGGCCGGGTTGATCGACGAGCTGACTATCACGCGCGTGCCGCTGCTGTTGGGCGGCGGCATTCCCTTGTTCGGCACCGATGGTCCGGAGCAGCGCCTGCGCCTGCTCGCCGTCACTCCCTCGGACAACGGCTTCGTGCAAGAACGCTACGCGGTTCAGCGCGCGTCGTAACGCAGCATCAGCCGGCGGCCGCCGAAGGCGATGAGCAACGCCGCCAGCGCCAACAGCGCCGCCGTCCCGTAGGTCACACGCATACCGTAAGCCGCGGCGGCGGCGGTTCCCACCACCCGCTGCGAGGCCAGATAAAACAGCGCCCCCATCGCCGAGGCGCCGGTGATCGCCCCGAGATTGCGCGCCAGATTGACCATGCCGGCGATCAAACCGCGCCGTTCAGGAAACAGATCCTTCATCAGCATGGTGTTGTTGGCCACCTGAAACAGCGCATAGCCGGCGGTCAGCAGCGCGATGGGTGCCACATAGCCGAGCACGCCGGCGCGGCTAAGCAGCGACAGCAACGCCGCACCGGCGGCCACCGCCGCCAGCCCAAACTGGGCGATGCGCTGCGATCCAAAACGATCCACCAGATAACCGGCCGGAATGCCGGTCAGGATCGCCACCGCCGGCCCCGCCGACATCACCAGCCCGACCTGCGCAGCGCTTAACCCCAGCGCGCGTGACAGATAGAACGGCCCGACGACCAGCGTGGCGGTCATGACCGTCATCACCAGCGCGCTGGCCGCCAGCCCCGCCGTCAGGGCCGGATGGCGGAACATCGTCGGCGCCAACAGCGGCGATGCGGCGCGGCGCTCCACGCCGATGAACAGCGCCCCCGCCAACAGGGCCCCCAGCATCAACACCAGGTTGAGCGCGCCGAAATTGCCGCGCCCCAGGGTCATCGCCAGCGAATAGCAGAGCAATGCGCCGCCCAGCAGCAGCGTACCGGCGCGATCGAACGGTTCCTGGCGCGCGGCCGGGCGCGCCCCCTCCGGCAAGTATCGCCAGGCGAGCCACAGCGCCAACAGGCCCAGCGGCAGATTGATCAGAAACATTGCCCGCCAGCCGAAACCGGCGATCAGCGCGCCGCCCAACGACGGCCCCAACGCGGTGCCCACTGCCGACATGGTACCGAGCAGCCCCATCGCGCGGCCGATTTTTTCCGTGCCCAGCGCCTCGCCCGCCAGCGCCATGGCGATCGACATCATGACCGCGCCCCCCAGCCCCTGCGCCATGCGCGCCGCCAGCAGCAGCCAAAGCTGCGGGGCCAGCGCACAAGCCAGCGAAGCGGCGGTAAACAGCGCGATACCCGCCAGCAGCAGGCGGCGGCGATTAAGGCTGTCGCCCAAGCGACCGATGCCGATGATGCAGGTGGTGACGGCCAGCAAATAACAGAGCAATACCCACTGTACCGCCTGGAACGAAGCATGGAACGCGGTGGCGAGCGCCGGCAGCCCGACGTTGGCGATGCTGATGCCGAGCGATGACAGCAGCATGCTCAGAGACAGTGCGGCCAGTATGCCGCGGACGCCCTGCGGCGTAGGATGGGATAACATGATAAACACTCCTGACATAGACTGAGGGATAGCCTATGCCAGGGGTTGGGATGGCGGAAGACGCACGACATGCACTGTATCCATGCGTCTGACGCCTTATCTGACGCGAGCCGTTACCAGGCGGCGATCTCCGCCTCGGTGAGCGGCAGGGTTTGGGTGACGCCGGTTTCCGCCGCCAGGGTGGCCGCCTCCAGCACCGCCATCACCGCCAGCGCCTGCGCAGCGGTAACCGGGTTGGCGCCGGCGCCGCGCAGCGCGTCGCGCACCTGGACATAATACTGACGCTGGTCGCCATCCGGCGTCGGCAGCGTGCGCACCGGCTCCGTGCCGATAAACAGGCTCATCGCGTCGTCGTCTTTGCCCCACTCCGCCGAGCCCGGCGTCACGCCGGCCAGCAGCTGGCTCTCCTGCCCGTCGGCGCGCGCTTTGACTACGCTGCCTTTCTCGCCGTGCACGGTAAAGCGCGCCACGCCCCCCGCCACCAGCATGCTGCCGTGCAGGATCACGCGGTGCGTCGGGTAGTTGAGCACCACATGGGCCCAGTCGTTAACCTGCGCATTGTGGCGCAGCGTGGCGATGTTGGCCTGCACGCTTTGCGGCAAACCGAACAGCTGCAGCGCCTGATCGACCATGTGCGGCCCCAGATCGAACCACAGCCCGCTGCCCGGCAGATTCTGTTCGCGCCAGCGCACCCGCACTTCAGGGCGGTAGCGATCGATGTGCGACTCAAAGTGCGTCACCTTGCCGATCAGCCCCTGTTCGATCACCTGCTTCACGCCCAGGTAGTCGCTGTCCCAACGGCGGTTCTGGAACACCGACAGCAGGCGATCGTGTTTTTCCGCCGCCGCAATCAGCGTGCGCGCCTGCGCCAAATCCAGCGTAAAGGGTTTATCCACCACCACGTGCTTGCCCGCTTCCAGCGCGGCCAGCGCCAGCGGCGCATGGGTATCGTTCGGCGACGCGATCACCACCAAATCCACCTCCGGCCGGCGGATAGCCTCCAGCGGGTCGGCGATCACCTGCGCGTGCGGCAGATCGGCATGCACCTTAGAGGCATCGCGCGAAGCCACCACGCTCAGTTCCAGCCCCGGCACCGCGTTAATCAGCGGCGCGTGAAACGCCTTGCCGACAAAGCCGTAGCCAATCAGCGCCACCTGCAACGGTCGTGCGGTATCGTTCATCAGTGTTCTCCTCTAGCGGTCGTCGGCGACGACACAAAGTTCAATCAGTGATTGTTCGTCCAGGTTGTCCCACGGGCGGTCGGTAAACAGCCGTTGGATCTGCGCCAGATCCGCAACGTGATGCGGTTCGCAGCGATCCAGCTTCATATGGTCGGCCACCAGCCAGCGCTCGCCGCTGTTGGCCAGCATGGCGCGTTTGACCTCGGCATCGGCCTCCTCGCCGGCGCTCAGCCCCAGCTGCGCATGCACCGCACAGGCGCCCAGCAAGGCGATGTCCGCGCGGTAGCGCGCCAGCAACGCCAAAGTGGCGCCGCCGGCGAACAGCCGCTGGCGCGCATCCCATTGGCCGCCAAGCAGAATCAGGTTGATCTCCGGCCTGTCGCTCAGGCACTGCGCGATATCCAGCGAAGCGGTGATCACCGTGGCCGGCCCACGCAGCGCCTGCGCCACCGCCAGCAGCGTACTGCCCGCATCCAGCATCAGGGTGCTGCCGGGTGGGATCTGCGCGGCCACCGCGCGACCGAGCCGCTGCTTGACCTGCGGCAACAGCGCCGCACGCGCCTGGCGCGGCATGTCGGACGGTTCGAGCGCGATCGCCCCGCCGTGATGTTTCTGCGCCAACCCTTGCCGTTCGAGATCGGCCAGATCGCGGCGCACGGTATCGACCGAAACGCCGATGGCGCCGGCCAATTCCGCCACCGCCGCCTGCCCGCGTTCGCTGAGCAAATCCAATAAATGGCGCTGTCGTGCCGCTTTGTGCATGGGTTTATTCCGCAATAAAAAGCATAAAACAGCAATATACAGCAGAAAACAGCATCAGAGAAGCCGCAATGATGCGCACCGGAGATCAAACATCTTTTCGCCTGCGGGACGATGATGAAGGCATAACGCATAACAATCCGGAGAAGTGATGAGCATCGATCTGACGTTTGAAGACCTGAGCGCGCGCGCCGTGCAATACAACGCCCGCGCTTCGGTGGACGATTTTGACGCCTGCATGGCGGAATACGCCGCGCTGGCCCAGCGCGCCAGGGCGCAGACACCCGGTATTTACGACCTGCGCTACGGCATGAGCGCCGCAGAGCGCCTCGATCTGTTCCCGGCCTGCACGCAGCCCGCCCCGCTGCTGATCTTTATTCATGGCGGCTACTGGCATTCGCAGCGCAAAGAGGAAGCCTGTTCGATGGCCGCCACGTTTGCCCGCCGCGGCGTGGCGGTCGCCACGCTGGAATACACGCTGGCGCCGGAAGCGACGCTGGCGGAGATCGTGCACGAGGTGCGCAGCGCCGTCGCCTGGCTTTATCATCACGGGGCGCCTTTCGGCATCGATCCGGCACGCATTTTCGTCAGCGGCAGTTCGGCCGGCGGCCACCTGTGCGGCATGCTGATCGCCGACGGCTGGCAACCACGCTATCGCCTGCCGCCCAACGCGATCAAAGGCGCGTTGGCGCTGAGTGGCCTCTACGATCTGCGCCCGCTGTGCGATATCTATATCAACGACTGGCTGCACCTGACGCCCGAGCAGGCGCAAACCCTTAGCCCGCTGTTTTTACTGCCGGCGAAGGAACATGCGCCGCAGATATTGCTCGACGTCGGCCAGCGGGAAACCCAAGGATTCAAAAACCAGACGCAGGCCTATTATGACGCCTGCCTGGCGCGCGGCCTCGACGTCCAGCTGCTGGCCGATCGCCACTGCAACCACTTTACACTGGTCAACGAGCTGGCCGATGCGGAAAGCGCGATGTTTCGGCAGGTGATGGCGATGATTGACGCAACGCAACCGTAGCCTGCCGTTGCAGCCACAGCCTGGCGGCGATCGCGATCGCCGCCAGTGCGGCAAACATGGCCCCACACAGCAGGCTGCCCTGTAGCCCCCAGGCAGCGATAAACCAACCGCCCACCAGCGACCCCACCGCCACACCCAGGTTGATAAAGGCGATATACAGCCCGGTGGCGAACGCCGGCGCCTGCGGCGCTTCGGAGGTCAGCCAGACCTGCGTCACGATCAAACCGCTGGTGTGCGCCGCCCCCCAATACAGACAAAGTGCCGTCATCGCGCCGATATTCGCGCTGCCGTAGCGATACAGCAGCGCATAAGCCGCAATCAAGGCTATCGGATGCAGCAGCACCGTCACTGCGCGATGGCGGCTCAACCCCTTGCCGGCCAACAGGTTGCCCGCGACGCCGCCCACACCGAACGCCACCAGAAGCCAGCCGATGGCGGCGTCGCCAATACCGGCTTCACGGCTGAGGTACTCGGCTGCGTAAGCGTAGACGGCAAACATGGCGGCAAAGATCAGCACGCAGGTAGTGATATTCAACCACAGCGTGCCGCTGCGCAGGATTGCCAACTGCTTGCCGTAGCTGAGACGCTGCACGGCCGCATCAGGCAAGCGCCACAGCAATCCCAGCGTCGCCAGCAGGTTGACCAGCGCGCAAAATCGGAACGATGCCTCATAGCTGAACTGCCCGGCTATCCATTGCGTCAGCGGTATGCCCAATACCATCCCCATGCTGGTGCCGATAAACGCATAAGCGGTTGCTTTGGTGGCCAGATGCGGCGGATAAAGCGCCGCGGCCGCCACCATGGCCAGTGAAAAGTAGATCGGATGAAACAACGCCGGCAAAATACGCAGCAGCATCAGCATGGCAAAGCTGTCCGCCTGAGCGGCCAGCGCGCTGGCTGCCGTAAATACGGCCAACGCGATCAACAACATGCGTTTGCGATTGAACCGCGACGCCAGCAGCACCAACAGCGGCCCGAACAGCGCAATGGTCAGGGCGAAGACCCCGACCAGCCAGCCGGCCTGCGCCGTGGAGATGCCATAGCGCGCGATGATCTGCGGTAAAATACCCACCACGCCGAACTCGATGCAGTAAACGCCGAACAGCCCCAGCGCGATGAAGAAAATCGGTGGCATCAGGCCCATGACGGCACTCCCGTGGCGGCATAAACCGCCTGACAAATCTCGCCGACAAAGGTGCCGGACATTCCTTCCAGCGCCGTGTTGGTAAATGCCACCACGCTGAGCTGCCGGGCAGGATCGACGAACCACGAGTGGCCATAGGTGCCGCCCATCCGCCAGCTGCCCACAGACTCCGGCGTTTGCGCAGCGACGGGATCTTTCAGCACGGTGATGCCCAGGCCGAAGCCGCGCCCTGGCCAAAACGGCATCGGCAGATCGCCGATTTGGTTGGTGGTCAGCGCCGTCACCCAATCAGTTGGCAGTACCGGCTTTCCTCCCTGGCGCAACGTTTCCAGCAGGCGCAGGAAATCCGCCGCCGAACCGACCATGCCGGCGCCGCCGGAGGCGTACGCCTGCGGATCCAGCGCACGTGCCGGCGACAGATGAAAACCGGCGCTGCCGTCGATGAAGGGTAAACGATCCGGCTGGCGCAGGCGGCGCGGCTCGCCGGGATGATCAGCGTAAGCGGCCGCCAGGCGCGCGGCGTCCACCGCCAGGAAATCGGTATCCGTCATCGCCAGCGGCCCGGTCACCCATTTTTTGACCGCCTGCGCCAGCGGCAAGCCGCTCGCCCGTTCAATAACCGCGCCCAACACATCGGTGGCGATGGAATAACGCCACTCCGCGCCGGGCGGTGCCAGCAACGGCGCGGAGGCAATGCGCCGCACATTTTCCAGCAGGCTGAGCGCCGCCTCATCCATCCCGTCGGAGACGCCCAATCGGGCGTAGCATCCGCCTTCCGGCTGAAAAAAACGGTAGCTTAACCCGGCGGTGTGGGTCATCAAATGGCGCAGCGTCAACAACGGGACGGTGCCGTCCGCCAGCCGCGGACGAAAATCCGGCAGCCAGCGGGTAACGGGATCGTCCAACCGCATGTCTCCTCGCGCCATCAGCGCCAGCGCCGCCGTGGACACGATCGGTTTGGACACCGAAGCTAACCTGAACAGCGTATTGCACGCCATCGGTTTGCCCGCTTCGCGATCTGCCATGCCCGCCGCACGTCGATAAACGATCTCACCGCCCTGCGCCACCAAAACGACCGCGCCAACCAATCGTTTTTCGCGCAAGGCTTTCTCTATCGCGCCGTCGATCGCGTTGGCGGAGGATCCGTATTCACTCATCTTTATTGCTCCAGGTAGTCAGCCCATGCTGTCGCCACCGAGCATAGAGCGTGGCGATTAACGGAAAAACAGGCTAGATTTCCTTTCATAGCGGACAATTTCGTCCGCAATGAGGCAAGCAATGGATAATCTGTCTGGGGTGAGCGTCTTTGTGCAGGCCGCGGAGACGCTGAGTTTCGTTGAGGCCGGCCGCGTGCTCGGCATTTCTGCCTCCGCGGTGGGGAAAAGCATCGCCCGCCTGGAAAATCGGCTGGGTGCACGCCTGTTCCACCGCAGCACGCGCAGCATGACGTTGACCGCCGAAGGCCGGCTGTTTCTGCTCCGCTGCCAGCGTATTCTCGGGGAATTAGCGGCGGCGGAACGGGAAATCAGCGATACGCACAGCGCGCCGCGCGGCAAGCTGCGCGTCAGTTTGCCGTTAGTGGGCGGCCTGTTGAATCCGGTGCTGGCGGAGTTCGTCCGGCGTTACCCGGAGATTGAGTTGGAAACCGATTTTTCCGACCGCCGGGTCGATGTCATCGAAGAAGGCTTTGATGCCGTAGTTCGCGTCGGCGAGACCGAGGACTCACGGCTGATGAGCCGCCAGCTGGGCACGTTTCAACTGCAGCTGGTGGCCTCGCCGGATTATTTGCGCCAGATGGGGATCCCGCATCAACCGGCGGAACTGCAAGGCCATGCCTGCCTGCTGTACAAATTTCCCTCGACCGGCAAAGTGGAACCCTGGCCGATCGCCGGATGGGAAAAGCTGCTCGCCGAGGGGATCAACACCCGGCTGGTCTGCAACACCGTCGATACCCTGATTTACCTGGCGGAAAGCGGCCAGGGCATCGCCTGTTTGCCGGATTTTGCCGTGAAGCGCGCACGGGAACAGGGGCGATTACAACAGATATTGCGCGAGCATAGTCACCACCGCGGCAGCTTTAAAGTCCTGTGGCCTTCCAGCAAGCACCTAACGCCGAAACTCAGGGTGTTCATCAATACGCTGAGCGCCCGACTTTTTCTGGAGTAGAGGGGTATTTACGCTATGACGCAGGGAGGGTGCAGGATAATTCGGGGGGAGCCGGAGGACGAGAACCGCCCCCTGGCGTGCCATCAGCCGTTTTTGCGGCCGATAGCGGAAAAGACGTTGAACACTTCACCCAGGCCGTAAATCGCGCCGAGCAAGACGGCCACCATTACCGGCACCAGGACCACCACGGTGGCCAAGCTTTCAATCATTTCTAACATCGTTCTCTCCTGGTTTATAAGCACAGCGAATCTGCGCCGGAAGAAAAGGTTTCCGGCCAATCGGTTGAGTATCGTGGGGAGGCAGTCTAAAACGTGAGCTACATCACACTTGATGCGAGCTAATGTAACTTACACAATTACATTAAAGCAATGCAAAAAATGCTCTGCGCGTAGCGGGAATTGGCGTGGGTTTTTATTGCGTATCCGCTTGATATTGCGGTGAACAAGGGACAAAAGGATAGCCTGCGCGCCGCTCGACCTGCCCGGCCATTTCGGCGATGCTGGTTTGCGCCAGGCTGGCTTCCAGCGCATGACCGACGCGCGCGAACTCTTGCTCCAGCACCGGGGTAATCGCGTGGCCGATATAGCACGCATCGTTAGGCCGGGTACGGTGCAGCATGAAATACGGTTGATCCTCTACCGCGCGATACACGTCCAGCAGCGAGATCGCTTCCGCCGGCCGCGCCAGCAGCGCCCCGCCGCCTTGCCCCATCTGTGAATAGGTCAGCCCGGCCTCCGCCAGCGCGCCGAGGATGCGCCGCACCACCGTCGGGTTGGTGTTGACGCTGCGCGCGATATCTTCGGAACGCACCGTCTGGCCGCGACACAGCGTGATATTGGTCAGAATATGGATGGCAACGGCAAATCGCGTAGAGGTAGACACCTTGGCACCTGCTCAGAGTTTCGTTTATGTCGGATTAAAACATAAGGAAAGCGTATCAATTTCCGGTAATACACATAATGAGTAGGGACAATGAGAATGTCAACCTGCCCCCGCCCGATGGCGGCGGCGGCTCATGCTTCGGTGCGGATCTCCGTCACTTTATCGGGATAAAATGCCAGATGATCCTTGATTGCCACCACGGCGTTGTAGGGCATTTCATAACTCCAGGCCACATTGGCCTCCTGCTCGCCGTTAAGCACAAGGGAGAAATAACTGCAGTCGCCCTTATAAGGGCAGTAGCTGACGTGCTCGTTTTTCTGCAACAGCGCCCGATTCACATCCTCACGCGGAAAGTAAAACACCGGCGGATAGGTGGCTTCCTGCAGGATGAGCACGTTGCGGCTGTCGGCCAGGGTCTGACCGGCTGCACGCACGACAACCCGCGCCGGATGGTGGGTCAAGGTGATTGGGTGGGCCGGGCCGGGGATTTTCACCGGTTTGCCGGATGCGGAAACGAGATCGGACATGGCGGCCTCCAGAGTGTGCGCCCCGCACCCCGCGAGGCGTCTTTCCAGTATAGACCCACGATTTTACCGGCGGCCGCACATTCGGCGAGCAATCGCTTTTCACCGCTGCAAAATTAAGAATTTTTACCTGTTCGATTTTCTTACGGAGGAATACATTCATCCCAACTTCTACCGGCAGGTTAATCGGATTATTTTTAATCCATTAATCAGTCAATTTACCAGGAACTCATTATGAATATTAAACGTGCCGCAGGTGTGTTGGTGGTGGTGATGGCAACGCTTTCCGTTACCGCATGTGGGCATATGTCCAATCGCGATCGCAACACGGCGATCGGCGCGGGCGTGGGCGCCGTCGGCGGCGCGGTACTGACCGACGGCAGCACGCTGGGCACCCTTGGCGGCGCAGCGCTCGGCGGCATTATCGGCCACCAGACCAGCCGTTAATCATCCCGTCAAAAATAATCTCTGCAGGCCGGTGCTTTTTTAATCCATAAGCGTCGGCCTGCACTTTTATTTACCCGCTGAACTTTCTCAGGACGCGAAAATAATAAATAACGTTAAGCGCAGCTTTATTATTCATTAACCTGCATCGGAAGTATTTATTGCGCCGGTAGCCTGAAACGCGCCATCGCTTTTTCCAACCGTTCCGACTCGCCCTGCAACAGCTGCGAGGCCTCGGTCACCGCGTTCACCACCGTGCCGGTTTGGCGCGCCACCTGATTCAGCGCCGAGATGCGCGCCGTCACGTCCTGAATGCTCTCCCCCTGATTGAGCGATGCCAGGGAAATGTCCCCCATCAGCGCACTGCATTTGTTCACCAGATCGATAATCTGGCGCAGGTTGCCCGTCAGTAGATCCACCGCCTGCGAACCTTGATCGATTTGCTGCAGCGAACGGTTGATCAACTGCTGAATATCGCGCGTCGAATGGCTGCTCTTTTGCGCCAACAGCCCCACCTCTTTGGCCACGATGGCAAAGCCGCGGCCATGAACGCCGGCGTGCGCCGCCTCGATTGCCGCATTCAGCGCCAGAATATTGGTCTGGAACGCTACGCTGTCGATCAGCGCGACGATGCCGCGCATTTCGGCCGATTGGTTGACGATCCCTTGCATCGAAACATTGACGGTTTCCATCATCTGCTCACCGGCGCCGGCGTACTGCCGGGCCTGTTCGGTTCGTTGGTTGGCCTGCTGCGCATATTGGCCGTTTTCCTCCACCCGCGCCGCCAGCTGCTGCACGTGCTCAGTCGCCAACTGCAATTCGCCGTTCTGCTTCGCCGACTGCGCCGTCAACTGTCGATTGCCGTCCGCCAGCCGCCCGACGCCGTTCAGGATCCCGCTCGCCGCATCGCGCACCTCGCTGACCAGGCGCTGCAGGCCGCCCTGCATGTGGCCAATGCTGGTCTGCAGCTGGTGCATCTCGCGGTTGAATGCCCGCTCAGGCGGCAGCGGCCGCGAAAGATCGCCGGCGGCCAGCACGTTGAGGTGCGCGATTGCCCGCCGCAGCGGTGCGATCACCCAGCGAGAGACGCCGACCCACACCCCCACGGCGATCAGCGCCAGCGCGGCCAGCGCGCCGAGCGCAAAGGTCCTGGCTTGCTCCAGCGCCGCCAATTGCCGCACGTTGACATCATCGCCACGCCGTTCGTTCAGCGCCTGATAAGCGAGGTACTTCTCGTTGAAATCCGCCTGAAACGCCTGGATCGGCACGGCGAAAAACGCATCGATGCTGCTGCCCTGCAACCCTTGCGCCTGCTCTTTCAGGCCGTCATAGAACAGGCGGTAGCTGTCTTTCAGGGCGCCCGCCGCCTCGGGCGCCTCCGCGCTCAGGCGCTCGAACTGGGCGAAGGCCTGCTCTGAGGCCTGCAGCGCCGCCAACGACTCATCCAGCAGGCTGTGCCAACTGCCGTCGGAGCCGGTGGCTTTGTCCTGCAGGTAGTAAATGCCCGCACGGTTCAGACTGTCGCTGGCCGTCAGCAGCGACAGTCTGGCGCGATCCATCGTCGCCTGCTGGCGATGCAAGCCATCGCCCGCCACCAGGTTAGCCTTGGCGTCGCGCAGAATATTAGAAATAAATACGGTGGAAAACAGTTGCAGCAGAGAAAATAGCGCGATAACGCAAATTACGCCGCTTAATAAGCCCATGCTCTTGCCGAAGCCAAACGCGCGCGGCAGCGCCGCCGCAGATTTTACCCTGCGGCCCAGTGTCAGTTTTATGTTCATGATTTTTAGTCAGTAATACCAGGATGCCGCGAGTCTAACGGGCATTGATGACACTAATATTTCAGCCTGCTGTGTGCCGCCCCCGCCGACCAAGACAACCGAATAATCGGTATTGCCCGTCAACTCTCATTTTTATTTCTTGACTTGTTTAATACCGGATTTATAGTTTTCCCATTAAAAAAGAAACAAAGTTTCATATATTAACCGACGCGAAATTTAATATATGAAACGCTCGATAAAATCGTCTCAAATATAAAACTGATGAGCGTAAGCACCCTGTCCACAGGTGAAACTCGCTCGCCTTAATAAACAGTCTACTTTCTTCAGGGGCCTGGCATGCGCAAGATTACGCTTTGTTTTTTCCTTGTTTCACCAGTGAGTTATGCAACCGTCGCCGCAATACCCAACGACGTTGCCGCCACCGCGGCACCGGTAAAAAAAAGCCGCCCGGCATTTCCGCATATTCATTGGCAAAGCGAGGATAATAAAAAGAATATTGATATCGGTGGCGCACTGCGCGCCAATTATCGCTATGAAGACTGGCACAGCAGCAATTATCGGAATCCTCCGCATTTACGCTTTGACGCCTTTCGCATCGATGCTGCCGGCCAGGTAAACGACGCGTTTTTCGATAGCGGATTCTGGTTTCAGGATCGGCGCAAATACGCCATCGACCGCGCCTATGTCGGCTACCACCTGTCTGAGCATTCCGCCGTGCAACTCGGCGCGCCGTTCAAACCGTTCGGCCTGATGCCCTACCCGCAGTTCGGCTGGTCGTACGGCATTCCGTTTTACCTCGGCTTTGGCGTCAACACCGGGCTGGGCGCCAAATACCAATACCAGCATGACGATTGGGCCTTCGACGCCGCCTACTACCCGCGCATGATGCCGACCGGCGTGCGTTACGCCCCCGACGTCGCCAGCTACGACGATCTGAAAAACACCAACTACGCGTCACAGCACCTGCAGCGCAACGAAAAACGCGATCAGGTAAACCTGCGGCTGACGCGCGCTTTCCATCAGGGCGGCTGGAACAATGAGCTCGGCGGTTCGCTGGCGGCCTCGCGGCTCTACAACCAGGCGACCGGCGATAACGGCAGCTTCTGGGCGGCAGGCTTACATACGCTGGTGAATTACGATCCCTGGCATCTGTCCGGCCAGGTGATCCGCTACGGTTACGACGCCAAAGGCCCGGCCGGGGCCAACAATTCGGTGATCCTGATGGGGGGCAACGGCCTGACGCCGGCCTATCTGATCCCGTCGCAGGCCACCACCGCCGCCATTAACCTGGCGCGCGACGTCGACGTGCCCTGGGGGCCGGTGAAAAAGCTGCGGTTCTACAACGATTACAGCGTGCTCTGGAAGGACAGGCACGGCGGCTCCGACTCTAAAATGAACACGCTGGGGGTACAAGTGTTCGCCATGCCGGTGATGCTGTGGGTGGATCTGACCTGGGCGCAGAACGCCAACCCGTGGGGCGGCGTAGAAAATGCCACCGGTTGGACCGGCACCCAGTCCCCCGGCAGCAATAAATGGTATTTTCGCACCAACGTGAACATCGGTTACTACTTCTAAGCGCGGCGGGATCTACACTGAAGTATCGCCGCCAACCGGAGAAACCACGATGCTGAGCGCACAAACGCTGCATGTTACCATCAACCGCCCTTGTGACGAGGTGTATGCCTTTCTCAGCCAGCCGGAAAACTTCCCCTTGTGGGCCAAAGGGTTAGCGAACAGCTTGCGGCGAGAAGATGAAGACTGGGTGGCGGACACCCCGCAGGGGCGGATCCACATTCGCTTCAGCGCGCCAAATGCCTTCGGCGTGCTGGATCATTGGGTGACGCTGCCGGACGGCGGCGTGGTCTACGTGCCGCTGCGCGCGCTCGCCAACCGGCGCGGCACCGAGGTGATCTTCACCCTGTTCCGCCAGCCGGATATGGACGATGCGCTGTTCGCCCGCGACGCCGGGCTGGTGAACGCCGATCTGCAGGCGCTGAAGCATTACCTTGAGTCCAGCTAACCGCTTGTTGGAACATTTATTTCAATGAAAGACAGCAATTGCGCTCGGGAAAATAAATGTTTTTTTTAGATGTTGATATAAATATTCAATATAAATATCAATCAATGAATCAGGGCGCATCCATAATGAAATCTACCGTAGACGTTATACCAACAAATTAATACTCTCATTAGCGCTCGTCGTGTAACGGCAAGCATGTAACTCTATTTTCATTAATTAAGGAAGAATGATGAAGTTATCAAATCTGATGCTGCTCACAGCGATTTTAGCCACCACCGTTAGCCTCCCTCTCACCGTTAATGCTACCGAACGCCCGGCAGGCTACTGCTCAAGAATCTACTCACCGGTACCTTATATCACCAAAGAAGGTAAAACTATTCAGGCACCCAATGCTTGCGTAGCGAAATGGTGGGCAACCCAAGGGAAATAACGCGTAAGTCAGACTCGTTGCATTAAATATTGGGTCAGAGATTCTCTGGCCCAATATTTCCCGCTTAAATCATTACCCCTTGACCGACGACACCACGTTAAGCGGCTGGGCATCCGGCAGAATATTCATGTGCTCCAGCACCTGGGCCATGATCTTGCCGAACACCGGCCCGGCCACCGAACCGCCGAAGTGCTTGCCGGCTTTCGGGTTGTTGACCATCACCACCAGCGCCACCTGCGGATCGCTGGCCGGCGCCACGCCGGCGGTGTAGTTGATGTAGCCGCCGTCGTATTTGCCGCTCGGGCCCATTTTCTCGGCGGTACCGGTTTTGATCGCCAGCCGGTAACCCGGCACCGCGGCGCTCACCCCGCTGCCGCCCGGCAAGGCGTCGCTCTCCATCATATGCACCACGGATCGTACCGTATCCGCCGGCAGAATACGCTGCCCCATCACCGGCGGCGTCACCTTGGTGATCGACAGCGGCCGATAAATGCCGAAGGAACCGATAGCGGCGTACTCGCGCGCCATCTGCAGCGGCGTCACGCGCAGCCCATAGCCGAAGGAGAAGGTAGCGCGTTCGATATCGGCCCAGCGTTCACGATGCTGCGGCAGATAGCCGCTGCTCTCGTTGCCGATGCCAAGCTCGGTCGGCCGCCCCAGGCCAAAGCTGCGATAGACCGCAGGCAGCACCGTGGCCGGCAGCGCCAGCGCAATGTGCGATACCGCGATGTCGCTCGATTTTTGCAGCACGCCGGTGATGGTCAGCTTCGACCAGTGGCCGACATCTTTGATCAGGTGACCGTTCACCCGATACGGTGTGGTGTCCAGCACCGTATCCGGCCGGATCAGCTTATGCTCCAGCCCCACCATCACCACCACCGGTTTCACCGTCGAGCCCGGTTCGAAGCTGTCGCTGCTGCACACGTTGCGAATGTCTTTCGCCGGGGTGCTGCCATAGTTGTTCGGGTTGAACGACGGATAGCTGGCCATGCCGAGGATTTCGCCGGTGTCGATCTTGACCAACACCGCACAGCCGGAGTCGGCCTGGTTGGCCACCACGCCGTCGCGGATCTGCGCATAGAGCACATACTGGATAAATTTGTCGATGCTGAGCGTCACGTTCGGCGGCGGCACCGGATCCACGCTTTTTAGCACGCCGATCACCGCGCCGCTGCCGTCCTTCTGATAGACCCGCAGGCCATTTTTGCCCTGCAACAGCGGGTTGAAGCCCAGCTCGATGCCCTCCAGCCCCTGATTGTCCTGGCCGACGATGCCGATCAGCCCGGCGGCGTCCTGGCCCATCGGATAAAAGCGGCTGAAATCCTGCTCGGTGCTGACGCCGGTCAGATGCAGTTTGCTGATGTAGGCGGCGTTGTCGTCCTCCACCTTGCGCGCCAGATAGACGAAACGCTTGTGCGCGTTGCTCTGGATCAGATGCTGCACGTCCGCCAGCGGGATCTTCAGCACGTTGGCCATGCTCTGCCAGCGCTCGTTGCCGGTGTCGGTCTGGGTATCGAGAATGTGTTTCGGATCCAGCACGATGTCTTTGGACGATACGCTGACCGCCAGCGCCTCATCGTTGCGATCGGTGATCATAGCGCGGTTGGTCGGCACCACCTGGGTGCGGATAGAGCGCTGGTCAGCCTGATCCGCCAGCTGCTGGTGCTCCAGCAGCTGCAGATAGCCGACCCTGAACGCCAACAGAAAAAAACAGACCAGCATGCCGGCGCAAATCCAGCCGAAACGAACTGTGGAATAGGTTTTACCGCTTTTTTTGGTCGATGGCGCCACTGTTGTGTTAACCCTGCGTTTTTATTCGGTTTATGGTGTTATTTCAGTCTACCTTGCCGGAAATGGTCAGGAGATTGCAGTTTGTAAGAAAGTAAAAACAAACCGCATCACCGCTGCACATCCGCACTGTCGTTTAACTGCGGTTTACTTTGCGCCGGATCGCCGGGCTGCGGCGCGTTGGCCGGGTCAAAAATGTGGTCGAGGATCGCGCGGGCGGTCGGCCCCGCCACCACGCCGTCGCCGCCGCCGTTTTCCAGGATCAGCGCCATCGCCACCCGGGGGTTTTTGTAAGGCGCGAACAGCGTATAGAAGATGTGATCGCGCAGCCGCACCGGGATCATTTTGGCGTTGTAAGTCTGGTTTTGCTTCAGGCTGAACACCTGCGAGGTGCCGGATTTGGCGGCGATCTGGTATGGCGCGGTGTGGAACAGCTTGTAACCGGTGCCGTTCGGCAAGTTGGCCATGCCGTACATGCCGTTACGCACGATGCCCCAGTAAGGCGAGTGGGGATCGCCGATCTGCGCCGCTTGCGCCGGCGGCTGGTAGCGCGTCACCCGGTTGCCCTGCTGCAACGAATACAGCAGGTGCGGCGTTTTCACCTGGCCGTTGTTGATCAGCGTGGTCAGCGCTTTTACCATCTGGATCGGCGTCGCCACCCAATACCCCTGGCCGATGCCCACCGAAACCGTATCCCCCTGATACCAGCCCTTTTTGTGCACCTTCAGCTTCCAGTCGCGGCTCGGCAGCACGCCGCGGTACTCTTCGTTCAGATCGATGCCGGTGGACTGGCCGTAGCCGAACTGGCTCAGCCAGTGGTGGATACGGTCGATACCCATCTCATACGCCACCTGATAAAAGAAGGTGTCGGCGGATTCCTCGATCGCTTTGGTGACGTTGAGCATGCCGTGGCCGGTTTTCAGCCAGTCGCGGTAGCGGCGTTCGGTGCCGGGCAGCGTCCAGGTCGGCGCGCCGAAAAAGGTGGTGGTGGGTGTGATCACCCCGGCGAACAGCGCCGAAACGGCCATGTAGGGCTTCACCGTCGACGCTGGCGGGTACAAGCCCTGAGTGACGCGATTGATCAGCGGCAAATCCGGGTTGGTCAGCAAGGTCTTATAGGCCTGATAGCCGATGCCTTTGACGAAAGGATTGGGATCGTAGCTGGGGCTGGAGACCATCGCCAAGATGCCGCCGTCCCGTGGATCTTCCACCACCACCGCGGCGCGCTGCCCCTTCAGCACCGATTCGATGTACTGCTGCAGCGGTAAATCCAGCGTCAGGTAGATGTTCTTGCCGGCCTTCGGCGGCTGCTCCTTCAGCAGGCGGATCACCCGCCCGTGGTTATCCACCTCCACCTCCTGATAGCCGGTGGTGCCGTGCAGTTCGGACTCGTAATAGGCCTCGATGCCCTGTTTGCCAATGTTGCGGTCGGCGGCATAGTTCTCGCTCAGCCCGGCCTTGTCCAGGCGTTTGAGATCGTTGTCGTTGATCTTCGACACATAGCCCAGCACGTGCGCCAGCTGGGCGCCGTAAGGATATTCACGCTGTTGATAGGTATCGATCGTCACCCCGTCGAAACGGTATTGATTGACGGCAAAGCGCGCCACCTCGGTGTCGCTCAGCCCGGCTTTGAGCGTCACCGGTTTGTAGCGGCTGTTGTGGTGCATGTCGTCGCGAAACGCGCTGATGTCCTCCGGCGTCAGGTCGACGATCGGCGTCAGCGCCTGCAGCAGCGCCGCCATGTTGCTGATTTTGCTGGGCGTGATCTCGATACGATACAGTGTCACGTTTCGCACCAGCGGAATGCCGTTGCGATCGAAGATCAGCCCGCGGCTGGGGGCGATCGGCAGCATCTTGATGTCGTTCTGGTTGGAACGCGTCTGGTAAAAGCCGTGCTGGCGGATTTGCAGCCGGTAGAGATTGACGATCAGCACGCCGAAACAGACCACCACCAGCGCCAGCGCTACGCCGGCCCGGCGGATAAACAGCCTCTCTTCCGCAGAGTGGTCGCGAATTTTTTCTTTTAACAGGGCCATGCGGTGCCGATACCTTTTGCGTCACATTTCCCCGCAAAATCAGGGAACTGAAAAGCCGGCAAGCATAGCGTTATCGGGCGCACCGCCCCATGAAAAGGTTGCTAATGAAATGGCATAACTGTTTCAGCATATTGGAATGTTACCGTCGGCGTTTTTTTCACCGCGCTTCCCATTGAGCCGCCGTTCGCCCCAATGCTACAATGTGATCTTAATCACACTATTCCCGATATTCCCCCGCATTTCCCTGTCGGCGCCCTGCCGGATGCGGCTTTTTGTTACATAGGATCGAGTTCGATGAGTACCATTGCCACCGGTTTAGTCATGATGCGCTGGGAGTTGCTGAGCGCCGTGATGATGTTCTTCGCCAGCCAGTTAAACGTCGTTTGCCGTAAGACCAGCCGTAACGGCATGGCGTTCATGTTCAGCAGCCTGGGCCTGTTTACCGCCTGCTGGTTCGTGATGGGCCTGATGGGCATCCACCTTACCCTGGAAGCCTTCACCCAATTCTGGTCTTCGGCCTGGGATCGCTACGTGGACGTGGTCAGCACCATGCCGGTCGATTGGCCGATGCCGTAATCTCGCCGCAGGGGCGGCGCACCGGCCGCCCAGCGATTATTCCGTTTCCGTTGGCGGCGCCGCCGCCAGCCGCGCCATCAAGGCCCCCGCCTCAATCAACAGCGCCTGCTCCCGCTCCGTTAAACAGCTCTCCATCGCCGCCAGCAGCCACGCCTCGCGTCGGCTGCGGCTTTGCTGCAGCAGGCCCAGCCCGGCGGGCGTCAGGCGCACTCGCACCCGGCGTTTGTCTTCGGCGTCCGGCGTGCGCACCAGCAAGTCATCGGCCTCCAGCTCACGCAACGCGGCCGCCAGGTTAGAGGAACGCATGCGCTCCGATTCCGCCAGCAGCGACGGCGTCGCCTCGCCGCCGTGGCGATCGATAGCCCCCAACAGCATCAGTTGGGCCCAGGATTTTTCGTCGCTGCGCGATTCGCGCCGTAAACGGCGCACCAGCGACATTAACTGCGTGCGCAGCAGCGTCACGTCTTCAGGATGATCTTTCTTCATTGGCATCAATCTAGCGTTCAGTTTATCCCTGCTTTCACACCGCCGGATCGCGCGGTGCCCTTCCTGGCTACCGCGCCGCTCTGGCTTAACCCAGTTACCTATGATAATATAGCTATTAATATATAGCAAAAAAGACACTGCATCGGCAGGGTTACGTTTGCTCACGCATTTGCCCCTCGCCGATTAGTTTGCAGTGTTATTATTATTTTGCTTAATAAATCCCTCCTTATTCAACGTGGTACGGTAAGCCGATGGAAGCGTGGAAAGTCAATCTGATCTCGGTCTGGCTCGGGTGTTTCTTCACCGGGCTGGCGATGAGCCAAATCCTCCCTTTTCTGCCGCTGTACGTCGAACAGCTCGGCGTCAGCGATCACCAATCCCTCAGCCTGTGGTCCGGGCTGGTGTTCAGCGGCACCTTTTTGGTCTCGGCGGTAGTCTCACCGCTGTGGGGCAGCCTGGCCGACCGCAAAGGCCGCAAGCTGATGCTGCTGCGCGCCTCGCTGGGCATGGCGATCGTCATCGCGCTGCAGGGGCTGGCCACCAACGTCTGGCAGCTGTTCGCGCTGCGCGCCCTGATGGGGCTGACGTCCGGCTATATTCCCAACGCCATGGCGCTGGTCGCCTCGCAGGCGCCGCGCGATAAAAGCGGCTGGGCGCTGGGCACGCTCTCTACCGGACAGATCTCCGGCGTGATCGCCGGGCCGCTCTTGGGCGGGCTGATGGCCGATCATCTGGGGCTGCGGGTGGTATTTTTCGTCACCGCCGGGCTGATGTTCGTCAGCTTCCTGGTGACGCTGTTCCTGATTAAAGAGCGGCGCATCACGGTGAAAAAAGCGGATCAGCTGAGCGGCAAGGCGGTATTCCGTTCGCTGCCCTATCCGACGCTGATCGTCACCCTGTTCGTTTGTACCCTGATGATCCAGCTGGCCAACTCGTCCATCAGCCCGATCCTGACGCTGTTCATCCGCGAGCTGTCCGGCGACGTCAGCAATATTGCCTTTGTCAGCGGCATGATCGCCGCCGTGCCCGGCATTGCGGCGCTGATCTCGGCGCCGCGCCTCGGGCGCCTCGGCGATCGCATCGGCACCGCGCGCATCCTGATCGCCGCGCTGCTGTTCACCACCGGGCTGTTCGCCGTGATGGCCTGGGTCAATACGCCGCTGCAGCTGGGCATTCTGCGCTTCCTGCTCGGCTTCGCCGACGGCGCGCTGATGCCGGCGGTGCAGGCGCTGCTGCTGAGGTATTCCTCCGATCAGGTGACCGGGCGCATCTTCGGCTATAACCAATCCTTTATGTACCTGGGCAACGTGGTTGGCCCGCTGCTGGGTTCGGGCATTTCGGCGATGATGGGGTTCCGCTGGGTGTTCGCGGTGACGGCGGTGTTGGTGTTTTGCAATGCGCTGCAGCTGCGCCATCAGTTCAAAAAAGTGGAGAGTCAACGCGCGGGATAACGGGAAATGCGGGGAAACGCCTCAAGCAGTGGCGGGACAATGACGCCCATCAACCGTGCCACCACTGCCAAAGGCGGCCGTAGCCTACTCGACGCGGCGGTCATTTAATATTTATGTAAGTAAATAAAGTGTTGCGGGCGTGTTGAGGGCCGCCGCAGCGGCCCTTGCGGATCAGAACATGGTATTGTCGTTAGCCGATTTTTCCGGCACATCCTGATTGACGTCCCAATGCTCGGTGATTTTCCCCTGATCGTTCACCCGATAAATATCCACGCTGGCGGTGCCGCGATCCTGCGGGTTATTTTGGTATTTGACGTGAACATAGACCAGATCGCCGTTGACCGCGCTGCGGTATATTTTGGCGCTGTACTGCGGATTGTCCTTAAAGGTCTGGCTGAAGAAATCCAGGAACGGCTTGATGCCGTCGCCGACGAACGGGTTATGCTGCTTGTAGTTTTCCACAATCAGCCTCTGCGCCACGCCGATGTCGTGGCGGTTGAAGAAGCCCGCGTACAGATCTTCCACCACCTTCAGCTTCTGCTGGGCATGATGATAACCGCCTTTGCCGGTCGATTTGTAAGACGCCGCCTGATCCGTTGACAGCGCCGGGTAACTCGCCAGCAAGCCGCCGACGATCGCACAGGTGATCAATGCCTTTTTCATAACTGCTCCTTATTTTCCTGAGTGACCTACGATTTTCAGCTGCCCTTTCAGATGGGTGAAGCTGCCGTCCTTGGCGGCGATGTTGGTGTACACCTCGCCGCGCTCAAAGTCCTCGATATGCGTCACGTTGTCGCCGGACTGAGGTTCGTGCCAATAGACCATATAGACCTTCGGCCGAATCTCCACCGCAGTGTATTGCACGGTATCGGTGATGCCCTGCGACGCCTCGCCGATGCCGGTGAAGGTCATGGTCTTGTCATCGGTAAAATCCAGCTTGAAGGCGAAATCGCCGAAGGTCACCTGCACCACTTTACCGACCGCAATGAACTGCCCGTGTTTTTCCGTCATCGTTGCCGCCTTACTGTTAGTCAGGGAGGGTTGCGCCGCCGTAGCGGCGGGCAATGCCAGGGGGAAAGTCAGGGCTATCGCCAGCGCGATACCCGTTCGCTTCACTGTTTTCATCGTTCCTTCTCCTTTCCGTGGTTGAAAACGAGAATCATTATTATTTCTTAAGGGTTGGCGGAAATATAAGAATAATCTCTATTCCCATCAGGCACCTGGCGGCAAAAAAAGACGGGGGAAAATCGCCGTAAAATGGCATGGCAATAGCGCGTTCTGGCCATTGGTTTTTACGCAATGAACGGAATTTCTGCTTACAGGAAGGGAAACCACTCGGGGATTTGATGGGTCTATAGCGCAGACCGCTTTAAGCTAATGCGTATTTGTTCTTAAGCCGCCCACCGCCGGCAGGCGGCGGCGAACGGCGTGGCGTTTACCGCAGCCAGGGCGTATAGGTGACACCGACCAGCAACCCTTCCGGGCTGAGCAAACGGGTAACGCTCTGCCCCCACGGCTCTTCGCGGTTGGCGACCAACAGCCGATAACCGCGATCGACCAGCCCCTGGGTGGCGGCCGCCATGTCGGCCACGTCGAACTCGATCCACGCCTGCGGCACCGCGAGATCCGCCGGCCAGCGATCGTCGCCAAAGCAGGACTGCGCCGCCTGCGCCAGCGGCCACAGGGCGAAATGCTTCACGCCATCCAGCGCGCCCTGCTCCGACAGCAGATAGGTTTCGTTGCCCGGCATCGGCTTGAGCGGCAGCCCCAGCGCCTCGACATAAAACGCCTTGCTCTCGTCGTTCTCACGCGTGATGGGCCCGAATCCGGCGGCAAACAACACGCCCAGCCCGGCAAACTGTTGATCCATGCTGCACTCCCTTTCGGTTAGCGCCCCAGCCGCACCTGCAGCGGAGCAAATCCATAGGCCGCCTTGAAGCGGTTGCTGAAATGGCTGGCGGAACTGAAGCCGCACGCCAGCGCGATCTCGGTGATCGGCTGTTGGCTATGCCGCAACAGCTGTTCCGCCCGCTGCAGCCGGGCGCGCATCACGAACTGGTGCGGCGCCAGGCCGGTGGCGTGCTTGAACATGCGGGCGAAATGGTATTCGCTCAACCCGGCCTGCGCCGCCAGATCCGCCAACAGCAAAGGCCGATCGAGGTGGCTTGCGATATATTCCCGCACCCGCCTGGCTACCGCAGGCGCCAGGCCGCCGCGCACCGGCGGCAGCTTCCACTGCAGCTGGCTGTAACGTTGGATCAGGTGTGACATCAGCAGGTTCGACGCGCTGCTGAGCGCCAGCAGATTGGCGCTGTCCTGCCAATCGCAGTTGAGCAAAAACTGGCGGTACAGCAGCGTGATCTGCGGATCTTCGCCGAAGCTGCGCTGCTCCACGTTGATCGCCGCCGGGCTGCGATCCCAGGTCTGCTCCGCCAGCTGCCGCAGATGCCCGTCGGTGCAATACAGATGCACGAACGACAGATCGCTGCGCACATCCCAGGTGGAGGCGTATTGGCGCGGCATGATGCAGAACCGATCCGGCCCGCCGCCGTTGCGCCAGCCGCCCGGCACCTGCTGGTAGCACTCATAGCCGTCGGCGACGTACAGGCTCAGGGTATGGTGGTCGGCGCTTTCCTGCGTGACGCGATCGTTGCAGTTGGACCAGGCAGCCAGCTCCACGCCGGTGCCCAGCAGCACGCTGCCGTGCAGCCGCGCCTTGTGCTCACGCAGTGTTTCAAACGCCTGATAGTTGGACATCGCCGGCCCCGTTGTTCGACATGCCGACAGTGTAAAGAGTGGCGCCGCCGCATACCAGCCGCCGCCCCGCGCTTTTGGCAAAAAAAGCGCAAGAATATGCAACTGGGCGCAAAGCGCTGCAAGCGCCGCCGCGTGCCAAAGCGGATACTGCGCCATCGGTTTTTTCGGAGTAACAAATAGAATGAATGCGCTGTTGTACCTCGCCGTGGTGCTGATTTGGGGCACCACCTGGATTGCGATCACCCTGCAACAGGAAGGGCCGGTGGCCATTCCCGTATCGATCGCTTACCGCTTCGCCATTTCCGCCGCGGTGATGTTCGCCGTGCTGCTGCTAACGCGCCGCCTGCTCCGCCTCGCTCCGCGCGATCATCTGTTCTGCGTGCTGCAGGGCTGCTGCGTGTTCGGCTTCAACTTCTTCTGCTTCTACCATGCGGCGGCCTACATCAGCAGCGGGCTGGAATCGGTGATTTTCTCGATGGCGGTACTGTTCAACGCCCTCAACAGCCTGCTGTTTTTCCGCCAGCGCCCCAGCCCCAACCTGCTGCCGGCGGCGCTGCTGGGGTTGACCGGCATCGTGGCGCTGTTTTGGCAAGATCTGGCCGCCACCCGCATGGCGCCGGAGCTGCTCAAAGGCATCGGCCTGAGCGCGCTCGGCACCTACGGCTTCTCGCTGGGCAACATGATCAGCACGCGCCATCAGCGCCGCGGGCTGGATATCTTTTCCACCAACACCTACGCCATGACCTACGGCGCGCTGTTGATGGCGCTGATCGCCTTGGCGCAGGGCGCCTCGTTCCAGATGGAACACAGCAGCCGCTATATCGGCTCCCTGCTGTACCTGGCGATTTTCGGATCGGTGATCGCCTTCGCCGCTTACTTCAGCCTGCTCGGCCGCATCGGCGCCGGCGCGGCGGCCTACAGCACCCTGCTGTTCCCGCTGGTGGCGCTGACCATCTCAACGATCTACGAAGGCTATCAGTGGCACTTCAACGCCGTGCTGGGCCTGTGCCTGATCCTGCTGGGCAACCTGGTGATGTTCGCCAAGCCGGGGCTGAAATGGCGACGGGCGGGTATCTCAAAACAAAACTCAACCCTTTGAAGCCATTGGCGAATATCGTTATCATCAGGTTTTGTTGATAACGGATGATGGCAAATGCTCAGAAGTGATGATGTGACACCCCGCGCCTACAAACAGGTGGACGTGTTTACCCGTACGCCGCTGCAGGGCAACCCCGTGGCGGTGGTACTGGAGGCCGAGGGGCTGAGCAGCGCGCAGATGCTGGCATTGGCCCGTTGGACCAACCTTTCGGAAACCACCTTTGTGCTTAAACCGACGCACCCGGCGGCGGATTATAAGGTGCGCATTTTCACCACCGAAAAAGAGCTGCCCTTCGCCGGCCACCCAACGCTGGGCACCGCCCACGCCCTGCTGGAAGCCGGATTGACGCCCAAACGGCCTGGAACGGTGATGCAGGAATGCGGCGTCGGCCTGGTGGCGGTCAATATCCTGCCGGAAGGCACATTGGCGTTCGCCGCACCCGAAGTTGAGTTTCGCCCAATGGCGGCTGAGGAAACAGAACGGCTGATGGCCGCTTTACGGCCCGCGGTGATTGAAGGAGGCCCCCTGCCGGTGATTGCCGAGATGGGCATTCGCTGGCTGATGGTGCGCCTGCCGGACGCACAATCCTGCCTGGCGGCGACGCCGGATCAGGCCACGATTAAACGGTTGCAAACGGCTTGCGATGTGGATGGCGTGGTGATCTATGGCGCCTGCACCACGGCCGAACCGGCCGATTACGAAATGCGCGCGTTTATGGTGGAATGCGGTGTTTTGATTGAAGATCCGGTAACCGGCAGCGCCAACGCCTGCCTGGCGCGCTTATTGAAGGCCAACCGCTTTCCCGACGGCGGCCAGACCGCACAGGGCTACCTGGTGCGCCAGGGCACCCAACTGAATCGAGATGGCCGCGTGAGCGTGCGCTTTATTGACGGCGAACCCTGGATCGGCGGGCACTGCCGCACCCTGATTAATGGGACATTGGGTATTTAGTTTTGGGGGAGGAATGATACCGTAATATTAAATGATTTATCAATGTTTATGGATGGATATTTCAAAATTATCAAACCTGCTTTTAGATACTTTTTTACCCTAGACATTTAGAACCGACTGAGAATTACCGGCTCTAACAACATCACTTGTTTTAATCATTAAAAACCAGAGTGTTTATCTCAAGCTGGTGATCTCTTATATAGCCCTCCTCCCATTCATAATAATCATCCGGTGCTGTACGAGTAAAACCCTTCTCAAAGTATCTATCACCATGTGACATTACCATACCCCAATAATACTCATCCTCATGACCTAACATACAGGCCTCCATGAAATTCTTGGGTGGGGTTGTAAACATAGGTGTATTGTTAATTATGTAACTTGCTTCCTCTTCACTTTTTCTCCCATAAAAAATAATCACTCCATAAATAATATGGACCCAAGAATAAAAATTTATAGTGACACTTTCATTTTTATTAGATTCATTCAAAAACACCAGTTTGTCAATTAATCTATTATTTTCAAACATATTAATCATTACCCGCCCAGGTTATACACCGTGTCACTTACTTCCAATAACGCACTAATTCAATCAATGTAACATCAGCATATATCCGCCGAACAGTCGCCGTTGTCACATCACTCCTGCGAAAACCGACGGTGCTGCCACAGGAGGCTTATAAACTCTTCAAACTATGTGGTTAGTAAGAGAGAGTATTACCCTCCTATTAAGATACTTTATCTTGGTTTAAATGGATGAAGACATTGTTTAAAGACTTCCCTCATAGTCTTGTCACTCATTTTATTTAAAGAATCATGTTGATATTTATTGATTTTGCTCATTACTGCAATCTCATTATCCGGGTTTTGTATGTCATAAAACTTTCGTTCAAACTCTTCAAGATAATCAATAGCAATCAACTTATCAAAGAAACTATTGATCGCATAACTACCAGCATACTCTAATGACTCAACATCATCACAAGAAAACTTAACATACATGATAAGCTTCTTCAGCGCACTAATTTCAGCCTGAGTAACAATCATGTTTTCACTATCATCCACAATAGTCCCCTCCACTTAACAGCCCTGCTTCGTAGTTTTAACACGCTACCACCCCGCCGTTACTGGTTTAACAGCTAATAGGTTACAGATACCTACTCGATGGTATGGAGGCATCAAGTAGTCCTGTTTCGTGGTGTTCTATCAATCCAAAGGCGTCGCGCAGTGACTGCTGTTACTATGCCTCCTACCACTTCAATCTTTTTCTGCGACTCAAAACGCCCCGTTATTCATACAATATTTTAAAATTACCTGTAACATCGAAAACATGATCATAAATACTTAACGCAACTCTTTTTCTTCCTGAACTGTATTCTTCCAGCAAATCAAAGCTTGACTCTGAATACCTCTCATAAGGGTAGTCATCAACTTTATAAATAGACATCCTTTCTATTTCACTAAAAAAGAACTCTATTTTCACATCTGCCTCATTCAAAACCTCTGGCTCGCATGCCGATAACGAAAGCAACGCTTTAACTTTAAATGTAAAAGGAGAAAAACTCATTTCATGTTCAGAAATGATCAAGGCATCTCGTCCTAGTATGATCCCATACTTAGTTTTTATTGCTTGTACCTTCATCTTTAGCTTATTCTCTACTTAAATGATAATTAACAAAGGCATTGCGCTGTATATTCCAGACAAGTTGGTCGTCATACTGGTTAATTTCAATACCGCACTTTTCAGAAGCATTTTATCCCCTGAGAGTTAGTCTCTTCTGGTACTCAACCCCAGCGGATCCTGCGTGGTGAAACGCCCCACCTCGGGTTCGTAGTAACGGAATAGGTTGTAGTGCAGGCCGCTTTCGTCGTCCTGATATTGCCCGGCGTAGCGCAGCAGCTGCAGATATTGCGCGCCCTGCCGCTTCGCCGCGCCGGCCACCGTTTGGCCCTGAAGCTTGCCGATTTAGCTCATCACTTCATAGAAATAAACTTTCATCCACGCCAATCACTTTCGTTTAAAGTCTCACCAACTTTTTTCATTTTTTATAGATATGTTATTATTGGTTATATCAAAGCAGAGATAGAAACCCAGCGTAGATTGAAAATATACGCATTTGCCAGCTTCTATAACGTTAACAAAAGGGTTAGAGGTTGTTGAGTACATAAACCATTTCAATCTATTAATTCCATCTGTACGTGCAATAAACCCTTCATTGCCCATTTCACCCTCACCACATAACAAGAAATCACCGTCAGAAAGTTGCACCTTGTTATTCACTTGAATCTCTGACCACACCTCGTCATACTGTTCAATCAATGCATTCAAGGTTGTCTCACTACCTAATGAAATTTTATATTCCTTATTAAAGGTGTCTTTAAATTTATAATTTATCTCGAATTCAATGTCTATTTCTCTTACGACACCTACATCATTAATGATTACATCTAATCCGATCAGTTGATTGTCTTCCCACTTACTCTGCATTTCTTTAGCTATCATTTGCAACTCCCCGTTTTTTTGTTCTTGCTAACAATTGTTGGCTTTTTAGGTGTTCCTGTTGCTGGCAACTGGACTCTAGGAACATCAGAATTCTTAGGTTTAGAGTTCAGTTTTTTATTGAGATTACTCCCATACGTACCTCCAGTTGCTGGTGGTGGTAACGGTTCAGATAAATTAACTCTCTTAATCGGTACAGATTCTACATTAGCCATTTGTGCTGCATATAATCTGCGGTTGTCTAGAGATACTAATTGTCCATCCACTTCGGCAACATTCAATGGTCCACTTCGATTCCAATCCCAATTGTTATTAGACATATCATGTATATATCCAGTTACGTTATCAGATATATATGCTTGAGAATAATTTAACGATGAAGGATTAACCCATTCAATACTCAACCCAAACGGATCCACCCACATCAGCGGGTTCGGCGCATACTGATACAGGTTCAGCCCGCCGCGCAGCCCTATCGGATCCTGCGTGGTGAAACGCCCCACCTCGGGTTCGTAGTAGCGGAACAGGTTGTAGTGCAGGCCGCTTTCGTCGTCCTGATATTGCCCGGCGTAGCGCAGCGGCTGCTGGTATTGCGCGCCCTGCCGCTTCGCCGCGCCGGCCACCGTCTGGCCCTGCAGCTTGCCGAAGGTGTCGTATTGCCCGGACCAGCACAGGTTGCCCGCCGCGTCGGTCACCTCCAGCGGCGCGCTGTTCAGATCGGTGTGATACCAGTAAATATCTGCCGAGCGGCTGTCGCCCGCCTGCTCCAGCGCCGCCAGCGGGCTCCACGGGCTGGCCGG